>NZ_AP042461.1:0-1015000 GCF_055394525.1 Maridesulfovibrio salinus
TGGCTGAAAAAACCATGACCGCCACCAGTGAAGTCTCCAGTTCAATTGGATCTATCCAGAGAGTTGCCAATAAAAACATCGAATCAATGGAGAATGTTTTTGCTCGGATCGAACAGGCCAGCAGCCAGTCGGCAAGCTCCGGCGCTGTTCTTGAAGAAATAGTCCATGGGGCGGAAGAAAGTGCCATCCGGATTCAGAGCATTGCAACCGCTGCGGAAGAACAATCCGCGACCTCTGAAGAGATCAACAGCTCCATTGAAGAAATAAACCGCATTACCAATGAAACGGCCAATGGAGCACGTGAATTCTCCATGGCCCTTGATACTCTTGCGGAACAGATATCAGAACTGCAACAGATCGTGGAAGACCTTAAAGACGGAGAATAATCCGGAGTACAACACAATCAATAAAATAGGCCTTCGGGAATTTCCCGAAGGCCTATTTTATTCTGCTATGCCTGATCAATCAGTTCTTATCACCTGCGGCATCGGCGGGACAGGTTCTACGGGAATTGCACATGAAGGCGGGGCGGTGTGCCATGCTGTGTCGCTTCTGCCCATCTTATAGCCAAGGCTGAAAAGTTTGCTCATGTATACCGGGCTGAACAATTCGTCCGCCTCTTCATTGTATTCGGGGGGTATGAAGGCAAGCCTGAAGTTCACACCGTCTCTTTGGGCGGTATAATAAATCCGGTACAGATCTCCAATCCCCTGATTTCTAATGAGTCCACGCAGAGACCGCTCCGCTATGCCGCCGATATACGGTTCCACCTGTTCACCTTCAGCAATGAGAGAATCATTTCTGATCACGTAAAGGGTTATCTTTCTCTTCTCTCCAATTTTTTTAAGCTCTTCGGCAAGCTGGACACTGGGGGGATAAGAAAAGACCTGATTGGTCACGCCGCCGTCCACATGCATTTCATCATAATTTTTACCATTGGCGCGCACTTTGAAATAAACAGGCGGAAAAGCGACAGGAACGGAAGCCGAGGCAAGAATGACATCCCTTATCAGTTGATCTGAGTCTTCAGTGGCGTACTGGGCTATGGCGCCGATATCCCAATAAACAGGCCGCATAGCATCAAGGTTTGTCGTTCCGATCAGCAGACGCCTGCCTTTGCGGTGTTCCTCTGCTATTTTGGCAATGAAATCAGAGTTGATATATTTCCTTAGAGCCGCACGCAACGGCTCGGTACTGTAGACAGAGTCGCCGGAGATGGCCGAAACATAGGAACGCTGGCTGATTAGATCCTGAGTGGAAAAAGTAGTGTAAAAGACTCTGATAAAAGGATCGTAATCCTCACCCAGAAACGCAAAAGGGGCAATAAGAGCCCCTGTGCTTATACCTGTGACAAGTCCGAATACCGGCCTGTCTCCGCGTTTGCTCCAGCCGCATAAAAAACCGGCTCCGAAAGCTCCATCCGCTCCGCCGCCGGAAAGACTGAGAAAACTGATCTCAGCAGGTAGCCCCGGCCTTTTGCATATCTCAGCCCAGGTTTCCATAACCCTATCCAGATGCGCGGGAGAAGTGTCTCCATAGAAACGGATATTGCCATATCCGGGAAGCTTCGCCTTCTGCTGAAGCTCTACAGGCAGGGCGTTCCTTTTAAGGCCGCACCCCGGCACTACTGAAATCATCATAAAAAAAATCAGCCAAAATAGACTGATCCGCCAGACCTGCTTTGTCGGATTTTTTCTGCTAAACAAAAAAAGCATTTCATTATCTCAAACATGTTAGAATTAAAGACTGTATCAACCCCGGTTCTCAAGGACATACCCTTCGCCGCGTATAGTATGAATGAGTTTGCGGCAGCAGCCATCATCTATTTTGGAACGCAAACGGCGGACCGCGACATCCACAACATTGGTGTTGGGGTCAAATTCAATCCCCCATCCTTTCTTTGACAACTGTGCCCGATCAAGAACATCTCCCTTATGGCGCATAAAAATATGCAGCAGATCAAATTCCTTGGGAGTCAGATCTATCGTTTCCCCGCCCCTTACGGCCTGTCTCCTGATCAGATCAAGAGTCAGATCAGCCACTTTCAACTCCGTTACGGAGCCTTCAGAATATTTTTTTCTACGGATCACAGCACGTACACGGGCGAGCAGCTCTTCATACGAGAAGGGCTTGACCAAATAATCGTCTGCGCCCATTTCGAGTCCCTTAACCCTGTCCTCGACCTGATCTAGAGCAGTCAGAAAAAGAACCGGGACATCTACATCCGCGGCTCTTGCTTTTTCCAGAATTGTCCAGCCGTCAATACCGGGGAGCATAACGTCAAGAATAGCCAGTGCATAATCTCCTGAAAGAATCAGTTCAAGACCATCAGGGCCATTCAATGCAACATCAACATCGTAACCGTCTTCCCGCAGAAAAATCTCAACATACTTCGCGGAAGATTCCTCATCATCTACAAGTAGAACCTTCATTTCATTCTCTTTCATCAGTACACCACTCTTGCTGCAAAAATGTTCGTTAAAGACATTTCCCACGAAAATAAACCAGTCAAAAGCGGTTTCTAACTCAATCACAGTACATGTAAAAATCAGGAATCAGAAAAAGTCCCATGTCATTATTGACTTCAAATTTAGCACAGTCTGCTTCCATTTCAAACGGAAAAGCTTAGAGCCCCCCTCATTGGTCCTCGTTTTTTACAGGTCTTGAGGTGGCAGAACAGACAAAACCCCAGACATAGGTATTCATCTGTTTACTACATTTATATGATCCTTCATGGACTTTAATATGTATAATCTATTCCTGTTACGAATCAGGACCGATTCGGACCTTGCCGAGGACATAACAAAAAGGGAGAAAAGATGCTTTACCGTAAAGTGCCTAAAACAGGTGATGAACTTTCCATTCTGGGCTTCGGCGCAATGCGCCTGCCTATGACTGAGGATGGCAATATTGACGAACAAAGAGCCATCGGACAAATCAGAGATGCCATTGATAACGGAGTAAACTACATTGACACCGCATGGCCTTACCATAATGGTGAAAGTGAAGTGATAGTGGGTAAGGCCCTCAAAGATGGTTATAGAGAAAAAGTTCGCTTGGCAGATAAGCTTCCTCAATGGCTGGTCAACACCCGCGAGGAGATGGATAAGTATCTTGACGAGCAGCTTGCAAAAATGGATGTGGACTGTATCAACTACTATCTGGTTCATGCTCTGGAAGGCAACTCCTGGGACAGAATGGAAGCCATGGGCATAAAGGATTTTCTGGATAAAGCCATTGAATCGGGCAAAATCAGATACGCCGGTTTTTCCTTTCACGGGGTGGCCGAAGACTTCACCCGCATCACTGATGCATACCCGTGGACATTCTGCCAGATTCAGTACAATTTCCTGGACACTGAAAACCAGGCAGGGCGGGCCGGACTTGAATATGCAGCCTCCAGGGACCTCGCAGTTATCATCATGGAGCCTTTACGGGGTGGGAATCTCAGTGCCCCCACTCCACCGGACGGAGTTCAGGAAATATGGGACACAGCTGAAACCAGACGTCCTCCGGTGGAATGGGCTTTGCGCTGGGTATGGAACCATCCGGAAGTCACCGTGGTACTCTCCGGCATGAACGAAGAAGCCCACGTTCAGCAGAATCTGGCCATTGCATCCGATGCAGAACCCAACAGCCTTACTCAGTCGGAACTGGACATTGTAGACAAGGTGGCGGACAAATACATGGAACTCATGCAAGTCGGCTGCACAGGTTGTGCATACTGTATGCCCTGCCCGGCGGGAGTCAGGATTCCTTTCTGCTTTGAGTTGCTCAATACCGCAAGCTTGTTTAAAGATAAGCTCGACATGACCAAATTCCAGTATGCTTTGATGCTCAGTGGAGAGTTCAATTCGGAACCGGCATATGCCTCACAATGTGTGGAATGCGGACAATGCGTTGAACACTGTCCCCAGCATATTGCCATCCCGGAAGAGCTTTCCCGCGTTGCCGATTTCTTTGAGCAGCAGGATATGCAGGAAATTGTTGCCAACTTCATGGCCCATAAAAAAGATTAAACAATGGGCAGCAGGGCAAACACTTTATAAACACTCCCGCGGATACCGGCAAAGCCGGTATCCGCATATCCCGGTTAAAAAATCCGGACTTAAAAAATGAATATACTCTACTACGATTGTTTTTCAGGTATCAGCGGAGACATGAACCTTGCCGCCATGATTGAACTTGGTGTTGATCCAGGGTTACTCAAATCCGAACTCTCAAAACTTGGACTCGATCACGAATTCAAACTCGCGCATTCCACCGATTCCCGCAAAGGAATCTTCGGAACACGGGTAGATGTAAAGCTGCCGCACGGCCATCATCATGGTCACAACGGATCCCAGTCCCATTCCGAGAAAGGCCATTCCCACAGCCATCACCATGAACACAGAAACCTGCATGACATAGAGAAAATCATAAATGAATCCGGACTTGAAAATAAGATCAAAGAAACAAGTCTAGCCATTTTCCGTAAAGTAGCCGAAGCCGAAGCCAAAATTCACGGCAAAGGTATTTATGAAGTCCACTTTCATGAAGTCGGAGCGATCGATTCGATCATAGATATTGTCGGAGCAGCTATCTGTTTTCACCAGCTCGAAGTTGATGAAGTATGGTGTTCACCCGTTGAACTCGGCGGCGGTTTTGTCGATTGCGCTCACGGGAAAATGCCTGTTCCCGCCCCGGCCACCTCGGAGATACTCTCCGGTTGTCCAACAACCCGCGGAGCCGTCCCGAAAGAAACCACTACTCCCACGGGGGCGGCCATACTTGCCGCTCTGGTTGATAAATTCACGGATTCACCTCAGATGACCGTGCAAAAGACCGCTTATGGCATCGGTCACCGTGACAATGAAATACCCAATGTTCTCCGCGTGCAGCTGGCCGAAGTGGAAACCGACTCAGCTTCTATGCCCACTGTTCAGGCAAAACTTCTGCAGTGCAACATCGATGATATGACAGGTGAAATGCTGGGTGTGGCAATGGAACAGCTGATGGAAGCCGGGGCAATGGATGTTCACTTCACTCCGATAGTAATGAAAAAGAACCGCCCCGCAACCACTTTATCACTTCTTTGCGGCAGCGAGGACGAAGACCGTTTCAAAAAGCTGATATTCCAACACACCACCACTCTGGGAATCAAATCCATATCCATTGAAAAATCAATTCTTGATGTATCCTTTGAAAAACTTGAAACACCACTTGGAACAGTGACCATGAAAAACGCTATCCTCGATGGAAAAGTAATCCGCTCCAAGCCGGAGCTTGAAGACTGCCGTTCATTGGCCCGTGAGCATGAAATTCCACTTGGCGAGGTTTATCTGGCTATCGGTAAGGTCCGTGAGATATAAACAGGGACTGCTTACCTTCCGGCAATGGAAAGCTTTAACACTGGCAGCCTGAGACAAATCTGACTATGAATACGATTAAGGATAAATATAAGGAACTGTTGCGAATTCTATCCAACACTAAGGGAGCCTTGATTGCCTTTTCCGGTGGGGTGGACAGTTCTTTGCTGCTTTATGCCGCCAAAGAAACCCTTGGGAACAAAGTTATCGCAGCTTCAATCGCTACCCCCTATGTCCCGGAGTGGGAACAGGCTGAAGCCCGGCAAATCGCTCGTGATATGGATGTAAAACATATTGTGATCGAATTACCCTTTCCCGAAGAACTGCGCATGAATCCCCCCGAACACTGCTATACCTGTAAAAGGATACTCTTTGAAAAACTTATAGCAACTGCGACGGAACACGGTATTGACCATATACTGGAAGGAACCAACATAGACGACCTGAGTGATTATCGCCCCGGCATTAAGGCTTTGCAGGAGCTGGAAATCACCAGCCCGTTCGTTAAGGCCGGGTTGAACAAGCAGGAGATACGAGATCTATCCCATGAGTTCGGTCTACCCACCTGGAACAAGCCTTCATTCGCCTGCCTGCTTTCAAGGATGCCGGTGAGCGGCAAAGTTACAGAACAGGCTTTGAGGCAGGTGGAAAATGCTGAAGTATTCCTTATGAAAATAGGCTTCCCCTCTGTTCGGGTTCGCCATCACGGGGATGTGGCCCGAATTGAAATACCTTGCGAGCAGCTGAGTGAATTTATCAGGGCCAATGAAAAGCACTCCATAAATGAAGAATTGAAGGATATGGGTTTTCGGCACGTTGCGCTTGACCTTGGCGGGTACTCCATGGGCAGTCTCAACCGTGAGCCTTCAGAAAAATAAGGATCAGGATTATGAATTCCAGTGATTCACTTAAAAATATTTTAGACTCCATTCGTGACGGCAAACTTGATGTCGAAAAAGCAATGGATCAGCTTCGGGATCTCCCCTTTCAGGATATCGGACATACCAAGATTGATCATCACCGCTCCCTGCGCAACGGCTTTCCCGAAGTAATTTACGGAGCAGGAAAAAACCCTGAACAGGTTGCCGATATATTCGAACACATGTGCGGACGCAGCAACGTTCTCGCCACCAGAATCAACGCGGAAACAGCAGAATACGTCACATCCCGATTCGCAGAGGTTGAATATAACCCTCGCGCGAACACCCTCACCTGTAAAAGCCATGATATCCGCTACGGGGCAGGTAATGTAGGCATTATCACTGCCGGGACATCCGACCTTTCCGTAGCTGAAGAAGCACTTGTCACCTGTGACATGCTCGGCAACCATGCTTCCATCATTTCCGATATAGGAGTGGCCGGAATCCACCGACTTTTTCACCGCATGGATGAAATCAGAAAATTCAGTGTTCTCATTGTTGTGGCGGGAATGGAAGGTGCACTTTCAAGTGTCATCGGCGGACTGGTGGAGCAACCCATAATCGCAGTTCCTACATCTGTAGGCTACGGCGCAAACTTCGGAGGACTCTCCGCACTTCTGGGCATGCTTACTTCCTGCGCCAGCGGAGTAACGGTTGTAAATATAGACAACGGATTCGGAGCAGCCTGCGCGGCCTGTAAAATCAATAAACTTTTGTCTTAGAATTTGCTCTCGGCACGAAAGTACCCGCTCAGCAGAAAGACCAGCGCAAACAAGTATTAAAGCAGTCTCAGTAAACACTTACAATCAGGCCCCCCGTCCCCAGTTACACCTGCACTAAAAGGCAAGTCGGGCAATTCCATATGAAACTATTAATCTCTGAAAGTGCCCGGCTCCGCATATCCAAAGACATCCCCCCAAAACACAAAAGCCCATCACTTTTTCAAGCATGGGCTTTTATGAATCAAAGGTGGGATTATTGTTTATCAGGCGGGACATCCACCAGAATATCCAGTCCTTCAGGAGTCCGTATCAGTTCTGGAGCCTTGCCCCGCCGTGCTTTTGGATCAGTAAAGATAAACACGACACGCAGCCTGTCCGGGTGTCCGCCCAACACAACCTGTTTGACGAATCCATCTATGAAATCCGTAACTCTACGAGTTGAATATCCCCACTTACCGCGCAGATCCACCACCAGTTTAGCGGGCTTATCGAGCCAGAAATAAGTAACTCTACCCACTTTACGAGTCGTTTTAAGCCGGGCAAGAAACTGCTCTGGTGTATGCGTAAAATCGAGCTCAGTAAGTTCTCCGAGCCCTTCTGTTCCCGAATCATGCGCAGAGACAGCAGCAGTCCGGTTGCCTGCAAGATCCCGTTTTATATCTTGCTTTACGGGGTCCAGAGGCAAAGTGGTTTTATTCCTAACAAAAGCCTTATTAATGTCTTTTTCAAGAGTTCTCACTTCGTGGACAACTTCACGCCGGATAGATTCCCCGGCTTTTTCCACAACCTGTACCACCTCCGGTTCACGGTCAGTTCCGTTGGTGGAATTTCCGGCTCCCATCTGAACAATTCTGCTGAAGTCATTCACAAAGGTATCAAAATTACCCCAGACGGAGAGAACAAAAAGCCCTGCCACCGCAACGAGCCAGACAAGAAAAAGCAGGATGTAGAATCTCCGGTAAAAAATGGTCAGCACGGGCTGTCTCCACTGCAAGTTATTTAATTAAGTTTACCAACTGTCTTTGCACAGGATTCAAACGTCCAAGAACTCCGCAGCCAGCATTAATGCTGCCAGCATTCGGTTATGATATCCGGCACATCAAGCGGCTTTATTGACAGAAGATCAATAACCGCCCCTGCTCCGCTGAACGTGTAGCCCACCTTCACATTGGTGACCCCGAGACCTTCAAGACCCTTGGCCTGATCAGGGAAATCCTTAGGAATGAAGTTGACCTCGCCGTTACGGAACTCGGACAGGAATTTAGCGAAGCCGAGTTTTCCTTTATAGGTTTTCACCAGATCCATTCCCGGAAAACGGACTTTCAGGGTCGTGGTCCCGCATTCTTCAGGCTTCCATGTGAAAACAATTTTTTCGGCATAATTGTAGTTGATAAGTTCCTGCTTGCCGCTTCCGCACTCAACCGTAAGCATAGTCGCATACGGCTCTTCCGTAGCATTTGAATTCACGGAAGTCGGAATAGTCGACACACTGACCTTGTACTCCGGCTGAATCTCCTGAGCGCCCTTTTCTCCCTCATTAAGAAAGACAAAGAACTCTTCGCGGAAAGGAAAAGGTATTCCCAGCCATTTTCTGCTTCCCCAGCCCTTTAAGCCTTTGCTGAGGAATGGAGAAGCGCTTCCGGAAGTAAACTTGTCAACCAGTCCGCTTTTACCGAAAAGAGTTTTGCGGAGCTTATCTGATGGAACATTTGCAGTTTCTGAAAGAACTTTACCTTCCCATAACTGCTGCAGTTCGCAGGAAGCCTCCATGGTGATTACGTAAACCATGAAATCAAGAGGACCGGAAACCAGTGTCCAGAAAGTATGAGCTCCCTGACCGTCAGTGCTCATATGAGCCTTAAGCGAAGCCATAGCCTTGGTGGCTCCATCCACCGGGTTCTTTTTCAAAGTCCCGGGGCTTCCCTTACCCGCGGCTGTTGATGTCCCTGAAGGTCCGCCGCTGGAAGGATACAGAGCCGCAGCACTTTTGAATGCTGTTTCCTGACTTACGGTAAACCCGACCAGATCATTCAGAACCTGCATATACTCATCAAGAAGCTTGGCAATTTCAATGCGCTGCTCAATATTTTCAGCCATTTTCCCGCCGAGATCTGCAACTACTTTCCGCAGGGAATCCTGAGCTTTCTGGGTTGAACCTTCAACTCCCTGAGCCTTGGTTGCCTTATATTGGCTGAGAACGATGTTGAAATCGAAAATCTGCTTGGCCCATGGCGGTGGAGTCCTGTACTCTTTCAGGGGACTGAACTCATCTTTCATCCTGACAATCAGTCTGAAGTATGGGTTATCGGGGCCGGACATGGTATGCGCCATATTCCGGTAGTCATCTTTGGTCAGCAGCTGCCGCTCGCCCTCGATAAAATGCTCTGAAAAGTCGAACCATGCATTGTAATACTCTTGGGCATACCAGCTCCAGAAGTCCTTCTCCCGCTTTTTGAATTCGCCGCTGTCCGGCATGGCCCGGCGTAACTCGGAAATAAAGTCTTCAAGAGTTTTGCGGCCTTTGGCAGTATAAGCGGGAGAAACTGCAACCTCATTTTCATAATGAAGGTGAGGCCCGCCCCAGAAATCTCTGAGGGTGACGGGTTGCAATGCCTGATTCTCATCAACCCAGTCAGCCAGCCACTTAAAATCAGCTCCCTTGAGGCTGAAAACCTTGCCCAGTCTGGCCTGAAGCAGCAACCGCTGCTCTTTCATGGTTTCTGTATCATTCCCCCACGCCAGAGCAGAACTGTAAAGCTGCCCGTAATATTTCATCATATCAGGGCTGAACCCCTTAACCGCCTTTGACATGGCCTGTCCGGAAGGAAGCTCGAAAGACTCTAAGGGCTTTGGCTTACCACCTTCCAGACGGTTATCCAGAAGGTCAATTCGCCAACCCAGCAACTTAACAAAATCACTGGTCAACTGCTCGGGTGAATTTGAATTCAAGCCCTCAATGGCCTGACCGATTTCTTTATCGGTCGGCCCCATGAAAATTTTATTAAATTGCTCAACATAGAGCTGTTGGACTCTTTTTTCCGCTTCAAGACTCACATCCAGCCCCATGCGGGGAACCCACCAGTTTGAGTTAAGCTTTTTAAGTTCCAGTATTTTTTCTCTAAAACCTTCAAATTGAACTACCTGTTGATCAATTTCGGAAGAAAACTGGGGCGGCTTTGGAAACGCAGTGTAAAGGTTGTCCATTGCCCTGCGGTTACCTATGAATGAAAGACTGAGCAGACCACATACAAACAGAAGAAACAGCAGCCAGACAGTCATGCCCAGATTGCGGGTCAGGAGTTTCCACTTTAAAAACTCAACTATCGGAGTAAAAAGGTTGCGGTCTCTGGGCAGCACCTTGGAAAAAAAGTCATGCAGAAACAGGCCCTGCCGGGTTCCGGGCAGCTTTTTCTCAACACTCTGAAGCGAGGGAAGGCTATCCAGAAAAGCAGAACTCTGTTCTCCACTTTGTTCTCCGCTGGAAAAAAACATCCCCCGGAAAAGAGGTTGTTCCTGATAAGGATTATCCTCAAACGCCCCGGCTGCAAAAGCCCTGATTCGCGGTCTTATCCGCTCCAATTCGTCGGCGAAAAGAAGAAAAGCCGGGTCGAAGCTGCTCTCACGGTCGAGAAGTGTAACCCGAAGTCCCCGCAAACGCTCTATCACTCCGTTCACAGCAGAATCCACAAACTCTTCAGGATCGCTGAGAATACTTTCGTTGACCATTCCCATGGCCTGAGAACGTGCCTCTTTCGGCAGGACTTCAGACAACCCCTTGAGACCGAAGACGAGGTCCATTTTGGTGAGAAGCACATACACCGGAAATCTCACTCCAAGGACACGCATCAATTCATTAATACGCCGACGCAGGCTCTGCCCGTATTCGTGCAGGGAATCCTCATTGCCGTTGAGGATTCTGTCCGCCGGCAGGGTGATAATCAAGCCGTTCAAAGGCTCGCGCTTCCGGAATTTAACCAGAAGAGTCAGAAACTTCTCCCATTCCTCCTTGTCCCGGGATTCATCTATGGGGATGGCATAACGTCCGGCCGTATCGAGAATTATGGCTTCTTCAAAAAACCACCAGTCACAGTTTCTGGTAGCCGAGACACCGGGAGTAGGGCCTACATCGGTAAGAATAGAAGTCAACCTGCTGCTGGCAACGGCAGTACTTTTACCGGAATCCGATTCACCGAAAACCATATACCACGGCAAAGCGTAAAGGGGATTTCCATGCCTGCGCAATTCAGAGTGCTGAAGCAATTCCACCGCTTCCATCCAGCGTGTCTGCAGTTCCTGCAGACGGGAACGCTCGTGGCGTGGAGCTGCTGCAATTGCCGAGTCATCCTGATCCACAATGCGCTTGACGAATTTTTTCTCACGTCTGCGCAAAAGCCATTTACGGACAAAAAAGATTGCCGCAACAACACCTATCAGCCCGCCGAAAAGACAGGCTCCGGCCCACCAGGGCCACCCCATGTAAGTGACAAGAGCATAAGATCCGACTGCGGCAGCCACAAAAACCATCAC
The DNA here is from genome assembly GCF_055394525.1 of Maridesulfovibrio salinus. Classification (NCBI taxonomy): domain Bacteria; kingdom Pseudomonadati; phylum Thermodesulfobacteriota; class Desulfovibrionia; order Desulfovibrionales; family Desulfovibrionaceae; genus Maridesulfovibrio; species Maridesulfovibrio salinus. Next base: position 11,518 of record NZ_AP042461.1, read on the forward strand.
CAGCAGAAGGATCTTGAGTATGTTGAGTAAAATTTTTTTCATAATCTATGCTTTACCGTCCCTTACAATCCACCGAACCAAAGCTTCAGACTATGCTCAAGCAGGCCTCTGTATGCCAGATACACCCCCCCTACAATCAGCAGGGGCAAAATGAAGAATATTATTGAGCCCGGATCAAATACTCTGCCGTAACAGCATTTTTTAGGAGCAGGCTTTCCCGTTCCGTATGATTGAGGGAATGCAGGCTCGCCGCTTTCAACTGCCCGGCCGGGAATTCTTGCGATACAATCCCTGCGCAGTTTTTCAAGCCGTTCACCATCGGATTCATGAAAGAACTTGCCCGTAAAACCAAGAGATAGACACAGAGCGTAAACTTCAAGAACCTCGGCACTTTTTGAATTCATTTCGGAAGCAACCTCGGCACCTTCCCCATCCTTGCCGAAATCAGCGAAAAGACTGTCATCAACAGGCCCACCATTTTCATTCAGCAGTTTCTCAAGCCGCTGAAAAAACTCTTCCCCGGCATTGGCCGTTCCATAGTACTGCCTCTGCAAAGGATGTTTAAGCCATTCACGGACACCGTCCCAACTTGAACAGAGTACAGCTTCATCAGCCCAGGCGAATACTGCAAACCGCGCGTCATCAAAAAGACTGTCTGAAAGATCAAGCAGATCCCCCTTTTCATTCATGCGCTCTATGATCGTGCTAATGTCTGCACGCACAATTTCATATTCAGCTTCCGACATTTCAGGGGAATCAGTCAGCAGCCGGATGTAAGTGAAAAGTTCAAGAAAACAGTCTGCTAAATGCATAATCCTCTACCCTCGCATGGCGGCAATGAAAACCGACAAATCACTGGGTGCACTGTCCCAGTAAAGAGAAATACTGCCGGACTTGACCACATCTTCCCATTGTGGAGACTCCGTATCAATACGGAAACAAAGGGCTCCTTTTGTTCGCGGCAATCCGGGCGGCAGGTTATCCATGTGGATCAGACCTATGCCCTGAACAGCCCTGGCCAACAGGGTACTCATTCCATGGGTCGCTGAAAGCTTGGCTATGCTGATAATCTCCGGCAGTGCCTGATCCGGCTTTTCTGTCTTGACCAGAAGCCAGAAAGTGTTCCCGGCAGCAAAAGCCCTCTCCGGAATTTCCGCCGTAAAGTATGGATCATCATAGATGAACTGGCCCATGAATTCCGGTCCCGCGGTCAGGCTGTCCAGAATGTTGGTAATTATCCTGCGGGCGGAATCAAAACAGGGTCCTATGTTTTCGTGGTCATAATCAGGGAGAACCTTGCTGCCGTCCGGGGCTTCACCCAGAGCGGACATTTCGCGCGAAAAAGATGAAAGCTCGCCTATTACCTGACTGAGCAGTCCGAAAGCCTGCCACGGATGGATATGCGGAGCTTCCGAATAGTGCTTGAGAAGAGGGGCGTAGCGATTCAACGTGCGCAGAACCAGCAGAAATACAGTCGAAGTGAAATCCAGATCACCGACTCCCAGCCCTGCGGGGTTTTTGTACTGTTCCAGACGGCGGCAGCGTGAAGCTACCTGATCACTGATATCCCTGAAAATATCACCGAGCCAGCCGGAAGCACTCATGGTGATGCTGGGCGGCACAAAGCTTTTATCCAGCTTAACCTCCTGAACATCACGTTCAAGGCGGGCCAGTGGAATAATATTGTATGAACCGAGGTCGTCCAGCTCATCTTCCCAGAAAAGCCTAAGAACGTAGCGCATGGGCTTAAGCTGGGCTGCGGGGCCGCTGCCCAGCAGATCAGGCTGTTCAACAGGGTCGGCAGAAACAGCGAACATGGTATTAACCGCAGCGGCTGTATCCTCAACCTGCGAAACATTTCCCCCCTCGGGGTCCCATCTGCGAAGCCCTAGGTATATATTAAAAGGCTTGCCTCCATCCTCCCAGGCCTTTTCAAATGAGCGGGGTTCTATGTGCGCGTTACCCGGAAAAGCAACCAGATGACCGTCATCAAAAAAAACTTCCAGTTCTGTTACTTCAATGATTTTGCGTTCAAGGGCTCCCTCACGGATATCAAGTCCGCTCACACCCCAGAAATAGGGCTGCCCGTACTGGCGCAGGGCCTTGAGGCGGTGCAGCTGATGAAGGTCCGCAAGCTGAAAATGCTGCGGCTGCAGAAAAAGACCCTGATGCCAGAAAAGAGGTTTGTCAGCGTGCACAGTCTACTCCCCCACCTTCTGAAGTTCGTTGGGGCCGAGAATAATCATGGCATCCAGCTTTGCAGGGGCATACCAGGTGTCACCCCACCAGAGCATTCCGGTTTCACTTACATCCATGGGGATCTGCCAGGTTCGGGAAGCCTTTCCCTGCAAATCGTAATACCCTGCCACTACGCCCACAAATCTTGTTCCTTCCGCCCGGTCCATAACAATTGTGGCATTTTTTCCGGGCTGCGCGAACTCCCTTTGGACCTGCGTAACAGTGGGGTCGAAACTCGTGCAGTTGAACAGCTTTTCCATGCCGGTTGATGTTCCCGCCAGGGCATTGAATTTCGTCAGCTTTGAAAGCTGATAAAAACAAAGCAGGAGAGTATGCGGAGCACCATCATATTCATTAAGCTTTTCGTCTACTCCAAGCTTAAAGGAGATTGCATCAGTCTGGTAAGTCCATTTGATCTGATCAGGGCTTGAAGCCGGAGTGGTCACCTCTGTCGGATTCACAGGCTTCTGTTTCCCGCCGCATCCGGGGACTACAAATACAACTAAGAATATTAAAAACAGAACACGACTATGCACAAGCAGTTCTCCGATTACACTTTTTGAAATTATTTAAAGATACTAAAATCATTACAAACCAATCTACACAGAAAAATACTTACTGTCGATGCCGTATACAGTTTAGTTTAAATCTTATGATACACTGTTTCCCATGTTGAGCAATATGCTGTACTATGTTTTCAAATTCGAAATACCCTTCATTCAAAAGGAGATTTGTATGCATATAGAGTCCACCCCGTTCACACTTCTTATCCTTGCAGCTTTCTCACCCGCCCTTGAGACGGGAAATCCACCTGTGATAAAGACAGATCCTTTCAACTTCGATCAGGCACTCAAACAGGTTAACCCCAATCTCAACATCCCGGTGGACCGGAGCCTTGTACCTGACGGGAACATTGCTGTTTCCATAGAACAATTGTCTGACTTCAGACCCAAAAATATCATAAAAAAGAACCCGTTCTTAAAAAGGATAACTGAGGCTCAAAAATTCATAAGAACAGACAGTTCTCCCGCATCCTTCAAAAGCTCATTCCCGGAACTTTTACAGCTTGTTACCTTTCCCGAAAAGGACTCCTCTGCAATAGAGGATAATTCAGCAGCACTTGACGACATCCTTTCACTTGTTGATGTCGGCGAGTCATCTTCATCGTCCCAATCAAGAAGCCTGAATAATCAGTTGGAACGCATTCAGGCGTCCCTGCTTGAAAGCATTTTCGCCGACCCCGACTTCAGAAGGCTTGAATCCGCGTGGCGAGGCTTGGAGCTTCTTTGCAGACAGATTCCGGCAGGAAGCGAATCAACAGTGGAACTTTGTCTGATTCCGGTTACCCGAAACAATCTATCCTCAGTAATTGACAGGGTTCAGGAAGAGTTTTCCGATTCTCCTCCGGACCTCATCCTGCTGGACAGCCCCATGAGCAATTCAGCCCGATCCATGGCAGAGCTGGAAAAAGTAATGAACCTCGCCGAAACCCTGCTCACTCCGGCTATCGTCCAGTTCAGCCCGGACTTCTTTGAAATATCGAACTGGGCTGAGAGCGATTCCCTGCCCTTTATCCCCTCCCTGCTGGAAGGAGCGGAATACGGACGCTGGAAAACGCTTCGCCAAGCATCTGCCGCGGGCTGGGTAATGACGTGCATCGGAAGCGTCATGGCAAGAACCATGCACACCCGCGAAGCTGGATATGAAACGACATCCCTTACGGAAAAAGGCCCTTTGTGGACTTCTTCCGTCTGGGCTGCAGCCGCTCTCTGCGCCCGCAGTCTTGCCCGGTATGACCGTCCCACTCTTTTTGCCAATCATTCAATGGTGCGGCTTGAAGGACTGCCCCTGGCAGAAGGGGCCATACCTGCGCCACTCACTCCTCCACTGGGGACAGAGCGGATTAAAAGTTTGAGACAGGCCGGGATTACCGCCCCGGCTTTCAACGGGGATCAGGTATTCATTCTGTCCGCCACTTCCATGGACGGCGGGCCTTTTAATCTGCGTTTATACCTGTCCCGCCTGATTCATTTTCTGATCATGCTTTCAACCGAGAAAAGGGAAGAGTTCGCTGATCTGGAAAATGGCCTGACTCAGGCTGTCGGGCTTTTTCTCCAGAAGCAGGGCTATCCGGAGCCTGCCGACCTGACGATCAAGGCCGCTAATATTTCAGAAGGAGTATTTCCCTTGGAAATATCACTTACTCCGGGCTCTGAAATCCTTCCCGGAAACACCCCCATAACATTTGCATTCAATTGGTAGGGGGGCAGCTCCATTCAGAGGCCTGATAAACCAGCTCGATCCTTGCGAGGGGCGAAATTGAGGACAATTTCGCCCCTCTATAAAAAAGACTCACACCTTTCGATAAAGTTTTTCTGCTATATTAACTCAGCTGAAGAGAAAATGACTCCACATCATCCCCTTCGGGAAATGCACCGAAAACAAGTGCTTCTGGCGTACCAGTCACCTTGACGAAATAAGAGTCATTCTCTGTCAGCTCATTCTTAACAGCCCAGCCGATGTATTCCTTGCCGCCAAGCTCCATTTTTAAGCCCTTCATGGGATAGTTGAGCACACATTTATCCGGTAGCTGCCCGGCAGGTCCGACCCCGTGGGCCTCTATATTTCCGTTGCATACTCCCAGCAAAGCCCCGTCCCATTTGTGTCCGGGGGCGGGGCCTACTTCCATCCAGAGCCCCAGACTCGGAAGGGGGTAGAGATCGAAACGGTATTCCATTTCAACCTTCTTGATCGGCATATTGGCTTTGGCCGCCAGCTTAACACCCAACTTGGACTCTTCAACAACTTCAGCGCCACGCAGTGTTGTCGGCAGCGTTGAAGGATCAAGCTCCCCGTCATCGCAGATGCAGATCACCGGAAATCCCGCACCGCGCCGGGCCTGAACAGCAGCGGCAAGAAGCCCCATTCCAAAACGGATATCAGGATTCTCAAAGCTTGCTTTCTCACCTTTGATAAGCCAAACACCAACTTCAGGCTTCTCCATCTCTGCGATGGGCCCGGCCCATTCCATCTTCTCCAGATTGTCAGACCAGAAATGACCGTTCACTCCGAGCCCGTAACGGGTAACGGCCTGAAACAGACCCTTTCCCTTCGCCTCGTCCTTTTCAAGAATGGATATAAAAACACTTTTTGCCATATCTTATGCCTCCGGCGGCCCTACAGAAATTTAACCCCTTTATGAAAAGGGCTTAATAATTCTGAAAAAATCATAAAGCCTAACCAATTCGTAATTTTATTTTCCTTTAACCGAGCGTAAGAACCGTGCACTGACTGGGACAGATGCAGACTCCGGGAGCATTTGGAAGAACAGCCAGACAATTCTGCCCGGTAACACTGGTCAGCCTCTGAACAGGCAAGCCGTCAGCCATTATTGTTATGCAGCCGACAAGATACTCGGTCTGACCAGACTCCAGATGTGAAACCACTCCGAGTTCCACTCCGGGTTCATCTCCTTCACTGACCAGTCCCAATGAGACCTGATTGAGTGTCGGCATGCAGTCACACAGCACATTATATGCTGCCGGAGCTGAAGTGGCTGATTCCGCGATATTCGGATAAGGGATCGGAACCGGGACCGGGCCGACAGGCGTAAGGCAGACATCCGGAAAACCCATGTCCATTCCCGCTCCCATTGTAAGTGCAAACATACTTCTCTCCTTGCTAACCCATATGGATCATTTCACCGTCTATTTTGACATGTTCTTCGGAAATTATCATTGCGTTTTTACTCTGTATGGTCAGGGTTTCGTCCACCAACTGCCTGCGGGACTCAGCCTGACAATCTTCATGCTCCCGGGTGAACCTGAAATAGTTGACCACCCGGCGGGTAAACTCACGGCTTATATCATCCACGGTTCCGGCAACTCTTTTGACCCGCTCCACATTGCTTGTAAAAAGACGTGAGGTGAGTGAAACAGTCCCCGCCGAGATTTCCACATCCCCGGAATGCAAAGCCGCTTTTCCGCTTATACAATTCAGATCCTCGTCAGAAGCTACAGTCAGACTTCCGCCCTTAACCCTGAGTGTGGTGTCTCCCTCGACTTCAAGCGCCGTAGGAGTCTCTGAAGCTCTGGTCAGCACGGACAGAATCCAGACAGCCCCCTGAGCATCCACGGAAAGTAGAACTGAATCTCCTGTTTCAGGAGTGACCAGACAACTGACTGCCTTCCGGGCCTCCAGTTCGCCCAGTGATGTTGAAACACAAACAGTCTTATTGACTGACACGACCTGTCCGTACTCCAGCTGGGGGACAGCCGTTTCATTTTTTCTTGCAAGATTATCCATAAATTACTCCAACTTTGAAGAACATAAAATTCAAATACATTTACATCAGATCAGACTTCACAAAACGCAGACTCAGAAGCTTCAGCACAATTAAGAGAACCTGTTCTCCAATATTATCTGCCTCCGTAGAAAATTCTGACACACCGGAACCACGATTTATCCTTTTATCCGTGCGTCCAGTTCTCAGCTTCCTCCATATCCTTGTCAGTTCCCTGCAGCATTATCAGGGAAGCTCCATCCCAGCGGGTATCCTTTTCAATTATGCGGTGGAGTTTGGCCCGGTACATTGAAGCTCTGCTGAAATCAGCATGGGTCAGATCGGCGAGGGAAAAGTCTGAATGCTGCAGACTGGCCCCTGTAAACTTTGTGGCGTGGCAAATAGCCTTGCTGAAAATAGCGTGCACCATTGTAGCACCGGAAAAATCAGCTATAGTGGCATCCACTTCTCCCATGTATGCCTTGGTCAGATCCGAACGACTGAAATCAGCCTCACGGAGCACAGCACCGCTGAGCATGCAACTGCGCAAAACAGCCCCGGAAAGGTTAGCACCTGTCAGGTCCGCCCCCATAAAATTGGACATAGTAAGGTCGGCTCCTGAAAGATCGGCTCCGCGCAGGTTGGCACTGTCCAGAAGGACCTGCGAAAAAAGCTGCCCGGAGATATCCTGATTTTCCAGATCCGCCCCGCGCATCATTATCTTGAAATACGTTCCACCCTTGAACTTGGTGCCTTTAAAGGACGAGCCATTGAACACTACTCGATCCAGACTGGCGCCTAACAGGTCAACTTTATCCAGCTTTGAGTGGGACATGACGGTCTTTACGATCTTCATGGAACGCATGTTCGCTCGCTCGAAGCTGGAATGCTGGGCCATTGACCAGGTAAGTTCGGCACCGGACAGATCCGCACCTGAGAAATCAGTTTTCTGGAGCATGGCCATATGAATTTTAGCCCCTTTGAAGGAAGCACCGGAAAAATTCATTCCCTGCAGATTGACTTTGGTCAGATCTGTTCCTTCAAAACTTGCCTCATTGAACTCGCAATCCTTAAACCCTGTCTTGAGGATATTGGCGCCGGAAAGGTCCGTACCATGCAGTTTAACCTTATGAAAGCGGCCCCCGGTAAGATCGGCTCCCGCAAGATCCGCACCGGAAAGATCAACACCTTTCAAAGTCTGGTTGTCAGCAATTGCCGCCAAGATCTGTTCACGATTCAATGTGCTCATTATTCATCATCCAGCAATTCGAGTTTTCCATGCAACTGACTGCGCTTGAGATTGGCAGCTTCAAAACGGGTTTCACCCAGAACCGATTTATAAAAATCCACCGCAAAAAGATTGGAACCGCGCAGGTCCGTATTAACCAACCGGGCCTTGCGCAGACCACCCATATGTATGTTTGCCGCTCGCATGGAAGCTTCCTCAAGATTACTTTTGGTGAAGCGCGCCCCTTTAGCCGAAACTCCATTGAGGTTGGCCCTGACCATCTGCGAATTATCAATCATTCCGCTTTCCAGATCAGCCCCCCGGAAATCAGATCCGGTGAAATCCGACTCGCGCAGAGCAGAGCTCCGCATTCTAGCATTGCTGAAATCGGAATCAGTGAAAACGGAATTTCTCCCGGTACGCAGCTTATCCAGATTTGCGCCTGAAAAATCACTTTTGCGGGCCTCAACATCATTGAAAAGCGACTCGTTAACAGAGGCTTCCCGGAAGTTCACACCGTTCATGGAAGAGGATTTGAACATACTTTTTCTCACAGAGGATCTGCTGAAATCAGCCTGATCAGCTTTTCCACTGATTATGCACATTTTTATGCTTGCACCGCTGAGATCAGCTTCTGAAAAATCGGTTTTCTCGAGAATCGCCATATCAAAATTTGCATCCCGAAGTAATGCTTTACCGAACTTACTGTTTTTAAAAGCGGCGTGACGGGCATTGGCACCACTCAGGTCACTCTCTTCGAAGTTGGCCCTGCCGAACATTCCCCGCTCAAAATCAGCACCCGTAAGGGAAGCTCCGCTGAAATCAGCTTCATTGCCCATTGCCTGAACAAATTTTGCGTTATCGAGCTTTGTCCCTTTGAAGGATGTACGTTTGAGTTGGCATCCGCTGAGGTCGATACCGGAAAGATCAACACCGGAAAGATCGACACCGCTGAGAATCGCTCCGGCAACAGACTTGCCCTGATCATACATCCGCAGGACTTCTTCACGGGTAAGCGGCCTGATTTTATCCGCATCAAGTCCGTGCTCTTTCAGCTTTGCTACCGCACCTTCAGGAGGAACTCTTTCTTTCAGCTTCTTCAGTCCCTTATCAAGCTCCAGTTTTTTAACCTTGAACTCTTCGAGCATCTTGGCTTTCTTGGCATCCCCTTCCACGCCCATCCGTTCAGCCCTTTCTGCTTCCGTCTCCATCTTTTGCGCCAGTTCCGGGGTAAGCAGATCTTTGGCTTTCAACTGCTCAGCATGGGAACGTATTTTGGAAGCAAACGTCTGCCCGATCTCAGTGAAGGACTGCTTGGCTGCTCCACTTGGCTCCATGCTTATTTTTTCAGGATCAAGGCCATACTTCGCGTACTTGGCGGCCTTTTCCTTCATTTCGGCAAGCATTGTTTCCTTTTGAGCCTGAAGAGGGGCAAACTTGGCTTCCATAGCCTTTTTGACTTCATCATTAATGCCTTTGGCTATTGCTTTCACATCAGGGAATTCGGGCTTGAAGCCCTTAAGGAAATCTTCGCCCGGCGGCTTGCCCGGCTCCGGCATGCTCATATCAACTTTGTGTCCTGATGCGTATGTCTCAGGCAAATGATCCAGAACCCACTGGCGAATGTCACTCCCCTTCCTGCGGGCATCAAATAAAGTTCTGCCATGCTCCAGTTCCAGAGGTTCAGCTCCCTTTTGAGCTTTGATCCACTCCTGCCACTCTTCTTTCAGGCCGCTGTCATGCTTCCATTTTTCAGGACGGACAACCAGAAAAGCCTGAGCATTTTTGAGTGCCTCAGCTGCTTCCTTTCCGGGCTTTACTTCCGGACTCGCAAGGGAAATCACCGAACAGCAATCGCCCACTTCCTGTTCAAGAAACAGAGCCTGTAATTCATCGGAAACGCAGATTACCGGGGCTCCCCCAGCGGCAGGCATTGAAGGCAGATCGATAAGAGTCGAACTGGGCAGGAAAAGCGGTGATTCGTCAGAACCCTTGACCAAAACCTCACGCCCTTCTGCGAAACCACCCGGGTTCATCTTGATATGATTCAGGACCGGGCCATCAAATCGGGGCAGGACCAACCCTGCGGGGATATCAAATTTTTCATTACCCTCAAGTCCCCAATCCGCAGGATTTTCACTTAAAGATTCACTGCTGATTCCAACCCAGTTACGCTTCAAAGTTCCGGGGCTGATTCCCAGATCCTTCAGCTTATTCATTGAACCGGAGTCATTCTCAAGCGCCTTGCGGGACTTGACCACAAAAGGAAAACCCCGGTCATGCCAAGGGTTGACCTTATTATGGAAAGGAAAATCTTCCGGGATAGCCTTATCAGGATCAACGCCTGCTTTTTCGAGAAACTCCGGTTTAACACTTTTAAGCCGGGATGACGTATCCTTGACCGCAGCCTTCTGTGTTGCTTCAAGCTTTTTTTTCGTTGCCGAAAGCTTGCCGGTCACTTCTTCCATTTTTTTACCCATGGCAGCCAGTTTGCCACGGAACTTATCAAAAACACCGAGATTGATTTCCACAAGATGCCCATGCTCGGCATGGGCTTTTCGGGCCATACCTTCCAGACGGTCCAGAAGCGCGTTATGCTCGGCAATCATGGATTCTGTTTTGGCCATCATTTCTTCCGGTTCAACCATGGGCATACAGGGTCGGTTTCCAAGAGCCTTCTGACGAATGTCATCTGCAAATTTGGGTATGTTTTTGACCTGCAGCATGGACTTTTGTGCCTTTTTCATGGCCTCTTCCGCCTTGGACATGTCCATATCCACTCCACGGTCCAGCAGCCTGATCTGGATATCCCGGTAATATTCAAGAGACTTGGGTTCTTCCGAAGGATCTTCATGGCGGATAAGAACCCGCTGGACATCCGCCCCTTCATCGTCCATCACTTCCGCTGTGCCGCGGTAGATAAGCAGCCCCCGCATTATGGACGGGAAAAACCAAACGGTTTCTAGCCTTGTAGTTACCTCGCGAAACTCTTCGTCTTCGGAGATCTGATGTGACGGCAGGGGGCCTACGGGAAATCCGTGGGGTTTGAACTTTGGGTTCATGGTCAGAAAGCAGCGCATCCTTAACCTGGGTAGAGCACTTTCAATAAGAAGAATATCCGGGTTCATATTTTTAATTGAAACCGTCTCACCGCCCTTGAAAAAGTCATCCATGTACTGATCTTCGCAGGCCATGTTGAAAAATTCGTAATTCATGTCATCAGGATAAAAAGGCCAGCGTTCATCCTTCCATTTTTTATCATAAGTCCCGTTTTTGGATGCCCGCTGAGGCCACATCATATCCAAAGGTCCAAAACCGGCAGGGTCAGGCTTCTGCCCCGGTGAGCCTATCTGCTGCTCAGGAATCTCTATATTAGGCAGTGGAACGCCTTCCGAACCATCGGGAAGAGGTACTTTGGCAATACCCTTGCCCAGAGGATTTTTCTCATAATCTGCCCCTCCGAAAGCATTGGGCCAGACCACAGGCATCTCCACAAAAGGCTCGGCTTTGGTAATGACACCGTTTTTCCAGTACCTGTCCCCGAAAATATTTAAGCTCTTGCGGCGCTCTCCCACCTGCACGCTCACTTCCGAAGCCGGACGGCTCTGCCCTCTGGGGGCAAAACATGAACCTGTGACCAGAAATTCTCCACGGGGCTTGGGAACCCCCTGATCAATTACAGGTTTGGCTCCCAGTTGACCGGGAACGGATTTCCAGAGCTCCTGCTCTGTAAGCAGATTGTCAGGATCGTTAAGATCATAGAAAACCATAATCCCAACGCTGAGATAGTATTTATCCCGAATGCCCAGCGGGCGGGGGAAAAATGAATGCTGTTTTTCCTTAAATATCTTCATGTACCCAGCCTTAGAGATTGTTGATGAGTCCGGCTATGTTGTTCATCTCACCGGAAATTTCACTTGTCTCGGCAGTAACGTTTGAACTGGTCCCGATAAGTTTGGTGGAATCCCCGATGCTTTTCGCCATTACCCCGACTATTTTATTATCCTCACCCGCCAGAGCGGTGACCTCCCCGCAAAGATGGGTCAGGTTACCGGCTACGGTATCCATTTCCCCCCAGACCTCATTAACCTGCCCTGCAAGCTTGCTGGCCTCGCCTGCCAGTTTTGAGGTTTCCCCCTTAAGGGAGTTATGGGAAGCTGCCAGATTGTTATGATCTCCACGCAGAGTGTTGAGCTCCGCTGTCATATCATTTTTTGATGCCTTGAGGTGCATGACCTCTCCGGCCATTGTGGCCTGCTCACCATGAATTTTGTTGAACTCTCCCTTTATCTCATTGGCCTCGCCATGAATGCAGGTATGCAGAGGGGCGAACTCCATTGATCCACCCATTTTGAGTCCGGTCTCAAGTCCGGCCACCATGTCTTCTTTTAGTATCAGGAAAACTTTTGTATCATTACCCGCGATAACTTCCTCGGAGCTACCGCCAATGAATTTGAATTCATTTCCGAGAATTGTTTCCGCCGATGATCCTCCAAAAACTTCAATATGAGCACTGGTGTTGAGCTTCCAGCCATCCTTGCCCCCCTCGTTTTCGCGCTCCCAGCCGCTTTTCTTTTCTTCGCCACCCTCTTCACCGCCTTCTTCACCCTCGGGAGGCGGATCATTAGGAGCCCCCATCCTTATCCATGTGTTGGACTTGGGTGAATGCATGAGAATTCTTTCGCTCCCCTCCTGATCTTCCATGTGGATACGGTTCTGTCCCCCGGTAGTAATCATGCATTTGGTCTGGTTGCTGTCATTTACCAGACTGGGATTCTCGGGGTTGGGGGCAGCGGCCTGAATAATCGGACGGTCAGGATCGCCATCGATACAGGTGATCAGTACCTCGGTCCCTTTGTGAAGCGGGAAATGCATACCGTGATTCGCTCCGCCGTAAGGCTGGGCCATTCTCAGCCAAGTAGTGGCCTTGCCATCGTTTCGCCCGGACTCATCAAACGGTAGGATAACCTTGTAACGTCCGTGGCTGTCCAGTTCGGCATATTTTCCACTTCCTGAAGCATCGACCTTGGCGTTCATGGTTCCTGCAAATTTGGGTTTTTCAGTCTTTCTTTCAGCCCTGAACTGCGTATTTGCCGGGATGCAGGTAAAAGTATTTCGATAGTAGAGCCTGTCTTCATTTTCCGTAAAGTGCAGATCAAGACCGGAAACAAGATAAGCTTCCTGACTGCCTTCATGGACAACCTCGGTAGTAAGATACCGCTGGTTGAAGTCCTGCCGGTAGTGATCCTTCATTTCGAAAATGTATCCACTGCGGATGTAAGGAACCGTAGAAACCCCGTGAAAGACCTTCTCCCTGCAAAGAAACTCCTGAGCCCTGACCTGAGCAAGCTTCTGTCCTTCACCGGGGGTGCTGAAATGTTCCCCGTAGATGTAGATATCACCCAGACCGTGTTCGGAAACAATAGCCTCGGCTTTCATTTCAAGGCTCGGTTTGCGGTAGTTGTAATCCTTGAGCAGGACTTTTTTGGGAACCGGCTGCTGTTTCAACAAAAAGTTTTTTATGATCTCATCCCTATGGGTATGATCCAGATTGCTGGGCGGAGAATAACTGAGAGATGTCCCCTGCTTCATGGGAGAATGGGCGATATGAGTATCAGTGATGACCATTTTATCGCCCTCATCAGTCTGCTCAAAATAATAATACATACCGTCCCGCTCCATCCAGCGGGAAACAAAATTGAAGTAGGATTCGTCATACTGACAGACATATTCCTTTACCGGATAGGAGCCTTCAAGCTTGAAATCAAAATTCAACCCCTGTTGCAATCCTCCTTTTTTCAAAGCCTGCCCTATGGTCTGAGAGGCATCCTTGTTCAGGAATATTTCATTGTAATGAGTGAGGGTTGTACGCCAGAGGTGCGGTACAAGCTCAGCCCGGTAGAAAATAATTTTACCGGCCTGATGCATCTGTTCAAAAGAACTTAGAACACCCTTGAAAGGAATATCACCATCATCCCGCTTGATAGTGAGCACTGCCGACTTCTGAAGGATTGTATCGATATCAAGGTCCGCTTTTTCAGAAATCAGCAGGACATTAAATCTGTAGATGGAGGACAAGGCTTCCGAACCCTTGAAGTTAACCACGTGAAAGGTGCTTTTATCCACCGCCTGTGATTCAAAGGTGAATTTTGGTTCTGTATTTTCTGCCACTGTTGTAACCTCCTGCCCTAAAAACTGTAAAAGTTTCAAACCTTAATCTAATAATTAGATATTAGACTCTGTCGGTTTATTCCCGGCAACATACTGTCTTTTATGGAAAGGCTAAATATTATTAATCAAACCGGCGATGTTGTTCATTTCAGTAGCAATATCATTTGTTTCACCAGCAACAGTGGTACTCTCACCAAGAGCTCTGACTGTTTCTCCAATCGTTGCAGTTTCTTGACCGACAGCTGTTTGAATCCCTCCGGCAAGCTGGGTTACTTCACCACAAAGATTTGTAACTTCACCACTGACTGAATCAACCAGATCATTTAGCTGACTGACTGTTCCAGCCAGTTGGCTCGACTGCCCCACAAGTTTTGATGTTTCACCAATCAGTCTGGCATGAGAGCCAACAAGAGCATTATGTTCTCCGCGCAAGTCATTCAGATTTGTAGTCAGCTCATTTTTTTCTGCACACATTAAAGATGCAGTCATCCACAAAGATTCAAGCGAACCTCTTAAATGAGACACATCTCCTTCAATATCGACCTTTTCTATACGCATTTTTTCATGAGAAAGCGCATATTCCAAGGACTTACCAAGATTAAGAGCTATACTTGCGACCGCATTAAGTTCTTCCTTAATGGCTGCTGTCACCTCAGTGACGTTACCTATCATGATCTCTTCCTTGGATCCGGTGGTCAGTGAAAATTCCTGTCCCTGCAGCCAGGTACCGAGATTCTTCCCTCCGATTTTGATATCCTTTTCAGTATGCAGCCAGACACCGTCTTCTCCACCATCACTACTGTTGGACTCTGTTTTGGATGAGCCAAGACGCAGATTGGTGTTACCGTTGGGGGTCTTAAAATGCATCCCCTCGTCCCCCTGTTTATCCTGCATGTGAAAGACATTCTGCCCTCCGGTGGCGATTATGCATTTAGTCTGATTTGTATCATTAACCAGACTTGGATTTTCCGGGTTGGGGGCGGCGGCCTGAATAATTGGGCGGTCCGGATCTCCATCTATACAGGTGACAAGAACTTCGGTTCCCTTGTGCAACGGGAAATGCATGCCGTGGTTCGACCCTCCGTAAGGCTGAGCCATGCGAAGCCAGGTAGTAGCTTTGCCGTTGTCCCGTCCGGACTCGTCAAAGGGCATGATGACCTTGTAACGCCCGTGACTGTCCAACTCGGCATACTGGCCGCTCCCGGATGCATCGATCTTGGCATTCATTGTGCCGGTGAACTTGGGCTTTATCGCCTTCCGCTCTGCCCGGAACTGGATCTGGGCGGGGATGCATGAAAATGAGTTGCGGTAGTAAAGACGATCGGAATCGCTGGCCAGATTCAATCCCAGACCGGAGACAAGATATGCCTCCTGACTCCCTTCATGGGAGATGTCAGTGGTCAGATAACGCTGGTTGAAATCCTGCCTGTAGTGATCCCTCAATTCAAAGATATACCCGGTCCGAACATAAGGTACTGTGGAAACTCCCTGAAAAACCCTTTCACGGCAGAGAAATTCCTGTGCCCTTATCCGGGCCAACTCATTGCCTTCTTCGGGGGTTTTGAAATGTTCCCCGTAAACATAAATTTCACCCATACCATCGGCAGAGACTTCCGCTTCAGCCTTCATCTCCAGACTTGGTTTACGGTAATTGTAATCCTTGAGCAGAACCTTTTTAGGCATGGGCTGCTGCTTGAGCATGAAATTACGGACAATCTCCTCTCTTTTGGTATGATCCAGATTGCTGGGCGGGGCATACGTAAGGACAGTTCCTTCCTCCATGGGAGAGTGAGCGATGTGTGTATCCGTTATGACCATCTTTTCGCCCTGATCAGTCTGCTCAAAATAGTAATACATGCCGTCCCGTTCCATCCAGCGTGAAACAAAATTGAAATGGGATTCATCATACTGGCAGACATATTTACGGCTCGGGTAAGAATTCTGGAGCTTGAAATCAAAACTCAGCCCCTGCTTGAGCCCGGCCTTCTGCAGCACATCACCGATATAGCCCTGAGTATTTTCATGCAGAAAGATCTGGTTGCAGTGAGTCAGAGTGGCCCACCAGAGTCTGGGAACCAGCTCCGCGCGATAGAAACAAACCTTCCCGGCCTGATGAAGCTGCTCGAAGGAGCTCAATATCCCTTGAAACGGGATATCACCTTCATCCCGCTTAATCCTGAATTCCGCTGTATTCTTGAGAACCGCTCCGATATCCACATCATTCCTGCTGGAAACCAGCATAATGCTGAACCTGTAAATTGACGACAGGCCCTCGGTTCCCCGAAAACGGACAACGCTGAAAGTATTTTTGTCTGCACCTTTGGATTCAAAAGTGAATTTAGGTTTTGATGTATCCGCCATGTAAGAAGCTCTCTTTACTCTCTATTCGTTGGAAAATTCCATGGTGAATGAACCTTCATCATCAACTCCCAGATGAACAGCCGAGGGCATCCCTCCCTCAGTCATATGGATAAGGATTTCCTTTGACATTCTGGGCAGGACATTACCGTTGATAATATACTCGATGTTACGCGCCCCGGTTTCAACTTCCGTACAGCGGGCGGCAATCTGGTCAATAACACCCTCGTCATAGGTCATCTTCATCTTATTGTTTGCAAGGAGCATTTTCTCCAGCTTGCCGAGCTTGAGACGGGTGATAAGCTTCATGGCCTCAGGATTGAGACTGAAATAGGGAACCACGTTCATGCGGGCCAGCAATGCCGGTTTGAAATGCTGGGACAGAATAGGCCGGACAGCCGAAAGGACCGCATCCAGAGGCATTTCGCCCTCTTCCGCTGTCATCTCCTGAATCACGTCTGTTCCGAGGTTTGAGGTCAGGATTATTATGGTATTTTTAAAGTTGATATCTTTACCCTCACCATCGGTCAGCACCCCTTTGTCAAAAACCTGATAAAAGGTATTCATCACATCAAGATGCGCCTTCTCAACCTCATCAAGCAGCACCACGCTATAGGGCTGACGGCGGACAGCCTCAGTCAGCATGCCGCCTTCACCGTACCCGACATAGCCGGGAGGCGACCCTATCAATCTGGAAACAGTATGCTTTTCCTGAAATTCACTCATATTGACCGTTACAACCGAACGCTCGTCACCAAAAAGCAGATCGGCAAGAGAAAGCCCGGTTTCGGTCTTACCCACGCCTGAAGGACCTACCAGCAGAAAAACGCCAATGGGCTGGTCAGGGTTCTTGATTCCGGCCTTCGAAGCTCGGATCACCTCGGCGATGGCGGCAAGCCCCTGATCCTGACCTTTAACCCGGGCCTTGAGACGATCATCAAGATCGGCCACGGTTCTGGCTTCATCACGGGCCATTTTACCCACCGGTATTCCGGTCCAGTCAGACACGACCCGTCCGACAAGATCAGGTGTGACCTCAATCTGGACCATCGGTTCATCACCCTGAAGCTCAGCCAAAGCAGCATCAGCCTTATCCAGTTCCTCTTTCAGTTTCGATACCTGTTCTTCATCCTCCCCGGCTTCCTGAATCTGCTGGCGCACATCCAGAACGGCATGGGCGGCATCTTTCTCCTTTAACCACTTTTCACTGATTTCAGCTGCTTCAGCGTTTTTGGCTTCAATCTGCTCCAGAAGCTCTTTATAGTGGTCTTCATCAACCGCAACGGCATTGGTCCGGTCGCGGTCAACTGCTGCTTTCTCTCGCTCAAGAGCCTGAACAGCTCTCTGGCAGTCTTCAAGTATCCCGGGTTTAGCCGAAAGGTTTACCTTTACCCGGGCACAGGTGGTATCCAGCAGGTCAATGGCCTTATCCGGCAGAAAACGCCCGGCTATGTAACGGTCGGAATACACGGCAGCAGCCACGTTGGCATCATCCCGTATAATTACATTGTGCGCCTTTTCGTAACTCTCCCTGAGTCCACGCAGGATAATCGTGGATGTCTCCACAGACGGCTCATCCAGTTTGACCAGCTGGAAACGACGGGCAAGAGCCGGATCTTTTTCGAAATATTTCTTGTATTCAGTCCATGTGGTCGCGGCGCAGGTTTTGAGTTCGCCACGGGCCAGAGCGGGCTTGAGCAGGTTGGCGGCATCCGCCCCGCCAGCGGAGCCTCCGGCCCCGACCAGAGTATGTGCTTCATCAATGAACAGGATTATCGGGGTTTCACTGGATTTTATCTCATCGATTACCCCCTTCAAACGGTTCTCAAACTCACCTTTCATTCCGGCCCCGGCTTCCAGCAAGCCCATGTCCAGACCAAGAAGGGTCACGTCATTCAGGATTTCGGGTACGTCTCCTTCAGTTATCCGCAGAGCCAGACCTTCGATGACTGCTGTTTTACCAACACCCGGTTCACCGACCAGAATCGGGTTATTCTTACGACGGCGCGCGAGTATATCCACCATCTGACGCATCTCCGGGTCCCGTCCGAAAACAGGGTCAATCCCCCCTTCACGGGCCTTGACTGTAAAATCAATGCAGAAACGGTCAATGAACCCGCCATCTTCTTTACCGGGAGCGGCTCCGGCTGCCCCGGGAGCTGCGGCAGGCATTTTGTGTTCCACCGAAGCCTTTGCAACAGTCCAGAACTCCTTGAGCAGGGTTTCACGGTTTATCGAAGAAAACAGGTCGGCATAGTTGCCTGAGGCATAAAGATTCGGCTTGGCCAGAAAAGCGAGAAGCGCAGCACCAGAACGGATACGGCTCTCACCAAGCTCCACCGAAGCTATCATCCAGGCATCCTCGAAGAGCTCGAGCAGCATGGGCGAAAAAGCAGGCTTGCCGGAATTACCGGTCTTGAAGTCCTGCAGCACGTCACTTAAGGTTGCCGTAACTCTTGAGGACTCTACCCCGTATTGTTTGAATATGAGTGGAAGATCACTGTTCACTTCCTCAAGGCATTTAATGAAAAAATGCTCTACAGACACTTCGTAGTTGCTTAGGGAAACACTTAATCCCGCGGCATTATGCAGGGCGTTGGTGCTGAAAGTATTCAACTTTGAAAGAAGATTCCTGATATCTACATTTATCATAACTCAGACCTCTCATGGACGTGTCCGCCCTTGTTGGGAAATGAAGCTTTTGCGTGCTCAAGGTGATCCCCGGCAAAAACCCATGTATCACAGCCCAGACTGGACCATTCATCACCGCCGAGCACTGCGGTATTGGCCTCACCGGGCATCATTTCCAGTACCAGATCATATTGAAAGGGCTCCACAAGATACCCCCGTACCAGATTGTCCAGTTTATCACCGTCGCCATCACCGGGCAGCAGCTGATGATAGCGCCCGGAATCAAGATTGCTCACGACTACTGCAAACTTGCTGTTGCGATCTTCCAGTTCCTCGCCAATCCAGGATCTTTCGCCCAGAACATTGGAACTATCACCAAGGTAAAAACGCTGGTCCACGGGCAGCTTGACCTTACGGAGTACACATTGCTCCACGTGGATATTTCTATGCTCCAGAGAATCCTTCAATAAGGTTTCCAGACCAAGTGCACTGCGGGGATACTGGGTCAGCAGACCTATATGCCGAAACTGTCTGCACTCGGACGGTATGTGCGAAAATGCCTTGTAATGGCCGTAGCCCAGAAGACAGCTCAGTCGTTCCAGCCATGCCTTGTCCTGCTCATCCACGGCCTTAATCATCAGCCGGGAACGGCTCCAGGCCCTGAAAAACTGCACGTAGGCATTGTTGTTCAGGATATCCAGAAAATCCCGGGTAACGGACTTATCATCCGATGCCTCTGAAAGAAGCTCTTCAGTATAGAAAACCGGCAGGGGAGAAGAAGCTCCGTAAAGTCCCAGAAAAGTTGCTTCCAGACGGTACAGGTCGCCGTCTTCACGCTCTTCCTCTTCTATGTTGGTAAGATCTGTGGCCGGAAAGCCGAGCGAAAGCTGCGGTCTCACACGGAGGTGGTCACGGTAAAACTCCTCAAGTTCCTTCCCGCTGCAGTTGCGCGAGTGCAATCGCAGCAGCCGGATAGCCTGAAAAAAAGAATACCCGGTCGGGTTCTCAAGCATGTCCCCGGTTACAGAAGAGGACGATTTCCGATCATCGCAGTCCAATTGTACAGCTCCTTGTTTAAGGTATCTTCAACTGTCAGCCTCGTGAAACAGTTGACCGAAGCATAGCCCGAGAAAAAGCGGTTCATTACCGAACCGAAAAGATACAGATCTCCGCTGTTGGCAAAACCGTCACTACTGAGAGACATTCTGATCTCACGCCCGCGCATAACCAGACCGCGGACCAGCCTGTCCCCTTCAGTCACCTCCATCCCGGAAATAGCCTCAACCCGCTTTGTGTTGGCAACCACAGAGCCACGGTCCCTTGTGTCGGTGAAGACGTAAAGCTTAACCATGGCCCGCAGGCTTTCCACATCGGCCATTGAAAGATAATTGAGATAAAGATGGGACAGCAGCCTCCAGAGCAGGTTCCTGCCAAGCGGTGGCTGAACCGGAGAAGTCGGCTGACGTATGTTTTCAAAAGACGCCAGCTCAGGAGAGGTTGCTGTGGGCTTGTTGATATCGCCATATCTTATTTTTTCCGGCAGGGTTCCGTTTGTACAGGTCAGAGCCATTGAAAGAGTCTCTGTGGAAGGCTCACTTCCCTGAGCCGGATAAGCCACGGAAACAAACAGGTCAGTCTTGTCACGCACAGCTGAGCGGCGGTGATGGACGGTATAGACAGGCAGTTCTCCGGCCTGAGGGTTAAACATATGGAATGGCTTGTACGGCTTTTCCTCAACAGTTCCCTGCACATAACCGACAACCGAATCAACAGAATAAACCTGATAATCCCCGCCGGTATCACCCGAAGGGCGAACCTGATATTCCGGACGTTTATGATCAAGGACCACCGGCTCGGCGTCCCGCTTGAACATGTTGATTGCCGGAGTGGCAAACAGGCAGATATCTTCCTTTGTAAACTTGTTGAATCCCTGCGGTATTTTTTCGAGCTCGATTGTAAACTTGAACCGTGATGATTTGCCGCGGTTCTTCCAGTTTTCAAGGCCGTTGATCTCAAAAAAAAGAAATTTTTCCGGCAGGATGAAATACTCCTGTAGAATCCTGTAACCGGGAAATGATTGGGAAGGATATGGCAGTAGAGCCTCATCCTCTTCAAAGCCTACAGCCTTCAGGTTGCGCTTGGAAAGTGTACCGATACTTCCTCCGTCGGCGCTGACCTGAATACTGCGAATATAATTGAACAGAAATTTGTAACGTATGGAGGCTCCCGAAGAATCACCTGTCAGATGAAAACGCAGGCTTGAAACATCCCATTCATCCAGAGGGATGCCTTTGAGTTCAAGTTCAATAGTGACAGTCCCCGATGAACCGGCCCCTTCGGCAAGATCAACATGCACGATTTCAAGCGGATGCAGCTCCACATCGTAGGTAGTGGAAAATGTGCACTGGGTCCCACTCACCGGAATTGAAGCAAGCTGTGCTCCGGCGGGAACATTTATAGTTTCCATCAGACTCGGTTTGGGAGTGAATTTGATAATTGTCGTGGAAGGTATCGGCCGCAGGTAATGCGGAAAAATCAGCTGGACAAGCCCGTGAACTATTTCCGGGAATTCATCATCAAGCTTCTGGTTAATCATGCCGGACATGAAGGCCGAGCCTTCAAGCAGCCGCTCCACGTCCGGGTCGGAACCGGGCCCGGTAAGCATGGGGGCCAGCGCCGGATGCGTCTTGGAAAATTCCACCGCCAGTTCCCGCAGGTGGCTCAGTTCCCTCTGGTAATACTTTTCGATCATGCGTTTCCTTCAGCGATTGTGAGGGACTCAAATTTAGAAACATTCTTTTGAGAAATGTCCCGATCCGCTTTCCTGGGGTTTATAAAAAACATTCGGAACCTTTATAACTGCCCGATAAAATCCGGGCTGTTTTCTAGAGACAGTTATCAGACATCCTTTACTGAGATCTGTCCGTCCGGGTCCAGCACGGTTTCGAAAACAACAGGCATTTCCTGCCCGTCCAGAGCCAGTTTCCCCTGCAGTTTGAAATGCAGGGCCAGAGGCTTATCCTCTTCAGGAACAAATTGGAGCTTTACGTTTGCCAGCCGGGGTTCGTACTTAAGGATAACCTCGGTCATGGACTCCTCAATACTGCGGACCGCATCAAGCCCGGTCGCCCCGATCATGGACGTAAAATCCGGAACACCGAAATCAGGGGCGATCTGGGCATTTCCCTGACGGGTATTCAAAATGAGCCTCAGGTAATCGAGGATGGACTTGACTACCTCCGCAGGCTCGGCGTTATCACGCCAGTCCGGGTCCTGCTCCATGAACCTTATCCGCTCAAGCAGTCTCTGAGTTGTCAAATCTTCCCCCATTCTTAAAAGCGGGGAGAGAACTCCCCGCTTTAATCCTTGAACGCATCAACTTACAAAAGCCCCACAGGGACCTCGTAAAGACTCATCAGAGTTCATACCGTACCAAAGTGCCTGAGGAACGGGAGAACTCGGCTCAACCTTCAATCTTAGCTTGATTTCCAGTCATCGGTATATTCGATATTGCCATCAGCATAAGTCCAGGTGATTTTGGAATAGGTGAAGCTCACGTCTTCCATATCGTGGTAACCCTTATTTTCCGCGAGGAAAGTCACAGGTTTGTAGCTGCGCAGATTTACGATGATCGCTTCTTCCATCTTGATGGTGTAATATTTCTTTTCCACCCCGGTGGCATCAATGTGGTAATGATCGATTTCAACAGTGAGCTGCTCACCTTTACAGCAGGCCTGAGCAAGCTTGGGGGAAGCATTATCAACGTGCTTGGTCACAGTGAACGGTTTGTGAATACGCTGCCCGGTCGGGAGTCCGGTATGGGTGTCCTTGGGAATTTCAACGTTGTGATCCAGTGAATAGACGAGCATGGTGTCTTTTTTGTCGCCGGTCTGGGTGCAGTCACCCTTGATCTGTCCCTGAGTCTTTCCTGTTACCTTCATATACGAAGTAAGTGCCATAACCTTTCTCCTTGAAATTGCCGATTAAAGGTTGATCGGTGCGGCTGGGGCTTTTCCTGCAAGCCGCAGCCGTTTTTGACTAAGCTATTCTTTTTCCAACTTGCCAACCAATGACAGAGTGAAAGACGCGCCCATATATTTGAAATGAGGACGGGCCTTCAGGGAAACCTGATACCAGCCGGGATCACCTTCCACATCACTGACCTCAATCTGGGCCATTCTCAGGGGACGGCGGCTGCGCACACTGGGAGCAGGGTTGTCCATTTCAGTTACATACTGGGAGATCCAGGTATTAAGCTCGCGCTCCAGATCTCCACGCTCTTTCCATGTTCCGATATTTTCTCGCTGGATGACTTTGATGTAGTGGGCCAGACGGTCCATAATCATCATGTACGGAAGCTGGGTGGAAAGTTTGTAGTTAAGTTCAGCCTCTTTTCCTTCCTTGCTGTTGCCGAAGAATTTCGGCTTCTGGCAGGAGTTGGCCGAGAAGAAAGCGGCATTATCACTGCCCTTGCGCATGGTAAGACCAATGAACCCTTCCTCAGCAAGTTCATATTCCCTGCGCTCTGAGAGAAGAACCTGTGTGGGAATCTTGGTCTGCACCGCGCCCATGGCCTGATACTGGTACAAAGGAAGATCCTCCACCGCACCACCGCCCTGCGGGCCGATAATATTGGCGCACCAGCGGTACTTGGCAAAAGAATCGGTAAGCTTGGAGGCAAAGGCAAAGGCGGTATTGCCCCAGCAGAAATCATCGTCACCGTCGGAAACGGTTTCCTGATAGTTGAAACTTTTGGCCGGAAGGGTTTCCGGTCCGTAAGGCAGACGCAGCAGGAACTTGGGCAGAGTCAGGCCCACGTTGCGGGAGTCATCCGACTCACGGAATGAATTCCATTTTGCATACTGCGGCATTTCGAAAATGGACTTCAGATCTTTAAGATTCGGGAGCTCGCTCCATTTTTCAATGCCGAAAAAGTCCGGTCCCGCGGCAGCGATAAAAGGAGCGTGAGACATTGCGGAGACCGATGCCGTATATTGCAGCAGTTTCATGTCCTGCGGCCCCGGTCCGAAATCATAATTACCGATAATCGCGCCGAAAGGCTGTCCACCGAACTGGCCGTATTCAGCGGTATAAGCCTGCTTGTAGAGTCCGGATTTGGTAATTTCAGGAGCATCGTCAAAATCGTCAAGCAGATCCTGCTTGGATACATTCATCATCTGGATGCGGACATTTTCCCGGAAATCAGTACGGTCCACCAAGAATTTAAGAGAACGCCAGGAGGATTCCAGCTGTTGGAATTCCTTGTTGTGAATGATGCTGTCCATCTGTGCGGACAGCTTCTGGTCAATCTGAGCCAGCATGTCATCCACAAGGTTTCCGGAAACCTTGGCCCCCTCACGTCCGGGCTTGACCATTTCTTCAAGAAAAGCCTGCAAGCCTGCTTTGGTTACGGAATAGGCTTCATCCTCGGGTTTGAGTTTGGTAGCCTCGACAATATCATCTAAAAGCGAACCTTCGGCGGAACTTTCCACTGCCTCTTGTTGTTCAAGTTTCTCTTCTGCCATGGATTTTCTCCCTACTCGATTCCAAGTTCTTTAAGCAGCTTTTCGCGGGCTCCATCGTCCTTGACCAGCTCCTGAACCTTTTTTCTGAATTCCGGTACATTGGAAAGGGGACTCTTCAGTGCTTTCAGGGCTTCACGCAGTTCCATCAGTTTCTGCAGTTCCGGAACCTGCTTGATAATCTGGTCCGGATCGAAATCCTTCAGACTCTGAAATTTGAGCTTCACAGCCATCTGTGCATCGGGATCATCGCCAAGCTTGTCGTCAACCCCCATATTCAGCTCAAGATCCTGAGCCTTGAGCACCTCATTGAAATTGTCCTTATCTATACTTACCGGGTCCCGGTCCTCGACCATGCGGTCATCATCTTTCTGGGTAAAATCGCCTACCACCAACAGCTTGAGAGGAAGTTCCACCTCTTCTTTGGCGTCACCTGTCTCAGGCTTATAAACAATATTAACGCGCTCTTTTGGAGCAACAGAACCTTCTTTAGCCATATTAAAGACCTCCGCTGAATTGTTTCTGAAAAACAGTCCTCAAATTCAGTTAAATCCGTTTATTTTCAAGGCTTCGGCAGGATCAAGCCTGCTGATGCGCTGTAAAATCTCAAAACTTTTCGCCTCGGAATCAGGCCCGCCTTCTGCTACCATCGCTCCATAAGCGGCCCGCAGCCCCTGTAGGGCCAGTTCCGGTTCCCACTTTTCAAGGCCGAAACGGTCCACAATATCAATAAGATCAGCCGCATGGGCGTGAGCCACACCCGCCTGATCCTCACTTACCAGAAGCCCGGTCAACCCACTTTGCAGCCTGAAACGGTCACGAACGGACTTTGCACTATAACAACTATCATTGATAAGAGAAACTGCGTCAAACAATTTTTTTGACGAAGCAAGCTGCGCGGCCTTATCCATTACTTCCGAAACAGGATCCGCACTGCTGCTCCCGCCAGCAGAATCACCTTTTGCGGAGCCGCCCAGAGACTGCAGCCATGACCGGGTCTTGGGATCGGCAAAAGGAGTACCATCCGCAAAACTAAGTCCGGCAAGACCTGGAAGCCGGGTCACATACTGGAGTACCTCAAATTCGAGGGCCTTGAGAGCCCCTGTGTATTGATCACCCAACCCCTTAAGAGCCTCTGCGGTCATACGGCTGAGATCCAGCCAGAATAAATATGTTTCGATTCGGGATTCGGCAGCACGGATTGCACCGGTAAAATCACTGCTGCCAAGCTGGCTGGCAATTGATTCATTGACCGGCCCCTCAGGGCCCGGAATCATAGTCCGCCCACCCTCTGCTGGCGGCAGATTGGAAATCGGCATCCAGGCCGCAATCCTTCTCAGCCTGTATCCGGCAGGATCGGTAAGATCATTGGCAAGCAGATATTCCGCAACCGGAGCCAAGGCAGAGACTCCGGCCTTGATTCCCGCTGCTGCCTCTTCAGGAGAAGTGATGCTGCCGACACTCACCGCAGCTTGAGGCTGCGCCGTCCCGGACGATGACTGTGGAGAAGAAGAATCCGTATTAGCCCCTTCAACCGGAGCAGTATCAGAAGTTTGGGGAGCTTCCTGCTTCGGAGGAGCTTCCACTGGCAGACGCTGAACATATCCCGAAAGATCCCTGACCACCGGGGCATCCTCCGACTTTTCCGCCAGAATGGAGTCCAGATCGGTGATACGTTTATCAAGCTGATCTACAGTGGCCTGCGGCAGTTCATCGCCTTCATAGTTTTTAAGATACTTTTCCGCATTCTCCATCCACCAGCTGATGGCTCCGAATCTTCCGCGCATTCTTTTTTTAGCCGGATAAAGTGTATCCCAGAAATTCGTGACCAGATCTAAAAAGACCTGGGCCCCCGCGGAAATTCCCTCCACTCCCTTGAGATTGATCAGCCCCGCACCAAGATATGAAGCAACCTTTAAATCCTTGGACTTGCTGAAAAGAATTGTGGAACTGAGCTTAACCACATGTTTCCAGTCAATCGCCCCTCCGGCAGTAGCACTGGAGAGTTTATCTATTTCCTGCTGCAACTGGTCGTATTCAGGTTCATACCGGGCGTCTGTTCCAGCAGGACTGGTTTCACTCACAGGCTTTCTGCCCAGATCAAGAAGCTCCATTAACCCTCCTAGAAGGTATAAAATTTACAGAGAGCAAATCTGCAAGAAATGCAGTTCATTAATCCTAACCATAAACCAGCAGAACAGACATAGCAAACAAGGTTTGTAAAAAATTCCGCAAAATCACTAAAAATAAACAATTGTCACCAACTGTCTCAGCGAGAGCTGACAATACTTTTTTAATACTCAGTAATTATTCTTAATAGAGCTAAGGATTTAATTCAATTACTTTTGTATTTTTTTTGCTGAATATTCATATTTATATGATGAACACAGACATTGAAGTTAGAAGTGTACCTTGACAGGTATAATTTAAGCTGCCAGAATGGCCCTACCATTTGAGCGCAAAAGACCTCCACAAGGCCTTTTTGCTCTTTTTTTGCAAAAAAAGCTTACTTAAAGGTAATACCAATGACTCAAGATTCGGCAATTCCGAACTTATTTCTTCCAGTGGGCCTAGGGCGGGCCAGTGAAGAAATAGTGCTGCAGATTGAAGCGGCAATCATGGATGGGAGACTTGCCCCAGGCGAGCGCCTCCCAAGTGAACGTGACATGCAGAACCAATTTGGCACAGGCCGGGGAGTTATCCGAGAGGCGATCAAAACTCTGAAACAAAAGGGTCTGCTCGAAGTAAAAAAAGGCGCCAAGGGTGGAGCCTATGTCAAGGAAATGGAAGTTTCCAATGTTTCAGAATCGCTGACCCTGTTCATGAAACAACACCCGGTTGAGCC
This sequence comes from Maridesulfovibrio salinus, assembly GCF_055394525.1. NCBI lineage: Bacteria > Pseudomonadati > Thermodesulfobacteriota > Desulfovibrionia > Desulfovibrionales > Desulfovibrionaceae > Maridesulfovibrio > Maridesulfovibrio salinus. The sequence continues at coordinate 38,793 of NZ_AP042461.1, forward strand.
GGAAAAGCTCATCGAATTCCGTGAAACCATCGACAGGACCATCACGGAACTGGCCATAGCAAGAGGCAGCGTTGAGGCGAAGGATGAACTGCTGAGAGAAGCAATTCACCTTAAACAGATGCTCAGTGAGGAAGAACCGAACCTCACCATGATAGGAGAGCTTGATCGCAAGTTGAATATCATGCTCGTAAAGATGGCCCGCAACCCTTTGCTTGAATGGGTGATGCACGCGGTACAGATGGGCTTCAGTTCCCATGACTACGCTCTTTATGAAGATGCGGAGTACCGCAGTAAAGCGGGTGCAAACTGGATTGAAACAGCCAGGTCCATCAGAGAAGGCGAGCCTATCAGGGCCCTCTCATTCATCGGCCACCACTACGTGCTGTTGAGAAAATGCGTTGAGGAAAAGAATGGCAGAAAGGATGCTCAAAGTGTCCCCTTCCTCAGCGAAACCAAAGAAAACCAAAGTTAGAAGAGTTATGACACATTACGATTACATTATTGTCGGCGGAGGATCCGCAGGTTCCGTTCTTGCCAATAGATTGAGTGCAAACCCCAAAAATAAAGTTCTGGTTCTCGAAGCAGGCCGTCCTGACTATAAAATGGATTTCCGCATCCACATGCCTGCGGCTCTCACTTATCCTCTTGCAGGTAAAACCTACAACTGGTGGTACGAATCCGAGCCTGAGCCTTACATGAACAACCGCAGAATCTACCAGCCACGCGGTAAAGTCCTCGGCGGTTCTTCCTGCATCAACGGCATGATCCATATCCGAGGCAACGCGATGGATTACGAAAAGTGGGCAAAGGAAGACGGTCTTGAAGACTGGTCATACGCTCACTGCCTGCCCTACTTCAAACGTTTCGAACAGCGTATGGAAGGTGCTAGCGAGTATCAGGGTGCTGTAGGTCCTCTGTATCTGACCACCCCTGAATGCGACAACCCTCTCTTTACCGCCTTTTTCAATGCGGTACAGCAGGCAGGCTACCCTCTTACTGATGATGTTAACGGTTACCAGCAGGAAGGTTTCGGTAAATTCGACCGCACCACCTACCGTGGTCGCCGTTTGAACGCTGCCCGTGCTTATGTTCATCCGGTTAAAAACCGCAGAAACCTGACAGTAAAATGCCAGGCTATGGCTACCCGTGTCCTTTTTGACGGAAAACGCGCAATAGGCGTCGAGTACACCAAAGGCAAAAACACCGAAAAAGTTTACGGTGGAGAGATCATCTCCTGCGGCGGCGCCATCAACTCCCCGCAGCTTCTGCAGCTTTCCGGTATCGGTAATGGTGAGGAACTCAGCAAGCTCGGAATCGACATGGTTCATGATCTTCCCGGTGTCGGTGAAAATCTTCAGGACCACCTTGAACTTTATGTTCAGTACGCCTGCAAAAAGCCTGTAAGTAAATTCCCCTGCCTCAAATGGTACAACCAGCCCGCAATCGGCCTTGAGTGGCTCTTCAAGGGAACCGGGGACGCAGCCACCAATCATTTCGAAGCAGGCGGATTCATCCGCGGTAACGATCAGGTGGAATACCCCAACATCCAGTACCATTTCCTGCCCATCGCAATCCGTTATGATGGCTCCGCTCCTAACGAAGGACACGGTTATCAGGTTCACGTAGGCCCCATGAACACAGATGTTCGGGGACACGTGAAGATTCAGTCCAGCGACCCCAAACAGTATCCGAGCATTCTGTTCAACTACCTTTCCACCGAACAGGAACGCCGTGAATGGGTTGAAGCCATCCGCAAAACCCGTGAGATCATGACCCAGCCCGCTTTTGACGAATTCCGCGGCAAGGAACTCGCCCCGGGTGAACAGGCTCAGACTGATGAGGAAATCCTCGACTTCGTAGCCAGTGAAGGTGAGTCGGCTTACCATCCGAGCTGCACATGCGCCATGGGAACCCATGATATGGCTGTTACCGATTCCCATCTTCGTGTCCACGGAGTTGAAGGCCTGCGTGTGGTTGACGCTTCCGTAATGCCATACGTCACCAACGGAAATATTTACGCTCCGGTCATGATGATCGCTGAGAAGGCTGCCGACCTGATTCTCGGCAACACTCCCATCGCACCGGAAGACGTACCCTATTACAAACACGAGAAGTAATCCGATCGGGAGATCATTATGATTCGCAAACAGATGTATATTGATGGAAAGTGGGTGGATGCCGCTTCCGGCAATAAACGCGAAATTCTCAATCCTTTCAATGCGTCTGTCATCGCGGAGGTCCCCGAAGGGGACCGCGATGACAGCATAGCAGCTATCGCCGCGGCGCGCAGAGCATTTGACAAGGACGGCTGGCCTCAGACTCCGGCTGCTGAAAGAGGCCGGCTGCTTTTCAAGCTTGCCGAACTCATCGAAAGAGACCGTGAAGAGCTTGCCGAACTCGAAAGCCTCGACACCGGAAAAACTGTCGAGGAAAGCCGCTGGGATATGGATGATATAGCCGGGATATTCCGCTATTTCGCCGGGCTTGCCGACAAGGACGGAGGAGAAGTCATAGAATCTCCCATCCCGGATTCCACAAGCATGGTCGTCCGTGAGCCCATCGGTGTGTGCGGTCAGATTTCGCCCTGGAACTACCCGCTGCTGCAGGCTTCCTGGAAAATGGCTCCGGCCCTCGCTGCCGGGTGTACCATTGTAATGAAGCCGAGCGAAATCACTCCGCTGACGACAATCAAAGTGACCGAGCTGGCGGAAGAAGCGGGATTCCCCGCAGGTGTAGTAAACACCGTTCTGGGTCCCGGAGCCGAAGTTGGAGCTGAACTTTCAGAGAATCACGATGTAGACCTGATTTCTTTTACCGGAGGAATTGCCACCGGTAAAACCATCATGCGCTCGGCTGCTGATAATGTTAAGAAAGTGGCCCTCGAACTTGGCGGTAAAAATCCGAACATCATTTTTGATGATGCTGATTTCGACCTTGCGGTCGATTACGCCCTGAACGGAGTCTTCTTTCATGCCGGACAGATCTGCTCTGCCGGAACCCGCATCATGGTTCAGGACGGAATATACGACAGATTCGTTTCCGCGCTGAAAGAACGCATGGAAAAAATCGTTGTCGGGAACGGCTTTGATGAAAAGACACAAATGGGACCGCTAATTTCCGCTGATCACCTGAGTAAAGTGGAATCATATATAGATATAGCCCAAAAAGAAGGTGCGGAATTGGCTCTTGGCGGATGCCGCCCTACTGACCCCTCTCTCAAAGACGGCTATTTTTATATGCCCACCCTGTTCATCAATTGTGAAAACGACATGCGAATCGTACAGGAAGAAGTTTTCGGCCCGGTCATAACTGTGGAGCGGTTCAAAACCGAAGAAGAAGTGGTGGAACGCGCAAACAGCACTGTTTACGGTCTTTCAGCAGGATTCTGGACCCGTGATCCCGACCGCATGGAACGTGTATCCAAAGCTCTGCGCTTCGGTACGGTCTGGGTCAACGACTTCAATGTTTATTTTGTTCAGGCGCCGTGGGGCGGCTACAAGCAGTCCGGCTTCGGCCGCGAGCTCGGCCGTCTTGGTCTGGAAGAGTATACTGAAGTCAAACATATTTTCCGCAACCATAAAACCACCCCCATCAACTGGTTCGGCGCATAGTGCGCCGGACCGGTTTCTGATTTGCGGGACGCCCTGCTGCCGGGGGAGGCGGCTCCGCGTCCCTTTAATTTCAACCCAGGAGTTATAATGTTAGCCCCGTACAGACGCCTTCTCGGTGTCGCCATTCTCGTTGCAATGATATTTGTTTTCTCCATTCCAGCCAGTGCGAGCCAGAAAATCAAGATTGCCAGCGTTGGCTGGACAGGCGTTACAATCAAGACCGATCTGGCCGTATCCGTTCTGGAAAGCCTCGGCTATGATGCCGAGAACATTCTGGTTTCCGTACCCATCGCCTATGAAGCAATGGCCACCGGTGAAGCTGACGCTTTCATGGGCAACTGGATGCCCTCACAGACATCCATTGCCGAAAAATATTTCAATGCCGGTACAGTGGATAAATTTATCCCAAATATGAAGGGTGCGAAATATACACTGGCAGTTCCTTCATACTGCGCGGAAGGTGGCCTGAAGGACTTCAAGGATATCGCTAAATTCGGCGACAAGCTGGACTGGAAAATCTACGGAATCGAAGCAGGTAATGACGGGAACGACATTATTCTGAACATGATTGAAAACGATATGTTCGGGCTTGGCAAGTTCACTCTGGTCCCCTCCAGTGAAGCGGGCATGCTTGCACAGGTCAAGTCCTTCACCAACGATGATAAGTGGATAGTATTTCTAGGCTGGGCTCCTCACAGCATGAACGAACGGCTTGATATGACCTACCTTACAGGAAGCACTGAAAAGACTTTCGGCGGAAATGACGGTACAGCCACAGTCTGGACCAACATCCGCAAAGGTTTTGAAAAAGAACAGCCCAATGCCACAAAGCTCCTGAGACAAATGACCTTCCCGGTTTCCATGATGAACCAGATTATGACCACCCTGTATAAAGACAGCTCTCTCTCCCCAATAGAAGCAGGAATGGACTGGGTCAAAAAGCATCCCGAATTGTATAAGAAGTGGCTGGAAGGCGTAACCACAATTGATGGTAAGCCCGGCCTGCCGGCTTTTGAAAAATCCCTGAACTAGCTGATATCTATTCTTCTGAAATGTAAAGTTAAAGGCCGGCTGTACAGCCGGCCTTTAACTTTGGTAACAAAATCAAAGTCACCTGCCATCATTCTTCATTTTATCAGCATTTAAAATTTCCCATGAATCCGTATTAGGATTAAAAATTCCTGCCTGAGTAAGTATTTTACGGATGAAACCCTGCTTTCGCAGCTTTTTAATGCCTATCTGCATTGCACTGAATACTCTCTTTCCTTCTGGATGATTTCTGGAAACAAAAAAATGTCTGCTTTCAAGAAGTGAAAACTTAATTCCCGGAATGGGAACAAGCCGCACGCCGTTAACTGTCATGCTGAAATCTTTTGAATTTGAGATCTCCAAGGGTATCCAATCTGCCCGCCCCGCGGCAACCATTCTAACCATGCTTTCAAATGTAGGGGCATCAATGACATTCGTGATACCCATATCTCCCAGCACAAGCTTGTCATTATTCCAATGCTGGCCGACTATTCCCTTGCCCCGCTCATTAATCTCCTCTGCGGTGGTTGCAGAAAGCAACTCGACATTGTCCGGCATGCAATAAAAACCTTTTTGAAATTCTCCGTATCTGGTTACCGGATCACTAATCATAAAAGATTCCTTGTAGCCCGGGACATCAAGAGTATGAAGATTCAGCTGATGAGCATACAAAGCCACAAGACCATTGGCAGCATTAGCAGTTGCTCTGCGGCTGTTGGGAACAATTTCATAAACAAAATCCGAGTTTATTCCACCAAGCCTGATTGCCTTTTGAGCAATTATAACATCCGCCAGTGTACGGGTAATTTCAAGTCCTCTAAAATCATTGAGCAAACAGGGGCGAGTACCGGTCTGGGAATATATTCTTTCATACTCTTTGTACGTTTCCTGTAATACTGCGACTGGAATTGAATTTTCACTTCGGCTTGGCAATGGGCAGACTACCATTAAAATAACCAATACGAAAAACAGCCTTTTCATTAGTGAGTACCTCAAATTATAATTAATCAAAAAAGTAGATGATTCATAGACAAAACCGATCGACATGTAAAGTTTAGGCTATAAGTAACTTGTGAAAATGCAAGTTCAGCCTCATTTCAAAAAATCAGCCACCAAAAAGCAAGCCCTGATTTAAAGACTTGAACACTGCCCCCGAAGACGCTACACACCACTCGACGCTTCCGGGGGTCACTTATGAACCTATCCATGTTATAATCCCCGGAGAAACTCAATCCACGCCGCGACATTTACCGGACCACTGGTCCGGACAAACAGGGGATACTCAATGAAAACAAAACAGGACCCTAGATTTAAACAGGCCAACCGTGAAGCGCTGCTCGCTTTTCTGGTTTACGGTCTATATTTCGTCTGGTGGTACGTGTTCGGTTTCGGAATGGGCGAAGGCTCACCTGATGATTATACTTACGTCATGGGCTTTCCCGCATGGTTCTTTTATAGCTGCATTATCGGCTACCCGGTCATTACTGTACTGCTTTGGGCGATCGTCCGCTTCAAATTCAAAGATATGTCTCTGGAAGCTGAGCCACCCGAATCCGGAGCTGGCCAGAATTCCAACGGAGGTGCAAAATGAACACCTCCATGGAAATCGTAATTCCAGTAGTTATCTATCTGGCCTTTTCAATCGGGATAGCCCTTTGGGCCAGACAAAAATCTGAATCCAGTTCTTCCAAGGGGTTTATTGAGGATTATTTCATCGGCGGAAGGTCAATGGGCGGGTTCGTCCTCGCAATGACAATCATCGCCAGCTATACAAGCGCCAGCAGCTTCGTGGGAGGCCCCGGAGTAGCTTACAGACTGGGGCTGAGCTGGGTCCTGCTGGCAATGATTCAGGTTCCCACGACTTTTTTTACTCTCGGAGTTCTCGGCAAACGCTTCGCCATCATGGCCCGCAAAACACAATCTGTTACAATCACAGACTTCCTGCGTGCGCGCTATAAAAGTGATGCCGTGGTCATTCTCTGCTCTATTGCACTCATCGTATTCTTCATGGCCGCAATGCTGGCCCAGTTTATAGGAGGAGCAAGGCTCTTCCAGACTGTCAGCGGCTACCCCTATGAGGTAGGACTGGCTCTTTTCGGTATCAGCGTAGTTCTCTACACCGCTGTTGGCGGATTCCGGGCTGTTGTTCTCACAGATGCGATTCAGGGCATTGTCATGGTTGTGGCAGTGGTGGTTGTACTTCTGGCGGTGATTAAAGCCGGAGGCGGAGTCGAGCAATGCATCGGAACCCTCAAAGATATTGATCCGGGGCTCATAACCCCGACCGGACCGGATAATGCAGTCCCACAGCCTTTCACCCTTTCCTTCTGGGTTCTGGTTGGTATAGGCGTTCTTGGCCTTCCCCAGACCACTCAGCGGTGTATGGGATACAGAGACTCCAAAGCAATGCATGACGCCATGGTTATCGGAACCCTGCTTATCGGGTTCATGATCCTCTGTGCCCACCTTGCCGGAGCCATGGGAAGGGCGGTCTTTCCTGAGCTTCCTGCCGGAGATCTGGCCATGCCCACCCTTATAGTGGAGCTCCTATCACCGATCTGGGCAGGCGTGTTCATAGCCGGACCATTGGCAGCGATCATGTCCACAGTGGACTCCATGCTGCTTCTGGTTTCCGCCGCCATTATCAAGGACCTTTACATTCACTACCGCCTGAAAGGTGATGCTTCAAAAATGCCGGTGACCAGCCTTAAAAAGATGAGCCTGATCACCACGGTGGTAATAGGGCTTATGGTTTTCATCGCCGCCCTTGAACCGCCGGATCTGCTGGTCTGGATCAACCTCTTCGCTTTCGGTGGTCTGGAAGCGACTTTCCTCTGCCCCATTGTGCTCGGCCTTTATTGGGAAAAAGGGAATTCCACCGGAGCATTGACATCAATAGTCTGCGGTGTGGCGACTTTTGTCACCCTGACCATAATGAAACCGGCCATGGGCGGGGTTCATGCCATCGTTCCCACCACAGTGGTAGCAATCGGGACTTTCATACTGGGTTCGTATGCCGGGGCCGGGAATGAAAGGACAACTTCAATAAGCAAAGACCAAGCATAGCAATTTAAAAACGGCCCGGATCTGTTTCATCTCCGGGCCGTTTTATACTACTGATTCCAAAATTGTATACAGAATCAACAAGTTTATCCTGTAAGGTATTTACCTAAAGTTCCTGAACCTGCAGGCACGCGGCCTGATCAGTACGCAAATGCAGACGCAGTCCTTCACGGGTTCTTATAACAATCCGCTCACCCTCGGTCATCCGAATATTTCTGGCCGGCTGAACCTTTTCAAGAACGATGCTGGCGCCCACTTTTATACCCGCAGATTCAATTGTCTGAACAGCCCGGATTCCTCCAAGAATCTCTTTTACCTCAAAGGTACGCCCTTTCCCGCAGACAGCAAGCTGACAGGGGTATGAATCGCACTCCCCCCAGACTTTGGCGGCCATGCCCTCGGTTATCCTGATCTGTCTGCCATCCACCACTGAATAGTATTCCATGGGAGGCAGGCAACGGATCAGCTCAACGTTATCACCTTCTTTAATACCCAATATTTTTAGGCTTTTCTCAAGGGATGAACCCGCGATCAGACCTTCAACATGGCCAGTCTCTCCGGGATGCATCTCGAAGACAGGAGTTTTATGCCCGTCATCATGGTGTACAATAACCTTGGAAGCCATGCCCGCGGCAAGAAGCACTTCCCCTTCAGGACCTTTGATTCTTACAGGATGCTGTACAGAATCCTCAGACATGACTTCGAGTTCAGAACCTTTGTGAACTCCCATACGCTCAAGCCTATTCCGCAGGGATTCACAACCGAAAGCCATAAGCATCAGCGGTTTTTCAACGGGGGCTTTATCTAAAGAAACAACAGTCGTCATGCGATCTCCTTTACCGATTCAGAAAGTTCCGGCTGAAATGAGGTGGAAGAGGTTTTCATTGCCGCATACCCCAGAATTCCGACTGTACTGAGGTTATGAGTCATGGCCGCCGCAAGGGTGGAGATGGTTCCCATACCCGCCAGCAGCAGAGTGGCGGAATTGATGACAACAGCAGACCAGAGGCAGTTTTTAAGAGTTTCCCGGTTTGTGACCGCAATACGGTGAGCCTCCACCAGAGTCCGCATATCATCACTCAGCATGACAACCTGCGCGGATTCCCGTGCAAGGTCTGCTCCGGTGGGCATGCATATCCCCACATCAGCGCAGACCAGTGCAGGAGTATCATTTACGCCGTCACCGGCAAAACCGACCTTTGCGCCGCCCTCTTTGAGTTCCCGTACAATTGAAGCCTTGTCCTCAGGTTTCAGTTCCCAATGAACGGCGTCAACAGGCGGGAGTTTGGCAGCAAGAGCCTGAGCGGTGGACCTGTGGTCCCCGGTGAGTATTTCGATGCGCCTGATTCCGGCAGCCTTGAATGCTTCAAGAGTCTCAAGTGCCTCCGGCTTGATTTCGTCAACCATTGCGATGATTCCGATAAGCTCGCCATCCATTGCCACAAAAAGCAGGCTTTCTCCGGCATTACGAAGCTGACGGGCTTTTTTCTCCATGTAGGAACAATCAATTCCCTCGTCCTCTTCCACAAAGTGTTGACTGCCGACCAGAACCCGCTTTCCATCAACATAAGCGGAAACACCGTGAGCCACGATGAAATCGACTCCACTGACATGGGGCATTTCCACTTTCCGTTCCTTCGCCTCGTTCACAACGGCCCGGGCTACCGGATGGTCATAATGTTCTTCGGCTCCGGCAGCAATGGCGAGAAGCTCTTCCTCCTCAAACAGCGGCATGGGAACCAGTTCGGTGACTTTCAATTCTCCCTTGGTCAGGGTTCCGGTTTTATCAAATACCAGTGTGTCAATGGCGGCCAGATTATCAAGGGCCTGTCCGCCTTTAAGCAAAACTCCGGCCTGACTTGCCGAGTACATTGATGTTCTGGTGGCTACAGGGGTGGAAAGTTTAATGGCGCAGGAATAGTCCACGGTAAGAACGGAAGCAGCACGTCCGGCATCACCGGTCAGTGCATAGACTCCGAGTCCTGTACCAAAAGTGAGCGGAACCAGCTTATCGGCAAGTTCAGCGGACTCGACCTGGTTTTTGGACTGGGACCGCAGAGAACTTTCAAGAAATCTGTTGATCCGTGCCATTCCGGTTTCGGAACCGACCTTGTCTGCCCTGATCTTGAGGGTTCCCTCTTCAACCACGGCTCCGGAAAGAGTGGTATCTCCGGGCTGAAAATGCACAGGCAGGGATTCTCCGGTTATTGAACTCTGATTCACCAGACCGTCACCCTCAACAACAGTTCCTTCCACGGGAATAAGTTCCCCTACTCCGCAGACAACAACATCCCCGGACTCAAGTTCCTTGAAATCGATTTCAACCTCACGGCCTTCTTTCTCAATCCAGACTTTTTCAACCTGCGGTTTCAGAAGGGTTTTAAGCAGGTCAGTGGATTTCTGTTCTGCCTGCTCTTCCAGATATTCACCCAGACTGAGCAGAGCACCTACTGAGTTGGCGGTAAAGTAGTCACCACGCAGAAGGGACAGGGCTTTGACGGTTCCATCCAGGACTTCAATCTTGACTCCCCGGCTGAAGAGAGTCTCTACACCATTCACTATTCCCGGCAGAGCCAGCATCCAGCTTGTTGCGGCCTGAACCGGAAGCGGCAGAAAAGGGGTTGCCGCCGCCACTGCTGAACGAGCACCCACTTCAAGCAGATCAGCGGCATGCTCATGCTCACCATCTTCCATGAAAGCTTCATCGGGGATGAATTCAAGAGTATTTAAAATTGCCGCACGGGTATCCTGTTCGCCGTTATACTCCACAACCATGGACATAGCCCGACTGTTAACCGTTGCCGACTTAACTCCCTCCACTGCCTCCACGCTGGCCTGCAGATAGCGCAGGTCCAGATTAGGAGCCAGCATTATCAGGGACTTAAATCTGATCCTGCGGGGCAGCTCATGGACAATATCAAATCTGTTTTCGCGAAGGGGCATTCCCGTCATTTGGTCATCCTTACTGATTTTTTAGACACCACCCAGTGCAGGGCGGTGAACCCGACAAAGGCCACGGAAGCCCAGAGATGCAGGGGTTTGGCTCCCTTGAATTTCAGTATCCCGGAAGCCGCGGAGACTCCGAGAGTAGCGACCATCCCTACTTTAGCGGCCGTTCGCGTTTTGTTCGGCTTGAGCGGACAGTCCTTGCACTGGCGAAACGGTTTCCGGGAACCTTTGCTTTTTTTTTCGGCAGTCTTCGCGGACTGCTCCGGCATACAGTTCATATTTTTTATGGCTCCGGCCCGATTTAAACCGGACCGGAGAAATGTAAAAGATTAGTCCTGACTGACTTCAGCCTTGATGTCCTGAACCTTTTCCTTGGCTTCCTCAATGCCACCCTGAACCGCAGCCCAGAGCTTAACCGCCCCGGAAACCACAGCCTTCTGGACCTTGGGATTGGAAGCGACAGCAGCCACTCCTGCCCCGACCAGAAATCCCTTTAAATAGCGGGAGTCAGTCACATCAACCCAGCTTTTAAGGGAAGTTGACTGATCCACAGGAGTCTGTGCAGGCTGAGGCTGCTGTACCGGCTGAACCTGCTGGTAATAAGCCTGATTAGGGTCCTGATAGTAGTAGACGTATTCGTTTTTATAGTCCTGACTCATTTTAAACTACTCCCCGGCTTCCGCCGCTTTTGCGGCCTGAGCGGCCTTATATGCTTCTTCAGCCTTGAGATCTTCAAGCCTTTCGGCTTCCTCGGCTGACATTTCCTCTTTATTTCCAAACAGGCCTGCGGAACCGGATGCGAAAATGGAACGGACAGTTGAGCTGGTGCACAGAAAAGTAACACCGGCGCCAACCAGAAGACCCTTCCAGAAATTATCATCAATACCATTGAAAAAATTCAAGAAACTAGACGGATCAGCTTTGCCGTCCGCAGTATCTTTTACCAGGTCGACAAACTGCTTTACCTGCTCTTCTGAGGTTGCCTGAGCGGGCTGCTGTACAGGCTGGCCATACACGGGCTGCTGCATCGGCTGTTGCACAGGCTGCTGATATACAGGCTGACCATACACGGGCTGCTGCATCGGCTGTTGCACAGGCTGCTGATATACAGGCTGACCGTACACGGGTTGCTGCATCGGCTGTTGTACAGGCTGCTGATATACAGGCTGACCGTACACGGGTTGCTGCATCGGCTGTTGTACAGGCTGCTGATATACAGGCTGGGCATACACGGGTTGCTGCATCGGCTGGTATGAAGGCTGCCCGCCCTCAGTCTGCGGTGCTGCCTGCTCCGCCCCAGAGACAGGAGCTCCCTGATAAGGATCCCCCGGCGTGGTATAGGAAAAATGGGGCTGTCCCATGTCCGGCCCCATCACAGGCTGGGAAGTCACAGGCTGCTTAGCTGCAGCATCAGTCGGAATCTGTGTGTTCTCACTCATGATTATCATCTCCTGATAAAATAAATTTTAATTTTCAATATCAATTCATACTCATCAGTTTTTCGTATAGATTTCTGACGAGCTCGGCTTTTCTATCTTTATCCTTACCCTGAATAAGCTCTTCAACTACATCAGGTGGAATTGCTTCCGGATCGTACTCAATAACCACTGATCGTGCAGACATATTAACCCTTGTGGAATGTATGGCCGGAGGCAGTTCGCAATGTTCCTTCATGGCCGCGAGTGCGACCGGTCTGGTCAGGATAAGGGGACTGAACCTGACCCTCATCCGGCCGGGCACGTGGTGAGCCACTTCCAGATACTTTTCAAGTTCCACCAGTTTACGAAAATCCATCTAATTTACCTTCCTGTATTTCTACTTTTCTGGGCTCATGACGAAGCAGCCTTGAAGAGTTTCCGATTACGCCCAGGGTGTGGACGATGTGCAGGAAACCGGCCATCACCGGGGACATAATCCCCGTAGCACCCATGATTACACCTGCGATGTTGGACCCGGTTGCCAGCCAGAAATTCTGGTGAGCTATCTTTACTGTATCCTGACTGAGTTGCTGTACATAGGTAAGCCCGTTCAAGTCATCGTTAACAAGAGCTATGTCGGCTGCTTCAACAGCAACTTCCGCTCCCCCTGTTCCCATGGCAACGCCAACATCAGCCTGAGCCAGAGCCAGAGCATCGTTGATACCGTCCCCCACCATCAGTACCTTGCCCCCCTCGGACTGCAGACGCCTGACCAGCGCGGCCTTCTCCTCAGGCATGGCAGAAGCATGGATCTCATCAATGCCCAACGCTTCGGCAAGGCTCTTTGCTGTGGAAGGCTCATCTCCTGTGACCAGAACCGAATGCTCAACCCCTCCCATCTCAAGTGAGGTCAGCACAACGGCAGACTCTTCACGGACGAGATTGTCAAAAGCCAGCAACCCAACAGGCTCTCTGTCCCTGACAACGTAGAGTACGGTGAGTCCTTTGTTCCTGAGCGCGGAAACCTGCCTGCTGAGAGATCCGATACGGACATCATACTGCTCTGTAAGCTTTTTGTTGCCCACGAGGATCTCCGTGACACCGTCCTCGCCGACCGGAAGTTCCGCACGCATGCCCTTACCCAGAAAATATTCGCACACAGTGTGTGACATGGGAGTCAGCTCACGTAACTCTGCCTCATGCTTTATGGCCTGAGCCAACGGGTGGTGGTTGTGGGTCTCAACAGAAAAGGCATAGGTGAGCAGTTCCTGCTCATCCACACCTTTAACTGTATGGATATGCTCCAGAACCGGCTCACTTCCGGTGAGTGTACCGGTCTTGTCAAAACAGGCCACATCGCACTTACCCACTTCTTCAAGGTATCTTCCACCCTTAATCAGTATATTGTTTCGGGCGGCGGTATTGATTGCGGCACTGATAGGTGTTGAGGCGGAAAGTATGGTTGCGCATGGACAGGCCATAACCAGCAGAACTGTAAAGGCGCGCCAAGGGTCGAAAGTCAGTACCAGAGTTCCCACTGTGGCAACGAAACCGATCTTAACCAACCGGACTGACAGTTTATCAGCCGTTGATTCAATTTCGGTCTTGTTCTCAAGGGAGTCTTCCACCTTATGAAGAATGCGGGCCAGATAGGTAGTATCTCCCACTTCTTCCGCTCTGACATAGATTACGCCTTCACGCACAAATGTTCCGGCGAAAACCTGATCATCCTTCTGCTTGTGTACAAAGTCGGCACGCCCGGTAATCGGAGCCTCGTTAATGAGACCCTGACCGTCTACCACTGTTCCGTCCACGCAGATTTTTTCTCCGGTATGAAGAACAACAATGTCGCCGACACTCAGATCGCCAACCTCAACCTCTATTTCAACACCGTCCCTGACAATGAAAGTATGGTGGGTTGTATTATCAAGAATTCCCGAAATAGCCTGGCGTGATCGTTCTGTAATCCATGCGGTGAGAAGTTCAGCTCCGGCTGTAATCCAGAGGATTTCAAAAGCTGTCATGGCCTCCCCTGCAACGACAGCCGCGATAATACCGCCCGCGAGTATCCCTTCCAGTCCGAATTTTCTGTCTCTGACTTTATCAACAGCCTCTTTGACAAGCGGTGCTGCTGCAATCACCGTCAGGATTCCGAGCGGACTGAACAAAGTCTGGGCAATCGTTATTCCTAGCAGGGTCTCGCTTACAAGAACGGCCCCGCCCACAGCGGAGACAAAAGCAAAGTGCCTTGCGGCCTTTCCGACCTCAGGACAGCCGCATTCGGATTTATCCCGGATAGGACAGACTTCCGCGGTATGCACAGAGACCAGTTCCAGAACTGTATCAAAAACGTGCTCCTCGCTGGTCTGGTTTGGATCGTACTCCACAACCACACATGCACATTTGACGTTTGAGCGGGTATGCCTAACCCCTACAGTCCTTTCCAGTGCCTTCTCAAAAGAGCTGCACAGAACGCTGTTGCGCTTAAGCACAGGAACTCTCAACCTGATTCGACCAGGAATGGAATGCTTCACACTGGCCTTTTTCTGTTTTCTTCTCACTTGCAGTCTCTTTTTTTGAAATTGACATTTAATCTCAAAGTCAGCAAAAGCAGTACAGATTTGATCGTTCCTTTGTCAACCAAATTTTAACTTAACCTTCTACTGCAGTTAAATCCGGCCCATTTAAAATAGCAGGCCGGATTTGAATACCTGCATCAGCAGCTGGATCACTCTTCTACCGCCAGCTGCTTTTGTTCAGGAAAAGCGGGAACAGCCTTGTCCCAGAGTATTTTAGCTCCGGTCGCAACTACCGTGAAGCTTAGGAGACCAGCCAGTCCGCCAATCCCTATCAGTCCGGTTACCGCGACACCGGTAGCAGTGGCCAGTCCGGTTCCTGCAGATTCAGTTGCAACAGCTTTGGCTGCTTCGCATTTTGTCATCCGACCTTCTTTTACAGCAACTGTTCCCCGAACAGCTGCCACTGTTCCACCCACCAATGCTCCTGTGGCACCGGCCGAAACCGTGGCCAATGGCAGAACTCTTACTGGTTTAGTAGCCATTTTTGCTCCTTTCCTATAAATTTAAAAAACCTTCATATCTGTCTATGCTCTTACCTTATTATCAAAATATCAGAAAATTGCACCATTGAATTTCAATTGCACTGATTCATACCGATCCTCAAAGGATATATTGACAACCAATATCAAATGGAAATAAATATCAACATCATTTTCAAGAAAGCAATCAATCCGGAGGAAATAAATTGTGAGCCCGCAAAAAACATTTCTGGACTATCTATCCAGAAACAACATGGCTGCAACTGAGCAACGCAGGGTCGTACTGGAAGTTTTCCTGAACAGCCTGGAGGACCATTACTCAAGCGAGGAATTGTATATGGCTGTAAGCAAAAGGGACCCGGGCATCAGCCAGGCAACGGTTTACAGAACTGTCAAGCTGCTTGCTGAAAGCGGGATTGCAGAACCTCTCGACTTTGGTGACGGCGTGACCCGTTACGAATGCAGGCACAACCGTAACCACCATGACCATCTTATATGCTCCATTTGTGGAAAGCAGCTGGAAGTGCTTGATGAACGGATTGAAGAGTTGCAGGAAAAACTCGCCAAGAGAAACGGCTTCACTCTCAACCGGCACAAAATGATTCTATACGGTATATGCCCTGACTGCCGACCCCAATAAAACAGCCCTGCAACTTGTTTTCATTCGCATGATTTGCAAAAGCTTCCCAAAAAAGAATACTTGGCTTATTATAACATTAAAAAACAAAGTCGGAGGCTACAAATATGAGTTTTAATCTGGGAAGACTGTTTCTGGTTTCAACTACAGCAACCGTTGTCGGTGTTGCGGCTTATGCAATTTACAAATCAGGCGGAGTGCGCCCTGCGGCCAGAAACACGGTGAAAGGAGTTGTGAAAGTCGGCAACTGGGCTGAAAGTAAATACTCGTGCGCCCGGAATGAAGTTTCCCGACTTGTGGATGAAGCAAAGGCGGATATGGCAAAAGGCGTGGAATCCTGAGGAAAGGATAAATTAGCAATGAATAAGGCGTCGGTTTTAGTGTTAAAACCAACGCCTATTTCAATTCAGCTGTTAGCTGGATATGGTCCTATACTGTGGAAAAGTGCTGCTGGAAAAATGGTTCAAGCCGGGCTGCAAGATTGTCTTCCGCATCAATAATCCCGACTTCCAGTTCGGATAAGCTATCTTCGAAACCGGTAACCTCCCCGGTAATAAAAAGAGTTGGAAGGTGCATGTAGCTTCCCTCTATTGAACGCCCTTTCGCTTTCAAAAATCGAACAGTCAAATCAATTACATTATTCTGGACCCTGACAACATCTTTAACTGACGGAAGCCTAAAAGCCGCGGGCGGAAACCAGTCGACATGCTCCGGCAGAGTCAGATCCGGTTTTACAGACTGCGCGGTGAATTCAGTTTCTACCAGGCGGCGAGCCAGAACAGCTGAAGCATCCACAACACTCACATCCTCAGGAATAAGCCCTTTTTCCTTGAATCGGGCACAGCTTTGAGCAGTCAATGCCAGCGGCAGCTCGGTACAACCGAGAACCACACTTCTGCAGCCCTGCCGGGAATACTCTTCATTTATTACATCGCACAGCAGTCCCTGTGCCTCATCTGTAATCTGAGCCGTCTTTATACCAAACCCGGTATCATAAATCGCAGCCATGACTTTTTCCTGATTCTCGGGTGAGGCCTTCACCGCTTCCACCCCGTACCGCTCCAGAGCTTTCTGGTAAAGCCCGGACTCCACAAGACTGGTGACTCCGAGCACAAGAACCCTGCCCTTTGAGTCAGCCATAGTGCGTGCGGTTTCATGAATCATATCCACAAAATGAACCGGGATATCTGCAAAGACTTCCCGAAAAAGTTCATGCGCGCTGTTGCAGGCCAGCCCGACAGCTCCGCATCCCATTGACTGCATTATTCTGGCGGTATGTACTGCTGTGGCATGTTTGCGCAACTCCGGTTCATCATCCGGCTGCCAGACTCTGGAAACCTCTTCAGGCTTATAAGCCAGACGCGAGTTTCCATAAACCACAAAGGATTTACTTTCGTGCCCCGGAACCTCAAGTATTTTCTGCACCAGATCCACCATTGCCTCATTGCCCAGACCGCCGATAATACCTGTCACTTTATCTTTGCTGTTCATTGATATGAATAAACCTTTTTTACATTTTTAAGTCATTCAAAAAAACACAGTGTAAATAAAATTTAACCTTTATTACTTTTTTTGTTAACACCGATACAACTAACTTGAACCGCAATCAACCAAGAACCCCACCGAGACATGAGAAAATATCCAGACACCCTCACTGATATCATCAGCGACAGCGGCCTGAACCTTAACAGCATCAGTAAACTTTCCGGAGTTTCAAACACTTACCTGACAAAGCTCAGTAAGAACATGATCAACCATCCCGGAAAGGACAAAATTGCTTCAATTCTACTGGCTCTGAACCAGCGCATAGCGGACATCAATAAAGTATTAGCCGAATATGACTACCAACCCCTGAACAAGCACGACATTCCGGCAATACTTAACAATAACAGGAAACGAAAAGTCGAAGGGCCGCTGATGCCCCACTACGACAGGCTCTACTTTGAGTTGATGCTGGTTGTCTTCGAGCAGATAGGCGGAACAAAGATAGTGGTCAAAGACGTGCCCAGCGGCATCTACCAACCCCACAGACTCTACATGATGAAAGAATTCCAGCTTGAACTGGACGGAGAAGCTGAGCGTTTCCTTTACGAACTCACCGGGAATGTTGTCCGTGAAAGGCTGCGTCTTTTTGAAGAAAACTGCGAGAAAGGACACAAGATAATCACATACATGTGCCGCCAGTGCCTTGATGAAAGCCTTGATAAAGTGATTACGCGCTGCATTGCTGATGAGGATATGGGCAAGCTGCAGCTTTTCTCCCAGTACATGGCAAATGCTGCATCCTGCGCGATTAAGTTTCCTGACCAGCATAAGCTGTTGATCACAAACCGCTGTTCCATTTTCGAATTTCTGGTTCAGGACGCAGACGGCAGTAAGCCCGCACTCAACTTCACCGGCAACACGCGCCACACTTTCAACAACCCATATGACCAGCACAATCTTGAAGGATTTTCCACCAGTGCTCCCGGCATGCTGAGCCTTTTCAAGGAAGAAATACGCATGTGCGACAAAGCAATAGTGCCTGACGAAGACCGCAAAAATCCTTTAGTATTCAAAGACTTTGTTTCCGCAAAATTCGCCCGCTGGAATGTCGGGCATGTCTTCGAAGAATCCTTTGAAGAGTTAATGGACACCCCCGGCTTCAAGCTTTTTTAAAAAACTGTAAATCACGCTCAGCCCCCGTCAAAACTACCTTAAGCTCACAGGTTTAATTTTTTTTTCAACCAAAGGAAGTATTTCTGTTTGACTAAAGCTTAACTTTTTTACTAATTTGACATTTCAGTTACACCGCTAGACACACGAGACCCGTTCAATGAAGCAAATTAACAAAAAAGAAATCCTGCAGATAAAGAATCTCCAGACCCACTTTTTTTCCTCTGACGGCACGGCCAAGGCCGTTGACGGGGCCACCTTTTCTCTTTCAGAGGGACAGGTAATGGGAGTCGTGGGCGAATCGGGATGCGGGAAAAGTGTAACCGCACAGTCCGTGATGAGGCTTGTTCCATGCCCTCCCGGAAAAATCGTGGGCGGTGAAATCCTGTTTGACGGCAAAGATCTCACCAAGCTCACCATGCAGGAGATGCGTCACATACGGGGCAACAGAATCTCAATGATCTTTCAGGAACCCATGAGCTCCCTTAATCCGGTATTCACCGTTGGCGATCAACTGTCCGAGATGTTCCTTATCCACAGGAACATGAGCAAAAAGGACGCTCTGGACGCCTCAGTGGAAATGCTCTCCAAGGTGCAGATTCCTGCTCCCGAGGCCAGAGTAAAGGAATACCCGCACCAGCTTTCCGGCGGAATGCGCCAGAGGGTCATGATCGCCATGGCACTTTCCTGTGACCCTGAAGTACTTATTGCGGACGAACCGACCACAGCATTGGACGTTACCGTTCAGGCGCAGATCATCGATCTTATCATGAAACTCAAGGATGACTTTGGGACTGCGGTTGAAATGATCACCCATGACCTGGGAGTCATCGCCGAAACAGCCGACTCCATTGTGGTTATGTATGCAGGAAAAGTTGTGGAACAGGCGGACACTATAGAACTTTTCGAGAACACCCTCCATCCTTATACCAAGGGTCTGCTCAACTCCACTCCCGTTCTGGGACGCAGAACCGCGGGCAAATTTGAACGCCTTAATGAGATCAAAGGGATGGTTCCCAGTCTTTACAACCTTCCGCAGGGCTGCAAATTCAGGGAAAGATGCCCAAGGGCCCTGCCGGTCTGTGCTGAAAAAGAGCCGGATCTCACCGAAATAAACAGCGGCCACGCAGTCAGATGCTGGTTGCATATCCCCCACTAGCCTATGTCTGAATTTTTGTTGCAAGCAGAAGATCTCAAGGTCCATTTTCCCATCAAGAAAGGAATCCTGTCCCGCGTTGCCGGATACGTATACGCGGTTGACGGTATCGACATTGAACTGCGCAAAGGGGAAACTCTGGGCATAGTGGGAGAATCAGGCTGCGGTAAATCCACCGCAGGTCTGGCAATGATGAGACTTATCGAACCTACTGACGGCACAGTACGCTGGCAGGGAAGGGATATGGCGGAGATGTCTCCGAAAGAAATGCGTGCCCTGCGCCGTGAAATGCAGCTCATCTTTCAGGACCCGTATTCCTCACTCAACCCGCGCATGAACGTAAACCAGATCCTCTCCAACCCCATGGATGTACACGGAATGTACAAAGGCAAAGAGAGGAATGACCGTCTGGCCTTTCTAATGGAAACAGTCGGCATGAACCCTGATCAGGGAATGCGTTATCCCCACGAATTTTCCGGCGGGCAGAGACAGCGTCTCGGAATCGCCCGTGCTCTGGCTCTCAATCCATCGGTAATCATCGGAGATGAACCTGTTTCCGCTCTTGACGTTTCAATTCAGGCCCAGATCATCAATCTGCTCATGGACCTCAAGCAGCAGTTTGACCTCTCTCTGATTATTATTTCCCACGACCTCGCAGTTGTTGAATACATCTGTGACCGCATCGTGGTCATGTATCTGGGGAAAGTGGTTGAGACCGGCTCCTATGCCGATATCTACAGCAACCCTAAACATCCTTATACCCAGGCACTGCTCTCAGCCGTTCCGGTTCCGGACCCGCGCCGGGTTAAGGACAGGCAGATCCTCACCGGGGACGTGCCCAGCCCTATCAATCCTCCTTCGGGATGCAGGTTTCACACACGCTGCCCGAAGGCTATGGACATATGCTCACAGGAAATACCCGTTGCCACTGACTTCGGTGAGGGGCATCAGGCCGCATGCCACTTGTATTAAGCGGCATCAATATCAAAGTGTTAACTTTTTTCCCGGAGGTTGAATCCATGAAACGTTTGGCTGTTGTTGCGAGTCTTGTCGCAATGCTGTTGCTGCCCTCCCTTGCCATGGCAAAGTCTGACCTTGTCATCGCAACGGACGCTCCGCCCAAATCAATGAACCCGCACGCGTTTTCTTCTGACGCAAACTACTCCTACATGTCCAACTTCTTCGACGGACTGCTTCAGCGCAAGGCCCCCGAAGGCAAGCTGGAGCCTGCTCTGGCGACTGAATGGAAGCGTATTGATCCCCTGACCTGGGAATTCAAGCTGCGCAAGGGCGTAAAATTCCACAACGGCAACAAGTTCAACGCCGAAGACGTGAAATTCACCTTCGAGCGCATGAAAGACCCCAAGTATTCAAAATTTTTGAACTTCGGCAATGCCATTGCCTCCATAGAAACCCCGGACGAATACACTGTAATTTTCAAGACCGTGAAACCCGTCCCCTGGTTTGCTGAAACCATGCATCAGAACTTCATAGTGGATAAAGAATCCTCACTCAAACGTGACGATGGCGACTACAACACCAAACCCATCGGCACCGGCGCATACATTTTTGATGAATGGGTCAAAGGCTCCTACATCCGCATGCATGCCAACCCCGACTACTGGGAAGGCGAAGCCAAATACAAAACAGTTGAAATGCGCCCCATCGTTGAAGAAGCAACCCGCTTCGCCGCGCTGGCCGGCCGTCAGGTAGACATCGTCAACGGTGTTCCCCTGACCCTTTACGACCGCATTTCAAAAATGCCGTATGTTGAAACCATCAACCGCCCCGCACGCCGCTGTATCTACCTGCATGTGTCCAACAAGCCCGGCACTCCCTACGCAGACAAGCGCGTCCGCCAGGCGCTGGCCCACGCCATCAACGAAGACGAAATCATTGCAAAGGTAATGCAGGGGCACGCGACCAAATCCGCTCAGATTCCAGACGTTGCTACCATCGGTTACGATCCCGAGATCAAACGTCTTGAGTACAATCCCGAGCTTTCCAAAAAGCTCCTCGCTGAAGCGGGCTACCCCGATGGTTTCAAAATCACCATTGCCGGTCCCAACGACCGTTACATCAATGACGAAAAAATCTGTGAAGCTATCGCCAAATATCTCACCAAAGTAGGTTTGAAAGTAAACCTTGATGTTAAACCCAAGTCCATCTTCTTTGATGAAACTGCCGAGTTCAAGCATCCCTTCTACCTCATCGGCTGGTTTGACGGTTCCTACGACTTCGGTCGCTCCGCTGAAAAACTGCTTCATACCTGGGATAAAGACAAAGGAATGGGCGGATACAACGGCGCTGTCTACTCCAACCCCGAGATTGACAAACTGATCATCGAGTCTTCATCCATCATCGACCGTGATGAGCGCAAAAAAGCTCTTCAGAAGATCAATGCAATGGCCATGGAAGACGTAGCCTACATCCCCCTGCACTACCAACAGGATATGTTTGCTGTGGTAAAGGGCAAAGGCATCAAATTCACTCCCCGCGCCGACCGCTGGATCGTGCTCAAGGAAATCAAATAACATATTAAAATCAGGGGCCGCTCCGGCGGCCCCGTTAAAGTTACCATGGCATCATATATTTTTCGAAGATTGTTGCAGGGGGGACTGGTATTGCTGGCCGTCTCCTTCGTGTGCTTCTGCCTCTTCCGCTTTACCGGAGACCCGGTTCTTATGCTGGCGGGCAAATATGCCACCCAGCAGGAACGGGAAATGGTCCGCGAAGCATACGGACTGGATCAGCCCACTTACGTTCAATATGTAAAGTTCATAGGCGGAGCACTCAAAGGTGACTTCGGCAAGTCCTACATCAGTCAGGTGGACGCGCTGGATACCATCCTTGAGCGTTTTCCTGCCACTTTTGAACTGGCCCTCGCCGCCATCCTTATTTCCTTCACTGTCGGGGTAGGACTTGGAATTGTGGTCTCCATTTGGCCGACAGGATTCGTCAGCCGAACGATAATGGCCGGATCACTCATGGGCATCTCCATACCGACCTTCCTGATAGGTATCCTGCTGGTCATGGTGTTCTCTGTATATCTGGATATCCTGCCCTCCTTCGGGCGCGGTGAAACAGTCATGGTTGGCGACTGGCGCACGGGACTTCTCACCATTGACGGCCTGAAACATATCTTACTCCCCGCCCTGACCCTTTCCGGATACCAGCTTGCGGTAATGCTCAGACTGACCCGCGCCGGAATGCGAGAAGTAATGGGCGAAGAATACATCAAAACCGCATGGGCCAAAGGACTTTCCCCCTTCAAGGTCATCATGAAACACGCCCTGCGCAACGTCATGATTCCGGTCGTTACCATTGCCGGTCTTTCTTTCGGCGAACTCATAGCGTTCTCCATCGTAACCGAGACAATTTTCCAGTGGCCGGGCATGGGCAACCTTCTGCTTACATCCATTTTTGAAACAGACCAGCCCATTATCGTCACATATATTATGCTGACTTCATTCATTATCCTGTTCATCAACATTATGGTCGACATGCTCTACGCAGTGCTCAACCCCAAAATTCGCTACGATTAGGAACTATAATGAACAGACCACTTTTAAAAAAGCGCATCAACAGCTTCAAAGGCGACAAGCCTGCAATAATCGGCGCGGCCATTCTGGTTATTTTCATCCTTGCCGGAATATTCGCCCCGCTTCTGGCTCCCATGGACCCTTACGATCTGAACTCCGTTGATCTGGGCAACATGCTTCTGCAGCCTTTCTGGATGGACGGCGGATCTTCAGTCTTTCCTCTGGGAACTGACGATCAGGGGCGCGGAATACTTTCCACAATACTTTACGGCCTTCGCACCTCCCTTCTTGTCGGCGGATCAGTTGTAACCATTGCCGGTACTTTCGGCATCGTGCTTGGCATGATCGGAGCATACTACGGGGGTATCATCGATGCCTTCGTCATGCGTTGTGCCGATACAGTATTCTCCTTTTCCACCACTCTGCTGGCCGTACTGCTTCTGGGTGTTTTCGAAACCCGGGGAATCGGAACGGTTATTTTCGCCATCTGTATAGCGGACTGGGTTAAATATGCCCGGACCATCCGGGGCAGTGTGCTCGAGATAAAAAACAACCCCTATGTTATGGCTGCCAAGTCTTCGGGGGCAAAGGATTTCCGTATTCTTTTCCAGCATATTCTGCCCAACGCCCTGCCGCCGATCTTCGTCGTCATGGCTGTCGACCTCGCGGTCGTTATCATGCTGGAAGCCACACTGAGTTTTCTCGGCGTAGGCGTGCCTCTGACCGAACCATCACTGGGAATGATGATCTCCATCGGCAAGAACTACATCTATGCCGGAATGTGGTGGATGACCCTGTTTCCCGGCGCAGCTCTCATTCTGCTCGTCGTGGGGATCAATCTTTTCGCCGACTGGCTGCGTGATGAAATGAACCCCAAGCTGGCAAGGTAGTTTGAATTTATACATGCCTCCGGTATCTGCCGGGGGCATGAAACGGACAATCCCCCTTTGGAATACCTGAGGGTTGCTTTTTGGAGTTCGTTAAAAAGCCACCCAGAAGCCCACTTCTGCCTGACTTCATTCGAATTCATTCTGTTAATTAAAATACTATTGTTTGCTGCGGGATGGAGCCATCTTACCGGGCAGCCCAAGGCATACTCTGGACTACAAAATGACAAACGAACAACAGACTTACGACAATTTTATCAGTGAACTTGAAACTCTGGTCAATATGGACAGTGCCAGCGAAAACCTGGAAGGCGTTGCTGCTGTTGCAGAGCACCTTAAAAAAAGACTCTCCGATCTCGGCCTTGATGCTGAAGTCACCCGGGAAGGCAAAGACGGCGTGCCCTGCCTCAGGGCCTGCACTCCCAGCAAAAACGGGCGCTACGACTTCATGTTCCTCGGGCACATGGATACTGTTTTCCCCACCGGGGAAGCAGCCAGAAGACCTTTCTCCACAGCTGATGGCCGGGCAATGGGTCCCGGAACCTGCGACATGAAAGGTGGTCTTCTTGTTGCCACCTACGTCATTGAAAAGCTCATGAAGGACGGACACCTTGATAAAATATCAATCTGCTGCGCTTTCAACGGTGATGAAGAGACCGGTTCCGAGAACTCCCGTGAATGGATCGAAAAAACAGCTGAAAACTGCGACCGGGTTTTTGTATTCGAGCCATGCCGTCCCGGGTACCGCCATGTCCTCCACCGCAAAGGCGGCGGACGGGTTAAGATCACAGCCAAAGGGATTTCCTCGCATGCAGGTGCTGACCCGGAAAAAGGTGCAAATGCATTGGTTGAACTGGCTTGCCATGTTCCTGAAATCAATAAGCTGAATGGTCCTGACACCACCATCACCGCCCAGTGCACCGTCATAAAAAGCGGAGAAAAAACCAACATCATTCCTGATTTGGCTGAACTTGATGTTGATGTTCGCGTTGGAACTATGGAAGAGATGGCTGTTGTAGATGCTTTTTTTGCAAAGCTTCCTGAGACAAACTATATTCCCGGAACTTCAATAACAATCAGCGGAGGTATTGACAGGCCTCCGATGGAATATACCGAAGAAACTGTCCGGATGTGGAATGTTCTTGCAGATGAAGCCGGAAAACTGGGCATTGCCCCCGAATACATTTCCACCGGAGGATGTTCAGACGGAAACTGGACCGCAGCCATGGGTATCCCTACAATTGACGGCATGGGAACAGTGGGAGCCAACTCCCACCGTGAAGACGAGTACATTGAACTGGAAAGTATCATTCCCTCTATCACCATGACTGCAAAAACTTGCCTAAGGCTGGTTTCCGAATAAAACCGGACCTGTAGAAAAGCCCTACAGACAGCAGACAAAATGGCTGGCCGCAGAAACATAAAGCATAAGGACTAGTACACCCGGATTCCGGTTTTTTTACAGCATAATTTAAACCTGAGATCTTCAAAGTCTTTGAATTTTCAATTCCAACTTTACTCTACAGATCATACTCCAATATCTGAGGCCGGAACCAGCGTTCCGGCCTTTTCTATTTTATATCGACAGCAGTATTCACCTCTTCCGTTCTTACCAGACACATCTAAGCCTCAAATCCGGGTTTATTGACACCTGCAACACTTAACTATACAAAATATAATATCAGTAAAAATTAATTCGCAGGACCCGCAAAGAGAAAATCTTATACAAACCCCGCCATGATAAACTTTACCCCACCAAGAACAGGAGCTTATGGTCCAGACATCCTGCTCTTCTTTGCGGACCATGTTCTTGAGAATATTATCTGGGAAGAACCGGCCTTCACCGATCAGGAGTGGGCGACAATACTTTATCAGGCCAGCTTCGCTACACGTTCACTGCTTTTCAAAAACCTCCCGCGCATACGCACCCGCTTAATCAAAAAAAATATGGAGCAGACTTCTCCGCCTTCACCCGAAAAAGTGAAAGAACTGTTAAGTATGATTCCGGAGCGCAACGACATTGAAGACTATATAGTTCCGGCTGACAGCATGAGAGATTTTGACCTTTCAAAGGTCAGGATAGACACCGGACAGAACCACCGTTTCATATGGGCTGAAGAGCCATACAGCATGATATTCACAGATGTAGAGGAAAGCCTTTTACGCTGGGTAATGATAATCAACGCCTGCAGAAGATTCGGCATCCAGATTCTTGAAAAACAACTCGCTCCCGAAATAGACGAACCCACTGGTACTCTTATAACATCAGCCCTAAAGTCGTGCAGGGGAAACAGATTCAATCCAAAAACAATACGTAGAACATTTCTGGATAATTTAGAAAAGACGCTTGATATAATGTTACTGTCCTGTCTCGGGATATGCTCCGGATCTAACTTTGAAGGATTGCGCGTTAATCTTGCTAAAAGACTTGATATCAAACCTTCTGATTTCCCGGAAACAGACTATACACTCGATACAATAAATGAAGGGACCACTCCTGACGAGACTGCCTCATGCATGCTTAAGTTGGCTGCAAACATCAGAAATGAAGGTATATTCTATCTCGGAGAAATACTGGGCAGTATATCTTCTCCCTATTTATCCAGCGGTCTCAAACTTGTTTCGGAAGGTTTGGGACCGGACTTTGTGGAGAACTGGCTTAAAAACCGTAAAAGACTGATTCTGCAAAAGGCAGCAACGAACTTTTCCATCGCCGAAAGCAGTTGTCTTTCCATTTTGAACAGGGAATCCCCTAACCTTGCCCAACTGACTCTGCATGCACACACTTTGACTGAAATACCAAGGACATACAGGACGGGAACAGTTAGACAGGCCGATTCTTATCCGGTCTCCCCCAAAATAAAAACGGAAAATATACCTAATTCAAGCCCTATCAGCCTTTCATCTGCATTTGAATGGTTCAAATTCAAAGTCTGCCTGAGCCTTGAAGCCAAAAAGAGTGAAGATTTCCTATCCACTGAAAAACAGATTGCCGAGTTCGCTGCCATAATTCCTCCCGAACGGTGGAGCGCTCTGGAAAAAAAACTGGATATCCCTGCTGATATGCGTGAGCAGAGTTTTATCTGCGGTTTGGATGCAGCTCTTTGCCAATGGAATATGCCGGTCGCCGACAGCCTGCTTAACCTTGTTAAGAACCTGAAACCTGACCTGCTGGCCCTTCCAGACAGATTCGTTAAATTCAAACAGCTTTTTGAAAAGTTCCGCGATCTTCAATACTGGGATATCATGACCTTATCTCCTGAGACACTCAACTTGATACTCGACTCCCTGTCCGAATCCGAAAAAGCATCACTGCAATACACTGCATGGGGAATTTACGCTTCAAGTCTTGGGGTTGATCTGCGAAGTGAATCGGATTCACCAACAAGTCCCATTGTAGGCCGGCGAGCCATAATGTCAGCCCTTGCAAACCAT
Organism: Maridesulfovibrio salinus; assembly: GCF_055394525.1. Classification (NCBI taxonomy): domain Bacteria; kingdom Pseudomonadati; phylum Thermodesulfobacteriota; class Desulfovibrionia; order Desulfovibrionales; family Desulfovibrionaceae; genus Maridesulfovibrio; species Maridesulfovibrio salinus. The sequence goes on from NZ_AP042461.1 coordinate 66,233, forward strand.
ATACTGGATATTCATGTCAGCACTGAGACCGATACCGACTCAGATGATCTTTCCCCGATATCCTGCCCGATTATTCATCCGTTTATAGATTCCTGTACAGATATATATTTTGGAAAATCGAGATTTGAGGCACGGGAGTCTGAAGACTCCACCCCTGCTCCCCCTAACGGAACATTACTGCCCGGTATAATGCTCAAAGAATTGATTTTCAGCCGCAGCGAAGAAAGGGTTTTAATCCTTAATAAACTGCCTGCCCACATTACAATCCAGATTTTCAATTCCATCAGGAAAGGAACCTCTGAATTTAAAATCATTTACAATCTTCTCCCTCATCTGGGCAGAACCAAAAGAAATAAATTACTCGTACAACTGGAGCAAACAGACATTCCAATCAAATCGCACCTTAAAAAAGCGCTGGATTTCGGCTTTGATGATTTCCACCTGTTATCTGACGCACAACTAAGTGAACTGTTAAGAAATATAACTAGCCAGGAACTCTGCGGTGCTTTGGTGGAATCTTCACCTGAATTCAAAAAAAGAATAATTTCAAATCTTTCCAAGCGTGCAGCAGCAATGGTCGAGGAAGATATAAAAAGGTACTCCTGCAACATGACAGCTGATATGCTTCTTAAAGCGAGACAGATACTTGTGGAAAGGGTTTCTGAACTTGGGCTGCGCCCGAAAGGAAATATCACGGAAATTGATGTGCAGCAGTGAAGGAGAGACACCATCAACTATAAACGCCCCTGGACACAATTATATTCAGGGGCGTTCATATTTAGGTCAAACTATCAGATTGAGCACTTGAGCTCCCCAAACATACTATCAAGATTTGGCAGAAATGGAGACGTGCTTATTTCGTGCTCACTATAACTTATATGAACCGGCTTAGATCCGTTGACAATTTCGATCCCGGCATCACCGAAATCAATAGTCATGGGAGTTACTTCCTTTTCTCCACTTCCACACAGGGAATCTCTGTACTCGGGAATAAAAACGGATTGACTGCCAGACAAATGAGTTGCTGCTACGGATGTAAGAGATGTACTCAGGCGTGCTATATTTCCATCCTTATCAAAAACAAGAGAATTGACATCTCCATTTATACCCACCGAATCGTAATCAAAGGCGGTAACTTTACCTATGCGGGTTACTACTTCGGTCGGCTCCGCAGGCTCAACTGAGACAAGTCGCCCTTCCCTGCTGAAACTCAGCCCGGATCTGACCTTGATCTCTCCGCTGGGGGTGGGAACAGAAACAGTCTCCCCGGGCCAGAGGGTAATTGAACGGATTACTCCGCTCTCATGAAAACAGATACTGATCACCTTGACGCATAAAGCCCCCACCGGGGTATCTATAGCAACAAGCTCTGCCAACTGCTCTTCATCTTCCTGAGTCCAGTAACCGGAGAGTTTACCGTTGAGCGGGAAAACCCTTTTAACCTTACCCGACTCGTAAAAAGTCAGCATCTCAGCTGAAATTATACCTGCCGGAGTAAAAACGGGCGTTTTCTCCTCAAGTGGCAGCGAACGCACATTTCCGTTTTCATGAAAATGAACAGCCTGCACAGTCTTTCGGCGCAGGTCATCAGTTGAAAACTGTGGGACAAGCTGTCCCGCTTCAGTATCCAGTAGACATCTTCCTGCGGGGGCGCAGGAACGGACATTGCCGCTAACATAATATTCAACTTTCCCGTATACCGGTATATCTCTTAAATCAGTTATGCATAAGTTCATTGACAACTCTCCTCAGTTCCAAGGAAATCGGGCCTTCTTTCCTTATTATTTCAATTTCATGATCTACTTTTTTATCATCGGCCCTACTGAAAAAAATTTCCTTCAAGTTACTTTTCAGAATCAATAATATTGGGAGAAGAGCAACAGCTAAAATAGTAAGGCCAGGAAAAATTCCGGAGCTAAGGGTCATCCACAATTCCGTAATTTCTGTATAAAACATATTCTATTCCACCTCGGATAACTGGTTCCGATGTAAATCCTGCTTCAGGGCCTTTTGAGCAGGCACTGTCCGCGAGGGCCAAACGATTCGACAAATCATGCTGTCCGCAACTTTGTCGTAGACCATCGGAATATACAGGGCGGACCATCATGGTGATCCAGAAAAATATAAACAAAGCCCGTTTAATCAAACTCATGACAATACCTCCCCGCAACTGATCTTAAGCAATTCATTTCGGGTGAGCGGTCTGCTCAGCCGACATGAAAGCTGACGCACGGCTTCGGTGATGCCTGCAAGGTCAGTGGAAGTGCTGTCTACTCCACACTCGTCAAGAAAAGTTCTTACAGCTGCTCGCCCGCTCTTTCCTCCAACAGCCAGTTTACGCAGGGTCCCAACCGATTCAGGAGCATAAGGCTCAAACAGTTCGGGCGACTTGCTCAAGGCATGGGCATGCAGGCCGGACTCGCAGGCAAAAATATCTGTCCCGACCACAGCCTTGGTTCTTGATACCGGGACTTTTGCCGCGGAAGAAACATACATGCAGATTTCTTTCAGCACTTCTGTAGAATACCCGTCTTTCCCTCCTCTTAAGGCCAGATGGGCAGCCAATTCTTCAGTAGAAGCAATTCCCGAACGCTCGCCGATACCAAGAACGGATGAATCCACGTAGTCTGCACCGGACTCAAGTGCAGTTACTGCATTGGCTGTGGCCATTCCGAAATCATCATGGCAGTGCACAGCTATATCTATATTAAGTTTTGATCTGAATCTGGTGACCAGCTTTTCCATGGCCAGAGGAGTGAGTTGTCCAAGCGAGTCCGCCAGCCGTATCCGCGAAACCCCGCAGACTTCAGCATGCAGGGCCATGCTCAGGGAAAAATCCTCGTCTGCTCTGGAAATATCCTCAAGGCCAACTGAAATATATTTAAACCCGGCTTCACGGGCTGTCTTCACTGCCGCAGCAAGTTTACGCAAAATGGACTGGCGATCCATTTCCAGTCTTTTTTCAATATGCAGATCTGAAACCGGGACACCTATATTGATCCGGTCAACAGGCAACTCCGCGGCAGCAAGAATGTCTTTCTCTCTGCAGGGAGACCAGACACTCAGGTAAGTATCTTTTTTAACAGAGCTCAAATGCTGCGCAAATTCCAGAAGACCTTCCTGTCCTACCCACCCCAGCTCAATTTCTTCAACGCCAAGGGCGATAAGACCGGATGCGATATGCTTGCGGTTCTCAAGATTAAAATATGCTCCGAAAAGCTGTGCGCCTTCACGCAGGGTAGTTTCTATCAGCATTGTATCCTCCATAGGATTAAACATTATTACAGAATCCTTTGAGCACAATTGATGCCAAAACTTTCACCACTCACATCTACCTTAATTTATATATAAATTTCTCCCTTCAATGCTCCTGGAGATAACTACATAAATGTATCTTACTACATTTTTGTCTTTGAATTTCGTAGCTACCTACATTTTTGGTATCCAGATCCACAACTCCTAAATTTGAAATTAAATTCAATATTTCAGAACCTTAAAATCAAAAATACACTTTGGCACGCTCATTGCCTTATGGGAAACAGCATCAACGACAACAAAACCAACCCCATGGAGGAAATTATGAGAAAGGTAGCAATCTACGGAAAAGGCGGAATCGGAAAATCCACAACCACACAGAACACAGTAGCTGGTCTGGCAACCATGGACAGAAAGGTGATGGTCGTCGGCTGTGACCCTAAGGCTGACTCAACTCGTCTGCTTCTCGGCGGACTGGCTCAGAAATCTGTTCTCGATACCCTCCGCGAAGAAGGCGAGGATGTTGAACTTGAGGATATCCGTAAACCCGGTTTCGGTGACTCCTGGTGTGTTGAATCCGGCGGCCCTGAACCGGGTGTAGGCTGTGCAGGTCGCGGAATCATCACTTCAATCAACATGCTTGAGAACCTCGGCGCATACGAGGAGTCCGAAAACCTTGACTATGTTTTCTATGACGTACTCGGTGACGTTGTCTGCGGTGGTTTTGCAATGCCCATCCGTGACGGTAAAGCGGAAGAAATCTACATCGTCTGCTCCGGTGAAATGATGGCCATGTATGCGGCCAACAACATCTGCAAAGGTATCATGAAATACGCCCAGTCCGGCGGCGTACGCCTCGGCGGACTCATCTGCAACTCCCGTAATGTTGATAACGAAAAAGAGATGATCGAAGAACTGGCCCGCAAACTCGGAACCCAGATGATCTATTTTGTCCCCCGCGACAACGACGTTCAGCGTGCTGAAATCAACCGTAAAACCGTAATCGAGTGGAACGACGAAGTTCCGCAGGCCGATGTGTACAAAGGTCTCGCAGACGCAATCGACAAAAATGAAATGTTTGTTGTTCCTACCCCTCTCGAAATTGAAGAACTGGAACAGCTCCTTCTCGATTACGGCCTTCTGGAAGCTTAGACAAATATCCGAAAATTCAATTTCAATAAGCGCACAGCGCATCAATTTCAACAGCACACAAGGAGAGACAAAATGATGATCATGGTGAGAGCAATTGTAAGACCGGAAAAGGCGGACGATGTCCTTGCCGCACTCATGGACAACGGCTTCCCCGCTGTAACCAAATATTCAGTGGCAGGACGCGGTAAACAGCGCGGTATCAAAATCGGCGAAGTCACCTACGATGAGATTCCCAAGACCATGCTCATGAGCGTTGTCCCTGCCGACGACAAGGATTTTGTCATCAATACTATTATGGATGCAGCCCGTTCCGGCGTGAAAGGAGCATTCGGTGACGGTAAAATCTTCGTAAGCGATGTGGAAGACGTTTTCACCATCAGTTCCGGCGTAAACGAAGCAGCCCCGGTAGCGGAGGCCTAAATGAAAGAAGTAATCGCAGTCGTGCGGATGAACATGGTTAACCGCACCAAACAGGCCCTCACGGAAGCGGGCATAGATGCCTTCTTCGCCCACGAGGCCCAGGGCAGGGGAAAAGGATTCGTTAACTCCACCGTGCTTGAAGGCGCGGAATCCGGATACGAGGAAGCCGCAGCAGTACTCGGGGAAAAAGGTAAGCTCTACCCCAAAAGAATAGTCACCGTTGTTGTCCCGGACGAATCTGTTGAAACGGTCGTCAGCGCAATCATAAAAGTTAACCAGACCGGAAAGCCCGGAGACGGAAAAATTTTCGTCAACTCAATGGGTGACGCAGTAAGAGTCAGAACCGGTGAGACCGGCGCTAAGTCCATATCCTAGCACCAGAAGGAGATTTCAGAATGAGTACCAAGACTAAAGTGGTGCAGTGGGACCCGGCGGACGTCAAAGACGAACTTCTCAAGAAGTACCCGCCTAAAGTAGCCCGCAAGCGCGCCAAACAGATAATGATCAACGAAGCAAACGAGAGTGAAGCTCCTCCGGAAATCGTTGCAAACGTAAGAACCATCCCCGGTATCATCACCATGCGCGGCTGCACCTACGCAGGTTGTAAAGGGGTTATCATGGGCCCCACCCGCGACATCGTGAACATCACTCACGGCCCCATCGGCTGTGGCTTCTACTCCTGGCTGACCCGTCGTAACCAGACCGATGCCGGTCCCGATGGCGAAAACTACATGACCTACTGCTTCTCTACCGACATGCAGGATCAGGACATCATCTTCGGCGGTGAAAAGAAACTTGAGGCGGCCATTCAGGAAGCCTACGACCTCTTTCACCCCAAGGGAATCTGCATATTCTCGACCTGCCCGGTGGGGCTCATCGGTGACGATGTCCACGCCGTTGCCAGAAAGATGAAGGAAAAATTCGGCGACTGTAACGTCTTCGCCTTCTCCTGCGAAGGTTATAAAGGTGTATCCCAGTCCGCAGGTCACCATATTGCGAACAACGAAGTTTTCACCCATCTGGTGGGAACCAACGAAAAGCCGAGAACCGAAGAATACAAAATCAACCTGCTCGGTGAATACAATATCGGCGGTGACGGTTTCGAGATCGACCGCATACTCAAGAAGTGCGGCATCACAAACCTGGCCACATTCTCCGGCAACTCAACCTATGACCAGTTTGCCTCTGCCCAGCACGCGGACCTCAGCTGTGTAATGTGCCACCGTTCAATCAACTATGTGGCAGACATGCTTGAGACCAAATATGGCATCCCCTGGATCAAAGTGAACTTCATCGGCGCTGAAGCCACAGCCAAGTCACTGCGCAAAATCGGTGAATACTTTGGCGACAAAAAGCTCATTGACAAGATTGAAAAAGTTATCGCCGAAGAAATGCCTGAAGTTGAAGCTGTAGCCAAAGACGTACGCTCCCGTACCGAAGGCAAAACCGCGATGCTGTTCGTGGGTGGTTCCAGAGCACACCACTATCAGGAGCTGTTCAATGAAATGGGCATGAAGACCCTCTCTGCCGGTTACGAATTCGGCCACCGCGATGACTACGAGGGACGCCGCGTAATTCCGGATATCAAGGTGGATGCAGACTCCCGTAACATTGAGGAAATCGATGTTGTGGCAGACGAGAAACATTATCGCCCACGCAAAACCGAGGAAGAGATTAAAGCCCTTGAAGATGCCGGGTATAAATTCAAACACTATGACGGTCTCAACCCGGACATGGATAAGGGAACAATCATCATTGACGACCTTAACCAGTACGAAGCTGAAAAACTTGTTGAGTTGCTCAAGCCGGACCTCTTCTGCGCGGGTATCAAGGAGAAATTCTCCATTCAGAAAACCGGCGTACCGATGAAACAGCTGCACAGCTACGATTCCGGCGGACCTTACGCGGGATTCCAGGGCGCGATCAACTTCTACAAGGAAATCGACCGTCTCGTAGGCAGCAAGGTCTGGAGCTACATGAAGGCTCCCTGGCAGGAAAACCCCGAGCTGACCGCTACTTTCGTCTGGGAATAGCTGGACGACACAAAAAAGCGATCTGCTTCGTTGCTTCGATAAAACCGGAAACTCACATACGGAAAAGTATGATTTGTTCCTGATTTATCCTTCGCCTCGCATCTTATCAATTTGTGAAGCCCTGCACGGAGACTAGATTAAGGAGAATGAAATGTTACTCAGACACACCCCCACAGAAATAAAAGAACGCAAGTCACTGGTCATCAACCCGGCCAAGACCTGCCAGCCCATAGGCGCAATGTATGCGGCTCTCGGTATTAAAGGCTGCCTGCCCCACTCGCACGGTTCACAGGGCTGCTGTGCATACCACAGATCTATGTTGACCAGGCACTATAAAGAACCTGTTTCCGCTGCGACCAGTTCGTTCACTGAAGGTGCATCGGTATTCGGTGGTCAGGCCAACCTGCTGCAGGCCATGAACAACATCTTTACCGTCTATGAGCCCGAGATAATCGCGGTGCACACCACCTGTCTCTCAGAGACTATCGGTGATGACCTCAACCAGATCATCACTAAAGGCCACAAGGACGGTAAGATTCCCGAAGGCAAAACGGTAATCGGCGCACCCACCCCGAGTTATGTGGGTTCACATGTCACCGGTTTCTCAAACATGGTTAAGGCCATGGCCCAGATGGCTGAGCCTTCTGACAAGAAGAACGGAAAAGTCAATATTATCCCCGGCTGGGTTGAACCCTGCGACATGGAAGAGATCAAACGTCTCTGCTCACTCATCGGAGTAGACATCACCTTGTTCCCGGATACTTCCGGCGTGCTTAACGGCCCCCTCAGCGGTGAATACAAGATGTTCCCCGATGGCGGTGTCACCGTGAAGGAACTCAAGGAAACCGGACAGGCCATGGGAACCCTCGCACTGGGTGAGTGGTGTTCCGCTGATGCGGCCCGCTGGCTCGATTCCAAGCATAAGGTTCCCTGCACTGTACTGGATATGCCCTACGGTCTGAAAGCAACTGACCGCTTCATTGATGTACTGCGCACAGTGGCCGGTGTTTCGGTTCCCGAATCCATCTCCAACGAGCGGGGACAGCTCGTGGACATGATTTCCGACATGCACCAGTACCTCTACGGCAAAAAGGTCGCCATTTTCGGTGATCCCGACAACCTCATCTCAATGGTTGAGTTTCTGCGCTCCATCGACATGTGCCCCGTCTATGTCGTCACCGGAACTCCCGGCAAAAAGTTCGAGAAACGCATCAAAGAGCTTACCGCCGATATGCCTTACGAGGTCAAGGTAAAAGCCAAAGGTGACATGTTCACCATGCACCAGTGGATGAAAAATGAACCTGTGGACCTGCTGATCGGTAACTCCTACGGCAAATATATTGCCCGGGATGAAGATGTCCCCTTCCTGCGCTGGGGATTCCCCATCACAGACCGCCAGGGACATCAGTACTTCCCCACAGTGGGATACAAAGGCGGACTGCGCCTGCTCGAAAAAATTCTCGGACTGCTCATGGACCGCATGGACCGCGACACACCCGAAGAAAAATTCGAACTCGTATACTAAATTATTGGAGGCCTCCGGCGGCCCTGCCGGGGGCCTCAAACCCTTTTTGTAAAAAGGGTTTGAGAATCCCAAAAACTTTTATCCGGGCTTAGCCGTCTTGATCGCCACGGCTCGCCTTAAGCAACAATCAGTCTCAGATACATTGCAGAATGGCCCGGCAAACAAGATCTCGGGTTTATAATCAAACATTCAATTTAGATATTTTTTAGATTTTTACTAAATATTTTCTAACTCGTGGAGCTTTAACATGACTTCTTATTCTTCCCATCCCTGCTTCGGTAAATCCGCTAAAGCTTCCGTTTCCCGCATGCATCTCCCGGTTGCTCCCCGTTCAAATGCGCGCATCCGCTTTGCTGCGGAAACTAAAAACCCCGCAGCAATAACTCCTGAAGCTGCCGTATCCGCACTTGAGCAGACAATAAGTGAAGGTAAGAAAATCAGCGTGGTCGGCATCACCGGTCCCGGCGATCCCCTGACTACCTTTGACCTCACCTGCAAAACTCTTGAAATGGTCAGAAGCAGCTTCCCTGACATCTCACTCTGTCTGACAACCCTCGGTTTCAATGGAGAAGAATACGCCGAGAAACTGGCTGATCTTAATATTTCCCACATCACTGTTCTGGTAGACGCGGTGGACCCGGTCATTGCCGAGACCATCTATGCCTGGATCCGCCCGTCCACCAAAACAGTACCGCTTCCTGATGCTTCAAAAATACTTGTCGAAGAGCAGGCCAAGTCTATCAAAGCTTTCAAAAAAGCAGGGCTGACCGTGAAGGTCAACACCACTCTTTATCCCGATAACTTTGAACACATTGAAGAAATCGCAAAGAGAGCAAAGGAGTACGGCGCAGATATCATGGGTATTGCCCCGTTCTATCCTGATGAGGACAGTAATTTTTCTGCGGTAAGTGAAGAGCAGACTGAAACTGCACGCTCGCTTGCGGCCAAGCACATTGAGCTTATGGCGCCTTGGGTCAAATGCGGGGCAGAGGTTGAAGTTCCTCCGACCAGCACCCTGCCCCGCCCTACAAAAGAACGCCCCAACGTTGCCGTTGTAAGCTCCACAGGAATGGATATCGACCTGCATCTCGGCCATGCACACCAGATCCTAGTTTACGGCCCCCGGGCCGACGGCCTGAACTGTCTGCTCGAAACACGCCCCGCTCCTGAGCCCGGCGGCGGATCATCCCGCTGGGAAGATCTGGCGGAAATTTTAAATGACTGTTTTGTACTGCTTACCTCCAGCGCAGGAGAAAAGCCCAGACAGGTTCTGGAATCAAAAGGAGTGCGAGTCATCATCTCCGAAGAGAATGTGGAAGGCACAGTGGATGTGCTCTACGGAGGTGGCAAGAAGGGTAAGAAATGCAAACAATAAAAGCACACTAAAACACAAAAACGGCGAAGCCCTAATAAAAGTTTTTGAAGAGCCCAGAGAAAGTTATTTCAAAAAGTTTCTTTGGCCCCGGCGGGCCCCCCGGCAGGACCGCCGGAGGCCCTAAAGCACAATCTACCAGAGAGGAGAAAAATATGGCTACCCCGGAGAAAATGATCATTTGTTGTCAGAGTTTTCGTGCAGCAGGTGACCCCAAAGGCATCTGTCACAAGCAGACAGATGGGTTCCTGCAGTACATTGAAGAAGAAATTATCGACCGCGGCATTGACGGACTTGTTGTTGCCACAAGCTGTCTCAAACAGTGTGACAACGGTCCAATCCTGGTCGTACAGCCTGAAAACTGGTGGTTCAAGGGAGTGGATTCCGAGGAAGCCATTGATGAGATTCTTGACGGTCTGGAAGACGGCGAGCCCTGCGCCGCTTATTTGATCGGCTAGGGGAGTTTGTACACATGTCGACCACTGTATCCATCCGCACCGCCCACTCCGCTGATCTCGAACCTATGGCAAACCTGCTGAAAATGCTTTTCTCAGTAGAAGCAGACTTTTCAGCTGACAGGTCCAGACAGCTTGAGGGACTGAGAATGCTTCTGGGTAACCCACGAGCCCGTATTCTTGTAGCGGAAAGCAACGGAGAAGTGGTCGGCATGTGTACCGGACAGGTTGTCATCTCCACCGCAGAGGGCGGACCTTCCATTCTGGTGGAAGATGTTGTGGTCCGTAAGGATTTTCAAAAACAGGGCATCGGTTCCCGGTTAATGCAGGGACTTTATGAATTCGCAGAAGAGAACAGAGCAACCCGGCTGCAACTACTTGCAGACTGCGACAATCAACCTGCCCTGCAATTTTATAAGCAAAAAGGCTGGAGCAGTACAAAACTGATCTGCCTGAGGCGTAACAGCCAATAATCACGAAATAACCGAAACAGAGCAACAAGCCATATAAACACAGTGTATCAACAACGGAGTCAGCCATGAATGAACATATTTTAGACGAACGCAAAGACCAGATTCACCGTACGGGTGAAGGAGCTCTGGACATGGCCTGCAACAGGCCCTCACTGGCCGGAGCCGTCAGTCAGAGAGCATGCGTGTTCTGTGGCTCAAGGGTTGTTCTCTATCCCATTGCCGATGCGCTCCACCTCGTGCACGGCCCTATAGGATGTGCCGTATACACCTGGGATATCCGAGGTGCGCTTTCCAGCGGCCCGGAACTGCACAGACTCTCATTTTCCACTGACCTTCAGGAAAAAGACGTTATCTTCGGCGGTGAGAAAAAACTTGAAGCGGCACTTGATGAACTTATAGACCGTCACAGCCCAAAAGCCGCCTTTGTATATTCCACCTGCATAGTCGGTCTGATAGGCGATGACCTTGAAGCGGTCTGTAGAAAAATGTCCGAAGAAAAAGGCATTCCGGTCCTGCCTGTTCAGTCCGAAGGATTCAAAGGCAGCAAACGTGAAGGTTACCTCGCAGCCTGCAAAGCCATGTTCAAACTCGTCGGGACAGAAGACACCTCCGATATCTCTCCCATATCCGTGAATATACTCGGAGACTTCAACCTCGCCGGAGAAATCTGGATAATCCGTGAATATTTCAAAAAGATGGGGGTGGAAGTCGTCGCCAACATCACAGGCGACGGACGTGTGAAGGATATCGGGCGCAGCCACGGCGCGGCCCTCAACCTTGTGCAGTGTTCCGGGGCGACATTGGATTTGGCCAAAATGATTGAGGAAGAGTACGGCAAACCCTATATGCGCGTCTCCTACCTCGGCATCGAAGACATGGCGGACTCCCTCTATCAGGTTGCTGATTTCTTCAAGGATGTCGACCCGGACATTGTCAAACGCACAGAAGACCTCGTACGCGATGAACTCTCAAAGCTCATGCCTGAACTGGCACGCATCCGCAAAGATCTCGAAGGTAAAAAAGTCGCCATGTACGTTGGAGGCTCCTTTAAGGCCTTCTCGCTGATGAAAGCATTTCGTCACCTCGGCATGAAAGTGGTCATGGTCGGTTCACAGACCGGCACAAAGGAAGATTACGAAGAACTGGCACGCATCTCCGATCCCGGAACCATTCTTGTGGATGATGCCAACCCGCTAGAATTGTCCAACTTTATCAAGGAAAAAGACGTGGACATATTTGTGGGAGGCGTCAAGGAACGCCCAATTGCCTACAAACTCGGTGTCGGGTTCTGCGATCACAACCACGAACGCAAGGAAGCACTGGAAGGTTTCGAAGGAATGCTCAACTTCGCACGTGAGATCCACTCCTCGGCCATGAGCCCGGTCTGGCAGTTCGCACCGAGAAGAGCACAGCGCATCAAGAGTGCCACATAGGCCTCCGGCGGCTCTCCGAGGGCGCCTTCAGCGGGACCAGAAGGGCTAAGCCCCTCTGGACTCCCTGACAGGTTTCACTCTTAGGGATCGGCACACCGGGAGAAAGAGTTAAAACTAATCTCCCTATCAGGCCCGTTTAAACAAGTTCTTTAGAATAATTTTTTATAAGCCAACGACGGCGAAGCCCTATTAAAAGTTTTTGAAGAGTCCAGAGAAATTCAAAAAGTTTCTCTGGCCCCCGGAGGGACCGCCGGTAGCCCCCCCCGGCAGGGTTGCCGAAGGCATTCAGGAGATCATCATGACCACTAAAAGCAAAAATTACACATCCACAACTAATGCCTGTAAACTTTGTACTCCTCTCGGAGCATCACTCGCATTCCGCGGCGTTGAAGGAGCCATACCTTTCCTGCACGGTTCTCAGGGCTGCGCGACCTATATGCGCCGTTACATCATCAGCCACTACCGTGAGCCGGTCGATATTGCTTCTTCTGCTCTTGGTGAAAAACACGCTATTTACGGAGGTGCTCCGAACCTGAAGAAGGGCATCCTCAATGTAATGAAAAAATATGAACCGAAAATGGTCGGAGTGGCGACAACCTGCCTTACCGAAACCATCGGTGATGATGTTCCCAGATACCTTTTCGAGTTCAATGAAGAATTCGGAGACCTTGACCTCCCTGAAATCGTAGAGGTTTCCACTCCAAGCTATAACGGCACCCATACCGACGGCTGGCACGGAGCTGTCAGTTCCATGGTTGACCAGCTCAACAAGGAAAAAGCTGCTGCCAATAACACCATCAACATCCTGCCGAATATGCTTTCCTGTGAGGATATCCGGCATCTGCAGGACATCTGTGATGATTTCGGTGTTGAAGCCACAATCCTACCTGACATTTCGGAAACTCTGGATGGCCCGGCACTGGAGGACTATGTGAAAATTCCTTCCGGCGGAACCCCCATTGATTCCATTAAAAAGATGTCCGGCGCGGACGCGACAATTGAATTCGGCCGTTGCCTGCCACGTGAGACCGGCGGAACCGTTCTGTCTAAAAGATTCGGTGTAACCAACCATCAGATCGGTCTTCCCATGGGACTACGTGAATCGGACATCTTTTTCGAAACTCTTGAAGCAGCCTTAGGGACTTCTATGCCGGCCCGTTATGAAAGGGAGCGTGGAAGGCTGATTGATGCGTATGTCGATGGACACAAATATGTGTTCGGAAAACGGGCTGTTGTTTACGGCGAAGAAGACCTTGTAACCGGACTCTGCTCATTTTTGGCAGAAATAGGCGTTGATGTGATCCTCGCAGGGACCGGTGCCAGAAAAAAAGGCCTCGATAAAGCCGTGGCAGCCGTAACCGATGGTGTAGCCCGCTCCACACCGGAAATACATGAAGGTGTCGACTTTCACGATATCGCGGAACGGGCCGAAGAACTTAAACCCGATCTGCTCATCGGCCACTCCAAAGGCTACCGCTATGCCAAGGAATGGGGAATCCCGCTCATCCGCGTAGGCTTCCCTGTTCACGACCGTTTCGGCGGGCAACGCATCCTGCATATCGGTTACAAAGGCGCACTGAACATGTTCGATATGATCGTGAATGCAGTCCTTGAAAAGAAGCAGGCCGACAGTCCTGTCGGATACGGCTACATGTAGCCTCCGGCGTGATCTGAACTTCATAAGGCTTTAAACAGTTTAAATAATAATCAGAATGAAAAGATAAACTTTCACCATTACGCATAACCAAACAAAAGCTATCGGCGAAACCTTGCCAATATGTCGCCAGGTCGCCGCAGACAAAAGGGAGATACATCATGAAAGACACTACCAAACACCCATGCTTCAATAAGGAAACCGCCGGTTCATGTGGCAGAGTACACCTTCCCGTAGCTCCCAAATGCAACATCCAGTGCAACTACTGCAACCGCAAGTATGACTGCGTGAACGAATCACGCCCCGGCGTAACCAGTGGAATCCTTAAACCTTTTCAGGCAGCGGAGTACATGGACACGGTACTTGAAAAAGAACCGAGAATCACAGTTGCAGGCATTGCAGGCCCAGGAGATCCTTTCGCAAATCCGGAAGAAGTTCTGGAAACCATGCGGCTTTTGAATGAAAAGCACCCTCACCTGCTATTTTGTCTGTCTTCGAACGGTATGGGGATTCTTCCATACCTTGATGATATAGCCGAACTTGGCGTTTCGCATGTAACAATCACCATTAGCGCTGTAGACCCGGCAATCGGCGCCAAAATTTACTCATGGGTTAAAGACGGCAAAGTCGTATATCACGGAGAGAAAGGGGCAAAAGTGCTTCTGGACCGCCAGCTTGCAGCGATAAAAGGGCTCAAGGAACGCGGGATTGTGGTCAAGGTGAACACTATAGTCATCCCCGGCATCAATGAGGACCACGTGCACGAAGTGGCTAAGGTTGTTGCTGAACTCGGGGCGGATATTCAGAACATGATTCCCCTTAAACCCACAGAGGATACACCTTTCGCTGAAATTACCGAACCGGGGCACGAGACTATCGGACCGCTTCGTAAGGAAGCTGGGAAAGTCATCGAACAGATGACTCACTGCAAGCGCTGTCGGGCAGATGCTGTCGGCCTTCTGGGGGATGATAAATCAGCATCCCTCTGCGGCACTTTAAAATCCTGTTCCGAGCTGAAACCCATAGATATCGAAAAGCCCAGACCCTATGTGGCAGTGGCTTCACGTGAAGGTATGCTTATCAATCAGCACCTTGGCGAGGCTAGAGAATTCCATATCTGGGGTGAAGCCGAGGAAGGCGGTTTTAAACTGATTGAAAAACGTAAAGCACCGACAGCCGGTTGCGGTCCCAGAAGATGGAATGATCTTGCCGAAGCCCTGATCGACTGCCGGGCTGTACTTGCCGCTGCTATAGGCGAGACTCCGTCACTAATGCTTGAGGAAAACGGTATCGCCCCCCATGTTGTGAGTGGATTCATAGAAGGTGCGCTTGAAACAATTTATAATGGCGGCAATATGGAAGTTCACAAAGGGAGAAGAGGCAGCATAGCAGATGCATGCTGCAGCGGAACCGGAAACAAATGCGGCTGATCTGCTGCTCGATTGAAAATATCCCTCAAGCATACATAAAATACGTTAGAAACGACTTCGTTTCCATACACTGCGAAGCCCCCGCCAAGTTGCTCTGGCGGGGGCTTCAACTTTGGTAATGCAGAAATACAGCTTTATTTATGGCTCGGAAAATGTGGAAAAAAACATCAAAAGCAGGTACGGTTTGTATAAATTTTACGGAGATAAAGAATGAAAAAAAGCATCAGGATCTTACTACTTTTTGCGGCATTTTTGACTTGTTTAACTTCATTCTCAGATGCGGCGGATATCGGGGAAGGACTGCAATGCCCTCCCGGCTGGACGGAAAAAACAGGTAATAATGACTCTAAAATTGTCAAAAGATGTATTTCTCCTGCACGAGATGCTTTTGTAGAACTCTATGAATATCCGCGAATGGGAATTACACTTGCCCAATTACTGGATGGCTGGACCACCAAAATGAAAAACAAAGGCATGCCTTTTCAGACACGTCTTTCAGAAACCCAGACTCATGTTTCCGGCAGCCCTGCCCTGAAGCGTTCTTTCACAGGATCAACCGGATCAGGAACAAATTTCAGTTCCACAGTGACGGCTTCAAGTTTCAGGGATAAAAAATATATACTCCTCGGCATGCACCTGAAAGGTCATCAAAAAACAAAGCAGCAGGTCCGGCATGCCATGTCTACATGGAGATTCCCCGGCCTCAAGGCACAGCCGGAAACAAAAAATGCGGATAGTGGGAATTTCAAGAATCTGGGAAGCTGCTGGGCATGGGGCCTTTGGAAGGACTCCTCGGCAAACTCGGTTGTAATTCTGCCTGACGGAAGAATCATATTTAACGGGCATGAAGTGAAAAGATGGAGAACACAGTCAAAAGACTCTATCGTTGTGGAACTTCCTTCCAATCAGGGCGGCGGTACAGCAGTCTGGAGTCACCCGCAAGGGAGAAATGATGCCATAATTAAAACGGTTCTTCTCAATGAACAGCCTGACATCAAGCCGATTCTGAACCGTGCCGCATGGAAATATGAATACAAGGGAGAATGGTTTAAAGCCTGCCAGAAATAAAAAACAGACCCCGGAGTCAAATATTCAGGCAACTTATATTATCCTATAAACGTAAAAAATCCCCGCCCGATGCGGGGATTTTTTATCAGTCGCAACCCCGATGGCTGCGACTTAAGCCAGTCAGGAAATTTATTATTCTTTCTTCATTCGTCGAAGTCTGGCCCGCCCTTCAGCTATCATTGATTCAAGACCATATCGTTTAACCCTGTATCCCATCTGCCGCGCGGAAAGCCCCAGAGTCTCGGCAGCCTTATACTGAATCCAGCCGCTGCGTTCCAGTGCTGCGACAACTTCATTGCGCTCCACTTCCTGCAACGATGTACAATGCGGAGGTTCATCTATGGATTTGGCAGTTGCTTCCGGTGTTCCTGCCGGGCTGGAACCGGCCTGCCCCGGAGCAAGGTAGGATTTCAAAAACTCAAGAGTGATATACTCCGAATCGGACATGATAACCAGACGCTCAATGAGGTTCTGCATTTCTCTGACATTGCCGGGCCAGTCATAAAGCATCAGCGCATCCAGCGCGGCCGGAGTAAAGTACATCTTACGCCCGTAATCTTCAGACATTTTCTGCAGAAAATGATTCAGCAGACCGGTTATATCCTCCTTTCGGTCACGTAGAGGCGGCACGGTAATCGGGAAAATGTTCAAGCGATAAAACAAATCCAGCCTGAACTCGTTACGCTCAACCAGCACTCCAAGATCCCGGTTGGTTGCGGCAAGGATCCTGACATCAATATTACGGGTTCGGTTGGACCCCAGACGCTCCAGTTCCTTTTCCTGCAACACACGCAGAAGCTTGGACTGCAGGTTCATGGGAAATTCACCGATCTCATCGAGAAATATTGTTCCTCCGTCAGCCTCTTCGAAGCGTCCCTGCCGGGTTCCACTTGCCCCGGTAAAGGCTCCTTTTTCATAACCGAACAGCTCAGATTCAAGAAGGTTCTCAGGTATGGAAGCGCAGTTAACCTTAATAAAAGGATGTCCGCTGCGGTCGGAAAGCTCGTGGATAATGCGCGCAATCAGCGTCTTACCTACCCCAGACTCTCCAAGTAAAAGTACGGTGGCCTTTGTGGGCGCAACTTTTTCAAGCTGTCTCTGCACCTCCACCATGGCTGAACTCTGGCCGACTATGTACAGACCTTTGCTTTTCTTGGATATCTGATACTTGAGCGAGGTGTTTTCTCTTTTAAGTACAGCTTCCCGCTCCATTATCTTTTCGTTAAGACTTATGAACTGTCCGATCAGCGTTGCAACAATTTTCAAAAAATCAATATCTTCTTCAGCAGCGACATCATCGCCAAAAATACGGTCCACATTCAGCACGCCAATGGGCTGCCCGTGAAGAATAATGGGGACCCCTATAAAAGAAGTAAGACCGCGCTGAATTTTGCGCGACCCTGTTTTATCAAGAAACAACGGTTCCTTGCTTATGTCGGGCACATAATAAGGCTCTCCGGTCTGAAAAATACGTCCGGTCACACCTTCATCCAGCCGATAGACTCCGCGCTGTTTTTCTTCAATTGAAAGGCCGTATGAGGCATTAATGGAAAGCTGTCCTGTTTCCGGGTCGTAAAGGGTTACAGTGGCCCTTTTCATGCTCAGATTCTCGGACAGAATACTCAGAACACCATCAAGGGCCGACTCCAGATCCAGCGCCTGCTCAATGGCCTGACAAATGGCCAATAACGCGGAAAGCTTTAATCCATGCAACGAGGGGTACATATTTGTAGCTAAGCAAAGGGGATGCCACATCTCCAACACAAAACTAAGCCATACTTTTTAGGGAGTTATACAAAAGAGCCTTTTTTATCTTTTCACACTAATGTAAAAAACACCCCGTCAATCTACATTAATGCAAAAGTAAATATTACAAATAAATAATTTTACACCATTTCTTCAGAAAGCCTACCTACGTTTCAGGAAACCGGGTGTGTAGCAAATATAAACAAGTACGAGCGCGTTTTCATAACTGCAATCCTGAGAATCTGATCGACAGGGTATGCAACCGAAGTTATTCATGCATCAACAGATACAAATATAAAGCAGGATGCTTCAATGGACAGATACACACTGAACACAGAAGAGATTATCGAAATATTCAAGACTGATATAAACTTAAACAAGGCTGAATTATCGGCCCTCAAGTCACTCGCGGGCAAAGCGCGCAGGCTTCTTTTCAACAAAGGTGATTATATTTTCAAGTCAGGTGAAGATTCGAATTATTTTTATCTGGTGGAGAACGGAAAAGTTATTCTCTCAAAAGAAGCGGCTTCAGGCAGATCATTTACTTATATTGTAGCTACTGGCGGAATGACTCTGAACGGCATTACCTGTTTCAAATCCAGCCCCAGATTATTCTCCGCCCGGGTCGTTGAGGATGCGGCCATAATTTCTATCCCCTGTTCTGAATTCAGGGAGTGGGTCCGGGATAATCCGGACGTAGCGATTGGAATACTTGGAACAATGGGAGATCTTCTGGACGGAGCATACACGAGAATACTTGATCTTATAGATGAGAGTGTCGAAACCCGTATTATGAATGTACTGCATATGCTTTCATCCAGAATAGGCCCCGCACTTCCATTAACCAACAATGATCTGGCGGAAATGGTAGGAACCTCCCGGGAAACAGCCGCCCGGGTCATATCCCGCCTTCAATCAGCGGAAATAATTTCTAAATCCCGGGGCAATATAACCATTCTGGACAAAGAAAGACTTGACGATATTTCATCATGTCCTTTTTTTATAATCTGATTTTTAAGCCTTAAGTGACGCACGTCATTGTTCAAAATACTGCTTCCATAATATTCAAATCCCATCCGTGATATTTAATTGCTGAGAAAGCAGCACTTGCGCCGTTGATGCGAGAAAACGCTGTAACCAACGAATCTCCAACTACGCTTCGTTCCGGTATTTTCTTGTGTCCGGCATCCGTAATTTTCTTAAAACATCTTGGAATTTTGACTTTGCCATCAAACGAGGAGGACTTGGAAAATATTACTGAGTCTTGTGTGGCCTTCCGCCCTTTTCCAACTGCTTCGATCAGCAATCAAACATCTTCAACCAGCAATTTTAAAGGATAATTTATGATGGATGGATACATAATCACTTTCTTTACTCAACAGAACCGTGAACATGATGGAGTTCCCATGGCTGATTGGATAATTGAAGAGGCACGCAAGGCTGGAGTCCGAGGAGCGACCCTTTTCACAGGAGAAGAAGGCTTCGGCCATGACGGACGCTTTCATTCCGGAAATTACTTTGATCTTGAGACTCCGCCCCAACTGGTCACAATGGCTCTAACAACTGATGAATGCGATGAATTACTGAGCCGCATCAAATCTGAAAAACTCTCTATTTTCTATTCCAGATCAAAAGCTGAATTCGGTTTCACATTTTAGATTACAACTTTGCGGAGCAAGTCAGCCCTGCCGCTTTCGCAAAGCATTCAGAGCCTTACTTCAGAACTCAAGCTACAGATAACAAATCAGAAGAACAGGATTTAACATGACAGGACCATATATTAACGGCGCGGCACTGCTTGTAGGCAGTATAGCCGGAGCTCTTCTCGGCCCGAAGCTCAACTCGAACATCCGCACACGCATGCCAATGGTTTTCGGATGCGCTTCCATGGGCCTCGGCGTGGCAATGATCGTAAAGGTAAAACTGCTGGCCCCGGTTATGCTGGCACTTGTCGCAGGATCTCTCATGGGTGAGATTATCCAGTTGGAATCAATAATCCAGCGTGCTGCAACCAGCGCCAGAACAGTTATTGATAAACTGACCAGACCTTCCGGAAACATGGGACAGGAAGAATTTCTTGATAAATTTGTAGCCTTACTGGTCCTTTTCTGCCTGAGCGGAACAGGAATATACGGAGCCTTGACTGAAGGTATGACCGGTGACCCTACTCTGCTCATTGTTAAAGCTATTCTGGATCTTTTTACCGCCCCGATATTTTCTTCAGCCATGGGATTTACAGTAGCAATTCTGGCAATACCCCAACTTGCGGTGCAAACCGCCTTGTTTCTGGCGGCTTCCCTGATTCTGCCCTTAACCACCCCGGACATGCTTGCCGACTTCTCTGCCTGCGGAGGTCTCATAATGCTAGCGACTGGCTTCCGCATCTGCGGTATCAAACAGTTCCCGGTCGCCAACATGATACCGGCCCTGATTCTGGTCATGCCGCTGTCCCATTTATGGACCTTATACCTGACATGATTCTCCAGCATTTAAAACAAAATCCCGCCACTCTCAAAAGAGAGTGGCGGGCTACTTTCAACTCGTAAAACCGTGACTACATCGTCTCAATCTTCAAGGCACTTTTGGCGAGCTTGATCTTTTCACGATTTTCCATATCAAGCAGACCCTGAAAAGCCTCGCTCACATCATCAGGAATGTCATTCTGGAGCATGGCTTCGTAGGTTTCCAGTAAGCACTTATCCAGATCAACGGCTACCTTAATGGCCTGCTGGGCTGTCATTTCAGGCCCCAGAGCAGCATCGAAAAACGGACTCAGATCACACTCCTGGTGCACATACATAAACCATGTGCTCAGGATGCGCTCGGACAGGCGGGACTCGTAATCTTCAATAATTGAGAGCAGGTTTTCATGGTGTCTGCTCATATAATCCAAAAGAATTTTCACCCTTTCTTTTTCCACCGTATCCGACAGATCTTTATAAAAAGACACCAATCGCTTGTGAAATGCCTTGGTCTGGTCGATCACATCTTTGGCGGTCTGGATTGAGGTCGTCATATCAATTCTCCTGTAAGCCTGCTAAAGCGGCTTCAGTGATGAGTTGTTTTTATCGACAAGCTTTTTATCGAAATCATATTTGCCGCATCTGCACCCTGAACCGTCTCCCGCCTGAATCGATCCCTGGCAGGACCCCCTGATGCAGTTACGTTTGAAAATAACTCCAATGGCCAGAGCCAGAAAGACTAGACCAAAAACAATGGCGGTCATCATTAAAGTTTCCATGAGAAATCTCCTCAGTTCAAAGTTTCGTGTTGAGGGAAATCACCTATAACTGTCTGGACAAACCCATCCGCGGTTTTCACAATGAAATAAGCAGACAAGTCATTTCTTTCTGCTAACTCAATCCCTTTTTCAGGCCCCAGAACCATCAATCCGGTGGCTAAGGCATCAGCCATAGTACAGGATTTTTCCACTACACTGACTGAAACAAGGTTATGGGTAATGGGATGCCCGGTTACAGGATTGATTATATGAGAGTAACGCTTTCCGTTTTCTTCAAAGTAGTTGCGGTAATCTCCGGAAGTAGCCATGGACCTGCCATTCAAACTAATCACAGCCTGAACAGCGCGTCCGCCTGTAACAGGTTTTTCCACAGCAATCCGCCAATCTTGGTTGCCCGGCTTAGTCCCCAGAGTCCGCACTTCACCGCCGATCTCAACCATGAAAGCTGGAATCCCCTGATTTTGCAGCCAGCCGGAAACAGCATCGACACAATAACCCTTGGCAATAGCAGCAAGATCGATCGTGATAGACGGTTTGAGCTTTCTCAAAGCAGGTGGATCAATGCGGACTTCAACAAAATCGGCACCGACCATGGACCGGGCTTCTTTTATCTGCATGGCGGATGGAACTTTATCGGGTCTTTTATCAGGGCCGAAGCCCCACAGGTTGACCAAAGGGGCCACAGTTATGTCGAACCCGTTACCGGTCAAAAGGCTGATAGTTTTGGCGGTCTGCACCACCTCTGCCAGTTCTCCTGAAACCGGAAACCATTTGCTTTCCTTATAGGCATTGAAGCGGGAAAGTTCGGAATCAGGATTGAACAGAGACATGACCAGATTCACATCAGCCACCACCTGCTCAACTCCGAGGCGCAGTTCATCGGCATCGAGACTGCCCGGAACCCCGTAAGCCGCAATGGAATACGTTGTACCGATTGCCCTGCCCTGAAGCCGCACTGGGTCGGGTTCGCTACCGCATCCGGGCAGCATGAACAGCACCGCCAGTAAAACGGCAGTTCTGGCCATTAATCCACAAACCTTAGTCATCCACAACACCTTCCTGAATTAGCTTCAACACGGCTGATTGATAATCGCCAAACAAACCAACTGGAGCTACAGAATCCCCGGTTGTATTGCTTGCCGGGAGCAACCAGATATTTATAAAAGACGAGCCGCATTAAACTCCAAGTGACGGAGATCCCGGACCGGAGAGACGTATTATCCGGCCCGGATGATCTCCTATGAGAATGGCTGATTAGCCACCAAAGTCATCATACATTATATTTTCTTTTTCCACACCCTGATCCATAAGCATTTTTTCCACTGCGGCAGCCATCATCGGCGGTCCGCACATGTAAAACTCGCAATCTTCAGGAGCGGGATGATCTTTAATGTAGTTCTCGTAAAGCACCTGGTGGATGAATCCGGTATAACCGGTCCAGTTATCCTCAGGCAGGGGGTCGGACAACGCAACATGCCATGTGAAGTTCGGGCATTCCTCTGCCAGTTTGTCGAACTCTTCCACATAGAACATTTCGCGCAGACTTCTGGCACCGTACCAGTAACTGATCTTGCGTGTTGATGCGAGACGCTTCAACTGGTCGAAGATATGTGAACGCATGGGGGCCATACCCGCGCCACCGCCGATAAAGATCATCTCGGCCTCGGTATCACGGGCGAAGAATTCTCCGTAAGGTCCTGAAATGGTGACCTTGTCACCGGGTTTGAGACTGTAGATGAATGAGGACATCTGTCCGGGGGGGGCATCCGGCGCAAACGGAGGAGGCGGGCAGACACGCACATTAAGCATGATCAGGCCTTTCTCTTCCGGATAGTTGGCCATGGAATAAGCCCTGACGATTGGCTCCTTGACCACTGAGGTGTAACGCCAGAGATCGAACTTGTCCCAGTCTTCACGGAATCTGTCACCCACTTCAAAATCCTTGTAATGGACGGTGTGGGCGGGAGCCTCGATCTGTATGTAGCCACCGGCGCGAAAATCGACATTCTCACCTTCCGGCAGCTCAAGGGTCAGTTCCTTGATAAAGGTTGCACGGGGAATATTGGATTTAACCGTGCACTCCCATTTCTTGATGTCGAAAATTTCAGCCGGGACCTCAATTTTCATATCCTGTTTAACACTGACCTGACAGGCCAGACGAGTGCCCTCGCGGGCTTCCAGTTTGCTGATGAATGAAGTCTCTGTCGGCAGGATTTCTCCTCCGCCCTCATGGACTTTGCATTTGCACTGGCCGCAGGAGCCGCCACCGCCGCAGGCGGAAGGAACATAGATTTCCTTTTCAGCCAGAGCACCCAGCAGTTTGCTGCCCGGTCTGACCTCGATGGTCTTTTCCGGATCACCGTTGATCTCAATGTTCACCTCTCCGCTCGGGACAAGTTTGGCCCGGGCCAGAAGGATGAACACACACAGCGCGAGTACCACGCCGGTAAACATCACAACACCGAGTATTATTTCAACCATGGTTCTTCCCCACAGTTTAACGGTTTTAGTCAGGGACGCATAAAAGCGTCCGGGGCTTCCTACATCTGGATGCCGGAGAAGGACAGGAATCCAAAGGACATGAGCCCTACCACAATAAATGTGATTCCAAGTCCTTCCAATCCTTCAGGCACATCGGAATACTTCATTTTCTCCCGAATACCGGCCAATAGGACTATGGCAAGCGCCCAGCCGACCCCGGAGCCGAAACCGAAAGTGACCGACTCCACAAAGTTGTAATCACGTTCAACCATGAACAGGGAAGCACCCAGAATTGCGCAGTTAACTGTGATCAATGGCAGGAATATACCCAGCGCGTTGTACAGGGACGGCACATATTTATCGAGAGCCATTTCCAGAATCTGGACAATAGCCGCGATGACACCGATATATGAAATCAGTCCCACAAAGGTCAGGTCGGTATTACCGAATCCGGCCCAGGCGAGAGCTCCTTCACGCAGGAAGTAATTGTAGAGCAGATTGTTCACCGGCACGGTGATAGTCATAACAACGACTACGGCCACGCCGAGGCCCATAGAAGTGGCAACCCTTTTGGACACCGCAAGATAGGTGCACATGCCCAGAAAGAAAGCCAGAGCCAGGTTTTCGATAAAAATCGATTTGACGAATATATTAAGCAGATGTTCCACGACTCACTCCTATGGCTTAGCGTTTGTTCTTCCGCTTTTCATAAACGTTAACCGACCAGATGAGCAGTCCGATAATGAAGAAAGCGCTTGGCGGCAGAAGCATCAGCCCGTTGGGTTCGTACCATCCGCCTTCGGAAGTCAGCTTAAGGACACTCAGGCCGAATATCTTTCCTGAACCGAAGAACTCACGCAGGAAAGCTACTATGATCAGGATCAGGCCATAGCCGAGACCGTTACCGATACCATCAGCAAGGCTCATTCTCGGAGTATTCTGCATGGCAAAAGCCTCCGCGCGTCCCATGATGATGCAGTTGGTAATAATCAGCCCGACAAAAACCGAGAGCTGTTTGCTGACTCCGTAGGCAAAAGCCTTCAGGAACTGGTCAACAATGATTACCAGAGTCGCGATAATGGTCATCATAACGATGATACGGATACTTGATGGAATATGCTGCCTGATGGCACTGACCGATACGTTTGAAGCCGCACACACAAAGAGAACGGCCAGACTCATTACAAATGCCGTTTCCAGTTTGGTGGTGACGGCCAGAGCTGAGCATATACCGAGAATCTGGACAGCGATGGGGTTCTCTTCCAGAAGCGGCTTAAGCATAACTTTCTTAAAACTAGCCATTTTGTTCACCTCCCTCGCTTGCGAGACGCTTGAGGTAGGGAGCGAATCCGCCCTCACCCAGCCAGTATTGAACCAGATTGGCGACACCGCGTGCGGTCAGGGTCGCCCCGGCAATCCCGTCGACTTTGTAATCAGCCATGGGGTCTTCCGCGCTTACCGAGCCCTTTATCACGTCAATCACCGGAGAACCCTCATCATTGTAGACTTTCTTGTCCACCCAGAGGATTTTCCAGTTGGGGTTGTCCACTTCTCCGCCAAGTCCCGGAGTTTCTGCATGTTCATAGAAACCGAAGTTCTTGACCGTGTTGAAGTCGGGAGCAAGCGCGATGAAGCCGTACATGGTTGACCACAGACCTTTACCGTGAATGGGCAGGACTACACGCTTTATGTTTTCGCCATCCATAAGCAGGTAAACACTGGCGAACTTTGCGCGATGCCCTATTCCCGCCTTGTCCAGGTCAGACGGGATGTCTACGCTCGATTCCGGTTCTTTGGCGGCCTGACGCTGATCATATGCAGCAGCGTCCATATCAACATATTCGCCAGTGGCCAGATCAACGACTTTGGGCTGTATCTGTTTATAAAGTTCGTCTACAGGGACATCTTCATCATAAATGCCTGCAGCCTTGAGAATGTTTTCCTTACGTTCCTTGACCTTGTTGTTTTCCTGAATTGGCTTCAAACCAACTGCCGCGGTTGACACCAAGAGCGAGCAGACAAGGCAGAGGGCAAACGCAACCGTGAATATTTTAGTTGTGGATTCATTAGACACTGCGCACCATCCTTCGCTTGATATTGGCCCGCATCACATAATGGTCGATGATCGGAGCAAATACGTTACCGAAGAGAATCGCCAGCATGACACCTTCCGGATAAGCAGGGTTGACCGTGCGGATCAGGACAATCATGATTCCGATCAACGCCCCGTAGTAGAACTGTCCTTTTGGTGTCATGGAGGAGGACACCGGGTCGGTTGCCATATAGACCATTCCGAAGGCCAGACCGCCCATGACCAGATGCCACAGAGGGCTCACGGTCATCATCGGGTTTGAGCCACTGCTTACGGCGTTGAAAATCACCGCCACGGCAAAAGCTCCACCCAGAATGGAAACCATTATCCGCCATGAGGCAATACCTGTCATTATAAGTACGACTCCGCCGATGAGGCAGGCCAGTGCGGAAGTCTCACCCAGCGATCCGGGGATTGTACCGATAAAACAATCCCACCAGCTATACTTGGCCATGACGGCGTTAATTCCGCCTTCAGAGGCGAGCGCAAGCGGAGTTGCTCCGGAAAAACCATCCACAGCTACCCAGACACCGTTACCGGAAATCTGTCCCGGATAGGCGAAGAAGAGAAAGGCGCGGGCCAAGAGAGCCGGGTTGAGAATATTCTTTCCGGTTCCACCGAAGATTTCCTTACCTATAACCACACCGAAACTGGTAGCCAAAGCCACCTGCCAGAGCGGAATATGAGGAGGAACAATCAAAGGGATAAGGGAGCCGGTTACCAGAAAACCCTCATTAATTTCATGTTTGCGGATGACCGCAAAAAGAGTTTCCCAGAATCCACCAGCTATGTTGCAGACAATATAGATGGGCAGAAAATAAAGAGCACCCAGGACTATATTCGCAGCAAGGCTTTCAGGATTAGCCACAAGACCGAACATTTCCATCACGCCCCAGCGCCAGCCGGTCCCCGCTTCAAGCCCCATTGAGGCAAGAGCGGCATTTGCCTGATAGCCGGTGTTCCACATAGCCATGTAGAAACACGGAATAAGGGCAAAAACCACAGTAATCATGACCCTTTTGAGGTCTATGGCATCCCGGACATGGGGAGCACCCGTACTTGTCTCGCTTGGCGAATACAGAAAGGTGTCCACCATTTCGTAGATGGGATAGTATTTCTTGTACTTCCCGTCCCCGGTAACGGCGTCGTGCATTTTATTGAGCAATGTTCTCATAAGCCTACCCTTCCTTCTCGATCAGAGTCAGGACTTCGCGCAGCATCAGCCCGAAATCATTTTTGCCGCAGTCCACGAAGGAAACCAGGGCGAGATCTTCTTCATCGAGTTCCAGGCAGCCGAGTGCCTGGGCTTCGTCCGAATCCATTACAGCCATGGCCCGGACAAGGTAGGTGGGCAGAATGTCCAGCGGCATGACCTCTTCAAAAGCCCCGGTAGGGTAAATGGCCCTGTGGCTTCCACCAAGAAGAGTATTGAGGGAAAAACGTTTTCCCCCGGCACGGAAAGCCGACAGGAAAACGGGCTTGGCCGAGAACTTGTCTCTTCCCGGAGCCATCCAGCCGAGCAGTTCACGCTTTCCACCTTCGACTATTGCCGTGATCTGATTATGAAAACGTCCTAGAAAGGACAGGGGGCCGTCTGCCTTGAAGCCTGAAAGAACGGATCCGGAAACAATTCTTGTTTCCTCATTTCCCAGTTCCCCTGTGAGCAGTTCGTCAAGATTAACTCCAAGACGGGTCCTGACAATCCTAGGGCGGTTAACCATTGGTCCGGTCAGGGCTATATACCTTTCAGTGTAAAGCCGGCCGGTAGTAAACAGCTTTCCGATCGCGATCACATCCTGGTAGCCGATATGCCAGACTGTCTTGGAGGGTCCAACAGGATCAATGAAATGGATATGTGTTCCGGGCAGCCCGGCGGGATGCGGGCCGGAGAACATGTGCATATCCACTTCCTGAATGAGCGGAAGAGTCGATCCGTAGGCAGCGCAGACATGCACCGCTCCCTCTGTAAGCCGGGTCAACACTCGCAGGCCGTCAAGCCATGCTTCCGACTCTTTCCAGATTATGGGAGCTGGTTCTGCGGCCAGAGGATTCGTGTCCATGGCCGTAACAAAGATTGAATTCGGGGAGGAATCCAGTGCCGGGGTTTTACTGAAGGGCCGTGTGCGAAACGCGGTCCACATACCCGAGTTAACCAGATTTTCAACAACACTTTTGCGGCCCAGTCCAAGGAGATTTTCCCGTTCATATACAGGAAATTCAACTTCACCGACCGTTTCGTCCAGTTCGATGACCACAGATTGCAAAACCCTGCGTTCACCTCGGTTGATGGCGACTACTTTTCCCGCTCCCGGAGCCGTAAAAACGACCCCGTCGATCTTTTTGTCGGTAAAGATCGTCTGGCCAAGCTTGACTGTATCACCTTCTGCAACGGCCATGGTCGGTTTCATACCGACATAGTCGCCGCCGAGAACAGCCACTGTTTTGGGAGATTTTCCTTCGGAAAACTCCGGTACAGGCTCGCCCGAGAGAGGAATGTCCAGTCCTTTCTTGAGTTTTATCATGGAGAATACACCTTGTCCCTAAAGGTTGATTGGACTTAAGAATCGGGTGCAACAGTACAACTCGTCTCAGCGCAAACGCCAAGACGTCTCCTTGATGGGCGGGTGTATAGAACTAGTTGAAATCCTGTACGCTCCGGACAGGAAGTCCGGATAAGTGGGGTGTTACGCACTTGGATTTTTACGTTGGACTTAATCACTATCTGCTACAAACGGAAAGGTCAAGAGATTGTGAAAATTTTCCCCTGAACTTTTCGATAAAAGTCAGTACAATCGGCTATCCGGCATTTAGTCTCCCGGCTATCTGAATAAACATGGGCATAAGGAAAAAAGCACTGATCAACGCAGTCAGCTCAAAGGCGTCACCAACCCCTCCGAACTCCGCTGCAAAGCCTGCTACAATCGGCCCCAGCACAAATCCCAGATTGGAGGCCCCCAAAAACAGCCCCATCACTTTACCTTTCGATTTTCCCAAATCAGAGGCAAGTGACATGGAGGCTGGCAGTGAAACTGCGGAGCCAAGCCCCATGAGTCCTGCCAGAAAACAGAGTGACCAGATATCTGAAACGCTTCCAAGCCCGAACAGTGAGCCTGCGCAGATTCCCATACCCAGAAAAGTAAGCCCGGACCTGTCCAGCATATCAGCCCACCTGCCGCTGACCGGCATGAGCAGGACAATCATAATATTAGGCAATGCAAATACAGCCCCCGCCCAAAAAGCGTCAAAAGCGAACTGCTCACTGATAAGACGCGGGAGAAAGGCAACAACAGCGGAAGCTCCCATAGTCCTTCCCAGAACAGCCACGAGCAGTACAATAAACCCTGTATCGCGCCAGGGTATTGCTATTTCCGAGACTGTTTCAGCCGCCCCCCCTTCATCAGACTTACCGTGAATGGAAATATAAAGAACAAATGAAAATATCATACCCAGAAAAGGCATAAGCAGGATTAAACTGCCTATCTGCCCCTGTATCGCGGCTGCCGCCCCGCCAGCCAAAGGGCCGGCGATAAAGGCACTGTAAAGACATATGTTATATGCTCCGAAGACCCTGCCCCTTTCTTCCCGGGGTATACTACGGCTCAGAAGAGCCATGCTGACCGGTTTAATAATACCTGTACAAAAACCCAGACATATCTGAATCAGTCCAAGGGTCTCAGCACTCGGATCAAAGCAGTACAAAGCCGGGACAAGAGCCCCCGCCCCTGATGCAGTTAGAAGAAATGGCCTGGGACCAATAGAATCCGCTCCGTAGCCGATAACAGGAGCAAGAACCAGCCTTGCGAGAAAATACCCCGAAAAAGCCAATCCCAGCCAGGACGCCGAAAAGCCGATCTCTTCTGCTTTGAGAGACAAGGCGAAAGTAAAAGCCCCCACCCCCAGAGTAGAGAAGAAGGTGGCCAGCAGAACCCTTCCGGCAATGGTGCGTGGGTTACCCCAGAAATCACCTCGTAGAATTAAACTTAATAAATTCAAACTCATCTCAGCTCCAGACAGATCACATAAATAACAGCTGGACAACTTCAGTCGGCAGAATCAATTCCGCTTTAGATTTCCAAACACAATGGATTTTATGACTGAATTAATAATCAGAAAAACAACCTAAAACAAACACATATCTTGCGGGTCAAAATGACCCGCCAGCCTCTCAATAACCCACACATGAATCCATACTTCCTTCAACATATTGAAATGAAAGACATGAAATTCACCTGATTGACACAATTACCTACCCATAAAATGGCAGACCTGAATTCCAGCGGTTCTATTCTGAACCACTACTCTCCCACAGCAAACAGCGGAAGAGACTGAAATTAAAGCACAAGTAATTTTGGTTCGCATTTTGCTTAAGATAGTCATCCTACGTTGGGTGGGTTAGAAATGGAAAGAGTCAAGTGGGGACACTTTCCAGCTAAACTGTTAAAACTCGGAGTGTGTGTAGTAGCTGATACTTAACAGAATACTATTCTTTAGTGTCCTGCTTATAAATGCAGACAAATCTGTTCCCATTGTATTTTACATGGAAACACGGGCATACTTATTTGTATTTATAATCAATTCCACTGCCAGCATGGGTTATGAAGCTCATTGTTGCTATGTTGGGTATTATCCTTAGGGGTAATCACACACTGGTACTTTTTACTCCGGCTGAGATCAGGATCAGCGTCAAGAACTGTCCATATGGATTACTGTAGACGTTTAAGAACGACATACAGGTAACCCGCAAGTTGCTGAAAACAGAAAACACTGGGACAAGGAGTGTTCGGATACACTTTGTTCCAGTGTTTTCTGCACTTATGATTTGTATGCTGAGATACTCAGGAGAATCCGGTCATGCAGACAGGCTGAGAATTATTACTAAGTGATACTTACAATACTGAGGGATGTCCCGGCATTTCAAATACAGCAGCCAGGTTGAATGCGCTATTCAGCCAAGCCGCTCAGGTTGTCTTTATACCATTCAAGTAGAGAGTTCAGAGGGGAGTCGCCCTCTTTATAAACAAATCTGCTCAAGACCACCGCTCTGGCGCCACCTGCAGAAATAGCCTTTTTACCTTTTTCCCCCGGCTCCCACGGACAAATCACAACCTCCAAGCCGTTTTCCTTAATCAAGCGGGTAAGATTTTCAATATCCTGCCGGGTCCATCTGTCTTCCTGCTGCAGGAAATAAAAATACACATTCAGTCCGAATTCATCGGTCAGGTAAACATATCCATCGGTCAACGCCCCGTAATTACAGGACTCATTCTCAAGAAATGTTTCTTCGAACTCAGTTCTTAACTTGAATAAAGCTGTTTGAAGCTTTTTCAGATTGCCATTAATTATTTGAGCCTGATCCGGAAACAGCATTCCTAGATCATCGGCGACAATCGCACCCATGCGGGTAAGGTTTGCGGGACTTCGCCAGACATAGGGGCAATACTTTCCATCAATCTCAATAAGCGGAACTCCTGCCCCATAACCATCGAGAGGCTTGCCTGCATCAATATTCACAATGCGGAGATTCCCCCTTCTGGCCCAGCGGTACAAAGGATCTCCCGCCCATACCGAGGCAACCGAAATAACTCCTTGAGCCTTTGCCGACTTTTCGAAAAACACCTCCCGGTGCTTCTTGAAATAGGCATTATGGCCCGGCATTGAATATCCGCCGGGAACCACTTTTTGCACTTTTATATTAGTACCTTTGCAAAGAACACTGCAAAGAGCCTGTGTAATATCAAGCGAGGTCAAAACCAGAGGCTTCTTTTCCGCTCCCATTGCAACTGCCGAAATCAAAAGGGACAATATCAAAGGAACGATGACTATAATCTTTTTCATTAGAAACCAGCCTGTCTTAAAGAGCCTGAGAAAGAACGTAGAACGGCAGTACCCGCGAATATGATCGAAGCAACCAGTATGATTGCTCCCCCGGATGGAACCGGAATTTCAAATTGCATAGGTACAATAATCCCGAGAATGCAACTCACAGTTGCGAAAGTTACACTGTAAAAGAAAAACCCTCTGATGGAGTGGCTTACATTGCGGGCTGCGGCAGCAGGAATAATGAGCAGGGCCTCGACCAGTACAGCACCCACTATTTTAAGACAGGCGACTGTTACAACTGTGATCATCATAACGAAAATGTAATCGTAAAGTCTGGCGTTGACTCCCCTGACCATCGCCAGAGAAGGGTTGAAACTGGCCAGCAGCATTCGATTATAAAGCGGGACTCCCACCGCGAGACACAGCCCTCCGATGAAAAACAGCACATTCATATCCGTATCATTAACAGTGAGAATTGATCCGAACAGTATGTTATCCAATACGTGCATATTAACCCTGCCTGTCACATAGAGGAGTACACAGGCTCCCACCGCCAGCGAAATGGAAAGAAAAACACCGATAATTGTATCCTGTGTCATTCTGGTCCGGTTGCGGGTATAGTTCATTGCAAGGGCAAAAATAATGCAAAAACCGAACAGTGATGCATATGGGGCGGTCACCGGTTCACCCAGCAGCACCCCAAAGCAACCCCAGTCAGGGCTGCCTGTCCTACTGCCTGAGAAAAAAATGCCAGCCGTTTAGCTACCACCATTGTCCCGAGTCCTCCCAGCAGAGGGCCGGCAACCAAAGCACAGGCAAGGGCATTAACTACAAATCCATACTGCAGAAACTCGGGGACAAGCCCGGCTCTGGCCCAATCCATCAACGGCAGACGGAAAAGATCATAAAGATTGTCCATAATCAGGCCACTCCGGATGTTTCGGTCGGCGATTTGCCCGGACATGAAAAAATGGTAAAAATCCGTTCCGCAGTAAGTTCCTTTACCGGATCACCTGAAAACAGGACTTCCTTACTGATACAGGTCACCCCATGTGCCATATCGCGAACCGCAGCAAGATCATGATGGATAATCAGAACGGTTGTGCCTGCGGCGGAAAGATCTTCGATAACTCCGTGCATTATGGCCGCCCCGGACCTGTCCAGCCCGGTCGCAGGCTCGTCAAGAATGAGCAGATCCGGTTCAGGCATAAGGGACTGGGCCAGCAGAACCCGCTGCCGTTCACCACCCGAAAGAGAGCCGAACGGTCTGCCGGCCTTATGGATCATGTCCACTTTTGCCAAGGCTGCCTGTATTTCTTTTTTTCTCTCTCCTTTCATACCAAGAAAGGCAGGCCTTCTCTTTTGACCGACCATGGTCATGAAATCCGTAACAGTCATCGGCAGTGTGTCATCAAAATCAAGTGACTGGGGAACATATCCCGTCACAACCTTCTTTCCGCCGCAGACTGAAATATGTCCTGTGTGCGGCATCAGCCCCAGAAGGCAACGCAAAAGCGAGGTCTTTCCTCCTCCATTGGGTCCTATGATGCAGTGTATCGACCCCGCCTCCACTTCAAAAGAAACATCTCGCAGTATCCTGCTACCCCCGAGTTGCAGTCCAACCTTTTCAAAATTTATGGACGGCCCAGCTGTTTTTAAAGATCCTTCAAGCATCTCAACTACCTTCTTTTATTTTACGGGCATCAATAAGCGCATCGGTAAGAGCTTTGAGATTGGCCTCAATCCCTTTTTCAAAGCCGGCCTCTGAATATTCGCCGTAAGTGAGATGGGAAAGATGACGGATTCTGATACCGGTTTCCTTATGGATGGTATCAACATATTTATCTGGGAACGCCATCTCGGTGAAAATGACCTCAACACCCAGTCTTTTGATCTCATCAATGGTTTTCCCAAGCTGGCTGGCTGTCGGCTTCAAACCGTGTCCCGGTTCGATAACCGCTGTGACCTGCAACCCGAAATCCTGAAAAAGGTAGTCATATCCACCATGTATTGTGGCGCAGCGAAAATCCATTGTCGGGAGGTAGGCAATCCGTTTCATATACCGTGCTTTCATCTTGCGAAGACGTCTTGAATATTTACGGGCGTTCCTGCGATATAAATCCGCATTTTGGGGGAACAATCCGCCAAGCTCAGCAGCAATAGTATAAACCTGACGAACCGAAGCAGTGATTGAGACAAATGTGTGAGGATTGACAATCTTTCTACCGTCAAGGTTTCCGCCAACAGGAATCAGGGAGACATCTTTATTGGCCATTACAAGGGGAAGTCTGCCTTTAAGGTCTGCGGCTTCAACTATCTCGAATGCGAATTCATCATGACCGATGCCATTCACCACCAGTGCATCAAGAGTCATGCAGCGCTTGATATCTTCGGGCTGGGGACGATAGTTGTGCGGATTAAAACCTTCGCCGATAAGGGGGACCACCTCTGCAGTGTCGCCGACAACCGCTTTTGTAAAACTGTAGTAGGGATGAAGAGTGACCCCGATTCTGGGTTTAGGGGCTGCCCAAATATTACCGGGAAAAATAAAGATAAAAAGCAGCGCGTATAAAATTTTTCTGACCATTACATAAACTCCTCGCCCTTTGTCTTTTTCATTTCATCTTCCCCCCGTCTGGCGACCACTTCCTTCCAGCCCGTGTTGATCAATGCCTGATCAGTTACAATCACCGGAAATGTTTTATCAGGAGAAGAGTGCATCCATATCTCATAAGGCGCATGTTCCGGAACTCCGGCATTACCCTGCTTTTTTACATGGTCGTGCATTATGACTAGAAGAAAAGTTGAGGAGACAATATCCTGATCCTTGGCAACTCCCCGGTATAAAACTACATGATTCATATTCTGGCTGAGAACCTTACGATCCCAGACTATACTTCCGCTTTTTACCCAGGCAGTGTCCCTGACGAAAGGAGGGATATAATCTTCCTCAAGGTCTCTTACTTCAGGCCATCCGCCTTCATCGGCATGATAATTTTCAATTTCTGCACCGGCGCTTATCAACGCATTAAAAACGGCCAGCTCCTGTGGAGATAATGAACTGTAAGCTTCTATCTGCCACTCAGGTGTTTCTTTATTTCCG
Organism: Maridesulfovibrio salinus; assembly: GCF_055394525.1. Classification (NCBI taxonomy): domain Bacteria; kingdom Pseudomonadati; phylum Thermodesulfobacteriota; class Desulfovibrionia; order Desulfovibrionales; family Desulfovibrionaceae; genus Maridesulfovibrio; species Maridesulfovibrio salinus. The sequence goes on from NZ_AP042461.1 coordinate 100,986, forward strand.
TAAGATATATTTCTGAGACCTATACTTGAAGCACTTATCACCAAGGTTATAAGCACAGCCAAGAATACCAGTCTGGTCTCTGTGGATGATCCTGCGGCCCTTACAATGGTAACACAGCGGGGATTATCCTGTTTCGTCATATGGCGGGTCTCACTTGATTAACGCATGACGGCGGAGCGGAGAATCCGCCCCGCCGTATAAATGGAGGATACTTCTGTTGCTGCAGAGTATTCTGTTCGGGGTCTATTTCATATCTACGGCTTTGATCCAGATTACCGCGTCCTGGCTGAGTTCTTTGCCTTTGTGCTCAGTCTCGGGACCTACGCCAAGAGCAGCAAAGCCCCACCATCCGGCTTTGGGAACACCAAAAGTGATGTAACCGTTCTCATCGGAGAAAATGGTCTGAGTCACGAAAGAGTCCTGAGGATAGTCAACGGAAGACTTCGCGGACAGAGAGTTGTTTTTCAGATCGGGCTGATGGCTCATGTACTCAACTTCCACTTCAGCGCCCGCAACGGGTTTTCCGCCTGAAAGAACCTGAGCCTTGAATACGTTCCCGGTCCACATGCCGTAGGGCTTGATAAGGGGGACGATTTCGCAGGGAAGACCTACAGGCTCTGCCCAGTTGCCGGGAACACCCGCAACATTGGCAATGAGCTTGGTGATCTGCTGCATATAGATACCTTCCTCTTTTTCAAAATAGTAGCCGGGCTTCATGACGAAAACGTAATCACCCATGGAACGGACAACTTTCTTGGGGATCTTTGCTTCAAAAGCAGGAGCGCTGGAATGTGGGTTTTTCCATTCAATTTCTTTGAGGTACTGTTTAAGATCGGTCTTTTTGGCTTTGGAATCGCCACGCTGGCTGAGTACATAGAAATCCTCAATGCCACCCATATCCATCATGTGTCCCGCTTCGGCAGGATGGGTGAAGACGATACGCATGTCCATTTCCTGACCTTTATCCATCGCGATCTCAGGGGTATACATCATCATGAAATGTGCAAAAGCGGAACTGCCGAAGGCAAGCACGAAAAGTGCTGCGAGGGGAAGAATCAAACGTTTTTTCATTGGTCACTCCTTAAAAATGAAACTGAATTTTATTTTCAACCAAAATGGTAAAAAATATGCACGAGATAATACGCCCGTGCACAGTTCTACATCCTACTCAACGATGTCGGCGCCATTGACTTCAACCTGATGTCCTTCGCCAGCATCGAAAATTACCATGTATTCACCAGCGGGTTTATCGAAAGTGTACTCGCTGTATTCATTCATCTTGCCATTAATAATGGTTTTACCATTGCCGTCCTTGATGAACATTTTAACACCGGATGCGGATGACCCGTCTGAAAAGCCGCCTTCGCATGTAATGGTGTTGTCTCCATTGTCGAAACAACTCATGAGCGGACTGTGGGCAAAAGCCTGCCCCGCAAAAGCAAGCATAGCAGCCAGAGTGAGTGTAATTGCGATTTTTTTCATACCAATTCCTCCTTAAGAACAGTTTTGTTGAACTGAATTTGTAGTTAAAATCTCTTTTACGGCCCTCTCTTCAGGTGTCGGAATCAAGGCCGAAATCAGAGTCGCTGCAACACATACAGCGTAAAAAACCCACATGGCCTGAAAACCGGTTAATTCCAGAAGCGATCCGCCGGTAAAGACCAGGCTGGCGACAAATATTCCGAGCAGGGTCTGAAAACCGATAGAGAAAAACATCCACTTTGTTGAGTTTGTCTGGTGCCGAACCATTATAGAAGTAGGCACGCAGGGCGGGTAAAGAGCCATGAAAAGCATGAGAGCCAGAGCATGCAAGGGAGTAAATCCGCTTTCTCCAGCCTTCATACTCTCCTGAACAGACTGCCCGGAATCATCAATCCCATAAATTGATCCCAGGGTCGCTGCGCTGTTTTCCTTTGCCGCAAAGGCGGAAAGCAGCGCGATATTTATTTTCCAATTGAAACCGGCAAACTGTGTGACAGGCTCAAGAGCACGTCCCAATGAGCCCAGAAAACTGGACTTGAAACGGTCCGCGCGAATCTCACGGCGCAGTTCCTTGCGGGTATTAAGCAGTTTCCTGAAAGCGCGGTTTAGCTGCCTGCCTTCAGGCCCGACCCTTTTTGCAACTGCGTAGAAAACCGGATCAACGATTTCAAATCCCCTGTTTATTTCAGCTGCCTTTTCTCGATCAGCAACTCCGATCTTGGCTTCCTTGAGGCTTTCATTGAAATGAATCAGATCAATAACATTATCTGCTGTTATGTAATTCCTGTAACCTGTCTTATCCACCTCAGTAACAAATGAATTGATTGAAGCGTCCCGGCGGGATTCATAATCAGCCATGCGCTCTTCTGACAATCCGGGGAAATTTATAAGAACAAATACAACAACGGCGATAGCGGCGACCACAGTGATTATCTTCTTTACAAAAAGCCAGATACGCTCAGAAGCCCGCCGGAGGACACCAGTTAAAGTTGGGAGATGGTAAGGTGGCATTTCCATAAGAAACGGAGCGCTTTGGTGATTTTTCAATACAGTGACTGAAAGCAGCTTAGCCACCGGCAGCGCCATGAAGAGAGTTACAGTCGCAATGAAAAACATCGCAAGACCACCGGTTTCAGCAAAGTATGAACTGATAAGAATCAGGTAAAGGGGAACCTTTGCGAGGCAATTCATCATCGGAACAATCATTATTGTCGCCAGTCGGGCCCTTTCATCAGGTATCGCCTTGGTTGAAATAACTCCGGGGATAGCACATCCCCCTACATAGACTCCCCCGAGAATCATTGGCAGTGTGGACTGCCCATGCAGACCGAACCGTCTGAAGACCCTGTCCAGTATAAAAGCCATACGCGGCATGTATCCACTGTCCTCAAGTATGGCGATCAGGCAGAACAGCAGGAAAAATATCGGCAGATAGTTGAGTATTGATGTAACGGATTTAAGAACCCAGATCAGAAGAGATCTCAAAAGGGGATCGGTCATAAACCCGGCATGAGGCAGTAGATCCTGCGTGCGGTTTTCAATACCTGCCCAGAAAGGCCAGACTACCTGCGCAAGCCAACCGCCGAAAACTATCGATACCTGATAAAGGACAAAAAGAACCGCCACCAGTATGATCGGCCCGGTAAAACGCCCGCACACATACCTGTCCACTACATCGGAAAAATCATGTTTTCCCTTATCGGACTGAGAAACCACCTTTCGGGCAATACTTGCGCAGACGGAATGACGGGTGAAAGCAATGTGTCGTTCAAGAGGATTCCCGACAACCGAACTTGCCTCTTCCCTTATCTGCTCGGCTTTTTGAACAACTGCCTCCCAATCAGCATGATTGTCCCTCAGCAACTCGACCGCCTGTACACTTCCCTCAAGCAACTTTACCGCCAGCCAGCGTACCGGATACTGGGCACTTAAGACCGGATTTTTTTCCAGGAGTTCCTCTATTTCAGGGATATATTTCTCAAGGGCCCCGTAATCCACATGGAAATCGGGTTTTGCTCCACAGGCAGACAACTCTTCTATTGCCCTGCGGATATCTTCACGCCCGGAACCTCTCTTTGCCGCAGATCCCACAACAGGAATTCCCAGCAGTTGCTGAAGCCTATAGATATCTATTTCCTGTCCCCGGCGTTCCGCCACGTCCATCATATTTAAATTCAGGATAGTGGAAATCTGCATTTCAAGAATCTGAACAGTCAGGTAAAGGTTGCGTTTAAGATTTGAGGCATCCACAACATCAACAACAACCTCCGGGCTGTCGTTCAGCAAGAAATCACACGATACTCTTTCTTCAAGGGAATATGAGCTTAAGCTGTAAATACCGGGCAGATCCACCAGCTCGACACGGATACTCTCCAGATCGAAAGCACCGCTTTTCTTTTCAACAGTCACGCCGGGATAATTGGCGACATGTTGCCGTGCCCCGGTCAGCATATTGAAAACTGTGGATTTCCCGCAGTTCGGCTGCCCTGCAAGGGCAACCAGAAGATTACTCCCCTTCATGCTACTCTACCTCGATATGCCTTGCTTCAATGTGACGAATTGAAAGGTGGTAACCTTCTAAACGCAGTTCAACCGGATCAAGAAACGGGGCATTGCGTACAACAAGGATTTCAGCCCCGGGATAGAACCCCATATCCATCAGGCGCTGTCCCAGTGCCCCTGTGGCGGAGACATCTTTCATTACGCAATTGCTACCCGGCTGCATTTCATCCAAAGTCATATCTCACCAGTCTCGTAATATTTAGTTTCCCGAGCCTTATCGCATCTAACATGCGTCCAGTCGGTATTGATATTAATTTTCGATCTCACTTTAAAGATGAAGCTCGACATGGTCAATCAAAAAATAAATTCATTTTCAATTACATTTAGAACGCTTGAATCTCCGTCAATATAATGAAGAAAAACTAAATGTCCATAAACTCCACCAACCTGAAATCTATGGAATAAACATCCTCCATAAATTCTTCTCCGCACTCCATGGCAGTTTCATTCTCCTCATGGTAGCGCCACTTAACTACCACTTCGCAGCCTGCGTCCGCGTGTTCATCCAAAAGATCAAATAAGTCCATAAAGGTCTTGGACGAAGAACTGTTGAAATAAAGAAGCTCCATCACCAACTCGAATCTGTCCGGGCTGGCTTCGGCGAAATATTGCTCAAGCCACTTGAACATTGGCTTGTAGAAATTCCAGCAATTCTCAGGATAAGATTCACCGGTAATTTTAAAAAGATCATTATCAGGATCAAAGTCAATTTCAGGAGAAGACTTTGTCGCTGCCACTCTATACGCATCCATGCCTGTCTCCTAAACCGTAACTACTTTCATCATAAAAAAAGAACTGTCCCCGTCTATCGGGATTATAGCGTAATCAAGGGGCCGGGCCGCTTTTCGGGCCATTTCGATAAACCCCAGTCCAGCGCCTTTCCGGCTTTCATTTATCTTCATTTTACGGCGTTCTTTGTAATAGGCCTTTAAATCTTCTTTGCTCATGTCCTGAATGACATCTATCCTGCGTGCAAGAGATTCGCTTTCATCATTTCTTATTCTGTTTCCGCAGGCAATAAAATAACTGCCGTCTGTTTCGCGACCGACTAGAAGGGTTCCGAAAGCGATCTCACCTTCCCATCCCCCTGTCGTCTCTATCCGTTCTGCGGAATACCTGACGATATTCTGCATCTGCTCAACCAGTACGGAGAAAACCCGCTGTACAGCACCCATTCCGGTTGAATCAGCCTTGAGCTTGTCCCGCAGCATATCGGCTATTCCTTCAACAACAGTCTGCGAAACAGGTCCGTTGAAATACAATATGGTTCCACACTTGTGCATCTCTTCATAATATTTGTACAACTCTATAGCCATTTCATCCTCATCAGCTTAATTCAAAACCCAGTACGGTAACATCATCCCGCCTTGCTTCCATCCCCTGATACTCACTAAGCACCTTGCCAAGGCAATCACCCTGTTCAGTAATCGCGGTTTTCAGGTTATCCCCCATGAACCGCATCAATCTTTTTTTGCCGAAAGGAAAACCCTTGGAGCCACCAACCTGGTCAGTTATCCCGTCAGTAGCCAGATAAAAACGCATCCCTTGTTCAACATCCAGTTCATGGTCAGTAAATTTGTAGTCGCCCGGAGATCGCACATAACCCACACCACAACGATCACCCTTAATCAAACGAGTCCCTTTACCGTCAACGACATATAGTGGAAGGTTGGCCCCGGCAAAAACAAGCTTTCTCCGCTCCGGTTCAACGTAACAGAGAGCGCAATCCATGCCGTCGTCCGAATGCGAACTTTTGCAATGCTGACCGAGAGCATCCTTGATCTGGATATTCATTGACTCCAGCACACTGGCCGGACTGGACGAGGTTACCGTTGCCGATCTCTCAAGAAGTGACTGTACAATCAAAGTCATGAAAGCTCCCGGAACTCCATGCCCGGTGCAGTCAATCACGCCGATGAAATAACCGCTGCCCCACGGCCTGCACCAATACGAATCTCCGCCGACAGAATCCCTTTGCTCCCATAAAAGAAAATGGTTTGGAATAACCTCTTCCAGCTTACGGGCTCCATTCAGGAAAGCAGTTTGAATAAGGCTCGCGTATTCAATGCTCTCTTCGATCTGGTGCTTAGCAGCGGTCAAATCAGTCATCGCCTTTTCAAGTTTCTTCTCCCGGACGGCGATGGTGTATCCCATCCAGTGCATATTCCGCTTGAGGGCTATGAAATCATGGCCTGCCACACCATCCGGCAGCTTTTCAGTCGGTTCGTAGTTTCCCTGTTTGAGCATCCGGCATTGTTCATTAAGGTCATTGATACAATTCAAAGCAACCACGTGGCTCAAAAGCTTTGAAAAAGGCACGACCAGAACCACTGCGACAGTTACCAAAGCCACCAGCAGATTGGTTGTCTCGGCAGGGCCCTTCGAATCAAGCATCAGAAGGACGGAGAGTGGTAATATCACCATCAGCAGCGTCAGAATAAACACCATTTTGCGCTGGACACTCCAGTTCAGCAGCGGGCTGAACAGATTTAAAAACAGGCTCATTGTCGGCAGGACCTCCTGTTGTCAAAAGCTTCACCATGCCCGGGCCCAGCCTGTTCACAAGAACCGCGGTAGACTTCCGTTCTATCTCTTCCATTAGCTTTGGCTGCATACAGCGCTATATCGGCGTGCTTGATGATACTGTCCAGATCATCTCCCTCCTGATACGCGCAAAGCCCCTGACTCACTGTTATGGACAGATTTCCGCGCCCCGCTCTGATTTCTGCTCTGCGGACATTCGTATTTATCCGTTCGGCAACGATCCCCGCCTCATCCCTGCCCGTCTGAGGAAGCAAAACAATAAACTCCTCTCCGCCAATCCGGGCCACCACATCAATTTCTCGTACTGACCTGCAAAGGATGCCGGCCAGCTCCACAAGGACCAAGTCCCCTACGTCATGCCCGTAATTATCATTGACCTTTTTGAAGTAATCCACATCAACAAGAATAAGGGAACAAGGCTGATTGCCGCGCACGGTTCGCAGCATCTCCCGCCCGGCCAATTCCATGAAGTACCCCCGATTCCAGAGGCCGGTGAGACTGTCAGTTCGAGCCAGACGGCACATTTCCTCCATCATAGCCTTGCGTTCGGTTACATCTCTTAAAACCCCCGCAACTCCCCTGCAGGCGTCACCATCATCTCCGTCGTGTATAACCGACGCACTTATCTCAACCCAGAGCACACTGCCCTTGGGACTGTAGACCGTCACCTCAAAATTTTTCAATTCTCCTGCAGCAAGCAATTCCTGGTACCGATCAAAATCTTCTGAATTGCAAAAGAGCGACCTTATGTTTTTTATTGCTGCCATGAAGTCATCAGGCTCAGAATAGCCGAACATCGAAGCCAAAGCAGGATTGGCCTCGACAAGATCCCCATATGGACTGCACCGGTATATACCCTCGGTAACATTTTCAAATATTCCACGGTACTTCTGCTCACTTATGGACAGGCTATGGTTAAGATCATTCAGAGTGAGCTGCATGCGGTCCCCCATGGTCACCAGACGTCTGCTTTGCCGCAATAATTTTGAATAACCTTTCACAAGCTCTTCAAACGTATCTCTGGTCACTGTGCAGCTGCATTTTCCGGCCTGAAGCACATCAAAAGACTTATCCAGCAGCCGTTGTTCCTTGTAAAAAAAATCTGTAGCCATATCTCTCCACCCCCGGAGACCCCGATTATTTTGCAATCTCTTTGTCGAGATTGAATGTCGTTTTCAATCGATAGTGGTAACCATCTTCAAAGTCAAGCCTGTTATGAACACAAATCATCACGACTAAATCACGAAACAGAACAGAGATTCCCAATTCATATTTTTCACCGTCAAACGGCAAAAACATAATTGTGTTTTCTTTTATTGATTTCGCTTTTCATTTTCACTATCGTCCGCCGCAAACACTATAACCAACCAGGGTGGTCATGATCGTATCCCGCGCACCCCGCCAATATTCATGGACACCTGTAATAGGCTAAGAGATGCAGTATACATTCAAACTTTCGCATAAAATAGTTTTCGGGATGCTCGTTTTCCTCATTTGCGCAATGGGACTTGGAGCTGTTTCGATTTTTACACTTGATGTGCTGACCCGGAAAATGGAAACCCGTAACAGGCTGGAAGAAATTGTCTCTCTAGCTGTAGAAGCTCAGGAAGACGCTCTGGACTGGCTGGCACACCGTGAAGAACTCTCAATGAAATCAGGTGAAAATAGCCATGAGAGTCCGGAAGTAAAATATACGGTGAAAGCATCGGAAGTAAGAGAAACTCTGGGACATGCTTTGGAAACCACCAGCAATGAATTGCTCATTTCCGACATAACCATGCTTCAGACCGGATTCAATAATTTCGATCACAGTTTTGATAAATTCCAGAACAATTTCAACGCGGGAACAGAAATAGTCAAAGGGCTGCGGGAAACGTCTGTTCAGATTCTTGCCAAAGCTCTATCCCTCCAGAAAAGCATTGATCGTAGCGCACGCAGAACCGAAAAGAAGATCAGAGAACTCAGAAAACGGGCAATGTCAGCTGAAGACGGGCAGGATTATCAGAATATTGCCCGGGAACTGTCTGGAGCAGTAGAGGAAATGCAGGCTATTACTGAAAAACGGCAGACTTCCGCCATACTGCTGAACAAACCTCTGGGGTTTCAAGAAATGGCCAAGGATTTCATTCTATATAAAGATGAAAAAAGCGGCTCAGGTCTTATAGTAGACATAGAGAAACTCCTCGGCATTGACAAAGAAGCAACTATGGGAGCTTCATACCCCCAATTCTCCCCTCTCTTCACATCAAAAAGAGAAAAACTCCTTTTTAACTCCATAGTAGAGCTGACCAATCAATATTACCAAAGTTTCAAGGCCTACTTTGACCTGAGCCTTGAAATGAAAAAAGATATGGCTTCAATGGATTCTGCAAGAATTGAACTTCAGGAAATGGCTAGACAGTTCCGGAGCAGCCAGGTTTCACAGTATACCGCCATGCAGCAGAAAGCAGGGACCACGGTTAAAGGTATTACCGGGATTGCAGCGGTTATCGGGCTGCTGCTGATCATACTCAGCAGAACCATTATCATTAACCCACTACGCCGGATCATCGGCGAGATATCTCAGGTCAGCAACGGCCTCGGCTCGGGTAGTGCAGACCTTAGCCACCGCATAGCAGAAAAGGGACAGGGAGAACTCGGTCAGCTCACCCAAGCATTCAACAGGCTGATGGCTCTGATCAGTGAAGACAGGAAAAGAGTGGAAGAGGCCTCGGCCAAGGCAGAAAAGGAAGCCCGGTCGGCAAAAGAAGCATTGCAGGGACTCAATGAAGCACAGGAAAAAGCAGAGGGCGCCCGCAGAGAAGCTATTATAGATGTTGTCCGCAAACTTGAGCAGGTTGTTAACGGGCTTTCGCACACCTCGGATGATATTTCAGCACATGTAAAAGAATCCAGCTCCAGAGCATTGGAGCAGCAGGAAAGCCTTGTTGAATCATCCTCCGCTCTTTCCCAGATGACAGAATCCATTCAGGACGTCGCCCGCAGTTGTTCCGATGCGGTCATAGGTGCTGGAGAAGCCACTGAAACTGCGACGAAAGGAGCTGAAATGACCTCCGAAGCAGTTAAAGCTATCTTCCACGTTAAAGAACAAAGCGACCTGCTGAAGGAAAATCTTAACGAAATGAACATTCAGGTCGGAGACATTACCAGAATCATGTCCGTTGTCAGTGACATTGCGGATCAGACCAACCTGCTGGCCCTTAATGCGGCCATTGAAGCAGCCCGGGCGGGAGACGCGGGCAGAGGCTTCGCAGTTGTGGCGGATGAAGTACGAAATCTCGCTGAGAAAACCATGGAAGCGACTAAAGATGTAACCAATGTGGTTAGAACCATCCAGCATAGTTCAAAGGCCAACGTGGAAAGCATGGAGGTTGCCTCCCAGTCAATACTGAGCAGCACCCGCCTCGCGGAACAGGCTGGAGATGCTCTTGATGAAATAGTGGCCCTTGTGGAAGGGGTTACCGGACAGGTTCAGAATATTTCAGCAGCCACAGAGCAACAGTCTGTCTCTTCGGACCAGATCAACTCAACCTCGCAGGACATAAACCGCATGGCCGAAGCAACTACAGGTTCCATGGAAAAATCGCTCGGCTCCGCTGAAAATCTGGCCAGCCTTGCTGCCGAACTCAGAACTCTCATAGAAAACCTTGAGGCAGAATCTGAAGGCAGTTCAGCTCCGAAATCGCATCGACACATCCCTGATTTCTCAACAATTCCGGAATCGGGAAAAACAGGAATCCAGTAATACCTGAATAAAAAACGGGCCGAGCAGGAACATTCCCATCGGCCCGCTTCCCAGAAAAAAGTCAGAAAATTAAAGCTCACCAAAATTATCAACAGAAAAAGCTACCCTGTCTTCTACACTCCTTTGACTTCCGGCAACCGTATCGATCAAGTCAACTCTGGGCTGCAGCCCATAGCCGTTGGCAACCTGAATCGCCAGCCCGGGCCGTGCATTGAGTTCAAGTATGAGTGGTCCCCTGTTCACATCAAGAACAATGTCCGCCCCGAGATAGCCAAGCCCGGTCACATCATAACACCTTGAAGCCAGTCTGAGACAGTCATGCCAGTCCGGAATCGCCAACCCAGACAGTACTTTTCCTGTATCCGGGTGTTTTTCAATCGGCAGGCCATGCTGAATAGCCCTGAGGGCTCTTCCGGTTCCGATATCAATTCCGGCCCCGACAGCCCCCTGATGAAGATTGGCTTTACCACCGGAGTTGGATGTTGACAGACGGGCCATGGACATCACCGGATACCCTTTATAAACGATTATTCGGAGATCAGGCACACCTTGATAAGTGAATCCGTCAAAAACTTTCGAGAACCGGACCTTCTCCTCAATCATAGCCACATCTGGATTTCCCCCGAGACTGAACAGGCCGCTGAGAGTATTTGATGAGTGCCGATGGAGGTCCTGCTCATAAATAATCCTGCCGTCAGGTCTGACGAATCCTTCACCGGAGCGACCGACTATGACCATTATTCCTTTGCCGCCGCTTCCTTTGGCCGGCTTGATCACAAAGTCCTCGCGGTCTCCCAGAAAAGGAACCAGTTCCTTCACATGCTTCTGAACTCTCATGACTCCGATAAGTCTTGGGACTGCAAGCCCCGCCTCTTCCGCAACAATCTTGGTTTTCAGCTTATCGTCCACAATGGGATAAAGATGTCTGGGATTGTTTGCCGCCACATACCTGACATTGCGCATATTCATCCCGACAATACCTAATTTTTTAAGCTTCCCGGGGCTGATAAAACGCATCAGAGCCTCCCCATGGGTTCAAACCGTCCAAGTTCGCTAAGCCGGTATCCCGTATAACTTCCGATACATAGAATCACGGCCAGTACCACCAGCAGCAGTTCCGGAAATGAATAGCTTAAATGCTCAATGTACCTGTTGGTCATCAACAGATAAACCAGACTTGCGGTGAGTAGAGATCCGCCCCCCTGAATGAACACTTCCTTGGGGCCTTCCTCCTCCCATAGGATGGACATTCTCTCTATCGTCCATGATATTATTATCATTGGAAAAAAGGAGACCATCAATCCCAGTTCACTGCCCAGCTTGTAGCTTGTTACGGCGATAAAAACATAAATTACAATCACAAAAACCAGCACTGCAGATATTCTGGGAACCAGCAGCAGATTCAATCGGCTGAGGTATGAGCGCAGAACGAGGCCCATGCTGACGATAAGAATAAAAAGAGCCAGCCCCCACAGCAGAGAGGTCTGGATGAAAGTCATGGCGATCAGGATAGGTAAAAAAGTCCCGGAAGTTCTTATTCCGATGAGGTTTCTCATGATAACCACCACCAGCGCTCCGAAGGGAATGAGCAGCAGCAGGCGGAAAGAGTTCTGAACTTTTATAGGCAGGCTGTATATGGAGAAATCAACGAACATGGATTTCGACTTGCCAAGACCGGCATCAATAGCCGCCTTGTTGGCAATGATGCTGGTTGCAAGGGAGGAAAATCTCACTTTGGAATTATAACCACCAGTCACTTCCAAAACAGATTCCTTATCCATCTGCCAGAGCAGAAAAGAACCGGAATTAAGTACCTCTACCTCAACAGGATCGATCAGCAGCCACTCCTCTCCGTCCCTGATTTCAACATACCCCTGCAATTCTATATTGGATGAATCCTTATCGAGGAAGAATCCTTTCAGGGTGCGTGCTGTTACCCCCGCCTTATTGATAAGCGCGCGGGCCAGTTCCAATGTTCCGCCAAAATCTTTCTTTTTTTCCAAAAGTATAGCGGCAGCTCCGTTCTCTTCCGGCCTGTTCAACTGCCGCAGAATACTTTTGGCAATTTCAACAGGGCCGTTCCCTTCCTCTTTGGCCTTCATTATCAATCCGCGGGCAAGGTCCTCGGCAGCGCTGCTGAAGAAAGGAAGCTCAGCTATCTTGTACCCATCCTCTACCGGACGGGATTCTTTCCAGTCCTTACGGTAGATCTGGCTTTGGAGATAAAGCTTCTGCGGACCCTCGGCATTATTTTTGCGCCAGACACCACGCATGGCTTTTCCTTTTCTCTCCATGCTGTATTCGTAGCTGCCCTTTTTTACCCTCCGCTCCATAACAACCAGTCCCTTGCGGTTGTCAGGCAGGTTCAGGGACACTTCAACAGGTCCGCCATCTCCAGTAAATGAGATCACAGACTCAACGGTCCAGACTTTCACCTTCTCACTGGGAGAAAGGGAAAAACCAAGGACCAGTACCTTGTACGCGGTAAGTCCCAACCCAAGGAGAATCAGGACTGCTACCAGTATCGTAAAATGAAATTTTGTCTTCATTATTCGCTCATGGGTGAGGTCAGGTATTTGTGGCCGACATCAACTGCGGCTTTGCTCCGCAGTACATTTCTGCCTATAAGAACCGGGTATTTGAAATCGCTTCTGTCAGTAAGGCTGAATTCTCTTTTAATCCTTATCGGCCCCATCAGTATCTGCAGATCAACCACCAGTCTTCTCTGGCCCTCACTATCGTGCTGCTTTATTCGCACTATGCGTGACAGCGGTTTCTCAATCAGTTCTGATTTTTTGCCCTTGTTATCACGAATCACAAAGCGGACCCATTTATCACCGTCTCTTTCAAATCTTACAATATCATCTGCGCTGATCGATGAAGTGGTCGCTCCGGTATCTACTCTGGCCGTTAGCTTCATTTTGGCTTCTTTTATATAAACCTGCTCAAGCTCCCCGATGAGGACCAGTCCTTCAGCCAGAATACAGGGGTCTGCAGGAGCCTTTTTCTCGGGTTTGGGCTTCTCGGGCTTTTTGACCGGCTTTTTTTCAGCAACGGGTTCTTTTTTTTCCACCTTCTCTTCATCTTTTTCAGAAAGCTCCTTTTTGGGCGGGACGACTTTCTCGGGCTTGGTAACCGGTTCATCAACGGGTGGAAGGGGTTTTGCCTGTTTTGAGGCACAGGCAGACATCATTAGAATCAGACTGATGGATATAATCAATAAATAATGTTTCATGTCAATTCTCCTGAATCTCTGGTTCCCGTAAAAAATCCTGTATCCAGACAGATTCTGCAACCACTGGACATAACTGCGCATTGATGCTGAATATTTGTCAAAAAAAGATAGTTATGCTATTTCTTCAGGGCTGATTACTTCATGATTTTCCAGACAACAAACAATTATTTCCCACGGGGATTGAGCACTCTATGCTTGATTCCCTCGCAAATGTCCACCAGTACCCATTTGCTTAAACTGTCAACCGGGCTTAAAACGAATATCCACTTACAGGGATAACTATGCATATTTTCAAATTTACGATTCTGGCCATGGCACTTTGCCTGCTGGCAGCGGGGCCGGTTTCAGCCGATACATCCAAATATCAGGACATGCCTGATTTTGTAAAAAAAATCATGAATGTACCTATGCCGCCGAAAGCCAAACCATCCCCTGACGGTAAAAATCTTCTCCTGACTCACTATGGCAGGCTGCCCTCTGTTGAAGAGCTGGCCCGCCCCACAGTAGGACTGGCCGGAATTGCCATTGACCCCAAAAGCAATTCCAAAAGACCAATGGATCTCGGGGTGGCGATCGAAATTTACAATATCAAAAGCGGTCTCAGCAGAACCGTTGAAAATCTACCCGAGGAAAGCAGAATCGGCCATATTTCATGGTCTCCCAAGGGTAAGTACATTGCCATGACCCTCTACGGAGAAGCCGGGCTGGAACTCTGGGTTGCCGATCTGGAATCATTGCAGGCCCAAAGATTATCCGAACTCTACCTTAACGATATACTTGGCAAGCCATATGAATGGCATAATGACGGACGGTCCATCATCGCACTTACTGTTCCTCTGGAACGCGGTCCGCGACCGGAAGTATCAAAACACAAGTTCGGCCCCCGGGTCAGAGACTCGGACGGTCAGGCCAGACCGGCACGGACATACCAGAACCTTCTGCAGAGCGGCTATGATATCATGCTCTTTGAGTATCTGGCCAAGTCCTGCATCACAAGAATCAGGCTGGACGGAAAACACAATACGGTCGCAGCCCCGGATCTATACAAGAGAATCAGCCCTTCTCCCAGCGCCGGTTATCTGCTCACCGAAACAATACATCCTCCCTACTCGTTTTACTTTCCTGCAGGAAGGTTCCCTTTCAGGGTTGAAGTAATGGATCTCAATGGAGAAAAGGTCCACAAAGTGGACGACCTGCCACTTGCTTTCCGGACCCCGCCGGGAAAACTCAGTGTCAGAACCGGAGCCCGTTCCAGCGCATGGAATCCCGCGAAACCTGCTGAACTATGGTGGGTAAATGCCCTTGACGAGGGAAACCCTGAAAAAAGAGTGCAGTTCCGGGACGAGCTTTTCTCAATAAGTGCTCCCTTCGACAGTCCGCCATCCTCCAGATTCAGAATTCCGGCACGATTCCGCCGTATGTACTGGGCTAGCGAAGAATTCGCAATCATCTCCGCAACAGACACTTCATCCGGATCCACCGAATACTGGATAGTCAACCCAGAGAATAAGGAGTCGATTATTCACGATCCGCTTCCCGGTGCAGAAGAATACGGAGCAGGGAACCTTAAGCCCAGAATTTCCAGTTCCGAAGGAGATTTTAAGCAATGCATGCTCTCCCCGGATGGCGAAAGCATTTACCTTGAAGGCTTCAATACTGTTCCCTTTCCTGAAAAAAAGATTCTGCTCAGCCTGAGTATGGAAAGCAAAACCTTGAAGCCTGGGTGGATAGGAACAGAGAAGGTGAAAGAAAGGGTCATAATGCCTGTTTCCGGTGATAAAGCACTATGGATTGTGCGTGGAGAATCATTTGAAGACCCCCGGAACTACTACTATCGAGACGGACAGAACTGGCCTATCAAACCGCTGACAAATTTTATACACCCTGTTCCTGAAGTATCAACCATCCAGAAAATGAGGCTTGAGTACAAACGTGAAGACGGAGTACCTCTGGCCGCCGACCTGTACCTCCCTCCCGGATATAAAGTTCAGGACGGCCCGCTGCCCGTACTCTTATGGATTTACCCCCGGGAATACAAAAACACAGAGGCCGCAGCAAAGGCCATTAAAGAATCCAGTGCTTTTATCCCACTTGGAAGAAAATCCAGAATGTTCTGGCCGTTGTTGGGCTATGCCCTCATGGACAGCCCCACTATGCCGATTATCGGGAGCGGTGAAAGTCAACCCAATGATACTTTTTTGTCCCAGATGCGCATGAACGCCAAAGCGGCAGTTGATGAACTGGTTCGAATAGGTGTGGCTTCTCCCGAAAAAATTGCTGTGGGCGGGCATTCATACGGGGCATTTGCCACTGCGAACCTGTTGACTCATACAGATCTTTTCGCTGCCGGGATAGCCAGAAGCGGGGCTTACAACCGTTCACTGACTCCTTTTGGATTCCAACGGGAGCACCGCACCTTCTGGACTGAACCGGAACTTTATGAAAAAGTATCTCCGTTTTTTCACATTTCAAAAATAAAAAGCCCGATTTTACTTATTCACGGTGAGCATGACCAGAACTCCGGCACTTACCCGGAACAATCTGAACGCTATTACCGGGCATTGGTAGGATTGGGAAAGAAAGCGCGCCTCGTTATGCTTCCTTACGAAAATCATTCATATTACGGAAGAGAATCGGTCATGCATATGATATGGGAAATGGAACGATGGCTGGATTTGAACCTCAAAAAAGGTAAAGAACAGGAGCAGACCGAAAAACGGCAGTCAGGAAACGGGCCGTAGGTTTGGCACCTTAAATTTATGCCTTTAAATCAGGCAGATCAGGGTATTCTTGACCACTGAGACTTTCTCAAGTAATTTTAAAGCTGAGATAGTGTGTTTTGAGGACTTCACAACCACTTGAAATAAACAAAAAACAGGCTTGACCTCACCGCCTGTCAAAAGGATTTTTTAAAATGAGCGATCAGGAAAAGACAAAACTAGTTCAGGAAAATGATTCGACTCAGGAGGATTGGTTTCATCTTGATGTGCACCCGTGGGTTTTCTTCGGATCTGCTGCACTGATAATTCTTTTCGTAAGTATCACAGTCATTTTTCAGCATTACCTGGGTAATGTTTTCAGTGCCATGCAGACATATATGTCCACCTATGCAGGATGGTTTTTCATTGCAACTATGAACATCGTCCTGATTTTCGTGCTTACACTGCTTGCAAGCCGCTTTGGCGATATCCGCCTTGGTGGTCCTGATGCCGAACCTGAGTTTACGACAACCGGATGGTTTGCAATGCTGTTCTCTGCCGGAATGGGAATCGGCCTGCTTTTCTACAGTGTGGCGGAACCGATGTTCCACTATGTTGCAAATCCGCTCACGACCCCCGGCACCACTGAGGCTGCCCGTAAAGCAATGGACATCACCTTCCTGCACTGGGGCCTCCATCCCTGGGGAGTCTACACTATCGTCGGACTTGCACTTGCATTTTTTTCATTCAACAAAGGCATGCCGCTTTCAATCAGAACAGCATTCTACCCCATTCTCGGAGACCGGATATACGGAGCTGCCGGTAACATCATTGATATCATGGCCACCGTCGCCACTCTTTTCGGTGTGGCAACCTCCCTTGGTCTGGGAGTACAGCAGGTCAACGCGGGGCTGAACCACCTCTGGGGCATTGAACAGAGCACCACCGTACAGATTTTCCTCATCGCAGGCATTACCGGCGTAGCGACATGGAGTGTTGTAAAAGGCCTTGATGCCGGTATCCGCCGCCTCAGTGAAATAAACATAACTCTTGCGGGTGGACTGGCCCTGTTTGTTCTTATATTGGGACCGACTCTATTCATCTTCAATGCCGTCCTTGAAAACATCGGATACTATGTTCAGTTCCTTCCCCAGTTATCCACGTGGAACGAGACCTATGAACATACCCAGTGGCAGAACGGCTGGACGATTTTCTACTGGGCATGGTGGATAGCATGGTCTCCTTTCGTAGGCATGTTTATCGCCCGTGTTTCATATGGCCGCACCATCCGTGAATTTATTCTCAGTGTTCTGCTGGTCCCGACCCTGATCACCTTTCTGTGGATCACAATATTCGGTAATACCGCACTCAATATCGAGATGTTCGGCAACGGCGGCATTGCCAAAGTTGTACAGGAAAACATCCCCATTTCCCTTTTTGTCATGCTTGAGAACTTTCCCCTCAGCGGAGTGACCTGTTTCCTTGGGGTATTGGTTGTTATGACTTTCTTTGTCACTTCATCCGACTCCGGATCCATGGTCATTGACATTATTACTTCCGGGGGAGACCCGAACCCTCCTGTTCTGTCACGTCTTTTCTGGGCAATTCTCGAGGGGGTTGTTGCTGCGGTGCTCCTTGCCGGAGGGGGACTTGTAGCACTACAGACGGCAACGATTACCACCGGACTGCCTTTCGCCTTTATTCTAATTGGAATGTGTTATTCTCTATACCGGGGACTACAGGAATACACAGGACCTCAGGAATTCAGTATGGATTTATCCAAGAAGCCTTCACAGTTCCGTGTAAAACATAAACCCCTTGCAAAAGGGAGAACATTTGGACGCAGGCGTCTCTGGTAGTCCCTTTTTAACCGGCAAAAGAAAGGAGGAATTGTTTTGCGCAATCTAATCGTGGCTTTTCTTATGGTCCTTCTTACTGCCTCCGCTGTACTGGCTGAACAAAAACCGATTACCATCGTCCACGCGGACTGGTCCTCGGCAATCGCCAGTGCTAATCTTGTTCAGGCCGTTATTCAGGAAGAACTGGGACGCAAATGTGTGCTGGTGGAAGCTGATGCGGAAAATATGTGGAAAATGGTGGCTGAAGGCAAAGCTGATGCAATGCTTTCCGCATGGCTGCCTGATGCACAGAGCAAGTATTATCAGAAATACGGGGCAAGGGTGGATGAACTCGGCCCCAACCTGAAAGGGACCAGAATCGGACTGGTAGTACCGAAAGTAACCGCGGGCCGGCTCACCGCCGGAACAGGTATACGCAACCGTCCATACATCAGCACCGATACCATCCCCGAACTCAAGGAGAATGCAGATAATTTCAAACACCGGATAATCGGAATTGATCCCGGTGCCGGGATTATGCACAAGGCCGAAGAAGCCATTGCCACATACGGCCTTGAGGATTCTTTCAGACTTGTCCCGGGCAGCGAAGTTTCCATGCTCGCCGAATTGACCCATGCAATCAGACACCAGCGCTGGGTCGTGGTGACCTGCTGGCAACCCCACTGGATTTTTGCCCGCTGGGAGCTGGATTTTCTCGATGATCCTGAGAATGTTTTCGGGAAAGCCGGTTACATAGGCACAATGGTTCGTAAAGGTCTGAAACAGGAAGACCCGGAAGTGTACAGAATGCTGGACAATTTCAGCTGGACTCCAGACGAAATGGGACAGCTTATGCTCTGGATTCAGGAAGATGACGGCCTTTTTCCTTATGAAAAGGCGTTGCGCTGGATGCGGGCCCATCCCCATCGCGTAATTTCCTGGCTTCCCTAAAAAATCATATAATACCGGAGAAATATAACTAATGCTTCAAGATGTATTTTTGAGATACCGCAGTGGCTGCATGAGCCTTTACTCCATGGATGAACAGAATCATCTGGTCTTCCTTGGTACTGCATTTGTTATCCATCCTGACGGATACCTGCTTACAGCAGCGCACGCTGTTTCCATGCAGAAAAATCTCATGGTCGTTCCGGTCTCACCTGAAGATGATTTCATGCCGATGATAAGCGCCTCTTTTCGCGCTATCCCTGTCAATGTTGCCGGCGCAGACCTCGAGCATGACATTGCCCTCCTGCAGTTTACTGATGAAGTCGGGATGAACATGCCCGACCATATTCTGGGAGCCCCGGAGACAATAACCATGGGAACCGGAGTGGCATGCATCGGTTTTCCGTTCGGTTTTCAATGCATTTACAATCAGGTTCTGCAGCAGGCCGTCGTCAGTGGAAAAATCCTCTCCGCCAATGACACCAAACTGTTCCTATTTGACAGCAGAGTGCATGACGGGACCCGAGGAGCTCCGCTCATCAGCATGGATGACCAGCGGGTCATCGGCGTTGTAAGCGGCCGCTTTGACTGCCTTGAGGCCTCCCCTATCGAAGAAAAGGAGAAAGGGATGCCAACAAGTTTTTCATACGCGGTTTCAATTGAATATGCTGTGCCGCTCATGGAAGAACTTGGGGTGGAATTTGTCTGATTGAACATTTCTGCTGTTCCGGCACTCTACTATGTCCGGAGCAGCTACCCCAAGATAGTTTTTAATAATATTGCCCCGCAGTTTCATTGAAAACCGCGGGGCATTGCTTTGTACAGATATGCGAGCTCAATAATGCATCAATTTGAATCAGCTGTCATAAATAAAACCATGGTCAGGTAATTGCTATTTACGCCTGTCAGCCCTAGACTGACTCAGTTATTAGATTTCAGAAACCATCGCTGTGTCCCTGTAAAAGAGGTTCCCTGTGCTCAAATTAAATATTCGCCAAAAAATTGTAATCGGTATAATTATATTTACCTTCTGTTTCGGATGTCTCGGTGTGATTTCGTATATGAACACAGTTCAGCTGGAAGACGAGGTTCAACTCATTGAACGAAGTGATGACCTCAGTAACCTCATACTCGAAATCAGGCGTATCGAAAAAAACTATCTCCTGTACCACGATCCTGCTCTGTTCACCCTCGGCCTTGAATATCTGGACAGAACCGAAGCTCTTCTTGAAGAGCTGATGGATGAGTTCAGAAAACCCAAGATCAAGGAGCATGTTCACAGGCTGAAATCAAATCTGACTTTATACAAAAAACTTCTCAGTAAAATAGACTTGGAAACAGGGGACTCACTGGCACAGGACAACTCTCTGAGCATTGAAATGCGTGAGGTGGGACAGGCCCTCGCTGAACACTCCAAAGCGATCTCGAACTTTGAACGCCAGAACATACTCGATATAAACCGGACGCTGCGTTCTACACTTTTCATATCCATGTTCGGCATTGCAGCTGTGGTCACAGCTTTGGTGATCTTCTTTTCTTCGCACATACTAAAACCGCTCAGACTTGTTCAAAAAGCCACCGAAGACATTTCACAGGGAACGTTCAAACCACTGCAAATCAAGAATTCACATGATGAAATCCAGCAGGTTTTTGCCGCCCTGAACTCAATGGTGGAACAACTGCTCAAGAGAAGGCGGCAGCTTGTTCAGGCGCAGAAACTCTCCTCCATAGGCACCCTTGCATCCGGAATAGCCCACCAGCTAAACAATCCTTTGAACAATATTTCAACATCCTGCCAGATTTTGGAGGAACGGAAAAAAGGCGAGGACGAGTTAGCCGACAGAATGATGCATAATATTATGCAGGAAACCCTGCGTTCAAGGGATATAGTCAAAGGTCTGCTTGAATTTTCAAGGGAAAGGGAATACTCGCCCGGTCCCGTGGAAATGCATAAAATGGTCGAATCCGCCGTAAATCTCGTTTCCAGTCAGATTCCATCAAACATAACCCTGTCCGCCGAGCTGCCCGAGAATATCATCATATTCGCCGACAGACGTAAAATTCAGGAAGCATTTATCAACCTTCTGATCAATGCGATTCAGGCAATCGGTTCTGAACAGGGGCAGATTACAGTTAGTGCTTCAACTGACGACAAAAACACCATTATCAGCATCAAAGATTCCGGACCGGGTATCCCCAAAGAAATTCTGGAGCGTATTTTCGATCCCTTTTTCTCAACCAAGGAAGTCGGTCAGGGTACCGGGCTGGGGCTGTACATTGTGTACGGGATTATAGAAAAGCATCAGGGTACTATCAGAGTTGAAAGCAATCCCGGAAAAGGAACCTGCTTCTTCGTCTCCCTCCCTCTGGATGAGGAGCACAAAGCATGATCAGCCACGCCAATATACTGATTGTTGATGATGAAGCAATTGCCAGAGACAATCTCACGCATGTCCTGACTGAAGAAGGGCACACCACTACAGCGGTAGGCTCCGGAACTGAAGCTCTTCAACAACTGGCGAGACAGGAATTTGAACTGGTTCTCACCGATCTTATGCTTCCGGGGATGAACGGGATTGAACTCCTTGAACATATCAAGGAAGCACAGCCATCCACACAGGTAATCGTCATTACAGGGCACGCGACAGTGGATACCGCGGTGGTTGCCATGCAGAAAGGAGCACACTCCTATATTGCCAAACCACTCAATCTCAGTGAGCTCAAGGCTCAGGTTTTCAATGCGCTTGAAAGGCAGGCACTTTCCGTTGAAGTTCTACGCCTCAGGCAGGTGATTGAAGCCGGTAAACAGGATTTTCCCCTTGTAGGTCAAAGCGACCAGATCACAAAGCTGAAAAAGACAATAGGTCAGCTTGCACACATGGACTGCAACGTTCTCATTCAAGGCGAAACCGGTACTGGAAAGGAACTCATCGCGCGGGGAATCCATATGCTCAGCCCACGTTCAAATGAACGTTTCATGGCAATAAACTGCGGAACCTTTACCGCAGAACTGATGGACAAGGAGCTTTTCGGGCACGAAAAAGAAGCATTCACCGGAGCCCAGCGCGGACAGAAAGGAATTCTCGAAGTAGCAAACGGCGGTACTGTTTTTTTTGACGAAATGAGCGAGCTGCCCCTTAATATGCAGGTCAAGCTACTGCGCGTTCTGCAGGAGAGAAACTTCCTGCGGGTTGGCGGTACTCAGGAGATTCCGGTGGATATCCGCGTTGTCTCGGCAACCAACTGCGATCTTAAAGAGGAAGTAGAAAATGGCAATTTCAGGCAGGACCTGTTCTACCGCCTGAATGTAGTTACTCTCTACTCTCCCCCATTGAGGGAGCACCGTGAAGATATTCCGGTTCTTCTTGGCCATTTTCTGGAAAAGCACAGAACCGAAACTCAAAGCATCGACACCATTTCACAGGAAACACTGGATATTCTGATGAATTACCCTTTTCCGGGAAACGTGCGGGAACTGGAAAACATCGCCCAGAGGGCACTTGCGCTGGCTAGAGGAACTTTTTTTACACCGGATCTGCTTCCGGAGGAAATAAGCAGTATTGACAGAGGAGCCCCACTCCAGACTCTTGAAGAAGTGGAGCGCTGCCATATTCAGAAGGTAATGCTGGCAACCAACGGGAACAAAACACAGGCAGCCAAAATACTCGGAATTGACAGGGTCTCGCTGTGGCGGAAGATGAAAAAACTGGGCTTCGAAAAAGACAGCTAGGCCAGAGCGATTTCAAGAGCCTCCTCCAAGCGGGAAACAAGTCTTATTTCCAGTTTATCGAGTATTTCAGCATCAAGACTTTCCACCGCATGTCCACATTTTTCCGGTAGAACCACAGTTCTGACTCCGGCCCTGACCGCCGCCATAGCCTTTTCACGGACCCCGCCGACCGGCAGGACATCACCATGCAATGAGATTTCTCCACTGAAAGCCATATCCTGACGGACAAGACGTCCTGTAAGTTGAGATAGAATGGCAACGGCAATCGTCACCCCGGCGGAAGGTCCTTCCTTTGTAACTGCGCCGGCCGGAATATGTACATGAATATCCGATGACTCAAAGAAATCCTCTGAAAGACCGAACTTAACAGCATTGGAACGCAGAAAACTGAGAGCAGTCTGGGCGGACTCCCGTAGAACGTCGCCAAGTGAGCCAGTCAGAATCAGATTCTTATTCCCGTACATTCTTGATGATTCGACAAAAATTATCTCGCCCCCATTTTCAGACCAGACCAGCCCCGTAGCAACACCCTCCTTCAAGATCTTTCCTACTGTGGCACTGAAATGAGGAGGAGGCCCCATAATTCTGGCCAGATCATCTTTTGTAACTTTCAGCGGCAGGGTGCCACCATTTTCATCAAGCACGAACCTTGCAAGCTTGCGGCAGAGGGCTGCAGCCTGCTTATCAAGCCCGCGCAGCCCGGCTTCCCGGGTATAGTCATCCACCAGAGTTTTATAAACCTCCGGGGAAATCTGGACATCTTTTGATGAAAAACCATGTTTTTGGAGCTGGGCAGGAAATATGAAATCCTCGGCGATCTTTAGCTTTTCCCTTCCGGTATAGCTTGAAAATTCTATCAGCTCCATCCTGTCCCGCAGTGGACCGGGGATGCGCTCCACAATGTTGGCCGTTGTGATGAATAATACTCCTGAAAGATCAAAAGGAATACCAAGATAGAGATCCACAAAAGCCGAATTCTGCTGCGGGTCGAGAATTTCAAGGAACACAGAGGAAGCATCACCTTGAAAATCCTGTATAATCTTGTCCATCTCATCAAGCATGATAACAGGATTTCGGACACCGCATTTCTGGATACTCTGCAGGAGCCTTCCTGACATGGCCCCCACATAGGTGCGCCTGTGACCACGCAACTCTGACTCATCACGGAGTCCGGCCATTGACATATGAATGAACTTGCGTCCCATAGCCTCTGCAACAGCCCTTCCGATAGATGTCTTTCCGGTCCCGGGAGGACCGCTGAAACAGAGTACCGGCCCCTGAATTCCCTTTAGCCTGAGGTTGCGTCCCAGAAGATCATCAACATGCTCACGCAGCCGGGTAAGATTGACAGGCTTGCCTAAATACTGATCCGCTCCTTTTTTCATGGCTTCGACAGCAGTTTTAACTGTAGCATAGCCGGTAAGCATAATTACACCGGTATCGGGCCAGCGGCTGCGTAGAACCTGAAGCAGTTCAAGACCGTCCATACCATCCATTTTCAAATCAGTGATCAAAATGTCTGCCGGATCTTCCTCCATTGCGGAAACAGCTTCAAGACCGTTGGCAACAGTCCTTACGTCAAAACCGTCATGTTCGAAAATTATGGACAGATTTTCACGGGCAATAACTTCATCATCCGCGATAATAAGTTTCGGGTTGATGCGGCTGCGCAGATTTTTTACTGCAAGAAACTCAAGAACGCGCTCTTTAACGTTGCTCAACCCGTAGTGACGTGCATCAAGTACTTCGGCAGCTCTCTGGATATCCAGATCATCCTTTGTGACCTCATTCCAAGGGAGAGATAATATAAACTCCAGATATGCATGAGCCTGCGCATACTCAGGAGATGAAGCAGAAGTATTGAGAAGTCTTTCACATTCCTCCTGAGCGACATCTAAAACATGCGCCGGGAGATCAGCCTCCGACACCCTTTTGCGAAGATCTTCCGCAACGCTGTCAGAGACCTGCTCCTGATCAGGCTGAACTTCCTGCTCCACTGCTGCGGCATCGCTAGTGCCCGAACTCTTTCTGCTGAACCACTTCATTTTTCCTCCCGCAATCAACGGACTTATAGCATTTGTCTAACCGCTAAATCTTTACCCGTGCAACTCCCTGAGTATTAACACTAAAACATGCTCCCTGTTAATGTTGCATCATGAAACACCTGCTGCACAGATTGTTCTTTTTTGAACTATCGACACCTTCTGCCACCTAAAATCCTGTTATAAAAGTATAAAACAATATTATAATTTGTTATAAAAGTTGTTTTCATTCTTTGATTCACAATTATCGCTCTTTAGACGCAACTCTTTCGTTGCAGAATGAAACACCAACATACATCCCCCAAAATGCGCATTTCAGATATTACGCCTTTCCGCCTATTCAGCATGTTTCATATTGCAACACCACGACAATAAAGTTCCACAACAACTCCATATAAACACCTGTTTTTAAAGACAATAACAACAAAATTAGGTTTGGCATGGATATTGATTTATAGGAGTAAAATCAAAGGAAGGAACTAAACACAGGAGGCACCATGGCCACAGGACAAAGTTTTATTGGTCTATTGGAACGCATGTATGCATCAAAAGCCGAGAATCAATGTAACACCTGTAATGTTGGTGCGTGGGCCATCAACCGGGATCAAATCTTGACCAAGCCAAACGATAGGGGGTTTTTCTTGAAAAATTTATTGAATCGCTTCCGAACCAAAAGCGGGAAAATGGAAGTTTCACAAGAAGAAAGCTGCTCTCTTGTAGACAGCCTTTCTGAAAATACCTGTTCAGGCGGAAAAATTCTCGTAGTAAGCAAAGGAGCTGCTTTCTCCGGCAACGTTGTCAGCTACGCAGTTGAAATGGCAGCTAGAACCAGAAGCAGTCTGGTCGCCCTCAATCTAGACGAACAAGGGGCTAATTTTGACCACTTCTGTTCAAAATCTGAAGAAAACATCTCCCATTTCTCAGACAAGGCTGAAGAAGCCGGGCTTCTGTTTGCCCATGTAGTCAAACAGGGAGCTGAGGATTCAGTTGTCGCGGAACTCCATGAAGAGGACGGCGAAGTCCGTTATGTAATGGAAGATGTTAACAGCCACAGGTCATCCGGAAGAGCCATCCCGGTATATACGCGAGCGATGATGCGGGTTAAATAGCCCGTTTTCATATTGCTGCTCAAGACAAAAGGGAAACTTATGACTCCTG
Source organism: Maridesulfovibrio salinus (assembly GCF_055394525.1). Classification (NCBI taxonomy): domain Bacteria; kingdom Pseudomonadati; phylum Thermodesulfobacteriota; class Desulfovibrionia; order Desulfovibrionales; family Desulfovibrionaceae; genus Maridesulfovibrio; species Maridesulfovibrio salinus. The sequence continues at coordinate 126,969 of NZ_AP042461.1, forward strand.
AAATTCTATTAGTCATGGCAGTACTGGCCTTCGCGGTACTGCTTTTCATATTCGAATGGGTGAGGGTCGACGTTGTCGGCATCATCATGATGGTATTACTGCCCCTGCTCGGGCTTGTTACTCCCAAGCAGGCCATCAGTGGATTGAGCAGTAACGCTGTCGTCTCCATCATCGCGGTAATCATTATCGGTGCCGGTCTGGATAAGACCGGTGTAATGAACTCCCTTGCAAGAGTAATCCTGAGATTCGCAGGTAAAAGCGAAACCCGAATCATGTCACTCATTGCCGGAACTGTCGCTATCATTTCCGGCTTCATGCAGAATATCGGGGCCGCAGCCCTTTTTCTGCCCGCGGCAAAACGCATAGGCAACCAGACTGGAGTACCTGTAGGCAGACTGTTAATGCCCATGGGGTTCTGCGCCATTATAGGTGGCTGTCTGACTCTGGTCGGTTCCAGCCCGCTCATCCTTTTGAACGACCTCATGGTTGTGGGCGGGAAACATTACGAACCTTTCGGAATGTTCGGAGTAACCCCTATAGGTTTGGCTCTGCTGGTTGCCGCGTTGATCTATTTCATGATTCTTGGAAGGTTTATTCTGCCCAGCCAGAACGTATCCGAAAGCACAGGCCCCATGTCAGAACTGCTTTCCAATACATACGGCGGCATAGGTTCCCTTTATGAACTTCACGTTCCCGAAACATGGACATGTGACCATGATCTGATGGGCCTTGAGCTTCGTCCAATTTACTTCTCCACTGTAGTAGCAATTGCACGAGAGAGAGGTAAAAACCACAAGATTGCCCCGGACGCCCAGGAAAAAATCCTCCCCGGCGACCATCTGGCAGTGGTAGGACCTCTTGATTTTGTTCAGAGCATGGCAAAGGAGTATGGATGGGATCTCAAAGAAGACCTTGAAACCTTTGCGGAAGAACTCTCTCCCAATAATGCCGGGATCATGGAAGGAATTATTACCCCCCGCTCCGAGCTCGTTGGCATGACCCTGCGGGAACTCGGCATCCGTAACCGCTTTCAGGTTTCGCCCATGGCTATTTTCAGGGGTGAAAAGCTGTTTATCAGCGGGCTGACCGACCTCACCCTTGAATCCGGGGATGCTTTGCTCCTCCACGGACGCTGGGAAATGTTCCACATGCTTAAAGACAGGCCTGATTTCGTTTTCACTGAGGATGTGAAAGGGGAACTTCTGAGAACAGATAAAGCCAAGGTTGCTCTTATGTGGCTGGCTGTATCCCTGTTCATGATTCTGGGTCTGCATATCCAGCTTTCCATTGCCCTTTTAACCGGGGCGTTGGGAATGGTTCTTACCAAAGTCCTTTCAATTGACGAAGCATACCAGTCCGTTGACTGGATGACCGTATTCCTTCTCGGTGGACTTATTCCCCTCGGAATGGCCTTTGAAAATACCGGGGCCGCAAAATACATTGCCGATACAATTATGTCTGCACTAGGCCAGCCTTCCACTCTGGTCCTGCTGACAGTAATAGGCGCGCTCACTTCATTCTTCACTCTTGTTGCGTCCAATGTAGGAGCAACGGTTCTGCTGGTTCCGTTATCTATGAACATGGCACTCAATGCCGGCGTTGATCCACGTATTGCAGCTCTTACCGTTGCAGTGGCTGCCTCGAACACATTTGTGCTGCCTACCCATCAGGTAAACGCTCTGATCATGCGCCCCGGGGGATACAAGACCGTTGATTATGTAAGAGCCGGGACAGGTATGACCATTCTTTATATGGGAGTCATGATCCTGGCTTTAATGACGCTTTACTAGGCAATTATCAAATCAGGCCGGGAGTTCCCGGCCTGATTTGTCTGATACAGCTGCCCCTGCAGACTGCTGGAAATGTTTCTGATTCAAAGTGCACAAAATTACACCGAGAAGGCGTAGGAAACATACCCTTTTCTTGTTTTGCAGCAGTTTATCTTTTCGAAGCATACCAAGGTCGGAGCATACCAAGGCCGGATGTTCCCGGCCATTGACGGGCAGTCTGATTTTACCGTTTCAACTGCACCGGAGGAAAGCCTTTAAAGCAAGAGGCCGTCCGATTTATTCCGGGCACGAGATATAAGGAGTTTTCAATGCAGCCTTCGTTTCTGCAGTCACTTGGCAGTAATTTTCTCGGCCACGCTCCCGACTGGTACAAAAAGGTTATACTTGCTTTTCTGTTGATCAACCCGCTTTTGATGTTTGCCGCCGGGCCGATAATTGCCGGCTGGGCTCTTATAGCCGAATTCATCTTCACCCTTGCGATGGCTCTGAAATGTTATCCGCTTCCCGCCGGAGGCTTACTTGCGCTGGAAGCCGTTGCCCTTGGTATGACCTCAACGGAAACTATCTACCACGAAGCCCTGAACAACTTCGAAGTTATCCTGCTTCTTATCTTCATGGTAGCCGGTATCTACTTTATGAAGGAATTTCTACAATTTACCTTCACCCGCATTCTGGTCCGGGTTCAATCCAAAACAGTTATTTCACTTTTATTCTGTTTTGCTGGAGCTTTTCTGTCTGCATTTCTGGATGCACTCACGGTTACAGCCGTAATTATTGCCGTGGCTTACAGCTTCTACAATATTTACCACAGATTTGCCTCGGGCAAGACCCTCAACTGTGACCATGACCTGTGCAATGATCAGGCTGTAATTGATAAGAACCGTCAGGATCTTGTTGAATTCAGAGCATTCCTGCGCAACCTGATGATGCATGGAGCGGTCGGAACCGCGCTAGGCGGTGTCTGTACTCTGGTGGGAGAACCCCAGAACCTGCTCATAGGCGGAGAGATGGGCTGGCACTTTGTTGAATTTTTTCTGGAAGTAATGCCGGTGTCTATTCCGGTTCTTGTCGTAGGCCTTCTGACCTGCGTTGCAGTAGAAAAATTTCATTTATTCGGCTACGGGGCCACGCTGCCCGGAAATATCAGATCCCATCTGCTTGAAACTGCTGTTGAAATGGAAGAAAAACAAGGGCAGAAGGGAAAAACCAGACTTATAATCCAGACCCTTACCGGAGTCTGGCTTGTTGTGGCTCTGGCACTTCATCTCGCCGCAGTGGGGATTATCGGACTTTCGGTAATTATCATACTTACTTCCATGAACGGCTACATAGAAGAGCATCAACTGGGCAAGGCTTTTGAAGAAGCACTTCCCTTCACGGCACTTCTAGTGGTTTTCTTTTCAATCGTTGCTGTAATCCACGATCAGGGAATCTTTCATCCCATCATCGAGTTTGTCCTGAGTATGAAAGGACAGGCCCAACTGGTTGCCTATTATGTAGCCAATGGACTGCTATCCGCGATCTCTGATAATGTATTTGTCGCCACGGTATACATTTCTGAAACAAAACTGCATTTCATTAACCTGCTGGGAACTCTCCCGGATATAGGCATGACAGGTCAGGCTTTAATGGAAAAACTCACCGATCCGCATCTTTTGCGGGCCGATGTTGTCGCAGCTATGCCTCAAGCTACTGCCGCCAAGGTACTTGAAATTATGCATCAGTTCGACAGACTGGCTGTAGCCATCAATACCGGGACCAACATTCCCAGTGTGGCCACCCCTAACGGCCAGGCGGCTTTTCTGTTTCTCCTGACCTCAGCCCTCGCTCCGGTCATAAGGCTTTCTTACGGCCGGATGGTAATGCTCGCATTACCATACACCATCACCATGTCCCTGACGGGACTCGTGGCAGTGAATTACTTTCTGTAATTCAGCCACGCCGCTTCATTGCGGCATTCTCTTTCCCCGGCAGAATCTCCACTGCCGGGGAAAGAGCTCTCTCCATTAAATAAATTCCATAATCCACCAGCTACAAAGAGCCCTCCATCTTTCCCAAAAAGACAGTATCAGAAAGGCTGCGAATTACTCCTTCAACCAACTGAAAATGCCCGTAAGGTATCGGCAGGTTAGCTCTGAGAATAAGGGATGATTCTGCTGAGTGGCTGCTATCAGTATTACGTCAAGGACAAGCTGGAAATGATGAGGATCGCCGATACACATGGGACAGGGAAACTTTCACAGTAATGATTTTGCCACGAAGAAAAGTTAATCCACAGATAATCAGATAGCTTTTGCCCTCGTCCATGGTAGTCCCCCCATTCTTAAGGGAGCTGAAAAGTAGAGGCTATGCAGCCATTCTCAGTTTTTGCATCGGAGTGATGCCACCAATGCCCATATTGGGCCGTTCGTTATTATATGTCCAGAGCCATTTGGTCGCGTAGTCCTGCACCTCTTGGATGCTTTCAAACATGTAATGACTCAGCCAATCGTACCGCACGGTCCGATTGAAGCGTTCAACGTGCGCATTCTGTTGCGGTTTCCCTGGCTGAATATACTCCAATCGAACTTCTTCTTTTTCAGCCCATGATTTCAGTTTGTTGCTGATATATTCAGGGCCGTTGTCGCATCTTATCGCTTTGGGCTTGCCGCGCCATTCAATAATTTGGTTCAGTGTCCGGACAACTCAATCCGCAGGTAATGACAGATCGACTTCAATACCAAGTCCTTCACGGTTAAAATCGTCAATCACATTCAGCAAACGTATACTGCGTCCGTCTTCCAACTGATCATACATGAAGTCCATGGACCAAATTTGATGGGCTGTTTCGGACTGAACTAACGGCTCTGGCTTTTCTCGCACAATTCATCTTTTTGGCTTGATGCGCATATTCAGCTCAATCTCGCGGTAGATCCGGTAGACACGTTTGTGATTCCATGCAAAGCCCTGCACGTTGCGCAAATGTAAGAAACACAAGCCAAAACCCCAGTTGCGCTGGTTATGCGTCAACCGAACCAGCCAATCCGCAATTTTTTCATTTTCAGCGAAGAGCTTCGGTTCGTATCTGTAACAAGTTTGGCTGATACTGAAAGCTTCGCACGCCTGACGGATATTGACCTTTTCTTCCTTCACGGCTGCCTTTGCCATCTCGCGGCGGCAAGACGGCTTTAGAACTATTTTTCAAGAGCTTCCTTGACGACCTCTGCCTTTAGCCGCTCTTCAGCGTACATTTTCTTTAACTGGCGATTCTCGCGTTCCAATTCTTTCATGCGGGCCATCAAAGAAGCATCCATACCGCCATATTTGGACCGCCACTTATAAAACGTGGCACTGCTCATTCCGTGTTCACGGCAAAGTTCGGCAACGGGAACACCGTTTTCGGCCTGCTTCAAAATGTTCAAAATTTGACTGTCGCTGTAACGTGATCTTTTCATCCGAATCTCCTCGGTTTTCTTTAAGAGAAAATTCTACTTTTCAGAAAAATTAATTTTTGGGGGGATTACCATAAACTATAACATCTCGTAACCAAAATTTATAAAATCTTCTTCGTAACGCAAATTAATCAAATCGATCAATTCAGGGGTGTACCAATCTTTAATATAATTCACTGGATCTGACTTTGACTTGTTACTATGGAGAACTTTACCTTTATAAGGTATTCCTTTCTTGTTAAAAAACTCAATAACAGTTGCATCATATTCTTCTGTTTTAAACTTAAGAACATCAGACTCTTCACATCCAGCTATCCTCAGAACTGAAGTTTGAGATTGAAAATGTAAATCTGAGAATATATCAGGACATCGCGCTATAAATTTACAGAATTCTTCGAAAGATTTTATATTTAATTCTTTTTTGTATACTGGATTTAACATTTGTTCATTACTAACTCTGTTAGTATGCGCATACAATGACGCAACTCGATCATATGGATTTCTTACAAAAGTAAACTTAGTGTAGTCATGCAAAGATGATGCTGCAATATCATTATATGTATATGTCCCTAAAGTGCCGACTTCCCCTCTTATCAAATCTAACATTCTACGCATTGAAGAAGATCCATTTTTACATTGGCTAATAAAAACAACCTTGCTTTCATCTAGAATTGAACAAATACGCCACGATGTGGGTAATTTGTAAAAACTTACGGGTTTACCTAGCTTAACAACAACATAATCAATCAAACGAAGAAGATGTTTTGATCGTGCCCTATACTCATATGGAGAAAGATCCTCCCCTGCATCCACTATTAACACTTTATCAAATTTAAGGCTTGAATAACCACTAAAAGCATTTAAACCCGTAAAATCCTCAACACTTGTTTTACCAAATTCTGAAGAATGATTCCATTGGGATAGTAAATTATTTAAATTTTTATTTTGACGCAATACTCCAAAACCATAATTAATGACTAGATAGCAATTTTGTTCGATAGTTAGCGGCAACGACTGCAACAAATCAACTTTGTCCAAACTCCTACTATTTAAACGACTAAATATTTGCTTTGCAATCGCCAAATCATTCGGCCCTGTCTGGTCATATGGGTTAGACCCATTATTCCAATCATAGACATACACTTCACCTTCGAATACACATTTTAACGATGCTAAGATCTCACCTTGGAATGAAGAAGCTACAATTATTTTTGATCTACGCCTAATCGATAAAGATGAGATATGTATAATTGGCATAGATAAAATTTCCCCATCTCTTATAAAACTATCTATAAATCCAATTATCTTCAGATCGGGCCTGTATCTTATAATAAATTCGTATAAATTCTTAGCAACTGCACCGGTTCCGTATATGTATACTTGAGATCGGAAGTCTATCTCACTTAAATCATCTGTAATAATACACTCCATAACACATTCCTCGCACAACCAAAATCATCACGTTAAAAACTGCTACGACTACACTAAATTTTCTATTTCAGATGTTAATAAGTAGTTAAACCTCAAAGATATATCTAATAGATAACCATATTTTGTTTCAACTTCATCTGAAAAAATACAAAAAAAGTAATATGGAGAGACGCCGAAAGAAAGGTATGGAACCTCACAAGTTGAAAATGTATGCTCTTCAATTCCAGAAAGAACAATCTTACGGACATCTACATTTTCTTTAGAGATATATTTGTAAACAATCTCTAAATCATCTATATTAAGTTTATCAACATAAAAGAATCGAACCTTAGTACCTGTTGCAACAATCTGTCTAAATTTTATATGAGCAAGACTCTTTTCAAGACTTTTCGCCCACTTTGAACCTATCTGTATCGCATAGGCAACAGCAATCCAAGGCCTCAATGGAGCCTGGAATTTTCTTGCCGCACTAGCCTGAATAACTGAACGAACATAAGGATGCTCAACTGCATCATGACTTATACAGATAGACTCATCTAAACCATCATATTCTAGAGACTTACTTTCACTCATCTTACGCAAATCATGTTCATTATATTTAATTCTTAAAAAGGAGACATTTTGCTCAACCTGACGGAGAAGATCATAATGTAAATTTTCAATAACAGCGTAATCCAACTTGCAATTCTGAAAATCAACTCGCTTTAAATCCGCCAACAACTTGTAGCGATCAATATCTTTTCCCTTCAGCAATGTTTCTATGTCGACAAATGGGAAAGCATCTTCACTAAGGATCCCAGATGACTGAATCTTAAAACAATCAATCCCTTTCTCTTTAAATTCCAATGCAATAATTCTTAACTCTTCGGCCGTTGCAAGATAATGAAAAGAGGTAAAACATTTCTTACCATTGACATCGGCAAATTCAAAGGAATCAAAAACCCCTTCTACGTCAACATGCACATTCTCGCCCGGATACCTATTTGCTATCCTGAATGGTCCAGAAAAATCATCATGTTTTTCTCTCTTCTCATCAATATAATGAATTACCTCAGTCTTATTGCTTCCCCAAGAATGATCCCCTCCGGCGACAAAGAGCTTTGAGGCTCCTAGAGCTTCTGCCATCCCTAAACATGAAATAGAGCAACTTAACCACGACTCCCTGAGTCGATAGGTGTTTCCAGTTAAACCAGGAGCAAAACTGTCTTTGAAAAATGTGCCGGCAAATTGAGGTGCCACTTCAGAAATATTAGCCGACGACAACGTCACGAGAAAAGTTTCATCAAACCTCCCCTCCGGAAATAAGTGTTTCATCTTGATATCCGTATCAAGATGAACAACAAAATCTGGAGGGCATGAGTTTTCAAGGCAAAAGGGTAAGCTCCGAGCTATGCATACAACAATACACTTATCTCGTAACTCTTTTAAATGAGGACCTATACCTGATAAGCTTGGACCTGCCAGAAGAACTAGGACCGGGTAGTTTAATTTCAACTTGGCTAAAACGTCACACAGTGGATACCGCAAATGCAAAGGTAGATTTTTCGCTTTGACCCATTCACGGATAACGGAAAAAGAGGATTCACCTCCTCTCACATTGTAACTATCTGGAATTGTATTACTCGCACTAGGAAATACAATGAATTTTGCATACAAGTACGCAAGATGTCTTTGGATATTATCTACAAAGGTCTTTTCCTGATCATATGTTTCAGGATTAATAATTACTGAAACGCCTCTTTTTAATAATTTAGGAGAAAGCTCCCTGACAGCAATAACAGCTGCTTCGCTGATTGCAGGAAAAAATAATTTTCTAGTCCGAGGAATTGAGGCAGGAGGTTTTACTCCAAGAAAAAAACATAGGGTTTGCCCATCATCAACAAACTCATCAATTCCTATATAAGTTTTAAACAACTCACTACTCCATTCAAATAAAGCCTAATACTCAAAAAGTTTCCTCAAACCTAAAAAAGGCTACAACTATGGCAAAATAGGATTTACTTTGTAGCTCTGATTTATTCTTTTTTCCTTCACTAGGTAAGCCACATGCCCCAAGTTTTTAGACCTAAAAAAAGCTTCTAACTCGGAGTCATTTTCATCACAATCAGGAACCCAGTGTCCTGTCACAAAAATTTTATCCTCTGAGATACCACGTTTTTTTAGTTGTTCTTTAAGATTTGGGGTTTTGTGCGAAGCAGTTAAAAGGATATATGCATTTTCAGGGATTTCACCCAGCTTACCTGCTATAGAGAATTCACAATCCGGGATAGCATAGTCAAACGTATAATTAAGTTCACTATCAAGGTCGTTACTACTCAACAAGCGTTCACCAAACCGCTTATAAGTAACAATCAAAATTTCTTTGCCTCCGTCAGTTTTCACTTTCCTGCCCAAAGCACCTAAGACTTCTACAAGTCGACTATATGAATCATAATCTACAATACTTTGGTCATCGCTGAACCTACGGGCACTTGCTTCGGGGCTAAACACTTCATGAAAAGACTGATGGTATTTCACTTCTCTTTTTTGTAAAATTGAATAGAACTCATCTATAATCTTTGCGTAGGCAGTAGATATTTGCTCTGACTCAGGATAATTCGCTTTGATAACTCTTGCACACTGAGCAGCATATTCAACATAACCATGAACTAGAGCAGTATATGCAAGTTTATAAAGCCTTAAAGCACCTTCCCCTGCACGACTTTCGCTAACTACCGAATCTATTTCCTTCAGAAACAGAACATCGGCACAGATGTGGAAATGGTCTCCCCTTACTCCTATACTTTCTCGATACATTGACCCTTTAGTTAATTTCAAAAATCCAGCGAATATGAACCCTTTTTCGTCAAGAAGCTGCGAAACATGACTAAACAGTTTTTGATCTTTATAAATTTGTATAAACTCGGCTTCACAGCATACAGCTATCGTCTTATTGATAAGGGTGTTTTCAGCACCCTTAAGAATCTCAAAAGCAGCACCCTGTGCATCTATTGAAAGGACATCAGGAGACTCAAAACCTGCTCCATCGGCTAAAAGATCGAGAGAGGTGCATTTCATTTTCACTTCTTTTACTTTTTGAACCGTATCTTGAAGCCGATAATCCATTGGACCATAGAGAGGATAATTATTGTCCAAATATAATTCTGAAAACTTCTCATTGAAATCAAAAATAGAATTGGTACTCGGATCAGCATTAATTTTAAAATCCACTTCAACCTCACCAGAAAACAAACAGTAAGGTAACACTTTTGTTTCAGCCTCTCGTTCAGAAGCTTTAATCTGATCCAAACAGGATTCGTCTGCGTCATAGAAAGTCCAGGAGCAATCCTCTTGGAAATAACTTTGACATAATGCAGAAGTTCCACGCCTTCCGCCAATATGGTGGACAGATAATTTAGTATTCTCCAAAACAGACTCCTACTTATCAAATAAACGCAAATTTTATAAAAGTTACAATCAAATATCTATGCCCAACATAACAACGACTTCTTTACACAAAGACCAAATGATCCGGGTCAGCCCCTAGATATTCGTGAATCAGCATATTCTTGCTGTTAGCAACACAGTGGTGATTGCAGTCTCTGGAAGGTTTGATCTTAAAAAACTTATCCTGGCCATCGTACCAGAAATCGCGAAAACGCCGATCTTTGATTGAGCCCAATACCCCGCAATCAAGATTATATGCTTTATCCTGGCATGAGTACACTCGCTGGTCCGCAGCAATAATTGGCAATATCTGCTGATAAGGGCACCAATCATAATTTTTCTCGAACTTCTCATCCAGTCTATGATAGGAATCAAAAACTTCAAAACTATCATCTGAGAGCTCTTCTACCGCCCGTTGGGTCTGCTCTTTAATCTTCTCATAAACCGGAGCATGGTATGCGTTGTTCTCGCTGCCTTCGTTGCTGACAACACAGGCGGAAAACTTCACGCTGTTAACGCCGATATCCTTGAGACGCTTGCCCATTTCAAAAACATGGTCAGCATTATCGCGGTTGATGATGTAGCTCACACCCATGAAGCACTTTCCATCCAGTTTCTGGAAGTTTTCCATGTTGGTCATAACCTTGGCGAACTCATTTTCGGACACGTTGCGAAATTTTGCATAGCTGGGGCCATCCCAGCCGTCCATGGACACCCTGATCCAGGTTCCCATGTACGCAAAAACTTCTGCTGCTTCACCCTGAAGACGACCACCGTTGGTCAATGAGGCAATACTGATGCCACCTTCAGCAAGGTTGCGGGCTGTTTCTGCCAGATAAGGATAGCAAAACGGCTCTCCACCGCCGCTGAAAGTCACGCCCTTTACGCCCATTTCAATGCAGTCTTCGACAATTTCAGCTATTTTTTTGGCGGGGATTTTGTCCTTGATGACCATATCCTGTCCGAGTTGAAGATTGTCGTCACGGTATGCACAGTAAGAGCAGCTATGGTTGCAGACGTTGGTCGGCTTAATGCGTATGTGAATAGGAGTTTTCACCTCACCGCTGCCCTGTGGCAATGAATCTAACTTCTCCTGATAATGAAAAATTTTAAGGCTGGTATAAAGCTGCATAAGTCCCTCTGCTCTTACAGATTCTTATTCAAAATAAATAAATTCATAATCCCCGGAAAATCCGAACTCTTTGAAAATCCACTCCCACTCTTCCTTATCAAAGAATGATTCACAGGTCAGAGCCCAGCACTGCAGGTTAAACTGCTCCTGCTCGTTGCGATAACTTTCCGTGCACATGTATTTGTGCTTGGCGACCCGTTCCATCTCGAAAAGAGCTTTTTTGAGATCAAAAATGCGCAGGTTATGCAGGGTGTTTAAGGAAATGACTAGATCAAACTCACCATCTTCATATGGAAACTTATCTTCGGCCCGATGGAAAAACAGACGACCCCTGATTTCTTCCTTGGCGTCAGCGAGTCCGTGCTTTGAAATATCAAACCCGTGAACATCCATCCCCAGAAGGTGAAATTCGTAAAGCAGGTATGCTTTACCGCAACCCACATCAAGAATTTTAGCTCCGGGCTTGAGGTTATATTGGTCAATCAACCCCTTGGCCATGGGTTTCCAATAACCGGGACGATATGAATACCCACCGTATCCAAAGCGGCGGTTGCCATCCCAATAATCAAATTCATATTCTTTCGCCTTAAGCATGCACTTGACTTTTTCGTCCAACATGCGCGGCAGGTATTCACGGCTCGTGCTCTTGTGCAGTGGAGTAATCAAATTGAGAAGTTCACCCACGACTATTCTCCTTATTTAAGAAGGGCATTGGTAGTTTCAACAATAGCTTCCGCAGAAACACCATACTTGGCCATGAGCGGCAACTGTGAACCGTAAGTATCGGAAAAACAATCAGGTAAGCCAAGACGCTTGAATCTCAGAGGAGAATCAAAATTTGCCTCAGCAAGAGTTTCCGCGACTGCACTGCCGAGCCCGCCGATCACAGAGTGCTCTTCAACACTGATGACCGCTTTAACTTTGGAAGCCATATCAAGCAGCATATCTGAATCAAAAGGCTTAACTGTAGGCATATGCAGAATTCCTACGGACAGTCCCTTTTCTTCAAGCGTAGAAACTGCTTCACGTGCCAGACGCAGCCCGATTCCGGTTGTGACCAGCAGAACATCAGTTCCCTTCTGGAATGGAATCCCGCGACCAATTTCAAAAGGTTGAGAATCGTCAGTGACAATAGGATCATATCCTTTAGCCAGACGGATGTAGATCGGACCTTTCACATCAAGAGTCAGCGGCATCAGGCGGCGCATTTCGTCAGCATCAGCAACAGCTACAACGGTCATATTAGGGGTTGCCCGCATAACGGCAATATCTTCAATAGCCTGATGGGTCGGGCCGAGAGGTGCGTAAACAACTCCACCGCCGTTACCAATCAGCCTGACCGGAACATTATGCATGCACAGATCAACGATTACCTGTTCATAAGCCCTGCGGGTAATGAAGGGAGCGATTGTATTCACATAAGGCATCCAGCCATCAAGAGCCATCCCCGCAGCCATGCCGATAACGTTGGCTTCGTTGATACCTTCCATAAAAAAACGATCGGGAAAATCTTCTTTCATCTCACTGAGAGTTCCGAACCCGAGGTCCGAACCGATGAAGACAACCCGTTCATCAATTCCAGCCAGTCTGTGTACTTCCTGAAGACATGTTTTTCTCATTATTCAGCTCCCAATTCTGCAAACATGCTGTCCATAAGTTCCGGGTCCACATTGGCTTTGTGATGCCATTTAAGATTGTGCTCCACATCCTTGAGACCTTTACCCTTGACTGTGTGACATATAACTGCAGAGGGCTTACCTTTTTCAAATGGGAGAGAGCAAAGCAGATCCTTTAGAGCAACCGGATCATGACCGTCCACTTCACGCACAGCAAAACCAAAAGACTCCCATTTATCAACGAGCGGCTCCAGCGGCTGAATTTCAGATACGGGTCCACTGGACTGAAGCTTGTTGTAATCAACCATCAGTGTGAAGTTATCCAGACCGTGCTTGGAAGCACACATGGCTGCTTCCCAAACAGAACCTTCGTTAATCTCACCGTCGCCGGTGATTACGAAAACACGAGAGCCATCACCACGCATACGGCTGCTGAGAGCATAGCCGATCCCGATGGATGGACCATGTCCAAGTGCTCCCGTAGTCGCTTCCACCCCGGGAGTCTTATGATACTCAGGATGACCGCCGAGAAATGTTTCACCAGAGCAAAATTTTTCCAGCTCTTCAATAGGGAAAAAACCTTTATCAGCCAGAATAGCATACAATGCTAGACAGCCATGCCCTTTACTCAGGATACATCTGTCGCGTTCGATCCAATTCGGATTAGCAGAATCAATTTTCAAAATATCATCATAAAGAACGCGCAGAATTTCTACCAGCGAATAGGCTGAGGCAAGGTGTCCCCTTCCGCCGCAACGCATAGTATTTAGAATGGTTCTCCGCAACTCCAGAGATCTTTCATCGGTACAACACGGCTCATTGGCTGATAATGACATCAAGGAACCTCTTATATCCTTTATTAATATTTTCTAACAGCTTACGGGACTTCCCGAGCTGTTGTTCTCGAATAACATCCAGTCCGGCACCACGCCCACGGGCATGTTCGCGGCGAGCCGCCCCGTGCACAAAAAACTCATTGAGAAAAATTGTGCACCATTTCAACCCCACCAGAGGCAAAATGGTCTTCAAGCGCAGCTGGAAATAACTATCACTAAAAACTTCACTAAAATAGCCATAAGCCGCTGTACACTGCTCTGCTTCCAGATTCATAGCCGGGTGCAAAAGAAAATCAGCAACCATTTTAGCGGGATCATCCCGCCCGAAATATTCAAAGTCCACAAAAACAAATGAGCCGTCTTTACGACGCAGTGCATTGTGCAATCCGAAATCCGATGGGCTCAAAGTCCATTCGCCCTGCTTAAGGACATAGCCCCACTGCCCAGCGGCATTAAGTTCTTCCTTTCGCCATTCACAAACTCTGCGGAACAAAGGAACAAATTCTTGCTCCAGATATTCCACCATTTGTTGCGTCAGTGAATCATCTGCAGAAAGACCTCTCAGATTCTTCATCCTGAGTTCAATCTGCAACTCAATGGAAATGCACTCAAGACAGTGTGCCTTGGCAGTTCTGTATTCTCCCAATTCAGGATTGAGAGACACCTTATGCAGATCACCTGCAAAAGAGGCAAAGGCTTTAAGATCTTCACCCAAAACATCAGCAGAGCCAAGTTTCTCCCCGTATTCAAAAGAATACACCGCCGCGCGGCCTTTATCATCCCGGGCAACAGGTTCAGGTACACAGCAGATGCCGTTCTCCCGTAGTAGCTGAAATGATCCGAACTCAGCCTCAACCCGGTCCTGCCAATCCGCACATAGCGGATAGTACTCTTTAACCGCGTAAGCTTTTCCCCAACCAAGACACACTTTGAATACCCGGCTGTTGCCACCGCCGCCTAATTCAGTGACTTCAGCAGGATCTTCGCCGAACACTCGCTGATAGAAATCTGAATCCATCATTCCCTGCACCAGACTAAACAGGCCAGACTTTGGCGGTTATATCTTCCCATGAACAAACACTTTCAAGTTCCGGCTTAGTTGGACCTGAAGCTGGATTAAAAAAGTATTTTACGGTCTTTTCAGGAAAAAGAGATTCTTCAAAGACTTCCACCAGATCATCAACAAATACATCGCAATCAAGTGAAGATATTATCTGGGCTTTTTCACTTCTTGTGTCAGCAAAATAGACCCGGTCTTCTCGCAATCCATAAGGACCGTCATTAAACAAGCTCTTCTCTGCCATGAAGCCGATAGCTGCGATCCTGAGATCAACATTTCCACGGCGGGCATACTGAGTCTTATGACTGACCACATAGACCGGAATTTTATTTACAATGCACCGTTCTAGAAATTCAGACAAGCCAGAAAAAAGTACCGCTTCATTAATCCTCGGGCCGTAAACTTCCGCCTGCAACTTCTGCCAAGTCACTTCCCCATCAGGCAACAGACGCACACTATCGCGGACTGCTGTTTTGTTTGAGGGAACATCACTAGTGACCAGCCCTGCTTCACACGCAGCAGAAAAAAACAGCTCGTTGTAATCAACAATGGTGTTGTCGAAATCAGAACCGAATATCATCGCATCCTCTGGGTCGGGACAGAAGCACTGTTAAATGAAATTGGCATGGGCATTGGGGTTAACCAGTTCCCAAAGATAAGCATTGATTTTATCCATACGGCAGTTAACGCGACAGTGATGCGGATCAAGATTCTCGGCACACCACTTCATGGATTCAGTCCGCTTCTCTCCGGTCCAGATTTCCTCAAAGGTCTGCTCAAAAATATTACCGTAATTGAAACGCTCATCATCAAGATAGACACTGCAACCCCAGACGTTTCCGCGAGAATCTATATAGGACCAGAACGGCAGGGCATGACATCTGTCGTAGCGGTGCTGCTGTTCATCCCAAGCCTTCATGGTACTGAGTCTAAAAACCACATTAAAAGAATCGGAACTCAACCCGTTCACTTTTTCCGCAAGTTCTTCGTAACCATCATAAGAAATATTTTCGTACTCAGTACACTCACTCTGAGGATGGTGTGAATAAGGCTTAACCACCAGATAATCCATACCTATATCACGGCATCTAAGAGCAAGAGATTCAACCTCATGAGCATTTTCCGGCAGAAGAAGAATCTGAGCTCCTAAAGCACATTCAGCACCGATTCTGGACCTGATTTTCACTGCCTCAGCAAGGTTACTCATCACCTTTTCAAAGTCATCTGCACAGGTCCGATGAATGGCTGAATAGGTCTCCGCAGAACCTGCGTTAAGGCTGACTTTAATCCAGCTGATGACGGGGAGAATCTTTTCGCTAACTTCAGGCTTCATGAGCACGGCATTGGTAGTCAAGGCAGGATCAATTCCCGCAGCTTTTGTACGCAGAATGATATCAACCATTTTTTTGTTCAAAAACGGCTCGCCCTCGCCTGCATACATAATGCTTCTAACTCCAAGCCTACCCATTTCATCTAGACGCTCACCAAGCTTTTCAGCGTCCATGAAATCCGGTTTGTAGCCCGCAAAATCAAGCCCGCAGAACTTGCAACGATGGTTGCAGGCTCCCGCGGGACTTAGTTCCATATAAATTGGATAAACATTTTTTCCTTCTACCCAGTCAGCCACTCTTCGAGGATGGAACATGAGCTTGTGGGAATCAATGCGAAATTCATCTTTTGACATTTTTATGACATGTCCTCGTGTTGATTTTATATAGAAACTGAATCCATCCAGTAGTGCAGAATACAAGCATGACCGGTTTCAGCCATCCCATAAGTATCAGCTGGAATCCAAAAATTGAGGTCACCAATCTGACGCATTTTATTGTCCGGCTTCATGGCTGTAATAGTAACCACTGATGCTCCGAGCTCAGATGCATAACGGCAAGCATTGACTACATTAGGTGAATTACCGGAACTGCTAATACCAACCAACATATCATTGGGAGTCAATCTGCGTTTCAGCGGCTCGACAAAAACCTGATCATAGGAAAAGTCGTTGGCAACAGCGGTAATCAGGGCAAGATCGGTGAAAACTTGAGTATGTACATAGGCATTTTTTGCTAGGTCGGCGGAAAAATGACTGGCCATGGAAGCACTCGCCCCATTCCCGATCAGGTAGATGATCCTGCCATTTTCACGCAGGGTCACGGTCAAATCCTTCCATTTATTGAAAGCCCGATCGCATGCGCAGGTATTGATTGACTCACAGGTTACTTCCAGTGACTCAAGACAATTCTGCAATGAATTTGTGTGCTTGCTCCACACACTTTCACCCTGTTTCTCCATCTGGAGTCTGTCTTCTGACTGCTGTCCAAAGTTGGGGGATTGTATCGGCATGAAATCCACGGACATAATAACTCCTTCCGCCATCGGCGACGGTCCTCACCAACATAGTTTTCCACGGCCTGAAATAATACTGAGCACTTGTCTTCGGGGCCTCTGCATCTACCTTTTCCGGCAGATCTTGCAAATCACATACCAAAGTAGCAAAACGCCGGATTTCTCCCAAACTTTTAGAAGCAGCATTACGCACCATGGCAAGGGCTTTGAGGTAAACTTCCGGAGCCATAATGGCACTGCCAAAATTCATTACCACCCCCCCCTCAAGCTTTTCAATGGCCGCAACAAAAATTAAAAAGTCAGTATAACTGGCCTGCCCTATTGCGGCCCCGTTGCAATTAGGATGCTCATGAATAATATCGTAGCCGATCCCGGCATGAACAGTTACCGGAATGCCTAGCTCGTAGGCTTTGGCAAAAAGACTGATCTCTGCATTCGGCAATTTATTCTCAATTATATACCTGCCGACAGCTTCTCCGAAACCAAAACCGTTATGGACACCTTCAGCAATAATATCATTCAACAGTCCGGTTTCCTGCCAAAGACCGAACTGTCCGTTGGAAATATATGTAGCTACACACTCTGTGGTTTTACCATGCAGTGCGAGTTCAAAATCGTGAATTGCACAGGCTCCATTGACTGCAATGCAGCTAATCAGCCCTTCGGACATAAGATCAAAAAGATACTTCTGCATACCGGACCGTAACACATGCGCACCAATCATCAAAACCCGGGAAGCATCAATATCTTTGGCATACTTTAGGCTTGAAGCAATTTCATTAAAAGAAGAGTGAACATCAGCGCGGGCTTCAGGTTCCTCAACTATGGACACATCAAGAAGACAATTCCTTTGAGCAAGCGGAAGAACGCTCAGCTTTGAACGATCAAAGAGTCTGTATTTCGAAGCCATGCCACAAACCTACTTAAGAGTTGCTGTTATGTATTTCCGCATAGATTGCTTACTGATGGAACGATCATTACCCATAATCTGCACTGCTAGAGAACCGGCAATATTGCCGAGAAAACCGACCAACTCTTCATGCAACCCCATAGAACCGCACATTGCTGCAACAGAAAAAAGGGCATCCCCCGCACCAACACGGTCCACTACGTTGGAATCAAAGGTAGGCACACGCACAAACTCACTTTTAGGATTAAAAAGAGAACAACCGCGACTCCCTTGAGTTACTAAGGCAAGATTCGCATCTAACCTTTTAACAACTTCGATCAACAGCGGACGAATCTCACTGACCTGATCCCTAGTTTCAAGGCGTAATTCGTGCTCAGCAAGGGAAAAGAAATCTGTCCGGGGATACTTACCTATGGTGTTGAATCCCCTGTTACCTGCATTTGCCTGTGTATTTACAGCAAGGTAAGGGGACTTTGTTGACAGAATATCAATCATCGACGGAGAAATCAGACCGTGACCGAAATCAGCAACGAGCACGAGGTCATAGCTCCTGACAAGCTGCTCAAGCTGTTTACACAACCCGCTATCAATTTCTTCCGGCAACGGATCATCATTCATATGATAGATCTCCATAACCTTGCCGAGTGTGTAGCCGTCAATAAATCTACGTTTGAGTGTCGTCGGCGCATTGGGACGGGTAAAGAAATATGGAACTACTTTTGAGTTTAGTTTCTCGCGAATAAATTCTTCATGACGCTCTATATCCCCCAACATGGAAAGCAGCGTAACTTCCCCGGCAAAATTGGCCACATGGTTGGCAACAGCCAAGGCTCCGCCTGCATAAAGCTCTTTAGATTGATATTTAAGGGCCAGAATGGGGTCTTTCGAAGATTTCCCCAGTGCAGAAGCAATCTGGTATTCATCCAGAATTGTGTCTCCGACAACCAAAACACGTAGATCATGCATCCGGTCAAGAATACCCAGAAGATCATCTAGCTCATAACGCTTGCGGAACATCTTTAGGTATTCGTCTAACTCTTCACTGTTCTTGCTCAAGTAGCGGTTGATCAGATTTGATGAGCTAAAAACTATATCAGAAGTAAAAATCAACTCAGCCCCTATCTTTTCAACAACGTCAGCTTCTGGACCAATCTTTCCGGTTGGGTCGCCTTCAATATTTTTGAATTCATCACCCTTCGCGTAAACATTGGGCCTGATTTGACGCAAGGTTTCCTCAGCTGTCGGCCATTCATTAATTGTTACATAATCGGTCTCACCTAATGAGGCCAAGGCTTCTGCCCTTAAAATCTCAGTAAATGCAGGTCTATCAGGCCCTTTATCGACAAACCGATCTGGGGTAAGGCTGACCATAAGGATGTCACCATGCTCTTTAGCCTGACTCAAGTAACGGATATGTCCAATGTGCAAAAGATCAAAAACACCATGACAGAGCACCACTTTTTTACCCTGCGCTTTAAGCTCTTCTGCTATCTCTGCCAGTTCGGCTACACTTTTTATTTTATTATCAGTGTTGTTGGCCATTAGAAATTACCTCTTAATGGATATTGGAGATCGTTCACAAATCATTTTGAAGACTTAAAATTATCTCTCAACTTTTTCAAAGGGCGCAATCCATCCGCAGGATCTGCCCGCCAATCCCGATCAGGAAGTTCTGCCTCAACTGGAGCCTTTTCACCGTTTCCATCCGCCATAAAACCGACTCTAACATTCCTGATCATTCTTTCTACCTTATCCGGTAGCCAGCAATGCCCTGTTCCATATTCTGCACCCTGCTCATCAAGATCGAGGTGGAACTCAATCATATTGGCCTCATACTTATGTATTGCCCGCTGAACAACCCCTTCTTCAACTGTATGATCAGACCAGCCTATTTTGCAACTGAATTTCTTTTTCAGCAAGGACATTGCTGACAAATTTGCCTGATTGCTTGGAGTAGGGTATCCGGAAACACAATGTAATAATGTAAGATCTCTACAACCGCCATCACGCAACACATTCACGGCGTGAGATATTTCATCAAGATTTGCCATACCTGTTGAAAGTACAACAGGCAAACCCGTATCAGCACAACTGACGAGCAAATCATCCCACAACAATTCATATGATGCTATTTTAAAGAAATTCACATAAGGAGCCAAAATTTCAACAGCGTCCAGATAAAAAGGAGTGCAGGAAAAATATATTCCGCACTCACGACACTTCTCAGCAATCTGGGGAATAAATTCCTCCGGCAACTCCCATCCCCTGCGACTGCGGTGCTCTTCACTTGCAACAAGTATTTCAGGAGAAAAAAGCTCATCAATTTTGAAAAGCTGAAACTTTACTGCATCACAACCAATTTCAGCTGACCTTTCAATAAACTCAAAGCAACGCTTCAGGTCACGGGCATGATTGCTTGAAACCTCAGAGACAAACATTGGCAACTTCATTATTATCCTTGACGCTAACACGAGCAACTCGTTAATATAAATATATGCAAATATCATCTTAACAATATTGGATTTTCTCGCAAATAACTATCACCAAACCGTCCTAAAAACAATTTATGGGGATAAACTATTTGTTTTGCCAGCTCCTGTCTTTCATTCATCTCGGGTGTATCTTCCCATTCACCATCTATTCTAGCGTTCATCTCAATACATGCCTTCCTGATTTCTTCCGGAGTGTTTTCTTTCAAATAAACCCCTTTCTCAACAAGATCTTCCGAGCGGGACAAGCCAACAGCACCAGCCTCAATTATCTCTTTAAAGCTCATCTCCTTGTCATTAGAGACACTAAAAAAATGCTTATACAAGGTAATAAGGTTGGTATGCCATTCACATGCACCATGCAGTTGAGAATAATTCACAAATAAAACAGGTCTTCTAAAAATCATGCTTATTCCATCAAGCCCAGTACCACAAGAAATCATGAATTTACATGTTGCACACAAAAAAACATCCATGAATTCAGAGCGGAATTTGCAAGAATAGTCTATTATTCTAGGATGATATATATCAAATTTTTTTTCAACTACTGCACCCATTCTTAGTACAAAAAGTCCTCTTTCAGCCAATTCTAGAGCAGCACTTTTATAGTTATCAATATCAGCATCCCGGAAATCATGATAACTCCAATCTTTATCCTTCAAATGTGCATTAAGGTACGCACCATCTCTAACGTTAAGACATACATATTTATCATTGGGACCGATTCCCATTCGTCTCAACTCTTCACCCCCCATCTCCTTCTCTTTATCAGTAAAAGACAAAGAAGGCTTAGTTTTATGCCACAATAGATGATCATCTCTTCCGTTTTTCCCAAACAAATCTTTATGAGTACTATATGGGCTCTCATGAGCGAGCATTGGAGCAACAACTGATGCGACTGGCGAATAATTGAGAATCCTATTCCACATCAATTTCAAAAAATTATTAGAGACAGGATCATTATGACCTAAAAAATCTAAGGTATCAGAATCGAGTATATCTGCATCCCGCTCTGTTATGTATTGCTCAGTATTAAGGGCAAAATGCCCAATACGTTCACTACGCATGAGCCCAAAACGCACCTTTAGCCACGGAGAAACGCTATCCGCAAGCATAACCACTTGTTCACAATCTTTATACGAGAACTCTTTTTTCCTAAGCTTTTTTTCGAGATATTGAATATGATCGATAAACAACTCTTCAAGGTTAGGCTTCAGAGACTGCTTATCCAAACCAAAGACTGCTAAGCAATGTGGACACAAATATCTGTCTTTACCCAGTCTGGGATTAAGTACGCTTATTTTTACCTTCCCTAGACAATTATGACAAACTACCAAAGATTCGAGTGTAGGATGATCCAACTTCCCATTTTTAAAAGTTACATAAGGTATTAATATAGATGAGGGTTCATTCTCAAAAAATGTATCTCCAGAGTCTAGAGCAGATTTAATACGAATTGGTACTGATTTCACACCGGAAAGAACTTCCCCTGCCAAGCTAAAAGCCCCACATGCTATCGCAGCACAAGCAAATGCGATTTTATCCTCAACAGAAGCGGACAAAGATTTTGCGCCGAGTCTTTTGAGTAATACAATTTTTTCTTCAACACTTAAGGATAAAATTTCAGTATAGGATGACAAAGCTTCTCCACACCTTACATTATTCATCAACTGCATCCTCCCATCTCCAATAAAGAATAGCGCGCCACTTTTAGCTAATTGCGCAAGAACAAAGATCCCTTTATAATAGAATTTTATCTAATTGACACCGTTCCTAAACAACCTCAATTAAAAATAAAAAATTTAAACTCAATGAATAGCTATTTACATAATCATGGCCAAAAAAAATGTTGCCCCAAACGACGGGCACGATTTAGGCCACTCCACACTAAAAAAACATCTACTGCTTACCTGTTCTCCTCAAAGAAATGACATCAAACATTTATATACCCTTAAAGGAAAGTAACTTATACAAACTATTCACTCAACAATTTTAAAATACGCACTAAAGAAATTTATCCAAAAAGCCGAAGAGAATGACAGAATTACATAGCTTTACTAAACGGTAAAGAATAGGTTCTCGTCTTGTTTTTTTCTGTTTTATTCAATATATTGGCAGCGTTTTCAGCTTAGGATAAACTTTATTCACATGATAAACTAACAACTCATTTTCACTACTCAGAGAAACCAACATGAAGAGAATCCCCTTTCTGGATTTAAAAGTTTCAGACCCAACCGAACGTGCTGAAATAATGGAGGCAGTTGAGGCTGTACTTCTTCATGGTCGGATTGTTATTGGCCCTGAAGTTGAAACTCTAGAAAAAAAAATCGCTGAAATCTGCAACAGGAAATATGC
Source organism: Maridesulfovibrio salinus (assembly GCF_055394525.1). Classification (NCBI taxonomy): domain Bacteria; kingdom Pseudomonadati; phylum Thermodesulfobacteriota; class Desulfovibrionia; order Desulfovibrionales; family Desulfovibrionaceae; genus Maridesulfovibrio; species Maridesulfovibrio salinus. The sequence goes on from NZ_AP042461.1 coordinate 149,788, forward strand.
TGTCGGTGTTAATTCAGGATCTGAGGCACTGTTCACATGCCTAAGAGCACTTGGGATTGGTCCAGAGGACGAAGTAATTACAACATCTCTTTCATGGATAGCAACTACAAACGCCATAGCAATGACCGGTGCAACGCCTGTTTTTGCAGACATAACTGATGATCTTAATATATCCTCTGAAAGTATAGAAAAACTAATCACCCCGGCAACAAAAGCAATTATCCCGGTTCATTACACTGGGAAAATGTGTGACATGAACAAAATAATGGAGCTTGCTAAACAACACAACCTGCTTGTAATAGAAGATGCTGCACAGGCTTTTGGTGCAAAATATAACGGAGAACCAGCCGGATCAATAGGCGATGCCGCTTGTTTCAGCTTCAACTCAATGAAAGTATTAGCTTCATGCGGCGAGGCAGGAATAATCCTCACAGACTCCGAAGAAACCAAAAACAAACTCCAATCATTAAGATATAGCGGCACAATTAATCGCGAGACATGCATACAACCTAGTCTCAATGGACGACTACACACTATCCAAGCTGCTATACTGCTTAAACGCCTCCAGCGACTGAACAAACTGATACGAAAAAGAAACCAAATTGCCCAATTTTACGATAGTAAAATTGGAAATTATGTTACCCCCCCTACTCGTTCAGCAGAAAGCGAGGATGTTTATTACACTTATACAATCCAAGCAGAAAAAAGGGATGAGTTGATGTCCTTCTTAGAAAAGAAAGGGATTGAAACCAAAATACAACACCCAATACTGATGCCGGAACAACCAGCATATTCTAAGAATACTAGAGGAGAATGGAGCAACGCCAAAAAAGTTGTTAAAAAAATTCTCTGCCTACCGGCAAATGAAAAACTTTCACAAGAAGACATAGCTTATGTTGCAGACTGCATTAAGGCTTTTTACTCCAACCCTGTAAAATAAACGCATAACAATATAATCAAATAATATTATATTTTGTGAGGTTTACTGTGATCAGAAGAAAAGAAGATATAAACGAAGAAAGCCTTAAACAAGAATTTGAAGAAATCCGCAAAAGGCTAGAGATTAATAGCCTTGATGAGGCACTGATTTTTCCAAAATTTTTTCAAATAGAACCCTCAAGAGTATGTAATTCACGCTGCCGTTTCTGCGCTGTTGACGACTGGGACAAATCGGTCCCTTTCATGCCAGACAAACTTTTTGATAAATTAGTAACTGAATTTAAAAACCATACAAATCATATTGAAGTAGTCTGTCTCGCTCGCGCAGGTGAACCTCTTCTTGATAAAAAAATAGTCGATAAAGTCAAAACCTTAAAAGAGATAGGAATAAATAAAGTAACACTCTCTACTAATGCGTCACTTCTTTCTAAAGAAAAAGCTTTAGATCTCCTCAATGCAGGACTGGACGACATCATGCTCTCTATCGACACTGTCAACAGAGAAAAATACGAGTCAGTCCGCAGAGGTCTAGACTTTGATACAGTAATGAAAAATATAAGAACACTGTTCGAAATCAGAGAAAAGATACGGCCTGAAGTTATCGTTCGGGTTCGCGGAGTGGCAACATTTGACATTAATTCCACAGAAGGAATCAACGAACTCGAAAAGTGGGAATCCTTTTGGGGACAATTCAGAAAATCGCAAGATCGTATTTATATGAAGCAAGCCCATAGCTGGGGCAATCAAAAAGAAGGGCAATACATCCCTGAATATGAAAATGTTTTTCACCCATGCATCCTTCCATGGTCCACGCTGCATGTAACGACAATGGGGCTTGTTCCACTTTGCCCACAGGACTATGATGCTAAAGCCAACCTGGGAGATGCAAATAAAAATTTTATTTCAGATATATGGAATAACGCCAAGTGGGAAAGGATTAGAAAACTCCATTCCTCCGGCAAGCGAAACGAAATTTCTTTTTGTCGAGGATGTTATCTTTTTGACAAGGAATTTTCTTTAGAAAAATAAACCATCTACTACAACACCATTAGACATCAACAATCTGGAGCTCATATGGCTATCACCGATTATTACGGAAGACAGACAGCAACGACAAGGCTCGATATTTATTCTATAAATGGCGAATCTAAAGTAGTTCACAGAAGTTTGTCAGACCAAGAAGCATATGACACTTGGCACCTGGCATTGTATTTCAAGGAGATTCTTGAATGCAGAAAATTGATGGAATCTGACTTCAGTTTCGATTTAATTTCTAGAAAAGAAAAGCATCTCATAGTCTATCTTTTGCTTGCAGCAAACCCTCAACTACAATCCGTTACAGAACTTGGGTCATCACTTTTTGAAATGATTGATGGGCTAGAGGTTTTAACAGACTACAAACAAAAGAAGGAATCCTTACTACCTCAACTAAAAGTCGACAATATTACTTTTTTAGGTGTTGAATTATCCGACTTGCTGGCTCAAGCCTCTAAAGAGCTTCACAAAAATCATAATGTCCAAACACATAAAGAATTATCGAAACTTCCCTCAATAGAGGATGGTCTTCTTTATGATAGGAATGTCACTAGCTATGCATTCGATAACACAGACGAACTTGCTTTTTTTATGAACAAATTTGATATTTCGTATTGCAATTTATATTTCAACAAAGGGCACACCTTTCACACTTCACGTTTGGGGAAATGCCATACTTACTTTTCTCTTGAAAGCTTAGTCGACAAGCTAGATAAGCCGTTATTTCACCTATTTGGCATCAAAGCTCCTGGACCTAAGAGTGGAGAACTACTTTCGCTTGGAAACGATGTTGTTGAAGGATTTTTCCTCAATTGTTCAGGGGAGAGAGCCAATGAATTCATTTCGCTTTCTTCTTCAATTCCAGAAGTAAAAGATTGGTTTACTCAAAAAGACATACGCCTTACTCCTGCTCTAAACCTGCTAGATACAAAACAAGGTTAACCACACTAACTCGCATGTTATCAAAGATTTATCAACAAATGTTCCTCATTCGCTCAGTGGAAGAGAAATTACTTTCACTGTTCACACAAGGAAAAATTAAAGGCACTGTTCATACCTGTATTGGTCAAGAAGCATGCGCAGTCGGTTCGATGATGGCTGCTGAGCTAGAAAAAGACCTTGTGTTTTCAAACCACCGGGGTCACGGTCATTTGTTAGCTTATGGAATTCCTCTTGATAAATTTTTGGGGGAGCTCATGGGTAAAATTTGCGGCCCATCAAGAGGCTTAGGTGGCTCCCAACACATGCTTTGGAAGAATTTTATGACATCCGGTATTCAGGGAAGTCTTCTCCCGATTGGTGTTGGTGCTGCATTTGCTGAAAAGAAAAAAAAATCTGATGCCATCTCAATAATCTTTATGGGTGATGGAACTATGGGTCAAGGTATAGTATATGAAAGTTTCAATTTTGCTGCAAAGTGGAAAATTCCAGTAGCTTTCATTCTTGAAAACAACGGATACGCTCAAACAACCAAGACCTGCCATGCTCACGCAGGTGATATTTCTATGCGCGCTGCTGCATTCAATATTCCATGTTCTTCAATTGATGGTAATAACGTTGAATTAGTCCACGACCATCTTGTAAAATCTTACTCTAGAATTAGAACCAGCAACTCCCCTGAACTAATTGAGCTTAGAACAAATAGACTTTGTGCTCATAGCAAAGGAGATGACACCCGCCCAGAAGAAGAACTTGCTGAGTATTGGAAAAATGACCCACTTAATAACGTAGCCTTTAAACTACCAAAAGAAAAAATAGACTCCTTACAAGCAGAAATAATAAACATGGTTGAATCAACGGTTAAAAAAGTACTGCAAGCTCCCAGTCTAAGTTATGAAACTTACAAGGAGAAAGGTCTCTAACATGAGGTATTTGGCGAGCTTGCAGGATGCATTAACAGAGATACTTGATGAAAACCAGAATGCCCATATCCTTGGCGAAGATATTTGCGCTCCATATGGGGGAGCATTTAAAGTAACACTAAAGGCCTCACAAAAGCATCCGGATCGAGTCCTTAACACACCAATATGCGAAGCCTCCATTGTAGGAATGGCAACCGGTATGGCCATACGAGGATTCCCTGCAATAGTAGAAATTATGTTTGGGGATTTCATTCTTATTGCCGCTGACCAAATCATCAATGAGGCATCTAAATTCCGGGCGATGTTTGATAACAGACTGGACGTCCCCTTGGTAATTCGAACGCCAATGGGCGCAGGGAGGGGGTACGGCCCAGTTCATAGTCAATCCCTTGAAAAATTTTTTCTAGGAGTCCAAGGCCTCAAAGTTGTCTCTCCGTCTCATTTCCATAACCCGGGCCAGCTACTAATTAATAGCGTTAATGAGAAATCACCGATTTTATTCGCTGAGCACAAACTACTTTACCCACGTAAGTTATCGTACTCACAGACCATCGAAAATAGCCACAATTTTCCGACAGTTTTAACCGACAATCATGGTACAACCACCACTAGCGATGTAGTGATAATAGGATACGGAGGAATGAGTAAAATAATTGATGACGCTATGCTCCTTTTAGCAGAAGAAGAAATATACGCTACAGCAATCTACCCATCTTTAATATCTGAAATCTCGCCATATACAATTGAAGCAGTAATAAAGAATATTCCTAAATCAAGTCAGGTTTTTATTGTAGATGAAGTTGAAAAAGATTTTGGTTGGTCTACCAATATGTCACTATCATTGATCAAGTCAGGAATTTCACCACAGAAAATACATATTATCGCTAGAGATTGTGAGATCATTCCAACCTGCTTCGACTTAGAGCAGGAACTAATAATGTCGTCTAAAAAAATAACCAGCACCATATACCAAAAATTGGGATTATAATGACCACAATTACCAAAATATACATTCCGCAGTTCGCAGCCAATGACGATGAGGTTCAAGTGATTGACATTTTCTATGAAAATGGAGCCCAGGTTTTGGCGGGAGACATCTTAGCCGACTTTGAAGCCAGCAAGGCTGCCTTTGAACTTGAGGCCGAATCAGGCGGCTATTTCTATACCCCTCATGTTGCGGGAGATGTCGTCCCAACAGGCAGCCTATTTGGTATCATCTCACAAGCTGAAACCCCAGAAAACTGGAGGCAATTGTTCATCTTGAATAAACCAAATTCAAAAAAAAACAATGAACCTTCAACACCCTACACCAAAAAGGCTCTTCTCTTATGTAAAAAGCACAAAATCGATATTGAACAAATTTCCTACAAGGGAATCAAGTTAACTGAGAATGATGTTCTAAAGTATTTAGATCAGAAAAAAAGTATGAAAGATTTCGCTGAGATTACTTGGGAGAAGCAGGGAGAAAAAATTGCATTAATAGGAGCGAGCCCCTCAGCCCCAGTTATTATTGATGCGCTGATAGGCAATAATGAAATGTTTCCATCGGTTATATTTGATGACAATGAAGATCTTCATGGAACAGAGCTTCTCAATATTCCAATTGTTGGACCAATCGATCCTGACTTCATGCGATTTCTGTTTCACAAGGGATACTTCGACAAAATAATTATCGCGATGAACTCTACAACTAAACTTAGGAGCTATTTTTATAAGAAGCTAAAAGCAGAAGGTTTTTTATTTGCTAACATAGTCCACAAGTTAGCAAATATTTCTTCACTCTCTAACATTGGTGAAGGCAATGTTATATTGCAATTTTGTAATTTATCCCCCTTATCTGAAATTGGTAACAACAACTACCTTAGCCCTTACACAAGCATTGAACACGACTGCAAACTTGATGACAGTTGTTCATTTGGTCCAGGAGTTCTAACATCAAGCTACGTTAAAATAGAGGATGAAGTAAAATTCGGAACAGGGGTTTTTATTGAACCAAGAGTAAAAATTGGGTACCAGTCTAAAGTAGCCTCTGGATCAATTTTAACAAGAAGCATTGATCCAGGATCTGTAGTTAAGACTAAAGACTCATTATTATACAGGAACAATAAACACTAGAATTAATATCATATATCATTAGTTAGCCAAGCGAATAATATATCGAGTTATTCAATGCAGTAAAACAAAGTTCATTCCCTCGAATAAAATGAAACTTCAGCTCAGGATAGTCTCCAACCAGTTCCCTGAAAACCACTCCACGCATATTCCGCCGGGATATGCTTCAGGAACAATTGAGATCCCGATACGGGCAGCAACGGTAGTCCCCCCATTTATGGTAATCCCCCCGAAAATTAATTGTTCTGAAAAGTAGAATTTTCTCGTAAAGAAAACCGAGGAGATTCAGATGAAAAAGTCACGTTACAGCGACAGTCAGATTTTGAGTATTTTGAAGCAGGCCGAGAATGGAGTTCCCGTTGCTGAGCTTTGCCGGGAACACGGAATGAGCAGTGCCACTTTTTACAAGTGGAGATCCATGTTCGGTGGCATGGATGCATCCTTGATGGCCCGAATGAAAGAGCTGGAACGCGAGAATCGCCAGCTAAAGAAAATGTATGCCGAAGAACGATTGAAAGCTGAGATCGTCAAGGAGGCTCTTGAAAAAAAGTGGTAAAGCCGTCTTGTCGGCGCAAGCTGGCAAAGGCAGCCGTGAAGGGAGAAAAGGTAAATATCCGTCAGGCGTGCGAAGCTTTCAGCATCAGCCAAACTTGTTACAGATATGAACCGAAGCTGTCCGCTGAAAATGAAAAAATTGCGGATTGGTTGGTCCGGTTGACGCATAACCAGCGCAACTGGGGTTTTGGCTTGTGTTTCCTACATTTGCGCAACGTGCAGGGCTTTCCATGGAATCACAAACGAGTCTACCGGATCTACCGCGACCTTGAGCTGAATATGCGCATCAAGCCGAAAAAACGAATTGTGCGAGAAAAGCCGGAACCGTTAATCCTGCCTGAAGCAGTCAACCAAATCTGGTCTATGGATTTTATGCATGACCAGCTGGAAGATGGACGTAGCATCCGTCTGCTAAATGTGATTGACGATTTCAATCGTGAAGGACTTGGTATTGAAGTAGATTTGTCATTGCCTTCGGAGCGAGTTGTCCGGACACTAAATCAGACTATTGAGTGGCGCGGTAAGCCCAAAGCAATAAGATTCGATAACGATCCTGAATATATCAGCAACAAGCTGAAATAATGGGCTGAAAAAGAAAATGTTCGACTGGAATATATTTAGCCGGGAAATCCGCAACAGAATGCGTACGTTGAAAGCTTCAATCGGACCGTGCGGTATGACTGCTTAAGTCATTACATGTTTGAAAGCATCCATGAGATGCAGGATTACGCAACCAAATGGCTCTGGACATATAACAATGAACGCCCCAATATGGGCATTGGTGGCATCATTCCGATGCAAAAAATGAGAATGGCTGCATAGCCTCTACTTTTCAGGCCCTTTAAAAATGGGGACTACCTCGCTTGAAAAAAATTTTTTGCAAAGAAGGATAATATCAAAATGTAAAATTTTTGGGAAACCGATTTACGTAGTTGCGAATTTGTTGGAAACTATGGGGAACTCAGGTTTCTCACGTACAGAACTCACTGATATTGTCAGTACTGTTTTAATGGGGGCTGATGGCCTGTCCTTGCCGCTGAAAGTGCCGTTGGGCGATATCCTGATAAGGCTATTAGCATGGCTTGCAATATGGGTGAACTCTACAAAAAATGGACTTCAAATATAACAATGCTTGAAATATTGGAGATGTAAATGGCAAGGCCTTTTTACTTTGGTTAATGGGGCCGACTTCTTTTGGGATGACTACAATTAGTATGACTTTGGTTGAGAGGATTAATTCATGCTATTCCCCGACTTTATTCATTGATGGAGATTAAGTCCGGGATTTATTTGGTGTAGATCTTGGATTTTCCAAAGAAGAACGTCTCAGGGGCGTCAATGTATGTCTTTTCATAATGGATAAAGGTTTTGAATCGAATGTCTCTATTGTTATTGCTGCTGCTTACAGCAGGATCATATGCAAGATATCTGGTGCGTAATTCTAGAGGTAATGTTCGTGTTTGTTATATTGATGCCCTATCTTTGTGTGCACAACGCGATCCAAAAGGATTGTATCAAAAAGCATAAATGGCGAGATTAATACTCTTGCTGGCTACAACTCAGAGTACCAAAGGGTTCATGATCCTGATATAAATATTGCATCCAATAAATTGACAGTTGAAGAATCGGTTGAAAAATACCGAAGTCTCTAAAAGATTAAAGGTTATTTATAAATGATTGGACTAACTGTTGGTTTTAGAATCAATTCACTACGTTGTTTGAGAAAGTTGTTTCCATTTGCTGTTGAATCTTATGAAGCTGGACATAAGGTTGTTTTTCTACACGTGTTGGATCAAGTAGAACTCAGTTGTGCAGAACATTTGGGTGAGATTCGTAGAACAGCTTGGGATTCTGAGTCTAACAACCATGATATAGATGTCTTATTTGCTTTAGATGGTTGTGATGACCCACCTGATAATTGTGTTGTCGTTGGTGTGCATCATTCACATCATCCTATTGAAGGGGATAATGGTGAGGTCGAAGCTTATTATCATTACATAAAGATGTTTTCTAGGTGTCATTATTCTATTCTCGGTCAACCTAACCTATATAGGTTTAATAGTGATGATTTTGTAGAAATGTTAAGTCATTTTCCGGTTCACAATCAAGGATATACATCTAACGTAGTAATTCCAGGAGGGTATTCTTCTGTTGATGATTTATTGCACCTATCTAATGATGATGTTACCCAAGGGACAATCCTTTTTGCTCATGTTGAATCAATTCGTAGCTCTAATGAAGCAAGAGTTATTGTCGATATATTAAATTGTATAAAGCAAAAATTTCCGAATAAAGAAATTGTTTACAGCCCTTATCCCTCTCTGGAGAAGATATATGATGGGATGGAAATAGTGCTTTTGACGGGTGAAGGTCGTGTTAAGTTGAATACTGATTACGATACTTCATTGCCGTTTGCTCGTGCAGAAGTTTTAATAACTGATTCTTCAAGTGCCGCAGAAACTTATAGCTGTGGTACGTTAAGGCCGCACATTCAGTGTCAATTTTTTGGTATGCGCAAGAAAGCGCAACGCACAGATTTAGGTTGGATAGTTTATTCTGTAGAACAATTGGAAGAAGCAATTGATAATCTGAATGTTGAGTACGATAGTTTCGAATCTTCGATAGCTGCAAAGCGAAGTCGGCAATATTTAAATTTTGGGTCAACAGCTAATTATATTGTCAGACAATTGGGAGCTATCAGTAAGAGAGACGTCCTTGAAGGGTGGATAGATATAAGAAGAAGTTCCGATGAGTCTGTTTCAGATAATCAATACGGTTTTTTTGAAAGGTTGTCAGAATTGCCGGCTGGTTATCGTAAGATGAGTGCTTATCAGATTGGTGTCTCTTGTTGTGTGGATGCTGACGACAAACTTCTGTTCTCTGAAATGGAAAATTTCATAAAGCACGCAAGGCCAATAGCAAGACATAATTGTGATCAACTTGTATGTTGTCTAATTGATGAACAATGCATGAGGCTTGTTGGATATGCTGAATACGAGCAGATGTTCCAGACGAACCATTCTTTACCGTTCTTTTTGAGTTGCAGTACTGATGATACTATAGATGATTTTTCCTTTAGTGAGAGTTTTGTTTCAAGTAATTTTGCAGGGTATATTGAGAAAGGGGAAGAAGGAAGTTATGATTGGTTAGATTTTGAATCAATATTTTTTAAATATGGAACTTTTTTGCTTGTTATTGCCAACCAGACTGAAGTTGAGAGGTTCTCAGTGGCTGTTGATTTGTTTTGCCAAATCAAAAAGCTAAGGAACTTTGCATATTTTTCGTTTATTTGGCCTTCTTCATCCAAACTTCATATGGCCAGAGTTCTGAGAGGGGCTGTTTCTATGCTGCCTTCATGGGAAGTGTTAAATGTTATTGAAGATCGTACACCAAAGCCATATTATATATGGGGGTGTTCGGGATTTTACGAGCAATTAAAAGGAGACTCTCTTTTGCCCACACCAGAAGGATGTATGGGATTTATAGACAATGACCAGTCTAAATGGGGGACAGAGATTGATTCTCTTTTAGTGAATTCTCTAGATGAGATTGTAAGAGATAAACCTTTCGAATTTATGATAGTCTTTGCTGTATCACATATTTATATTCCTGAGATTATCCTGCAAATTGAGGCTCTTCTGAATAAGAAAAGCCTGTCTTAAGTAAGATAGATTCGTTAGATTTGTTCGCTTGTGTGATGTGGATTTTTAAATAATGTAATGTCTGGAGGCGATAGCATGAAGCGATGCATGCTTTGTAGTGGCAATGATTTATATTTTCCGAATCGCTCTGAAGTCGTGAAAGGTGTTACATCAGATTGCAAACCTTGGACTGAGGATTTCTCTTTGTTTATGTGCGGTACATGTGGGCATGTTCAAAAGGAGAGGTCTGAAACTTGGTCTAAGGAGGTAGTTAAAATTTATGCAAATTACACCTTGTATCCGCTTTGTACCGATAGCGATCAGCTAAAGTTTGACGATAGCGGTAATGCCTCATTTAGAAGCACTATTGTGGTAGATAATTTTCTGGAAAGATTTTCGATACCTGAAAAAGGTAAAATTTTAGATATTGGCTGTGGGAATGGGTGCTTTCTTGATCAGTTTTATAAACGTAAGCCAGAGTGGGAGCTTTGTGGTTATGAGCAGGGAGCGAGGCTTGAGGGGGTGTCTCCATTTCTTAAGAATAAAGTCCTGTATACGGGTGACCTGTCAGGGATAGAAGGAAAATTTGATGTAATTGTTCTTTTGCAGGTTTTAGAGCATGTAGTAGAGCCCATCTCTTTTTTGAAGACAATTAGGGATATGTTAACTCCTGAAGGGTATCTTTTAGTGTTAGTTCCTAACTACCTTGAGAGTCCCTTTGATCTCATGGTCTATGACCATTGCTCCCATTACTCATATGAAACATTGAAGTTCGTGGCCCAGACATGTGGTATGAGTCTTTCCGGGCTTACGACTGACTGGATTCCTAAAGAAATTGGTTTTATAGCACAGAAAGAAACAAAAAGGATTGTGGCTGATCCGGCTGTGGACCTAGAGCCTTTCAAATCATCTGTAGCTTGTTTGTATCGATTCTTAAATAAGGCCAGAGATATTGATTCCAAGTGCGAGTTAGGTGTTTTCGGTACAGCAATAGCCGGGACCTGGTTGGCTCATAACTTAGGGGAGACTGTTTCCTTTTTTGTTGAAGAGGATAGAAGGCAAATCGGTAAAAAGCATATTGATGTGCCGGTATTAGCTCCTGAAGATGTTCCTATAGGGGCGACAGTTATAATGGGATTCATGGCTTCTATCGCTAGTAAGCTTGTTGACCGTCTTAAGGAGAAACGTCCTGACGTTAATTACATTATTCCAGACGATTAAATGTATCTACCTGCTTATGACGTCTTCCCCTATTCTGTACCAGTCAAATATAGAGAAATTTGGCCTTTTGAGGGTGCTTTGTAGCCCTCCCGTATATTAGTCCCAGCGCAAAGTAGAGATTTCTGTTAAAGACAGCCATGAAGGAGGTTGTTTCGATGCGGAAATCCAAATTTAGTGAAAGTCAGATTATCAAGATCTTGAAAGAGGCCGAAGGCGGTCGCAGAGTCGTAGACGTGTGCCGAGATTACAAGGTCAGTCAAGCCACGTACTACAAGTGGAAGTCGAAATACGGTGGTATGGAAGCTTCCGATATGCGTCGCTTGAAAGACCTCGAAGAAGAGAATCGTAAGCTCAAAAATATGTTCGCCAATTTGAGCCTTGAAAATGAAGCTCTGAAGGATGTCATAGCAAAAAAGCTTTAAAGCCAGCTGAGAAGCGTGAGCTTGTTGACTACCTTCGCAACGAATTTTGCCTCAGCATTCGGCATGCATGCAGTGCGCTGCGTTTAAGCCGCTCAGTGTATGGCTATAAGCCTAATCCGCGCGATGATTCGTTGATCATTGAGATGCTTCTTAAGTTGGCTGATCGGTATCCTCGTTACGGGTTCAGAAAATTATTTATCCTGCTGCGCAAGCAAGGACACCGCTGGAACCATAAAAGGGTTTATCGAGTTTACTGCATGCTTAAAATGAATTTCCGGCGAAAGGGTAAGAAACGCTTACCGTCCCGGAATCCTCAGACTTTATCAGTTCCACCAAAGGCCAACATCTGCTGGTCAATCGACTTTATGCATGACTCGCTGATGAGTGGACAACGGTTTAGAACTTTTAATGTGCTTGATGATTTCAGCCGTGAATGCTTGGCAATTGAAGTCGACACAAGTCTGCCCGCCGGAAGGATTACTCGTGTGCTGGACAGAGTCTCAGCGTGGCGTGGTTTTCCTGAGAAAATGAGGATGGATAACGGTCCGGAGCTTATTTCGGTAACATTGGCAGACTGGGCTGAAAGAAATGGTGTTGAACTGGAATTTATTCAACCAGGTAAGCCAACCCAAAATTCATATATCGAACGCTTCAACAAAACGTTCCGTAATGAGGTTTTAGATTTCTACTTGTTCTCAACGTTATCTGAGGTCAAGGGCATAACCGAAGACTGGATTCGTGAATACAACGAAGAGCGACCTCATGAATCGCTCGGAGACATGACTCCGGTCGAATATGTCCAAACACATTCACCCCAAGAAAACTCTACTTACGGATGGCACTAACTTGGGGAGGTTTACAAATTTATCTGTGATTGTTTTTTTAAAAGACTAATTATTTGTCTTTTTATTTCATGTACATATATGTCAGAAACAGCTAGAATAATATTGATATTTTTAAATTTAGCGATTGCTTGTTCCGGTGAAAAGATTGTAATTCCCTCAATGGCTTGTCCCTGTTGTTCAGGATTATTCTCAATGAAACCAACACACTCAGCCATATCGGGAAGGTTACTTCTATCTCTTAGAAGTCTATAGTAATTAGAAGTTCCCCATATCATAAATTTTTCTTGGTATTGATTGCTAAAAATTTTAGCAATTTGTATTCGGGATAAGGCTAGGTCTTCATTGGCTGTCGTTATTGTTAAGGGAAATTTGTCTTTTTGTGGAGGAGAATCAATCCTTTTTCTATGTTTTTTAGCAGATAGATACATACTGATAACGAAAGAAAAACGTTTATATAAAGAATCCCTACTTACAAGTAGTATAAAGTTATCATTCTCAGTGAATACATTGTCCAAAGTATGTCTTGTTTTATCTTGAGTTGCTATCGATTCGATATATCCTTTGAAGTTGTTATTAGTGTATTTACGGGGCAAATCGAAACTGTCTATAGATTGTTTATCATCACAGGATAAGAAAAAAGGATGTTTACAATTTCCACTGTATATTCTTTCAAACTCTATAAGATCCATATATCTTAAAGAGTCAGGTGTTACTCTGTATACGAGTAGATCGTAAGAGTTGAAACGCGAGAGTGCTCTTGAGTATTTTATAAGTTCATAACTTTCCGAAGTGGGAATGTATCGGCCATGATGTGGGTAAATAAATTTATGGTAGTATAAATGTTTTTTTAAAGGACCTGCAGGAAGTCTGTTGATTTTTTTTAGAGTTTCAACTTCTGTTAGGGAATCGTATTCATTTTCAATTCTTCTTTTTATACTAATCCAGCCTTTAGATGTTTTTCTGTTGGCTATGTTGTCAATATTTTCAAATATATATCGAGCTGTGTTGCCTATATTAGCATAGTCTTTATTTCGTTTGTCTTGCAGCGATTGGTTATATTCGGGAAGAAATTTGTCGAAGTTTTGGAGGATATGTTTTAATTGGGATGGAGAATATACAATCCATCCTGTTTCAGTCCTTGTGTGTTGATTTTGTTTTCCATTGAACTGACATTGTATATGGGGGCGAAGTGTTGCAGCGCTGAACGTATATCCTGTTGTAGATGTGTCGGTAATCAGTACTAAAGTTTGCGAAAATAGTTTAGCACTTGTGTGGGTGTTGGTGGTTAGCTCAATGTTGTCATTATTGAGGGCTCGAGTAATCGATATGCCATCTTGAATGTCTAGCTCAGCTGGATATGGGCTATAAATTATTTTTTTGTCTTTTATAGTATCAGCAATCGTCTCTATGCATAATTTATTATTTTGTACGTCAAGCACCCCTTCTGCAACTCCTGGTGCAAATAAAATAACCTCAAGCTTATTGTTGTCTTTGCTTATGTGTTCAATTAATAAATCTAATGATGGGTATCCTCCAGGAATTATAACAGCGTCTTTGTTGTTTATGTGTTTGTGCGCAGGAATAAGGGATAGTAAGTATTCAAAATCATTGGCAGATAGTTTTCTTAAATTATTATGTCCTAGAATGAGATAGTCACATGCGGCTAATGGCTCAATAATAAGATGGTAGGCAGCAGGATCCGTATTATCGTAGCTTATCGGAACATGGAAGTGTGGTATTCCAACAACAGAACATTTTGAGGGAGGATTCAGGCATGCATCTTGTGTGAATAGGATGTCAAGGTCGTCTTGATCTACGATGGCGGCTGGGTGAATTTTTCGGACTTCTCCTTTTGCTTTCAATTCAAAAAACATGTCTCTCTGTATGGTGTCAAGAAATATAACTTTGTGCCCAGTTCGAATTGCTTCTTCTATGTATGGGGTCAAGCGTTTTAGGCTTCTGGATGTATGTAGATTGAATCCAATAGTATGTGTCATAAATATTGCCTGATGATTAGCTTATGGTTGTTTTCTTAATATTTTATTTAAAAAAAAAATTAATTCAAGCATAAGTGTCCAAGGGCGGTAGTCCCCCCATTCTTAGGGGAGCTGAAAAGTAGAGGCTACTACAGCAGCCATTCTCAGTTTTTGCATCGGGGTGATGCCACCAATGCCCATATTGGGCCGTTCGTTGTTATATGTCCAGAGCCATTTGGTCGCGTAATCCTGCACCTCTTGGATGCTTTCAAACATGTAATGACTCAGCCAATCGTACCGCACGGTCCGATTGAAGCGTTCAACGTACGCATTCTGTTGCGGTTTCCCTAGCTGAATATACTCCAATCGAACATCTTCTTTTTCAGCCCATAATTTCAGTTTGTTGCTGATATATTCAGGGCCGTTGTCGCATCTTATTGCTTTGGGCTTGCCGCGCCACTCAATAATCTGATTTAGGTTCGGACAACTCGCTCCGCTGGCAGCGACAGATCAACTTCAATACCAAGGCCTTCACGGTTAAAATCATCAATCACATTTAGCAGACGGATGCTACGTCCATCTTCCAGCTGGTCATGCATAAAATCCATAGACCAGATTTGGTTGACTGCTTCAGGCAGGATTAACGGTTCCGGCTTTTCTCGCACAATTCGTTTTTTCGGCTTGATGCGCATATTCAGCTCAAGGTCGCGGTAGATCCGGTAGACTCGTTTGTGATTCCATGGAAAGCCCTGCACGTTGCGCAAATGTAGGAAACACAAGCCAAAACCCCAGTTGCGCTGGTTATGCGTCAACCGGACCAACCAATCCGCAATTTTTTCATTTTCAGCGGACAGCTTCGGTTCATATCTGTAACAAGTTTGGCTGATGCTGAAAGCTTCGCACGCCTGACGGATATTTACCTTTTCTCCCTTCACGGCTGCCTTTGCCAGCTTGCGCCGACAAGACGGCTTTACCACTTTTTTTCAAGAGCCTCCTTGACGATCTCAGCTTTCAATCGTTCTTCGGCATACATTTTCTTCAGCTGACGATTCTCGCATTCCAACTCTTTCATTCGGGCCATCAAGGATGCATCCATACCGCCATACTTGGAACGCAACTTGTAAAACGAGGCACTACTCATTCCATGTTCACGGCAAAGCTCGGTAACGGGAACACCGTTTTCAGCCTGCTTCAAAATACTCAAAATTTGACTGTCGCTGTAACGGTATTTCTTCATCTGAATCTCCTCGGTTTTCTTTACGAGAAAATTCTACTTTTAAGAATAATTAATTTCCGGGGTGATTAGCAAAACAATTCTAAGGTAGCAATAGGGTAGCAACAACGAGAAAAGGGTTCACATCTTGCGATGTAAACCCTTGATTTAACTGGAGCCAACGATCGGAAGTGAACCGACGGCCTGCTGGTTACGAATCTCATCCCTCCCTGTTTTACTGGACCCCACCAAGTTGTATTATGTTGTAGATTCAACAGGTTGAATAAACCGTACTTTGTGGTAAGTTGTAACAAATTAGATAGTTTTCACTCCCTAGGGTAGCAATGGGGGTAGCAGCGAGGGTAGCAATGAAAAGGAAAAAAAGTAAGTTCACCGGCGTGTACATGAGAGAGTCCAAAGACCGCAGATACAAGGGCAAGCCGGACATTTGTTTTGACGTAACGTTCAAAGAAGGATCACGCAAGCTCTGGCAGAAGGTAGGCTGGAGATCGGAAGGAATCACTGCCGCCTACGCTTCCAAAGTCCGTGCTGAAATAATGCGCAAACATGGACGTCTCAACACCAAAGCCCATGACCTTCGGGCAGGCCTTTAAAGAATATAAAGAGAACCACCTGACCAGCCTCAAAAGCGGTGACCGGGTGACACGACTTTATAATGCCAGAGTGAAAGACGAATTTGAGAACATCAAGCTCAAAGACATCAGCACCATCATGCTGGAGAAGTATAAAAACAGGCTGCTAGCTGAAGGATTAGCTCCGGCCACGGCAACGCACTGCCTCGCAATTTTCAGGTCGGTCTTTAAGAAAATGGTTTCATGGGGAAAATACAAAGGTACGGTTCCCACGGATCAAATCACCATGCCCAAAAAGGACAACCGCCGCTTTCGTTTCCTCAAAAAAAGCGAAGCAGATGAACTGCTCAACTCACTGCGGGCCAGAAGCGAAGATACCTACCTGATGGCACTGGCCAGCCTGCACACCGGCATGCGCTTCGGAGAAATTGCCTGCCTGCGGGCAGAGCACATAAGCTTAAGAGACGGCATGATCCGCATTGTTGACGGCAAGGGCGAAAGTTCCCGGACAGTCTTCATGACTACGGAGCTGCGCTACCAGCTCAGTCAAAGACACCTCAAAGCAGGAGAACTCATCTTCCCCAACCGGGACAGTAAAATCCGGCCCATGATATCAAAGAGCTTTCCGCGCACCGTGAAATCCTTGGGGCTGAATGACGGCATCGCCGATAAACGCGACCACGTGGTCTTCCACTCCCTGCGGCACACCTTCGCCTCATGGCTGGTCCAGAACGGGACGCCTTTATACACCGTAAGCGAACTTCTGGGCCACTCCTCTCTGGAAATGACCCAGCGATACTCCCATCTGGCACCGGAAGTGCTCAAGGCTGCGGCT
This sequence comes from Maridesulfovibrio salinus, assembly GCF_055394525.1. Lineage (NCBI taxonomy): Bacteria > Pseudomonadati > Thermodesulfobacteriota > Desulfovibrionia > Desulfovibrionales > Desulfovibrionaceae > Maridesulfovibrio > Maridesulfovibrio salinus. The sequence continues at coordinate 167,037 of NZ_AP042461.1, forward strand.
GCTTCCTTTGATCGGATTGTGGGAGATGGGTAAGAGCGACAAATAACCGGAAACAGGACCGCCATCAGCTAAAAGTTGATGGCGGTTTTATTTTACAAAGCGGCTTCCCAAAAATTATTTTTTCCCACTTTCGGACATTGTCAAGTCACTCAAGGTCCGTCTTACCACCTAACATATAGATTAATAGGGGTAGGAAGCCATGGAATCACAGGAGTCCAGCCGCCCTCCCCGCTAATCTTTAAAGCCGGAGGTAAAACGGCATGGTGAATTTTGCGGATTATATGATGAAAAAACGGGATCGTGGAGAACTGACAACCGGGCTTGTGCTATATGGCGAAACTGAACCGCCTGAAATGCAGATCGAAAATCTTTGGAAAATCGTCCACCGCAGGACCGGTGAAGACCTCGCTGATCCCAGACCCGACTTTGATGAATTTTCATCCTCGGACCGCATGTATCCTTCCATGATGAAACCGGAAGTCAAACGCCGCTGGGACCTAAAAAATTACGAATGGGAAGAGACCAAGGCTCAACATGCAAAACTGAAACGTATGGTCCATGCCCAGTTCATGCAGGAGAATCCCAATCTGCCCGTAGTTCAGGGGTTGCAGGGGACGGCCTACGGCAGTGAGATTCAGTCTGAATTCCAGAAGATGCTCAGCGGAAAGCAGTCGGTTCTCAAGTCTCGCATGCCCAAGACCGGAACGGGCCGGACCATCCGAGACGAGCTGGAGCGCGACAATGTGGATCTCAATGAAATCGCTGATGAGGTTGTCCAATTTCAGACTCCCAAGTCCCGGAACACCTTTGCTGCTTTGGGTGTGGATCGGGATGAAACATTGCGCATAGTGGGTAAAATCCTTGCCTCAGCAGAATCCAGCCATGCTCTTGAATATCAGTACGATGACGAAGGGCGATTACAGGTTGTTAATTACGCTGGAAAGCCGGTTGAGGTGTATCGCTATAACCGCATGGGGCAGCGTGTTTTTTCGCAGGTCTCCGGTGGGCAGCCGTTGAAATACCATTACAATGAACATGGACAGCTCGTTCAGGCTGGCGATGAAACTTACTCTTACGATAAAGACGGCTATCTTGCTGGCAAAAAGAACTCGCATGGGCTGACCCGCTACCGCTATCTGGAGAATGGGCAGCTTTGTGGAGTACAGCTTCCTGACGGCAGGGAGATTGAATACCGCTTTGGTGAAAACGGGTTCCGCGCAGAAAAGCTTACCAACGGCAAACTTGTCCAGCGTTATCACTGGGATGATCTGATCACCCTGTCTGCCGTGGAAAATAAATCCGGGGTAATCCGTTTTCGTTACGATGAAGATGGTGACGCCATAGGGATGATCCGCAACGGCCAGAAATTGTTGCTGGCGACCGATCAGTTGGGGACTGTCTTTACTGTTGCTGATTTGTCGGGAAGCAGTGTACAGGAAGTCCTATATGATTCTTTCGGGGTGATGATACAGAACAGTCATCCTGAACTCGCGCTTCCGCTCGGTTTTGCCGGAGGCTTGTATGATTCCGACACAGGGTTGATTCATTTCGGCTACCGTGAATACGATCCGGCCACCGGGCGTTTCATCTCTCCTGATCCGCTGGGCTATGCTGGTGGTGATGTGGATCTGTATGGGTATTGCAGAGACGATCCGGTTAACTTTGTTGATCGGCTGGGGCTGAGCGACACTAGTGAGGCAAGTGATAAGGGTGAGGACGAAGATACTGAGCCTGACAAAGAAGACAAAAATTTCTATTGGACGGTAACTCCCAAAAAAAATGCTTGCGGAAAATGTCAGGCACTTAAAGGAAAAACCTTTGATAAAAAACCTAAAAGACCGCACCCCAACTGTAAGTGCGAGATTGAGAGACATTTCAAGGGCTTCTACGTTAGTGGCACACTTCAAGGTCAAGGTAGCAGCGATAGTCATAAGTTCGGTGCCGGACAAAAAATCGTTGTTGAAGTGACAAATCTCGGCCCCTTTCTTGCTGGGGGTAGAATTCAGGTAGACGGCACTGTACAGGAAAGCACCGGACATATGGCTCCAGGCCAGTCCGATTCTTTTGAATTTACGAAATTCGGCGAAATACCGGTGCCATGGGAAGTGGCGATAACATGCGATGGAGCCGACAACTGCACCATTACTTATTCCATAAGGGGTTAAATGAAATTCGCAACATTTATTCTACTCGTCGCACTGTTAATACCAACCAATAGCTGCGCGCAATCTATATTGCCACTCTCTTGCGATGATGTAATCAAAATCGAGGTATGGCGTCTTCGTGGAGAAGTTTGGCACTGTCCAACCAAAGAAGGTTATCATTATGTAGTCATGGCCTACCTGACGGAAGAAGCCCTGACACGCTCGGCTCAAGTATATGAGGCCACTGAAAAAATTATCGTTACGGTCGATAATTGTAAAATTTACACTAGACCTGTGCAAATTAAGGTTCAGGGTAGACTTATACAGAGTGACGCTCCTACCTGGGACAACTTCCGTGGTTACAAAGCAGTCATTATAACCAAGAAAACCAAGGAGGCGGCCTTTGAAGCCGCTCGGCTAATCTGCCCAAGCAAAGCACCAACGGTCATGCTTACAGACGGAAGTTGATTCTCGGTCGAAGAAAATTAAGAAGCCCCCGCAGCAAGAGCTGCCGGGGGCTCGTTTCATGTAGTGAACATTATCGCTAAACGTTTGTGGCGGCTTTAACCGTACGAGCAATAAACTTGGCAAACGGCCTGATATCATTGTCCACGCTGGCTGTTTCCAGAGCGGCCATATATTCATCACGGTCATCCACAATAATTGTTGTCCACGGGTAGCCGCCGGAAGCAAGCATCAAGTTCATTAAAAAACGGGCCATGCGTCCGTTGCCGTCTGCGTAAGGGTGAATATAGCCCAGCAGCCAATGACTTAGAACAGCGGAAACAATTGGCGAATCTTCGCCTTCAAGACGGTCAAATAATGCGCTCATGGCATCAGACACCGCTCCCTCATTTACCGGAACATGACGCGAACCCTTGATAAACACCGGATGGTTACGGTAGCCAGCCAAAGCCACGGCATTCAAAAGACCTGACCGGACGTGAGGAGCAAACAAGGCTCTGTACCACGCTCCATGATTGCGACGGGCAACAGTCCCGGCGTGCGCTCCTTCCAGCACTTCTTGCACGTTGTTTTTGACCCTGTTAAAACATTCCAGATACCCACGGCAGGCCAGCGCATTTTTCGAGTCGGCATCCGCAGCACTATCGTCCGGGTTCCATCCACCGGAAGCAACGCGCTCAAGAAGCTCCTCCGAAACCATGTACCCTTCAATTGACAGGGAATGATAAGCATCATGCGTATATGCTTCTTCCACAGAAACCAGATATTTTTTAATATCTGCCACGCCGGGAGCCGGGGCTGGGCATTCTTCAAGAACAACAGACCGGGCCTTATCCCATAATGTATTCACCCGCCCGACCACCGGACTTTCCGATCTTATCCAAGTCCGAACAAAAGCTTTCTCTTCAAAGGGGTTCTCTTCCCTGACAGAATGACCGGCATCCTTCATAGTTTCGCTTATTTCATCAGCGATTTCATCACGCCCCAGATAACGAAAAGCTCCGGCCAAACGCCCCGCAACGGTTGTGCGCCCATCCTCCAAAAGAGACGGAAGAAGCACGGAAGCACTTTCAACAGACCCAAGGACAACTTCTGCCGCAGTTGCATTAGTTTTAAAAAAAGAAGGCTGCGCAAGAGTCAATGCCAGCGGCAAATTAAGCACATTAACGCCACCTGCCACCTCTATATCTTTAAGGGTTACCTTGCGCTTTTTGGAATAGCTGAGATCAATCAACTTCACATCGTATGGCAAATCCAGTATATTCAACTGCCCTTTCCGGGCGTGGACAACGACTTGATGCGGAATTTTCATATCCCCGGAATGAATGAGAAGCGACTGTTCCGGCGAAAGGTGCCACGATTTTGCGAAACGGAAGTCACAATACCGTTTACAGAACTCCCAAAAACACGAGAACCAAGGAGTAGTGTCACCGGGCAGGACATCCGGCGTAGTCGACATGAGCCACCCGTTAATAATTTTTTCCAGATACCCTGCACTCTCCAAACGCTCCCGATGGACACGTGTCACCTCGTCAGATTTGAATACTCTTTTGCCGCTCTTCTGAAGCTTTCTAAGCTCCTTTAGAGAAGCGGCAAGCTTTTCATGTGTTGTAGCCATCCAAACCTCCGACAGCACATTAACTATTTTAATTATTGAAAATTCTACAAAACAAAAGCACCTGCAAAATATTGCAGATGCCTTATCATTACTAGTTTTACTTGATGCTGTAAAACTAGTTTTTTATGTATTTAGATTACTAGTTTTTTATGCTTTACAACTACTAGTTTTTATTGCTTCAGCAACCACCAATCTAAAAAACTTCCACCGAATTATCCTTAACGTACTGGACCAAATCCACCCTTCTGTACACGATCCTGCGGCCAAGAGTTGAAAACCTCGGCCCTTCTCCATTACTGCGCCAGTGGTCCAGCGTATTCTTTTTCACTGTTAGAAAATCAGCGGCTTCTTGAACTGTCAGTGCCTCTTTCCGGTTCAAAATTTCCAGTTCCACGACCGGCTTAAAAGCCTCTTCAATAGCCAGTCGAATGTTCTTCATATTTTTCTCTGAAATATCTTTTTCCAAAATCACTATCTAATTCTCCAAGCTTATTTCGAATTCCGACTCAATAAGTCTTTGCTAATTTAACAAAGAAGCTTTACAAACTCAAGAGAAAGATCAGCCCATAAAGCTAGCTCTTGGATAGCCAGTTTTTTCAAAACATTAATCAGCGCAGCCTCTCTTGAACACGAAAGAACAGGCTGGCAACGTCCATTCCCAACACGCTCGCAGCTTGAACAGCCTCTGAAACCGGCAAACTCTGAGGCTTGCCAGTCGGGGAGCACTCCCTGATTTTCCACCATTTAGACGGAGCTGTCTTTGTGTCGCCGTACATCAATCGTGCAAATTGTGTATGAGAAATCCCCTTCTCTACATATAGACTGACGATCTCAGCCACCAAAGCCCGCTCAAATTCATTCCCATTATTTTCCATCATTCCTGACCATCTTAGTTAAATATATCTCTTTGCTAATTTAGCGTTGACTAGAAATACTAATTTAGCATAAGCCAACTCCATGTCAATCAGTCCAAACACACATCCAAACTAAACGAGCAAAGGCTCCTTAAATTAATCGAGGTCACAATTAAAAAGAAAAAAGGTTTCGCCAGAGTCGAATTCATAGCCAACCTCAAAGAGATAAAAGCTCTTCACGAAAGCGGCCATAATAAAAGAATGATCTACGATCATCTGGCTGAAAAAGGCAAAGTCACGATGAGCTACTCCATTTTTTGTTCATACACCTTTGACGGGGTACGGCGAAAAAAGCGGCGCAAACCCACACGCTCTGCCATCACACAAGAAGACAGGCCTTTCGTACACAAGAACATCGTAACCAAAGAAGATTTGGATGAATTAATTTAGAAATCCCCTAAACCTTTAGCAGCTACTTAATTTTATGACTTTAGAGGAACACAACTCAACCTCCCACACCCCGGACAACTGTAATGAAAAATATCAATTTCAAACGAGTGCGGGTTATTCACGGGTACTTCTTCGGCTCAAGTTGAACAAATTCTACAGATCTCTTTCATACACAGCCAAAAACATAATTGCAGTTCTCATCCAGTCCGCGCCGACAATGGAAAAACCGTTCCCGATTGTTATTTCCAAACTTCAACACGCAGCTGGATGCAGCAAAGCAAGCGTTCTGCTCCATATCCCTAAAGGAGAACAGGCGGGGCTTTATGAACGTAAAAACCATGACGCAGGGCGCAAGCACGGAAGCATCGTCACCCTGAACAAAGAACTCTGCAAGCGGTTCCTTGAACTCCATTCACAGGAGTACGACCAAGCCGCTAACACTAAGAATGAATCATATTCCATTCTATTTAATGGCAACCGCGACCAAAGCATCCAAGCCTTGGATCTGGAAAACAAAACCGACCTGTTTTTCTCCAGTTTATCCAATACGGAAAACGTGTGTTCACTGTAATTTCAAAACTTGCAGAGGTTACCCCTAGCGGCAAAGTTCATCTTATAATTAAAGACCTTACCGAACAGACATCTTGCAGTGAAGTGACCGCCCGTCGGACAGTTAAGCGCGGCCAAGAAAGCGGCCTTTACGCCAAGAGACTACATGAACGCGGCCCCCGTTTCGGTGTAATCCTCAAGCTGAATACTAAGCCCATGGACCGCATGAAAGAACTGCTGCAAGCGTTCCCGGCAAGAAATGATCAGTATCAATCCGACATAACCGAACATGATCGGATTCATGAGCAAAATGAAACTGATCATGCAACCAGACTTGATCGGAATCATTTCAACAGCGAGCCTGCGCAGGCAAAACAGCCCCTCAACCTTTGCCAGTCAAGGAATAACAGCAAGTTGCCCCCGCACTATGAAACTCCAAAAGATCGGTATCACGAGCATCCTATATTAGATAGACAGATAGAAAATCTATCTAACGCTGAAGAAAAATTAAGTGCGCGAAGACTGCTGGAGATCAGCGCGGAGGATTTCGAAATCCACTGGCCCAGACTCCACGAACACAAATTTGGACCGAACCAGATCCGCCAGATTGTGAGCCACCGGGTTACAGGGGGCGAAACTCTTCTCGACATCAAGAACTCACTCTATGCCGCTGAATGGGAATTAGAACGCGAAACCTTTCCCAAAAACCGCAAAGGCCCGTGCAATTATCTTTTCGCCACCCTAAAGGCCACAGGCACATGGCGTAGGCCGGTCGGCTTCCTCACCCCCAACGAACAGGCACTTGCCAACGCCAAAAAAGAAAAAGGCGTAGTCCGCGCGCTTGCAGAGCAGAAAAAACAGCAGGCAAAAAAGGCGACACAGGCAAAATCAGACAAAAAGTGAAGCATGGTTCGCCACACAGACACCTGAAGCTCTGGCGAAGATTGATGCGCTATGTACCGTGCCTCCCAGCACCGAGGAATCCAAACACAGGTGGCGAAAAGTATACTGGAGAAAATTTATTTATAAAAACAACCCAAAACAGAACAGGTAAACAGCGGTTAAAATTTAGGCCAAGGGCAATTTATCTGCAAATAAATCTGCTCCTACCTTAAACCGTCTTCATTAGGCTCCCATCTTCATTAGGCTCCCATCATCGGAGACATGCCGCTCAGCGACACCCTTGAAATGCTCTCCAGCAGCTTTGACGAACACAATGGCCCGGATTCGGATCTGATCTTCCCGTCCAGAAACGGCAAAGTCATGGATACGGTTTCAAATATCTTTCCGAGAATCGTTAACCCCATGTTCAATGAAGGAGTCACCGACAAACGACTCCGGGTATACTTCCATACCCTGCGGCACACCTTCGCTTCATGGCTGGTCCAGCGCGGCGTGGATCTGTACAGCGTGAAAGAACTCATGGGACACAAGGATTTCAAAATGACCCAGCGGTACAGCCACCTTTCACCGGATGGGCTGATGCGTGCTGTGGAGGTTTTGGAGGAGTAACATTTTCCAAGAATTCTTGTCGTTATCTGTCTCTCGCTGTCTTTTTTTGTCTTTCCCTGTCTTTTGATCCTGCTACAAGATTGTGGACACGCGGTTAAGTCGCTATCCTGACCTTCACAGGAGAAGCAAATGACCAAATCCAAACGTCGGAGCTATGATCCTTCCCTTTTTATTTAGACGTGAATTTAGCTCAGCCCTGTCTTCTGGTATCAAGAAGCAATCATCTGAGACACAGTTTATTAAATCAAACGCTATGACCTCCCGCAAGCATGCCGGGCATCTATAGGCACTTCAAACGTAATAAAAGCTACCCGGCCCAAAAATAAAATTTTACACCCGGCTACCTTTTGGGTAGCAATAGGGTAGCAGGGATGAAAAAAGGGTTCACATCTTTCGATGTAAACCCTTGATTTAACTGGAGCCAACGAGGCGAATTGAACGCCCGACCTGCTGGTTACGAATCAGCTGCTCTACCGACTGAGCTACGTTGGCTTTTGGTTGAGATAGTCTTTATATCGATACATATTTGCTGGTCAAGACCTTATAGACACAAAAAGCCTCTTCCCTGAATAAGGGAAGAGGCATATTCAAAAGCGTGGGATAAAGACTATTTCACCAGATTTCTAGCAGCTTCCAGAGCCGCATCATAATCGGGCTCCTCTGTGACCTCACTTACATACTGTACGTACTGAACCACCCCTTCTTTGTCCACTACGAAAACAGCACGGCTCAGCAGCTGCAGTTCTTTGATCAGAACTCCGTAAGCTTCGCCGAATGATGAGCTCATGTAATCGGAAAGAGTCTGAACCGCTTCTACTCCTGCAGCCCCGCACCAACGAGCCTGAGCAAAAGGAAGATCCTTTGAAAGCGTCAGGATCTTGATATCATCGCTCAGGTTTGCAGCTTCGTTATTGAACCTGCGGGTCTCCATATCGCAAACCGGTGTGTCAAGCGAAGGGACAGCACTGAGAATCAGCACTTTTCCTGCAAAGTCGGACAGACTCTTAGGACCGAGATCATTGTCAACAACATTGAAGTCAGGAGCTTTGCTACCTACTTTTACTTCATCACCGAGCAGAGTCAGAGGGGCACCTTTAAAAGTAATTACACCTGTTCTTTCATTCATAATTTGTACTCCATTTTAATTTAGTCTTTGGTTATTCATTCTTGATACCACAGGAGAGAAATGCCGACAACGGTGATCTGAAATTTTCTAACACGCCAGGAAAGACGCCGCTTAACACCACTCTACACTGCATGCAAAACAACTGACAAAGCCTTAAAACAGAACTCTACCCTCATACCTTCCCGCAAACCTTCTTCTTCAATTGACCATGAGGTCACCAAAGCGCACATCTGAATCCCAGCCCTGGACTCTCCCGAAACCTCGGCAAGCACTTCAGTCTGCTTGATGGTTGTAACCCTGGCAGGGACACAATTTCTGGAGCTGCTGGCATTATGTTTGATTGGCCGAACCGCAACCAGTGGAGCTTTTACCGTGGCGGAAACAGGTACACCGGGCTCCAAATCCAATTTGTATAGACTCTCAAGAGTAATTACCGAACTGATTGTTACTCCTTCCGAAGTAGTGAACTCAACATCTGCAAGCACTCCATCTCTGTTTATTCTGGACACATGGCCCACAAAAGTGTTTCGGGCACTGGTTTTCAGTGCCGTTTCCTCAAGAGCCATACGCCGGACTATGTTCTGGACATCCCCGGAAGACCACTCCTGATATACAACGGAAAGATCCGAGGACGACTGCCCCAACACCTTTCTGACAACACCTACCGGGACTCCGCTGCGAAGAAGCTCAACGGCCCTTGAGCGGCGCAAAACACTGGGTCCGCCCATCTGCCGCTCAAGTCCGCAACCTTCTGCCCTTTCGTAAAAAATTCTCCGGACATACCCCGGATCAAGCTGGAAAAGGTCACCCTCCAGACCATGACCCATGGGACCATGCATGATTCCCTTCAGTTCCCGGCAGACAGACTGCGGCAGCGGAACTTCGCGAGCCTGCGCTTCCTTGCCTAAAATAATTACTGCCCGGTCTAGGTTGATACTTTTCCGCTCATCAAGATTCAGTATTTCACCGAGTTTGGCTCCTGTGTGCCGCAGGACTAAGAACAGACATAAAATTCTGGTGCGGGAACGGACATAATCAGGACGCGTGACTTTATCCCTCCAGACTCTGAACTCATCTTCCAAAGCTGACATTTCACGCGAATCCAGATGAATGATATTTTCTGGAACATCAAATACTTCCGAAGGAGAAAGCTGCTTTTCTCTACTCTTTTTGTCTAGTTTTTCCAATGCCTTACCACTCATCAAAATATCCCTTCAGAGAGTCACGTTTTTACAAGAATGCGTGACCTGTTTGATAGTTTGTTCTTTCCCTGCATAAACATAAGACACTGATAAAGCCAATTCAGGAAGACCTCAATTCGAAAATGGAGAAAACAAGATGAAACGTATCCCCGCACTAATTCTGACAATCCTTCTCGCCCTGCCTTTTTCAGCCAATGCTGCAGAGCTCATGATCGGGCAGGCGGCCAACTTCATGCCGGCAATGAAGGAAATCATACCTGCTTTCCATGCTGCTACCGGTCTTGAAGTACAGGCAACATATACTTCAACAGGAAAACTTTACGCTCAGATTGTAAATGGTGCTCCTTACGATTTATTCCTCGCAGCAGATGAACGTCGCCCCTTCAAACTGTTTTCAGACGGTCTTGCGGAAAAACCGTTTGTGTACGCAAAAGGGAAAGTAGTCTTCTGGTCTTTGAATAAAAACTTAACAGCTGGAAGCTGGCAGGAATCGATCAGAAAGGGACACCTGCACAAAATAGCCATCGCTAATACTGAAACCGCTCCGTACGGGACTGCGGCCATGCTTGCTCTAAAAAAAGAAAGTCTTTGGGACACCGTCAAACCGGAACTGGTTTATGCACAGTCTATCGCTCAGGCTTTTCAGTTTGCATCCAGCGGAGCTGCTGATGCAGGATTCTGCGCTTACTCTTCAATGTTCACTCCCATCGGCAAAAAAGGGACCTTCAAAGTTGTCAAAGAAGCCCCCCCGGTAATTCAGGCTGCCTGTATTTTAAAGTCATCCGGCAACAAAGAGGCTGCGCGCAAATTCGTTGATTTTCTATCCGGTCCCGAAGCGGCCGCAATCAAGAAAAAGTACGGGTACGACTAATGGATTTCTACCCGCTTATAATATCGGCCAAACTGGCAGTGGCCACAACTCTTTTTATTCCGATCGTTGCAGCCCCAACTGCATATCTGCTGGCATTCTTCGATTTCAGGGGCAAAAGCCTTGTGGATGCAGTGGTCTCCCTGCCGATGGTGCTTCCACCTACAGTACTGGGATTCGGACTGCTTATAATTATGGGCCCTCAGGGGCCGCTTGGAGAATTCTGGCAGGGGGTTACCGGTGAGCGTATGGTTTTCAGCTTTTCCGGCATTCTGTTGGCCTCTCTGGTCTACAACCTTCCTTTTGCAGTCCAGCCCATGCGTGCTGCATTTGAGAAGCTGGACATCAGGCTTCTGGAAAATGCTGCGGTGCTGGGACTCTCACCGACAAAAGCATTCTTCAGAGTGGTACTGCCAAACAGCCTCCCCGGGCTTGCTGCTTCGGGCATGCTCGTGTTTGCTCACAGCCTTGGTGAATTCGGAGTAATTCTTATGGTCGGCGGTTCCATCCCCGGTTCCACAAAAGTTGCCTCAATTGCCATTTACGAAGCAGTTGAAGCCATGCGTTATGATGACGCCATGTACATGTCCATGGCTATAATTCCAGTGAGTTTTCTTGCTTTGCTGGCCATCAACCTTCTCAATAAAGTCAGCAGGAGAAGATCATGACTCTGAACCTTGATATCCGAAAAAAACTGCCCAACTTCACTCTGGATGTATCCTTGCGCTGCGAACCGGGCACTCTGACCGCCATTGTCGGCCCTTCCGGGGCAGGGAAAAGCACTCTTGTCAGGATCATAGCCGGGCTGGAAAAGCCTGATGACGGGGTCCTATCTCTAAACGGCACAACATGGTGTGATACTGATGCGAAGGTATTCCTGCCTCCCAGAAAACGTGGTCTCGGACTTGTCTTTCAGGAGTACACCCTGTTTCCGCACCTCAATGTCCGAAAAAATGTAGCCTTTGCTGCTGTTGATAAAAACTGTGTCACGGAACTCCTGCGCAAATTCGGGATATCCCATATTGCCGACAGCAAACCGCACAATATTTCCGGCGGCGAAAGACAGCGTACTGCCTTCTGTCAGGCTCTGGCCCGTGAACCGGTTCTCCTGCTCCTTGATGAACCATTCTCCGCTTTGGATATCGCCACCCGCGAAGGTTTACGCAGAGAACTCAGGGACCTGAAAGCCGGACTGAATATTCCAATTATTCATGTAACCCACGATCTGGAAGAAGCATACTATCTTGCAGACTCTATATTCGTACTTGAAAACGGCAAGGAATCACCACAGTGGCTTGAAAGGCAGAAGCGCAGATTCTGTGCTGATGTATCCCCTCACCCTCACCTTGGACTTGTGGAGAATATGTAATGATTAAAAAAACTGTTTTTATGATGCTCATTATCCTCTGTCTGCCCATAGCTGTGCAGGCTAAAATAGTCATTGCTTCCGGAGCTGGATACCGCTCACTGGTAGACAAGCTCACCGAAGCTTACACCGCTCAGACCGGAAATGAAGCAGAACGGATTTACGGAAACATGGCCCGGGTAACAGCTCAAGCCCGCAACAGTGGAAATGTTGACTTTGTACTTGGAGACAAGGGCTTTCTTGATAAAGCGCAGCTGGATTGCTGCGCAACACATGAACTGGGTAAAGGTACGCTGGTACTGGCCTTTCCCAGAGGCGGCCACTTTTCAGGGATAGAGGATTTCTTGAACAGTAAAATTAAACGCATAGCTTTGCCGGACACCAAGAGGGCAATCTACGGTAAAGCAGCCATGGAATTCATGCGCAATAAGAATATTTTAAAGAAGGTTAAGTCCAAACTGCTTATGGTAGCGACAGTGCCGCAATCTGCTTCTTATATAGCAGCCGGGGAAGTTGATTACGCCTTCATCAATCTTACCCACGCCCGAAAAATATCCAAAACCATAGGCGGATATGAAGTTCTGGACAGATCATCCTACTCACCGATTTCCATTATCGTTGAACAGATGCAAAGCTCCGCAGACAAGGCGGAATGCAAGGCTTTCCTGAAATTCCTGAACTCCGGGCCTGCCCGCAGGATCGTGGCAGATCACGGCATGTAGGGTAAGGACAATGAATCTGCTGGCCATTCTGACCGACGGATCGACCCTGACTCCTTTGGGACTTTCAGTGAAGGTAATCTCCACTGCGGGTGTCCTGCAACTGCTGACAGGCGTACCCCTTGCGTTCTGGCTATCCAGGAGCAAGGGGACAATACACAACATTGTAGATACGTTCGTTACCCTGCCGCTGGTTTTCCCTCCGGTAGCTACCGGATTTGTGCTGCTTTTACTGCTGGGCCGCAACGGACCTGTGAGCCCATTCCTGGGTGATCACATTATTTTCGGATTTCCCGGTCTGGTCATTGCCGCATTTATTGCCGGGCTTCCCCTTCTAGTAAAACCGGTGCAAGCGGCCCTCAAATCGGGTGAAGCCGGAAAGCTTTGCGAAGTAGCTGCAGTTCTTGGCAAATCGGAAGTAATAATCTTCTTAAGAGTGCTCTTACCTTGCGCCAGGCGTTCAATCATGGCGGGCCTGCTTCTGGCGCTGGCCCGCTCACTTGGTGAAGTAGGAATGACTCTTATGCTGGGAGGCAACGTGATAGGGAGAACCAACACTCTTTCTCTGGAAATATATAACGCTGTTTTTAATGGTGAATTCGAACGGGCAGCAGTGCTGTCTTCAATCATTGGTATCGCTTCAATCTCAATGTTCGCGGTGCTGAAAAAATTTTCTGAACCAAATTAAAAGGTAAACCCAATGAAAGAATCAACCCTGAACTCAATTCAGACTGTAGTTCGTGATAAATGGGAATCTGCAGGAATACTGGATGAAAAGATTTGTGTAACGGCGCGGACACTTAGCACAGAAGAAGCTATAGGGAACCCTGAAGGCGATGATTTTCCGCTTTTACGGGGAAAGGAGCGTCTGATGGAAGCCGAATTCAAAGGATATAAAGGGCAGGCTTTCACCGACCGTTTCGGAAGCTTTGAAACAGATCTTCGTGAAATCACAGAAATGGACCTAAACAATAATTTCCGCCGGGCTTTATTTGTTTCTACATTAAATGCAGTCCAGCGCAGCCTTGGCTGCACCGACCGCACCGTCCACTGTAAGGATGAAGGGCCAGCCCTTTGCGCTCCACGTCTTGCGGATTACATTCAAGACAGATACGGCTTTCCAAAAATAGGACTCATCGGTTTCCAGCCTGCCATGATTAAAATTCTGGCCGATAGCTTTGAGATGCGCATAGTAGACCTTGATACCGACAACATTGGAACTGAAAAATGCGGAATAACCGTAGAAGGCCCGGATATGACCGCTGATGTCATCGACAATGCGGACCTGCTCGTAGTTACCGGGTCAACGATAGTCAACGACACCATAGGTAATTTCCTGCTGGAAGAAAAACCGGCAATATTTTTCGGAACAACTGTTGCCGCAGCTGCAGACTTGATGGGCTGGGAAAGATTCTGCTGCCAAAGTGCATAATGGCTCTTTGAATTTCATTGGTTAACCTGCTGAGCCGTCCACAATCGGTTCAGCAGGGCTCTTCCTTTACTGGGAGTTGTCCCATGGTCCGTTAACGCACTTCATTTAAGTAATCCCTCATTCTGCGTAAAGATCTGACACAGAATACAAACTCAACTGTTTCATATTGACACACCTTTGTAATACTCCCTTTTTATGCGCCACTCCACACATTAAACAAAAAATCATACCACAACAATTAACACTTGTAAAAAAAAATCCAAACTAAATGATCCAGTCTTAAAATTTCTTTTCTTCACAATACCCTGTATTTATTAAATATGTCATTTTGGACCTAATTTTGCTTTATGCCTTACCCAGTGGAGCCTTATAGCAGGCGGACCCACTGGGTAAGGACTGGCTGATATTTCGGGTAAGTGATCGATGTCGAAGTGTGCAAAAATCTAACACCTTGACTTATTCTGCCTGCCCAGACATATAAATGCGTAACTCGTTCTAATGGATGATACAAGTTTTCAGACCGTTACGCTCTGTTATTATGTCATATTTGATATACTGCTTTTTCAGCAGCCAGAGCAGAAGTATCAGCCCGAGCGAGTGTAGACACCATTTTCAAACTAATTTGGAGCCTTATTCCATGATGAAAACTGTTCCTGTTCAGGACTCCATCGGCAACGTCTTATGTCACGATATGACCCGCATCGTCCCCGGAGAATACAAAGGCCCTGCATTCAAGAAAGGGCACATCATCACTCCTGAAGATATTCCGGTCCTGCTGGAAATCGGCAAGGAGCATGTCTACATACTTACGCTGGAGGAAGGACAGCTGCACGAAAATGATGCCGCAAAACGTATAGCCAAAGCCGCCGCCGGACCTGGAATAACCCTGTCCGACATCAGTGAAGGGCGCATCAACATGAAGGCTGCTCCCGGACTGCTGTGCATCAATGTGGAAGCTCTTAACCGCATCAATTCCATAGATGAGGTCGTACTGGCGACCATGCAGAACGGAATCCAGATAACCGAACCGCGCGATGTGGCCGGAACCCGTGTAGTTCCGCTGGTCATTGATGAACGGAAAATAGAGCAGGTCGAAGAGATCTGCCGCGACTGCGGTCCTATCGTAAGCGTAAAGCCATTCCGCCACCTGAAAGTAGGTCTGATCACCACGGGAAGTGAAGTCTACACCGGACGTATAAAAGACAAGTTCGGCCCCGTAATCCGTAAAAAATTTTCGCAGCTCAATTCGGAAGTAATCGACCAGACATTTGTCAGCGATGATCCCGAAATGACCTGCTCTGCAATACTTCAATCGATTGATAACGGCGCGGAAATGGTCGTGCTGACCGGAGGTATGAGCGTTGATCCAGACGATCAGACACCCGCAAGCATCCGGGCAACCGGAGCTGAGGTTGTCACCTACGGCTCGCCCACTTTTCCCGGCGTTATGTTCATGCTGGCCTATCTGAACGGCGTGCCCATAGTCGGTCTGCCCGGATGTGTGATGTACTACCGGGCCAGCATTTTCGATCTGGTTGTTCCGCGGATTGTGGCCGGTGAACGCCCCACCCGCAAAGAGATCGCCGAACTGGGCCACGGCGGTTTCTGTGCCGGTTGCGAAACCTGTCGCTATCCGCTGTGTTCTTTCGGTAAATAGAGGACAGTTCGACGCCCTTTTCGGGCGCCTGCTAATAGAAAAAAAGCAGTAATTCAAGGAGGTCTTTCCATGATCAAACGGACTCTGAAAGTTAACGGTGTTGAGAAATTCATCATTTGCGATAATGATGAATCTCTGGCCAATGTTCTGCGCGAAAAACTAAATCTGCTCAGTGTTAAAGTAGGTTGCGGAACCGGTCAGTGCGGTAGCTGCTCAGTCATCGTTGACGGCAAACTCAAGCGCTCCTGCTCCATGAAGATGAAACGTGTTGAAGATTTCACCGAAATCATCACCACCGAAGGTATCGGAACCCCGACCCAGATGCACCCCATCCAGCTCGCATGGATGGCCCACGGCTGTGCACAGTGCGGTTTTTGTACCCCAGGCTTCGTTGTTTCCAGTTACGCCCTCATTCTCGCCAATCCCAAGCCCACCCGCGAAGATGTCCGCGACTGGTTCCAAAAACACCGCAACGCATGCCGCTGTACAGGCTACAAGCAGCTTGTTGACGCTGTCCTCGATGCAGCAGCTGTTATGCGTGGAGACATGAGTGAAGAAGAACTGCTCTTCAAGATGCCTGACGACCAGCGCATCTGGGGTTCCAAATACCCCCGCCCCACCGCAGTAGCAAAAGTCACCGGTACTCTTGACTACGGTGCAGACCTCGGCCTGAAAATGCCTGAAGGCACTCTCAAGTGCGCTCTTGTACAGGCTGAAGTATCCCATGCCAACATCATCTCCATCGACACCTCCGAAGCGGAAGCAATGCCCGGCGTTGAAAAGGTTGTTACCTATAAAGATATCAAGGGTAAAAACCGCATCACCGGCCTGATCACCTTCCCTTCCAACAAGGGTGATGGCTGGGACCGCCCAATCCTGTGTGACGAAAAAATCTTCCAGTATGGTGATGCTATCGCTATCGTCTGCGCGGACTCTGAAAAGAACGCCAAGGCCGCAGCAGCCAAAGTAAAAGTTGAACTGGAGCAGTTGCCCGAGTACATGAACGCTCCTGCAGCCATGGAAGATGACGCCATGGAGATCCATCCCGGAACTCCCAACGTTTACTTCGAACAGAAGATCGTTAAAGGCGAAGAAACCGCTCCTATTTTTGATAAAGCAGATGTTGTTGTTGAAGGCAGCTACTATGTACAGCGCCAGCCGCATATGCCCATCGAGCCGGATGTAGGTTTCGCTTTCATCGATGACGACGGCAAGCTCTGCATCCACTCCAAATCCATCGGCCTGCACCTGCACGCAGCAATGATCGCTCCCGGCCTTGGTATCGAGCTGGAAAACCTGATCATGGTTCAGAACTATGCAGGTGGTACTTTCGGTTACAAGTTCTCCCCCACCATGGAAGCTCTGGTCGGTGCTGCCTGCCTCGCTACCGGCAAGCCTGTTTTCCTCGGCTACAACTGGTACCAGCAGCAGACTTACACAGGTAAACGTTCTCCCTTCTTTACCGACATCCGCCTTGCCGCTGATAAAGACGGTAAACTCCTCGGCATGGAAACCGACTGGATCTGCGACCACGGTCCCTACTCCGAATTCGGTGACCTGCTGACCCTGCGCGGTGCCCAGTTTATCGGTGCCGGTTACAAGCTGCCCAACATCCGCGGTCTTGGTAAAACCGTTTGTACCAACCATGCCTGGGGTTCCGCTTTCCGTGGTTATGGTGCTCCTGAATCAGAATTCGGCTACGAAGTCATCATGGATGAACTGGCTGAAAAACTCGGTATGGATCCCTTCGATCTGCGCGAAAAGAACATCTATCGCGAAAGTGAAGGAGATACCACTCCCACCGGTTGCAAGCCTGAAGTATACTGCATGGAAGACATCTTCACTCAGGGTCGTCCCAAGTACGAAGAAGTCAAGAAATGGGCTGCTGAAAAAGCTGCCGAAGGTTTCAAACGCGGCGTAGGTATCGCAGTCGGCATTTACGGCTCCGGTCTTGACGGTCCAGACACCGCTGAAGCTGAAATCGAACTCAATGCAGACGGAACCGTTACCATGTACGCCTGCTGGCATGATCATGGACAGGGCGCTGACATGGGTGTTCTGGGTACCGCACACGAAGCTCTGCGTCCCCTCGGCCTCACCCCCGACCAGATCCATCTGGTAATGAACGACACCCGCACCTGCCTTAACGGCGGTCCCGCAGGTGGTAGCCGTTCACAGGTCGTCGTAGGTAACGCAATCATCGCAGCATGCCGCAACCTCATGGATTCCATGCGCAAAGCTGACAACTCCTTCATGACTTATGATGAAATGGTCGCAGCCAACAAGGCTGTCCGCTACAGTGGAAAATGGACTGCTCCTGCAACCGATTGTGATGAAAACGGTCAGGGTGCTCCTTTTGCCTGCTACATGTACGGCCTCTTCATCTCCGGTGTTGAAGTTGAAGTTGCTACCGGTAAAGTTCAGGTTGAAAAAATGGTTCTGGTTGCTGACATCGGTAAAATCAACAACAAGCTCGTTGTTGACGGCCAGATGTACGGCGGACTTGCCCAGGGTGTCGGTCTGGCCCTCTCCGAGGACTACGAAGACATCAAGAAGCACTCCACCATGGTCGGTGCAGGCTTCCCCTACATCAAGCAGGTTCCCGACGACATGGAACTGATCTACGTTGAAACTGAACGCCCCGAAGGTTCTCACGGTGCTTCCGGTGTTGGTGAGCTTCCGCTGACCACCCCGCACGCTTCTATCATTAACGCAATCTACAACGCCTGCGGCGCACGCGTAACCCATCTCCCGGCTCGCCCCGAGAAGGTTCTCGCCGCCATGAAAGGCTAGTAATCAATACTCCGAAGTCAGATGCACGCATCTGGCTTCGGAGTTCTTTTTGTCTCAGGGGTTTTACTCGCCCCCTCAGAAGAGGGCTTTGATGCGCTGCGCGCTTTTTGACAATTTTATTTCGCCTCCGGCGGCCAAAGGAACTAAGCCCCTTTGGAACTCCTATTAGTTTAGAGAGGTAATGATCAAATTTTCATCCATATCATAAGTTTGCGGAATTAAGAGATTACCGTATTTACAAAAAACCCTAAAAGAGCAAAACATTTAATAAGGTTCGTGACATTTATGGGCGGACTTATTGGGATACAGATTCTGTATTTGACGATAGACAGAGCTACACAAATTTCCCCGTGCTTGACGGGACTGGTTTGGATAAAACCCGACTTTTAGCAGGGTAAGTGCTTGCTGACATTTAAAAACAGTTCGATTTGTTCAATGATGAAACTACTGCGAATCGCTGTTCCTTCCTCTAAATGCAAATGTCAGCAAGCTCTCCCTGTTAAAAGTTTTTGCTGATTTTGAACCTGCTTATTAAATTCGCATAATAATGCGAGACACTTGGCGAAGCCCTAATAAAAAGTTTGGGGATTCTTAAACCCTTTTCCCAAAAGGGTTTAAGCCCCCGGAGGGACTCCCGGTAGGGCCGCCGGAGGCATCTGAATATGGAACAGAAAAATCTTCGCACATGGGAAGCTCGCTGCATTCAGGAGGAGCCCCCGAAATGCAAGGCAAGTTGTCCACTGCACGTGGATGGTCGAGAACTTTGCAGACTGCTGGCCGCAGGACAAACCGACAAGGCCTGGGCCGTTCTCTGTAAGACAATGCCATTTCCATCCCTGACCGCAAGGATATGTGATGGCATCTGTCAAAAAGACTGTCTGAGAGAGGAAGTCGGTGGCGGAATTGAGCTTGCGGCACTGGAAAGATTCTGTGCTGAAAACGCCAGCCGTACACCTCCTGTAAGAGCACTCCCGCCCAAAGGCAAAAAGATAGCTGTCTTCGGAGCAAATCTCCCCGGACTGGCTGCAGCATGGGACCTCGGCAAAAAAGGGTTCACCGTAACTCTTTTCTGCAATGATAAACTTGAAGGGCACAGCACCCTCCCTGAAAAACGGATTGAGTTGAAAATCTATGAGGATGTGCTGGCCCAGCTGGGGAAAATGAATATTTCTTTTGAAACAGGAGTCTGCCCCCAGCCGAAGATAATATTTGATGCTCTTGATGAATTCGATGCCGTATTCGTCGATCCGTCAGTATGTGACTCCGAAAAACTGGGACTGAAAGAAACAAACCCCGTAACCTTGAAAACCGAACGTGAGTTCCTGTTCTCATCACCAAAACCAAGCTCGCAATCCCCGGTGCTGCTTATTGCAAACGGCCGCAAAGGGGCTCTTTCTATAGAAAGGGTACTGCAGGGAGCATCACTCACGGCCGGACGTGACCGAGATGAACCGTTTGAGACAAGACTCTACACCAACATCAGCAAGGTTCAGCCACTGGCGCCTGTTACAGTTCCTGCCGATGGTTATGCTACTGAACAGGCTGTTGAGGAAGCCAAGCGCTGTATCCTGTGTGAATGCCTTGAATGCGTTCACAACTGTGCCTACCTTGAAGAATTCAAAAGCTATCCAAAAGCCTACGCCCGTCAGATATACAATAACGCATCCATCGTAATGGGGACCAGACAGGCCAATAATCTGATCAACTCCTGTATGCTCTGCGGACTCTGCGAGGAAGTCTGTCCCGAGAATTTCGCTATGCAGGACCTCTGCCTTGAAGCGAGACAGGATCTGGTCGCAAAAGGGCACATGCCTCCCTCAGCACATGAATTCGCTCTCCGGGATATGGAATTTGCGGACAACTCCTCATGTGCCATGGTCAGGCATCAGCCGGGACACACAAACAGCAGTCAGGCTTTTTTTCCGGGCTGCCAATTGAGTGCGTCTGATCCGGGTATGCTTGAAAAAGCATACAACCACCTGTGCGAAACTCTTGAGGGTGGAACAGGCTTAATGTTGCGCTGCTGTGCAGCCCCCGCAGACTGGGCCGGGCAGCGGGAGATGTATTCCGATAAGGCAGAATCACTTCAAAAGGATTGGGAATCACTTGGAAAGCCTCTAATCATTGCGGCCTGCCCGTCATGCATGGAATCACTGAGCAAAGCCCTGCCTGAAGCGGAGATTACTTCACTCTGGTCAGTTGCCAGCAGAACACCAAATTCATTTAACAACATTCAGAACCATGGGAACCTTACTTTACAGGACCCGTGCACTGCCCGCCATAATCAGACATTGATGGATGATGTGCGGAAGCTTCTGACAGACTCCGGCATAAGCTTCAATGAGCCGGAGCTTTCAGGACGCATGACTGAGTGCTGCGGATTCGGCGGCCTTCTTTCAAATGCAAACGAGCCCCTTTCCGCAAAAGTGGCTGAGCGTAGAGCGGAAAAGCTGACTGATGATGGAGTCACCTATTGCGCAATGTGTCGTGATCTTCTGGCAAAGACCGGAAAAAGGTGTCTGCACCTGCTTGATATTCTCTTCCCTTCAGACATTGAAGATCCTGCGGCCCGCCCCGCTCCGGGATATTCTGAACGAAGAGAAAACCGTGTGCGCCTCAAGGAGAGGCTCCTTGCAAAACTCTGGAAAGAGGAGAGCGATCCGCGCCCCCCCTATGAAACGATAAGCGTTGAATTCACGGATGAAGCCGCAAGGATGATGGAAGAAAGGCGGATAATGCTTACCGATGTACAGAAAACGCTGCACGCGGCACAGGAATCAGGCCGGATCATGAAAAACTCTGAAACAGGGCACAGCCTGACCTGTCACCGTCCGGTTATTGTCACATACTGGGTGGAGTTTGAGAATAAGTCCGAAAGTGATTTTCTTGTTCACCGTGTATGGTCTCATCGCATGAAAGTTCGAGGTAATAAATAATGAGCACCCTAAAAGTAATTACCGAGGATTATTCCGCCTGGAAATGTTGCGGCGAATCACTCCGACCAGCTCCGGTGGAATTGGAATATCTTGACAGCATGTTCAGCGTTGAACTTCCGGTATGCCCTCAATGCGGCATGGTCCTAATCCCCGAAGAGCTTGCTCTGGGCAAGATGGCTGAAGTCGAAAGGCTTCTGGAGGACAAATAATGCAGACCGCTGTGAATGAACCGTTGTGGGAACGCAGCATATTACGGGACACAGCAGGAACGACATTGCGCCCCGGAGGTTTTGCCCTTACGGACCGGGCAATATCTCTGGCCCGCATTCCCGCAGGAGCCAATGTTCTCGATGTGGGGTGCGGGCTGGGGGCCACGGTTGAGCATCTGCGCAGCGAGCATAAGCTGTCCGCCTGCGGCATAGACAGCTCTGTACGCCAGCTTTCAGAAGCACCTGCACATCTGCCGTTGACCCTGGCAGATGCTTCATGCATTCCCTGCCCGGATTCCTTCTTTGACGCAGTTATCTGCGAATGCGTTCTCTCGCTGATTCCGGATCAGGAAAGAGCGGTATGTGAATTCAGACGTATACTGAAAAAAAAGGGAACTCTGATCATAACAGATCTATATCAGCGCGGCAGTAAAGTTGCCACCATGGGTGAGTGTTCCTGTGCCAGCTCGCCTCTAAATCTCGGAAAGACAGAAGAGATGCTCAAAAAAAACGGAATGTATATAAAATCTATTGAAGACCATTCCAAACTACTGGCAGAACTTGCAGCGCGGCTGATTTTCGCAGGGGAATCCGATTTCAGGCTGACCGGAAACTGTTGTTCCAGGCCCGGATATATGATGCTCATTGCTGAATCACAAAACTGACCAGTGGGGTTACCATGAACGATACAGATCTCAGAATTATTCAACTGCACGGCTCTGGCTACTGTTGCGCTCAAATAATCATCCTGTTCTGCCTGGAAAACATGCAAAGGAAAAACCCTGATCTTGTCAGGGCTTCCCAGGGACTCTGCCTCGGGCTCGGCGACTGCTCCGGAGCATGCGGTATTCTAAGCGGCGGCACTTGTGCTTTGAGCCTCTACACCGGAAAAGGATCCGACTACGAACAGGCTGAGGAGCAACTGCCTGTCATGGTTGAAACCTACCGTGAGTGGTTCAGGGAACAGACCATTCCACAATATGGAGACATCAGTTGCGAAGCCATTCTGGGGGAAAAGACTCTTACTCCCAAGCCAGAACGCTGCGGACAGTTACTGGTTAAGAGTTATGAAAAGATAGTAAATATTCTGCTCGAAGCAGGTTTTGATCCTGCCGAGGGAAGGGAAGAGGTTGATGGATATTAATTTCAACGTACAGGAAACAGAATCCCTGTGCCCGGTGTGCCTTAAAAAAATACCAGCCCGAAGAGTTGTCAGTGGCGGAGAAGCCCGGATCAGTAAAGAGTGTCCGGAACATGGCAAATTCAGCGCTCCTTTCTGGCGGGGGGAACCGGCTTTCGATCAATGGTCACGGCCGAAGATTCCGTCAACTCCTCCAGTCACAACTGACGGGCGTAAAGGCTGTCCTTTCGACTGCGGCCTTTGTCCGGATCACAATCAGCACACATGCACAACTCTGGTGGAAATAACATGGCGCTGTGACCTTTCCTGTAAAGTATGTTTTGCCTCAGCCGGAAAACCTGTTGCCGAAGACCCTTCCCTTACTGAGCTTGATATTCTTCTGAAAAAAGTCAGGGAGACGGCTGGCCCCTGCAATCTCCAGCTTTCCGGCGGGGAGCCGGCAATGCGCGAGGACCTTCCCATTATCGCAGGCATGGCCAAAAGGAACGGTTTTCCTTTTGTTCAGGTCAATACCAATGGATTACGACTGGGCCGGGAAAAAGGACTTGCCGCGAAATGGGCCGAGGGCGGCGTGGATTCGGTATTTCTTCAGTTTGATGGAACCAGAGACGATATATACACAACAATAAGAGGCGGCAGGTTGCTGGAAAACAAAATCCGCGCTATTGAGAGTCTAACTGAAGCCGGTATAGGTATAGTTCTTGTCCCTACTGTGATCCCTGGTGTTAATGACAATAATCTCGGGGATATTCTCAAACTGGCGATATCTCATTCTCCGGGAATCCGGGGAGTCCATTTTCAGCCGGTCAGTTATTTCGGGCGCTATCCGGATGATCCGACAGACAGTATGCGTATCACCCTGCCGGAAATAATGACCGCACTTGAAGACCAAACCGGTGCTTTAGTGCATAAAACAGATTTCATGCCCCCCGGTTGTGAACATTCGTTATGTTCTTTTCACGCCAATTATCTGGTCAATGAAGACGGCAGCCTCAAAAAACTCTCGGCGAAAAAGGAAGGCTGCTGCAGTCCCAGTCCGGCATCCGAGGGAGCCGACAAATCAAAGGCTTTCGTCCGTCGCCAGTGGGCAGGACCGGAAGAGACAGAAGCCAGGGGAGACAACGAGCCCCTTGACGATCTGGATCGGTTTTTAAACAGGGCAAAAACACACATTCTGGCTTTATCGGGAATGGCTTTTCAGGATGCGTGGACCCTTGATCTGGACCGGCTCAAGGGCTGTTGTATTCATGTAGCTTCACCGGAAGGAAAACTTATTCCTTTTTGTGCTTACAACCTGACCGCCAAAAACGGATCCACCCTTTACAGGAGGATAATCGATGATTGATCGACCTCTGGGGAGCTGGCTCAATCTGCGCATGGGCCGCGACCCCGCACTGGAACCTGTTTCATCGGAAGAACTGCTTGACTGGCAGTTCGGACACTTGCGCAAGACGATGTTCAACGCAATAAAGTCATGTCCTTTCTACCACGAACGACTGGCCGGTATTCAGACCGGGGCCGTACACTCTCCTGCGGACCTGAACCGCATCCCATTTACTACAGCTGATGACCTGCGAACAAACCCAGATAATTTTCTCTGCGTATCTCAGGACGAAGTTGCCAGAGCGGTAACTCTGGCCAGCTCCGGATCAAGCGGTCCCCCAAAGAGACTTTTCTTTACTGCCGGAGATCTTGAAAGAACTATTGAATTTTTCCATTACGGAATGTCTCCCATGATGAAAAAAGGCGAGACAATTCTGGCAATCCTGCCCGACTCCAGACCGGGAGGTGTCGGTTCGCTATTTGCTGAATCAATCTCACGTCTGGGCGGAGAGACAGTGCTTCCGGTCAATCCTTCATATATCACAACCCTTCTGAACCTGCTCCTCGACTCACATGCTTCCTGCATACTGGGTCCGGCAATCCAGATACACGCACTGGCCCGGCTGCTTGATAGCAAGGGCATAACAATAAATCATGTCCGTTCTGTTCTTTTGTGCTGGGATATTCTTCCGGAAGAAAGCATGAAGACCATTTCCCGGGTATTCGGTTGTGAAATCTATACTCACTGGGGCATGACCGAGACCTGCCTAGGGGGCGGAGTGGACTGCTCTCAGAATTCGGGCATGCATCTGCGGGAACCTGATTTCTTTGTTGAAATCATCGACCCGGCGACAGGTTTGCAGGTTCCCGACGGAGTCAAAGGCGAAATAGTCATCACCACTCTCTCCAGAAGAGCCATGCCGCTTATCCGCTACCGTACCGGGGACCTTGGCTATATAAGGGACGACCAGTGTTCCTGCGGACTACCATTGCGCAGGCTGGGGCCTGTGGAAGGAAGGATTGAAGAAGGAGTAACACTTCCTGTAAGCGGCAGGCTTACACTCAAGGAGCTTAATGAAATTATTTTCTCACATCCGGAAGTTATGGACTTTCAAGCAATCTACAAACCCGAGCACCTTGAACTTAATATTTCACTCGATCTACTCCCGGGGCAGCGCAAACATGCCCATATCAAAGAAAGCATCATTGCCTTTCAAAAAATCAAGTCGGCTGTAGAAAATCTTAATTTGAAAGTGACAACCAGACTTGCTAAATGTGACGGGCAGATTAATACCGGATTCGGCAAGCGAACCATTAAAATAAGCTAAACTGAGGAAGTCAGCCATGAAAAAACTTATCCGCAATATTATTAACAACCTGGAATCCGGCAACGACCTCATTCTGGCATCCATAGTGAAAAGCTCAGGTTCAACTCCCCGTTCATCAGGGAGCAAAATGGCTATCTTCAAAGACGAATCCATCGCCGGGACAATAGGTGGAGGGCTGGTAGAGGCTCTGGTTCAGAAAGAAGCTGCATCATTGTTCAGTAAAAACAGTCATTGCGTTATTTTCAAAGATTTCGATTTATCCAATGATCTTGCCGCTAATGCGGATATGATTTGCGGTGGACAGGTAACGGTTATGCTGGAGTTCCTGTCTGCCGGAGAGGATACTGTCTCAGCCTTCAAAGCGGTGGATGAATCAATGCGCAAGGGGAAACATGCGGTTTTATTCACTGCCATAAAAGATGAGAAGATCAGGAAAAGGGAAACCGTAAGGCCATGCTGTCAGGTTCCTTCCATGGATTACATGGAAGAAGCCCAGGCGACCTCGCTTCTGGAAAGCACTCTTAAATCCGGAGCGCCGGTAATTGAGGAGATCAATGGTATTGTGACAGTCGCAGAGGCATTCATCCCCCAGCCTGAGCTTTTTGTTTTCGGTGCGGGACATGTTTCACGGCCAACAGCCGAACTTGCTTCATCAGTCAACTTCCGCACCACCATACTAGATGACCGCGCTGATTTCGCCAATGCCGAACGCTTTCCCGGAGCTGACGAAATACACGTTCTTTCTGACTTTAATAACTGCTTTGCAGATCTTGATGTTAATGATAATTCCTACGTAATTATTGTTACCCGGGGGCACCTGCATGACAAAACAGTCCTTGCTGAAGCTTTGAAAACCCCGGCCCGCTATATCGGAATGATCGGCAGTAAGAAAAAACGCAATGCAATCTATGACGCCCTTTCTGAAGAGGGGGTTTCACAATCGTCAATTGATCGGTGTCACTGTCCGATCGGGTTGGAAATCGGGGCTCAGACTCCAGAAGAAATCGCAGTCTCCATTGTGGCAGAATTAATACAGAAACGAGCCGGAAAGTGAGTATGAATATATACGGACTTATACTTGCGGCAGGGTTTTCGTCGCGCATGGGGCGGCTAAAAGCTATGCTGCCCCTTGAAGGATCTACGGTCCTTGCCCGGTGTATCCGCTCGCTACTGGACGGCGGAGCATCGGACATTTATGTAGTGACTGGGCATATGTCCCATACAATAGGTGAAGAAGTCCGGATTCTTGGAATGCATGAAATATACAATCCAGACTTTGACCAGGGAATGTTTTCCTCGGTAAGAGCTGGGGTTAAGGCTCTGCCGGACGATACTGAAGCCTTTTTCATTCTGCCGGTGGACATCCCTCTGGTCCGCCCTTCTACCATACGGGCACTTACCTTCGATTACACAGACAACCCCACCGACATTGTTTACCCCTGTTTTAACGGAGAAAGAGGACACCCCCCTCTCATCAGCTCTGAACTGATCCCTGAAATTATCGCCCACGACGGACACAGAGGTCTGCGCGCTGTTCTGGAAAGGCACGAGGATAGAGCCCGGGACAGACATATGCCCGACCTTGGAATACTACGTGATCTGGACACTCCCGAAGATTATGAAAAAGCCTGCCTGATTTCTCGAAGACGCATTCCCCTTCCTGAAGAATGTGAAGCTCTCTGGGAACTGGCCGAAACGCCTAAGCAGACCAGAGAACATTGTAAAGTGGTGGCCAGAGCTGCATGCCTTATGGCCAAAGTCCTTAACAAGGCCCGCAATTATCAGAAAAGTCTTGATTTAAGCACCGTCGAAAGTGCTGCACTGATGCACGATGTGGCTAAGCTCAAGCGCAACCACGAAGCAGCAGGGGCTGCCATACTTACTGGATACGGATTCTCCGGAATTGCTGACATAGTTGCCGCCCACCGGGACACAGATATCAAGCCCGAATCCCCTTTGACTGAACAGGAAATAGTTTTTCTGGCGGATAAACTGTTTCAGGGAACAAAACTCGTTAGCCTGAGTGAACGTTACGGCAAAACTCTGCAGCGATGGCAAAATGACCCCGAAGCAGTAAAGGCCATTACCGAAAGACTTTTCAGGGCCGAAGCCCTTCTTCAGAGATATGAGGAAGAGGCAGGGGTTAAGATGCCGGATTTCCTGCTTAACAACATGGACAAAGGGAACTGATGATTGTTCTGATCCGTCATGCTGAGGCTGAAAATGCCCAGGGCCGGGCCATAGGTCAGACCGATCTGCCACTTTCAGAGACAGGAAAAAAACAGGCCAGCAGACTGAGTAAGTCCTTGCTTGACGTCAGGTTCAACAAGATATTCAGCAGTCCCCTTTCCCGAACCATGTGTACGGCCGAAACAATTGCCACCAATGCTGCAATGCCTATCATTGAGAGTCCCGAGCTGGCTGAGATAAATCTGGGGGACTGGGATGGATTAAGTTTTGCAAGAATCAAGACAGACTTCCCCGATGCTTACCACAGAAGAGGTAAGGATATTGCCGGCTTCCGCCCTCCCGGAGGTGAAAGCTTTCTTGACCTGAAAGAAAGAGTAAAGCCCTTTATCGATAACCTTGAAAAACAGGAGTTGCCAACTCTTCTGGTTACCCATGCCGGAGTAATCAGAATTATAATGCACCTGGCATTAGACTTCCCACTGGAACATATCTTCCGCATCAAACCGGCACATTGCCACGCCACTATAATTCATAGAAAAGATTCCAGCCTCATCCTGCAAGGATTCAACCTGCCACCGGGGCCGGATCTGGCGGATTTCCTCAAGTTCCAGATGCAGCACCGAATATAGTTTCAAGCTCCTTGACTAATATCCACTGCAGGCAGAGAATAAACATAATTCAATTATTATAGAAAAGTAGACATAATAAACCAAGCGGAGAAAGTACATGCAGATAACCAAGTTCGCCATACCGGAAGTTATCTTCGGCAATGGCAGTATCCAGTTTCTTGCTTCGTGCGCCCAGCGTCTGGGTGCGAAAAAGGTGCTGCTGGTCAGTGACAAGGGACTTGAAAAATCAGGATGGGTTGATCTGGTTCGAGAAATTCTGGAAAGCGCGCAACTTGACTGTATCTACTTTGACGGGTTGACCTCCAACCCTCGTGACCGCCAGATTCAGCAGGGAGCAAAGCTCTATCAGGACCACAAAGCCGACATCATTATAGGTCTGGGCGGAGGAAGTCCCATTGACGCTTCAAAAGGAATAGCAATAATCGTAAGCAACGGTGGAAACATTCACGACTACGAAGGTGCCAACCGTATTAGCCACCCGCTGCCACCCATGATCTTCATTCCCACTACAGCTGGAAGCGGTTCTGACGTATCCCAGTACGCAATAATTACCGATGAACAACGACAGGTGAAGATGTCTATCATCAGCCGCTCCTTAGTTCCCAATATTTCCATTATTGATCCGGATCTGCTGGTGACCAAATCAAGGGAACTTATTCTGGCCTCGGCAGTGGATGCGCTCGCCCATGCCATTGAATCATATGTTTCTCAACTGGCTTCACCGTTTACCGAATCTCAAGCTCTGACCGCAATCAAACTCATTGCCGGAAACATCAAACCCGCCGCCAACTCCAAGGACCCCGAAGCTCTCAAGAATCTGTCCATCGCCAGTACAGCAGCAGGAATGTCATTCAGTAACGCGGGACTGGGTGTCGGACATGCTCTGGCACACTCTCTGGGCGGACGCTACGATGTTACCCACGGCATGACCCTGCCGATCCTGCTTCCTGCGGTTATCCGCTTTAATCAGCCAAGCTGTGAACGAAAAATAGCGACCATCGCCCATGTAATCTATAAAAGCTGCCCGGCCCCGGTCAGTGACCGCAAGCGGCCTTTAAGCGATACTCTTTATTCTCTTTTCGAAGAGCTCGGAATTCCAATGCAGTTAAGGCAGATTGTACCGGACAACAGTCAACTGGAAGAAATCTGCAAGTTGGCCGAACAGGATGCATGTTCAGTTACCAACCCGCGTGAGGCGACATGGCAGGACCTCTACAAAATCTGCAATGAGGTGTGGTGATGGTTAACAAGGCCAAGCTGCATGACCTTATCGGCATTGAGCACCATAAGCTCAACTTCTTTCAGGAGCTTCAGAAGAACATCAAGGAGCTCAAGCAGATCAACCGGGAATCCGAAGATCAGCGCTGTGAAATAGCCGCAATCCTTGATGGTATCACAGATGTGATGATGGTTCTTTCTGAAAATCTGGAAATAATTTCAGTCAACCGGATTTTTGAAAAACTGTTCCCGGGCGTAAACCCCATAGGTAAAAAATGCTATGCCCTGTTCAGGGATACGAACAAGCCCTGCCCTGAGTGTCCGGCTTTCAAATCCCTTTCCACCAACAGGGTCTGCAAAGACACCGCAATCTTTCGCATTGACGGCAAAAACATGCAGTTTGACATGGTCGCATCCCCTTTACGCACCCCTGAAGTTGAAGAAAACCGGATTCTTATATTCAAACGTGATGTGACTATGGAGAAAGAATATCAGGCCAAGTTCTATCAGGCTGAAAAAATGGCCACCATCGGTGTTCTTGCCGCTGGTGTAGCTCATGAAATCAACAACCCCATGGCTGCTATTGCTGGTTTTGCCGAGGGCATACAGCGCAGGCTGACACGGCTTGAGAACTCCATACCGGATGAACTTGCCGAGGACCTGTACGACTATACCAATACAATACTTAAAGAGTGCCTACGTTGTCAGGACATTGTCAAAACCCTTCTTTCATTCAGCAGGCCGGTCGCCTCGCAGTTTATCCCGGTTGACCTCAACCAGGTCGCGCAGGACACTCTGCGCCTGCTGGATCACCAGTTCAGACGCTACCAGAATATCAGACTCAGTCTGAACCTGACTTCTCCACTGCAACACATTTACGGAAACGAAGCACAGCTGAAGCAGGTGGTCCTGAACCTTTTGACCAACGCAGTGGATGCAGTCGAAGAAAATGGAGAAATCACCGTACAGACTTTCATAGAAGACACCCATGTGGGGATCAAGGTCTGTGACTCCGGATGCGGCATCCCGTTGGAAAACCGGGATATGTTATTTGAACCGTTTTTCACCACCAAACAGGTGGGACGTGGAATCGGCATCGGCCTTTCCACCTGCTACAACATTGTAAGAGAACACAATGGGGAAATAATTGTAGACAGCGAAGTCGGAAAGGGCTCCTGCTTTACCGTGCAGTTCCCCGTCAGTGAGTAAAAAATATGCCTGAAACATACAAAGTGCTGGTTGTGGATGATGAGGAGTCAATCCTTAAGCTTCTGGACAAAGAACTGACCAGCCCGGAAAGAATAGTACATACCGCCAACTGCGCCCGGATCGCAAGAGAACTGGTACGTAAGGAAAGATACGAAGTCATAATCTCCGACATCCGTCTGCCCGACGGGGACGGTCTTGAACTGCTTACCGAATTCAAGGATATGGAACCGGATGTGGAAGTGATTCTGATTACAGGGCACGGAAACATTGATAATGCTGTAGAAGCAATCCGCATCGGAGCCTACGATTATATTACTAAACCCTTCCGGCTGGACCGGGTTGAACTGGTTGTTGACCGAGCGTGGCAAAGGGTGTGTCTCACAAGGGAGAACCGCAGCTACAAGCATTCTCAACAATGCGATACAGCCAGTTCGCAACTCATCGGAAGTTCTGCACCTATCAAGCAGATCAGACATCTAATCAACAAAGTTGCCCCGACAAATGTCCCGGTCCTTATCACAGGTGAATCCGGTGCTGGTAAGGATGTCGTAGCCCATGCCATACACTGCGCAAGCCAGCGCGCCGGAAAACCCATGATAGTAAAAAACTGCGCAACCCTGCAGAAGGAACTTTCACGCAGTGAACTTTTCGGTCACACTAAAGGATCCTTCACCGGGGCCACAGAGAACTGTGACGGTCTCATGACTTTCGCGCATACAGGGACACTTTTTCTTGATGAAATAGGTGAACTTCCTTTTGAAGTGCAGGCCTCCCTGCTCCGTGTTCTTGAGTCACACACTTTCCGCCGGGTAGGGGAAAAGGATGAAAGGACCGTTGATATCCGTTTTCTTTTCGCTACCAACCGCAACCTTGCCAAGGAAGTTGAGGAAGGACGCTTTCACGAAGCCCTTTTCCACCGCATCAATGTATTCAATATCAGTCTTCCGGAGCTTAATGAGAGAAGAGAGGACGTTCCACTGCTCATCGAATTTTTCCTGCATAAAATGGGATTACAGATGGGACAGGGCGAATACACGGTCAGCGAGAGGGCCATGCAGTGCATGCTTTCCTACAACTGGCCGGGTAACGTGCGAGAGCTGCGCAATGTTCTTGAACGCAGCATGATACTGGCTGAAAACAACGTCATCACCTGCTCCTGCCTGCCCAAGGAAATTGCCGACCAACCGGAACGGGAAAGAGAAGCCGGTATCCTTTCACTTGAGCGTATGGAACGTGAGCACATAATTAAAGCCCTTGATTTCTTCAACGGGAACAGACAAAAGGCGGCTCAGGCTCTCGGAATTGGCAGAAAAACTCTGTACCGCAAAATCGACAAGTACAATCTTTAAAAACTATATCTTATAGGGCCAGTTCCACTGTATTCAATGGTGGCAAAGCCATAGTTAGCAGTCAGAGCCGCTCTGTAAATAAGAGCGGCTTTTCTATTTCAAACTAATTAATGCACTTTTCACTTTATCAACTCCATTTTTAATGCTATTATTTAAAGTTATGCTAAAATTGATGCGCCAATCAACACAGTAACATCTATGTTCAATGCAACTTTTAAAGCGGAGATACTTTTGCACTTTATATGCTCAAGCAAGCATAAGCTCTATTTGACACACTACCCTCTACCCATGGAGCAAAACGACACACACCTCTGTTACACCTTGTAACACAACACTTTTGCCAATCTTGTTAAAATTTTCACATAGAAAAACCTGATACAAACATAAAAAGACACATCGACAATGATTCACAGCAGCAGCCCCTCAAAATACATAACAGGCTAATATAAAAAGACTTACACCTTTGGCACGCCTCTTGCCCTATAGAGAGCGTTAATAAGTACAAGACAAGGCCCAACCTTCTCTAAAACCTACTAAGCTAAAGGATGGTCTCAAATGGCAGTACGTGAACAAGTAAACGGATTCTTTATTCCCAGCGTAACCCTCATCGGTATCGGCGCACACAAAGAAATCCCCGCCCGCATCAAAGCTCTCGGCGGTAAAAAGCCTTTACTGGTTACTGACAAAGGTATCACCGGTGCAGGCATCACCCAGCAGATCGTTGATATCCTGAAAGCTGATGGAATGGATTGCGTTGTTTACGACGAAACTATTCCCAACCCCACTGACAAAAACGTTGCTGACGGTGTTAAAGCATACCAGGACAACGGTTGTGACTCCCTGATCACTCTGGGTGGCGGAAGCTCCCATGACTGCGGTAAGGGCGTAGGTCTTGTTGTTGCTAACGGTGGAACCATTCATGACTACGAAGGCGTAGACAAATCCACCAACCCCATGCCTCCTTACGTTGCGGTAAACACCACTGCAGGTACCGCGTCTGAAATGACTCGTTTCTGCATCATCACCGACACCTCCCGCAAAGTTAAGATGGCTATCGTTGACTGGCGCGTTACCCCCGGTATCGCACTTGACGATCCGCTGCTGATGATGGGCATGCCTCCGGCACTGACAGCTGCAACCGGTATGGATGCACTGACTCACTCCGTCGAAGCCTGGGTTTCCACTATTGCTACCCCCATCACCGACGCCTGTGCTGAAAAGTCCATCAGACTCATCAACAAGTACCTGCGCCGCGCCGTTGCAAACGGTCAGGACATCGAAGCCCGCGAAGGCATGTGTTACGCACAGTACCTCGGCGGTATGGCTTTCAACAACGCTTCCCTCGGTCACGTACACGCCATGGCTCACCAGCTCGGCGGTTTCTATGACCTGCCTCACGGCGAGTGTAACGCTATCCTGCTGCCCCACGTTGAACAGCACAACCTGATTGCAAACGTTGAACGTTTCGCAACCATGGCTGAATGGCTCGGCGTCAACACCGATGGTATGCCGCTGCGCGATGCTGCTGACGCTTCCCTCGACGCTATCCGCAAGCTTTCCTCTGACGTAGGTATTCCTGCCGGCCTGATCGCTCTCGGCGAAAAATACGGTAAGAAAGTGTCCGCTGACGATATCCCCGTCATGACTGCCAACGCACAGAAAGACGCATGTGGTCTGACTAACCCCAGATGCATGACTGACGAAGCTGTTGCCGCCATCTACAAGGCTGCCCTTTAGCATAAAGTTCCATCCGGTCCCGGAGTCTGCAAGCCGGGATCGGATGTACAAGATATTCAGGCCACGGAATACGGTAATCTTTGCACAACAGAGGTCATGGATTGGTAAAGGATGATTCCGTTTTTCCGTAAATTTCCGGAAACAGGCGCGCAGGTGGAGCTGCAAACTTAAACTCCGGAACGGCTCTGTATTTCCGAGGGAGACAATGTCTCCCTCAGATAAATTTCCCAAAGGCCCGGTTGCTTCAACCAAAAAACCGCGGGCTAACGCTTACGGACCTTAAACCCCACATGCTTCATAGTAACAGGCTCCCTACCCTGTGAGCCGATCTAACCCCAGCACCATGAAGCAAAGCGAAGCAACCGGCCCTTTAAATACCCATCTCCTGCCTACCCGCTTTTTAATCAATCTGTATATGTACTTCATTTCTATCAGGGTGTAATAATACCCGTCAGTCCATGTGCAATTACTTTGCTCAAACTGCTATTTCACCGATAAGGATAGAATAATGTTCATACTCGAAAAGCCCTTTGTTTCCGATTTTCTTAAAAACACTCTCCAAGAAACCAACGCAGTGGTGCTCGACAACAGAGTTGCCAACGAAACGGACAAGGATGCCCGGCTTAAACTTACCCCGGAAGCTGAATTTATTGAAATCTGCAACAATAATCCGGAGCACCCCCTTTATTCCAATTCCGAAAACGCCATAGACTGGATCGACAACAACCTCAAAGGCAGTGGTCTTCCGGAGAAAATAAGACTGTTCAAGGACAAAGGCGCTTTTAGACAACTGACACAGGATCTTTATCCTGATTTTTTCTACCGAACCGTCACACTGGCTGATCTTAACCAGATTGACAGCAGCGAACTGCCCTTCCCATGCGTAATCAAACCGAGCGTAGGATTCTTCAGTCTGGGCGTGCATATGGTTGAAAAGCAGGAGAATTGGACCTCAACAGTTGCGACCATTGAAAATGAGGTTGAACACATCAGAACCATGTATCCGGCCAAAGTTCTGGAACTGGACGAATTTATCATAGAACAGTGCATAGAAGGCGAAGAATTCGCAGTAGATGCCTATTTCGACAGCCAGGGCAATCCGGTAATCATAAATATTCTGGGCCATCTTTTCGCTTCCGCTGACGATGTCAGCGACCGCTGCTACATAACCTCAACCGGAATAATAAATGAACACAGGGAAGAATTTCAGGAACTGCTGAGCGAAATAGGCAGACGTGCCGACCTCCGTAATTTTCCCGTCCATATTGAACTACGTAAAGACGGGTATGGAAACATCGGAGTAATCGAAGTTAATCCCATGCGCTTTGCCGGATGGTGTGTCACAGATCTCGCCTATTACGCGTATGGCATCAACCCTTACAGGTATTATATGGAAGGGCTGAAGCCGGACTGGGATGAAATCGGGAAATGCTGCGAGGGCAAAGTCTACGCCATGATTATTGGAGATGTAGATTCATCTGTAGATCGCTCTAGAATTAAATCTGCAGACTACGAAGGTTTTGCGGCAAACTTCAGCAAGCCTTTGGAGATCAGGAAGATTGATTACAAAGAATATCCGGTTTTCGCGTTTGTCTTCGCAGAAGTTGATGAAGGTAACATGGACGAGTTAGAGAAGATGTTGCATGGGGATTTTTTGGAGTATCTTGAATTTGATTAATTAATTGCAGCCAACAAAACTACAATCGCATTCGCCTTTGACAAGAGCGGACATTTGCGGCAGTTTCCGGGTATTGTTAAAACAACCCGCCAAGGAGACAATATGAGTTCTACAGTTGAAGATTTGACTATACATTATGAAGAGAACGGCGAAGTCGTCGTTAAAGAACTGGACAAGGTTGTACTTACCAAGGGCGCATGGACCACCATCATGTTCCGTTATAAACAGATCGACCGCAAAACCAATGATTTCGGCAAAGATATGTACACCATCCGCCGCTACCGCAAGATGAAAGGTGAGTACCGCCCACAGTCCAAATTCAATATCTCAAGCCCGGATCAGGCCCGCAAGATCATTGATGCTCTGGAAGGCTGGCTTAAAGACGTGGAAGACTAGAGCCACTCTGAATTTTTGTCCGATAGGGCAATAAAAAACTCCGTCCGGAAGAGCACAACGGACGGAGTTTTTTATTATCCTGTTACGGGACATAATTTATTTTTTACAGTCGTCAAAAAAATTCTCGAAATAATCGCAGACTGAGGGATAATATTTTTTAACCAACCTATAATATTCTCCACTTCTCTTGAGCCCTTCAAAAAAAAGATTGAACTCAAGCAATAACTCGGGAGCATCCTTACGAAAAGCAACAGCCATATTCTGTCTGGGAGACACAGCTCCTATCACTTTGATTTCACCGGGCCATTTCTCAAGAGCAACCAGAGTATCTGGAACATCAAGCAAAGCAAGCTCCGCTAACCCCTTAACCATGGCCGGAGCCATGTAGCTCAGTTTACCCGGGAAATTGACCAGCTTGTAATATCCATCGTTCAACCTGTAAAGATCAGGCGCAAGACAGGTCCCCTCCTTAACCATTATAGTGTTGGCCATAACCAGCTTTTTAATGAAATTTATATCATTCCCAAAATCCTTTTTATCAATGTACGGATTTATCGGGAAATCCTTCCGGGCAACACACCACACCTGAGTCGGAAAGGTCGGCACGGAAAAAGCAACCATTTTCTTTCGCCAATCCAGGACTGTCATCCCTGATGCAACAACATCTCCCCTGATCTCTGAATGTCCTAGGGTTATGACATCATCACCTTCTGGCTTCACCAGAGTTCCGGTCAGATCACCGACTACACGCCCCCAGTTGGACAGCACAAGCTCATACCGGACGCCCAGATAACGGGCAAAACGGCGCATCAACTCTACATCCAGCCCCTCATTTTCAGAAATTACAAAATTTGCGTAAGGGATGCCTATATGACGCAACACCCCCCTCTGGCGGACCTGAACAAGATCCGAAGCAAAGCTCATGTTCACTGTGGCACACACAAAAAGACAGGAGGAGAGCCAATAAAAAAAGATTAAGGGGAATTTATTCATCAGTTTATAGTATAAGCCCCTCCGGACTCCACTTTGGTTACTGTCGAATTCGTTATGGTGAACCACATGAACTCACTGAACCTGTTACCAACCTCATCCTGCTCACTGTAAGTGCAGCCCACAAGCCATCCTGAATCAGTGTAATAGCAATCCGTAGCACTCTCCATGCGCAGATTTTCCGGATACATGGAATTTTCCTGAAGGTATTTCTTCACCTCTTCATAAGTCTTGCCGTTTTCAGCAAGCTGCGGACGCGGCCCGAATTTTTCGAGGTCCTTCATGAAGGATTCATATTTGCTTTTGTATCTTTCATACTTGCTTTGATAAAACTTCTCATCAGGGTTGAGCTGCATCAGCTCTTCATAAATATCCATGTTGGCTTTGTAATCCTGAACCGGCAGGGCCTGTGCCTGCGCATAAAGCTTCCTCTCCAGCCTGCGGCGCAGCTTTTTGTCATACCCCTTAAGTTCCTTGCTATACTTGCTGTTTTCCGGCTCAAGAGCCGCAAGTTCTGCATAATATTTTGCAAGATCGGAATAATTCCACTTGGATGTACGCTCAATCCTGTTCAACAGATCTTTTTCAGTGGCGAGATGAATCATCGCTTTCAACTCATCGTCCATCAAATCACGATTCTTGTCTGCCACGGACAATGCGGTTTCAGCGTGCCCCGTCTCAATCAGCCTTTTCATGGTTTCTATGACCTTGGACCTGCGGACATCCTTTTTTTCTTTGACTATCTTCTCCTGCTCCATGCGCTTTTGTTCAGCAACCTTGGCCTTTTCCTCGGCCACTGTCTGCTGAAGAGAGATTATCCCATACCCGGCAGCGCAGAGCAGCAGCGTTCCTGCAACGACTCCCAGAAGAATCTTCCGGGTTGAAATGAATTCTTTAAATTTATCAATATTCATAAGCATGAAGATACGGTCAGCTTTTTTTTCAGTCAACCGGCCTTGCAGTATAAACTATTATTTGTTTCCTGCTCTAAACATTTCCGCAAAATGATCCGATAAATTGCCCAGAAAGGAACAATTGTCATGATTATAAACTCATCAGCACTGAGAAGTAATTACGGAGCTCCGAATATACTGGACAACGGTTCTCCGCTTATGGGCGGGAGCCGGACTTCCGGCGTTAGAGCGACGCGCCTGAATGTATCGGCTCCCCCCGCAAATACTGCTGACCAGTTTGCTGAACTGATCGCTCAAAAGGCCGTTGAGCCTGATTCATCTGGCAAAACTCAGAAGGGGTCTGAAGGAGAAGCCCAATCCTCCAAAGACCCCTCTGAGCTGGCCGGGGCTCTCTCAAGGGCTGCAGACTTCATTGAAAACAAATTCGGACATGAAGCCGCCACCGCCTTCAAGGGTATTGTCATCTCAAGTTCAGGGGACGAAATAACCGAGGACTCCCTTAGTAGAGGTCTGCTGAAATCTGTTCAATTCATTGACCGCAATTTTGGATTTGCAGCCGGAGATGAGGTCATGGAGAATTTCAATTCAGACCTTAACAAAAGTATCAATGACTACTTTGAAAACGGCTTTCAGGAACACTTTTTTGCAGCCGACCCCGGAACTGCCGCAAAACTTACACTGCAAAACACGTTTGCACAGGTAAGCACCCAGTTCGGTGAAAAAGCAGTTGAAAACATCAAAAGCCTGATTGAGGAAGTTCTTCAGGAAGAAGGGAATTCCCTTACTTCGCTTAAAAAAGGTCTGGAGAAAGGTCTTTCCAGCGAAGAGGAAAACAATCCGGGAATCAGGGACTCAATATCTGTAATGGCTGCCGGAGAAGTCATGGACAACCTTCAATCCACATCCGCCGTCAACTCTCCTGCCCCGGGAACTCTGCTCAACATGGATGTTTAGTCCGCAGTTCATTTCCAATGCATAAATCCGGGTATTCACAGCCTAATCTGCTGTTCAAGTGTTCTATTTTCTGCTATGGAACAATAATCCAGTTTAATAAGCACAAAATGGAGGAGTAGGATATGAGCTTTTTCTGGTTCTTTTTCGGTCTGGCAATGACTATGGCTGCAATCGCTTTCATCAAAGCAAGCAGCACTGAAGATTAGTACGTCTTTCGTCGGGGCAACCCGCACATTTTTCCTGAAAAGCCCGCCCAGTGCGGGCTTTTCTTGTATTACTGGCTGCTGTTTTGATATATCTCACTAGAGGCACTAATAAATTTCAACACAAACGGACCTAATTGTGAGCAGAGAATCTATTCTGAATAAAATAAAAGATGATAAAGACTGGATGATCATCCCCAGTGTTTTTACAACCGACACTGGAACTCCAGAATTCGAAATGCTCATATCCCGGCCTGAATTGCGGGACCCCGGTGTCAACTCCCTTTATTTCAGGGAAACCCGTACCGTGGGATTTGAGTATGCCTCCAGAGCATTTATTCACGCCCATCTGGAACCCGAAGATCTTTTCATTGATATTGGAGCCCATTTTGGACTCTATACTCTTACCGCCGCAATGAAATACCCCGGAAAAGTAAAAGTTCTGGCTATCGAACCACATCCCGCCAATATAAAAAAACTGAAACTCTGGACAGAATTCAACAAATGCTCGGGACAGGTCAGTATTGCGGAGTGCGCGGCCTCTGACCACAGCGGTTTCAGCCTTCTCAACCAGAACTCGTCCATGGGACACAGCCTTGTCCGGTTTTCGGGGGGCCCTTCCAGTGGAGAACCTTTGAATGTAGAACTGGCGACTCTGGACAGGATTGTTGAAAAATCTAAGCTCTTGGAACAGGGACAGCGCATATTTCTTAAAATAGACACGGAAGGGCATGAACTCTCCGTTATCAAGGGCGCGCTCAACTTGATAAAAAAAGGGCAGGTAGCAGCTGTTATCTGGGAAAAGGGACTGTTTCACGGGACAGAAAAAGGAGCCAAGGAATTAACCGAGACCATCTCTCTTCTCAGGGATCTAGGGTACAGATCATATCGATTCCCGCACGAAGACATGGGCGGTCCTCTTGTACCTTATGTTCCAAGCCACGAGCAGTGCAACATCATCAGCATTGACCGCTCAATTGAAACTCTTCCCGTTTATGAGCAGCCTTGGAAAGCCCACACGATTCTGCCCGCCTCAATGCGCCCCCGGGTTTCTTCCGAATTCATGATAGGATATACTAATCTTCTAATTGAAAAGCGATCTACGGACTGCGGTCGATGGTCCCGCTGGGACAATCTCATTTCGGGAGCCGACCTCAGAGCGGGTATCGCCGGACAGATGATACCCGAAAAGTCAACGGTTCTTGATGCCGGGGCGGGTCTTATGCTCCTGCGGGACTATATCCCCGAGAACTCAAAATACATCCCGCTGGATATTGTTCCCCGCAACCGTAAATGCCTTGTAGCGGATTTGAACCAGCAGCAGTATCCTGACCGGAAATTTGATACTGTCTGTGCCCTGTTTCTTTTTGAATTCCTGCATGACCTGAAGTCATTCATGGACTGGGCAAGGCAGAACTCGGCAAAACTTGTTTTCACCTATCACTGCCTGCTTCCCGGAACCGACAAGAATAAACGAAGAGCCGCCGGTTTCTTTAATGACTATAAAATCAATGAACTCGAAGAACTGATCACCGGGACGGGATGGACAGCAACTTCCAGAATCGATATCGGTAACGGACAGATCTGCTTTGAATGCATTTAATAAGGGGAATTGAGATGAAAATATATTCATGGAATGTCAACGGCTATCGGGCCGTTATCAAGAAAAATTTTATCGAATGGTTTGAACAGAGCGATGCCGATGTGGTCATGGTTCAGGAAACCAAAGCCCATCCTGATCAGATTCCAGCCAAACACAAAGACTATGAAGGGTATGAATCTTTATGGAACTGGTCCAAGGTTAAAAAGGGATACTCCGGAACAGCATGTTTCTATCGCCAGCCGATTCTTTCACATTCTTTCGGTCTGCCGGATGAAACTTATCAGGGTGAGGGACGCGTTGTGCTGATGGAATACGAGCAGTTCTATCTGTTTAACATTTATTATCCCAACGGACAGATGAGCGATGAACGGTTGGAATACAAAATGGGCTTTTATGACAGTTTTCTGGACTACGCTCAGGAACTTCGCAAAAAGAAACCCATTGTT
Organism: Maridesulfovibrio salinus; assembly: GCF_055394525.1. Classification (NCBI taxonomy): domain Bacteria; kingdom Pseudomonadati; phylum Thermodesulfobacteriota; class Desulfovibrionia; order Desulfovibrionales; family Desulfovibrionaceae; genus Maridesulfovibrio; species Maridesulfovibrio salinus. The sequence continues at coordinate 208,245 of NZ_AP042461.1, forward strand.
GTCGGAGGCGACTTCAATACCGCTCACAAGGAAATCGACCTTAAAAACCCGAAGGCGAACTCCGAACGTTCCGGATTTCTTCCCATAGAAAGGGCCTGGATCGATAAATTCATAGACCACGGTTACATAGACACTTTCAGAATGTTTGACGAAGATCCCGGTAAATATTCATGGTGGAGTTACCGCTTCAACGCCCGCAAAAACAACGCAGGGTGGCGCATAGACTACTTTTTTGTTTCCGATGAGCTTAAAGACAACGTTAAAAACGCATGGATTGAGGCAGACGTAATGGGATCTGACCATTGCCCGGTCGCCATTGAACTTGCTTTTTAAAGTGTTTCATCAGCCTTCTTATTTATAGGTTGAGCCCCGGACTCCCTAACAATTAAATTTACAACGCAAATGATGCGTTAACAGCATTCTTAAATCCCCCGTAAGTATTCTTACGGGGGATTTCCTGTTTAATATACATATGAATCAGGCTGCTTCATTCTTCGAAACGGAAGCGAAAACAACTTTCCTTCAAAACCGAACATAAAAAGCTGTAACCGTTTGAATCTCAGATATAAACTTACTGTGGTCACTGTCCGAAATATATACTATAGTTTCATAAAATTCGCTTGCAGCACGTTGAAGCGCATCAGCTGTCAATGCAGGCAGAAGACTGAAGTGAATTGCTATGAAGAGACCAATTAACAGGCTACATATGGTAACATCAAACGGAGGTCTACATGTTCCAACAGCTGAAAATAGGTACTAAAATAGCGCTGGGAATCAGTATCACGATGATCATTATCTTTGTCGCATTCACTACCATAACAGTGAACAGAACCAGAGATGCGGCACAAAGACAGGCAACCCAGCTTGCAGATGAAATGGCTGTTAAATACGGAAACGAAGTTAAGGGAACCATTGAGAGGGCCCTTGACGCCTCCTGGGCCGGAGCTGCGGCTATTCTCAGCATGAGCGATTATGGGCAGTCCCTGGACCGGGAGATGGTGAACAGTTTCATCAAACACCTGACGACCTCTGATCCGATGTTCTACGGTACTCAGATAGTTCTGGAACCGAACGAACTGGACGGAAGAGATTCTGAATATATCGGCTCTGGGAAATATGGCCCCAACGGTGAATACGGTCAGTACGGCTGGTTTCAGGACGGGAAATGGACTCTCGCTGAAATGCATAAGAATGATCCGAACAATACCAGAGCTTGGTACATGATTCCGCGAGACACCAAAAAAGCCATCCTTACAGAACCATATACCACTGATGTTGTTGACGAAGTCATGGCCACGGTCAGTGTGCCGATACTGAAGAACAACAGATTTATCGGGGTTGTGGGTATCGATTTTGTTCTCGGCGCGTTTGAAAAAATGGTCGAGGATATCAAGCCCTATGAAACCGGGTACGCATTTATCGCCTCAAACAAGGGATATTGTGTTGCACACCCGGACAAAGACCTTGTAGGTAAAAACATAACTGAAGCTTTCCCTGAAAAAGACCGGCAGGCCATTTCCAGTGCAATCGAAAACGGCAGGACATTCCAAGAAACCACTGTTTCTCCAATTGACGGCAAAGAATACCTTTTTACCTTTGAGCCGATTGTAATATCCGGAACCCCTACCCCCTGGGCGATGGGGCTGGCTCTTCCCACCGATAAAATTTTTGCGGAAGCCAACAGTTTTCTGAAACTGAACCTTATCCTTTCCGCACTTGCCATCGCACTTGTCATAGGCATATCGCTGGCCATAGCCAGAGGCATAGCCAAGCCTATCGGCATCATGGTGAGCAGCGCGCAGAGTATTGCCGCCGGCAACTTTGATACGAAAGTAGACTCCAGCAGCTTTGGAGGTGAACTAAAGACACTTGATGACGCTTTAAGCCAGATGGTTCAAAATCTGATCAAGTTCATTTCAACTGCAGAAGAAAAATCAAAAGAGGCAGAGCAGCAGACCGAAGCTGCAAATATAGCTCTTGAGGATGCAAGAAAAGCCAAGGAAGCAGCTGAAAGAGCAAAATCCGAGGGAATGCTGCAGGCTGCCAGACAGCTTGAGGGAATCGTCGAGCAGGTAACATCGGCATCAGAAGAACTATCACTGCAGATTCAGGAATCAGCCCGTGGTTCTGACATTCAGCGTGAACGCACTTCTGAAACCGCCACCGCCATGGAAGAAATGAACGCGTCAGTACTGGAAGTCGCTCAGAACGCATCACAGGCAGCGGAAAGTGCTCTCGAAGCCAAAACAAACGCAGAGAAAGGCGGACAGATTGTTGCTAATGTTGTTTCATCAATTAACTCGGTAAATGAAGCGTCCGGTAAAATGGTTTCCGGTCTCAATGAACTCGGAACGCAGGCTGAAGGTATTTCACAGGTAATCACTGTTATCACCGACATTGCCGACCAGACCAACTTGCTGGCTCTTAACGCCGCCATTGAAGCAGCAAGAGCGGGTGAGGCCGGAAGAGGCTTCGCGGTTGTAGCAGATGAGGTCCGCAAACTTGCCGAAAAAACCATGCATGCCACCCAGGAAGTTGCTCAGGCTGTGCACGCCATCCAGTCTGAAACGCAAAAGAATATCACAGAGATGGATAACGCCGCCGGGATGGTTGCAAAGAGTACCGAATACGCAAGTCAGGCCGGGGAAAGCCTCGAAACTATTGTCGGAATTGTTGATGACACGGCAGATCAGGTTCGCGCAATCGCAACAGCCAGTGAAGAACAATCTGCCGCGAGTGAACAGATCAACCGCGGAACCGATGAGGTGAACCGCATTGCAGCGGAAACTGCCGAGGCGATGAGTCAGTCAATGGCTGCTGTCTCCGATCTGGCCCGCCTTGCAGGAGATCTGCAATCCCTGATAGACGAACTGAAAAACACTTAACAGGCTGAGCCGTTAGACTGAGCGGATATAGCTCTTTTGAATACTGCTCACAATTCAGAGCACATACCACTTTGACTGATGCAGGGAATCCTGCATCAGTCTTTTTTTCAACACACTCATTTCTGAGAATTTGAGTATTTACCTAATCAATAATTCACTTTCTCTTAATAAACTGTTTTTTCAGCAGCTTAATTGTTTTAAGATGATGTTACTCATCTTTTTTTGATTGAATATGCATTTTTTAGTTGAAATCGATTCTCAAATTCACTAAAAGACTACTCATACACAAACAATAATGCAGGAGGCCAGCCATGACCCAGACAGCAAGCATCTCTTCGATAAACAAAAAAGCTTTTCTCAACAAGACAATTAAGGGCTTCGGTTCAGGCAACCCCAGAATTCCTGCGGCTGAGGTAACTCCTCCGGTCCCCGTTCCAGAGAATGACGAGAATAAGGAGCCCCGCAGCTGACAGCAGCGGGAAGGTGGAACAGGATGCTCTGCACCCGCAAACAAAACACTTTAAAACAGCGGAGCTGATATGGCGGACGTATTAAGAGAAGCGGCACGCATGAGGCGACAGTACGGCTGGAAAACATACCTTATTAAGTTCAAGGACTATTATTCCTATACTTTCGACCCCAGCCTCTTTCCCGATTTTGAACTATTAGGTGAAGTCGATGCTGACGGAGCGATCATCCCCTCCTCCTCAGTTAAATAATCTGCCCGGACAACTCTCCCCCGGACAGTCTCCTCTCCTACTTCACCCTCCCGGCTCCGAACCCGCATCATCCCCCGGAGTCGGGAGTTCTGCCTTTAACAGTCAGTCTTCATCAGAAAAAACATCCGTTGTTCGTTCAGCGATATTTCCTAACAGGTCCATTAAATCCTGCGGTATAGTCTGCCCACCGGAGAGCAGTTCCTGCAGCTGTTCTGCCGACAGACCTTCCTCTCCAGCTATTTTCAGCAACTTTTCCGATAGTTCTATTTTTTCCATTCAGAAAGTATACTCTTCACCTCACTGGTTTGCAAAAGTTTCCAACTACCCGAACTAAGGAACATGAATTACTTTTTCAAACAAGATAGCTCCATTTACTCCATTTGTTCCACGAGATGGCACTGGACAACATCCACTGTTCTTTCTATGACCCTTTTTCAGTCAGTATGTTCAACTTAAATCAAAGCCATTTTCGGAGTGGGGATGCTCAGCAATCTCAATATAGTTTTATTCGGAACAAAATTTCCTGAAAACGTCGGTTCCACAGCCCGGGCCATGACCAATATGGGCTGCAGCGACCTGACCCTGGTCAGGCCCGCGTCATGGGATATGGATAAGGCTTTTCCTCTGGCCACAGCCAAAGGAAGGGATATTGTCGAAAGAGCAAATATCTCCGAAACTCTTGCAGAAGCTTTACAGGGGCAGAACCGTATCTATGGAACAACAGCCCGTACCGGAGGATGGCGCAGGGGAATCATGACTCCCTCAACAGCAGCAAAGCTAATTGTCGAGCAGTTGCGCTCAGGTGAAAAAGTGTCTGTGGTTTTCGGCCCGGAAGACAGAGGCCTGACCAATGACGAGACTCAGCTCTGCTCCAGATTGATCAATATTCCCACAAGCCATGAAAACAGCTCTCTCAATCTGGCTCAGGCGGTACTCATCATTCTTTATGAGTGTTTCAGAAACGCCCTGAACAATCCCGGAACAAAATCAAATGCCCCGGATGAGCGTCCCGCCTCTTTCGAAGAGCAGGAAATCCTGGCCTCCAACCTGCAGGAAACCCTACTTGCTATCGACTTTCTTAAAGCTGACAATCCCGAATACTGGATGATGCCGGTAAGACGCTTCCTCTCCAGAATGGATATCAAACGTCACGAATTCAATCTTTTGATGGGTGTATGCCGCCAGATCAAATGGATTGCCTCCAAGGCTGGCAGAAAATAATGGAATTGAAAAATCTCTCTTCTCAACCAGTTTAAATCAAGTTAGAGTTCAGGTAGTTTCCCTACTGCAGCGGAGTAAACACATGACTGAATCAGGAAAAATAAAAGACTTGAGCGGGGTTTTTTCCCGCCAGAGAATAGCCAAGGTCGGAACCGGAACCACAACCCGCCGTGTAGCCCAGATCGGATACTACTTTGTTGAGCAGTTGGAAGACGATCTCTTCCATGTCCGCCCCCTCAACAACAGCTTTGTTCCCACGGGAGACGCTCAGGAAGTCACCCGGGAAGAACTGCTCAAAGAGTACAGCCCGGAACCGGAGATGTATCACAAGCAGGTTCTGCCGAACATGAAGGAACTGCAGAAAACACTTGCCCGGGCGGACCGCTACCGCAAACAGGGCAACTCCTTCAGTGCAGAAATGGAATACGGGAACGCCCTTAAAATTGATGAATATAACGTAAGAGGCAACTTCGGAATCGGTCTCTGCCTGATGGAACGCGGCGAAAAAGACCGCGCAAATGATATCTTTGCACGGTTGATTGCCCTTGATGCGCCATTCGACAAAGAACATAAACACATGTTCAATGAATTCGGGATCAACCTACGCAAGTCAAAAATGATTCCCCAGGCGATTGAATATTATTCCAAGGCGGTGGATCTGAGCCCCAAAGATGACCACCTGCGCTACAATATGGCCCGCGCTTATTTTGAGGACAAACAATATAAAAAGGTCAGGGAAGAGTTGAAAACCTGTCTTGAACTTAACCCTGATTTTACGGAAGCGAAAAAATTCATCGCTTATCTGGACAAAAATAAACTGGGCTGATCCGCCAAAAAATACTATAGGGTTGCAATGAACTCTATCAAAGGATTTATCATTGCCGGTACCCACAGCGGGTGCGGGAAGACCTCTGTGACTCTGGGGGTAATGGCCGCCCTTGCCGGAAAAGGACTTCAGGTACAGCCCTTTAAAACCGGCCCCGACTTCATTGATCCGGGACACCATACCAGAGCTGCCGGACGGACCTGCCACAACCTCGACGGCTGGATGCTGTCGGGGAAAACCTTGCTTGATATTTTCTACCGCCACACTCAGGACGCCGATGCGGGCATAGTTGAAGGTGTGATGGGATTGTATGACGGATACTCTGCACTTGATGAAACCGGCTCCACCGCTCACCTTTCAAAACGGCTCAACCTGCCTGTAATCCTTGTTGTTGACGCCAGATCAATGGCCCGTTCAGCTGCGGCTCTAGTACAGGGCTTCTGCAATTTCGACCACGAAACAGCCATTGCCGGAGTCATTTTCAACCGAGTGGGCAGCAAAAACCACGAGCAGACACTGCGTGATGCAATGTCGCTTACTGACATTCCCCTGCTGGGATGTCTTCCCAGACGTGAAAAAATCAGCACTCCGTCACGCCATCTCGGGCTGGTTACCCCTGAACATCTTGCCGATCTTGAGTCTAAATACAAATCACTGGCAGAATGGGTGGAAGAGAATCTTGATCTCGACATGATCATGGACGGTCTGCCGGACATCCCCGTTCCCCCTCGCTTTGACCCTGTACCCATGATCCCCAAAACCCGTATAGGGTATGCCCGGGACAGTGCATTTTCATTTTACTACGAAGAAAATCTGCGTCTTCTGCGTGAAGCAGGTGCGGAACTGGTTCCCTTCTCCCCCATAGAAGACAGGGAGCTTCCGGAAAATATTTCAGGTCTGTATCTGGGTGGGGGCTACCCTGAACTTTCTGCATTCGATCTTGCACAGAATACCAAACTACGCCGGGCCATAGCCGACTTTTCCGCATTGGGGCATCCTGTTTACGCTGAATGCGGCGGATTCATGTACCTTATGGAATCCATAAACAAGGATGACCGGGTCTTTCCCATGTGCGGTATCTTTCCATTCCGCTGCTCCATGAAGGGACGTTTTCAGGCCCTCGGATACAGAGAGATACAGTTGTCACAGGACACTATTCTCGGTCCGGCCGGAACAATCGTACGGGGGCACGAGTTTCATTACTCCGCACTGGAAGGGCTACCCGAAAATCCCCGGAAATCCTATCGTGTAACGTGTAAAAAAAATATTCCCACAACTGAAGGTTTTACCGTAAACCGGAATACTCTCGGCAGCTACATCCATCTGCACTTTGCCAGCAATCCAGAGGTCGCTGCAAACTTTGTCGATGCCTGTTCAAGGCATGAAGCTTCCAACCCTTCGGATTAGCCCCCCGGACCGCCGGTCAGCCATGCAGAAATACATAATGCATATAGATATGGATGCGTTCTTTGCATCGGTGGAGCAACTCGACAATCCTGAACTACGGGGTAAGCCCGTAGGAGTAGGCTCTCTGCACAAACGCTCCGTCCTGAGTGCTGCTTCCTATGAAGCACGCAGATTCGGTGTTCGCTCCGCCATGCCCGTTCATCAGGCATTGAAGCTGTGCCCTCAGTTGCAGGTAGTTTCAGGAAGCCGTGGCCGCTATAAAGAAATTTCGCAGAAAGTCATGGCTGTTCTGGGGAACTACTCTCCTGTTGTGGAGCAGGCATCCATTGATGAAGCCTATCTAGATATAACCGGTACGGAAAAGCTTTTCGGTCCTCCCTTACAGCTTGCCCGGTCCATAAAGAACGATATTTTTGAAACCACCGGTCTGACAGCCTCAGTGGGGATCGCCCCGGTAAAATTTCTGGCCAAGATTGCGTCAGACCTCGATAAACCTGACGGTATTTCAATCATTGAAGCCCATCAGGTGCAAGACTTCCTCAAACAGCTGCCGGTGGAGAAAATTCCCGGTGTGGGCAAGAAAGCGCTTCCTAAACTGCGCATGTTCGGGGTGCGGTTCGCCGCAGACCTGCGCCGTTATCCGGTGGAATTCTGGAAGGAGCGTTTCGGAGAACGAGGTGTGGTCCTTCATGAGAAAGGAGCAGGGATAGACCCTACACCGGTAAAAGCTTCAAGTGAGATGAAGTCCTCCAGTGCCGAAAACACATTCGGAGAGGACATTTCGGATACGCACACCCTTAAAACACTTCTGCTCAAACAGTCCGAACGTATCGCTGCCGACATCCGCAGGCACGGGCTCAAAGGGCGTACAGTTACCCTTAAAATAAAATTTCCCGATTTCAGGCAGATAACCCGCAGCCGAACCCTTGAATCCAGAACCTCCCATGCCGGAACCATTTATAAAACCGGATGTGAGCTTCTGGACGCAGAAGGAGTTATCGGGCCGGTCAGGCTGATTGGTATAGGTATTTCCAATTTCGAAGAGAGATCCCGGCAGCTTTCTCTGCTTGACGATGACATCAAAGAGCAGGAAACAAGCGAAAAAGTAGACCGCCTTGATAAAGCAGTTGATCTGGTAAGAAATAAATTCGGCAAAAGCATTCTGACCAGAGGAAGGCTTTTGGAAGATGACTGAAAAATCACCCGCCCTGCGTGAAGGATATACAACCGGATCGGCTGCTACCGCAGCAGCCATGGCCGCTCTGCGTCTTTTATTGACCGCTTCGGAGCCGGCTGAAATCGAAATTCCTTTGCCGGTGAAAGGCACTCTGGTTATTCCAATTGAGAGGATCGAGTTCTCAGCCGGTACAGCAAAAGGTGTGGTAATAAAAGACGGGGGAGATGACCCGGACGCGACACACGGCGAAGAGATTCATGCGGTGGTTGAACTGGACCGGGGCCCTGAACTTTTGGTGGAGCTCTCGGGAGGGCGGGGAGTGGGAATTGTGACCCTTCCCGGACTGCCTGTTAAGGTTGGCGAACCGGCAATCAACCCTGCTCCGCGTAAGCAGATTATAACCGGAGTTCTGTGTGAAATTTCCCGCTCTACCCCAGATTTCAGGGGGACTGTGAATGTCAGGATTGAAGTTCCCCGCGGTGTGCAAATAGCGGAAAAAACCATGAATTCACGTCTGGGAATTATGGGGGGCATATCCATACTCGGAACTCAAGGCATTGTCCGCCCCTTCAGCCATGCCTCATGGAAAGCTTCCATTGCGCAGGCGTTAAGTGTTGCAAAAGCAGCCGGATTCACAGAGACTGTATTTACTACGGGACGCAGGAGTGAACAGTTTTACCTTTCGCTCTTTCCTGAAACAGAAAACATTCAGATGGTTCAAGCCGCTGATTTTTTCAAGTTCTCCATGCAGCAGGCCAAGGCCAAAAAGATGGCAAAGGTCCGGTGGGCTATTTTTATCGGCAAACTCGTCAAGCATGCTCAAGGCTATCCTTATACTCATGCAAAGGACTGGGCGATTGACTTTACCCTGTTAGCCCAGTGGTGCTCTAAATTCATAACGGGAATTGGACTGATCCAAAGAATAAAAGGGGCAAATACAGCAAGACAGGTGTATGAAATTATTCCGCCGGACAAAAGGACTGAATTTATTGAGATGCTGGTTGAAAAAGCCCGCGAAAACGCCCTTCACTTTTCAGGCTGTGACTCAATGAAGGTGGAATACTTTCTGTTCGATTTCGATGGTAACCATATTCTTTAAATGATCCTGATGCAGTCTAGTAGAAGTCTTCTTCCTCGTCATCGTCACGCAACTCGTTAAGAATATACAGCCCGGCAGCCCCGGCAAGAACAGCAACCACATAAAAAGGCACACAGCGGTTATCGGTTCCGGCCGGATAGGGAGAGACTTCCATCTCAATGGTCATGGTCCCCAGCATATCGTTAACCCGGGACATGGATTTATGCCCCAGTGCAGGAAGAGTAAGGGAAAAACCATGAAAGGCTGTTATCATTGCGCCGACCAAGAGGGCGATTGCAATAAGTCGTTTCATAGATAATTACCTCCGTTTAAAACATGGAAGGATCCACTTACATAATAGCAAAAAAGCACCGTTTCCGGTAAGCTTTTTGTTAATTTTTCTGGTCACTGCATAAACGGAACAATATCCACCCTTTGCCAAGAGCAAAATACATTGTATAAATCTCACATGAAGCATCCCTTACATATAATCGGGCTTTACCCCGGTTCACTTGAACCACCCGCACATGCTGTGGAACTTATCCACAAAGCTGAAATACTCACCGGTGGTAAACGCCTTCTGGAAAAATTCCCGGAATTCGAGGGCAGGAAAATCCAATTTATTTCTCCGGTTGCCGACTACGCCAGAGAGCTTAAAAAACAACTCAGAAAAGGAAAGAGGATTGTATTGCTGGCTGATGGCGATCCTCTTTTTTACGGTATCGCAGAATCACTTCTTCCCCTGCTGGGGAGGGAAAACATAAGCATCATTCCCTCCGTGTCGGCCATTGAATTCGGAGGCGCCCGCCTTGGATTCAGTAGAAAAAATATGGCGACTGTCTCGCTGCACGGACGGGATGACTATTTTCCTCTTTTTGCAGCCTTGCAGAACAGGATGGATTGTGCCGTATACACTGACCGGAAAAATACACCTTCCATGATTGCACGCCGACTTCTTGAAAAAGGTGTGGATAATTACACCATGTGCGTGCTCGCGGAACTCAATACAGAATCCGAAATCATCGCTGAAGGGAGTCTGGAAAGCTTCACCGGGTTCAATTGCGCAGACCTTAATATCGTTATCCTCAAAGCAATGTCTAAAAACGTCTCCGCAAGTATATTCGGTCGTGACGATAACAGTTTCATCAGACAGAAAGGCCTGATCACCAAGCTGCCCGTGCGGGCCACCGGACTGGCTCTGCTGGATCTGCAACGGGATCAGACTGTCTGGGATCTGGGTGCGGGCTGCGGTTCCGTTGCGATAGAAGGTTCATTCATTGCCGGAAATTCGAGATTTTTTGCTGTGGAAAAAGACTTCGAACGGTTCAATATGATCGGCAAAAACATCCGCAAATTCAAGGCCTGGACGGTGGAGGCTGTTTCAGGAGCAATGCCTCAAGCTCTGGAGACCCTGCCGGACCCGGACCGAATTTTCATAGGCGGAGGTATAGGGAAGGACGATACCGTTATCCGCGAAGCAGCCGTTAGGCTGAAACCCGGCGGACGCATTGTAGTACATGCCATTCTAATGGGGAGCATTCAGCGAACCCGTGAGACGCTTGACTCACTCGGCTGGCAGTGGCAATCCATCCAGCTCCAGAGTTCATGCTCTGAACCGCTCGCGGGTGATGTCCGCTTCAAGGCACATAATCCGGTAACCATAATCAGCGCTGACAAACCTCAGGAATAATAAATGGGAAAAGTATATTTCATAGGAGCAGGGCCCGGAGACCCGGAACTGATCACCGTAAAAGGTCAACGCATAATCGGGGAGGCAGGGCTGGTACTCTACGCGGGATCACTGGTTCCCGAAGAAGTTTTCAGAAACGCCCCGGAAAAAGCGCGGATTGAAAATTCCGCCGCCATGTCACTGGAAGAGACGAACAGCCTGATGATTGAGCACGCTTCAAAAGGTGAGACGGTTGCACGGGTTCATACCGGAGATCCCTCCCTTTACGGGGCCGTTCAGGAGCAGGCCCGCCTGCTCCGCAAGGCCGGAGTGAAATATGAGATCATCCCCGGAGTGACCTCCGCCTGTGCCGCTGCAGCATCCACAGGAACTTCATTTACCGTCCCCGGCGGGACACAGACCCTGATTCTGACCCGTATGGAGGGACGAACGCCTGTTCCTGAAAGTGAAAGCCTTGAAAAACTGGCCGGGCACAATTCCGCCATGGCCATATATCTTTCAGCGGGCAATCCGGAGGGCATTAAGGACCAGCTCATTGCAGGAGGAATGCAGCCGGAAACCCCTGTGATTCTCGGATACAGGATAGGCTGGCCGGAGGAAAAATCGGTTGAAACAACATTGAAAAATCTTGCTGATACAGCAAGGAAGCACAACTTCAACCGCCAGACTGTATTCATGATTCTACCCGGCAAGGATAGTAACAGCGAATCCCTGCTCTATGATGCCGGATTCAGCCACATGTTCAGGGACGGACAATAGAAGGTTTCTGCGTTATTATATTTCATGGTTTGCAAACCTGCATTTCCAAAGGCATGCTTCGTTTAGCTGATCAGCGGATTTGCAAGACTTTTGAGCAATATCAGCTTTGGACAGGACTTACACTCATAAGACATTCACGGACAGGCGGAATCGTCCGGGACAACATTCAACGGGGTTAATAATGGAAACACTTGAAATCAGGACCGCTGACCGCGAAGAAATGGTTGATATCACCGGACAGATCCGGACCCTCATCCGCAAAAACGGCTGGATGAACGGAGCTCTGCTGCTTTACTGTCCACATACGACAGGGGCAGTAACAGTTAACGAGGGGGCCGATCCGAGTGTTGTCCGGGATATAATAGTCAACATGCGCAAGCTTGTGCCCCACCACGGAGACTATAGGCATATGGAGGGTAATTCGGATGCCCACATCAAAACAAGCATGTTCGGACCGGGCCAGATGCTTATTGTTGAGGGCGGAGATATAATGCTTGGAACATGGCAGCGTATATTTTTCTGTGAATTTGACGGACCCAGAACACGAAAACTGTGGGCGCAATTCATGACATCATAATATATATTAAGCTCTTAACACCATACAGCTTGAATATTCATGAGCGTGAAGCAAATAAGAATCACTGCCATTTTTCCTTTTACAGGTTAAATGGCAGGAGTTCAGATTGCCAAAGTACGATCAGCATAATGAATCAGCATACACCATTTATCACCCTCCGAAACGGAAACCGCTGATTGCTCCTCCGGCCTCACCCGCTTCTTGGCACCGGCCAGACACATACGCATGCAGAACCGGGAACCGTGGCCCCCTGCATCTGCCATACAGTTCAAAATTTCATCTCCCGCCCGATCTATGGCTTCCGCAACAGGGATTCCACTGCGTTGAAAGTGCTCAGCCTTTTTCCTCACCAATTCTTCCAAAAGTGCTATGTTCATTAGTCTTCCTCCCACGAGCTTTAACTTCTGATACATTTCGGGAAGCCGGAAAACCGACATCCTCGCACCACCTACAGGTTCTGTTGCAATTTTCAATCCTTCGTTGCCGTTCAGCTATAAAGCGGATACACTTGAGAACAAAACGAACAGTAATAATTGCGGAAGTCATTTTAATAATAACATACTGACATGAAGGATGCGAGAATTTCCTTCAATATGTTCTTAATCCCTACGGAGCAACAATGAGCGCCAACAACCAGGAAAGAAACAATTACCGATTGAACGTCCTGAAAAGATTCATAAGGACAATTGTATGCATAATAGCTTTTGAGCTGGTCAGAATCATGGCTTACCTGACCATTTTCATGCAGTACACAGCAACCATTGTTACCGGCACACCAGTCAGACCTCTGCTTGATTTCGGAAACAGACTCAGCACATATACATACAGGCTCCTGCGTTATTCAATGCTTAACGAAAACCGACAGCCGTTTCCTTTTTCAGAACTGCCCTCTAAGAACGAATGCGAACCTCAGCCCTCCAGCATAGACTTTTCATAAAAAATGAGAAAAAAACTATTCATTCTTTTATTGGCTTTCAGTCTCGTTCCTCTGCTTGTTGTCTCTTATATAAGCAGGGAGGGAATAATGGAGTTGGGCAGACTGCAGTCCGATAAGCTCCGCTCCGGCATGATTAGAATCCTGACGGGTGAAATGCACCAGTCTGCGGTTGATTCCGCCAAACTGGTACAGCAGCAGGCCGTCTCTCTGGAGTTTGCCCTGAAAGCAATTCGGGCCGAAGCGGAAGACGTACTTAATGATCCTGTCAGAGATACTCCTGAAGTGTTCTTTGCAGATGACTTCAACGCCAAAAACACTCAACCATCCGACTACGGTCCTTCGCCGCAATATTATATCATCAGTGAAAACGGAAACAAGTCACCGGCTTCAGTCAGTCTTGAAGAACCTGTGTTTTTATATCCCGAGGGCAAGGATTTTCTGCGCAAATCAAAAAATATAGGACGGCTTTACAAGCTTAAGCCGGAGCTTAAGCAATTTTTTTCCGAAGCAGGAACAGCTCTTCACAGAGTCTATATCAGCCTGAATTCCGGGCTGCATATGGCTTATCCCGGCCACGGTAATTACCCGAAAGAGTATGATCCGCTCAAAAGGCCATGGTTTACCGAAGCGATAAAAAAGAAAACCATTGTCTGGGATAAATTTGTTGATGCCAGTACCGGGCAGCAGGTCTATACACTTTCCGCTCCCATAAGAGGAAGAAACGGCAAGATACTCGGAGCTGCGGCCATTGATATCCAACTGGTAGAACTTTTGCGCAAAGAGGACCTCTCCTCTCAGTGGTCCGACGCCATTCAGGCTTTCGTGGTTGGGCCGGCAGCCGCTGACAAAGGGGTGGGCCTCAGAATCTGGGCTGAATCTGGACACCGTGAAAAAGATATCTCATGGATGACCGGGCTTCCGAATGAAACGCGCTATCTTCAGTCTTCAGACAAGGACAAAATGTCCATAATGGTCTCCGCCATAGTGCAGGGCAAATCCGGTGTTATGCGGATGCCATTCAACGGAGTGGACTCGGTATGGGCTTACGCGCCCTTCCGTGGTCAGGGCAGCTATGTCATGATAGTTCCAGAAAAGGTAATTACCGAAGTCCCGGATTCCGCTGCCATGCAGGCAATGGAACTTAGCAACGACCTGTACCTGACTGTGGGCGCGGCATCATTTTTCACTATCCTGACCATTGCACTTGTCGCCTTTTTCGGAAGCCGCAGAATAATCCGTCCACTCATGGATATGACCCGTGCAGCCGAAAAGATTTCCGAAGGTGATCTTTCCGTTCATGTCGATGTAAAAACAGGTGATGAACGGGAAACTCTGGCGAACGCATTCAATTCCATGCTCCCAAAACTTCAGGACCACCTGCGCATAAGCAAATCCATGGAACTGGCACAGGAAGTTCACGAGAATCTCCTTCCAGCACTGCCACCCGCAACGAATGGCCTTGATATATCTGGAACCAGCATATCCTGCGATGAAACGGGAGGGGACTACTTTGATTTCTATACCCCTCCCAGCGGAGAAGGCATTGGAATTCTTCTCGGGGATGTCACGGGGCATGGAGTTTCCGCCGCCCTTCTGATGACGACCGGACGCGCGCACCTTAAGCATGCTTCACAGCATCAAAGACCCCTGGCTTCAAGAATAGAAGAAGTAAACAAGCTTCTCTGCGCGGATATCGGCGATACCGGCCGCTTCATGACACTGTTCTGCATGGAAATTGCCGAAGATAAATCCTCAGCAACTTATGTTCGGGCTGGGCACGATCCTGCTACAATCTATACTCCTTCCAGCGGAGAAAAGATCGATCTCATGGGTGAGCCCATGTTAGCCCTCGGAATTTTTGATGAAAGTGATTATGCTCAGTTTGAAGTCAATTTTAAGGAAGGCGATATCATTTTCATCGGCACTGACGGTATATGGGAAGCACGCAATAAAGAGGACGAGATGTTCGGCCGTGAGCGTCTTGACAAAGTAATTCTTTCCAACGCATCCAGAAGCGCCGCTGAAATACAGCAGGAAATAATTTCAGCTGTATACAAATTTCAGGACGGAATGGAGCAGGAGGATGACATAACCCTCGTTATAATTAAAATCGAAAACTTCAACCGCGAGTAGCCCATGGAAAACAGCCACCGCTTTTTCAGAAATAATGCATGCAGATATTTTCCCTGTCATGACGTGAGTGACGACCTGACTTTCAACTGCCTGTTCTGCTTTTGTCCGCTCTACCATATCGAGGACTGCGGCGGACGCTATGAACTGACCAACGGTATAAAGAACTGTACACGCTGCAAGGTTCCTCACCGCCCTGAAAGCTACGACTATATAATCAAGAAGCTCAAGCAAGTGAACGCCAAAAACAAGTAACAGGAAGGCTTACTCAATGTCGCTAGAATTCGAATTTTCACTTACCCGGGAAGAAAAAGACTATCTGAAGGATCTGGTCCGCTTAAGTATTGTCAGCAAACTCAAAGGGAATACAGAGACAGATATTCCTGAACCACCTACAAATCATCTGCAAGAAGAGTTCGGCGCATTTGTTACCCTAAACAAAAACGGGCATCTGCGCGGTTGCATAGGCAATGTTCAGGGAACAGGACCGCTATACAAAACCATCTGGAAAATGGCCCGCGCAGCGGCTTTCGAAGACCCGCGATTTCCTGTGCTTACTCTGTCCGAATATGATGAAATAGAAATCGAAATTTCCATACTCAGTCCCATCTCCGTCTGTACTGATGTTGAGCAGATAGAAATAGGCAGACACGGTTTGATTATGCAGAGGGGTATGCAGTCAGGCCTGCTGCTGCCGCAGGTTGCAGTCGACTGGAAATGGGATCGTAAAGAATTCCTGGCCCAGACCTGCAACAAGGCCGGAATGGAGCCCACCGCATGGCAGGACCCGGCAACCAATATTCTGTGGTTTGAAGCAGTTGTATTCTAGCGTATTAAATAAAAGCCCGCAGGGCTGCCAGAGGCATAAATAAATGATAGACGCACTTGAACCCTGGGGATTGAAAACTCTGAAACGGCATACTGAGAAAAATATCCCCGGCAGCCCGGAAAGGGCTGTTTCCCGCTCAGTCATCGAAGATACGAAAAACAGGCTATGGCTGATGGAACGCATTGCCGGGACTCAGGTTGAGAACCGGACCGCGATCGCCGAAAACCTGCAAGTCCTCAAAGACTCCGGCATGGAGTGGCTGCTGCCCTACCAAAAGACAACTGAAGGCGGATATACGGCAGACGTTATGGGCTTTCCATGGCAACTGTCACCTTTCTACGAATCAGAGGAACTGCCAAGGCCTGACTACGTCTATGATGCTGAACGTGGAGTCGCTTTGGCCGGATTTGTGGCCCAGTTGCGCCGGCATACCGTATGGAAAAAGATGTCCGGTACAGCCCATGGGTTTTCATTATTTGAATATTCTCAGCAGCTTTCCCGGACTATAGCTGAACGGCAACCGGATGTGTACAAACGTCTGGAACCCATCTGCGAACAGCTCTTCCCCAAGATGGAACAGTTTTCAAAACTGCCCAAGGCATTCTGCCATGGAGACTTCCATCCACTGAACGTTCTCTGGAATGGTAAAAATGTCGGAGCCGTAATTGACTGGGAGTTTTCAGGAATGCGTCCTGAAATATATGATGTTGCAAACATGATAGGCTGTGTTGCCTTTGAAGACCCGGCATCACTTGGGGAAGGCCTGATCCCGGCTTTTATGGACGGGCTCTACAGTCAGACCAATATTTCTGATGAGAGCTACGAATCACTTCCCGCGTTCATCCCATCACTGCGTTTTGCCTGGCTTTCCGAATGGCTGCGTAAAAAAGATATGGAAATGCTGGAAATGGAGCTTGATTTCATGGAATTGCTGGTCTCGATTATGAGCTGAAAAAACGGCCTGCTTGGAGAAATCACAGGCAGGTCTTTCAATGTCTTACTTTTACCGTTCTGGTGTCAGCTAGCACACTCTCCCCGTGCATATTATAGTAAGGAAAGCCTGCCAGTAGCCAGGCCTTAAAACCGCCAGTCACATTGACAACATCTGTGTAGCCGACTTCCAGCAGCATTTTTACGACATACGCCGAGCGGTTTCCGGACCTGCAGTAAACATAAATTCTGCGCCCCGAATCTCTGACAACAGCAGGAACACCCCACTCCGCACGTCCTCTGGGAACATTGATTGCGTTGGCAATACGCCCGGCAGCAAACTCTTCCATACTCCTGACATCAATAATGCTGTAGTCACGCTGCCTACTGTCCAGTGCTGATTTAAATTCTTCGACAGTTACAGACGGCACTTCCCTTATGACTTTAGCGGTACGCAAATTAACGTTCTGCCTTATCTGCGCAACATCATTCTGTGCCGACACAGGTAAAGCCCAGCTTAGGCAGAATGCAATAATTAGGGGAAGGATCGTTTTATTCATAAGCTATCATATAGCACGATTAAAATCCCTTCTCCAGCGGAGGATTGACCAGGCTTCCGCTATCAACTTCCGCAAGCTCGCTTCCGGCTGCAGCCAGTTTTACAAAACGCCCTTCCATGGCAAGTCTCCCCTGCGCCAGCCATTGGGTTGCTTGAGGCAGAATCCGGTGCTCCTGTTTCAAAATACGTTTGCGTAATTCGTTCTCATCTTCCCCGGGATAAGCAGGAACAGCGGCCTGAATAATCACCGCCCCATGATCCATTTTTTCATCCACAAAATGAACAGTGCATCCGGCCAATTGCACGCCGTACTTTGCCGCATCGCCCTGACCGTCCACTCCCGGAAAGCTGGGCAGAATTGCCGGGTGGATATTGATTATCCTGCCCGGAAATGCATTCAGAAAAACCGGAGTAATAATGCGCATGAATCCGGCCATGACCACTGCTTCCACACCTGCATTCCTAAGCACGCGGACCATTTCAGCATCGAACTCTTCCCGGGAGGAAAAATCCTTATGGCTCAATGCAGCCGTTGGGATACCATGAGCCTCGGCCCGTATCAGCCCATAGGCGTCAGCTTTATTGGACAGGACCATCCTGATATCCACATCAAGGACGCCCTGCTCTTTTTTATCAATGAGAGACTGGAGGTTGGACCCTCCACCGGAAACTAGAACTGCAATTGGTAGGCTCAATTTTCCTCCGGGGTGCCAAAAGCCTTCGGCGACCCTGCCGGGGGCCTTAAACCCTTTTCCAAAAGGGTTTAAGAATCCCAAAACGTTTTAATAAGGCTTCGCCGAATAGATCACTAACTCGGCTCAGAAATAATGATCAAATATCCAGCCAAAACATCACGGTTTTTTGCTAACGTAGCGACAGCTTATTGAGAGTTTTCAGCGGGACAGCAAAAAAAAGAGGACCGCAAGCGGTCCTCTCTTAGTCATTTATTCAGAAGCTTCCTCGACCAGTACATCGACCAGTGCGGGGATGGTGTAATCCTCTGGCTGAATATCCGGCTCGTAGCCGTATCCTTCCAGAGTCTTAGCGGTAATCGGCCCGATGCAGGCTATTTTCACGCTGTCTTTATATTTATGGAAAGTCTCCGGCTCAATGAGATTGAAAAAATTCTCCACAGTACTGGAACTTGTGAAGGTAAGATAGTCAATCTTGCCCGCTTCAAGAGCTTCGGCAACCGGACCGGGATCATTCTCGGAAAGACCGGTTTCGTAAACAGGCAGGATTTTTACCTCAGCACCAGCCTTGCGCAGCTCTTCAGGAAGAACCTCGCGGGCGATCTTGGCGCGGGGAATGAGAACCTTCTTGCCTTTGATACCCTTTTCAAGCAGCCCCGCTACGACACCTTCAGCAACGTATTTTTCGGGAACGAAATCAGGACGGATTCCTCTTGCAACCAGAGCCTCAGCGGTGGCGGGGCCGATAGCTGAGATTTCAATACCGGCAAAAGCACGGGCATCAAGACCGGCTTCGTCCATCTGCATGAAGAAATGTTTCACACCATTTACAGAAGTGAATATCAGCCAGTCCCATGCGGAGAGAGCCTTGAGCTCATCCTGAACCGGAGTATAGTCTTTCATCGGCTCAATGCTGATAGTAGGAAATTCATAAACACAAGCACCAAGCTTACCAAGTGTTGAAACCAGTCCGCTTGCCTGTTCCCGGGCACGTGTAACCACAACGCCCTTTCCGAGCAGAGGACGCTTTTCAAACCATGCAAGCTTATCATGCAGGGAGCAGACACCGCCCACAACAATGATGGAGGGAGCTTTGAATTTGCGTTCTTTTGCTTCCTCAGCAACATTCTCAAGAGTGGAAACAAAAGACTGCTGATTGCAGCGAGTTCCCCAGCGCACCAGAGCCACAGGGGTTTCAGGATCGCGACCATTCTCGATCAGATTTTCAGCGATCATGGGCAGGTTCTTAACGCCCATGTAAAAAACCAGAGTGCTGGTGGATTTGGCGTAAACAGCCCAGTTGTGGCCGGACTTTTCCTTGGTGGGGTCTTCGTGCCCGGTGATAAAGCATACGGAAGTGGTGAAATCGCGGTGAGTGACCGGAATACCAGCATAAGCGGGAGCGGCAACACCGGCTGTAATTCCGGGTATTACCTCGAAATCGATTCCGGCTTCAACCAGTTCTTCGGCTTCCTCTCCGCCGCGACCGAAAACATAGGGATCACCACCTTTCAGACGGGCAATGACTTTGCCTTCCTGAGCCTTCTCAATGATAAGCTCGTTGATCTTATCCTGAGGAAGAGTGTGGTCGCCGCCTTTTTTACCTACATAAAGGATTTCACAATCAGCTTTGCAGTAGGAAAGAAATTCAATGTTAGCGAGGTAGTCGTAGATGAGGACATCTGCAGTCTCAAGAACTTCCTTAGCCTTAACAGTCAGAAGCCCGGGATCACCGGGGCCCGCACCAATCAAGTAAACCAAACCCATATTTGCCTCCGGCGGCCCTCCGGGGTCCAGAGAACCCTTTTGAAAAAGGGGTCTCTGGACTCTCCTAAAACTATCAATAAGCTTTCGCTACTTCAGCGGAGAACCGTCATAGTTAATATTCACGTAGATTTAAAAAGCTACACGGCGAAGCCCTACTAAAAAAGTTTGGGATTCTTAAACCCTTTTCAAAGGGTTTAAGGCCCCCGGCAGGGTCGCCGAAGGCTTATTTCTATTCCATTACGCTGACGAGTCTGTCTTTGAGCTCGGTCA
This sequence comes from Maridesulfovibrio salinus, assembly GCF_055394525.1. NCBI lineage: Bacteria > Pseudomonadati > Thermodesulfobacteriota > Desulfovibrionia > Desulfovibrionales > Desulfovibrionaceae > Maridesulfovibrio > Maridesulfovibrio salinus. The sequence continues at coordinate 228,698 of NZ_AP042461.1, forward strand.
GCTTTGCTTTCTTATCGTTAATCTCTTCCAGCTTGGCTTTTTCTTTTTCAACAACTGCTGCGGGAGCGTTGCTTACAAAGCCCTTGTTGGAGAGTTTCTTTTCTATCACAACAAGATCTTTGTCCAGCTTGGCGAACTCTTTATCGAGTCTTGCAAGCTCTGCCTCAAAATCAACCGCACCGGCGAGAGGTACGAATATTTCGTTACCCTGAACAACGGCAGTACCGGAAGCATCAGGGCCTTCAACATCAGGTCCGGCGGTAACGCTGTCCAGACGGGCAAGGGCTTTAATCAGCTCGATATTGTCGTTGATCAGTGCAGTGGTTTCATCATTTGCGGTACGTACTATGAGCTCAAGCTTCTTTGAGGGAGCGATAAGCAGCTCGGTACGGATGTTACGAACAGCGGAAACAATTCCCTGGAAAAGTTCCATCTGCTCAACGGCTTTTTCGTTGCGGCAGTTATCGCGCTTTTCGGGATAAGCTTCAGTTGCAATATCATCGTTCTCGATTCCGGGCAGTACTGACCAGACTTCCTGAGTAACGAAAGGCATTACAGGGTGCAGCAGAACCATGGTTTCGGAAAGAACAGTCCACAGGACCTTGAGAGTGGGAGCCTTGCGGGACTCGTCATCACTGTAAAGGTCGGGCTTGATCATTTCAAGATACCAGTCGCAGAACTCGTTCCAGATGAACTTGTACATGGTCTGGGCAACTTCATTGAAGCGATACTCTTCAATGGCCTGACGCATGGTATCTTTCACTTCTTCTAGACGGTGCAGAATCCACTCGTTGGCAAGACCTTTTGCATCTTCAATGGATGCTTCAGGCTTTTTACCGTCGAGGTTCATAAGCGCAAAACGTGCGGAGTTCCAGATCTTGTTGATGAAATGGCGGTAACCTTCGATTCGCGCTTCGGAAAGCTTGATATCACGGCCCATGGCAGCAAAGGAAGTCAGGGTAAAGCGCAGTGCGTCAGTGCCGTACTTGTCGCTCATTTCCAGCGGATCGATCACGTTTCCGGTGGACTTGGACATCTTCTTGCCGTGCTCATCACGCACAAGAGCGTGGATGTAGACATGGTGAAAAGGAATCTGGTTCTGGAAGTGGATCCCCATCATCATCATGCGTGCAACCCAGAAGAAAAGAATATCGAATCCGGTAATCAGCACGGATGTGGGATAGTACTTGGCCAGCTCAGGGGTCTGATCAGGCCAGCCCAAAGTGGAGAAAGGCCAGAGTGCGGAAGAAAACCAGGTATCCAGAACGTCTTCTTCCTGAACAAGGTTTTTAGAACCGCATTTGCACTCGGTGGGATCAGTGAGGGAAACGATGAGTTCACCGCAGTCCTCACAGGTCCATGCCGGGATACGGTGCCCCCACCAGATCTGACGGGAGATACACCAGTCACGGATGTTATCCAGCCACTCGTAATAGACCTTCTCCCAGTTGCCCGGAAAAATCTGGGTCTCGGAAGGAACTGCGGCACGGGCCTTTTCAGCCAGAGGCTTCATAGCAACAAACCACTGTTCGGAAACATGGGGTTCGATAACGGACTTACAGCGGTAGCATTCGCCAACGGAATGTTCATGATCGTCAATGGAAACGAGGTAACCTTCTTCCTTGAGGTCCTCAACAATAACCTTGCGGACATCATCCTTGAACATGCCCTGATATTTTTCAGGGGCATTTTCGTTGATGTTTCCGTCTTCATCAAAAACGGACAGAACTTCAAGGTTATGCTTACGGCCCAGTTCCCAGTCATTCATATCATGGGCGGGAGTAACTTTCAGCGCACCTGTTCCGAATTCCATATCAACGTAAGTATCCCCGATGATAGGAAGTTCACGTCCAACCAGAGGCAGGATTGCGGTCTTGCCGATGAGGTGGTTGAATCTGTCATCTTCGGGGTTAACGCAGATGGCGGTATCGCCCAGCATGGTTTCGGGACGGGTGGTGGCGATTATCAGTTCACCGGAGCCGTCGGAGAGCTTGTATTTAATGTTATAGAAATGTCCCGGTTTGGGAGAGTGTTCGACTTCATCGTCCGCAAGGGCGGTATGACAACGGTTACACCAGTTAATGATATAGTTGCCCTTGTAGATAAGACCTTCCTCGTAAAGCTTAACGAAAACTTCGCGTACAGCCTTGGCACGCTGCTCATCAAAGGTGAAACATTCACGGGTCCAGTCAACGGAAGCCCCCATCCTGCGGATCTGCTTGAGAATATGTCCGCCTTTCTCCTCTTTCCACTCCCAGACTCGCTCGATGAATTTCTCGCGGCCCAGATCATCACGGGTCTTGCCCTCGGTCTTCAACTGGCGTTCAACAACATTCTGGGTTGCGATGCCTGCGTGGTCCGTACCGGGAACCCAGAGTACGTTTTTGCCCTGCTGCCGCTGGAAACGGCAAAGGATGTCCTGCAAGGTGATATTGAGAGCATGGCCCATATGCAGAACACCGGTAACGTTCGGCGGCGGAATAACTATGGAATAAGGATCTCCGTCCGCTTCGGGATCGGGTGTAAAGGTTTTATTTTCTTCCCAGTGATCAAGCCACTTTTTTTCAACATCCCAGGGTTCATACCCTTTGGGAAGGTTAGATTCCGCCATTTGAGGACTCCTGTTCAAATATAAATTCTTGCGCAAAAAGAAACTGTTCAGGCTGTCCCTTGGGATTTTCCTGTTCAGTCCTCATTTGCCAAGTTGGTTTTATAATAATAGTTTAATAAAAAAGATGTACTTTTCCCGACCGCATTTTCCGTGTATCACACTTGGCAGGGTCGAAATTGGAAAAGCAAACGCCTCGTCAACTCGCGCTACACACTTATAAAGAGAAACGAACATGTCAAGTATCTATATACTATGGGATGACTCCCACATCTGGGGACTTCTTATCCAGAGAGCCCTCGACGCATGGAATATCGACTATAAACTAGTTCGTGGGCATCAAATAGCGCAGGGCCTGCTAACAGGCAAGCCCCCAGCGTTACTTATCGTCCCCGGAGGATGGGCAAGGGGCAAAGCACAGCATTTAGGCGGCCCCGGAATACTCGCCATCCAGAAATATGTTGAAAAAGGCGGTAACTATCTCGGTTTCTGCGGAGGAGCAGGACTCGGACTCGCCGACACAGGCGGCCTGGGACTTAGCTGCTGGCATCGAAAGGGGTTTGAAAACAGGATGCACCACTTTCTAAGCGGGCACATCAACCTGAAACTTGACCAGAACAGCCCGCTTGTCCCGGACAGTCTAGGGGAAAAAGCACTGATTCCTGTCTGGTGGCCCGGGCAGTTTTCTCCCAATAAGTGTGACTCCACTTCCGCACTTGGCCGCTACGCCGAACCGGGACCGGATTTCTGGATAGCGGACCTGTGCATCGGAGGACTCCCGGAAGGCACTCTTGCCGACTGGGAAAATATGTACGGAATCAGTCTTCTACCCGACTTTCTCAACGACCGTCCTGCTGTTATTTCCGGAAACAAGGGTAAGGGGCGATACATACTTAGTTATCCCCACATGGAGACTCCGGCATCCCCGCAGGCGAATATATGGCTTTCCCATCTTCTTGACACACTGCTTGAAAAAAATCCGGAAAACCGCCCCACTCTCCCGGCATGGGAGCTGACAGAAACCCCTGTAAAATGGAATGACCCGGACCTCATGTCTGTCCGCAGGTCCCTTGAAAAGATAATTGAGACAGGACAGGGCCACTTTCTCCTTTTCTGGAGGAACCCATGGCTGCTGGGCTGGAGGCGTGGCATTCCCGGCGCGGCACTGAACAGTCTCTATTCCCTTGTCTGTAAAGTTACTTCTTCAGAGCCCGGCAGGGAATCTTTGCAGAAGTGGGCAGCCTGCAAAGATGAATTCATGAAATACATGAATATTTTCGAAGAGGGAGTAACCGGATATCTACTGGCTGAACGCTTTGCCATGACCATGCGTTCACTGGAACCGGACTCTGTATTCCCCAGAGGACTCCGGGAACAGCGTAACGGTCTGTTCGGTCCTCCTCCCGGAGCCGGTGGAATATACGCCAAGCTGCTCACTGTCATGGAAGATCTTGTCTGGGTGATACATAAAGAAAAATAACAGTACCGCCGATTCATTTTATAGCTGACCGATTTGTATATTTGTATTTTTTTCGGTACAGTAGAGGTAATTGCAATTTTGTATGTCTGCGATACTGACGGTTGAACATTAATTTTGCCTGCACAAACAGGCGGGAAATTCAGCAGATGGCAGAACAATCCCCCCCGGCTAGGGGCGCAGAATTTCGCAGCCAACACTCTGGAAAAGAAGTGGAAAGCCGTGATGCGAAGCTCGAGTTCAAGGTAACCCCGGACAAGATGGCTGCCTTCATCTCCGCCTATACTCCTGCCCATGGAAACGGAGCTCCCCTTTCCATTGACCTGATGGAAAAAGAGCTGAAAAGAGCGGGCTACGAAGGCCAACTGGATGAAGACGGGGCCAGATTCGCTCTGAAAAGGGCCGAGGAAGGCAAAAGTATCATCAACGTCGCACTTGTAAGGGCCACCTACCCGCAGGATGCCCATGACGGGATGATAGTAACCGATGCTGACCTTAATTTTCCTGTTCTTCCGGCCATGGAATTCGGCCGCTTAAGCCCTGCAGTTTCATCTTCCCCGGGGAAAAATCTAATCGGTGAAGAAGTCCCGGCTAAAGATACTCACGATCCCAAACAGCTCACTGTTGCCGGGGGGTGTACACTTGACCCGGATACAGGAGCGCTGATTTCCGAAAGATATGGTCTGGTCAAAGTAACGGACAATGAAATTATGGTGACTTCACTTATCAGGGTATCCCCGGATGCCATGAAAGTGAGTGCCATGGTTTACCCGCACGACTGTTTCGGAATGAAATATGATCTGCTCTGCATAGAACCGGCACTCAAGAAAATGGAGATCAGCCGGCCTTTACTGCATGTGGCATGCCAGACTGCAATTAAAATCGCCCGCGAGACCCGCTCCGCCCATGAAGCCGTTATTGTTGAAGGAACCGAACCATTACCCGGCCGGGACGGTAGATTTGAGTATGCCAGCGAGGATATAACAGGATCAGTGGGTACTACCGGAGAAGATGACCGCATGGATTTTAAAGACCGTGGAGTGCATCCCATGGTCGGTCCGGGGGACATTATCGGCAAAATCCATCCACCCAAGGAAGGAAAAGCTGGAGAAGATGTGTTCGGCAGACTTACCCCTCCACCCGGCGGGAATCCTTTTGAGATCAAACCGGGAAAGGGAGTAGCTCCTCTTGCGGACGGCATAACCTATCAGGCAACAACTACCGGAATAGTCAATCTTGAAGACGGTAAGCTTTCAGTCACGGATGTACTGGTGACAAAGGGGGATGTGGATTATTCAACCGGTAACATCCAGTTGGAAAAAGGTTCGGTACACGTCAGCGGCTCAATTCGCGAAGGTTTTTCCGTAGAAGCTCCAGATCACATTATTGTTCAGGATTCCATTGAAGGGTCAACAGTATCCGCAGGCGGAGATATTGAAGTCAAAGGCGGCCTTGTAATGGCTGGGAAAGGCAGTGTAAACGTAGGCAACACCCTGACAGCTCAGTTTGCCTCGAATGCCCGAATTGAATGCGGTGATGAACTTATTATCACCAACGAAATTACCAACTGTTTTATTCATACCAAAGGCCCCATAACCGCCCACGGGGGCAAAGGCATCATTCAAGGCGGGGCAGTTATGTCAGATACAGGCATCGAGGCCAAGGAGCTTGGATCAGAGATAGGGGTGAAAACCATTGTCGGAATAAGCTCCAAACAGCAGATCAACCGTGAACTGGTCAAGGAAAGAGATGAGCTGCGGGAAAAGCTATTGAAAATAAACGAAGCAATCGGTCAGGGCTCCAGGGAAGATATACTTGAATCTACTCCCCCGGCAAAGCAGGAACAGATGGAGAAAGTCCTGCTGCTGCGTGGAAGGACCAAAATCAAGCTCCGCGAAATACGCAAGAAACTCGCCACGGAACTGGAGGAATATTACAAATCCTTGGAAATGCTTTCCATCCGTGTACATCGACGGGTCTATCCCGGTGTAGAGATCAAGATAGGCGGCAAGACAGTTCAAATAGCCAAACAGATCAACAGGATCAAATTTCGTTTTGATGCAGCGGAAAGAACTATTGTGGCAGTTAAATTCTAGATGCCCGAATATTTTTACGTCTGAAGCTTTTCAAATCCCATTAATAGCTAAGCATCCTCAACCCTTCCGCGAAACAAGCCTTCCTGTCTCATCCGTGGGATCATCAAAGTCGAAACTGAAAGAATCTTCAAAGGTATCCACCAGTTCGCGCTTCTTATCCAGTTCTATTTCAGTGCGGGGGGAAGGTTCAGGCAATAGCGGAGGCAACGAGCTTTCCTGAATCAGATAGCTGCTGACACCATTTTCAATCACCTGTTCATTTAACCCCTGCCAGTTGGTAAGAATTCCCCCTTCTCCACCTTCAAGAACATCCCTGACCGTTTCAGGTTCGGCTATCAGCGCGTCATAAAATTTATCAGAATCAAACCAGAGGACTTTGTCTTCCTCTGCTTCACGCATGCCCATCCATTCGAGATTAACAATGTTCTTCTCTATCGGTTCACGCCAGAGATCTGCAAATCCATCACGGAATAAATCCTCTGACGGCAATATGGTCTTACGCAGGTCATTGTATGCATCTGTTATCAATCCGACATTCTTCTCCATCTCCTCCACAGCACTGACCACTCTCAGGGGCAGGGTATCACCGAAGTTTTCTTCAAGATCAATAACCACCCGTCCGCGATCAACCGCAAATTCCCCGGGAGCACGGACTTCTGTATTACCATTAATTACCATAACAGAATCAGTCCCGGGTCTGGAAGTTACGTCCAGACCTAGCACTTCAAGCCCTGATCCCGGTTCCAGAACCAGCCTTTCTCCCAGCTTAGGATCGACAGCAGTGATGGAAACAGCTTTGCCGTCAATCAGATAGTAATCGTCCCCGCTGTATACCGGGGAAGGCAGCTTGGCATCAACCAACTCGGCAGTGATCTTAGAAGACGTTCCACCGGCAGCATTATTAATCCTGCCTAGAACAGTCTCCCATGTGTCACCGTCCTCCACATGAAAATCCATGTTGCCCGTTTCAGAGCCGATACTGTAGCCGATGGAATATGATCCGGCGGTAAGTGAGGATTCCGCATTAACGTCGAATGCCTTGGACAGATATTGTGTTGGAGAGCCTGCAACAGTACCGGAAAGATCATAACGAGCCTCTCTGGCTGTACCTAGAGGCTTTTCCGTGCTGTAAAGATTAAGATGGGAAACAAGATGTCCGTTGGTGTCGCTGAACGAGAGTTCATTGGCTGCGGATAAGGTTTCAGTGCTGTCCCCCCGGTTTTCGTCTGTTACCGCGTAGGCTGTATTCACGGAAAAAGCCAGAGCGGAGCCAGTCCCCAGAAGATCATCAAGATTCAGACCGGGAGCTGTCTGACGAATTACACGGGCCTGAACCGGCAGTGTACTGGAATTCACAGCGTCACTGACCGCTTCGAGCATGGCATCATTATCCATGTCGCTTGTGATCTCCACTTCCAAATTCTTTTTGGATGACCCCAGTGAAACGTCAAATTTATATATACCGTTATCGATAGCTGGTCTGGACTCCCCACTGAAGCCCCTTGAATAGTAGCGGTAATACCTCTGGACATCATCCTTATGGACAATCGAGCCATGGACCTTGTCACCAAGCTCAGGATCATTGACAACAAGACGTGCATCCCTCAGCCCGAAGCCGTCATCGGGCCACTTGAATGCACTCAAGGCATCACTCAGGCTACGGACACGGGCCTGTACATCCATGGCAATGGAAGGAGCCGCCCTCTCATACCGGTTTTTCAATTGAGCGCGACTGAACCGCTCTTCCCAGTATGATTCCGGGAAGACCTGCTTTAACGGCTCAGACTGTGTTGTCGTCTCCATTTTCAATATCAGCTTTGATCCGTCCAGCGTCAGGTCCGCCACAAACCTCGTCTCCGTAGTATACACCCTCAAGACACAACCCCTGAGCAGGAGCTGTGGCAGGAGCGGCGGTTCTGTCCTTTATCTGTAATAATGATCGGACAGAATCGGGTTCGGCTTTACCCCGCCCTATCCGGACAAGGCAGCCGACCATATTTCGGACCTGCTGTTTAAGAAAACCGGAGCCACAGACCCGCAGCACGATTTCATGCTCAGTCTCTCCAGAATTTCTGCTAAACTCATAGATAGTACGAACGGTTGAACTTACCGGGGTTCCGGTATTCTGAAAGGAAGCGAAATCGTGTTCACCTACAAACAACTCCATTCCTCTGTCCAACGCATCAAGGTCAAGAGGCCCGCATTTCCATACAAAGCGTCTGCGCCAGGGCAGAAAAAAACCATTATGAAGCCAGAGAGTGTAGGTATAAGACTTGCGGACGGCACTGAACCGCGAATGAAAATCCCCGGACACGGCTTTGCACTCAAGAACAGTTATATCATCAGGAAGCAATGAGTTAAGAGCCCTCTGCCATGAAACTTTAGCCCAGCGCTTATCAACGTCAAAATGAACAGCCTGCCCGCAGGCATGGACACCGCTGTCAGTTCGTCCCGAACCGTGGACCCGGACCGGCTCTTTGATTATGCGTGATATCGCCTTTTCAATTTCCCCCTGCACCGAACGCTGTCCCGGCTGCAGCTGCCAGCCGCAGAAATCTGTCCCGTCATAAGCGACTACTAGTTTGAATCTCTGCACTCACGGTCCTCCGGCTAAACCTAAAAAAGCCGGGGAGTCATGGTAACAGACTCCCCGACTAATATAGTCATTGTAAAAATAATCCGCCCTTTACAGGTGGTAATCTAAAACTACTTATCTTCCAAAGGAACCTGAAGTTTGGTCAATTCTTCAGAGAGCTTAGCAGCCTTCTTCGGTTCGACCAGTCCCAGGATCGCTCCGGCACTGCGACCGCGCATACCCGCCAGAATCTTGACAGCAAGGTCAGTATCAAGGGATTCAATAACCTTGGCGGCACTCTTGGCTTTCATGGCTGTGTATACACCCACGAGATGCTTGACTTTAGCATCCTTGAGTACGTCCGCGTCATCAAGCATTTTTTTAAGCCGCTTTTCAAGATCTTTCATCTCGGCCAGCTTTTTATCCAGATTCTGCTCCAGAGTACGCAGGGATCTTTCCTTGCGGGCCAGCTCGTCTTCCTTGGCTTTAAGGGCTTTCCAGTCGGCTTCGGTCATACTTGAAGGCCGCTTGGCCTCCTGCTGGGGAGCAGAGTTATCCTGGGCCTGAGCTTCTGCAGCTATGACCTGCCTAGTCTCAACCACGTTGCGGACAACACTGGTTTCCACCACCGCCTCAACAGCCTTTTCGACTACTTTTCCGGCCGGCTTATCAATGTCAAACCCAAGCGAACCTATAAGAGAAAGTTTAAACAAAGCCAGAAGAACAAGACATACAAGTATCTTAGAGATCTTTAGGCTTGAAACGAATTGTTGCCATTTCGTCAAACTCTTTTTGTTCTTTGAGACTTTCTTCTTCATAGTATTTTTTCGCCTGATTCTCTTTGAGTTTTTCCAGCAACTTACGGTCTTTTGACTTTTTCACAGCTTCTGCTCTACATTTCTGCAAGTTGAGGGCCAACTGTTTCATGCGGTTTTGTGCCGTACGAAGATCCGCCTTGAGAGCTTCGTCATACTGCCGCCAGAGCCACATACTGTTGGCGTCAAGATTTTCGTATTTCTTTTCAAGATTGGCAGCGATCTTTTCTTCAACAGCAAAGACCGCCTTCTTTTGCTCCTGATGGAGCCGGCGGGCTTCAGCCAGAGCCATACTTGCTTGCTCTTCAGCCTGCTTTCTGAACTCCAGAACCTTCTCAAGCCTAAAAACAAAAGGAGCTGGCATAGGGGGTGAGTGTCCGGTCTACTCTTTATCTTCAGGTTTACCGGCCAGACCGCAATACCCTTTTTCCGCATCTGCAAAGCGCCACATCATACACATGGTTCCCTGACAGAATTTCATTTTGTCGTCACTGGTCATCAGATAGGGACAATACTTAAACTTGGCTTCACTTTCAGAATATAGCATCTCAACCTCTTAATTCTCAGTCTGGACGAGTTGGGTCGGTATTAAACACTTTTTTCCCATAGTACTCTTCACATATTCCTTAACCAACACGCCGATGCGCTCTTCTCTGGTAAATTTGTCAGCATACTTACCGTTTTCATAGACCTCAGAGAACTTGTCGGAAAGCACAGGGTGCTTACTGGCATATTCCTCAACCTGCTTAGAATATTCGGTAATTTTTGCATTAACTTCTTCCTCGGACATGGATTCAATAAGCTTAACCTTACGAGCGAAAGTCTGCGGGTCCGGGAGTTCAGAAGATTCCATCAGTGTGCTGAATGCTCTAGCAAAACGCTGGCTGCCTTCAAAAATATGTTTGGGGCGGACAACATTAAGACCGGCCCATCCGGCCCGCAGCCATTTGAACAGGTAGTTCACTGTCTTTTCAGGGTTGTCCTTACTCTGGATATATACATACACTGACATGGAGTCATACATATATGTATCCATCCAGCCTATACCGCCCTTAGTCAGTCCCGGAAGGCCACTATAGAAATAGTTCCACTGATTATCGTCCACAACGAGGCCTTTCATACCCACAGTTGACTCATCGTCCTGTCTGGAAACTGAAATAAAGACATCACGCCCTTCATATTTTGTAAGAATGAGAAGACGATTTAAATCGTACCTGTAGTATGCCCCACCGAAAGAATCCGGGGTATTGACTTCAAATTCCTTTCCACGCCAGACTCTGGGCCCATTATCTTCACTGAGATACTTCCATGGTTCTACCTTATCAGCATAAAACTGACTGTCTGGATACCACCCGCTGACTCTGATCACTGAGGGATATATTGCGTAGTTGGGAATTTCAGGATTATAAGTATACTCAAGAATCCTTTTGAGACCTGCATTAACGGTCATGCGCATAGCAGCACCGTTTGCTGATTCTCTTTTGGGGAGTTCTATCAGCTCGCTTGTCGGTTGAGAATCATCGACATATTCAATCAATCCGGTAAGGCTGCCCTCGTCAATATCATTTCCAGGGGCAGCTAACGCCTTGAATAAATAATCAAGTCCCTGCTCTACTGGCTCAGGCAGCTTGATTTCCTTTTTCTTTTTGCTCTCGGAAAAACTTGAAGTGCACAGAGCTTCTCCGGACACAAAAAGTAATGAAAAGGAGGCGATAAAGAGAACTAAAAAAGCTCTCAATACAACCCGGCCGAAAACCGGATCAAAATTTTTTTTCATATTTCTTATTCACCTTCCCGCCTTTTATTAAGCGGGTTTTTGTCATTTGCGTGTCTTAAGTATTTATGCACTAAATTGATTCTTGGCAAGTCTGAGGCTCTAGAGCATAATGATCAGACACACACAGAAAACAGGATTCCAAGTAAATTCCAGCAAACAGAATGCCGCATAAAAATAATCATGATATTTATACCCACTGGGCTGTAAGAAATTTATATCAGGTACCCTGACAGTCATTTTTATGTCGCTTTAAAATACAAAAAACCAGGGCAGCTGATTAAGCAGCCCCGGCTTTGGTAAACAATCTTTTTCCAAGAGATTACTGATATTGCCTCAGAAAACCCCAACCTATGAGACAGGCTCGGGCTCTGGCAACTCAACTGATGGTAAAGCAGTATTCCACTATTCGATGGTAATGCACTCTACCGGACAGGAGTCTATAGATTCCTGAACGCACTCCAGATCAATCGCATCCGCCTTAATCACTTCAGCTTTCTCACCATCCGCATCCAAAGCGAAAACCTCAGGGCAAAGCTCCACGCACGTTTCACATCCAATGCATTCGACTTCATCAATTACTACTTTCTTAGCCATAATTAACCTCCAGTAAAACAATTTCTATTTATAGCAACAATACCTTTAAACAGAAACATAAACAGACCTTTTTTTGCAAGCCCTATTTTAGATTGATCAATGAAGCATTCCCGGAGAAGAAATCACTCATTAAAAGTCTCAGGCAGTACAAACAACAATGATTCTAGCACATATCATTAAAATATGAATCAACAACCTGATGAATAAACCCCGCGTTAACCACCCAAACTCCAGAACGCAAAAAAATCCCCCAAGTAAAAACTCGGGGGATTCTCTTCAAATTTTAATCACTCAGAGCCTATTCACCAAGATAAGCTTTCTGGATATCAGGATTGTTAAGGAGTTTTCCGGCCTCATCCTCAAGGACGACAGTGCCTGTTTCCAGCACATATCCTCTATGGGCCATACTCAACGCAACCCTGGCATTCTGTTCAACCAGAATGATAGTTGTACCCAACTTATTAATTTCTTTGATTATCTCAAAAATCTGTTTTACGATCAAGGGTGCAAGTCCCAGTGATGGCTCGTCAAGCAGAAGCACCTTAGGACGACTCATGAGCGCGCGGCCGATGGCAAGCATCTGCTGTTCACCACCGGAGAGGGTTCCCCCCGCCTGCCTGCGTCTTTCACGCAGGATTGGAAACATCTCGAAAACACGCTCCATATCATTCAAAATCTCGTTGTCATTCCTAAAAAAAGCCCCCATATCAAGGTTTTCTTCAATGGTTAGGCGGGGAAATATTCGCCGCCCTTCCGGAACCTGACAAAGCCCCATGGATGGGAGCTTATCGGAATTGACTTTGTTAATGCACTGCCCCCGGTAATAAATCTCACCCGCGGTTGCCTTAACTATATTACATATGGTCATGAGCGTCGTGCTCTTACCGGCTCCGTTTGCCCCGATAATTGAGACAATCTCACCTTCCATTGCAGTAATACTGATTCCCTTAAGGGCCTTGATGCTGCCATAACCAGAATGGACATCACGTAATTCAAGAATAGGTTCTGACATGGCTTAATCCTTTTTGTCTGCCTTCATTCTGCGTTTGGGAGGCAGCAATCCCTGAGGTCTGAAGAGCATCATGAGAGTCATGACACCACCAAAAACCAACATGCGATACAATTCGAAATCTCTGAATATTTCCGGCAGTGCAATAAGTGCAAGCGCGCCAAGAATTACTCCCGGAATAGATCCCATACCACCGAGAACGACCATCGAAAGAACCATGGCAGACTCAAGAAAGGTAAAAGATTCAGGGCTGACAAACCTCATCCGGGCCGCGTAGAAAGCTCCGGCCATTCCCCCGAAACATGCACCCGAACAATAAGCCAGAAGTTTCATGAAAAATGTTGGAACACCCATTACTTCTGCGGCGGTTTCATCCTCACGAATCGCTTCCCAGGCTCTACCTATGCGGGAATGATTCAAGCGGTAAACAGCAACAATAGTAAATACTGCCAGAACAAGAATAACATAGTAGATGAGCCCAAGTTTTTTGAGCCAAAGATGCTCTAGAGTGAAACCATTCGCAAAATCAGGCCAGTATATTCCGGGAGCCTTGATTCCGGTAATTCCGTTTGGCCCATTTGTAAGACTCATCCAGTTATTGAACACCATACGAACTATTTCAGCAAAACCCAGCGTGACAATTGCCAGATAGTCACCGCGCATCCGCATGGAACAATACCCGATAATACAGGCTCCCAGACCGGCCACACCTGCGCTTAGAGGCAGACAGAGCCAGAAAGCGAGCTTGTAATGCACCGAGAGCAAGGCATAGGTATAGGCCCCCAGACCATAAAAGGCGATAAAACCCAGATCAAGCATGCCTGCCAGACCTACAACAATATTAAGACCAAGACCGAGGCATATATAGATCATGCAGTTGATAGCTACATCCTGTGCATAACGCCCGAACATATGCGGGTAAGCAACAGCAAAAGCCAGCAGGACCAGTGCCCAGACTATAAAGGGAACTGTTGAAGCTGCATTTCGGAGCCCGCCGACAGCAGTGCCCGCCGGCCTTGTAAAAAACTTGAACGCTCCACTGCTGTTTAGCTGGTACAGCACAAGAACAAAAGAACAGCCAAGGGCAATTCTCCACCAAACCGAGAATGTGGTCGCAACCTCCAACCCTTCAGGCTTCACCCCCAAGAGGGGCCAGAGCAGGACGAAAAGCCAGATCATCCCAACGCCTAAAGAAGTCCAGTGTTTTTTAAACTCTGGTGTCGTCAACGTTTTCTCCCATGATTCCTGAAGGTCTGAAATAAAGAACTCCGATCAGGATCAGGAACGCAAATACGTCCTTATACTCCCCGGAGATATATCCCGCGGCGAAAATTTCCACCATACCGATGATGAAGCCACCAATCATTGCGCCGGTGATGTTACCGATTCCACCGAGAACAGCAGCGGCAAAGGCCTTGATGCCCGGCACAAACCCCATATCATAACGCACCGAACCATAGTAAAGGCCAACCATGATACCTGCTGCAGCTGCAAGGCCGGCACCGATTGCAAAGGTAAGACTGATAATGCGGCTTGCGTTAATGCCAACCAGAGCCGACATGATCTTATCCTGTGCAGTAGAACGCATGGCCTTGCCGATACGGGTCTTGAAAACCAGAAAATTAAGGGCAACCAGCAGAAAGGCGGTCAGACTGACAATGAAAAGCTGCATATAGGACAGCATGACCGTTCCGAACTCAAACCCGCCCTGCGTTATTTCGGAAGGATACGCCTTGTCATATACGCCCTGGGTGAGCATGAGGCCGTTCTGCAGAAAAATGGACATACCGAGCGCTGAAAGAAGCACCGAAAGTCTTGAAGAGTTACGCAGAGGTTTATAGGCCACCTTTTCAACGGCCATCGCGAGCATTGCGCAATAGGCCATGGCCAGAATAAGCGATCCTGAAAGGCAGACCCAGACCGGAGCTCCCTGAGAAAGCAGGTAGCTCATGAAGATCACGCCAACATAACCGCCAGCAGCAAAAAACTCCCCGTGTGCGAAGTTGATGAGCTGGATGATTCCGTACACCATGGTATAGCCAAGTGCGATCAGCGCGTAGACACTGCCGAGTGTAATACCATTGATGAGTTGCTGAAAGAAATATTCCATGTAAATCCGGGGGCTGTGCGTAAAGGCCTCCGCCCTATCGGGAGGAGGCCGAGATTACTATTGCTTCTAGTATAATTTTCCGGTTGCAGGGTTCCAGTAGTTGATGAACTTACCGTCTTCAACTTTACGGATAATGTAGTTGGAACCTGAGTCGCCGTTGGGCATGAATTTGATATGCTTGGTAGCACCATCATAATCCAGCTTCATAAGCTCTGCCTTAACCTTCTCTGGATCTGCAGAACCCGCGGCCTTAACGGCTTTAAGGTATGCAATGGCTGAGTCATAAGCATAACCGGAGTAAGCACCGGGTTCGCCGTATTTCGGCTGATACTTTGCGTAGAACTCTTTATAAGCCGGGGCGTTATCATCAATAAAACCGAAAGTAAGATACACACCATCAGCTGCATCCTTTGCAATCTCGATCAGCTGAGGATGGTACACCGCGTCCTGAGCAAGAACATCAGCATCGATTCCCATACGTCTGGCCTGAATCAGCATCAGAGCTCCAGTGGCAGAGTTCTGCATTGACATGTAAAAAACATCAGGTTTGCTTGTCTTTACCTTAGTAAGAATAGCAGAAAAGTCTTTATCGCCCTGGTTGACATGTTCATGGCCCAGAACTTTTATGCCTGCAGCTTCGCACATTTTCTCGACACCATCGGCGAGCCCCTGTGAATAAGCGGTTTTATCATCAACAATGTAGACAGACTTGGCACCCAGTTTTTCCTGCATGAATTTGAGAGCGATTTTACCCTGGTCATCGTCACGGCCGCACATGCGGAACATGTAGGGAAGTCCTCTGGAAGTAACTCTTTCGTTGGTGGAAGCAGGAGTGATCATGACGATAGACTCTTCGTCAAGAACTTCGGACGCAGGCAGAGTCGCGCTTGAGCAGTAGGCCCCTACAACACCATTGACTTCTTCATTGATAAGTTTATTGGCTGTTGCGACCGCCTGACGGGGTTCACACGCGGTATCCTGAGGAAGAACCTCTATTTCATCAAAGCCGGGGATTCCACCCTGTTCCTTAATAACTTCTACAGCAGTGAGAACACCGTTTTTAATGTCGTTACCGTCAGCGGCGTACGGACCTGTAAGCGGTCCCATAGTACCCAGCTTAAGTGTTTTAGCGAACACCATTCCGGTACCGAGCATTAAAATCGCCGCGGTAAGCAGAACTGTCATGATCAAACGTTTCATAGGATGAGCCTCCCTAAAGTAAATAAGGTTAGTTACCCAGATATGCCTCAATTACAGCAGGATTATTCTGAATCTCTTCAGGGTTACCTTTTGCAATCATCACTCCGTGATCAAGGACAACAAGTCTCTGGCAGATTCCCATGACAACTTTCATGTCATGCTCAACCATCAAAACGTTGATCCCTCTCTTTGAGATTCTCCTTATAGTTTCCATCAGCTCGGAACTTTCAGCCGGGTTAAGACCGGCTGCAGGTTCATCCAGGAGTATGGAGGTCGGCTCTGATGCAAGAGCCCTCGCAATTTCCAATCTCCGCTGATGCCCATAAGGCAGACTGGACGCAACTTCATCCGCGAACTTATCCAGCTCAGCAAACCGAAGCTCTTCCATGGCCTTTTCCTTGATCCTTTGCTCCTCTCTTTTCTGAGCGGGAGTACGGAAGATAGCGCCGAAGACTCCGCAACTTGTGCGCGAGTGCTGAGCTACCATAACATTCTCAAGGGCGGTCATGTTCTGAAACAGCCTGATGTTCTGAAAAGTCCGGGCAATTCCTTTGTGAAGAACCTGATAAGGCTTCAAGCCTGTCAGCTTTTCACCATCATATTCAACATATCCACCGGACGCCGAATACACTCCGGTAATGACATTGAAAACAGTGGTCTTGCCTGCGCCATTAGGGCCGATCAGCCCTACAATCTCTCCCGGCATGAGAGAGAAGTTGACCTCTGCCAGAGCCTGCAGCCCACCGAAGCGGACGCTCACGTCGTGTAAATGAAGTTCTGCCATATTGGACATACCTATACACATTAATCTTCTTTAAATCAAGGCGAAACACGTTTTTTATTCCTTGAAGCCTTGATTTAACGAATAAGATTCCGCAACACAGATGATACATCTGCTCTTGCCATGCCGGCTGATCACTTGATCAAAGTGAATCTGCTCACATCAACAAACAACGCTGATTCAGCAATCAAGTAACATCGACACTAAAACTTAACCACACTCAGTATTTCAGATAATTTTACTTACGTTTACATTCAGATTGAAAATTTCACTACAGACAATACAGAGATTACAAGCAAATAAAAGTCTTTTTTTACTTACAAAATTGTTGGTAGATTTAGCATTTTTTTTCAATATTGGCTAATAAAGTATAATCAAGCTCTTCAACTCTTATTTACTAATTTTAAAGCCGTTTATTTTAAATATTGACGAATTTATGTCGCTCATATTTCCATTAAGCTATATTTTATAATCCAGAGTTATCTGCTCTGAATACCAGATATGTAAAAAAGACCCAAAATAAAAAGCCCCTGACCAATAAGGACAGGGGCTTGATATTCTTCAGATTGACTGAAGCGGATGGCGTTAACGGCCTACCAGCTGTCGTCACCGAAGGGATCGGAACCGAAGCCGAAGTCTTCAGCAGGAGCGCCACCGGTTTCGGGGGCACCAGCAGAGTCACCAGCGGGAGCTGCGCCTTCAGCAACTGCACCGGCAGCAACAGTTACAACACCGTGCTTTTTGACGTCTTCGATCATCTTGAGGAGTTCATCAACCTTGCCGATGTACTCTTCAACTTTTTCCTGGGAAGTAACGATAACTTTGTCGCCTTCGTCTTTACCGGCAGCTTCAAAAGCTTCACACTTGCCTTTGTATTCAGCCAGAGCTTTTTCGGTTTCACCGAGTTTGCCTTCAGCTGCAGCAAGTTTGGTTTCCAGATCCTGAATTTTAGCAGCCTGGTCAGTAACGTTAGCGCGGTAGTCAGCCAGCTTCTCGAAGATAGCGTCAACCTGAACCATTACGTCACCGGGAAGAGCGCCAACAGAGACGTTCTCACCAAGACCTGCAACCTGACCGGTTTTCATTTTAGCGAGTTCAGGATGCTGTTCGTAGATCCATGCTTTAGCGAGAGCTGCAGCAAAAGGTTCGAATTCAGCATCGATGTCTTTCTGGGTCATGTAAGCCAGAAGTTCCTGAACAGAGTTGTTGCTTTCGCCACCTTTGATGTAGGAGACAAAGGTGCTCATGGGGAAAGTTTTACGTGCTTCAGACATGATTTGTTCCTCCTTGCTCTATTACAGAGTAAAAGTCTTTTCTTCACGGACCGGCATGGGAAGACGGCCGATGTATCTTGCATAAGTTAAAGCTGCAGTCCTGTAGACAAGGTGTCCCAGCTTGGACCACGGCAGATAGACAAACATCATGAATACGGAGATCAGGTGTACGTAGTACATGGGGTATGCGAGAATCGCCACGCCGAGAAGGCGAAGAAGTTCACACATGATACCAGTTACTGCGATAGTCCAGATCAGACCGAGCAGGTACCAGTCATAGTAACTGGAACCGTGGACTTCCTGGTCCTGGTTCAGACGACGTTTGGTCAGCAGAACGAGGGAGTAGATCAGGAGCCCTGCGCCAACGTTGGCCAGAATCTTAACCGGATGCCACAGAGGCATGGGAGTGTGACCGATCGGGGTGAGGAAAGGAATAATCTTTCCGCCCCAGTGGGTAACAGCAACCACACCGGTTACAATCATCAGGAAGATGAAGGCGAGCATTATGTAACGGTGACCGTTGAATTTCTGCTCGTCAGCTTCGTTGGTTTCGCCGCATTCTTTCCACTTAGAGTGAGTCAGCAGTTCGTTTTTGCAAACGTCAATGAAACACTCAAGCATGCTGGGCTTTTCAGATTTGTCACCTACAGCAAAGACCTTAGGCTGGTCCTTGAAGGATTCAATGAGGTTTTTCACTCCTTTGTAGAAGGTCCAAACCATGAAGCCGAAGGCAATCATGAAGATCGGGTCAATGGTGAAATCACCGGGGAAGAGATGACCATAGACGATTTTTCCGTCCTTGAGAGGAAGGAAGGAACCGCGAACTCCGGCCATAATAAACCAGATCACCATGTAGATTGCAGCAGGAATGGCAATCAGTTTGGGCAGGTGCTTGGGGGAGCTCATCCATTCACCGATAATGGTCGGAGTCATCATCTTTTTGTAAGCCATGTTGCGAAGCCCTGCGAGCAGGTCTGCAGGACGCGCGCCACGGGGGCACAGGTCGGAGCAGGTTCCGCAGTTGTGGCACAGCCAGATATCGATGTCCGTTTCAAGTTTATCCTTAAGGCCCCACTGAGCCCATACCATTTCCTTACGCGGATAAGGATTATCGGCAGGCGAGAGGGGACATGCTACAGAGCAGGTTGCGCACTGGTAGCACTTCTTGACGCCTTCGCCACCGACTTCCTGAAGTTCTTTTACGAACTGCAGATCCGGTTTAATGCGAATATCTTTCTGCATATCGCGTCTACCTCCTAGTAGCCCTTGAACGGGTTAGGACCGATCTTGATCATGTCGTTTACGAAAGTGTCGATCATGTCGGGAACTTTGTCGTATTCGTCAATGGCAAGTTCAGCCTGGACAACACGCTCAGGTTCAACGCCGAGTCTGTTGAGAGAATCAGCAACGTTTTCCATACGGCGGTTACAAAGCTCAGAGCCCTTAACAAAGTGGCACTGGTAGTCTTCGCCGTATTTACAACCGAGCAGAAGAACACCGTCAACACCCTTGGACATAGCGTCTGCGATCCAGATGGTGTTTACGGAGCCGAGGCAGCGGACGGGAACAACACGAACGTAGGGGGACCAGCCTTTACCGCGCATAGCAGCCATGTCGAGTGCCGGATAGGCATCGTTTTCACAGGCCAGTACGATAAAACGGGGTCCGTCAACTTCCATATCATCAGGAACGTTAACCTGCTTGATCATGGAACCGATCATGTCGATGTTATAGTTATCAAATCCAATTACGCGCTCAGGGCAGGCACCCATACAGGTACCGCAGCGGCGGCAACGGGAAGGATTCGGCATTGGTGTTCCTTTTTCATCATCATCCAGGGCGCCGAAGGGGCATTCCTCGGTACAACGCTTACACTGGGTGCAGCGCATGAAGTTGAAAACAGGATAGGTGTTGTCACCGGAGCGGGGGTGTACGGAAACGCCATGGTTGATGGAGTTGATACACTGAATCGCTTTCAGAACAGCACCGGCTGCATCCTCACGGGCGAGCCCCATGGACATGGGCTGGCGCACACAACCTGCGGCATAGATACCGGTACGGCGTGTTTCGTAAGGGAAGCAGATATAGTTAGAGTCTGCGTAGCCGTCGAACTGCTGGAGATCGGGGAACGCGGGACCCTGTCTGTAGACGAGGTTGATGGTCGGATCATGCGCGGTGGTAGGAACCATACCGGTAGGAACAACGACCAGTTCAGCTTCGACTTCAATATGTTCGCCCAGCAGGGTGTTGTCGGCAGAGATGACCATGTTGCCGCCCTCTTCCTTGATGGAAGTTACGGAACCCTTGGTCAGCATAATGCCGGCATCGTCCTGTGCTGCGCGGTAGTAACGCTCATTAACGCCGGGAACCATCATGTGATCATAAATGATGTAGGCAACAGCGTTTTCATTCTTTTCACGTACGTAGTTGGCCTGCTTGAGAGCAACGAGGCTATTGAGCTCGGAGCTGTAAGGAAGGTGCTTGTAGGATTCCATGTCTTCGTAAACGAATACATCTTCCTCTTCACCTTCTGCAGCTTCGGCTGCGGCAGCGTCATCTGCAGCAATCTGCTCATCAGTACGGTTAGCGTAAGCTTCCTCTTCAGCTGCAAACTGCTTTTCGCTCAAACGAGTATCAAGAACGAAGGCTACGGAAGAAGCATTCATGTTGCCTTCCTTGACCATCTTTTCGAACTCGGCAGCAGTAACAACCTTTGAGTTACCGTAACCCATGGGCTCTACGTATTTGGTATCCTGGGGAACCCAACCGGTAGCCAGAACACATGCGCCGACAGGCATCTCTTCAACGCCGGAAGCAGTTTTCACTTTAGCAGTGTACTGTCCGGGAGCGCCTTCGAGTGCATCAAGCTGTGCTGAGGTGAGCACCTTGATTCTGGAATTCGACTGAACTTCAGATATAAGGGCCTCAATACCAGTTTCATGGGCTTCGAGGTAAGGGTAGGAAAGAGGGAAGGTTTTATACATACCTGCAGCTTTACCGCCGAGGTTTGCTTCCTTTTCCACCAGAATAACATCATGGTTGGTCTTGGCTGCGTAAAGAGCCGCTGTAAGACCGGTGAAACCACCACCGAGAACCATAACCACTTTTGTGGGGTCAAAAGCCTGAGACTCCACTTTATTGGTTTTGGTCAGTTTGGTGATACCCATCTTGACGTATTCGTTAGCCATGATTTTGAGGAGTTCGGGAACTTCACCTTCCGGATCAGGCATGGTGCCGTCGGGGTTCCTGAAAACCTTGATGCACTGTTCACGCAGGTTGACTCGTTCGACAACGACACCGTCAAAGTCGAAAATATCCCAGTCAACGCGAGGGCTGGTGCCGCAGATACATACTGCGTCAACGTTGCCAGCGTCGATATCTTCCTGAATAAGCTTTCTTCCTTCCTCGCTATTGAGACGGGGGTGAACTTTAATCACCGGGCACACGCTGGCGTGTACACGGCCTACGAGTTCCGCCATCTCTTCGGCGTCAAGGTAAGGAGAAACGCTTGCTTGGTCGAAATAAACACCGATTTTTTCGGGCATGTCGACTTACCTCCCTATCACCGTTTGGATCGCTTTAAGAGCGGCAGCAGTACCGGACTGGGCTGTCTTCATGACATCCAGAGGCTGCTTAGCACACCCTGCAGCGAAAATGCCTTGTTCCTCACCGCCGACAATAAAGCCCTGATCGTCAACCTGTACACCGGAAGGAACCGGAGTACCAGCGAGGCTGGGCTGCATACCGGTAGCCAGTACAACGAGATCATGCTCGTTCTGTGCCTTGATGCCGGTTTCAGCATCCTCAACTGTGACGAGCACATTGCCGGTACCGGAAACTTCCTCGACTTCAGCGACCTTGCCCTTTACGGCATTGATCTTGTCATCGGAAAGAATGCGCTTGGCAAATTTGTCGTAACGGCCCGGAGTACGCAGGTCGATGTAATAGATAGTGACCTTTGCATCAGGGAACTGATCGCGGACATATGCAGCCTGCTTCAGAGAAGCCATGCAGCAGATGTAGGAACAGAAATTGAGGTGGTTTTCATCGCGGGATCCCGCACACTGTACGAATGCGATGTTTTTGGGCTGTGCACCGTCCGAAGGACGCACAATGTTTCCGTTGGTGGGTCCGTTGGGAGCAGCCAGACGCTCAAGAGCCATGTTGGAAACACAGTTCTTAACGGTGCCGGCACCAAGATTGGAAAGTTTGGTAACATCGTAAGGCTTCCAGCCGGTAGCGTAAACGATGGAACCTACATTAAGTGTGATGACCTTTTCCTCTTCTTTAAGGTCGATTACATCGACGCCTTCGAGGAGCTTGAGGTCTTCATCAGTGCAGTTTTCCTTTTCAAGAACATACCTAGAGGGAAACGCAAAAGGTACATCCATGTAAAGGGCTTTACGGTCAGCCAGTTTGAACTCGAATTCATCGGTGACATCATTGGTCAGCTTTTCGATGACTTCAGAAAGTTCAACACTGCCGGGACCGACATATCTGGGTTTGATACGGACCTTGACTTCAAAATTGCCTTTGGAACCACTGATGGATTCCACTTCAGCCAAGGTAAAGAACTTGACGTTCTTATTGTTTTTGATTCTCTGAAACTGAATCTCCAGACCGCAGGAAGGAGGACACAGCTTAGGAAAGTATTTATTCAGCTGCATCACCCGGCCACCCAGATACGGCGCCTTCTCCACGATGAAGACTTCATGGCCTACTTCAGCGGCTTCGAGAGCAGCAGTAATTCCGCTGAACCCGCCGCCTACGACAAGTATGCTATTTGACATTCTCTATCCTCCTGAACTCTTTGAGGCCCTTAGCCATAAAATGGCCCAAACCCGGACACCGACCGTAGGTCGCAATACGGATTCAGACCATTTCAGTGCAAGCCGTAAAAGAACGGCTGCGGGCGTTAAGCCCGCAGCCGCATATATCATTCCCGGCTTAGGTGGGGATGATCTGGTGGTATGCTCTTTTGAATACAGCGGTTTCGCCTTTTTCAACGTCGTACTTGGAGTTGACGAAGCATTTCCACTTGGAGTCATCCAGACCCATGAAGTCACCACGGTAGTAGAAACCGGGGTAACGGGATTCTTCACGGAATTCGATGTGCTGCATGTGCAGGCGTACAGTCCACAGTCTGTGGAACTGTTCCCAACAGCGCATGAGTTCGTGAAGGTCACGAGCAGCCAGTTTCTTGGAGTCTTCTTCGAGCATTTCGAGAAGTTTGAAACCGGTGTGCAGGAGAGACTTGGAGGTAACGTACATGGTACCAACACCACCACCGTATTCATCAGTTGCCTTAACAAGGCGCATCATGAAGTTCTTGGGAGTGATGTAGTTGGGGTTAACTACGGGGTCGGTAGAGATGCCTTTACCTTCTTCGTAGGTGTACCAGGGCTGGTAGATCTCTTTAGCGAGTTCTTTGATGTCTTCTTTCAAAGTGGGTTTGAAGTCCTTGTGGTCAACAACCCAGCGAACCATCTGCTTACCAACGATACGACCTTCAGCGTGAGAACCGGAAGAGAACTTGTGACCGGATGCGCCAACACCGTCAGCACAGGTCCAGAGGCCGTTAACGGTGGTCATACGGTTGTAGACTTTACCGTTGTCAGCTTTAACTTTGTAATCTTCGGGAACCCAGTCTTCGTCCGGACCGGAAGTCCAGATACCGCAGCAACCGGAGTGAGAACCGAGGAGGTAAGGCTCGGTGGGCATGATTTCGGAACCGGAGTTTTCAGGTTCGATGTTCTGACAAGCCCAGAGGTTAGCCTGACCAACACACATGTCGAGGAAGTCTTCCCAGGCTTCGGACTCGAGGTGCTTCTGCTCAGCGGGGGACAGCTCTTTGAAGGTGTTCTGCAGTGCGGTAGCGGTGTCCATGTAGATGGGGCCGCGGCCTTCACGCATTTCACGGAGCATCATGTGGTTACGCAGACAGGTCGGGATAACGTGACCTTTAGCGTAGCCGCGATCTTCGTAAGGCTTGAGCATTGCGCGGTTGGTTTCGCAGTAGTCTTCGCCTTTGTAGTTGGTGGCTTTAGCTTTGAAGAGCAGGAACCATGCGCCAACAGGACCGTAACCGTCTTTGAAACGAGCGGGTACGAAACGGTTTTCCATCATGGTCATTTCAGCGCCAACCTGAGCACACATGGTGTAGGTGGAACCAGCGTTCCATACGGGGTACCAAGCACGACCCATACCTTCACCAGTGGAGCGAGGACGGTAAACGTTTACAGCACCACCACATGCAACAACAGCAGCGTTGCAGCGGAATACGTATACTTTGTTTTCACGAGTGGAGAAACCTACAGCACCAGCGATACGGTTAGGCTCGTTGGCGTCCAGGAGCATCTTAACGATGAAGATACGTTCCATGTAGTTATCTTCGCCGAGTGCCATTTTAGCAGCTTCAGCAACGATGCACTTGTAGGACTCACCGTTGATCATCATCTGCCAGCGACCGGAGCGTACGCATGCGTCGCCATTGCGCAGGGAGAGACCAGCAGCTTTAGCAGCAGCACCGTCAAGGTTCTTACCGTCTTTTTTGATCCAGCAGGGAAGGCCCCACTCTTCAAAAAGGTGAACGGAATCGTCAACGTGACGGCCGAGGTCAAAAATAAGGTCTTCGCGAACGAGGCCCATGAGGTCAGTACGAACCATGCGTACGTAGTCATCAGCGTCGTTTTCGCCAAGGTAGGTGTTGATAGCGGAAAGACCCTGTGCAACAGCACCGGAACGTTCCATAGCAGCTTTATCGAGGAGCATGATGGAGATGTCGCCACCAACTTTTTCGATCCAGCGCATTGCTTCATAAGCAACACCGCAGTTACCCATACCGCCACCTACGAGGAGCAGGTCAACGTCTTTTTCTATCAGCTCAGGTTCTGCGAGAGCAACACCTTTAGCAGCTTCTTTGCTAGGGAGAAGAGGCATGTTTCCTCCTTAATTAGGTTTTTGTTTTCGTGAATTAATACACCTAAGGCAAACGCTTAGCAGTGATTAATCCAGATCCTTCCAAGTGGTGACTTTGTCTGCGTCAGCTACGTCGAACTTCTGACCGAGAACTTCTTTGGGGGTAGCCAGTTCGGTTTCGGTGAAGAGCAGCTCGTTGTCCAGATCAGTCGGCTCGGGCTTACCTTCATAAGGCTTGATGGAACCTTCCGGGGTGGTGCGGATGGGGAACTTGAAGCGCTTAACGTTTCCGTTACGGAACTTAACAGTCCACATGATGTCTTCAGCGGAACGCATGGGGATAGAAGTACCGCCCATGGGTGCGAAGTCACCGTAAGGACGAGCTTCGATAGCGCCCTGGGGACAAATTTTTACACAAGAGTAGCACTCCCAGCAGCCTTCAGGCTCCTGGTTGTAAGCGCGCATTTCTTCGGGGTCCAGGATCATGAGATCGTTGGGGCAGATGTACATGCAGGCGGTCTTTTCTCCACCTTTACAGCCATCACACTTTTCCGGATTGACAAAGGTCGGCATACCTAGTCCTCCTAAAAGGGTTTAATGTTATCAATCACCGACATCCTATAACCATTTATAATCTTGCCCAAATTTTCAGGCTCGTGAAATTAGTAACTATCAAGCCCGTCAACTGGTGTCAAGGTGAAAGTGAAATTTAGAACAAGCTAATTTCAACCTTTCTGAATAAATGGCTGAGGAACACCGCTGTTGTCCGATTTTCAAGAGCCTGTCAGGGCTCCTCAATAACAACATGAAACATGAATGTGTTCCATCATGAAGAGCTTTTAGTTCATTCTGCCCTTTGATTGCAAGCCTTTTTTTCAGAATATGACACAATCTTCACAACTCGCGTAAACAATTGTTTTTGCGTTCTTTACAACTAGATATTGCTTCGACTTTTTCTAGATTTTATCAATAACACGTCTAAATAAACTTTATCGGCCACGATAAATTCCATACCGCAAGAATAGACTATACACCGCAATTTCAATTGATTAACCAATCAAACACAATTTATGAAAACCCCTACTCTATTAACGACGCACCTGCCCACCCAATGATATCCACATAACATCTCACAATTACTCAATTTATATTTCAAAGTAACATATGGCATTCTTATCATAACCCTTACTATCGTGAAAAAATTCACTGACCATCAATTTTGCCCTTGACATTTCTTTCACAAACCATTCATAAACCCTCTAAAGCGTCAGGACTTAAAAAGAGCTTTTCGATTTATTCGATTGTCTTTTTCTTGACAGATGGTATAGATATTTTCGTTTCGCAGTCCACGCCATTATTGAGCGTTTGCCCGGGCGAACCGGTCACAGATTTTAGTTCTGAGGACCTGCGGAAGGCCAAGGTGTTGAAAAATAATTACTACAAGGAGACGTAAACATGTCCAAGCTCGTAGCCCCTCACGGTGGCAAAGGCCTCGTTTGCTGCCTGCTCGAAGGCGCAGAACTCGCTGAAGAACAGAAAAAAGCCGAAGGTCTGAAAAAGATCGAAATTTCTGCCCGCGCAAAGGGCGACCTCATCATGATGGGATGTGGTGGTTTCTCTCCCCTCAACGGTTTCATGGGTAAAGCTGACTGGAAAGGCGTTTGTGAAAAATTCCTGCTGGAAGACGGCACCTTCTGGCCTGTTCCGGTAACTCTCGACACCGATGACGAAGACGTTAAAGTCGGCGACGAAATCGCTCTCGAAAAAGACGGCGAAATCTACGCTACCATGAAGATCGAAGAAAAATACGAAATGACCGAAGAAGACAAGAAATGGGAATGCTACCAGGTCTTCAAAGGTGAAGGCGAAGAGTCCGCTGACGACATCTTCTGGAAAACCGCTCTCGAAGATCACCCCGGTGTTCAGATGGTTATGGCTCAGAAGAAGTACAACCTGGCCGGTCCCGTTAAAGTTCTCTCCGAAGGTGAATACCCCGAGCAGTACAAAGGCGTTTACCTGCGTCCCGCAGAAACCCGCGCAATGTTCGACGAAAAAGGCTGGTCCACTGTTTCCGCTCTCCAGCTGCGTAACCCCATGCACCGCTCTCACGAATTCCTGGCAAAAATTTCCATCGAAGTTTGTGACGGCTGCCTGATCCACTCCCTGATCGGTAACCTGAAGCCCGGTGACATCCCCGCAGAAGTTCGCGTTAAAGCAATCGACACCCTCGTTGAGCACTACTTCGTTAAAGAAAACGTTATCCAGGCTGGTTACCCCCTCGATATGCGTTACGCCGGTCCCCGTGAAGGCCTGCTCCACGCTACCTTCCGTCAGAACTACGGTGTAAACCGCATGCTCATCGGTCGTGACCACGCTGGTGTTGGTGACTTCTACGGTCTGTTCGAAGCTCAGGATATCTTTGACAAGATTCCTTACGCAACTGAAGCTTGCCCCGAGCCCGGCAAAGCACTTCTTTGTGAGCCCATGAAAATTGACTGGACTTTCTACTGCTACAAGTGCGACGGCATGGCTTCCCTGAGAACCTGCCCTCACTCCAAAGAAGATCGCGTAATTCTCTCCGGAACCAAGCTGCGTAAAGCTCTTTCCGACGGCGCAGAAATCGTTGATCACTTCGGTCGTGACGAAGTTCTCGTACAGCTCCGTGAATACTACGAAGGCCTCACCGAAAAGGTTGAAGTCAAAATGCAGGGCGCAGCTTCCGGCGACGCAATGTAATTAAAGTAGTATCTCTACTTGCTTATTCAGGGAGGAGGCGGCAACGCTTCCTCCCTTTTTTAATTGTTGACAACTGACCAGATTTCAGGATGATGGACTGTTAATTTTGCGGATAGACATTTAGGGTTGCTCATCAGGGAAAATCACGCTAGAAAGTCGGTCTTCCCTATATCACATTTCAGGATACAAAAATGCCCAACTATAAAAAATTTGAAAAAGACGGTGCAAGCGCACCGCGCAGAACATCTTTGCTCGACGAGATCAAAGAGCTCGACGCTCGTCTTCTGTCCATTATATCCCGCAGAAACTACCTTATGGGTAAGGCCGCTTCCAAAAGGAAGCAGAAAGGTCTGCCGCTTGGTGATCCGGATATGGAAAGGCGGATCTTTGAAACCTGGTCCGCAGAAGCAGCTAATAAAAAATTCGACCTTAAAACAGCGCGTCGTGTTTTCGAGCAGCTTAACAACCTTGCCTACGCCGCAGTAGCCAAACCGGAGAACCGTAAGCTTTCCGCTTACATTCTCTCTCCCCCGCAGAGACCGGTCGATGTTACCTTTGATGGGCCCTGTTCTCTTTTCCAGTCCAAGCTCTGGATAGCAATGGCTGCCGCCTGCGGAGCAGAGACATCGCTCGCCCCTCTATGTATTAATAACCAGATCACTGAGCTGACCAAGGCTTTCAACCAGGCCGGAGCTCACCTTTCATGGGAGGGTGAATCAATCGATTCACGCCCCGGAGAAGGACTCGAGTTCGAGGACAAGCTCATATTTGCTGGCGACGACCCCATGACCATGTTTCTGGTACTCGCTTTCGGACTCAAAACAACAGGCAAGTTTAAAGTTGCCGGTGGTCCGATTCTCAAGCAGTATGACACCAGGCCGCTTTCCAGCGTTCTCGGTAAGCTCGGTGCCAGATTAAATACGCTGGACCTCCAAAGCCACGGCCTGCCGGCAAGACTTGAGTGCGGAGGCCGGATGGCTTCTTCTATCGAACTGTCTGAAGATACCCCTGCCGAATTTGCAGCAGCGCTTGCTCTAGCAGGCTGGACATATCAACAGGGGCTTACACTCAAATTCCCCGCCGATTGGCATGGCAGCCACATTTTTAATGAAGTGGCAAAAGTTCTTAAAAGCTGCGGTATTAAAACCAAGCTCTCCGACACTGAATTTTCCGTTAAAGCCGCTGCCGGTGCTGAATTTCCCCAGCAGCCTGAAATAAGCCTGGAGCCCGCTTTATGTGCGGCCCTGCTGGCAATACCTGCTTTTGCCGGAGGCAAAGTGACAATCAATGGCAGTTGGCCTGTTGGTTCGCAGGTTGCAGATGATGCGCTGGCTGTTCTTGATGCCGGAGGAATTGAAATTGATATTAGCAAATCCAGCATCAGCGCGGTCAAAGGTGAAACTGCTGATGAAATAGATTTGAATACCGGTCAGGCTGAAGACATGTTCCCGGTCGGGCTTGCCCTTGCCCTTAACTCACGCAAAGAAAGCCTTGTTCACAACATTACTGATCCGGTCATGTTTGAACAGGGAATCGAATTTCTTGAAAGGCTCGGCGTCAGATATGAGCGCGGCGACCACGCGCTGACAATCATGCCCGGTCGTCTCAAATGGGACGAAGCATGGTCTGCCCCGACCCCCTTCTTTGGTATCGCTCTCGGGCTTATGGCCTGGATGCGTCCGGGAATTTCAATCGAAAACCCCGGTGAAATGAACGATCTCTGGCCCCGCTACTGGACCCTTTACAACAGCCTGCCGGAAATCAACGGACTCAAAGACCCTGAGGTAAAGAAAAGAGATGAATCAAAAACCCGAAGAAGAATCAAAATCGATTAGCATCCCTGAAATCGAAGTTGAAATTGAGAACTTCAAGAAGGAACTGGAACTCTGCCTGCAGCGAATCAAAAAGCTGATGGAGAGTGAAGTTCCTTCTGAAGGAATCTTTTTCGCGAAAGAAATATTCGATTCTCAGCAGGACAAATTACGTCTGGAAGTGGAGATTGACATCCGTCAACGCAAAATAAACCGAATGCGCCTCGGAATGGAAGGATAATTGGAAGTCCCCTGCTTCATAACAGCTTTAGCGGGCAACTTTATGAAGAGTTAGAGGGACATTTCGTACACAGGACACTTTGTTTCAAATCTGCTTGGATAAGCACAGACAATCTGGAGGTATCATGGGTTTAAATATTACTGAAAAGATCATTTCGGCACATCTTCTCAACGGTGAAATGACACCGGGAAGCGAAGTTGGTCTTCGAATAGATCAAACTTTAACTCAGGATGCCACCGGCACAATGGCTTACCTGCAATTTGAAGCAATGGGCATCGACAAGGTCCAGACTGAACTTTCCGTAAGTTACGTGGATCACAACACCCTGCAAATGGGTTTCCGCAACCCCGATGACCATCAGTACCTGCGCACGATTGCCGCGAAACACGGTGTCGTATTCTCCCCTGCCGGAACAGGCATATGTCATCAGCTGCATCTGGAGAACTTTGCCAAACCCGGCAAAACCCTGATCGGCTCCGACAGCCACACACCCACTGCCGGTGGACTCGGTTCACTGGCAATGGGAGCGGGGGGGCTTTCCGTGGCTCTTGCCATGGCCGGCCAGCCCTACTCCATCCCCATGCCCAAAGTAGTCCGTGTTGAACTGACCGGATCACTCACAGGCTGGGCTTCCGCCAAAGACATTATCCTGCACCTGCTTGGAATGCTGACCGTTAAAGGCGGGGTAGGTAAAGTTTTTGAATTCGGCGGCGAAGGAGTAAAATCCCTGTCCGTCCCCGAACGGGCCGTAATCACCAACATGGGTGCAGAACTCGGCGCCACAACTTCCATCTTCCCCAGTGATGAAAACACTAAAACTTTTCTCAAAGCCATGGGACGTGAAGAGGATTGGGAAGAACTGGTGGCTGATGCTGACGCTGCATATGCTGAAACCATCGAGATCAATCTTTCCGAACTTGAGCCGCTCGTCGCCCAGCCTCATATGCCCGACCGCGTAGTGACCGTAAAGTCACTGGCCGGACTGAAGGTCAACCAGAGTGCGATCGGTTCCTGCACCAACTCCTCATACTCGGACCTGAAAACCACTGCACTCATCCTCGAAGGACAGCAGCTTCCTGAAGGTGTGGATCTGATGATCTCTCCCGGCTCGAAGCAGGTTCTTAAAATGCTTGCCTCCGACGGACTCATTGCCAATTTTCTGGACTCCGGCGCAAGACTGCTTGAATGTACATGCGGCCCCTGCATCGGCATGGGCGGCTCTCCCACTTCAGCAGGGGTGAGTGTAAGGACATTCAACCGCAACTTCGAAGGCCGCAGCGGAACCCAGGATGCGCAGGTATACCTCGCAAGCCCGCAGACTGCAGCGAAACTTGCTCTGGCCGGAGAGTTCACAGATCCTGCCACATGGGGAACACCTCCCGAGAAAATTGACTTTCCCGCCGAGGTTCCTTCAATCCGCAATCTTTTCATCTTTCCTCCGGAAAACCGGGAAGAAGTTCAAATCGTGCGAGGACCAAACATTGTTCCCCTTGAAACTTTCTCTGCCCTGCCGGATGAAGTTTCCTCTGAAATCCGTCTCAAAGTAGGCGATGACATCACTACCGACCACATTCTTCCTGCAGGAGCTCAGATCACAGCTCTGCGTTCCAATATTCCTGCGATCAGTGAATATATTTTCAGCCGTGTAGACGAGGACTTTGTCAACCGCATGAAAAAATCCGATAGTGGAATAATACTTGGAGGGGAAAACTACGGACAGGGTTCCAGTCGTGAACATGCGGCTCTCGGCCCCCGTCATCTGGGCGTTGTGGCTGTCATTGTTAAGTCTCTGGCACGCATTCACAGAGCCAACCTGATCAATTTTGGTATTCTACCCCTTGTACTCTCGGACAAGAGTGATTACGAAAGACTTTCCGAGGGAACATCTTTGACCCTGAACACCACCGAAATTCTCCCCGGCGGAGAATCCGCAGCCAAAACTGCAGACGGTAGCGAAATCAGAGTTACAAACGATCTCTCGGAAAAAGAACTGGCCATAATCAAGGCCGGTGGCCTGCTCAACTACGTAGGCAAGCAACTGTAAATAATGAGGTGCAGGGTGTCCGTGACTTAATGGACACCCTGCTGCTGATAGACACGACCAACCTTGAACGCAGCAAGGCTGCAAACGGAGAATGAAGAAGCCATGATGGACATTCTGCGCCAAAATGCCCAGAACTGGGGTATTAAAATCCTGTTCGCAATCATCATCATTGTCTTTGTTTTCGCTTTCGGAATGAGCGGATTCAACGGCAACACCGACCCTGTTATTGCATACGTAAATGATGAGCCCATCCCCACCCAGGAATTCATCAAGGTTTACCGTGAAACTGCTGATTCCATGCGTACCCAGAATCCTGATGTTGACGCTGACCAGCTTCAGTCTCCTGAATTCAAAAATGCGGTTCTCGGCCAGATGATCAGCCAGAAGCTGCTAGAAGCTGAAGCCCAAAAACTGGGAATTGCCGTTTCCAACAGCGAACTTTCCTATACTATCAGTACAATCCCCGCTTTTGCAGGAGCTGACGGCAAGTTCGACATGGATCTCTACAACAATTTTCTGCGCTCCAGACAGATGTCCGCAGCGACCTTTGAAAACGACATCCGTAACAGCAGCCTCATCCAGAAGCTGCAGCAGTACGTAACTCTGCCGGTAAAACCAACTGAGCAGGAAGCCCGTGAACTTTTCGACACTGCTTCCGAAAAAGTCCAGATCGACTACTACTATATCCCCGGTGCAGACTTTGTGGATATGGTTAAGATCAGTGATAAAGAAATAGAAGATTACTACAAGGCCAACCCTGAGAACTTCACTGTTCCGGCCCGTGCTGTGATCAAATATATTGCCTTCACCCCGGAAGAGCTTTCCATTTATGAGGAAGTCTCCCCTGAAGATGTCAAAAGCTACTACGAAGCCCATAAAGACAATTACGTTCAGGAAGAACAGGTTAAAGCACGCCACATCCTGCTGATGGTTGATGAGAATGCTCCTGAGGCGGATGCAGAAAAAGCTGAAAAAGAAATCAAGAAAATTCTGGCCAAAGCCAAATCCGGTCAGGATTTTGCTAAACTGGCTGAAAAATACTCCGAAGGTCCCAGCGGTCCAAAAGGTGGAGAACTTGGCTGGTTCGGACGCGGTGCGATGGTTAAACCTTTTGAAGAAGCAGCTTTCTCTTTAAAAAAGGGAGAACTGAGTGAACCTGTCAGAACCCGGTTCGGCTGGCATATCATCAAGGTTGATGATGTGCGCGAAGAAGGCCAGAAGAGCTTTGAACAGGTGAAAGAAGACATCAGAACCGCCATTGCTGAAGAAAAAGCATCTGATACCATCAGTGATAAACTCGACCATGCAATTGACCTCATCGCTTCCGGAATGAACATGGACAAGGTTGCAGATGAAATCGGTATTGCTTTCAAGAAAAGCGAGCAGGCTACACTGCAGAATCTCACCCGTGCATTCGGGATGAAAGAAGATGCAGCTAAAACCATTCTTGCACTGCCGAACAAAACTGCAACCGAGATGCCTATCGCTATCGACAACGGTTATCTTATTGCTGAAAAGATTCAGGATATTCCTGCATCTGTAAGCCCGCTTTCAGAAGCCAAGGAAGATATCAGCAACTTTCTGAACCAGCAGAAAGCAATGAAACTGGCTCAGGCTAAAGCAATGGCCATTATGGCACAGCTTACCAACAAAGCGACCGAAGCCAAGACACTTAAATCCATCAAAAAGGATCTGAAAACTTCCGAGCCTTTCGGCAGAGACGGTTTTGTTCCCGGTCTTGGCATGAATGCCCGCCTTTCCGAAGCAGCTTTCGCCGCTAAGAAAGACCAGTGGCTCAGTCAGGCTTTTGAACTTCCCGGCGGTTTCATTGTCGCCCGTGTTGATGATCGCATTCCGCCCAAAGAAGAAGCATGGGAAGCTCAGAAAGACATGATCATGAACGCTCTTTACCAGCAGCGTGCAAATGAAGTGTTCAATGCCTTTCTGGCAGAACTGCGATCCAAAGCTAAAGTGGAAGTAGTTCGCCCGGACATACTCAATTAATTCACTACTGCATTGTAATGATTACAGGGTCTGTCCTTCAGGACAGGCCCTTTTTTTGTAAATAACAAGAGTTTTGTTTTAATCAGTCATTTTATCTTGCAGGGAATTAATCAACCGAGTAACAGGATTCAATCAAGCTGCAGAAACAGCCGTGCAGCAATTAAAAAGAGGTACAGACAATGCTCCCCACACCTAAAGGATACCAATTTGCCAGCCTTGATGCTGGGTTTAAATACAGCGGACGTGACGATCTAGCTCTGATCATAAGTAAAACTCCGGCCGCGGCAGCCGCCGTTTTCACCAAAAATAAATTTCAGGCCGCTCCGGTGCTTGCTGGAAAAGAAATATTGAAGGAATCCAGAATGGTCCGAGGTATTCTGGTTAACGCCGGTCTGGCTAATGCCTGCACAGGAGAAGCCGGACTTGCCGACTGCCGGGAGAGCCTTGACTTGCTGGCAAATGAGCTGAATATTCTTTCACGGGATCTGCTTCCGGCTTCGACGGGCGTAATCGGACCCAGATTTGATATGGACAAATGGAGAACAGCCGCTCCGAAGCTTGCCTCCAGAGTAGGCAAGGATGATCCGGTAAAGGCAGCCAAAGCCATAATGACTACTGATAAATTCCCCAAGCTTGCCTGGGGAGAAGCAGAAATCAACGGGAGTCCCGTCCGAATTTTGGGAATGTGCAAAGGGGCCGGTATGATCTCACCTGATATGGCGACCATGCTCGGTTTTGTTGTCTGTGATGCAGAAGTCGATGAGGACTGGTGGCAGACTGCCCTGCACAGATGTGTTGATAAGAGTTTTAACTGTATCACTGTTGATGGAGACACAAGCACCAACGACACTGTTATCGCTCTGGCTAACGGAAGCTCGGGAGTAAAGGCTGAAAGCAGCGGTGAGCGGGAAATACTCGAAGCACTGTTGCTTGATGTGTGCCAGCAGCTTTCATACATGATAGTTCAGGATGCCGAGGGCGGGACAAAAGTGATGACTATAAAGGTTACCGGGGCTGCATCAGACAAAGATGCTGAACTGATCGTCCGCGCTGTAGGCAATTCGCCACTGGTCAAAACGGCTCTGTTCGGTGAAGACCCTAACTGGGGTAGAATTGTAGCCGCAGCCGGACGTAGCGGTGCTGAATTCAATCCCGGAAGTCTTACCCTTGCTTTCGGTAAAATCGTTGTTTTCGAGAATGGACAGCCTGTCCAGGGAGATCTCGACGCACTCCTGGAACCTGTCATGCGCAAACAGGATGTAGATGTAAATATCACTCTAGCAGACGGAAACGGAACAGCAATGCTCAAAGCATCCGATCTGACAAGGGAATATATCAACATCAATGCCGACTACAGGTCGTAACGTTAATAAAGTAAATTACCGGAATCAGCTTTTACTATGATGAAAAATCTTAAAAACCGGGACAGGATGACCAGACTTGCCGACTTCCTTTTTGAAGTGGGCATGCTGCGTAAAACGCCCCGAACCGGATATCAGTTTCTGGGATCAGGCTCCGAGTCTGTTGCGGACCATTCCTACAGGGTGGCTGTTCTAGGCTATGTTCTTGCTGAAATGGCCGGGGCCGATATGGCTCGTACTGTTTTCATGTGCCTTTTCCATGACCTGCACGAAGCAAGAACCGGAGACTTCAACTATGTAAACCGAATTTACAACCGCAGTTACCGAGACAGAGCACTGCGCCATACTCTGCAAGGGACCGGGCTTGAGGACAAAATATTTCCGCACTGGGAAGAACTTGAGCAGGCCGAGACCCTTGAAGCCCAACTTGCGCAGGATGCTGACCAGATCGACTTTATCCTGAATCTGAAAGAAGAACTTGATATGGGCAATAAATACGCAGGACAATGGTTGGAATCTGCCTTGAAACGACTCCGCACTGAAGTTGGTCAGCAGCTTGCCGATAAGATATCAGAGACAGACCATAAGGACTGGTGGTATCTGGGCCCACCACCAAGCTGGTGGGAGAACAAGAACGGGCTGGATGATGACGAATAGAAACATTAAACAAAAGGCCTGCCGTGAAACTGTTTTAAATACAGCATCCCGGCGGCTTATGCTTTTATTTTAAAGCTCATTATGTTAAATGTTCTGCTTGAATCAGCAGGCAAGTGAAATTTATCGCAATTTCCTGCTAAAATATTGAACAAAAAACACTGAAGCAATGACACAGACTGCGACTGAAAACAAACTGATGCACCCCTTTGTCCTGATGGGCAGACTGGGACTTACAATTCTTGGCGAGGCCGGTGCTATGTGCATTTTCCTTTGCCAGGGATTACTTCACGTTTTCAGCTCTCTGGGGATTTTTTCCAAAACAGTCAAAGAACTATACTTCATCGGGGTTAAATCGATCACTGTTATTACCCTGATCGGAATATTTACAGGCATGGTAATAGGTCTTCAGACATATTACGCGCTAGCCAAATTCGGGTCTGAAGGTTTTCTGGGAGCCGCTGTGGCTCTTTCACTGGTTCGTGAACTCGGTCCGGTTCTGACCGCAATAATGCTTACCGGCCGTGCGGGATCATCCATGACCGCGGAAATAGGGGTCATGAGAATATCCGAGCAGATCGATGCGCTCGAACTCATGGACATCAACCCCATGAACTATCTGGTCAGTCCCAAGCTGGTAGCTTCCCTGATATCCTTTCCGATACTCACCGCTCTCTTTGATCTGATCGGCATATTCGGCGGATATCTGACCGGCGTATCTCTCCTTGGCGGCAATTCAGGAGTCTACTTCCATAGAGTGCAGTCTTCCCTAAGTTGGAGTGATATTTCCGTAGGCTTTGAAAAATCCCTAGTTTTTTCCGTTATTGTTTGTACCGTATGCTGCTTTCAGGGATACTTTACCCACTATCGCAAGGACGGCAAAGGCCCTGAAGGTGTAAGCCAGGCTACAACAACTGCTGTTGTCATGTCCTGTGTAATGGTCCTTGTAGCCGACTACCTGATGACCTCTCTGCTCTTTTAAGGAACTGCAATGAATTCATCAGCACCTGATATACGAATCGAGAATCTCACCATCGGCTACGATAAAACAGTCGTGGTCGAGAATATAAATGCCACTCTGCCCGGTGGAGGAATTTCAGTGATACTGGGGCGCTCCGGGTGTGGTAAATCTACGCTGTTGAAAAACATCCTGAAGCTGCACACCCCGATGGGTGGAGCTGTATATCTCGGTAATCACAATATTTACAAACTCAAGCGAAAGGCATTCCGCTGTCTGAAGCAGCGTATCGGTGTCCTTTTTCAAGATGGAGCTCTTCTCGGGGCCCTGACACTTTTCGACAATGTCGCTTTGCCCCTTCGCGAGCACACCCGTCTGAAACAGCCCGAGATTTTCGAAGTGGTTAAGTCCAAACTCAGCCTTGTGGGACTTGAAAAATTCATGTCCTACTACCCGAATGAACTTTCGGGGGGAATGCGTAAAAGAGCCGGTCTTGCCCGGGCCATGGTCATGGACCCGGATATTCTGTTCTGTGATGAACCCACTTCCGGACTTGACCCGATCAACTCGGCCGAGCTGGATGGTCTCCTGCTTGAACTCAAGGAACGGTTTGACATGACCGTTGTTGTAGTGAGTCATGACCTTGCAAGTATGAAAACCATTGCGGACTATGTTGTGGTGCTTGGCGAAGGTAAAACCCTTTTTAAAGGCGATAAGAACGACCTCATGAACACCACTGATCCATTCCTAAGGCAGTTTCTGGACCGTCAGGGAAAAGACAGGGTTGCTTCACGCCTGACCATGGCACCGCTCGACCCTTCGGTAATGAAAATGGACTGCGCTAAATATTTTGGCGATTTGAATAGCAATTAATTGAAGACGGACTGAGGCATGAAAAAGTATCCCAAGGAAACGGCAGTAGGAATATTTGTATTCTTAGGACTGATAGCTATAGTGTACATGAGCGTTAAGCTTGGTGACGTACATTTGTTTTCAGATGATCATTACCATGTCAAAGCCAGCTTCAACGATATTACAGGCCTGCGGGTAAAAGCACCTGTTGAGATGATGGGAGTACCCATAGGCTTTGTGGACAGTATCGAGCTTGATCTCCAGAACCAGAAGGCAGTCCTGACTCTTAGTATTGAGAATAAAATACAACTGCTTGACGATGCCATTGCATCAGTAAAAACCAGCGGACTCATCGGCGATAAATATGTTAAGATAACTCCTGGCGGAGTGGGCGACCCCATTGAGCCAGGCGGAATCATCATTGAAACAGAATCGGCCATCGATATTGAAGACTTGATCAGTAACTATGTTTTTGGCAAAGTCTAATAAGTTATAACACTAACAGATAATCGGTTTTCATTATGAAACGACTTGTATCCATATTCCTGATCCTGCTTCTGTGCTTAAGTGCAGGGGCAGGTTTTGCTGCGGCTGAGAACTCTCCCATGGTCCGTCTGAGGGCCGGTATTCAAGGAGTTATTGATGTTCTTAACGATCCTGAATACAAAGGCCATCCTGAAAAAAAAGACGAGATGACAGCCAAAGTAAGGGAAACCATAAAGGATTTCTTTAATTTCGAAGAGCTTTCCAAGCGTTCTATCGGACGCCCCTGGCTGGAGTTCACTCCTCAGGAACGTGAAAAATTCATATCCCTCTTCACAGACCTGCTTGAACAGACTTATCTAGGCAGGGTAGAAGAATATTCGGGGGAGAAGGTAGCCTTTGACAGAGAAACCATCATTAAAGGTAAATATGCTCAGGTTGATACCAGACTGCTTACAAATCAGAACGACATTCCCGTTTTTTACAGGATGAAACTTCAGGACGGCGAGTGGAATGTTTATGATGTTAAGATCGAAGGTGTCAGTCTCGTGAAGAACTACAGAACGCAGTTCAAGGGCATCATCGACACAAGCACGGCCGAACGCTTTGAAGCGAGCAAAAAGGAGCTCTTCTCCAGGCTTGAAAAGAAGAGTGCCGAACTCAAAAACAAACAAATTAACACTGATGCTTCCGGGCAGCAGTAACGGATCCATCTTATGACCAGAAACTATTCAACCGCACTTCTGGCCTTCATTGTGCTGACTTTTATTCTACTTACCTTCCCTTCCCAGGTTCGCTCCGAAGAAGGTGGAGAGAATGTTGTCATCGCTCAGGTTGG
Source organism: Maridesulfovibrio salinus (assembly GCF_055394525.1). Taxonomy (NCBI): domain Bacteria; kingdom Pseudomonadati; phylum Thermodesulfobacteriota; class Desulfovibrionia; order Desulfovibrionales; family Desulfovibrionaceae; genus Maridesulfovibrio; species Maridesulfovibrio salinus. The sequence continues at coordinate 267,914 of NZ_AP042461.1, forward strand.
TTCGGGCGTAGTCGGGGCTGTAAAAAACAACCCGGAAGAATTCGATGAGTTCAGTGAAGACATGTGGGGCGACTCAGAACATACTGAAGCAGCCTATGCTGACGATCCATGGCAGGATTACAACCGGGCCATGTTCGAATTCAACGATGCCCTGTATTTCAATGTCATGAAACCTGTTACTCAGGGTTACATGTGGGCCGTTCCCCTGCGCCCCAGAACCTGGGCGAACAACTTCTTTCAGAACCTTCTCTACCCGGTCCGCCTTGCAAGCTGTCTGCTTCAGGCCAAGTTTTATACGGCCGGGGCTGAGACTTCCAAATTTATCGCCAACTCGATCGTAGGGCTTGGTGGACTCGGTAATGTGGCAGGTGACGCACAATCCACAATGCCTCTCTACATGGGTAATGAAGACATGGGGCAGACATTCGGAGTCTGGGGCATCCCCAACGGACCTTATTTCGTTATTCCCTTTCTGGGGCCCTCCACAGTGCGTGACGCTGTTGGTGTTGGAATCGATACTTTCGTGCTCAACCCCTTCTGGTGGTTCGGAATACCCTGGTACTATTCCCTTTCCGCAGGTGCATACAACCAGATCAACAAGCTGTCATTTCATATCGGCGAGTACGAGTCCCTCAAGGACGCATCCATTGATCCTTATCTTGGACTTCGCGATGCTTACCTGAGCTACCGCGCCAAGCAGGTTCAGGATTCAAAATTGAATCCCGACCGCCCCAAGCCTAAAATGACCACCAATCCAGATGGACAACCGCAACAGTAAAGTGAAAATAGCAGTAATCTCAGATACACACCTCCGTGAGCCGGACAAACGGCTCACGGAGGTTTTTAATAATCATCTCGCAGACGCGGACCTGCTGCTCCACTGCGGCGACATGGTCACCTTTTCTGTCTGGCAGTTTTTCTGTCAGCACCCCAACTTTCATGCTGCTCTCGGCAACTGTGACGAATGGAAGCTAACTGATTATGTTCAACCGCTGGAGTCGCTGCAATTCCACGGTATACGTATCGGGATCGCACATGGCTGGGGTTCCAGATCACAGGTTTCACGTAATGTAGCTCAGTCCTTCGGGCCGGACTTTGACCTTGTCTGCTATGGACACACTCATATACAGGACTGGTCCATTGTTGACGGGGTACAGATGCTTAACCCCGGGAGCCTCACCTCCCCCCGCGATGAACGCCCTGCCTGTGTCGCTTTGGTCGAGGTCGATGAGGAACAGAATCTGGAATGTTCCTTCGTCCCTGTCGACTAGCCGGATAAACTTATCCCTTTCCCTCTTTGAAGGGACTATTAGCTGAAAAGAAAAGGCCGTGAGAGTTTCCCCTCACGGCCTTTAACATTGATAAACTTACAACTGACTTCACACAAAAGGATCTTTAAGCAGTTTAAACTCACCTGATTTCTCTTCACAAATCCCCTGATCCACCAAAGTGGAAAGTATCTCGGGAAGCTTGTCACTCTCTCCCGGAGCCAGGACTTTATCTCCTTCAACTTTCAGGTAAGAGACTGGCAGATACTCTGCCTTTCCCCTTTTAAAAAGTGCGACCAGAAACCTGTCGGTAAGTGCTTTGGAACCTGCCATTAGATGATCCTCCTTGAGTGGTCAGCTAGTTGAGCATGAAATTGCGCAGTCCGGTAAAAAAAATCTGGGCTGCAATGGAAGCTACGATGAGACCGGTCAGCCGACTCATTATATTCAGCCCTCTCCTTCCGAGCAGTCGCTTTAGACCCGAAGAGATAAATAGCAGAAATCCAACCGTTAATACAGCGCAAACAAGAGCGATAACAGCAAGAAGCATATCCTTGTAACCGGAGACAGTGGAGCCCATGACGAGCAGCGCGCCGATGGTTCCCGGACCGACAATAACAGGTATAGCCAGCGGAACTACCGAGATATCATCATCCTCGTTTCCGGCATCGAACTTCTTGCCAGAACCATTGACCATATTCAGAGCGGAAAGGAAAAGGACAGCACCAGCACCAATTCGGAAGGCATCCAGAGTTATGCCGAACAACTCAAAAATATATCTGCCGTAGAGGTAGAGAATCACAGATGTGATTATAACCGCCACAGTGACCTTCAGAGCTGTTTTTCGACGCTCAGCCGGGCTCATCTCCTGCGTAAGTGAAATAAACGCGGAGATAGCGAAAAACGGGGTCAGAATAAAGAAAAGCTTGAGATATGTCTGAAAGAATACAGCAAACATAATCCCCTCACATGAATTTTAAATTTTGTGTGGAACACCGAAAAACTTCTTCCGGCGTAAATGGAAAACAGCTCTCTACACATCTTGCCCGGCACAATCAACGTATATTTATATCCACGATCATTTTTTCGTACAAATAAAAAAAATGAAAAGCGTTGCAACGGCATAAATTACCGCTACAACGCTTTTTTGGGATTAATTATAATACTCACAGCAAAGCCTGCATTCGGGCTTCACCACTGCGAATCTGAGTAAATATGCGCTGCCTATTTACCGCAGCACTTTTTGTACTTCTTACCGCTACCGCAGGGACAGGGGTCATTACGGCCGACCTTGGGGGCGGAACGGCGCTTGGGCTTCTTCTTGGACTCGGCACCTTCAGCATCTGAATATTCAAGCTCTTCCTGCTGTTTGTCCTTGTGCTGAAATTCGTCCTCACGCACTTCAGTTTCAATACGCAGATGGCAGAGAGCACGGATAGTGTTTTCCTTGATACGGTCAAGCATATCCCGGAAAAGTTCAAAACCTTCACGTTTATATTCGTGCTTGGGATCTTTCTGTCCATATCCACGCAGACCGATACCCTCGCGCAGGTGATCCATGTTCAGCAGATGCTCTTTCCAGTTACGGTCAAGAGCCTCCAGCACAAAGTAACGCTGAATCTCATGATAATGTTCGCCCGCACTTTCCTTAAGTACACCGAGGATTTCGTTAACCCATTCCTCAGCCTGTTCACGGGTGGGAAGTTTCTCCTTGAACTCCTCGTTGCGGCTGAAACCGAAAAGCTCATCAAGGCGGACCCTGACCATTTCTTCAGTCTCCTCGTCCAGCGGCTTGCCTTTGGCCTCTTCAACTGGAAAGAAACAATCGTCAAAAAGTTCTTCAATGAACTCTGAAGTCATGTCGCTCATATCTTCAGAGTACATTACGTCACGGCGCAGGGTGTAAATTACCTCACGCTGCTGGTTCATGACGTTGTCGTAATCAAGAAGCTGCTTACGTATCTCGAAGTTGTGGCCTTCAACCTTTTTCTGGGAATTCTCAATTGCCTTGGTGACCATATTATTTTCAATAGGCTCCCCTTCTTCCATCCCGAGCTTGTCCATGATCCCGGCGATACGCTCGGAACCGAACAGACGCATCAGGTCATCGTCAAGAGCAAGATAAAAACGGGTGGAACCGGGGTCGCCCTGACGACCTGAACGGCCTCGCAGTTGGTTGTCGATACGGCGGGATTCATGCCGCTCAGTACCTATGATGTGCAGACCGCCAAGCTCCTTCACACCTTCACCAAGCACGATATCAGTACCACGTCCGGCCATGTTGGTAGCGATGGTAACGTGACGCTGCTGTCCAGCCTCTGCGACAATCTCCGCTTCCTTTTCATGGTGTTTGGCGTTGAGGACATTATGGGGAATCTTGCGTTTTTTAAGCAGACTGGAAACAAGTTCGGACTTCTCAATGGAGACTGTACCTACAAGCACAGGCTGACCTTTTTTGTACTTTTCAGCTATATCATCGGCAATCGCGTTGTACTTTTCTTTCTGGCTCTTGTAGATGGCGTCCGGATGATCCTTTCGAACCATCTGGGTATTGGTGGGAATTACAATTACTTCCAGTTCATAAATCTGAGCGAATTCGACAGATTCAGTATCAGCAGTACCGGTCATACCGGAGAGCTTGTTGTACATGCGGAAATAGTTCTGGAAGGTAATGGAAGCCAGAGTCTGGTTTTCAGATTCGACTTTAACGCCTTCCTTGGCTTCCAGAGCCTGATGCAGACCGTCTGAAAAACGCCTTCCGGGCATGAGACGCCCGGTAAATTCATCAACAATAACCACCTGCCCGTCTTTAACAATGTAATCGACATCACGGGAAAAAAGGTGATGGGCCTTGATGCCCTGCATTATATGATGCTGGAAGGAGATGTGCTGGGAATCGTACAGGTTGTCGATGCCGAGAATCTGCTCACATTTGATGACACCTTCATCAGTCATGGTGATGGAGCGGCCCTTTTCATCGACCTCGAAATCTTCATCGCGCTTGAGCAGGGGAATCATGGAATTGACCCGCCCGTACATTGATGTGGCATCATCGGAAGCACCGGAAATAATCAGCGGAGTTCTCGCTTCATCAATCAGAATGGAGTCAACTTCGTCGACAATGGCGTAGTTGAGTTCCCGCTGGACCAACTGCTCCTTGTAGAACTTCATATTGTCACGGAGATAATCAAAACCGAACTCATTGTTGGTTCCGTAAGTAATATCGCAACCGTAAGCTTCCTGACGCTCCTGATCACTCAATCCGTGAACAACAACACCGACGGTGAGACCGAGAAAATTATAAAGCTTACCCATCCATTCGGCATCTCGGCTGGCAAGATAATCGTTAACAGTGATCAGGTGGACACCTTTACCGGATAAGGCATTGAGGACAGCGGGCAGAGTCGCCACGAGGGTTTTACCTTCACCTGTCTTCATCTCGGCGATACGCCCGCCATGCAGGACCATACCACCCACCATCTGAACATCATAATGACGCATTCCGAGAGAACGCTTACCTGCCTCACGGACAAGAGCAAAAACTTCAGGTAGCATGTCATCAAGAGATCTGCCTCCTGCTGCCTCTTCCTTAAACTGGGCTATTTTCTCAGGGAACTGCTCATCCGTGAGCTTTTCCATCTCAGGTTCCAGAGCATTTATCTGGTCAATCTGGGGCTTGAGTTTTTTAATGAATCTTTCGTTTCTGGAGCCGAATATCTTGGAAACAATAAAATTAAACATGTAACGATTATCCTTTTTCCTTAAGTCGGAAAGCCGCAGAAAACTTTCCGAGGGCCCTGCCGGGCTTTAATTTAATGCGCGTTGCGCTATTGATAATTTGATTCGCCTTCGGCGGACAAAGAGGGCCATGTCCTTTGGAATCCCTCTAGAAACAAAGGGATTTAAAAAAATTGCGTCATTTGCTTTCCACAAAAAACAACACGAGAGGCGTTCAAAAAATTCTGCTGTTATCTAATAAGGCTTTATTTCAAAATATCAAGCCAGTGAGAGGCAAAATATGCATCTTTTGCAATAGTGGCAAGCTGAATGACGCAAGCCGAGCATCCCGTGACGATCTGATCACCGGGTTCCAGCTCCATGGTCAACCTTTCCACACAATAACCGCCTACTTCACATGAAAGTTCCGGTGCTCCAAGCTGCATCACTCCACCGAATCCGCAGCAGAGATCATCCTGCACCGGGGCAAGCCTCTCTCCTGCTATCTTCTCCACCAGCCGCAAATCCGGGTCATCCGCGCCAGCATGGCATGGCTTGTGGTAAACAACCTGTGCCGGACTGTTTTCCATCAGGCTGACATCAGCCCCCTGCAACAGAAAAGACAAAGGAGTAAGTGACTCCTGCCAACGTTGGAGCAATTGGCCGTCTCCGTTAAAATCAACCGGGCCATAATCTCTGAGACCTTTAAGGCAGGTTGTACAGAAAGTAACCAGCAAGGGCTCGCCAATTTCCTGCCAGATTTGAATATTTCTCTTTCGGGAAGCCTTCTGCTTACTGACAAGTCCGGCACTGCCATACGGAGAACCGCAGCATACAAAGTCAGGGTCCTGTAACCGGACAATCCCCATTGCATCGAGAATTTTTTCCGCTTTAAGACCCCAGTCCTTGCGAGCATAACGGGCTGTACACCCCTTGAACAAAACAGCCTTCCGCTCCCCGGGACGTATCTCGGGGATGAGCTCCGCCCAGGGCTCAGGACTTTTCGCAAAAAGGACTTCCATCTTTTTCTTTGCTGAACCGAACGGTTCCGGCAAAGCTTCCGGAGAAAATCTGGATAGAGCTGCCGCCATGGGCCAGAGCAGCCCGGGTCTGGATAACCACAGATCCCAGCACACACGCACGAAGCTCCCTGAATCAGCCCTCAGATCAGAAACAAGCTCTTTTCCTGACATATTCTGCGGACAGTTCTCCGCACAACGACCGCAGGAAAGACAAAGAGAAGCAAGCGAGTTGAAATCACGCATGCTAAGCCCCTTGGAAGGATCAAGGGTCTGTAGAAAAAACTTGGCGCGGGGAGTAAGCTCTTCACGCCCGGTGGCCTTGAAAAGCGGACATACTTCAAGACACTTTCCACATTGGACACATGAATTATCAGGCGTCATTACACCACCTTTCCCGGATTCATTATGTTCAAAGGATCGAAAGTGCGCTTTATGCCTTCCATCAGTTTGAGTTCGGTTTTACCGATCTGCATGTGCAGATACCGGGCTTTAGTCAGTCCGATTCCATGTTCGCCGGAGAGAGTTCCACCCAGCTCAATAGTTTTCTGAAAAATCCTTTTCTTAGCCTTGAGAGCGTTCTCTGCCATACCGGGGACAGACCTGTCATGCATGACGCTTACGTGAATATTTCCATCTCCAAGATGCCCGAAACAAAGCACTGTCATCCCCAGTTCAGAGCCTATAAGACGATATGCTTCAATGGCACGGGAGATCATACCGCGAGGCACGGCGACATCCTCGCCCTGCTTGTCGGGAGCAAGATTGAAAGCCGCTGGGCTGATCACTCTGCGCAACTCCCAGAGTCTCTCCTGTGCCTCACCAGTCCCTTTTTCAATAAAAGTTGTATCAACACCGGATAAAGCCGAGCCAATCCTTTCCAGATCGGCTGCAACAGAATCCTGAGACCCATCAACCTTCAGCAGCAGGAGGGCCTCTGTCCCACCGGGCCAGGGGACCTGCGTATGCATCTCCAGAGCTTTGATCGTGTTACCGTCCATCAGCTCCATGGCTGTGGGCAGAATTCCGCAACCGAAAACAGCTTCTGCGCCAATAAGACAGGAGGGCAGGTCGCGAAACCCCACAAGGACCGAAGCCGAACTTTCGGGCAATGGAAGAAGCTTGAGTGTCGCCTTTGTTACCAGACCGAGTGTTCCCGCGGAGCCGACCAGAAGCCGTGTCAGGTCCAGCCCCACAACATTTTTATGCGTGCGGCCTCCGGTGCGGATTATCTCGCCGCCGGGGATGACTGCTTCCAAACCAAGAACATAATCACGGGTGACTCCATATTTGACTGCACGCATCCCCCCCGCACAGGTGGATATGTTGCCACCTATGGTTGATATTTTTAGACTTGCGGGATCCGGCGGATAAAAAAGGCCCTGCTTTTCAACTTCCTTCTGTAAATCTGCGGTGATAACTCCCGGTTCGACCACAGCCACAAAATCACGCCTGTCAATGTCCAACACCTGATTCATATCGAGGGTGGATACAACAACGCCATGCCGGACCGGAACACATCCGCCCACTTTATTGGTAGCCCGGGCACGTGGATATATGGGAATCCGTTCCCGCTGGGCCCACTTGAGCAGTTCCGCAATCTGCCCGGAATCCTTTGGGCGCACTAAAGCAAGAGGACGGGCATTTCTGCGGCTTGCGTCCACGCCGCAGGCCAGCAGTACTCCCTCCTCGAAACTGGATTCAGTGCCGGGAAAAAGATTCTTTAGAAATTTACGGTGGGTACGGGATAATTTTTCCGGATAGTTTTGCATTTACGGCCTTCAGCGGGGCTGTGAGGCTCCAGAGCACTCAGATAGATTGTATTGAAACTTACAAAGGGATTTATTTATTAGACTAACCCGCCATATAAACAGGCTACTCCTTGTTCCAGACTTTTTCAACACACTCAAGAAGAGCCCTTACAACGGGGTCATTCCCTTTTTTTCGAGGATAGCCGAAGTATGTTCCTATCTCGATGTGGCCCCCCGGCCAGATGTAGAAGTGTCCCTTTTCAACGCCCTCTGCAGCTTCATCGCCACGCATTACAGTGACACCGTTCCCGGCCTTTACCAGCGCATTGTGGGTGTCTTCACTGTCAGCGATCATGGCCTTTGAAACTTCCAGCCCACGCGAGGAGAAGGTTTCCTCAAGCTTGACGTTGAATGAACATTCTTCAGGGGTCCAGATCCAGTCCAGCCGTGATAGATCTTCCCAACTGGCGTTCTCCATGCGATCCCGCCATGATACAGGCCCAACTATATATATTCTGGTGTTTTCGAGAAGGATTCCATCCACGTCTTCAGGAGGACAGTTTGAGTAAAAAAAACCTCCGTCTAGCTTGCGTGAAGCAATGTCTGACCGGATTGTCCAGGTGGGCATCTGTACCAGCCTGAGACTCAAGCCGGGGTAGCTTTCCTTGATACATGATATGAGCTGAGGGGTCCTGAGATAGACAGGCGAGGTTTGCAAACCGACACTGACCACCCCTGAAAGTTCACCCTTGAATAAATTTGCTTCAGCCGCAAACGCTTCTGCACTTTCAAGTACAGTCCTCGCCTTTTCAAGCAGCACGGTTCCTTCACGAGTAAGGTGCATTCCCTTGGGGGTCCTTTGAAAAAGACGCACATCGAACTCTTCTTCCAGGGATTTTATATGGAGGCTTATGGTTGACTGACTCGCGTGAAGCCGCCCGGCAGCCCGGGTCATATTGCCCTCCTCCGCCACAACCACAAACGTTTTCAACTGATATAATTCCATTATTACAAACCCTTGAGAAGATGAAACAGGCCTGTGCGGGCGCTATCAGTTTTTTTAAAGGGGGGCTTCGATTATTCCCATTGGATTACGAACGGAAAACCATGCACTAAGTAGCTGTTGGCTACGTGGTTTTTAAACCTTGAATCACGCAAACAGGAGAACCGCCATGAGCAGCATCAACGCTTTCATCACTGAAATCTTCACCCCGGAAGACAGCGTTATGGGCCGTGAAAAGAAAATCGACCCCGTAACCGGAATGGTTAAAACAATTTTCTGGGTCGGCGCAGCAATGGTTTTCACCATTCTCGTTTCCGGTCTCCAGTAAAAACAGCCTTACAGCATTCGAAATAAAATGCAGTAGCGACAAGCGCATAAGAAAACCAGAAATTAAACGTATCTTAATACGCCAGCTTCTGATTTTCATTGAGCACGCAGCATCCACTGCTTTTAACTCGTATGAGTCCGCTCCTTGACGGACATAAAGGTTACTATACCCTTATCATGCTTTCTCCACCCACCGGCAAGGGGTGGATGAGGATTTTTACAGCTCGCCAGAGCGGTTAATAATTAACCATCTGGCGGGCTGTATCTCTTTCTATATCCCGTCGCTTGAGTTCATCCTTGCGGTTGTGCACATTGCGACCTTTGGCCAGAGCTATCTCCAGTTTTATTTTTCCTCTTGAAAAATAGAGCCGTACCGGGATAACCGTAAGACCTTTCTGCTCTACCCTTCCCTGCAGTTTCTCAATCTCCCGAACGTGGAGAAGCAGTTTACGGGGACGGTCAGGGTCATGCTGGGTGTATCCGGCATGGTCATAAGGCGCGATATGAATACCAACCAGCCATGCTTCACCCTCTTTGAAATTTATATAACCATCATTGAAGCTGACCAGCCCCTGTCGCAGTGATTTAACTTCCGTTCCCTGAAGCACAAGCCCGGCTTCAAGAGTTTCCATGAATTCATAATTCCGGCGGGCCTGCTTGTTGAGCGCAATAGAGGAAGGACTTTTCTTTTTTTTCTTCTTAGCCATGATATTAAACTAACCTGCTATATCTTCATTATCCAAGAGCGAGGCGAAAAATGTCAGCTCTTCAGGATACTTTTTATAAATATTTTCAGTAACAAGACGGTTGATTCTGGTAACAGTCCGGCAACCCAGAACTTCCTTCAGCAACTGTTTGCATTCCGGCATTTTGAGCTGACGCAAAAGCCTTTTGATCCCCGGAATAGCCTGCGGGGTAAGACTAAGGCTGTCTATCTGCATTCCCATCAGAATTGGTAGACAATAAGGATCTGAAGCAACCTCACCGCAAAGACTTACGCCGATACCGGCCCTGTGTCCGGCATCCACCACATATTTAATGGACCGGACCACAGCGGGGTGCAGTGGCTGGTAAAGATAAGAAACATGAGGGTTAGTCCGGTCAATGCCGAGGCTGTACTGGATCAGATCATTGGTCCCGATGCTGAAGAAATCCACTTCCTGAGCAAGAATCTCGGCAATCATTACCGCAGCCGGGAGTTCTATCATTACTCCGACCGGCATATTTTCATCAAATGGGATACCTTCATCGCGCAATTCCTGCTGTGCTCTTGCGAGGGCAGACTTTGCCTGCAGAACTTCTTTTAACCCGCAGATCATCGGAAACATTATGGAAACATTCCCGTGAACACTTGCCCTTAAAATTGCGCGGAGCTGATTCCTGAACAGATCCTGGTGTTTGAGACAGAACCGCATGGCCCGGAGCCCCATTGCCGGGTTTGCTTCATCGAGCGAACCGAAATGGGACATGAACTTATCAGAACCAAGGTCAAGCGTGCGCAGAGTAACTTTCCGGGGAGCCATTATGGCTGCCAGCTCCGAATATTTTTCGGCAAGCTCTTCTTCCGTTGGCAGGTCCGTCCGGTTCAGGTAGGCATATTCAGTCCTGAACAACCCTATCCCTTCACCGCCGTTATCAATAACCGCCGCTACTTCCTCGAAAAGTTCAATGTTGGCGTAAACCTGAACACGGTAACCGTCCTCGGTTTCCGCGGGGAGATGGCAGCTTCTTATTGTTGTACGCTGATATTCTTCAAACTGGTTCTGGAGAGTGTAATAATGCTCCAGTTCGGCATCGGTAGGATCTACAATAATCTTGCCGGCCAGACCGTCAATAATTACCAGATCACCGTCTACAACCGAATTCTCAAGTTCTTCCGCCCCTACAAGAGCGGGAATATTGAGTGTACGGGCCAGAATTCCGGTATGTGATGTCTTACCACCCAGAGTGGTGACAAAAGCCATTAACTTGTTGACTTCAAGCTCAATGGTGTCAGCAGGAGTGAGGTCATGGGCCATTAATATAACCCTTCCCTGAACCGGCCTCAGGCTGGCCTCCCCGCCAATGAGTTTACTCTGTACGCGCAAAGCAACCTGACGCACGTCCTGCATGCGCTCTCTGATATATACATCTTCCAGAGCGCCAAAAGCCTTTTCAAGATCGTTAACAGCCTTTTCTAGTGCCCATTCCGCATTGATGCAGTGGTCGTCTATATATTTAATGGCGGATTTCTGCAGCTTGGGATCTTTGAGCATCATCAGATGAGAATCAATGATGAGCTGGTGTTCCTTGAGTTCTTCCGGGACTTTGACCCTTACCCCCTCAAGCTCCTCCACAGCATCGACAAACCCCTTCCTGATCCGCTGTTTTTCATCTTCAAGCATATACTCGGCCACAGTCTGCCTTGGCAGACGTGAAGCCATGCTGCGGTTCAGGAAATAGGCTTTGCCTATAGCTATACCAGTTGATACGGAAATACCGTTGACGACCGTTCTGGCCACTTATTTTTCCTCGCCGAATCTGGTTTTGAAAAGTTTTTCCAGACAATCGAGAGCCGCTTCGGCGTCATCACCTATGGCGCGAAGTTCAAGAGCGCTGCCCTGAGCCGCGGCCAGAGTCAGGATATCGAGAATACTTTTAGCATCTATTTCCTGCTCTTCGCAGATAACAGTAATCTCGGCCTCAAAATTCTGGGCTTCCTGTGCAAGCTTGGCGGCCGGACGCGCGTGCAACCCTAACTGGTTGGCAACAACTACAGTCCGGACGGCCATAGCACCCCCTGAAGGGGCAACTTCCGGCAGCTCACTGTTCTCAGTCATTAGTCCTAATTCCTTATATCTTATTTCTTCCGAAGAAAAAACTTAAACAAATTTAACCAGCAGCAACCCCAGCACCACCACTGCAACCGCCACTATTTCACGGGCAACCTTTCCGGTTGTTATGAGCCAGCCAAGTGCCCCGAGAGTGGCCGCCCCTCCGTACCATTCATATGTATCAAGAGGCCTCGGCCACAGCTGGAACCAGATCAGCATAACCAGAAAAGCGTTTGCAAATTTCAGTCGCTCACCCCAGTTGATCAGATCCCACCTTTTGAGCTCATCCAGAAATCCAAGGCCCTTGTTGATGCCAGACCAGAAAGTGAATCCCTTGAAGGCCTGAAGGCCCACAAACAACAACACCCCGAGTAGCATAGCCTGAACATGAAGACCAGCAAGAAGCAGATTCACGGTGGACAGGGCCCAGAATATCAGGCCGCTGCCGGAAAAAACAGAATCTCCGATGGCGGAAAGAGTGTAGCTGGTGGTATTTTTCAATTTATCCAACAGCAGCACCGGAAAACGTCCATCCCTGATCTGCATCTCGACCGAAAGAAAAATAGCCACCAGAAGCGGAGCCCAGAACGGATGTGAATTATAATGTTTCACATAACGCTTCCGCGCTTTGGCGAGCATGGCCGGGTCATCATAAATTGCTTCCAGCCCCGGCTGCATTGCGTAAGAAAAACCGATATTCTGCAGCCCACGCGTGTTGAATCCCGCGCTTACAAAGTAACAGCGCAGAAAACTCCTGACAAAAGCCAGGCCGATCATGCGTTTATCAGCTTTTCCGTCTTCCATTATTTTCTCTATGTCGCCAGCAGCCCTTGCGAATTTTTAAGGGGAAGGGAACTTAAAAAGATCCTTTTTTTCTTTCAGTTACCTTTTCATAGACCGCTTTTGCTGTCCAGCCCTCGACCTTCTCGGCAATTCGCCGGGCAATAATCTTCGGTTTATCACCTGACGCTATTTCCGCATCGATCATTCTGATGATATCTTCCTCTGAAACAGGGCCTTCATTCACCGGCGGACCGATGACAACCGTAATTTCCCCCCGGAGTTCCTCGGAAACATCCTCCCAATCTGAAAGGCTTCCATTTATGAACTCTTCGAAATCCTTGGTCAACTCCCTGCAGATGGAATATTCACGGTTACCGAAGGATTCATAGGCCAGATGCATGGTGTCGCGCAATCGGGATTTCCGTTCAAAAAACACTATAGTAGCCCCGGTCTGCCCATGAAGTTCGAGCAGTTTACGAATCTGACCTTCCTTTCGCGGTAGAAAGCCCAGAAAAGAAAACGGGTATGGAGGCAGGCCGCACCCGGAAAGCGCTGTTACAGGAGCACTGGGCCCCGGAACAGGAACAACAGAGACACCGTTTTCACGGCAGGCCCGCACGACACGGTACCCGGGATCACTCATAAGTGGTGTTCCGGCATCTGAAACCAGAGCGGCATTTCCACCCTGCTCGAAATGTTCGAGCACCCGCTTTACACGCTTTTCTTCATTATGTTCGTGCAGGCTTACAAAATTTTTACCCCTGATCCCAAGCGATTGAAGCAGCTTACCGGTGCGGCGGGTATCCTCCGCAAATATCAGATCAGCTGAGGAGAGCACATCACGCGCACGCTCGGTGATATCACCAAGGTTGCCAAGAGGTGTTGCCACTACCCATAAAGTCGGTGAGGTCGAATGCATTTTCTATATGTTCCGCAATAAAGCCGTTTCCATCGTTGTTAACAACCACAATATCAAATCTGCAGGGCCATTCCCAGAGTTCAAATGCTGTCAGGTATCGTGTGGCCGCTTTGTACAATTTTTTCTGCTTGGCCGGAGTGACTGCCTGAATCCCGTCCTGCACATTGCGCCCGGTGCGGGTTTTAACTTCCACGAAGATCAGTTCATCGTCCTTTTCGCAGATCAGATCCAATTCCCACTGCTTATAGCGCCAGTTACGCTGACGGATTTCGTAACCACGGTTCTCTAAATAACGGGCTGCGTAATCCTCGCCGGCATTGCCAAAATCTAAATGCCGGGCAGACACATGCTTTCCTGTTTCGGTTTTATCTTTTCCGGCAGCACGCCTTTGAAAGTCATACGGTGCACAGCACACGGCCCATGCTCTTTCAAAGCCTCCAGATGCACTTTAGTTCCGTAACCTTTATGAATAGCGAATCCGTAACCGGGATATCTTTTTTCAAGACGCACCATAAGCAAGTCTCGAAATGTTTTTGCCAGTATGGACGCAGCGGAGATCGCCGGAATTTTGAGATCTCCCTTGACCACCCACTCCTGCTTAAAGCCCGCCCCGTTCAGATACTCAGACGGGATGGTTTTATTGCCGTCAACAAGCAGCAGCTGCGGTTTTATCCTAAGGTGTGACACAGAACGCCCCATGGCCCTGAAAGTAGCCTGCAGTATGTTGATCTTATCAACGACCTGTGCACGGCTGACTCCCAGTGCCCAGCACAATGCCTGTTTTTTGATCTCGGCAGCCAGTCGGTCCCGGGCTCCCTCATCAAGCTTTTTGGAATCGGTAAGCCCTGGAAGATCGTACTTTTCAGGCAGTATAACCGCTCCGGCAACTACAGGTCCGGCGAGGCATCCACGTCCGGCTTCATCAATTCCGGCAGTGACAAGGTTTTCGACTTCAAGACCGGGCAACATATTTTCAGACAACTTACAGCCTCCGACAGCATAAAAAGTAAAAAACCGCCATACCCGAACCGATTTAGTCCGGGAATGACGGTTTTCAACACAATTTTGCGCTCCCATGCCGGACTTGAGACCCGGCGGGATGATCCGCGAAGCATAACAGCTTCGCGGCCTACCAAGCCTGTTTGGACTTGATGCGGGCTGCCTTACCTTTAAGGCCACGCAGGTAGTAGATGCGGCTGCGGCGTACTTTACCTTCAGCAATCACCTCTACACGCTCGATGTAGGGGGAGTGAACGGGGAAGACACGCTCAACGCCGATTCCGTCAGAGATTTTACGGACGGTGAAGGTGGAGTTGGTGGTACCTTTACGGTAACGGAGAACAGCACCCTGGAAAACCTGGATACGCTCTTTTTCACCTTCAATAATACGCAGGTGAACCTTAACGGTGTCGCCTGCCTTAAACTCAGGCATATCAATACGCATCTGTTCGCGTTCGATCTTTGAAATTACATTGCTCATTTCGCTACTCCTTATATAAATATTCTTTGCGGCACCCGAAGGCGGATCTACCAGGCGTCATTAAGCAGCCTGTCGACCGTGATCGCCACCGCACTTCTTACTGATAGATGGTTGTATCCGTCCATGAAGCGGATAGGCCTTATGCTGCCCGCTGCCATTTCAAGAATTTCGGGAGCCAACCCGTGTCCGGTACCGAAAACCAGTAGAACCGGGTTGTCTTCGAGCTTCTCACGAACATGGTTCATGGTCATGCTGCCAGCGCCCCGTGCGCTTGTGGTCACCAGTATCGGCTTCTTACCCGTTCCCGACTCAATATGCTCCACCGCATCGAGCAGGGAATCTTTCACACTCACCTTGGAAAATGCGGCAGCCCGGTCAGGATTGAATCTGCTGCCCGGTCCCGAGGTCCAGTGAGAAATAATTCTGTCAGCCAGTTTCTTCTGATCCTCGATGGGAGTCACCGCGTAAAATCCTCCAAGTGAGTAGGAGCGGGAAACGCGGGACATATCGTGAATATCGAGGTTTGTCAAAGAAACAGCGGCCTTTTCGCCAAATTTATTTAGCACCGGATAGTGAACTAGAGCCATATAAAGATTTTTTCCCAAACGTTTCCGAGGGATTGTGCGTAAATAGCGCACATCATCTTTTTTTAACCCTTCCGCTTCAGCTAAAAGCTCGGGACGTGATTTCAAGGTCACATCCAATGCCTCTTTCCGCCTCCATTCTTCAATCAGAGCATGGTTACCCGAAGAGAGCACTTCCGGAACCTTCAGACCGTCATATTCAGGCGGTCTTGTGAAGTGCGGATACTCAAGCAAACCGGAAGAAAAGCTTTCCTCGGTTCCTGATTCGGAATGCCCCATAAAGTCAGGCAGGAGACGGGCTACAGCTTCTATTAGGCACACAGCCCCGGCTTCGCCGCCGTTGAGCACAAAATCACCGACAGAAACAAGCTCAACGGGGAAAATATCTTCAAAACGTGCGTCAATGCCCTCATACCTTCCGCAGACGAGAGTCACCTCATCTTCCCTGGAAAATTCAGCAGCCATTTCCTGAGTAAGAGGACGCCCTTTGGGAGAAAGCATAACCAGACGCTTTCCCTTGGGACACCCACCCTCTCTGGCAGGCTTGATACCTACAGAATCAAGAGCTTTGGCAATAGGTTCAATAAACATGACCATGCCGGGGCCGCCGCCGTAAGGACGGTCATCAACGCTTTTGTGTCGATCAGTGGCGAACTCGCGGGGATCAACCTTGTCGAAGGAAACAATTCCCTTCTCCACAGCTTTGCCCATGAGTCCGTTAGAAAGCGGGGAATCAAAGAATTCCGGAAAGAGCGAGACCAGATTAAATTTCACTTGTTAAGCCTAGAATTTTAAAAACGGCACTCTGACCTATTTCTTTTTTTCCTTGAGATAGAGATCAAACAGCCCTTCGGGCGGATTAACAACTATCTTTTCCGCATCCAGATCAACAGACAATACAAACTCCTCAACAGCGGGAAAAAGAATTTCTCTTCCATCTGAGGTGGAGATCACCCAGGTCTCCTGACCCGGGGCAAGGATAAAGTCCGAAATGGTCCCGACCACAGTCCCGTCTTCAAGTTCTACTTCCATACCTTCAAGTTCGTACATGTAGACTTCATCTTCACCGGTTTCGGGAAGATCAGTCTCACGCACCAGAACTTCCATGCCACGCAGATTCTCTGCCTGGTCACGTCCGTCTATCCCCTTGAAAGTAAGGAGAACCCGTCCCTTATGCGTCCGGGAAGAACGCACAACAAAACGACGGGGCTTCTGTCCTTTTCTGGCCAGATAAAGACAGGGAACCTCGTCGAAGAGAAAAGGGGAGTCCGCATGAGATTCGATGCAAACCTCCCCCCTGAGTCCATGTGGTTTGACCACTTCGGCGACTACGAGTAATTCCATAGCGGCCTTACGCTGGTCAGGTTCTGGTTCTATTCAAGAATTTCAAGAACAGAACGTTTTCTTACCTTGGTCGATGCAGCACCCAGCAGAGTTCTCATGGCACGCGCGGTGCGCCCCTGCTTCCCTATAACC
Source organism: Maridesulfovibrio salinus (assembly GCF_055394525.1). NCBI lineage: Bacteria > Pseudomonadati > Thermodesulfobacteriota > Desulfovibrionia > Desulfovibrionales > Desulfovibrionaceae > Maridesulfovibrio > Maridesulfovibrio salinus. Next base: position 285,054 of record NZ_AP042461.1, read on the forward strand.
TTACCAAGGTCCTCTTTGGCAACCTTGAGTTCGATTACAGAGGTCTGCTCTCCCTCGATCTCGGTGACAACAACTTCATCCGGATTGTCAACAAGCGATTTCGCGATGTATTCAACTAAATCCTTCAACATGCCAACAACCTCCGCTTCTGATTTCGAGTCTGTACCGTGAGTAGTGAAGAAGAATTCGAACCGTGGCAAGTACGAACCTTAGGAATCAGCTTTGAGGAGAGATTTTACAGTGTTGGAAGCTTCTGCGCCTCTCTCAAGCCACTTCTCCACTTTTTCCTTGTCAATTTTAACTTCTGCAGGTTCAACCATGGGGTTGTAAAAACCTACGTACTCCAGCGGACGACCATCACGTCTGGTTTCGCTGTTAATTGCTACAATACGGTAAAAAGGGCGTTTTTTGGAGCCCATACGGGTCAGTCTGAGTTTAATAGCCATTGTCTACTTTCCCCCATATAATCTTAAATTAAGTGGTTCGTTAATAAATTGCAAGCAATGCCCGAAAAATTATTTTTTCTTCTTTTTGCGGGCCTGCTTTTTGAGCTTTTTCTTTTTGCGGGCCAGAAGGGTCTTCTTGCTTTTCTCGCGTGAAGGAGCCGGCATGCCCTCCATACCTTCCAAGCCTTCCATACCTTCCATACCGGGCATTCCCGGCATTCCAGCGCCGCCGCCGAGTCCGGGCAGGTTGGGCATCTTGGGCATTTTGCCCTTTCCGCCTTTTCCACCCATCATTTTCTTCATCATCTTGCTCATCTGATCAAAATTTTTGAGCATCTGATTGACTTCCTGGAGTTCAACGCCGGCCCCCTTGGCAACCCTCGCCCTGCGGCTTGGGTTGATAACTTTGGGATTCCTGCGTTCCTCCATTGTCATGGACGAGATGATGGCTTCTATCCGCTTCAGCTCCTTGTCCGGTATTTCCAGATCACCGAGCTGTTTGTTCAGCCCGCCGAGTCCGGGAATCATCTTCATGATGGAACTCATGGAGCCGATCTTCTTCATTCTGCGCATCTGGGTGCGAAAATCCTCAAGGTCGAACTGAGCCTTGCGGAATTTTTCGGTAAGCTCTTCAGCTTCTCCCTCTCCCATCACAGACTGGGCCTTCTCGATCAGGGACAGCACGTCCCCCATGCCGAGAATTCTTGATGCGGCCCGGTCAGGATAAAAAAGTTCCAGTTCGGAGAGCTTTTCACCCACACCGACGAATTTAACTGATTTACCGGTAACGGATTTGATGGAGAGCGCCGCACCGCCTCGGGCATCACCATCCATTTTGGTAAGGACTACACCGGTAATATCAAGTTTTTCATCGAAGCTGGCTGCCACGTTGACAGCGTCCTGCCCCGTCATCGCGTCAGCCACGAAAAGTATTTCATCCGGAGAACATTCACTCTTGATAGAGGAAAGTTCATCCATCAAAGGTTCATCAATATGCAGACGGCCCGCGGTATCAAAAAGCAGAACATCACAGCCCGCTTCTTCCGCCTTGGCCATTGCGTCACGGCAGATATCCACCGGGTTCATTTCCGTGGTGGACGGATATACAGGCATATCCAGCTGCTTGGCCAGCACATTGAGCTGGTCAATAGCCGCGGGACGATAGACGTCAGCAGGAACCAGATAAGGCTTGAACTTCTTGCGGCGCAGATACAAGGCAATCTTGGCCGAAGAAGTAGTCTTACCGGAGCCCTGAAGGCCCACCATCATAATCTTGGACAACTTGCCCTTGGTCAGGTTCAGGCCTTCCTGTTCACCGCCCAGCAGTTCCGTAAGCTCGTCATTGACGACCTTGATAACCTGCTGGCCCGGAGATAGAGACTTCTGTACCTCCTGCCCGAGAGCACGCTCCTTGACCTTTTCAACAAAGTCTTTGACTACTTTGTAGTTTACATCTGCTTCGAGAAGGGCAAGACGAACTTCACGCAAGCCGGTCTGGATGTTTTTCTCATCCAACCGTCCCTGCCCCTTAAAATTTTTAAAGGCTTCGGAAAGTCTATCTGATAGGCTGTCGAACAATTGTCTTACTCCGCCGGATTATTCATTTCAACGCAATCTAATTTCTTAAAGGCTCTACCTTTTTAAAAATCAATTCTGGTTGCGTAAAGAAAGGGGTTGTCTGTTAAAGCTTTTCCCAGGTCAAGTCAAGTGAAGACTCATAGCAACTTTTTTGAAAATCACAAAGCAATATCATACGACTCAGCTATTTTATAGCTATATTGCTTGCTTTTTTCTGTGTCTCACCCATAAGATTCATTATATAATTTTTTTTCCGGGCTGCCGAAGAAGGAGAGAAGCCGTGAAAGATATCGTCAAAGCAGAAGATTTTCAATTGACAGATTCCACAGGAAAAGTGCGTGCTAGAATATACATATCTGATGAGGACAAAATAATTGCTGAAGTCTATGATTCTTCAGGCAAGTCCTGCAATACTATCGACCTGCAAAAAGCAATCAGTGCATCAACCGCGCAACAATCGTCCACCCCGGGAGAAAAGGAAAACCTCTCTGACTGGCACACAAGAATCGCCAACGAAGTGCAGGCCGCACAGCCCAAGCTGCATGTGGGATCATACAAGCTTTATATCGACTTCATAGAAAACAACACTCGGGCCAGCAGTAAATATCTTAATGAGGTCATTGAAATTTCCGGTGAAATCGTTGATGTTAACTCAAGAGATTTCGGCAACCTGCGCATTGGCCTTAAAGGTATGTCGAATTTTACTGCCGAGGTGATCTGTCATTTCACTGATGAACAGACTTCACTGGTGAGCAACCTTAAACCGGGACAGAAAGTCCGGGTAAAGGGAAAGTGCACTGAACTGGTTAACAAAAGGGTCAAGATATGGGGCTGCCAGATAATTTAGGCAGCACCTCAGAGTCTTCCGTATCAGATGCATATCCGGATTTCCCAAAAGCTCATCAGGTGGAAACAACCGCAAACAGAACCGGCTTCCTGCAGGATAACCGGGTAAATACAGTCCATTTTCAGGGTAAATCCGATTTATGACAAACCTTCTCGACTCCTTGGGATTAACAGCAGAAGAGTGCATTGACTGTGGGAAATGCATGTCCGAATGCTCTTTTCTCGCGGAAAACGGCTCCCCCGCCAGCATTGCGCTGAGGGCAGCCACTACCCCCGAAGAAATAGACAGGTCCGCCATCAAAGCCTACGACTGCTCAATGTGCGGATTGTGCTCGGCTGTCTGTCCTGTGGCTGCAAGACCTGCTGACATCTTTCCCGGACTGCGCTTCCACGCTCAGGACAAGGGACTTGTTGACCTGAAGAAATACAGTCCCCTGACAAACTACGAAAAACTGGGCCGAAAATTCCCTTTCAAGGGCAATCACATACCCCAAGGATGCACAACAGCCTTTTTTCCAGGGTGTACTTTTCCCGCACTTTTCCCGGAAGCCCTTAAGAATACATACTCTACCCTCAAAAAAAACATTCCTGACATCGGACTAGTACTGAACTGTTGTTCAAAACCTTCAAAAATGCTCGGGCTAAAGGCGAAACACAATGACTTAATTTCACAAACAGTCCGCGAAATCGAGTCAAAAGGGATTAAAAAGCTGCTTACCTGCTGCCCGAACTGCCATGTGACATTCAAAGAGTATAACCCTTCATTTGAAGTTGTCTCCATTTATGAAGAACTTGATCGCCAGCGAATTCAACCCTGCTCCCCTTATCTGCCGGAAGTGACTATCCACGACCCCTGCGTTACCCGTTTTGAGGAATCCATCCATGACTCAATCCGAAGTCTTCTTGCTCGGGCGGGAGTCCAAATTGTTGAAATGGACCATCACGGGAAGAAGACCCTTTGCTGTGGAGAAGGCGGAGCTGTAGGTTTCCACCGTCTTGACCTTGCGCGGACATGGTCGGACAAAAGAATTGACGAAGCACGGAAAGTCAACCTGCCTATGGCGACTTACTGTGCGGGATGTGTCAACTATCTCAAACCCGAACACCTCACCGTCCATGTTCTGGACCTGCTGACGGTGGAAAGAGACAGCCTCCCCAGACTGCCGGGATTTCCACATAATTATTTGAATAGGCTTAAATTGAGACTGCGTCCCGGATAACCGTGCGATGGAGCAAAATTGATGCTTCCACAAACCGGACCCCATATACACGGCATGCACTTTTTTCAGACTTGTTAAATGAACAATTCATTTTTCTTAACTTCAAGGCTTCTAATCCGTTACATATCCATGTAACAGACAGTGCAATGAGTCCAGACAACAAATCCATATCTCCCGCTGAATTCCCGCTGGCTCTGTTTATGCTCGGAATGCCTTTGACTCTGGCTGCATACAGTCTGAGCGGAATCATTGCGCCCTCCAATCTTGCGGATATTTTAATGACCGGGCTTGCGGTAATCGGTTTGCTGGCCGAACCCTTCAGAGATGATGACCATCACGTTGTGCCGATATGGATCAAAGCTGGCATTCCCGGGATACTTATTTCATGGATTTCTTTCAGCTCATTCCCTCCCCTCGCAATGCCTCTGGTTGACTTCCTGCCCTATATCATGGAAGCCAAACCTCTGATTTATCTTCTGGTCGCGGTTCTATGGACCACCATGTTCGGTATCCCCACCCCCGACCAGATATCTTTCTGGGCTTTCTGGCTGGCGTTGCTGATCTGCATCGAGTTCGGATTCGGATTTTTTGTGCATGGCCTTGCCATCGAACCCAATATTTTCGGGCACTACACACTTACCGGCCCTGCAATGCTTGCCGGACTTTGTTCAACGCTGCACAACGAAAACAGGCAACGCATCACCCGACTCATAATTCTATGTGGTATTTTCTGCACACTGACCCGGGATATAAGCCTTACTGCTGTAACTGTGCTGCTTGTTTTTGGACCAAAAGGAATATTTAAAAAAATGCTTCTGGTCATAGGCCTTTTTTTCTTTACATATATATCCCTCATTCCCCAGGATATGACCATGCTCAACCGGAACGACCTGCCCCAGTACTGGATATGGTTTTCCTGTTTAGAGCTTCTGGCTCGCAACCCCGGGCTGCTTCTGACTGGATTTCCTTTCTCCACTCCGTTGCCGCTCAGCATTCCGGCATCACTATGGAACATATGGCATGAACAGCATCTTGTATGGACTAATCAGGGCGTTTATCTTTTTCATGTAACCCCGTTCTGGCTGCATGTAATCATTGCCTGGGGACTGGGCGGCGTCTGCGCTGTTGTTGCCGCTCTGACTGTTTTGTACCGTAAATACCCTTCCGCCATGATGGCAGGCCTTATCACGATAATTGCCATGACCGGTCTGTTTTCCCCCCTGTTCTACAGCGCTCCTTCAGCCGCAATACTTTTCTGCGCCTTTCTCAGTGCGACAAAACCTGAACTAAGATCTTTCAAATTTGAATAGCGGACACCCCTGCCCCCCTGAAATAACCTTCCCGCTTATCAAACAATATCTGCTTTCTCCTGCATTAAACACATTCAATTGTGACTTAGACCTTTTTTTGGGAATCAAGAAAATAGCAAAAACCTGAATCAGGTCTTGCACCTATTTTAGTTCAACTCACCTTATTCTTCAGTTGCGTACACTTCAAACGATCTTTTTAAATACATTTGTAATACTTTTATATTACAAAATCACAATTTATTTGAATTTTTATTTATTTGATTAACGTTAACTTTTGATTATTTTAAGTAGTTAAAAAAGAGCTGGTGTGTAATACAAAAGTATTGACAAATAATTTTCAAACAGTAATTATCGACTCAAATGAAGCAGGCAGAACAAACTCTATGACTAGAAAAGTTAAATCAGTCAGGGTTCCGATTGAACTGGAATCCCTTAATTTATCGAAGTTGATCCGGGAATTTGAGAACTACCTCAGAGATCTGGAGTCTGCCTCTTTACTCAAAAACGAAGGAAATCCTGATGCAGCCCAAGCTCTTATCAAAGCAAGACAGACCGACTTAGGAAAAAGGATTGCGAAAATGATATGGGAAGCAAGAGCTGAATATGGTAAGATTGATTAGACTTAATTTTGTATTACATAAAACAACCTAATAGTATTACACAATCTTAGACCGACAATCAGGAATAACGAATGAAAGCTAAAAAAGTCAGCGAAAGCCGTACACTGATGACCTACAGGGTCCTTCCTCAGGATACGAACCCTGCCGGGAATCTACATGGAGGCGTGCTGCTCAAGCAACTGGACCTTGTAGCAGCAACCTGCGCCATGCGCCATGCACGGAAACCGGTTGTAACTGCTTCAATAGACCGCATGAACTTTTTACGTCCTGCATATGTCGGGGAACTGATCAACCTGCACGCCAATGTGAATATGGTTGGAAGCACTTCCATGGAAATAGGAGTGCGTGTAGAAGCTGAAAATTTATTAACAGGCGAGATCAGGCATACAAACTCAGCCTATCTGACTTTTGTGGCCATGGGGGAAAATGGACGCCCCACAACCGTGCCTCCGTTAATATTGGAGACAGGGGTGGACCACAGGCGTAACCGTGAGGCCATTGAACGCAGGGCAGTGCGCAAGGCCGAACGGCAACGCGAAAAAGTCTCCGCCGAACAGGCGGAAAAATAGACCATTGTACACAGCTCGAATCGGTGCGGTGACCGTCCAAAGTCAGCCTGAGCCGCATCCTGCATTGTAAGGAATGCAGCTACTCCGAGTCTGGTTTCTGGCCGGGAGCTCCACCCTCCCGGCAAAATTTCGGCATCCTGCTCCTATGGTGTCCGGTCGGGATTAACCCGGTCCCGGCCGGACACCACGCCTTTTTCAACACCACAAGGCAGGAAAGCCCCCGCAGTTGGGATTCAACTGCGGGGGCTTTCCACTTTTCAAAACAATCTTACCTGAGTTTCAGCACAAATCTACATAGGCAATATGCCTGCACACCTCGGCACAGATGCTTTCTATCCAAAAAAAGAAAACCTGTGCTTCATGAACGATGCACCAGCGGCAACTTACGGCCAATCCCTATTCCGAGCTCACTCAAAACCGCTTCATAAGCCCAGCACTCCACTCCGACATCAACCGCCTTATAGAATAACTCCGCATACTCGGGATCAATAAAATCGGCAGGCCCGAAACAATTCCCATCGTTACGCTGAATGAAGAAAAATAATGCCACCCGATCACCCTTCGCGGCCAGATCCATCAATTCCAGCAGATGCTTTCGCCCCCGCTCAGTCTGGGCATCAGGGAAACATGCAACATCATCTTCAACCAGCGTCACGTTCTTACACTCAACCCAAAGATCGGGAAGCCTGCCTGATTCATCCGTCAGCAAGCCGTCAAGGCGACTCTTGCCGACTTTTGCTTCTCTCTTCAGTGAGCTGTACCCCCCAGCCTCTGGAAGCAGGCCTGCTTCAAATGAGAGTTGCAGCATTTTATTTGGGACGGAAGTATTTACCCCCACCATTTCACCTTGGGGCATGACCGCTTCAAGTGTCCATTTAAGTTTTCGTTTAGGGTTCTGGGCCGGAGAAATATATATTTCCTGCCCCGGACGCAGGAGCCCCAGCATTGATCCGGTATTATTAGTGTGCACTCCTACCAATTCCCCATCCATCTCCGCTTCCACTGTAAAACGCTTATAACGACGGACAAATACAGCCCGGCGACAACCTTCCGGATAAAAAATTAACGGCTCTGACATTTTACTTTCCCCTGACTATGTGATTAAAGCGACCTGGGACGGGAAATCTCATAATCTGGTTTATTGATACTTTTTGTTCAAGAATCAGGACTCAGGACAGAAATTATCCTTACCCTCACAGGACGCCATTTCCTCTGCCAGCTCCTTTATGCTGCTTATGAAACCCTTGTTTGACAATGATTTTCATACCATCGAAGACGGTTGATAGGCGGTAAAACCCCTTGACGAACCAGCGGGTATCTGGAATATCGTCCTGTTAGTCACAGTGTGACAATTTTCACTTTTCCGGCCCCGGATCAAGGAGCCGCGCCTGAATCCAGACCCCATTAATCCATAAGGTAAGGGGTTCTGGTAATTGTTATTGTTTATAAAACAGGTAGATAAAATGAGTCTTGTACAAAAATTGTCGGAAAGAAAAGAAGACCTGACCGAAAAATGGTTTGAACTCATTCTTTCCACATACCCTAAGGAAACTCAGGAAGTGTGGAGAAGCAATGACGATAAGTTCACCAATCCTGTCGGGATCACCATCAGGAAGGTCACCAACGAGCTGTTTGACCTTATCCTTGAATGGAAAAGTGCCGACGACATTGCCAGGTCTCTGGAAGAACTGATTAAAATCAGAACTGTTCAGGACTTTGCACCATCTAAAGCTTTAAGTTTTGTCTTTCTCTTCAAGAAGCTCCTGAGAGACGAGTTCATGAGTGAACTGAAAAAAGAAGGCAAACTTGATGAGTTGCTCGCGTTCGAAGCCCGGGTGGACAACCTGGGTCTGATCGCGTTCGACATCTATACCAAGAATAGGGATTTGATTGCGCAAATGAGAATTGAAGAGGTCAAGAGATCTCATCACATGCTCCTTCGGCGGGTCAACAAAATCGAGGACGCTTCGGCCAAAGGGGCCGGACAGGTGTAGTGGCCGGCTTCCCCGGAAGCCAAACGTGTAAGCGAGGTGAAGGTAGATGAACGCTTTGTACTCACTCGTTTTAGTTTTTGCCCTGGTGCTTATCGCTCTTTTCGGAGTTGGTACAGCGCACATGGCAGGACTGTTCGGCACTTTGCTACCTTATGTAGCAGTTGCCGTATTTCTGGTGGGCTTTGCTCGCCGGATTATCGGCTGGGCAAAAAGCCCGGTTCCTTTCAGTATCCCGACCACGGGCGGACAGCAGAAGTCTCTGGACTTCATCAAGCATGACCGCTTCGACAACCCCGTGACTCCGGGTCAAACTTTTATCCGTATGATTCTTGAAGTCTGCTGCTTCCGTTCCCTTTTCAGGAACACCAGCGTGGCACTCAAGGACGGAAGAGTAACTTACGCCTCATCCAAATGGCTGTGGCTTTTTTCCCTGCTCTTCCACTACTCATTCCTGCTCATCGTGATCAGGCACATGAGACTTTTCTTTGAGCCGGTACCCGCATGTATCGGTTTTGTGGAAATGATTGATGGTATCATGCAGCTCGGCGTACCCAGACTGTACATGTCCGACCTGCTCATTCTGGCCGGCGTTGGCTTTCTGCTTGCCCGCAGACTGAAAGATCCCAAACTCCGTTACATTTCTCTTGTAACTGACTATTTTCCCCTGCTTCTCATCATCGGTATCGCTCTCTCCGGTATCTACATGCGCTACTTCGCACATGTGGACATCGTGGATATCAAAGCGCTGACCATGGGTCTGGTAACCTTCAGCCCCATCGCTGCGGAAGCTGCCATGAAGATCAGTGTAGTTTTCTACATCCATCTCTTCCTGGTCTGCGTGCTGCTGGTGTACTTCCCCTTCAGCAAGCTCATGCATGCGGGTGGTGTCTTCCTGTCTCCGACCAGGAACATGCCTAACGATACCCGTATCAAGCATCATGAGAACCCCTGGAACGATCCCAACATCAAGCCCCACAGCTATGAGGCTTATGAAGATGAGTTCAGGGAAGCAATGATTGAAGCGGGTCTCCCGGTGGAAAAAGAGGCATAGGAATCCCTTGAAAGGATTCTGATGCAGCTTAGACCTTAACATACCTTTTGATGAGGAGTTGACATGGCTGACCTCCCAAAAGCTGATGAGCTTTTTAAAAGCATTAATTATACGCCGCCGTCCACTGGATGGATGGATACCCCGGTAGACACATCTCCGGGCAACTGGTGTTACCCCGCCAAGGCGGAAAAACTCGAGTATCTGGGCTTCCCCAACCCTCGTGAGTGGAACCCCGCTGACGTTGACTGGAAGCTCCCTGAAAACTGGCAGGACATTGTCCACCAGGGCTTCAAGGAAAGACTCGACAAGTATCGTTCACTCAAAGTGTTCATGGATATCTGTGTCCGCTGTGGTGCTTGCGCTGATAAGTGCCACTTCTTCATCGGCTCCGGTGATCCGAAGAACATGCCCGTCCTGCGTGCGGAGCTCATGCGTTCCATTTACCGCAAGGACTTCACAATGGCCGGTAAAATCCTGTCCACCCTCACCGGGTCCAGGGTTATGACCGAAGATGTACTTAAAGAGTGGTTTATCTACTTCTACCAGTGCACAGAATGCCGCCGTTGTTCCCTGTTCTGCCCCTACGGCATCGACACAGCGGAAGTAACCATGATGGCACGTGAACTGCTGCATCTTTGCGGCGTGAACATCAACTGGATCCTTGAGCCGGTTTCCAACTGTAACCGTACCGGTAACCACCTCGGTATCCAGCCCCACGCTTTCAAAGATATCGTTGACTTCATGGTTGACGACATCGAAGAAATCACCGGCAAACGCCTCAACGTCCCCATGAACGAAAAAGGACATGAAGTAATCTTCATCACTCCTTCAGGTGACGTTTTCGCTGATCCGGGCATCTACACCTTTATGGGTTACCTGATGCTCTTCGACCACATCGGTCTTGACTACACCCTGTCCACCTACGCATCTGAAGGCGGTAACTTCGGTCTGTTCACTTCTGCGGACATGATGAAGAAACTCAACGCCAAGATGTACGCCGAAGCCGAGCGCCTCGGAGCAAAATGGATCCTGGGCGGTGAGTGTGGTCACATGTGGCGCGTGATTAACCAGTACATGGATACCATGAACGGCCCCGCGAACTTCCTTGAAGTTCCCAAGAGCCCCATCACCGGTACCGTGTTCGAAAACGCACGCCAGACCAAGATGGTTCACATTACCGAATTCACTGCTGACCTGATGAAGCACAACAAACTGAAGCTTGATCCCAGCAGGAACGACCATATCCGTGCGACCTTCCATGATTCCTGTAACCCTGCGCGCGCCATGGGCCTCATGGACGAGCCTCGTTACGTCATCAAGAATGTTGTTAAAAACTTCTTTGAAATGCCCGAGCAGACCATCCGTGAGCAGACTTTCTGCTGCGCTGGCGGCTCCGGACTCAACACTGACGAAATCATGGAAATCCGCATGCGCGGCGGTCTGCCCCGCGGTAACGCACTGAAAACAGTCAAGGATGAGCACGGTGTAAACATGCTTTCCTGCATCTGTGCGATTGACCGCGCTACCCTTATACCTCTGGCTAACTACTGGGCCCCCGACGTTGACGTCTGCGGTGTTCACGAGCTGGTTGGTAACGCCCTCATTCTTGACGGCGAAAAAGAAAGGGAAACTGACCTTCGTATGAATCCTCTGCCCGGGAAGGAGGGGTAACTCATGCATTACGGTGGAAAAATCATTACCGGACTGGTAATCTTCCTCGGCCTGGTATCCATGCCCTTCTGGTTCAACATCGGCGGAAGCTTCGACGAACCCAAGCTGGAACTGCCCAAGAACGCTAAAATCTGTGTCGCGCCTACTGAAAACATGCGCAAGAACCACATGAAGCTTCTTGACGAGTGGAGAGACATGGCTCTTCGCGAAGGCAAAAGAACATATATCAGTGCAAAAGGCGACAAGTACACTATCAGCCTTCAGAACACCTGTATGAAATGCCACACCAGCAAACAGGAATTCTGCGATAAGTGTCATACTGCCGCCAGCGTAACTCCCTACTGCTGGGATTGCCACGTACCTCCCAAGGAGGCAAAATAATGAAACAGAGTAGAAGAAACTTCCTCAAGTTTGCAGGTCTCTCTGCAGCAGGACTTTGCCTCGCTCCCACCACCGCGGCTCTCGCTTCCGGTGGTCCGAGTAAAGGTGCTCACGCTGCTGTCAATTCCAACTCCCTGCACGCCAAGCGCTGGGCAATGGTAATCGACACTCGAAAGCTGAACACTGAAGAAGCCATCGCTGAACTGGCGGAAACATGCCACCACATTCACAACGTGCCCACTATCGATTCCGAGCAGGACATCAAGTGGCTGTGGAGCGGCACTTACGGCGAAACCTTTCCCGAGCAGGAGAATAACTTCCCCTCAGAAGCTCAGGAAACACACAGGTTCCCCCTGCTCTGCAACCACTGCGAGCACCCTTCCTGTGTACGCGTCTGCCCGACTAAGGCAACCTTCAAACGCCCTGACAACATCGTTGCAATGGACTACCACCGCTGCATCGGCTGCCGTTACTGCATGGCAGCATGTCCGTTCGGCGCAAGAAGCTTCAACTTCATGGATCCCAGAGTTCACCTCGACATGGATAAAATCAACATGAAGTTCCCCACCCGCATGCGCGGTGTTGTTGAAAAATGCAACTTCTGCGTAGAGCGTCTGGCCGAGGGTGAAATCCCCGCCTGTGTGGAGCAGTCTAAAGGCGCAATGATCTTTGGCGATCTGCAGGACCCTGACTCCAACGTCAGAAAGGCTCTGCGTGAGAACTTCACCATCCGTAGGAAACCCGCCGCAGGCACCGAGCCCGGCGTTTACTACATCATCTAGGGGGGAAGCCTGATATGCTCGAAAAAGCTCTAAGAGGCGGACCGAAGTACTGGGCCTGGATTGGTTTCCTGCTGCTCATTATTGCTTCCGGTTTCTGCGTATATCTGACTCAGCTTCAGGAAGGTATGACTATCACCGGTCTCAACCGTGATGTATCCTGGGGCTTTTATATTGCTCAGTTCACCTACCTGGTCGGTCTTGCCGCATCCGGTGTTATGATCGTACTGCCTTACTACTTCCACCATTACAAGAAGTTCAAAGGCATGGTCATCATGGGTGAATTCATGGCTATCGCTGCTGTTGTCATGTGTCTCGGTTTCATCATCGTCGACATCGGTCAGCCCCAGCGTATGCTCAACATTGTGTTCCATCCGACTCCGAACTCCATTCTCTTCTGGGATATGATTGTTCTGAACGGATACCTGATCCTGAACGTTGTTATCGGCTGGACCTGCCTTGAGTGTGACCGCCAGCGCGTGTCCCACCCCAAATGGGTTAAACCTCTGGTTTACACCTCCATCATCTGGGCATTCTCCATCCATACCGTAACAGCGTTCCTTTACGCAGGTCTGCCCGGCCGCCACTACTGGCTCACCGCTATTCTGGCTGCCCGCTTCCTGGCATCTGCGTTCTGTTCAGGTCCCGCTATTCTGCTGCTCGTACTGTTCGTGGTCCGCAAGATCACCAGCTACGATCCCGGCAAAAAAGCAATCGGAACACTCACCACTATTATCACTTACGCAATGTGCGTGAACGTTTTCTTCTTCCTGCTTGAAATCTTCACCGCATTCTACTCCAATATGCCGGGACACATCCACTCCATCGCATACCTCTTCGCCGGTAGCCACGGCCACCACGAACTGGTTCCCTGGATGTGGACAGCAGCAGGCTGCGCTATTGTCAGCCTTGCACTGCTTATCCCGCCCAAACTGCGTTACAACCAGAAGCTGCTGCCCTGGTCCCTCGCCATCCTCGTTATTGCAACCTGGATCGACAAGGGCCTCGGCCTGCTGATCGGTGGTTTCACTCCGAACCCCTTCAACGAGATCACTGTTTACTGGCCCACCGGTAAAGAGCTCATGATCTCCATGATGGTTTACGCACTCGGCGCGCTGACTCTGACTTTCCTCTACAAGATTGCCACAGACGTTAAGCGCGAACTCGGCGAACTGACCCCCGAAGATTAATCTTCAGGACAGCTCGAAGATCATTTAAAAAAGGCCCCTGCTTCATACGAAGCAGGGGCCTTTTTCCGGTAGTCCCTCGGTGACGCTTCTAGCGAGACTGTAGACATTTTATATACCGCTCATTCCTGAGGCTTAACCCTTCAGGCAGGGCTAGCAAGCGATGCACAAATCCTCTTCCAAACTGATTTGTGAATAAAGCTATCGGCTCTTATACATTTTAAAATTGCACACTTTTATATATCTAATAAAAAAGCTTAAAATTCATTGTCAGTTATCGAATAACTAACTCGTCACTTATCGATTTTATAAGTTCTAGTCTGCTCCTTTAACGTACTTTATTGTTCATAATGTACAAGTGCCAACACAGCCCAAAATAAATTTTGGGCTGTGTTCAGGGGAAGAAGCTAAATATTAATAACTATAGTTGAGTCAGAGATTAGAAGTAGTAGATATGAAGGTCTTTAATCGAAAGCCAATGACTGGAGAATGGAATTGGAAACAAGCATACCGTTTTTGGTCAGACGCAGATACCCGCCACTCATGCGGACCAGTCCATTTTTATGAAGGGCATGAATAAGTGACTTCTTTTCCTTGGCCAGATCTTTGCCGGACAACTCTTGATAGTCGGAAAGTTTAAGCCCTTTAGACGTACGCAGAGAGAGCATGATGAGCTCCTGAGCTCTGATCTCGTCCGTCAATTCCTCAAAGTCATCACCCACAAATTCACCGCGAACGGCAGCATCATACTCATCGAGATATTTAGGATTTGTAAATCGGCGGTTACCGATAGTAGATACAGCTGTCGGACCGAGTCCAAGGTAATCCATACGGTCCCAGTACCCCTGATTATGGCGGGAGGTGAAACCCATGCGCGCGAAATTGGAAATCTCGTATTGAATATACCCGTGAGCTTCAAGAAACTCAGCTCCGTATATGAACATACGGGCCTGCTCGTCATCACTCGGCAGTTCAAGATCAACTCCGGATTCATGGCGCTTTCCAAAGACTGTTTCAGGCTCGATAGTAAGCCCGTAGCAGGAAAGATGCTCCGGTTTGAGCTTCACGACAGCCTGCAACTCGTTATTCCAGTCTTTGGGCTTCTGGCGGGGAAGCCCCCAGATAAGATCAACACTGATGTTGGCAAACCCGGCCTTGCGGGCCATATAGAATGTTTCCGCAGCCTGCCTTGCAGAGTGGGGACGGCCCAGAGTTTCCAGATTACGGTCATCCAGAGACTGAAACCCGAGGCTTAGCCGGTTAATGCCGGTTGAAAGAAGATTCTGAAAATAGGACAGGTCGTTGGCGGAATCGGGATTGGCCTCAAGAGTTATCTCCATGCCCTTGGTGAAACTGAAGTTTTTACGCAGGGCATCCATGATCAACTGCAGTTGGAAAGGTGGAATAAGACTTGGAGTTCCACCACCGAAATAAACAGTGCCGACTCTGGGATTTTTCAATCTCCTGCCCCAGAGTTCAATTTCGCTGAGCAGATTCTTCAAATACCAGGCGAACTGAACCTGATCAAAAGGCTGAGAATGGAATGCGCAGTAATGGCATTTACGAATGCAGAAAGGTACGTGAATGTAGATAAGGAGGTTTCTGGCCTCCTTACCGTCTCCCCTCAGCAGGGGCGCATTTAAAAAAGCCGGGGTCAAACTCATTAACTGATATCCTGAAAATTATCTGCTGATCCAAAGAGCTGAACCTTCAAGGCCTTGAAGAAGCTTAACACTCAAAGATTTGGGGAACAGTTTTTCAGCCGCGGTCTGGTCATGCACCCCCCGTCCGGCGGCAACAACTGCATAATGCTTGCTCGCAGCATGCTTTAGTATGGCTTTGGCCACATTGTCGCTGTCTATAACCAATTCCTTTATGCGCTCCTCAGGGACTCCATTGGTGGTGAGATGCTCTCTGCAAAGTGCGAATACATCCTCAGAGGTTGCTGTTCCCTTCTCTTTGGAATCATGGACATGAAGCATTGTAATATCATGATTGGGATTGTCATGGAGCATGAAGCCGACATGGTCGGCAATACGCTGCGAGGGGGCATCCTCATCTACACAGAGAAGAATATCCTTTTTGGGCATTTCATGAGGAGACTTGCAGAACCAGAGAGGAAAATCGACTTCTTCCCAGATCACCCTGCTTCCTACACTGTAATCAAAAAATTCTTCCAGCATGGTGGACGTCTGTCTGCCCAGAATAACTGCATCGTACATGCCTTTATGGCCTTCCTGCACTATCTCACGGGCAGTGTTACCCCTCGAATGAATGCTCTTGATCTCAATTTTGTGTTCACCACAAAAACTGTGGTCCACAAACCACTTACGGGTTTCTTCAAGAAGCTGTTCACCTTTTTTGCGTGGATTTCCTACATGCCAAGAACCTTTCGGAGGCGCCACATGGAACAGGGTAATGCGGATATCACAAGGAGCATTAAAAAAATCCTTTATAAACCTTACCGCGTAGGAAGCAGCACCGTCATCACGCACGCAGACCATCAAATGTTTTTCCATTTCCACCCTTCCTGTAGTTAGTATGCAACAACATCAGAATTAATATATGCTAGTACAGTCTTTTCCCAGAATAGCGGCTTAGAAATATTAAAACAAGCTAAGATTTTTCAAGCTCTTTTACATATCTTTCATTCTCACTGAACAAACAGCCGCAATATTGCTGGCGGTAAATCCCCAACTCTTTGGATCTCTCAATGCCTTCAGACCAGCCTTCACGAAAATCATGGTAGTAAAAAAGGCATTTGCCCGCTCCGGCCATGTCTTTTCCCAAATCGGCAATCCGTTTATGCTGCTGAAATTTACTGTAAAGAAGGGTGGTGGTGTAAAAATCAAATCCACCACGCTTAGCAAGGGAAAGAGTCCGTTCAAGACGGTCAGCATAGCAATGAAAACAGCGGTTCTCCTCACGGAAAGCCACATTGCGGAACCAGCGCTTGGAGTCGTACTCATCAAGACGGCCGATAACTTTTACGCCCATCTTTTCGCAGACTTCAAGAAAGCCGTCCCTTCGTCTCACATATTCCTGCAGCGGATGAATATTCGGATTATAGAAAAAAGCAGAGACCTCGAAGCCCTGATCTCTCAAAGTATCAATCGTGGTAATCGAACAAGGCCCACAACAACCGTGAAGTAAAATTCTCTTTGAGGGCATTTGAAAGCTGTCTCAGCGCGCTGAATGCGAAGCATGCTAAAATAATTAGAAGGGAGTTCCCAGGAATAACTTTCCACAAATCCATAAGGCTGCGGAGGTGGGCGTTACCTCACAGGTAACGCCCACTGATAGGCCCATTTCAGGGCCAATAAAAGTTATCTCGCTGGTCGGCAAAGGCAGAAATTATTCTGCCCACTGAATTTCGATGTTGATCTTGGTATCAAACATTTTCTCGTAATTGACGATGGCATCACGCTTATGGTTGAGCAGGTAAAGCGCCAGTTCCTCTTCCGCCTCGAAAAGCAGTGGAGAAGTACACCCGGGCTTACGCAGCATCCGGTAGACATCCTTCAGCGCCTGCATAGCCTGCCACTCCATATTGCGGCGGATTCCTGTTCCGTCACAACAGGGACATGCCTCCGAAGAGACGGCAATGGCCGAAGAACCGAGACGCTGACGGACCAGTTCCATAAGCCCGAAACGGGAAATACGTCCCACATCTGTCCGGGCCCGGTCTCCTTTGAGAGCTGCGCGCATGGTTTTTTCAACTTCGCGACAGTGTTTGGGGTCCTTCATTTCGATGAAGTCAATAACCACCTGACCGCCAAGGTCACGCAGCTTGAGCTGCCGTGCGATCATCTCGGCACTTTCCTTGTTGGTTTTGAGAGCCATTTCCTTGAAATTGCGTTCGCCGCCAATCTTACCGGAGTTGATATCAATTGCGGTAAGGGCTTCGGTCTGGTCGAAAACCAGCCTGCCGCCCGAGGGCAGATTGACGTCACGGCCGTAAATCTGTTCAATCTGTTTTACCAGATTAAAACGCTCCCACAGTGATTTATCAGTATCGGAATGAAGTTTTACAAGATTATTGCGGCGGGGAAAGGACAGAGCCGCAAGTTTTTTCACCTGCTCAGCTGTCTCCTTGTCGTCAACCCAGATCTCAGTAACATCGGAGGAGAGATAATCGCGCACGGAACGGGCAGCAAGTCCCATCTCTTCATAAACCAGAGACGGCGGCTTGGCATCCTGCCCCTTGGTGCGGATATCATTCCACAACCGGGTGAGAAATTTGAAATCACGACGCAGGGCGTTCTTGCTCTGCCCTTTGCTGGCGGTACGGACAATAACGCCGACACCGGGGCCGGGGCTGACCTCGTCAATAAGGTCCTTGAGCCTCTGCCTTTCTTTTTCATCCTCAATCTTGCGGGAAATGCCGATCTGCTCACGTCCCGGGGTAAGCACAAAGTAGCGTCCCGGTATTGAGAGATATGAGGAAAGGAAAGCACCTTTCTTGCCGGTGGGCTCTTTTACAACCTGTACAAAAATTTCCTGTCCGGGTTTGAGAACCTTCTGCAAAAGAGGAAAGCGATGGCCTTTCTTGAGTTTGTATGTGCCCTGATAGTATTCGGGGTGTACTTCATCAACCTGCAGGAAACCGTTACGTTCGGCCCCGTAGTTGATGAAAGCCGCCTGAAGCGCGGCATCAATGTTGTGAATGTAACCTTTGTAAATGTTACCTTTGGTCTTGGCCTGATGGAGCATTTCAACATAATACTCGATGACCTGACCTTCCTGAGTAAGCGCAACTTCCACCTGTTCGCCGGGAAGTACGCTGATGAACATTTTCTCTTTTTTCTTTTTTCCTGCTGTCATATCCTAATCCAAGGAAAAGTTTGAATTTCCCCGGACTCAGGTGCTAAAATCATGAATCATCGTCAAGCCTGCAATCGTAATAAGTATCATCACCTGTCTGCCTGACGTGCAGCCTGCCGCCTTTTTCGAGTTCACCGATCACCCTGTCCACTTCATCGAGCGGAATTGCCAGGGCTCCGGAGAGCTGCTGCGCTGTCTGCGGCCTGCGCATGAGAGAAGCCTGAATCCGGTCAAAAGCATCGGATATATCAACCTGCGCACGGGCAGGATTATCCTTGCCGCTCCTTTCCTTCACTCCGGTCTCAGGTCCGCAATCCCTGTTTTTAGAGGGCGCGGCATCAAGAACCTTTTTCCAGTGGCCTAGGGTCTCGGAATCTACCGGACCGGCCTTCTCCAGAGTACCGGGGCGTGAAAGCGTGACCACATCAATGCGGTCAGGATCAAGCTCGGAACAGAACTGCCTCATTTTTTCGAGGTTCTCCTCCGAATCATTGTATCCCTTTGAAAGGAGCACTTCCAGAAATATCTTACCTTTGAACTCCTTGCGGAATTCAATCAGAGCCTCAGCCACTGCAGCCGGATCGGTCCCTCTGCAAGGTCTGTTTACAGCTCTGAATTCCGAAGTGATAAGGGAATCCATTGAAGGAAGCACCACATCCGCTTCCTGCAGTTCCTTTCTCACTTCAGGGTCCGTCATAGTGGATGCGTTGGTAAGCACTGCCACGTTCATTGACGGGAAAAGTGTTTTAACACCACGAATAATTTCGGGCATTTCTGAGTTAAGGGTGGGCTCTCCTAACCCTCCCAGAGTGATAACCTCGGGCGGTTGATGCCCTTCAGTCTTCCATTGCTCAAGTTCATGCAGAATCTCTGCTGCGGAAACGTATGCCTTGCGCTCGCTTGTCAGAATATCAGTCCTGCCCACCTCGCAGTACACGCAATCCATTGAACAGATCCGGCTGCCGAGAAGGTCCAGACCGAGCGAACGGCCTATCCTGCCGGAAAAAACCGGCCCGAAGACATACTTGTAACCCATAACCGCCTCATCAAGAAGCAAAAAATATATTTAAACGAACATTAACTTACCAACCATGCCCGCTTGGGCAGAAAAAAGCAAACCCGCCGACATTTTTCACACTGCGGGGACCGGAAACAAGTGCCTCACCAATCATGGATGGACCGCTTAACACTTGTTCATATCCACCTTCCTTCTTCGAAAACCGGAAGGGACATCTTTCTCTGCTATCCACCAACACCCCGTATTTCCGGGAATAAACAACAGCACCCCGGAATCCCTGATAATTTAAAACAGCGGAACCTGCTGTTCGTCTTTCAGTAAATCCTTCTGTGAATTATGCGTGGGATATGTAATTATGACCGGGCGAAAAGCAATCATTTCCGAGCGGGAAGTTATGCACTTATTCTCAAATGGCAAAAAACTCAAGTTGTATATTATACAACAGCAACTTTTCACTGAACTGAAACAATGTTCGGCAAGACCCGTTTGATGAGCACATGGACTACAGCTAAGTTTAAAAGACCTGACAAGAATTAATCTGTCTTTTTTAATAAGCAGCACTTTGATCTGCAGGTGGCCCTGCAAAAGAACTAAAGCCACGGCAAATTTAACCGCCGGGAATAAGCCATACTGATGGCTGTAACGCTTTTTACGTTGACTTTGTGCCTATTCGTCCGTAATCGGGGCGTGATATTCTATCAGGAGGAAAGTCTGATGCTTGAATCAGGACAATTAATTTTGCTCGTAAACCCCAAAGGCAAGCGCTACCTGCGCATGCTTAAAGCCGGGGAAGAAATACATACTCATGACGGCATGATGAAGACAGACGACATTGCCGCTTCCGGATACGGAAAGGTTGTTGAAACTCATCTGGGCCACAAATATCAGGTCCTTAAGCCGACCATTTACGATATCATCAAGGGACTGAAACGCCAGACCCAGATCATGTATCCCAAAGAAATCAGCTACCTGCTGCTCAAGCTGGGTATCGGTCCCGGCACAAGAGTAGTGGAATCCGGTTCCGGTTCCGGCGGGCTGACCACCGCCCTTGCCTACTATGTGGGCGACACCGGAAAAGTCTACACCCATGAAAAACGTCCCGAATTTTACAAGCTCGTGCGCAAGAATCTTGAATGGGCAGGCCTTGAACACCGCGTTGAGCAGTTCAACCTGAACATCGAAGACGGCTTCCTCGCAAGCGACTGCGACGCCCTGTTCCTCGATGTACCCAACCCTTGGGATTACCTGCACCACATCCCCAAAGCGGTCATTCCCGGAGCAATGTGCGGCTTCCTGCTACCGACCACCAATCAGGTCAGCGACCTGCTGAAAGCCATGGAAGACCTGCCTTTCGAAGAACAGGAAGTCTGCGAAATACTGATTCGCCGTTACAAGCCCATTGCCGAACGTCTGCGCCCCGAAGACCGCATGGTAGGTCACACCGGGTATCTCGTTTTCGCGCGCAACATGTCCGGCTGTGAAATGAGCGTTGAAGCCCCCAAGAAGAAGCGTGAGAATCGCGGAAAGCCCTCTGCGGACAAGTATCATGTTGACAGAAAGGACATGATTCACGCCAAGAAAGGTGATGAAGCTGAAGAAGCTAACCCTGCAGAATCTGCTGGTTCTGATGAGGAGAAGGCTGAATAGTTTTCTTTTCAGGTATTTTATTTGAATTTAAGAAGCCGGACTCTTTCGTGAGGGTCCGGCTTTTTGGGGTCTTACTGAAACTTATAAATCATTAAACTAAAAAAAGTCTCTTTACCTTAGGAAATTGCTTATATTCTAGACGCGAAGATACTTGATCACACCAGAATGTTAATTTAACTCACCCGCTCCAGAACCCCATTCAAACTCTTCAAAACATACCCCGCGATCAACTCTATAAAATCGCCCTTCTCCCCCTTAAGGTTAAACTTCTCCAAAGCATCATAATAAGCCAGTCGACTATCAGTATCCCCGGCAATATTGACCACCAGATAACCACACTGCATCAACAACAGATTCATGACCAACCGTGCGGTCCGTCCATTCCCGTCAATAAACGGATGAATAGTCGCTATACGCTCATGCACCTCTGCCGCAAGAATGACAGGATGCAGATCAGACTCGTTTTCACTTAACCAGACAAGCAGCTGTTCCATAAGAACCGGAACCTGCCACGGCTGTGGGGGAATATGCCTGCTGCCGGAAATCGCAACTGGCACACTACGGTATTTCCCCGCATTTTCGCGATCTATGCCCTGTAAAATAATAGAATGAATATCCTTGATGACCTTCTCAGAAATTCCAGTTCCCGCAGTGGACAGTTCACGGATATATTGAATGGCTTCATAATGATTAACCGCTTCGAGATGCTCTTTCATGGACTTGCCGCCGATGGTCAGCCCCTTGTTGATGACAAGATCGGTCTCACGCAAGGTGAGCGTATTCCCTTCGATTCGGTTGCTGTCGTAAGTATATTCGATGTTCAAAGCCTCAGTTATCTGCACACTGACTCTGTAACGACATTCGTCTAGAAGGGATTTGAGTTCATCAATTTCTTTGAGCAGCGACTGGAGCGAATTGGATTTATTGTAGTCTGCGGTCATTTCAAACTCCTTAAACTCAAAGTATTTGTTTCGCCCAAAAGCGTCAATCAGGTAACCGGCCAAAACAAAGCCCCGGCACAACCGCACCAGGGCATCACACTGACAAAAACAACTAGATCTACCGCAGATGCTTCCTGATAGCATCCTCATCCTTGCGCCTCTGCACTTCCTGCGCAACAACAGCGGGCACGCAGACCATACCTACAGGATTGAATATCGTCCGCAGCGACTTTGCCAGAACGATAGCTACCGGAATACCCACAATGGATATTGCCAGCCCGACTATCTGGGCAATGGTGATCAGCGCGAAGATAATCCCGAAAGGAATCCACAGAATCATTATGATGGTTGAATAAGCCTCCCACGCCATATTGCTTTCCACTCGCAGATCTTCCTTTGAAACCATGGACCAACTGAACGGGGCAAACAAAAATTTGCTGTACTGAATCAACCCCAGACCAAGTGGCGAAGCAACCACAGTCAACACCATAAGTGAGCCGATCAGAAAAAACGCAATTGCGTTAAGAAATCCCAGAAAGGGAAAATACCACAGAATATTCCCAAGTAATCTCATTGCCACTTCCTCATACTTATACTGTTCATCGCCAAAATAAATTTACGACCTCAGGAATAGAGCACTCCTAGCATATTCACTAAAGAACCCCGACACAACCGCGCCGGGGTTCATTTCTCACATCAACCAGCAATCGCCCCTTAAGGATTCCAAAGCGGATTATCCACTTTGGCCGCCGGAGGTGAAATCTAATAATAAAACGAGAAGCGCATCATCTAAACAACCTAGTTCAACAGACTGTCCATAGCCTGTTCACTCTTGGATTTGCGTGGTTTGGGTTTGGGTCTCGGAGCGGGGGCCGATGCGGGAGCAACCTGCTGCTGATTTGCGGGCGGAGCACTTGAGGCCTGTGAAGATGAAGCGGATCCGGACGCCCCCTCTCCGGCGAAATAAAAGTCCCCAACCAGAGAAGAAGATTCCCACGGAACCTGTTTGCGGTTGGTATCCTTGATGACACCGCGCCTTACCTGCTTGAAAAACTTCTCGATAGACAACCCTTTGCTGCCCATATTGTTCACCATATGGGTCACATAAGGGCTGTTATTACCCCGTCCGTCAAGAGCCACATTGCCGGGAGCTGTGGCAAAGGCGATAAATGATCCGGTGGGAGCATCCATCTGGGCCAGACCGTTCCTCATTGAACGAAAACTACGCTTAAAGGGATTGTTCCGGCAGGCATCAAGAATAACGATATTCATGGGGTTTCCGGCATCTTCCATCTTGGCCAGCACTTTTCCGGCATCAACCGCTTCGTACTGCACATCGGACTGTCCCTGAACAGACATGTAAAGCGGACAGAGATAGTTTATGCCATCCACCTGCAACCCATGCCCTGAAAAATAAAACAATCCGACCTGATAATTCCTGAGTTTACGGCCAAATTCATCAATGGCCCGGCCCATGGTTGCACGGTCGGCGTTTTTAACCACCATGACATCAAAGCCCGACTTTTTGAGTGCCCTGTTCATGGCGGCAACATCATTGACAGGATTCTTCAGTGCACCGAGCTTCTTGTAAGCGGAATTACCTATCAAAAGAGCCAGTCGTTTCTGCTGAGCCGCACAATCAGTTGCGGAAAACAGCAGAACCGAAAAAACGACAAACAGACAATAAAGCAGCCCCCGACCGGAAGTAGTTGTTTTCATTGCTTCCCCCTGCAAGATAAAGAGAAAATATTTTCACATAATCTCTTTATAACATAACTTGCTGGAAAGACACAATGAAAGCTCCACCGAAAAGAACGGTCATGAAAAAGATCCATATAGGCTGTAAAAAGAAGCAGATCAGGCCGACTATCTTAACCCAGCCGTGAACGCCGCCGGACTGCTGCAAAGCGATGGAAGCACTGCCGACAGGCGCGGTGGACTTGATCGCTCCGATTTTGGCAGTTGAATCCCGGTAGTAAAAATAATAGGCACTCATACCGTAACCAAGCTGGGCCAACAGTCCCCCGAAAGGCAGAAAACCGATCAGAAATGTTATAAATGCCCAGAAATACATTTTGCGGTAAAGAAACCACCAGAATCCGAAAAGGAAAGCAGGCCAGTGCCAGGTCACGGTAAAGCCGTCTCGCAGAGTCTGAAATTTAGCGAAATTAAAGATATATTTCCCAGCGTTGGGGCCGATGAATTCCGCGTAATCATCGGTGGTTACCATGTGCATGTTTGTATCTCCGTATTCAGGCATTCAGCCTCCGGCAATTTAAATATAGTTGAGATTGAGCAGGTATGTATTAGGTGCTGAAACGTCTTAAATTCATACAACTCCAAATTCACTTTACCATATCCCTTTCATGCCCCAGGACTTGGTTATTGGCAAGATGCGTGTTAGCACATTATCCCATCTGTCAAGGGATTCTTTGACATTCATATAATTATGGACTAACGAAATTTGGTTCCACGCTCCGTACCGGGACGGACTTGATTTATTAGCTTTCTCCCGGAAATCCGCAAAGAGAAGATAAAATGGCAAAAATACAGAAAATCAAAGGCGTTGCAGACCTCTTCCCCGAGGACAGCGCTCGTTACGCTTTCATGGAGAAGGCCGCGCGGGATACTTTCACCAGCTACGGTTTCGGTGAACTCAGGACACCCATACTGGAAAAAACAGAATTGTTCTGTCGCTCCATCGGAGAAGAGACAGATGTGGTCCAGAAGGAAATGTACACTTTCCCCGACCGCAAAGGACGCTCTCTCACCATGCGACCCGAGGCGACAGCAGGTGTTGTCCGCGCATACGTGGAGAACAAAATATACCAGCCGGGCAAGGTCAGTAAATATTTCACCTTCGGTCCCATGTTCCGTTACGAAAGACCTCAAGCTGGACGCATGCGCCAGTTCCACCAGATCAATGCCGAGGTTTTCGGAGCACCCGAACCACAGGCAGATGCTGAAGTGCTGCTCATGCTCTCCGGCTTCCTGAATAAAATCGGCCTGACCAAGCTCTCTTTTGAGCTGAATTCTCTGGGTTGCCCGGAATGCCGCCCCCAGTACAATCAGGCACTGAAAGATTTCCTGAACGCACTCAACAGGGAAGAACTTTGTGACGACTGCCAGCGCCGCATGGACACCAATCCCCTGCGAGTGCTCGACTGCAAAAACAAAAATTGCAAAGCGTTGACCAAAGACGCACCCAATATCCCTGACCATCTTTGCGGAGAATGCCGTGACCATTTTGACGTGGTCATCGCACTTATTAATGAAGCGGGACTCGAATACACTTTGAACCCCCGCCTTGTGCGCGGACTGGATTACTACCAGCGCACAACCTTTGAGGTAACCTCCGGCGATATCGGCGCGCAGACCGCTGTTGCGGGCGGCGGACGTTATGACGGACTGGTTGAGAGCCTCGGCGGCCCTAAAAAGGTTCCCGGAATCGGCTTTGCCTGCGGCATGGAACGTCTGGCCCTGCTACTTGAAGGTGAATTTGAGGCTGCGAATGACTTTTACATTGCCCTTGTGGATGACAGAGCCGCAAAAGAAGCTCTCATCTTCGGCGAAAAACTGCGCCGCAGCGGACTGAAAGGCGAAGTGGGCTTCACCGCCAAGAGCATGAAAGCTCAGCTCAGGCATGCCAACAAGATAAATGCGGCAAAGTGTTTTATCTTCGGTGCTGATGAATTCGAAAACGGTACGGTCACCATAAAAGATATGACCGAAGGCGGAGAACAGGAGACTGTAAACCGCGACCAGTTTTTTAAATAGACAGTTCAAAATAAAATTTTCAAATAATATCGGGAGAGACTAAAGATGTCTGAACAGATTGAAGAACGCGATTACGATGAATACCGGGTGATTGAGCCCCTCGGAGACTGGAAACGTACCCACAGCTGTAACGAAATCACTGCAGCAAACATGGGGGAAAAAGTTCTGATCATGGGCTGGGTCCAGTTTCGCCGTGACCATGGCGGGCTGATCTTCATCGACCTTCGTGACCGTGAAGGACTGACCCAGGTTGTTTTCAGCCCCGAGCACAATTCTGATGCACACGAACGCGCGCACGCCATCCGCTCCGAGTACGTTGTCGCCATCAAGGGTGAAGTCCGTGAGCGCCCTGACGGTATGCGCAATCCGAACCTGACCACCGGAGATATCGAAATCGTCGTTGATGAATGGAAACTTCTCAATACTTCCGATACTCCCCCCTTCGCCATTGAAGACCGTTCCGATGCATCGGAAATGCTGCGCCTCAAGTACCGCTTTCTGGACCTGCGCCGCCCCAGCCTTGCCAAGAACTTTATCCTGCGCAACAAGGCCGCACAGTCCGTCCGCCGCTATCTTGACGGCCTCGGTTTCCTTGAAGTCGAGACTCCTGTTCTGACCAAGTCCACTCCCGAAGGCGCACGTGACTTTCTGGTTCCCAGCCGCATGAATAATGGAGATTTCTACGCCCTGCCGCAGTCTCCGCAGCTTTTCAAGCAGATGCTCATGGTTTCCGGTCTGGACCGTTACTTCCAGATCGTGAAATGCTTCCGCGATGAAGACCTGCGTGCAGACCGTCAGCCCGAATTCACCCAGATTGATATCGAGATGAGCTTCGTCAACGAAGAACAGGTCATGGGTATGGCCGAAGAAATGGTCCGCACCGTTTTCAAGGAAACCATCGAAACCGAACTCCCCGCTCAGTTCCCCCGCATGAGCTATGCTGACGCCATGCGTGACTACGGTTGTGACAAGCCTGATGTCCGTTTCGACCTCAAGCTGAAAGAAGTCACCGATGTCTTCAAGGGTTCCGGCTTCAAGGTTTTTGCCAGCTCCGAGCTGATCAAGATCCTCCGGGTTCCCAACGGAGCAGAGCTTTCCCGCAAGGAAATCGACGAGTACACTAAGTTCGTTGAAATATACGGTTCCAAAGGCCTCGCATGGATCAAGGTCAAGGAAGACGGCGAATGGCAGTCTCCCATAGTTAAATTCTTCTCTGAAGAAGAGTGCGCAAAGCTGCGTGAAATCACCAACTGCCAGCCCGGTGACATACTCTTCTTCCAGGCCGGAGCCTCAGAAATTGTCAACGCTGCACTCGCCGCACTGCGCATCAAGATCGGAGAACGTTTCGAACTCATTGACGAGACCAAATTCGCTCCCCTGTGGGTTACCGACTTCCCGCTGCTTGAGTACAACCCGGACGAAAAGCGTTATGTTGCCCGTCACCATCCGTTCACTTCCCCGCAGGAAGGACAGATTGATGAACTGGCGGACAAACCCGCTGAAGCTCTCGCCCGTGCTTACGACCTCGTAATGAACGGATATGAAGTAGGTGGAGGTTCCATCCGTATCCATACTCCCGAAATGCAGGAAAAAATGTTTGCTGCTCTCGGCATCAATGAAGAAGAAGCCCGCGCCAAGTTCGGCTTCCTCATGGATGCGCTGAAATTCGGTGCACCGCCGCACGGTGGTATTGCATTCGGTCTGGACAGACTTATTATGATTCTGTGCGGGGCAAAATCCATCAGGGACGTTATCGCCTTCCCCAAAACCCAGAAGGCTACCTGCCTGATGACCGAAGCACCCGCAGGTGTTTCTTCTACCCAGCTCCGTGAACTGGGCATCCGCCTGCGTGAAAAGAAAGAAGCTTAAGGGCTTGTGCAAGAATCCCAAAACTTTTTAGTAGGGCTTCGCCGATAGCCAATTAAACTTTTGCAATTAATAAAAATTCCCCTCAACTTTCGCTAAAGAAAGCTGAGGGGAATCAAAAAATATAAACCCTCAGGGAGTCCAGAGGGGCTTAGCCCTTCTGGTCCCGCTGAAGGCGCCCCCGGAGGGCTGCCGGAGGCAATATCTGCGTAAATGCGGATGTCACGCCATTTATTAAAGAAGGTCCGGGAACGGGTTTGGACCTTCAAGGAAGATAATTTTTTATGAAGCTTGAAATAGTAAAATATCCTGATCCGACCTTGAAAGAGGTCTGCGAAAAGATCGAGGAAATCACTCCGGAGCTGCGTGAAATCGTAGATAATATGATCGAGACCATGTATGAGGACGATGGCGTTGGACTTGCAGCACCCCAGATCGGCCTGAAAAAACGCCTGATCGTCATCGACCCGTCCGGTCCTAAAGAGCGGACTGACCTGCAGGTTATCGTCAACCCCGAAATCACCAGCCGTGAAGGGAAAGTTGACTCCGAAGAAAGCTGCCTGTCATGCCCCGCATTCCGCTGTGTCATCAAACGTGATGAAAAAGTGACTGTGACCGGAACTGATCTTGAAGGCAACGAACTGAAAATCGAAGCAGACGATTTTCTGGCCATCGTGCTGCAGCACGAAATTGATCATCTGGACGGAACCCTCATTGTCGACCGTGTAGGCCGCCTTAAACGTGCAATGTACGACAAGAAGATAAAGAAATGGC
Organism: Maridesulfovibrio salinus; assembly: GCF_055394525.1. Classification (NCBI taxonomy): domain Bacteria; kingdom Pseudomonadati; phylum Thermodesulfobacteriota; class Desulfovibrionia; order Desulfovibrionales; family Desulfovibrionaceae; genus Maridesulfovibrio; species Maridesulfovibrio salinus. Next base: position 313,553 of record NZ_AP042461.1, read on the forward strand.
AGAAAAGCGCTGGAAACTAGTATTTATGGGCACACCGGACTTCGCGTCCACCATTCTTGAATACCTCATTGAATGGGATGGATGCGATGTCATAGCCGCTTATACCCAGCCGGACCGCAAAGGCGGACGCGGGCAGAAAGTCAGGCAGTCCCCGGTAAAGGAAGTCGCGCTGAAAAACGATATCCCCGTTTATCAGCCCGTGAACTTCAAAGATGAGAAAGACATTGAAGAACTGCGCGCATTAGAACCCGACTTTCTGATCGTGGCTGCTTACGGACTTATCCTGCCGCAGGCAGTTCTGGACATCCCCAAAGTGATGCCTTTAAATGTCCACGCTTCACTGCTGCCCAAATACCGTGGAGCAGCTCCCATTCACAGGTCTGTAGCCAACGGTGACCATGCGACCGGAATTACCATCATGAAAATGGAAGCCGGCCTTGATACAGGACCGATGCTCGTTCAGCAGGCCCTTGGAATCGCATGGGACGACTACACCGGGAAAATACATGACGAGCTTGCCGCCATGGGTGGCCCGCTGGTCATGGAAACCCTGTTGCGCTATGAGAATAAACATCTCATAATAATGGAACAGGACGATTCCATTGCCACCTATGCCCCGAAGCTAAGCAAGGAAGAAGGGCTCATAGACTGGACTAAGGATGTACAGTCCGTTCATAACCAGATCAGAGGCATGTATCCGTGGCCGGGTGCATACTTCTTCTGGAGCCACAAGCAGGATTCTGAACCTATCCGTCTGGTTATCGCCCCCGGAAAGCCGGGTGAAGAAGAAGCCGGTGACAACGCTCCCGGAACGATCGTAGGCGAATTTGAAGGAATGCTGGGAATCGCCTGCGCAGATAAAATATATCTCACGCCAAAGGTAAAACCCGCGGGTAAAAAAGAAATGGACGGTAAAGCCTTCGTCTGCGGATATATGGGAAAATGTGAGCCTTAATAAGGCAGACAACCACAGCAAAACAGCAACTCAGCCGGACGGTCTTCCGTCCGGTTCAGGTTTTTAGATGAGCAAAGAAAAAGATTCCAAAAAACGCCTTTTCATCGGTCTGATAACCGGAACCAGTATCCTGCTTTGTTTTTTTCTGGCGATGCTCTGGTATGTGCCTTTCGCAGGTCTTGATTCCTTTGGAGCATGGGCCGCATGGGCCTGGGGAATATTTATTTTCGCGCTCATCTTTATTGTCGGGTGGGCTTATGCAGGACTGCTGGCAAATGTAGTTCTCGGACGCACTCTTCCTTTTTTTCAGAAGGCGCGGGGATTGACAGTAAAGATCTTCCTGCCCCTGATGACTATTCTGGGAAGAGTTTTCGGCCTTTCAAAACGCAAGATCAGAGGATCATTCATCAAGGTAAACAACGAACTGGTTCTTTCGGAATCCGGACGGTTTGACCCTGAAAAAATAATGATCCTTACCCCGCACTGCCTTCAGGCCAGCCGTTGCGACATGCGACTGACCTACGATGTGGACAACTGCAAACGCTGTGGTCTTTGCACGGTAAAAGGACTGCTTGAGCTGCGTGATAAATACGGCGTGCATTTCGCCATTGCCACCGGAGGCACTATCGCCCGCCGTCTGGTTGTGCAGAAGCGTCCGCGCATGATTGTGGCAATTGCTTGCGAACGAGACCTCGCCAGCGGCATTCAGGATACTTATCCACTTCCGGTGTACGGCGTTCTGAACGAAAGGCCGCATGGCCCTTGCCTTGACACTGAAGTTTCTCTTGTTGCAGTGGAAGAAGCCCTGCGCCGTTTTATTAAAGAAGATAAACTCCCTGCGGACGCTGATAAAAATGTCGGCATGACACCCCTTACCGGCTTATAAAAGCGGACTATAATAAATGAAAAAATTTTCCCTGCCCGGCCCGAGAGGCCTAGCCTACGAGTGTGTTACACGCTCTCTGGAAGGCGGTGCTGACGCACAGGCCGTGCTGGACTCGATCCTTTCGTCTTCAAAACTTGATCAGCGGGACCGCGGATTCATAACAGAAATCATGTACGGATATCTGCGTATGCGTATCCGCCTGCAGACTGTTCTGAACTGCTTCCTTTCCAGACCGGATGGACTCCCTGCCCCAATTATCCGGGTTCTGGGTATGGCTGCCTATGAAATCCTGCATATGGATGTCCCGGCCTACGCTTCTGTCGACTGGGGAGTGGACTCTGCCAAAAGACTTTCACGCGGCAAGCTTGGTGGTCTGGCAAATGCTGTGCTCCGTAAGGTGGCTAGGCTTGCCGAAGAAGGTGCGGATGAAGAATTCTTTCAACGCAACACTTCAGGTGAGATCGAGTATCTTTCCGCTTACTACTCCTGCCCTGAATGGATAGTGGATATGTGGCTGGACAGTTATGGGCGCGAAAAAACCGAAATGTACCTTGATGCCCAGATCTGCCCCCCCGCTGCAGGATTCGTTCTCGACCTGACAGATGGAAATGCCCGTAACGCTGCGGAAGAACTCATGCAGGAAGGCGATTATATTGAAGCTGACGGTCAGGGTTTTGCTTTTTATTCCGGGCAATGGCCCAACGCTTTCAAGGGACTGGACAATGAGGTGCTGACCCGCCAGAGCTATGCCGCCAGACAGGCTTTGTCGGTTCTGGAACCACAAGAATGGCCCACGCCGGTATGGGATGGATGCTCAGGTCGCGGCGGTAAATCCCGCTTCCTCAACTCGAAAGGAATATCTCCGGTTTTTGCAAGCGATCCGCACGAAGGCAGACTGGCGGCTCTCAGAACTGAAATTCCCGCAGTTTCCGCGTTCAGAGCTTCAGCAATCAATCCGCCCCTTGCAAGGGAATCTGTAGGAACCGCTTTGCTCGATGTTCCATGTTCCGGTCTGGGTGTTCTTTCCAGACGTCCTGACACCAAATTCAAACGTACTCCGGAAGATGTTGACTCACTTATACATCTACAGTCCAGAATTCTGGAAAACAGCTGGAAGACAGTGAAAAGCAGAGGCCGCATGGCATATATAACCTGCACCTTGAACCCTGATGAAAATGAACGCCAGATTGCAGCATTTTTAAACAAGCACAAGAATGCAAAGCTGCTCAAGGAATGGACAACTCCCCCGGAATCGGAATTACGCGAATTTTTTTATTCTGCACTGATAGAAAAGCAGTGATTTCATCTAGTTAACTCCATCAAAAAAGCCGCACATGAATCATGTGCGGCTTTTTTGATGGTCCTGTAAAAACTACTTGTCCTGCAATTGTTTTTTCACAAAATCGAAAAATTTTTGAGCTTCGGCATGGTCTTTATTCAAGGACAGAGCCTTGGCCAGATGATCGGCACACTTTTCGAGCTGCCCCTTTTCATAATAGGCTCTGGCTATGTTGTAATGGAGGTTTTCATCATTGGAAGTCATCTCCAGAGCACGTTCATAATAATCAATGGCCTGATCCTGCATCCCGGTTTTGCGAAGATTAATGCCGAATTCATTAAACAGATGCTTGTGCTCGGTCTGGAAAGCAGCATCAAGTTTGACCAGTCTTTCAAATATATCATTGGCCTTGTTGCTTTCACCGCGCTCCATATAAGTAAGGCCAAGTCCAAAGTTCGCTTTTACATTATCCTCGTCAACATCAAGAGCATTCTGAAACTCAAATTCAGCGCTGTAGGTAGCTCCGGCCTGTCTTGCTTTTTCACCACGCTCAACAGTTGTGTTGAGTTCCTTAAGCTTAGGGTAAACAGTCGACATATAGAACTCAGGCTCAGGCGAATACTTTGAAAGGAATTCCTCCATTTCAATAGTCGACTTTGGACCGGACGGGATGTAGCTCTTATTCAGGGCCTGGACTTCAACAGTGCCGTCATCAAGTTCCCTGGCCATCCAGTACATCTTGCTGATGGTTCGCCGCACGGTTGTACCAGTACCTATCTTCTGGACACTCTGGCTTGAAAAGACGCCCTGTATCTTTTTTCTGTCAGTCACATGTTCAGCAGATACCATTTAAACTTCCTTACCTTTGATTACTACAAACTAGTGAACTATAGATAAATTTTTCACGAAAAGCCAACAGCAAAATCATTTCTGCAATTGAGAATCCTTATCTTTAAATTCGATAAAAAATACACAATTGTCGAATTTTGCCCTTCATTTTTGCATCATGAAGTTTTACTCTGTGCCCCGTCAGTTATAAAATTGAAATAACACTCGCTATCATTACGCAGGTGACAAAAACACGTTATTAATGTAAGCACTCATTTCTAATGTTTTTCATTATTGTCAACTAACTGCCGTAGGATGCGGATTTAGACCAGTAGAGGGAAGTATGAGCAAAGCAAAAGTAGGACAAAGGATACAAAATTTCAGGGAAAAACAAGGTATCAGCCTTGAAGAATTCTCCGAACGCACCGGCCTTGGACTTGATTTCCTCAAGGCTGTTGAAGAAAAAGAAAAATACCCCTCTCTAGGTCCCCTACTCAAAATCGCACGGGCACTGGGCGTTCGCCTTGGAACATTTCTCGATGATCAGGTCAGTAAAGATCCCCTGATCGTCAAGCTTGATGAGCGCGAAGAAGAGTTCACCATGCATTCCGATCAGGAAAAGACTGCTTCAATGAAGTACTTTTCCCTTGGAAAAGGGAAAAGTGACCGCCACATGGAGCCGTTCTTCATTGAAATCCAGCCTGAAGATAACGCTCCCAAGATGACTTCCCATGAAGGTGAGGAATTCATCATTGTCGTATCAGGACAGCTCAAGGTTGTTTACGGCAAAGAGGAAAGCGTCCTTTCTGCTGGCGACAGTGTATATTTCAATTCCGTTGTGCCGCACTATGTTGCCGCTGAAGGCAATGAAAAGTGTGATATATACGCAGTTCTTTATTTTCCGGAGTAAGAGAGGTTTTCATGGAACAATCACATCTCAGGGAAATAACACTGGGGGCACTGCTTGATGAAACTGTTGAAAAATGGCCCGATCAGGAAGCTGTTGTTTATGTAGATCGCGATTTCCGCCTCACTTACCGTGAGTTCGGAGAACTGGTGGACGATCTGGCTATGGGCCTTATGGCGCTGGGTATCAAGAAAGGTGAAAAAGTTGCAGTATGGGCAACCAACGTTCCCTACTGGGTGGCTCTCCAGTTTGCCACGGCCAAAATAGGGGCAATACTGCTGACGGTAAATACCTTTTACCGTACATCAGAGCTGGACTACCTGCTCAAGCAGTCCGAATGTGAAAACCTGGTCATTATCGACGGATTCAGGGAAATTGACTACCTTCAGACAGTTTACGACCTGATTCCCGAACTCAAGACCCAGGAACGTGGCTACCTTAAAAGCGAAACCTTTCCGCACCTTAAAAGAGTTTTCTTCCTCGGTCAGGAAAAACACCGCGGCATGTACTCCATGGCTGAAGTTATCAACCTTTCCTCCGTAACCACGGATGAAGAATATGAAGAACGTCAGGCAACACTTGACCCGCATGACGTGGTCAACATGCAGTATACCTCGGGAACAACCGGTTTCCCCAAAGGGGTGCAGCTGACCCATTATAACATCGGCAACAACGGCTTCTGGATCGGTGAAAATCAGGGATTTAAACCTGGTGACCGTCTCTGTCTGCCTGTGCCCCTGTTTCACTGCTTCGGCTGTGTTCTGGGCGTGCTGGCCGCGGTTAATCACGGGACCACACTGGTCATTCTGGAAGGTTTCGACCCGCTGCTGGTAATGGCATCCGTGGATCAGGAAAAGTGCACCGCCCTCTATGGCGTGCCGACCATGTTCATCGCCATTCTTGAACACAAGCTGTTCGAAAAATTTGACTACTCTTCACTGCGGACCGGTATCATGGCTGGATCACCCTGTCCTGTTGAGGTGATGAAAAAAGTCATGGACAAAATGAACATGACCGACATCACCATCTGCTACGGACTTACCGAAGCATCACCGGTTATGACCCAGACCCGCATGGAAGACAGCGTCCAGCGCCGAACGGAAACCGTAGGCCGGGCCATGCCTGAAATCGAGGTTGCCATATTCAACCCTGAAACCGGAGAAGAATGCTCTCCCGGCGAAACAGGGGAAATCTGCTGCCGCGGCTACAACGTGATGAAGGGTTATTACAATAACCCGGAAGCAACGAATGCCAATATAGACGTCGACGGATGGCTTCATTCCGGAGATCTTGGAACAATGGATCAGGAAGGCTATGTGACCGTTACCGGACGCCTGAAAGATATGATCATTCGTGGTGGAGAAAACATTTACCCGCGTGAAATCGAAGAATTCCTTTACACCATGGAGGGTATTCTCGATGTTCAGGTCGCCGGTGTTCCCAGCGAAAAATACGGTGAGCAGGTGGGAGCTTTCATTATCCTAAAAGATGATGTGGAGATGGAAAAGCAGGACGTCATCGACTTCTGCCGCGGACAGATTGCCCGCTATAAGATCCCCAAATACATTACCTTCCTTGACGCTTATCCCATGACCGCAAGCGGCAAGATTCAGAAATACAAACTCAGGGAAATGGCTGCAGAGCTGTACCCCGACGCATAAAGCCAAGGGGCTCTGCTCCGGCAGGGCCCTTTTTTTGATAAATACGCTTCGCATGGCTTCCGGCGGCTCTCCGGGGGCGCTCTCAGCGGAACCAAAGACTTATAGCCGTCAGGCGAAAGTTTTTGCCCGAGTCTTACGGATAGAAAGAGTGGAACAGTAAGCCCTATTGGAATTCCCGGCGGGCTTTCGCTTGGAGGCATAGAGAATCAACAATTACGTTGAATACTACCTCCCCGTACGAATCGTATTGAAACAAATTTCGAAGACAACTTATAGCCAACGGCGGCGAATCCCTAATAGTTTTTTGTTATTGCAGGGTAGCCGAAGGCATCCAACTAGGAGGCAAGATGAGTAACGAACAGGCTTATAAAGAAATTGCACCGAGGCTGGCGGGCCTGCGTGATGCAATGGACATGAGTATCGAGGAACTGGCAGAGAAAACCGGGGTTACTCCGGAACGTGTAGCGGAATATGAATCCGGCACAGTTGAAATTCCGGTCAGCTATCTGATGGATGTGGCCCATCTCTGCGGAGTGAGCCTTACCGTACTCATTTCCGGAAATGAAGCGCACCTGACCAACTACGCACTGGTACGCAGCGGCAAAGGCCTTACCGTAGACCGCCGCAAGGACTACGACTACAAGAATCTGGCCTCAACATTTGTTGGCCGCCGCATGGAGCCCTTTATGGTGGAAGTTCCGCCCAAAGAGGTCTCCGACATGAATTTCACTACCCACCGCGGGCAGGAGTTCATTTATGTACTGGAAGGGCGCCTGGAACTCAGGCTGGACGATTCCGTCCTTGAGCTTGGAAAAGGCGACTCTCTGTACTTTGACTCCAACACTCCCCATGCCCTGCGCGGTCTTGGCGGTAAATCTGCACGCATGCTGGACGTCATTCTCTAGCAGGCCGCTTTCAAGTTGCTTCCACTTCCGTGGAGGATCCTGCGGCCTGCGGTAAAAAGCACAATTTTTACTTTTGAGGATTCAACGTTAATAACAGCAAGTATCGGGATGCGAACACATCCTTTTGTGGAGAGATAGAATGCAGAAACAAAAATACGATTCCTACGAACAATTCTGTGCCGATTTCAAGACCGAAGTACCTGAAAACTATAACTTCGCATTTGACTGCGTTGACAGGATTGCCGCTGAAGATCCATCCCGTATGGCCATGATCCATATCGGCCCTGACGGAACACGCACCGAAAAAGACTTTGATTTCTTTTCCAAAAAGTCCTCCCGCCTTGCCAACGCCCTGTCCGACTCAGGTGTGGTAAAAGGCGACCGGATCATGATCATCCTTTACCGTCGCATAGACTGGTGGGTTGCAATGCTGGCATGCCACAAAGTAGGAGCTGTTCCGGTTCCGTCCCCCAACCTGCTTACCGTCAAGGATATTGAATTTCGCGTGAACTTTGCCGGGATCAAAGGGGTAATCTGTGAAGACTCCGTTACCGAACGAGTAGTTGAAGCACAGAAAAGCTGTCCCTCTCTTAAGGTCATGATTCAGGCCGGTGAAAGCAACACTCCTGAAGGCTGGCTGGATATAGAGACTGTCTGCGCTGAAGCTTCGGATTCATTTCCCCGTCCTTCAGACTGCGCCTGCGGAGATGACTCACTGCTCATCTTCTTCTCTTCCGGCACGACAGGACCGCCCAAGATGGTCGAACACACTCACACCTATCCTCTGGGGCACTACGTAACCGGAGCATACTGGCATGACCTCGAACCCGGGGACATCCACCTCACTTTGGCAGACACAGGCTGGGGCAAGGCTGTATGGGGCAAATATTACGGGCAGTGGATGGCCGGAGCTACCGTTTTCGTATGGGACTTCCGTGGTAAATTCGAACCGGCTGAACTTCTGCAGGTTCTTTCTGACCACAAGGTAACCTCCTTCTGCGCGCCTCCCACAGTTTACCGCTTCATGATCCGCGAAGATCTTTCAAAATACGATCTTTCTGCGCTCAGACACTGCACAACCGCCGGAGAACTGCTTAACGCATCAGTCTTCGAAGCATGGAAGGAAGCAACCGGACTGCCGCTTTACGAAGGATACGGACAGACTGAATCCGTGCTCCAGATCGCGACTTTCCCCAACATGAAGCCAAAACCCGGCTCTATCGGAAAGCCCTGTCCCGGATGGGATGTTACCCTTATCGATGTTGAAGGCAATATCTGCGCTCCCGGTGAAGAGGGCCAGATATGCGTAAAACTCGATCCCCGTCCCGTGGGCCTTTTCACCGGATACCTTGACGAACCGCAAAAGACTGCAAACGTGATGGTGGATGGTTATTACCAGACAGGTGACAAGGCATGGATGGACGAAGACGGATACTACTGGTTCCTCGGACGTACTGACGACCTCATAAAAAGCTCCGGCTACAGAATCGGTCCCTTTGAAGTCGAATCCGCACTGATCACTCATGAAGCTGTTGTTGAAGCAGCAGTCACGGGTGTTCCCTGTGATGTCCGAGGTCAGGCGGTAAAAGCCACCGTTGTTCTAGCCGCCGGTTTTGAACCCGGGGACGAGCTTACCAAGGAGCTCCAGAACCACGTCAAAAAGGTTACTGCTCCCTATAAGTATCCAAGAATCGTCGACTATGTAGCTGAACTGCCCAAGACCATCAGCGGCAAAATCAAACGCGCTGAAATACGTGCAAAAGATGAAGCAGATGCGAAGTAGCACCGCTCCCGGCTATCTTGAAGGTGCAGCGAGATGATTACCTCTGCAAGATTCCCTTCAGGCTGCTTTTAAATCCGCTTTAGCCCGGATTCATTAATCAACTGGCCTGCTGGCAGTTTTACTCCAGAACAAATACTGAAATAAAGAAAGCCCCGATGCAAAAAGCATCGGGGCTTTCTTTTTGATAACAAAACTTAAACCAGCAGACTGTTATTAAAGAGGTGAATAAAGCGAACTAAGATATAATTAAATCTCAGCTTTATTTCTAGCCTCCGTCAGAAGCGTGGCCTGAAGCTATAAAGCTCCCTGTCAAAATACTTTACAACGCGATCAGCGCCTTATCAACAGTCTGTGAAAGCCTGTCCCCCTCCGGACAGGCCAGAATTCTACTCATTCACTGCTTCAAGCTGTTTCTGAACATACTCCATTTTGTCTTCAGAGTAATATTCAGCTTCTTCAGCCAAAGCTTTCGCAAAAAAAGTCAGCAGGTTTTCAGTATCAAGCCCCAGCAGGATTGATCCGTTGGAAACCATACAGGTATCCTCCTGATCCTCCAGCAGATAGGCCCGTCTCTCCCTTCTGATTCCGTCCCCGTTGACGACGCTGTACCCGGTTCTCCCCTGTTCAGTACTGTAAATCTTTTCAGATACCAACTCCCCGGTGTTTTCGTCAAAATTCAAGGATTCATTTTCCAATTTCCCGGTAAAGGAAATCTGACCTCCGAAATCATTTTCCAGAGTCACCCTTTTCAGGGTTGCCTTCTTTTTCATGATCGTGTCCACCGATGCTTCTCAAATGGGCAGTTTCAGTTGCTCAGGGCCGTCTTTGCTGTCTTTCGCTTTCTTACGGGGAGCCGTAAGCCCACTCTCAATGTATTCAAGCAGAGAGCTTTCCGGTACTCGCCACTGACTTCCGACCTTGACACCGCGAATCCGTCCCTCCTTGATCAGCCGGTAAGCTGTTCGAGGATGGATTCTCAGCGTGTCAGCGATCTCACGCACCGTGTAGAGTGTAGGCGAGGGAGTCAAAGACTTATCCTGATTTTTCAAAATTACACTACAATTTACTTCTTATGACATTATTTGTCAAAAAATGTCAAAGATTGTCATTCAAGTACATCATTTTCTACGACAAGACTACAACAGCTATCAAATTATCCGGAATTACAAAGAAAACCATCTCAACATGGCACAGGAACGGTTGCGGACCACAATTGGAAAAAATTTTTTTTAATCTTTTTTTCTAAACTGACACACAGGCTCACTCTCTCGTTGCTTGCTCAAGAAATCTCACTCCTGATTAACTAGTGGATTAGATCCACAGAAAATCCACCTGAAATTGACTGAGAATCGTAAACTAGGCGCAAAAAAAGACCGGGACTAAACACATTGTGTAAGTCCCGGTCTTTGTTACGCTATATCAGGCCGATGAAATCCTGGTCTCAAACAGGTATAAGCTGCATGGAAAGGAGAACAGCGGTTATGCAGTTTAAGAAGATACCCCGAAGTAAACCTATTAATATCTTAAACGATCATCACGGGGCCAGTATCCGTTATAATCATAGCACAGGTAGATGGTGAACTTACGGGCCGGTTTGCCACGGAAGGTAGTCTGGATATGTATTGGCGAACTGATGCGCTTGAACATCTTCTGCAGCTCTTTGTCAGGTTCTCCCTTGAACTTCTTGATCACATAAACGCAGTCCCAGCCAATTTTATCCTCAGGACCGGGCCAGAGATCATACTGATTCATGCGGCGGTCAATCCAGGCGCAATATGTGCGGGGTTGTCCTGGTACATAAAAAGCAAGGGCAGCGGTCATGTCGTAGAGTTCGCTCATGACGAAAACCTTTTCAGGATCCTCAAACTGGCTCTTTTCAAGCTCAACCACCTGTTGTCCGAGATCAGTCCACCCCTTAAGACGATGGGTAGGATTGAGGTGGTCAGGCAGCGGCACAAGGTTCTGAAAATGCAGGACAGTAAAAATAACAATACTCAAAAACATCCACAGCGAACGGAAACGCCCTTTTCTTGACCAGAACCTCTCAAAAGCCACTCCGGCAATCATCACCCCGCTGACATACGAAATGACGGCCCAGTTGCCGAGAACCTTGGCGTGGAAGCTCCACATGAAAAAGAACAGCCATACAGGCAGGAAAAAGACGGACAGCAGTGCAGACTGGCGATTATTCAGTCCCAATCGGTTACTGGTCCTGCCGCTGAAAAGATACCCGAGAGCGACTATACTGCCTATAAACATGAACGCAATCCACCACGGTGTGGCCATTCCGACCTGCTCCCCGACAAACGGCAGCACACGGTCTAAACGTATCAGCTGCGTAGCCTTGTCTCCGGAAGCGCCGATAAGGTACAGCACATGCTTATAGCCCACAAAATCATTCTGCATATTCCAAATGAGAGTAGGCAGAAAACCCAGAAATACCCCGCTGCCCAAAGAGATGAACAATTTCCGCCAGAATCCCCGCGGCAACCGCTCCCTGCGCATAAGAACCAGCCCGTACATGACTGAAAGACCTACAAAACCAAGCATTGTATACTTGGCCAGAATACCAATCCCCAGAAAAAGAGCTATAAATACAAAAGGCTTGGTCCGGGATTCGTTGGAATCACGGTCAATTCCGGGCGGATGCGCGATTGAAGCGGAATAAAGGGCAAAAAGAGCGCACGACCAGCTAAGGATGAAAGGGTTGTCAGTGGTCATCAATATGCCCAGAGCCAGAAAAACAGGCATGGAATTGAATATGACAAGAGTCCATACCGCAGCAGCGGGCTTCTTCCAGAGCTTCGCCATTCCCCAAAAAATCACAATCTGGGTAAGAAATGACCCTGTTACAGAACCAAAACGCACCCCGAACTCAGTATCACCGAAGATTGAGGTAAATGTTGAAATAATCCAGGCAATCAGAGGACCTTTGGAATAATAGGTCAGCTGCATGTGACGGGTCCAGTCCCAATACTGGGCCTCATCCTGCACAAGATTAAGCTGCCCGGTTCCAAGAAACCAGATACGGGCAAAGGTTGTGAATATTATTATTAAAATGGCCCAGACTACGGGCTTGTTTCTAAATGAATCAGATAATGATGACACTTGGTGCAACCTCCTTGCGAGGAAACTCTTAGCTGAGCCTGCTGCTTATGACAACATCAGACAGCCGCAAAAATAAACCCCCGGGGATGCGGGGGTTGCTTGAATACCTTGTTGAAGCGGAAGCTATAGGCCGAGACTCTTGATACGGTCTTCAGGCTTGATGATCTCAGTTACTCTGAAACCGAAATTTTCATTTATTACAACGAGTTCTCCACGGGCGACAAGACGCCCTTCCACATACATGTCCAAAGGTTCTCCGGCCAGCTTATGCAGCTCGATAACCGTTCCCTGACCGAACTGGATAATCTCGTTGACCAAAAGTTTAGTACGGCCCATTTCGACCTTGACCTCAAGAGGGATATCCAGAATGCGTTTCAATCCTTGATCTGATGCCATTAAAATCTCCGCTTAAACATATTAACCTGCATTAAGTTTATCCCAAAATTCTTCAAACAACCAGCAAAACAAAGACCGCTTATTTGACCACTTTTATACTGACACCGTTTTTACGGTCAGGCTCAAGAGCCAAAACATTATCGGCACTTTCCGCGAAAAGCTCAAGAGGATGGTGGCTGATAACCAGAACCTGAAAGCCGAGACGCCGCGCAATTGTACTTATCAGTTCCATAAACCGGGGGACAAGATCGGGTCTTAGCCAGCAATCCTGCTCATCGAGCACAAGGAACGGTCGATGGGCTTCGGGATTGAGCCGGGAAAGCGCAATCAAACGCAAACCTACCGACAGGATGTTGCAGACAGACCCCCCCTGTCCAACCATGATATCTTCCTCGCCGCCCTGATTCATTATCTGGAAATCCACCTGCAGTTTTTTGTCCCTTATGGAGGCCACTGCTTTAACTTCCCGGTCCTGACCCAGAATTTCCCGTATTGCATGAGTCAGGTTTGTTTCCAGTTCACTAAGCAGCTCTCCGAAAAGGGCCGTGGAAAGCTCTTCAAGGCGTTCTGCAGCAGAGGGGGCGAGTTCCAGGAATTCCTCGGTTCTGAGGGATTCTGAACGCAATCCCAGCCAGTCATCCATGCGTGAAGATGCCCGCGCGGACAGATGGTCGGCACGCCTCTCCAGTGAATCCAGATCCGGCAGTTCTGAAGGATTCACGTTCAGACTCCGCCCTGTTCCAGTTTATTCAACCCTTCCATGATGGAAGAGATATGCTCACGGTACTCAGCTACCAGACGGGCGTTCTCGGCACGCTTCTCTTCAAGCATCCTGTTGAGCTCCTGAGGATCGGCAGTGCCGTATTGCTGAACAGCCTGAGCTTCAAGATCTGCCAGTTGACGGCCGATGTTATCCAGATTCTGCTCGGTCCGGACTTTGTCCTCCCGAAGTCTTTCATACTGCTGCTTGAGCTGGGCAAGTTCCCGCTCAAGTCCGTTTCCCGGATGCTGCATACCGCCATTGGCGGTTCCACTACCCATTGCCATTGGTAACCTCCGTATATAATTCCCAGATTAAACCGCTTTCAGGTTCATCCGGATCAATATTTTCTTCGAGAAACTGTTTAAGCCCGGCCCCTTCATGGGTGCGCTTCCATGCAAGCCTCTCAAGGCCCTGTAAAAACTTAGACTCCGCCGCTTCTGCATCTTCAATTTCCACAGGAAAATCCTGATCAGGGAAAACTTCATAAAAATCCTTATGCGGGACATCCCACTTTTCCAGATCCTCACAATCAGATGTCCAGAGAGCGGCCTGTGGAACCCTCTCCAGTGCCAGACGGGAAAAGACAAGACGGGTGATATTTCCGGGATTGGCCCATGTTGTCTGTCCTACGGTTATCGACTCACGGGGCCTGTGAATGTGCCCGTTAATTATCCAGTCTATGCCCGGCTTCTCTTTGATGGCATACTGTTTCTTCTCGCAGTCAGGGAAAGATATGTTGTGATGAGTTACCCACAGGACCTTGTGATACCTGCCATCCTCACGGTCAAAACTCTTGGGGATGGTATAACCGTCCGGTGAAGCGCCTACAAGCACCAGCCCCTGCGGGGTATCCAGCTCAAAAGCAGGCCCAGCCTCACTCATTAAACGAATCACCCCTGCGGCATCCAGAACAGCCATGGAGACATCACTGGTAAAGCGGGCCTGATACTTGTCGTGATTTCCCACCAGCACAAAGGGCTTGAACTGTCCGAAAAGGGCGATGAGATCAACCAGAATAGAATTACCGTTGTCACGCGGCCAGTGGAACAGATCTCCGAGGATAAGCGGGATCATATCCAGTTCGCAGGCCCGTTTGAAACATGCTTCAAGTTTATCAAGCACGTCAGCGGCATAATCGCCCTGACGCTGACCGGGCGGAGTGGATGCAATGTGTGGATCACCGATCAGGAAAAGCCCTTTACCCTTTACCCGCTCAAGAGTCATAGCCGTCCTCCCCGATCATCTTTTCAGCTTCGAGGTCTCCGCCACACAAGGGGCAGTTCCCTATTTCCGCAAGACGTTTTTCAATACGCAGCTTAAGTTGCTTTTCGGCCTGCTTGAGTTCTGCAATGCGTTTGCGGTTCTCTTCACGCGCTGTGCTAAGTGCTGAGATATTCCCAAGCAACTGTATCATAGGAATTTCGTCAAACAGTTCAGGGGGATGACTGAGCGGTTTCAAAATATTGGAACGTCGCCCTATATTGCTCTGAAACGCCCGGTTGCGGTCAAGATTGGAGATGATTGCAGACAGAGCGGAAGTATCATAAATCTCGGGAGGTGAAGCCAGATGTCCAAGAGCCCTGCCCCTTGAAGAAAACATCTTCTGTGCTGAAAACAGTCTGCTTTGCCTGCTTATGTCCCCTTCCAGTTGCTGAACCGGAAAAAGATCCGGAGCATCCTTGAGTTCATACAGCAGGTCAGACCTTCCCCTCAGCTTATCTCCGAAGCCACGCAGGTCACTCATACGTGACACGGTACTTTCAAGTTCTTTAGTAGGATAAATCTCCGGGGCAGCCTTAAGCTCAGCCAGTTTCTTTTCACGACCGGCAAACCTGTTTTTATAATCTTCCAGCTCTTTTTTACGCTGGATAAGATTTTCAATCGCGGGAATTTCCGCTTCTGTCCTTTCAATCCGTCCTTTGAGCTCACGCGCTGATTCTATTTCAAGATTGACGTCCGGCAGGTTTTGTAAAGAGTCCAGTTCAACACGTATTTCATCCATTTTTTGCTGTTGAAACTTCATTTCGCGCTTGGCGGAACGGACCCGGTTTTTAAGTTCGGTCTGCATTGCCAGCAAATGAGAAGCCTCGGACGACGAAGCAAAAAACTGTGCAGCCACGGATGCAGGCTGATCGAGCAGAAAAATGGGATTGCGCTGGTTGCCGATATGGACATCAAGGGAGTTACCCCCTTCCAGCGGGACCTGATTCAACCGCAGGATGTTGAGAATGTCCTCAGGAGTCTTGCGGCCGAATTTGGCATACACCACCCACTCTTCTTCCCCGGGATGCAGCACTTCATACCATGCAGTGGCCTTTTTGCGTATCCAGGCCACGCGAACACCGTCATTCATTTCAAGTTCAACCCGGGCCACTTTTGCCCCGTGGCGGATAAAATGCTTGGGCAGCGGGTTGGTGGCAATGCAGCGTAAAGCTTCCACCACAGAAGATTTACCGCTGTTATTAGGCCCGGTAAGCACGGTCATGCCTTCACCGAGTTCTATCTCGGTATCAGCATGGGCAAGAAAGTCTTTAAGGATAATTTTTTTGATCATAGATTCCGGTGCTTGCCTGCGACCGTCTTTCGGACGCGTAAACTCATTTTATTATGGATATTTCAAGGTCCTCTATAAAGGGTGATCCTTTACCAGTCCAGCCCATGACACTGCTGATTCACGATAATGACAAAACCTTACAGAGCATTTACTTGTGCATAGAGAAGCGCCCCATTCATCAGCAGGAAACAGCTTCCTGTATTTGTCTGGATATTCTTTACCTGCGGAGCGGTTACTTGGCAATAAAGGAACAATATTCAACTGCCCCGGCTGTTAGGTCCGTTCCTTTCTCAAACAAAATCACCGGAGGTTCAAGGATCAGGCCCGGTCTGCCATTTTTCACAGCCTCAATCAGCACAACTTTTGACGGGGAATCCAAACGTCCATGAATAAACTTCATACGCTTGGGCTCAAGTTTGTGGCGGGTGAACGAATTGATCAGTTCACTCAACCGTTCGGAAAGAAAAACAAAACAGACCCGCCCACGATTGCGCACCATAAGCGAAGACGCCGCAACAAATGCGTCCAGATCACAGTCAATCTCGAATCTGGCCTTGTTTTTCAGTTCGTCAGGGCAGGCGCGCCCCCGTCCTTCGGTTCGGTATGGAGGATTTGAGACGACCAGGTCATAACTTCCGGCAGGTGCAAAATCAGGGCGGCAGACATTGGCCTTCACGATGCTTATCTGATCGGCAAATCCCAGCTTTTCAACATTAGACTGTGCTGACGCTATCATTTCCGGGTTAACATCAATTCCGGTAATGGTAATCTGTTTATCAGAATTACGCAGCATGATTCCAAGGGGGATGACTCCACTACCCGTGCCAAGATCCAGAATCCGCGCTTTCTTGGGAACTGAGACAAAGCTGCTTACCAGTAATGAATCCGTAGAAAAACGGAATCCATCCTCAGGCTGTTTCATGCCTCGGGGAAAATATTTACGTGCTTCTTCAAACATGGGAAGACTCGAACAGCTATAAAAGGGACTTGCGTTTCTTTACCCGTAATACTTGAAAAGAATCCAGCCCCAAAGCCGGAGTTAAAAAATAATCCGGTTTTGCAGCATAATACGGGCAATTACCTCTAAATCAGCATCCTCTCCGGCGGAGCGCTCCGATCAGCATCCGCGCATCCTGAGACTTTAACAGCAAAGCCCCGCCTCCATAAACCGCAATCCATACCGGAATAAGTGTGAACCAGAGAATATCGTAGCGAGCGGAAGACCATGCCCCGAAACCGATAATCCCGCTCAGAAAAAGACTCTTAAAGGCGTTCAGCCATGGCAGAGGAGTTCCTCCTGTTCTTTTAGTCATTATTATCATCAAAAGCAGACTGTTGAGCATGGAAGAAAGCGATACAGCCAGTGCCAGCCCCACATGAGCCAGATACTGCATCAGCAGGTAACCGCCCACCACATTCACCAGCAGGCAGAGCATGGCAATCTTCACCGGAGTCTTGGTATCTTCCTGCGCATAAAAAGCCGAAACCAGAGGGCGGGACATGGCGATAAACGGCAGGCCGATTCCATAAGCCATAAGAGCCTGTGCCGTAGCGCTAACCGCCTGTGAGTCAAAAGCACCGCGCTCAAAAAGCAGGCCGATCAGCGGCTCGGCAAGTGCCACCAGCCCAGCCATAGCCGGCAGAGAGATAAAAAGTGTCAGCCCGACGGTCTGCCTGAGGGTCAGGGCGAATTCTTCCTCCCTGCCCTTAACGCATAGGGCGGCCAGACTTGGAAGGGCTGCAGTCCCCACTGCAATGCCGAATATACCCAAAGGAAACTGCACCAACCGATCCGCATAATACAGATAAGAGACACTGCCCACCGGCAGAAAAGAAGCCAGCAGAGTGCCCAGAGCAACATTAATCTGATAGACTGCCGCCCCTAAAACAGTAGGAAGCATAAGCTTGCCCATGCGCCTTACACCGGGATCTTTCAGGTCAGGCTTTCCTCGCCAGCTTAGCCCCACCCGCTTAAGATAAGGCTGTTGCAGCATCCACTGCATGAACCCGCCGATAAGCACACCCCAGGCCATGAACAGGGCCACGCTGTTTCCAGTGAAATAGCCGATAAGAGCAGCAGTGATCAGTGCAATATTAAGCATGCACGGAGCAAGCGCCGGAGCCAGAAAATGTCCCATGCTGTTTAGTATGCCCATACACAAGGCAACACCACAAATGAACACAACATAAGGAAAGCAGACCCTTACCAGCTCAACCGTAAGTGACATCAACTCCGGGTTACGGCTGAACCCCGGTGCGATAACAAGCACCATAGGCTTTGCGAAAATAATTGCCAGCAGGGTCAGCACTCCCAGAATTATCAGCAGCCAGCTCATGGCCGAGCGGGCCATAGCAAAAGCGGCTTCCTCCCCCTGCTCTTGCCTGATTCGGCTGAAGACAGGCACAAAAGCCATGGTCAAAGACCCTTCACCGAAAAGGCGGCGTAGAAGATTCGGGATGCGGAAGGCAACAAAAAAAGCATCTGCAGGAAGCCCTGCTCCCAAAGCAAACGCAACAATAAGGTCCCTGGCGAAGCCAAGGACCCTGGAAAGTAAAGTAGCGCCCGCAACGACTGATGCGTTACGGACTATCCTGCTTGATTCTGCTGTCATTATGGATGCCTCCGGTAACCGGGGAAAGCTAGGCTGAGGCTAATCACACATCTTCTGACAATTGCAGCAATAGGTTGACCCTCTGCCGGCAACAGTTCCGCCTTCAAAAGTTTTACCGCAGCAGGGGCAGGGCTCACCTTTCTTGCCATAAGCCTTGAAGCTGTTCTGAAATCCACCGGCATCGCCTCCCGAGTCAACATAATCACGGATGGAACTGCCGTTCTCACTGATGGCCTGCCTGAGAACTGCCTGCAGCTCGGTAAACAGCTTCTCAAGAGACTCGCGAGAAAGGTCAGATGCTTTGGCCTTGGGATGAATGCCGGAACGGAACAGACATTCATCAGCATAAATATTACCGACTCCGGCCACAACAGACTGGTTCAGAAGCAAACCCTTGATCTGAGCCTTGCGTCCAGCAACACGCTCCGCCAGTTCCGCTGCTGTGGTTTCCAGTGGTTCCGGGCCAAGATTCTTGTAAAAATCCCACTCTTCAAGCTCTTCATTATTAAGCGCCCGGACCTCACCGAACTTACGGGTGTCATGGAACTCTACAGACCCTCCGTCAGTAAGCCCGAAAACCAGACGGGTATGTGTCTGTGGAGCTGTGGGGCCGTCATGGGCAATAACCCTGCCGGTCATTTTAAGATGAAATGTCACATGCAGATCTTCCCCAAGGTCCATGATCAGCAACTTGGCCCTGCGCCTGACAGCTGTAATCTCTCTTCCGGCTACTCGGGAAGAGAATAAAAACCACGGCATTTTCACGCTGCTGTGGTTAAGAATCTTAACCGACTCAATGGTCTTGCCGACCAGAGATTCGGCCAATCCACGGGATATAACTTCTACTTCCGGCAATTCTGGCATTGTCTTTCCTGAAATATGTAAGGAGGTTATTTGTCTTTTTTAATCCTGCCCAGAAGCCCGAGGTCAAGATCGTAAGATTCTCCCTGCCTGTCCATTTTGAACAAGAGAGGCTTATTCTCCTGATGAGCTTTGGCTCCGGCCATGTGTATGGCTCTCAAAGAGGTCACGGGAATTCCCTGCGCTTCAACGATTATATCTCCGGGACGGATTCCACTGCGATAGGCTTTGCGGTCACGCTTAACCTCAGTAATCACGGCTCTTCCCTGACGCATTTCAACGGTCATCCCCATCCTGCTTTCATAACTGGGGGGACAATAAAAAAACGAATCCGCAGCTGTCGGATAAAATTCTTCCCCACGCCAGGGCATAAGGGTCATAATTTTTGCTTCAGGATCAAGGACTTTCAAACGTCCGGGAATTCCCCATCCGTGTTCAACATGCCCGCCTCCGGCAAGTATAACAACCGGATGTCCTGAACTTCTGCGCAGGCTGACAGCTTTTTCCGCCATTGCCGTATCCCACAATGACTGCACAAGAAGAAATCTCTCCACCTGCTCGGGGTCCGTGGCATCGCGCCCTTTATGCATAGCCAGAACTTCCTTAAGTCCTTCTTCCTGTTCAACCGGGGGAGCGATAACCTTTTCAGGAAGCAGAGCCCTATCTTCCGCTGACAGGCCTTCCAGTCCTTTTTTCCGAACCTCACGGGTCAATCGGAAAGGAAAATTCAAACCGGCCACAGTAAGCTGGCGCTTTGCTGCAAGCTCGAAAATAGGCCTGAACATGCTGAAATCATAACGCCAGCCGTTTTCCCAATCCAGTTCCTCCGGCAGTTCATCAACTGATAACTGGCCGAGGTTGAAACGGTTGAGAATATCCTGCTTCCCGGCAGTGACCATTTCCAGCCCGATGGCGACCTTCTTGTGGGCCCTTGTAAGACCTTCAATGATCTCGAACTGGACTTTATGGTCACAAATGCTGGTATGCCCTTCACCTATAAGCACGTAATCAGCTTCCGATGCTTCGCTCATCAGCAGATCAAAGGTCAGGCGGTCGCCCACGGGATTAAGATACTCCCCCGGACAGGGCAGGAACGACACCGCCATCTCAGGCGGTACAGGCTTTTTAGTACATCCGACTGCGCCCATAAGAAAAAAAAGAGCGCAAAGGGCCAGTAGACCCTTTGCGCATTTATTGATTTTATTTTGCACCATGCAATGTCCCGGGCTAATCCCAGATTCTTTTGTCTTCAATGGGTCTGACCTGCGGCGGGAGTGAGCCGGGGGTCAGCACCTTGAGGATCGGACGAAGTTTGATCTTTTCACGGAACATATGCAGCAGTTCGTCTTCACGCTTGAAGTTGGAGACCTCGATATTGAGGATCATCTCATCGATGCCGCCGGGGTTGGTGACTTCGATCTGCCAGCGTTTGACTTCTTCAAAATGTGCCATGACCTGCTCAACCTGATGGGGGTATACAAACATACCCTTGATGCGTGCGGTGGTGTCCACTCGGCCTACAATGTTGCCAAGGCGCGGGGTGGAACGTCCGCAGGGGCAGGGGGTGCGGTCAATATAGCTCAGGTCACCGGTCGCAAGCCTGATGAGCGGGTAAGTCTTGTTGAAAGCGGTGATGACGATCTCACCGACTTCACCGTCCTTGAGCGGAATACCGGTATCGGGATGGCAGATCTCAACAAAGGCACGGTTGGTGATGTGCAGACCGTTTTTGTGGTAACACTCGTAACCGATACAACCTACATCCGCGGTACCATATCCCTGACGCATGATCAGATCGAATTTTTTCTCAAGGTTGGAGCGGACTTTCTCGGAGAATTTTTCACCGGTGACAAAAGCCACTTCAAGATACAGATCCTTACGCAGATTAAGCCCTGCTTCTTCAGCTTTCTGGGCAAGGTGGGTAAGGTAGCTGGGAGTACCGACATAACCGGTAACCCTGAGCTTCTGCATGATTTCAAGCTGACTGTTAGTAGAGCCGGGGCCTGCAGGGACAACTGCACAGTTGAGATTGCGCAAAGGTTCTTCAAACATGAGCCCGGCAGGAGCCAGATGATAGTTGAATGTTATCTGAGCCACATCACCGGAACGGAAGCCTGCGGCGTAAAAGCCTTCAGTCCATCCCCAGTAGTCCTCGGCACGGTCCTCAGGATCGAAAATAGGGCCGGGAGAAAGGAATATACGGCGAAGCTCACCGAGATCCTTGGTCAGAAGCCCGCCAAGACGTGGCCCCATGGACTGCAGAAAGATGAGTTCTTTCTTCTTTAAAATAGGTATATGCTTGAGGTCGGAAATATCACTGAATTTATCAACCTGAAACTGAGCTCTGTCGAAGCGTTTCTTAACGTCTTCGGAATAACGGTAGGCATAAGTCAGGAGTTCCTTGAGCTGAAGAGCGCAATATTGGCGTCTCTCACCTTCATCCAGAACTTCACGACGGCTGTATATGCCTTCAGTACGGTCTTTACGAGTCATTTATAGGTTTCCTCCAAATAGTATTGCCCAGCGGAGACAACTCCCCACATTAGCACGGTCAATATATGAAAAAGAGTCCACTTTGTCAACTTTTTTCAATTTTACCTAATTAAAATAACTACTTAAAAACAAAACGACGAGCAAACATCACTTTTGGCATATAATCCAAGCCACCTATTCTAACTCAAAAAACAAAAAAAATAAACTTTTTTCACTTTTCCTGTTGACAGGGAATGCCTGTATGGATAAAAGCTTCTTCGTTCGCAAGCGGAGGGTCGTTAACTCAGTTGGTAGAGTATCTGCCTTTTAAGCAGAGAGTCGCTGGTTCGAGCCCAGCACGACCCACCACCGCAAACATCTTTGACAATTGGCGGTCTAAACAGAAAATGTTTTTTTGCTTGACTTATCAAATTTAAGTCTGCTAATCTGGATAGACGCGCTTTTAAATATACGGGTCGTTAACTCAGTTGGTAGAGTATCTGCCTTTTAAGCAGAGAGTCGCTGGTTCGAGCCCAGCACGACCCACCATTTTAAAAGAAAAGGCACACTTTCGAAAGATTGTGTGCCTTTTTCTTTGTTATTGTAAATTGTAGAGTTCAAGAAAAGCCCCGCTGCAATTAGACTGCACCGGGGCTTGAATTTATCCTCAACAGATTAAAACCTGTCAAAACCGTCTTCGTCAACCGCAGTTGAGCTTCTACCAGAAGGCAGCATTCTGGCTCTAACCTTCTCAACCCTGAAAAAACTCATGGCCTGCTGCAACAACTGGCCCTGACGGGACAATTCCTCCGAAGTGGAAGCCATCTCTTCGGAAGCAGAGGCATTCTGCTGGATAACGGTATCAAGTTGCTGGATGGCCTGATTAATCTGGTGCACACCTGTGTTCTGCTCATTACTTGCCGCAGCGATCTCCTGAACCAGTTCGGCTGTCCTTCGTATACTCGGGACCAACTCCTCAAGCATGCCGCCGGCCTTTTCAGCAACCACCACAGAAGACGATGAAAGCTCACTGATCTCGGCAGCAGCTACACCGCTGCGTTCGGCCAGCTTGCGGACCTCCGCCGCGACAACGGCGAACCCTTTACCGTGCTCACCCGCACGTGCCGCTTCAATTGCCGCGTTCAGAGCCAGCAGATTGGTCTGTCTGGCAATCTCTTCAATTATCATAATCTTCTCGGCAATACTCTTCATTGCCTGCACGGCCTCACCCACCGCCTGAGCACTCTGGTCCGCCTGCGCCTGAGACTTTTCGGCAACCCCTTCTGTCTGCATCGCATTTTCAGCATTCTGCTTGATGTTGGCTGCCATCTCTTCCATGGAAGATGAAACCTCTTCAATGGAAGCGGCCTGCTCAGTAGCCCCCTGTGACAGACTTTCAGCCGACGCGGAAAGCTCTTCACTGCCGCTGGCGACACTGTCTGAGGCATTAGTAACATCGTCAACCACCTCACGCAGGCGGCTGACCATATTACGCATACCCTGAGCCAGACGGCCTAGTTCATCCTTGCGTTTAAGCTCTACGTCTGCAGCAAGATTTCCTTCGCTTACTTCACCTACAAATTCGAGCCCTTTCCGCAACGGCCCAAGGATTCCACTTGCTATTATCCAGGCCATAAGGACACCGGCAATAACGGCAACCGCGCTGACTATGATCACGATTCGCCTTGTATTGGCTGCCTCGGCCAGCATCTCTTCGTCAGTCATGATATTATCGGCCACGGTATGCCGAACCTCGGTGAGGATTGACTGGATTTTATTTAGAGCAGGAACAGTCACTGTCGAATATATTTCATTTGTCTCCGCTAGTATTTTAAGCTCGTTATCATGCCAGGCAATCAAGGCGTCAATCTTACCCAGAGTCTCCAACGCAAACTTTTCCACCTTATCAGCAAAATATAACTGCGCCCCTCTACGATCACCCCTGACGAGGTAGTCATCAAGATCCTTTACCGTATCGTGTAATTTTTCATGAGGCTCCAAGACCTCTTTAAGGAGAGCGCCAAATTCGGGATGCTGACGTGACATCGACTGCACCTTTGATGAATAAAGCCATTTACCCAGTCCGCATTTATGAGGATCTGCCTGAGCGGAAATCTTTACTGTCTTAGGATCCATCAACTCCTTCAGGACAAGCATCATCCAGTTCAAGTGGTCAAGTTTTTTATCCCGCAGAAAACTCCCCATGTCCGGGTCCACATTTTCATATTTTTCCCCAATTTCCACGGCAGATAGATGCAATGCGTTATGCGGCTCCTCAATCTGTGCAAGCAGCGGCCGTATCTCGGGAACCAGCTCTTCAGCCTGTTTCCGGGCATCACTATAGTACCATTTACCGAAGCCGCATTTATGCGGATCAGTCTGGACCTCAAGAGTATTCACGTTCTTATCCGTCAAAAGAGTATTCACCTGATTAGCCCAATTTAGATGATCCACAATCTTCTGGACAAAATCACCCCTGAGCCTGTTCCCCTCAATCACCTGCTCAGAATCATGAACAATCGTGCCTATCCCCATAATAGACCACCCCCCCAAAAGGACCAGCAACAACAGCACCGATCCAAATCCGATGACGAATTTATACGCCAATCGCAAATCCTTCCAGCTCATAACAATCTCCCCCAAAATTACCCTACAACATATAGGGGTTTACAAACTTTACAGTTAACACTCACACGCAGATTATCATAATTATCTCGTGATTTGAATACAATATTAAATATAATGGAAAAACAAATCCCCGGAGAAGCTCTGGATTCACATTTTCTTGACTTAATACGAACTCAGTTATACTGGTAGGACCAGTATACAATATGATGTCAGACCATATTAATTGCTGCATCAGTGTTGACTCGAAAACCCTGACAAGCAGCACAGATCGCAACACAAAGAAATAACAATACTATTTATTAAGAATGCGCATGTTCAAACCCATCAAAAAAGTCAGAGTTTCAGAAACTGCAGCAATGCAGCTTGAGGAACTCATCAAGAACAAGACCTTTATTGAAGGAGAGCCGCTCCCCTCCGAACGCCAGCTCATGAAAGAGCTCCAGGTCGGGCGCGGGTCCATTCGTGAAGCTCTGCGCATTCTTGAAATCAAGGGTTTTATAGAAACCCAGCCGGGAATAGGTGCTTTTGTAAAAAGCTATGAGGGAGATATTTTCTCCCCCCTTTCAACATGGCTCAAGGACAATAACGAAGCTTTACGCCATTTCTTTGAAGTTCGTGCCCTTTTGGAACCGTCCACGGCCCGTATGGCGGCAGAGCGAATGTCTGAAGAAGATTTTGAGGCCTTGCAAAAAAACCATGAAGAATTCAGGGAAACCGTCGAGGAAGAGGACCTGCCTCGGGCAATTCTGGTTGATGCTGAATTCCATAGACTCATAGGTAAAGGCACCGGCAATAAAGTCCTTTCTTCCATTATGGATGCTCTTTACCGATCCATGATCGAAGGATGGAAGGCTCCGTTGAAAATCCCGGGACAGCCCCGGAAAAGCCTTAAGGAACATGAAGAAATTCTTGAGGCAATAGGAAACAGGGACGGCAAAAAAGCTGCGGAATTAATGAAGACCCACCTGAGCGAAGCCCTTAAGGGGTTGGGAGATGCTGGGCTCAGTAACGATTAGCAGAGCAGAGAAAGCCATGACCATGACCCAAGAACAGACCCATCTGAAGCAGATTTTCGCTGAAGCCCTTAAAAGAGTTGATCCATACAGGATTATCATCAGACGCATGTCGCTAGAAGAGGGGATACTTACAATTGCCGATGATAAAGGCGATGTTACAATAGATCTTGATGAATTCGAACGCATCGTTGTTATCGGAGCCGGTAAGGCCACGGCCAAAATGGCCAAAGCTGTTGAAGAAATTCTTGGGGAGCGCATTGAATCCGGGCTGATCTCAGTCAAGTACGGTCATACTGAAAATCTTGAACGGATCCGTACCATTGAAGCAGCCCACCCTGTTCCGGATAAGAGCGGAGTTGAAGCAGCCTTGCAGATTGAAGACCTTGCTTGTTCCGCAACAGATAAAACTCTGGTTATAAATCTTATTTCCGGTGGAGGATCTGCACTTCTGCCCTGCCCCATGCATGCCGAAATTGATGGCGAAAAAATTGAAGTAACCCTCGAAGACAAGCAGAATGTAACCAAGACCTTACTCTCCTGCGGGGCAGACATAAGCGAAATCAACTGCATACGGAAACATCTTTCAAATCTTAAAGGCGGCCGCCTGCTGCGCTGTCTGCGCCCGGCCCGCAGCCTCAATCTTATTTTATCAGATGTGGTCGGAGATGATCTGGACACTATCGCATCCGGCATGACCAGTCCCGACCGCAGTACTTACGGTGACGCTATATCAATTATTAATCACTACGATATACGCGACAAAATACCCTCACATGTGCTCAGAGTTCTTGAGCTCGGAAAAAAAGATAAACTGCCCGAAACCCTCAGCGAAAACGAATTCGAAGAAATCAGGGTTAACAACATCCTTATCGGTACCAACCGTATCGCTCTGATGGGCGCTAAAGAAAAAGCTGAGGAACTTGGCTATCATGTGCGGGTGCTGACCTCGCGTCTGCAGGGTGAAGCTTCAGCTGCAGCAGATCTATTCTGGGCGATAGCACAAGATGAACGTGAATGGGAAATGCTCGAAAAGAAGCCAGCCTGCATTATAGCCGGTGGCGAAACAGTAGTTACAATAAAAGGTTCCGGTAAGGGCGGAAGAAATCAGGAAATGGCTCTGCATTTCTTAAAGAAACTGAGTCAGGACGAAGATAACGCCAAAAATATATTCTTTCTTGCCGCCTCAACTGATGGAAACGACGGGCCCACAGACGCAGCCGGAGGATTTGCAGACGAATCTATTCTGAAAGAATCCAGAGATAAAGGACTGTCAATTGTCGATTATTTAAAAAACAACGACTCCTACCACTTCCTTCAAACGGTAGGAGCCTTGCATAAAACAGGCCCCACCAACACTAACGTCTGCGACGTCCAATTGCTGATCGTTAAGTAGAGTTGGCGGGCATTCCGCTGAAAAGGAGGCCACTGCCATCCTTCCACTTCCCCAGGCAAGTGGTCTCCCTTTCAACTTTTGGAGCAAAGCAACTCCATATCCCTCATTGCACAACAGTGCAACCTATTCTAACAATTATAATCAGCGCCCACTTCTCCCCATTACACCAGTACTTCGATAAACATCCAAAGATTACGATCAAGTTTAAGCTTTAAGCGATATTTATAACACAATAGTCTTGAAAAAAAATGAGGCTATAGTATTTTATAAACTGACACTCTAATCCCCACGATATTATTAACAAGTTATTGTACTGAAAGTTCCTGAACTGGTAGAGGGAGGAAAAATGAAAGCCTTAAGCAGAATGAAGGTAAAAACAAGAGTAAGCTTGCTAGCAGGAATTCTGCTTTTGCTTATGATCACCACTTCGGCCATAGGGCTGATTCTGGCAGGGGACTCCAACTCCGGTTTGAAGACGGTATACCTTGACCGGGTTATACCCCTGAAACAACTCAAAATAATATCAGACGAATACGCAGTAAATATCGTCGACACATCTCACAAGGTCCGCAGCTCTGCTCTGACCTGGGATCAGGGACTTGAAAACCTGGACACAGCCCAGGAACATATCAAAAAAGAACTGGATGCCTATCTTGCTACAGAACTTGTCCCGGACGAGATACGGCTGGTAAATGAACTGAAGCCGAAACTTTCTAAAGCTGACTCATCAATTAACAAGCTCCGTTCTATATTAAGTTCGAGGGATAAAGACAGACTTGTATCCTACATTCAAAAGGAGCTTTATCCCGTTATTGATCCGGTCACAGAAGTTATAGGAAGGCTCATAGACGTACAGCTTGTTGTTGCAGAGGATGTGTTCCATCAGGCTGAAAATGAATACGCAAGTGGCAGAGTATTCCTGATCGCTATTGTGATATCCGCAGCCCTGATTTCAGCGTTGATCACTCACCTTATCGGATTATCTCTGATAAACCAGCTAGGCGGTGAGCCTGCCAGTATTCAGAGAATCGCTACCAGAATAGCTTCCGGAGACCTTGACGCCGCCAAGGAGATTAACCGCGAAAAGGCAAAAGGTGTAAGTATGGCTATGCTGGAAATAAACGACAGCCTTACTTCCATATCAGAACAGCTGGAAGAAGCAGTACATAAAATCAGGCAGGGAGAACTGCGATTCAGAGGTGACTCCTCCGAACTTTCGGGTTTTTTTGCCGGAATTATGGATAATGGAAACAGCCTCGCAGACTCACTGGTCAAATATCTCGATGATATAGCCAACCCCATAGCGTGCATCACCCCGTCCCAGGAAACCATCTTCAGCAACAAAGCCGCTACGGCATCTTCACAACTCCTTCCAGACAGCGGCAGCCGCAGCAGATGCGTTGATTTTATCCGCAGTCACGATTGTAAAAGGAATTATGAGGCAGTGCTGACTGGAGAAGATCTGAAAGAGAACACAGCCGCCACTGTGTCCTACACCGGCATTCCCATCACGGACAAGAAAGGCAAGCTCAACGGAGTTTTCGAAATACTGGTGGACCAGACAAAAGTTATCGGGATGCAGCAGAAAATTGCGACCCTCGCAGAACAGGCCTCCACCATTTCCCAACGTCTTTCAACCTCGGCATCTGACCTTAACCGTCAGGTGGATGAGGCCAGCAGAGGTGCAGCCACTCAGAGTGAGCGGACTGCTGAAACCGCAACGGCTATGGAAGAAATGAATGCCACGGTACTTGAAGTCGCAAGCAACGCCGGTAAAGCCGCTGAGAATACTGGAACAACCAAGGAAAAGGCTTCTATCGGTGCTGATGTTGTAGATAAGGTTGTGGAAGCTATTGCAGAGGTTCAGCAGCAGGCCGATACTCTCAAAACGGATTCCATTGAAATGGGCCGTCAGGCTGAAGGCATCGGCAACATAATTGAAGTAATCAGCGACATTGCCGATCAAACAAACCTGCTGGCCCTGAATGCAGCCATTGAGGCAGCCCGGGCAGGTGAGGCAGGACGGGGTTTTGCGGTTGTTGCCGACGAAGTCCGCAAACTTGCGGAAAAGACCATGACCGCAACCACTGAAGTCAATGAGGCAATAAGCGCGATTCAGAACTCAAGCCGTAAGAATATTGATTCTACAGATTCCGCTGTTTCCGCTGTTTCACGCAGCACCGAACTTGCAGGTCAGGCAGGTGAAGTCCTAAAAGAGATCGTGCACTTTTCTGAAGACTCATCCCAGCAGGTGCATTCCATTGCGGCCGCCTCGGAGGAGCAGTCAACGACCGCGGAAGAAATCACCCGTTCCAGTGAAGAGGTCGATCGTATCTCTCAGGAAACCAGTTCATCAATGTATGAAGCTGCCCGGTCAGTGGAAGAGATCGCTGAAATGACCAGAGAGCTGGATAAACTTATTCAGGCCATGGTTTCTGAATAAATGGAAATTATTCTGTTAAATCCAACTTGATGACTTAATCAAAAAGGCCGCAGTCTGTGCATGACTGCGGCCTTACATTGTCATTACACCGGCCTTAAATATTACTTAAGGTCTACTGTTGCAATCTCCAGACCCCGTCATCGTCACGACACGCTTTGGCCTGAATCTTTTCCCCGCCATCTTCTGTTATAGTAACATCACGGCAGACCTGCCCCTGTTTGACATAAGCCGGAGAAGGAACCGCACTGTAGGATTTTCCGGTATCAGGATTTGTCCAGTTGGAAGTCTGACCGGAATGATTGCTTTCCAGAGTCTGGGCTACTTTGTTTTCATCGTATTTATCCCACTCGTTACCGACCACATAGCCCATGAGAGCACCTATGCCCGCGCCTATCGCCGCTCCCGAAGCCTTGTTATTGAACGTGAGAGCACCGATTGTTGCTCCGGCAAGAGCGCCTATCCCAGCACCGGACTGAGCCTTATTGGCGCACCCGGAAGAAACAAATAAAAAGCAGATTACCAGCAACGGTATCAATTTCTTCATGTCAGACTCCTGATAGTTTTATTTACCGGATAAATAACAAAATACTTCTCAGAGGTCATCTCCAAGTATGGAAGAGACTTCTTTACCTCAGACAAACACCTTCTCTATTCTGCATCACGAAAACATTCGGGTTTGAGCTCCTCTCGTTTTGCCCTGCTTGCCGCGGATGGAACATGCTTCCATGCGTGAAGAGGATTCAAGGGTCTTCGGTTGCGAAAATCAACCCTGCATGCGGTAAAAGCCCCAAAATAAGGGGGATAAATAATACCGTTAAGCTGCTTCCAGGGAGTTTTATCCTTCCAGCTCCATAAGGGCCCCGGAAGAACCGAGCGGGTAACAGCAGGACTGTAGCCACTCTCCTTCTTAATCATCTTGCGGACCTCGGAAGGAGAAAACCAGCGGGCGGAACGCAAAGTGCTGGATGAAGCCCATGGCCACATGCGCCCATGTGTAAAATAATAAATTGAATGACGGTTGAGGAAACCCACAAGGATTCCTCCGGCTGAAACACGGGCCGCCTCCCGGATTACCTCTTGCGGATTATCGCAGAACTCTAAAACGGTCCAAAGCAGTGTGAAGTCAAACTCGTTATCATTGAACGGAAGCCTCTCGCCATTGCCCAGATGCAACGCAGCCCTGTTGCCAAGGCGTTTGCGGGCAGACTCAAGCATGACCGGAGAGCGGTCCACTCCGGTTATATCAAAACCGCACCTGTACAGGTGGTCAATAAACAGCCCTGTACCGCAACCGACTTCAAGAAGCTTGCGTTTTCTCCTTGGCCAGGCGGAAATAAGGCTGTCCATAAGCGCAACCTCCTGCTCCAGAGCGAACTGACCGGGTGGAGTGTTGAACCATGTTTCAAATTTTTCAGCGTCAAAGCTGTCCCAAACCATATAATTTCACCCTCGCTAAGCAAGATATGGTTACAGATTTAACATTTCTATTCTCAATAGATAATCAGCCTGATGATTCCGGTCAAACTATTTAAAAATTAGTTTTTCAATGTTCAACAATTCTGACATGTTAGACCCAAACAGCAAAGCAGCAGCCGAACTTCCGGTTTATGCATGTGCAATATTGACCGCTCTTGCCACCATCCGCGCAACAAACAACAGACACGGCGACTGAAATACAAGACCGCCCGGGACTGGTCGGAGTCCCGGGCGGTCTGCTGGTGTTAATGAGGGAGAGGAGGTATAGTTATTCTTGGTGTTAACGGTTTGGGTAGACTGTAATCGTTAACGCTCTTAAGGAGTTATTCTCCGTTGAGTTCTTCGTAAACCTTACCTACCAGCTTTTCACTGGGAGTAAGGGTTTTTTCGCCGGGGGTCCACTTGGCAGGGCAGGCCTCGGCAGGGTGGTCTTTAAGGTAAACGTTGGCTTCAACCTTACGCACGAGTTCATCCGCATTGCGGCCCACGTTGTAAAAGTTGACTTCCGAAGTGACCAGAACACCTTCCGGGTTGAGAACAAATGTTCCCCTCAATGCCAGTCCGGTGGCATGATCATATACTCCGAAAAAGTCCGATACTTCACCTGTTGTATCTGCTGCCATTTTAAACTTCACATTCTGGAGCATCCGCTCATCGGTTCTCCAGGCCAGATGGGTAAACTTGGTATCAGTGGAGACTGAAACGACTTCGCATCCCAGCTTTTTGAGTTCCTCATGTTTTTCAGCGAGATCAGCGAGCTCGGTCGGGCAGACAAAGGTAAAGTCCGCTGGATAGAAGAAAAGGACAAGCCATTTTCCATCATTACGTACTTTCTCGAAATCCACCTCGCAGAAGCCACCTTCTGTCGGGTCATACGCTTCCATGGTAAAATCAGGTACTTTTTCACCGATTGTCGCCTGGGTAATCACATCTTCGTAGTGCTCATGTCCACAACTCATTATTCTATCTCCTGTTTATTTAAATTCAGACTCAATATTATCTGTAACACTTTTTTCTTTCACGTTGAATGAAGATTAGGTAAAACTTTTTCCCATGTCAACGATAATCGTAATCTTTCGCAATATTTTTTTAACCACCTAAAAAACAACTTATTTCTATCTCAAATAAAGCTCAGGAGTTCATTGATTTTGAAAGTTGATTTAGGTATTTTCTGACATCATCTAAAAATATGGAGACATCAAATGACCAATCTGCATGGCTTTAAAGAAATATCCCGCGAACATGTAAACGAACTCAACGGCGAAGCAGTAATATATGAACATGAAAAAACAGGTGGCCGGGTTCTTTCGGTTATAAATAATGATGAAAACAAGACTTTCGGCATAAGCTTCCGGACCCCTCCTGAAAACAGCACCGGACTGCCGCACATCCTTGAACATTCGGTTCTTTGCGGTTCCAGAAAATATCCGGTCAAGGAGCCTTTTGTTGAGCTGCTCAAAAGCTCCCTGCAGACTTTCCTCAATGCCATGACCTATCCGGACAAGACCGTATACCCGGTAGCAAGCCCCAATGAACAGGATTTCCGTAATCTGGTTGGAGTCTACCTTGACGCGGTCTTTTTCCCGAACCTTACCCCGAACACCCTTATGCAGGAAGGCTGGCATTATGTTCCCGAGGAAGACGGCAGTCTGAGCTATAAAGGTGTTGTTTTCAATGAAATGAAAGGAGCCTACTCCTCACCTGACAGCCTGCTGTATGAAGCCACACAGAATTCACTTTTCCCGGACACAACTTACGGACTCGATTCAGGCGGTAACCCGGAAGTGATCCCGGACCTGACCTTTGATGAATTCATGGAATTCCATCGTAAATATTATCATCCTTCAAACGCATACGCTTTCTTCTACGGAGATGATAACCCTGAACACCGGTTGGCTATGCTGGGAGAATACTTTGATCAGTTTGACAAAATTGATCCGCGCTCTGAAATAGGCGTTCAGTCTCCTTTTGAAAAACCAGTTGCCATTGAAAAAAAATTCGCAGCCTCTGAAGACTCAGAGCAGAAGGCAATGTTCACCCTGAACTTCGGTATCGGGCGTGAGCGTGAAGCAATGGCGGATCTTGAATTGAGTATTCTGGAGGAGATCCTCATAGGCCTGCCCTCCTCTCCCCTGCGTAAGGCCCTGAATGATTCGGGTCTGGGTGAAGATCTGGCGGGAGTAGGACTGGAAAACGAACTGCGTCAGCTTTATTTTTCCACCGGACTCAAAGGAATAAACACCGGGGATGCCCCGAAAGTGGAAGGACTGATATTATCCACACTTAAAGACCTTGCTGAAAAAGGTGTGGAAAAAGAAGATATTGAAGCGGCTCTCAACACAATCGAATTCCAGTTGCGTGAAAATAACACAGGTTCGTACCCCCGTGGGCTTTCAGTAATGATCAACGCCATGACTTCATGGCTGTATGACGGGAATCCCCTTGAGTATATCCGCTACGAAAAACCTCTCGCAGAACTCAAGGCACGCCTTGAAAAGGGAGAGAAAATCTTCGAACCTCTCATTAAAGAGATTTTTCTCAATAACAATTACCGCTCAAGTGTTTTATTGATTCCTGATACCGAAGTAGGTCCCGCAAGAGAAGCAAAAGAGAAAGAGCGCCTTGCACAGGCCCGCTCCGCTATGAGTGACAGTGAATATGCAGCCGTAGTCAAAAAAGCACAGGAACTCCAGGCAGAGCAGGAAGCTCCGGACGCACCGGAGGATCTGGCTTCCATCCCCAGACTCAAAGTCGAAGATCTGGAACGTGAAGGCAAAGAAATTGTCTGCGAAGAAAAAGAAGGCCTGCTTTTCCACGATCTCGATACAAACGGAATCGTCTACCTTGATCTGGCATTCGATTTTTCCGGCCTTGAGGACCGACTGGTATCCTACCTTCCCGTTTTCGGACGCGCCCTGCTTCAGACCGGAACTAAATCCACCGACTTTGTCACCATGACCAGACGCATGGCTGCAAAGACAGGCGGAATTTCACCCGGAACCATTGTCACTCCGGTTAACGGCATGGATCAGACCTGTTCACGTTTTGTCCTGCGCGGTAAAGCAACTGCTGAACACGCCAGCGACCTGCTGGAAATCCTCTCCGAAATTCTGCTTGAAGCATCTCTGGATAACAGGGAGCGTATCCGCCAGATTGTATTGGAATCCAAAGCCCGCAAGGAGCAGTCTCTGGTTCCCTCTGGACACATCATGGCCGCCACCCGTATGAAAGCACGCTTCAATGAAGCAGGTCTCATAAACGAACTCATGAACGGAATCTCCGGTCTTGAATTTCTCAGGGACCTGTCCACCCGGATAGAGAATAATTTCGATTCCGTAGTAGCCGACCTTGAGACCATCCGCTCCACAATTCTGAGCAGAACAAACCTCCTCTCCAATGTAACAGTTGACAGGGGTGTGTTCAAAAATATCGAACCAGCAATAACTGAAATGGTCTCAGGACTGCCCGGCGGAGAGCATAAATCCATTCAGCGCAAGCTCCTCCCCTTTTCAAGGAAAGAAGGACTGTGCATCCCCGCTCAGGTCAATTACGTTGCCAAAGGAGCCAATGTTTTTGAACATGGATATGAATATTCCGGAGCCGCACATGTTATCAGCCGCTACCTGAGGACCGGTTACCTCTGGGATAAAATCCGAGTACAGGGTGGGGCCTACGGTTCATTCTCAATGTTTGACCGGACATCCGGCAGCCTCAGTTTTGTTTCCTACCGCGACCCGAACCTGACCCGCACGCTTGATTCCTATGATGGTGTAGCCAACTATCTCAACACCCTTGAAGTCAACAGCGATGAGCTTGAAAAGGCGATCCTCGGCGGCATCGGGGAAATTGACGGCTACATGCTGCCGGATGCAAAGGGATACACCTCAATGGTTCGTTATCTCAGTAATGAAAATGCTGACTTCAGACAGTCCATACGTGAACAGGTGCTCGGATGCAGCGAAAATGATTTCCGTGAGTTCGCCGGAGCAGCACAGTCTGTTGCCGAACACGGAGACATCGTTGTAATCGGAAGCAAGAAAACCATGCAGGAATCCGGACTTGATCTGGAACTGGTTGATGTGCTGTAGCTGAAACCACTGAAAATGAATTCATACAGCCCCGTCCGGAATATCCACTCCGGGCGGGGCTTTGCATAAGTGAAAAGAAAAGTGATCTGGAATAAAGTCAAACTTGATATTGAAGGGGAAACTGTCAACGCCATTGCTCCGGTCATAATATCCGCAAGTCAGGCAACAGATATCCCGGCCTTTCACGGACAATGGCTCATGAACAGGCTTCAAGCCGGTCATGTCGTCTGGATCAATCCATTCAGTGGCCGGAAGAGCCATATCAGCTTTGAAAAAGCAGGGGCATTTGTATTCTGGACAAAAAATCCCCGGCCTTTCTTCAGGCATATGGACGAATTCGATAAACTGGGAATCGACTACTATTTCCAGTACACTTTGAATGATTACGAAGACGAAAGACTCGAGCCCTGCCTACCCTCTCTGGACTCAAGGATATCAGCCTTCAAAGAGCTTTCCGGGCGCATAGGCAGGAACAGGGTCATCTGGAGATTCGACCCCATTGTGCTTGGGGCAGGGGTCAGCGCGAACAGCATTCTTCTCAAGATCAAGCACATCGGCGACCAGATTGCACCATTCACTGAGAAAATGGTTTTCAGCTTTGTGGACATTGCAAGATACAGAAAGGTCCAGAGAACAATGGCCCGTACAGGGAAACAAATCAGTGAGCCGGGCCGTGATCAAATGCTCGAACTGGGACGCTCCATCGCTAATCTATGTCGCAAATGGGGAATTACCCCCGCAACCTGCGCTGAAGCCATTGACCTCTCTCCTCTGGGCATAGGTCATAACAAATGCATTGATGATAAACTGCTGATACGCATCTGTGGCGATAACAATCTCAGGCTTAAATCGTTTCTTGAGCGCTACACCGAAAAACAGCTTTCACTGACCGGTGGAGAAAGTGTCTCCCTGCCTAAAGACAAAGGCAAACAGCCGGGCTGCGCCTGCGCGGTAAGCAAGGACATAGGCATGTACAGCACTTGCGGACACATGTGTGTCTACTGTTATGCAAATACTTCGGAGGAAATAGTGAGACGGAATCTGGCCCGAAAGAACAACCACTCGGAAACGATTGTACCTTTATGATTCCGGATGCTTAAAATACAAATTCAGCTTCCCCCCTGCGGTTGAAGCTGAATTTGATTACATAACAAAAATCAAGACTAATCCATCTCACGGTCACGCAAACCGATCAGATAAAGGATGGAATCCAGCCCGAAATGAGAAATGGATTGGCGAGCATCTTTTTTCACTTTCGGCTTGGCGTGGAAGGCAATCCCCAGTCCGGCAATAGAAAGCATGGGCAGATCATTGGCTCCGTCACCTACTGCAATGGCCTGCTGCAGGCTTATCTGTTCCTTTTCAGCGATCTTGCGCAGCAGTTCCGCTTTTTTGGCTCCGTCCACAATATCGCCTATCACGCCTCCGGTGAGCTTGCCGTCTTTAATTTCAAGACGGTTGGCATAAACATAATCCACACCCAGATGCTCCTGCAACTTCTCACCAAAGTAGGTAAAACCACCTGAGATAATTGCTGTTTTATACCCAAACTTTTTGAGATTCGAGATGAGGCGCTCCGCACCTTCGGTAATCGGCAGTTTACGGGCAATATCTTCCATAACCGACTCATCCAATCCCTTGAGGGTTGCCAGACGCTGACGAAGACTTTCCTGAAAGTCGATCTCCCCGCGCATGGCCGACTCGGTTATGGAGCTTACCATTTCTCCGGACCCGGCAGCTTTGGCAAGTTCATCTATAACCTCGGCCTGAATCAGCGTGGAGTCCATGTCAAAAGCCACAAGCCTGCGGTTGCGGCGAAAAACATTGTCTTCCTGAAGGGCTATATCCACCTGCTCTTCTGTTGCCATGGTCAGAAAACTGGCCCGCATAAGATCGAGATCCTTGGGGGTTCCACGAACTGAAAATTCAATACAGGAATGACGAGGAGCCGGTTCACCTTCCATGGGGATCCTCCCCGAAAGACGATGAATCATGTCAATATTGAGATCGTTTTCCGCAATTATATTTGCGACTTTGGAAATAGCCGATCCGCTTGCCTTGCGCCCCACCAGGGTAACAATATGTCTGGGTTTGCCTTGAGCGTTGACCCAATCCATGTAGTTATCCCCTTTGATCGGCCGGAACTTGACCTTGACCCCCATCTCGTACCCTCTGAACATTATGTCCTTGAGTACGGGGGCAGACTCCGCTTCTCTGGGAATACGAATAAGAACGCCCAGCACAAGCTGGTTGTGAATTACACTCTGGCCGATATCAAGAATATCGATGCCATAACCCGCCAGAACACCTGTAAGGGAAGAGGTCAGACCGGGTTTATCCTCGCCGGAAATTTGAATGAGAATGATTTGAGGCATGTTTTTTTCCGTAATAGTAGATATGATGGCGGACTTTGGCATAAAATTCATGTACAGTAAACATTGAAACCTACCAGACAAAAAATGTTATTCACCTTGCTCCTTTTTGCCCAGCACCGTATGATACAGCATCTCATATTATAAGGGTTTAATTATGGCAGACCACAAAAAAAATGCAGATGTTTACTCTTTTGAGCCCACGGGGATGCTTGGGGAAGGATTTCATATTACCGCTGAACCCACCCCTGAACGCATGCTCTCTATCCAACGGCGCATCCATGAAAAGATGGATGACTACAAGGACTACAGTTTTTCAGCCACTGAAAAACGGGCACTTATGATCTTTTTTGACCTGGCCCAGGAATTCGACACACTTGAAGAATTCTTCACAGTATGCACAGCTGTTCCTAAATTCCTCTTTGATCTGGAATGCCGTCTTTATCTGGCCATCGGCCCCGATGAATTTGTCCCGGTCGGGAGAACCGAAGAAAATGGGCCTATCTGCAGTTCAGTCCCGCTGGAAAAAACTTTTCGGGCGCGCCACCTGTTCATTCCGATTCGTGGCAATATCGAGCTTGTGGACCAGTTGCCGTTCAAGCCCGCAGGAGATGTTATCGGCTGCTTCGAACTGTACAGGATAGACAACCTATCGGCGCACCAGTCCCTTTTTTTTGAAAAATTCATCAACAGAGTCGGATTTCAGCTTCATAACAAACTGCTGCGCCGCAAGGGACAGGAGCATCTTGATTTTGTCCGAAATCTGGTCAAAGACGTCGGGCATAATGTTATTGTTCCCAACATGTACTTCAAGCTGTTTTACAACCGACTGCGAGACAGAATAGAAAATTTAAGACGCCTTGAAGACAGCCTTGAAATGAAGGATAAGTCCGAGATTCGAAATGATCTTCAAGAGCTATACACAGGCCTTGTTTCACAGTTCAATGAGATTCATACGCATTATGAACAGACCAGCCTTTTTCTGGAAACACTTCTAAGACGCCAGCATTTTGAAGAAGGGCGCTACATAGTTGAAAAACGCCCCTGCAACCTTCTCAAGCAGATTATCGAGCCTCAACTTGACAGATACCGTTCCAGGTTCGAAGAACGCGGCATACGGCTGGACATGAGTATGGGTGGAGTCCCGGACCAGGAAGTACGCATTGTTGCGGACGTAGGACTTATATCACAGGTCTACGCCAACCTCTTTTCAAATGCGGTTAAATATACTCGTGAAGCATGCATGCCGGATGGCAGACGTGACAAATTCACCGCTTACGGGTGGCAGATGGTTAACAATTACTTCAACAACGGCTGGGATGGATTGAAACTCAATGTGTTCACCACCGGGCCGCATTTATCCGAAGAAGACCGGGACAAACTCTTTCAGGCGGGATTTCGCAGTGCGAATGTAGGAAATGAATATGGCTCCGGACATGGACTGTTCTTTGTAAGGCAGGTTGTTGAGCTTCACGGCGGCGAGGTTGGATATGAGCCCCACAAAGGCGGAAACAACTTTTATTTCATACTGCCTTTCGGTGATATGTAAGAACATTGCCTGTGTTTTTTCTTGTAGAGAGTTATAAGAAAATAGATTATCAACGACCCGCATTAAATAACTGGAAAATAAAATAATAAAACCATTTTTAGATATCAGGCCAAATTAGTTCAGCAAAACAATTCGAATTGCCTCTTGTTTTTATATATTGAAAAAATCATATGAAACAGAGAGTGAATATTCAAGCAGCTTAATAACAGCAACCTATTGCAGCAACCTATTTTATATTAAATTGCTACAACATCCAAGCTTATGATTAGAAAACAACACTAAAATAATTTACAGAACTTGCATTGTCAGTGTTGTTTTACATTAATCTCATGCAGCGTATAAATTCTTTGCTACTTTTAAAATTCGTGGTAACGCTGTATTTAGTTTAGTATTATCAAGACCTTTTTTGTAGGAAATTAATCATAGACTTTCCTGCATAGATCTACTCTCTATTATGCAGATTCATATCTTTTTATTTTTATATTGCTTCGCAGGAGGTAAGTGGCGTGTCAAAGTGGTTCGATGAAAGTTTGGAAAGAATAAAAAAAGCTACAGGCACCAGAACTCAGGTCCAGCTTGCAGAGATTCTGAATATACGACAGTCCAGTATTTCAGACGCCAAACGCAGGAGCTCAATTCCTGCTGAATGGTATATCAAGCTGTACAGGACTCATGGTCTGAACCCTGAGTGGCTGTCTGACGGCATTGAACCGGTGTATCTCAAGCCGGGTAAAGGTAAAATTTCTGCAGACACAATCCTCAGCGAAACAACTGCTCAATACGGTCAGGTTCAGTCAAGAGGAAGAATAGTACCTGTTTCTTCAATGGCCGGCGAAGATGTAAGCGCAGAACAATGGAAACCACAACAGGTTGCAGAACTCAACATTCCCGAAACATTTTACAGATCTTCCCTCGTAGTTCTCAAGGTTGAAGGGACCTCCATGGAACCGGCCATCCGCCGCGATGCATTTGCCGGGATCGATGACTCCCAAAAAAGACTCATGGCCGGGGATATTTACGCTGTCCATGTTCCCCATCAGGGAGTGGTTATCCGCAGAGTATTTTTCGATCCCGAGAACTCACGATTCATCCTTCGCCCAGAAGACCCACAGCACCCTGAACAGTATATTGCAGTAGAAGATCAGGAAAAATTCGTTGTTGGAAGAGTTGTCTGGGTAATGCAGGAAATATAGACATTACTGCATTCTAAAGTATTCTAGAGCCCGCCTTTATGGTGGGCCTTTTTTTTTAATAGAGTGATATTTTTTTCACGTGCCTTGACTGTATCGCGGGTAATTGCTCATATCGCTCCGCCAGAACAGAGGCCTGTATAAAACCGCTTCCGCCTCTATCTTTACAGAAGAACGATAGTTAAATGAGGTAAACCAATGAAAAAAGTAACCGCCCCGACCATAACTGCCCTGAAAGGACAGCGTAAAATATCCATGGTAACCGCCTACGACTACCCTTCCGGCCAGATCGCCGATGAAGCCGGAGTTGATATGATTCTGGTGGGAGACTCTTTAGGCATGGTGGTTCTGGGATATGAAGACACTCTTTCTGTGACCATGGACGACATGCTGCACCACACTGCAGCCGTTTCGCGTGGAGCTACCAGACCTTTGATTGTCGGAGACATGCCTTTCATGGCCTATCAGCCTTCAATCCAGATGGCTGTAGAAAATGCGGGAAAATTTCTGAGCCGGACCGGTGCGCGTGCGGTTAAGCTTGAAGGCGGGTTCCCCTTTCTCGACCACGTCAAAGCAATTACTGATTCCGGAATCCCGGTTCAGGGGCACATAGGTCTCACCCCGCAGCATGTAGCCCGCTTCGGAGGGTTCAAAGCTCAGGGCAAGAACGCAAGGTCCGCGGCGGCTCTTGTGGAGGAAGCTCTGGCGCTGGAAGCAGCAGGATGCTTCTCCATTGTTCTTGAGGCAGTTCCTGATGAAGTCGCAACAGAAATCACAAACCGCCTGTCAATACCAACCATAGGAATCGGAGCTGGCCCCAACACAGACGGGCAGGTACTGGTTTACCACGACATTCTCGGCCTTTTTGACCGCTTTGTGCCAATGTTTGTAAAAAAATATGCACAACTGCGCGGAGACTGTATCAATGCAATCAAAACGTATGTTGATGAAGTTGAAAAAGGCGCATTTCCGTCTTCAAACAATTACAGCAAGATGGATAGCGATGAATTGAAGCAGTTTATAGCCCTTCTCCAGGAACGCATCTAAAAACAAAAAATATTGCACACTCTTTCGAGGCCTTCGGAAACTTTCGAAGGCCTTTTTATTATACAATCGAATCTGCATTTTCATGTCCATAATTCCGGCTGAATTCCTTCTTCTTATACCTGTAACCGGAATCAGCAAAAACCTTGCACCCTTTAACCCCAAAGGTTAATCTTGTCTGCAAAAAGAAGATTCTATGGAGGCTTTCATGAAAAAGGCGATTCTGGCTCTTATTATGACTCTTCTCTGGGCTCCGTCTGTCCATTCCCAGCAAATCGGTTTCGCAAACAACGCTGATGAAATTCTAAATATGCTGACCGAGGATAAAGGGCGTGCCTTTCTGCAGATTGAATTTGAAGTTAATTCCGCCAGAATAGACCGAAAAAAACTTATCCTCCTTGATGCTCTTGGTGAGGCCCTGACTTCCGGAGAAGGAAAGCATATGCAGATCACACTTGTAGGACACACAGATTCCTCCGGTGCTGATGAATACAACCGCAAATTGAGTCTGGACCGGGCCATATCAGTCAAAAACTATCTTGTCGAAACCTACAATCTCTCTCCTTCAAGAATAACCGCTCAAGGTATGGGAGAGAAGAGCCCCATAGCCCCGAACAACACCTCCCAAGGCAGAGCTCTTAACCGGAGGGTTGAAGTCATCAATACCTCCAGTAAATCTCCGGAAATTAAGGGACCTGCAGATGTAGGAAACAGCCTTTTTCAATAGTGTTCCGGCAAGAGCTTCTTTATCCTTTAATCATTTGATTGACTTTTACTAATCAAATGATTAACAACCCTCCCATGACAAAACGAGAAAAAATATTCAATGCAGGGGCACTGCTTTTCGCTCAACGTTCTTTCAACTCGGTCGGGATACGCGATATCGCCACTGAAGCAGAAGTCAACAGTGCAATGATTTCCTATTACTTCGGGGGCAAAACAGGACTGCTCAAAGATATTTTTTCCACTTTCTGTGAACGGGTTATTGATGTGGTCAAAGTTTCTATGGAGATGTCAGCCGACCATTATGAACTTGTGGACCGCAACATTGAAATGTTCATCAATGATGCACGCGAAAACCGCAATATCTATCTTGTGGGCCTGCGGGAACTCAATCATGACAGCCCTGAACTGCAGGAAATGCGCGATAATCTCTACTCCACCTGCTGGGGTATCTTTGCCGCTTTTCTGGAACGAACCGGGGCTAAACATGATCAATCCGAAGATATAAAGGATATTACCTTTACCGCTGTGCTGGGAACGATCTTTTCCGATTACCTTCTTGGTGGTGGGGCCTACATTGATGACGACATAAAAGTTGATCAATACAAGAAAGTTGTCGCCAGTCTTTTGAAACACGGCAGTCCCGCACTCTGGAAGTAATTTTTTTTAACTTTAAACTAATCAACTGATTGATTAGTTTAAATAATACACTTGGAGGACACAATGCGGACCAAATTATTCCTCTTTATATTCACTGCAATTATCATCGTTGCCGGATGTAAGAAAGAAGAGCAGGTAAAACAGCCTGTACGCCCGGTAAGAGTCATGGAGATTACTGACAGGAATGACCCTGAACTGCGCA
This sequence comes from Maridesulfovibrio salinus, assembly GCF_055394525.1. Lineage (NCBI taxonomy): Bacteria > Pseudomonadati > Thermodesulfobacteriota > Desulfovibrionia > Desulfovibrionales > Desulfovibrionaceae > Maridesulfovibrio > Maridesulfovibrio salinus. Next base: position 356,307 of record NZ_AP042461.1, read on the forward strand.
CATTCCCGGGAAAAGTGAAAGCGACCCGGGAAGCGACACTGGCTTTCAGGGTTGCCGGCCAAATTGAAAAATTTCTGGTGAAAGAAGGAGACTCTGTCAGAAAAGGACAAGTCATTGCAGTTCTGGATCAGAGAGATTTTCAGGCAGCTGTTGCAGACCTTGAAGCAAAGCTTCGCGGTGCCAAATCTGTGATGAAAGAAGCCGGACTCAACTTTGAACGCAACAAAAAACTCCTGGATTCAGACACTATCGCGCAATCGGCATTTGATGCCGCCCAAAGCTCATTCGAAACCAGCAGAGCCAATGTGAACTCACTGATTCAGGAATTGCGCAGAGCGAAACTCAATCTTCAATACACTCGCCTATCTGCACCCTTCAGCGGAACCATTGCAGTCAAATCCGTTGACAACCATGAATTTGTTCAGGCCAAGGAACCCATTGTCCAGCTTGAAGATACTTCGGCCCTTGATGTTGTTGTGGATATTCCTGAAAAAGTCTGGGTCCGTGGATTCAGCATGAAGGATTCTGATAAGATCAACTCCCATGCACGATTCGAGACCTATCCCGGAAAACAGTTCAAACTGGCAATCAAAGAGTTTCAAACCAAAGCCAGCGCTGAAACTCAGACTTATGAAGTAACACTCAAAATGCATAACCCGAGCGGACTAAACATTCACCCGGGCATGACTGCTGAAGTTGTAGCTACTCTCCCGGAAAAAGCAGATAAGACTTCTGTCTCTCTGCCCATATCGGCGGTAGTAGGTTACCCGGACCGGAACAAATTTGTATGGATATACAAGGATGGAAAAGTACAGAAAAGGACTGTTGAGATCGGCCGGATAACAAACAACCGTTTCGAAGTACACAAAGGTGTCAGTCCGGGAGAAATGGTTGTCGTTGCCGGAGCACACTATCTTCGTGAGGGGCAGGAAGTTAAAATACTCAAGGGCAGGATCGGAGGCAGGGGATGAGTCTTGCAAGACTGACCATTGAAAAGAAAACTATTTCTGTGGTCCTGACCATTGTTTTCCTGTTCGGGGGAATTAAGGCATTTCTGGATATGCCACGGCTCGAAGACCCGGAGTTCACCATCAAGGAGGCCCTTGTTATTACATCCTACCCCGGCGCGAATCCTTCCGAGGTAGCCGACGAGGTCACTGATGTAATAGAAAGCGCGGCCCAGCAGCTCAAACAACTCAAAAAGGTTACATCTATTTCCAACCGGGGACAGTCAATTGTAACAGTTGAAGTACAGGATAAATTCGACAAAGACACCCTGCCCCAGGTCTGGGATGAACTGCGCCGCAAGGTCAGTGATTCCCGAGCCTCCCTCCCCCCGGGAGCAGGCCCCCCTGTGGTTGTAGACGACTTCAGCGATGTATACGGAATACTGCTCTCCATAACAGGAGACGGATACTCAAGACAGGATCTGCAGGACTATGCGAGTTTTCTGCGCAAGCAGCTGCTGCTGGTTGATAATGTGGCCAAGATAACAGTCTGGGGAGAACAGCAGGAGACAGTATTTGTCGAAATATCCCGAGCGCGCATGTCTCAATTGGGAGTTTCACTGGAGTCTGTGTATCAGACCCTTTCAAGCCGTAACCTTGTGGTTGAATCCGGAAATGTGAAAGTGGGCCGCGAGTACATAGAAATATCACCTTCAGGAGGTATCGAGTCGGTCGAAGATCTCGGGGATCTTTTCATCCGTGACGGAACAGGAAAGCTGGTCCCCCTGAAAGACGTTGCCGAAATTCACCGGGGATACCAGAGCCCTCCCTCCCAGTTGATGAGCTTTAACGGCCGTGATGCCGTGGCCATTGGGATAGCAATGAATCCTTCGGGAAACGTTGTTGAACTAGGGAATGCAATCGACAACAAATTGATGGAACTGGAAGCACAGACACCGGTAGGCATAGATGTGGCCCCGGTTTATTATCAACCGTCAAGGGTGGACAATGCCGTAAATTCCTTTGTGCTCAACCTCGGTGAAGCCGTAGCAATCGTCATTATAGTTCTGCTGCTGTTCATGGGCATGCAGTCCGGGCTTCTGATCGGCGCAATTCTGCTCATAACCATATGCAGTTCATTCATTTTCATCCAGATGGCCGGGGTCGCTCTTGAGCGCATTTCCCTTGGCGCACTGATAATCGCTCTTGGTATGCTGGTGGATAATGCGATCGTAGTAATTGAAGGCATACTCGTACGCTACCAGCAGGGTAAAGACCGCATTGAAGCTGCGGTAGAAGTTGTTGAACAGAGTAAATGGCCGCTGCTGGGAGGCACGATAATCGCCATCATGGCTTTTGCCGGAATCGGCTTCAGTCCCGACAGCGTAGGAGAATTCTGCCGATCACTGTTCATAGTTCTGTTCATCTCCCTTTCAATGAGCTGGATTACCGCGGTAACCATCACCCCTCTTTTCTGTGAAATGTTCCTGCGGCCCAAAATCAGTGAGTCCAGCGATCCTTATAAGGGCATAGTTTTCAGAATCTATAAAACGGTCCTTGAATTCTGCCTGCGCAAAAAAACTATAACCCTTGCCACTCTGGCGATTCTGCTGATCGCATCATTTTACGGATTCGGTTTCGTCAAGCAGAGCTTCTTTCCTGATTCTACACAGCCCAGATTCTTTATCCATTACTGGCTGCCGCAAGGAACGGACATCCGTGCAACGGCAAACGATGTCAACGAAATCACCCGGACTATTCTTGAAGATGATCAGGTTGAAAACGTTACTTCCTTTGTAGGACAGGGCGCCCCACGATTTATCCTGACCTACGCCCCAGAGAAGACAGCCTCTTCATACGGCATGATTCTGGTGGAGGTTAAAGACTACAGCACCGTGGATGAAATTTTGGGCCGCTACAAGGCTAAAGTTAACGCAAACTACCCCGATGCGGAAGCCAAGTTCAAAAAATTCAAGTTAGGTCCCGGACGTGAAGCGTCCATCGAAGTCCGTTTCAGCGGACCTGACACAGGAGTTCTTCGAGACCTGTCCCGTCAGGCTCAGGCAATCATGCGAGACACTGGTAAAGCGGAATCCATACGGGATGACTGGAGACAGGATGTAAAGATCATCAGTCCGGTAATCATGGAGGCACAGGCTAAAATCGCAGGCATCACCCGTCCCGACCTTGCAAAAGCCATGAACATGTTCTTCAGCGGGACCAATGTCGGAGTCTACCGTGAAGGAGACAAGCTGCTGCCTATTGTTGTCCGACCTCCGGACAAGGAAAGACTGGACGTTCAACAGATAGGAGATGTCCAGATATTCAGCCCCATAGCCGGAAGAATGATTCCGGTAGAGGAAGTTGTTTCCGGATTCAAGACAGTGATTGAACCGGGCAAGCTCAAAACGCGCAACAGGCTGCTCACTATCACTGCTTCCTGCGAACCTGTAAGCGGGCTTCCCTCCGTCCTTTTCAAGGAACTCAGACCACAGATTGAAGCAATGCAGATTCCCTCGGGATATATCATGGAATGGGGTGGAGAGTTTGAGGACTCGCGTGATGCCCAGACCAGTCTGGCTGGATGTCTGGCAATACCGTTTCTGATTATGATTCTGGCGACTGTAATGCTCTTCAACAATCTGCGAATCCCGGCCATAATCTGGCTCACCGTCCCCCTCTCGATAATAGGGGTGACTCTGGGGCTGCTGTCGACAGGTGAACCTTTCGGTTTTATGGCTCTGCTGGGTTTTCTTTCGCTATCAGGCATGCTCATCAAGAACGCGGTTGTCCTGCTTGACCAGATCAATCTGGATCTGGCGGATGGCAAAGAGCCATACCGTGCTGTTGTTGATTCCGCCTTAAGCCGCATCCGCCCGGTAGCAATGGCTGCACTAACGACTATTCTAGGAATGCTGCCGCTGGTAACAGATGCCTTCTTTTCCGCCATGGCTGTAACAATCATGGCAGGCTTGGCCTTTGCCACCCTGCTCACCCTGCTGGTGGTTCCGGTACTTTATGCTTTATTTTATAAAGTGAAAAATCCGACTTAAATCATCAGACTTTTGAAAACGTATCAGGCTCTAACGCGATGAAAAGGACTGGAACGAAGCGAACACACAACACGCTAGTTTCAGTCCTTTTAGCTGCCTGGCACAGAGAAAAATTTTGGTTGCTCATACATTATCAAGACAATTTGAGAAACAAGTGCTGCTTTATCAGTAATATCAAAACCCCTGATATCAGTTATGACATCAGGGGTTTTAATTAGCAGAAAGTTTTAAGAATAAGAATCAACTAGAACAAGTGCTGAATGCCTCTTCAAAAATGACTCTGAATTGTTCTAGCTCCAAATAACTGCCGCTCCTCTCCTCAGACATCAGAGCCTGTAGAAATACAGCAAACCTTAAAATCTCCTAAAATAACTAAGACTATCAACCATAAAGCCCATCAACCAAATCCAAAGCAGCCAGAACAGCCTTGTCCATGTCGTAATATTTATACCGCCCGAGCCTACCCGCAAAATGAACATTATCCAGCTTTTCCATTTCCTGCCGGTACAGTTCCAGTCGTTTGCGGTCTGTTGCTGTATTAACCGGGTAATACGGCTCATCTCCCTGATTCCATTTCATGGAATATTCCCGTGCAATCAGTGTCCTGCCGCTGGTATTCTCCCGTTCAGGATGCAGGTGCCGGTATTCATGAATTCTTGTGTAAGGAACCTCAATATCGGCATAATTCATGACCGAAGTTCCCTGATAATCAGCTACTTCCTTAACTTCATATTCAAAAATTAATGATCTCCAACTGAGTTCTCCGTGACGATAGTCGAAAAATCTGTCCACCGGACCGGTATAGTAGACAACACATTCATGCGACATATCGGCCCTGATATCAAAAAAATCAGTTTCAAGCCGAACATCGATCAATTCATGATCCAAAATCCTTTCAAACATTCTGGTGTAACCGTCCCACGGTAACCCCTGATAGCGATCCGTGAAGTAGTCACATTCATAACCATGCCTGAAAGGCAGCCGGGTTATGATCTCCGCCGGAAGTTCCCGGGGATCACACTCCCATTGTTTTAGCGTGTACCCTTTGACAAAAGCCTCGTATAATTCGCGGCCTATAAGGCTGATGGCTTTTTCCTCAAGATTCCGGGGAGTGATTATGTTTTCCTCTGCACTTTTACGGCGGATAAAATCCTCAACCTCATGCGGGCGGAGACTGAGACCAAAAAAAGAATTAATGGTCTGAAGATTCACCGGCATGTGATAGGTACGTCCCTGATAAGTGGTGACGACCTTATGCCGGTAGCTGTTGAATTCCGTGAACCGATTCAGAAAGTCCCACACCCTTTTCTCGGTAGTATGAAAAATATGAGTGCCGTAACTGTGGACTTCTACTCCGCTCTGAGGATCTATATGACTGTGGCAATTCCCACCGATATGCTCACGACGGTCTATTACCAGAACTCTCTCTCCCAGATCTTCAGCAATACGTCTGGCAATGGTGCATCCGGTTATTCCGGCTCCTGCGATCACGTGCTTATAGTCGAATTCGGCCATCAATGCCTCCGTGGGCTTCGCTATTAGTCAAAAGGAAGTAGTAGGGACGTTTGTAACCGGCTTTCACTCCGGCAATCTTAAAAACGGCTGCAAAGCTCAGGATACTCCAAGGACCTGCCACAATTTTTCAGATGCAGTCTTAAGTGAGAACTTAGTGACAACCTTTTCGCGGGCTGCGTTCCGCATTCTCTCCCGCAAATCCGCATCTGATTTGAGCATACTTATCTTCTCATGCCACTGCTCCGGAGAACTTACCAGAAAGCCGTCTATGCCGTCTTCGATAATCTCCTTGTTGAAGCCGACGGAAGAAGCAACCGGAACCGCTCCGCAGGCCATATACTGCAAAAGCTTGAACCCGCATTTCCCCCTTGTGTATTCGTCATCAGTAAGGGGCATCAGTCCGATATCAATGGATTGCAGTTGCTCCACCTCCCGCTCACCACTCCAGTCTTCGTAGCGGACCAAATCAGCTCCCCGGCCTCGATACTCCTTGTTTGAAATGATCAACGCCGGATCGGATTCAAGGGCAGGCCGTAATCCCTGCAGCACATCATCAATGAAAAACAGATTACTGGATGTTCCCATCCACCCCACCTGTGAACGGTTGCGGTCAAAAATACCGGGCACATATTTATCCGTATCAAGAGGTGTCGGGATTATGCTTATTTCCTTCGCACACCCCGAGACCCTATCAGCAAGATATGTATTTCCGGCAATCACAGTATCAACCTGTGCACATTGCCGGGTCAGCCGCTTGCTGTCCTTTGCGGATCTGGCATCCCTTTTCGGCCCGGGTTTCGTGCTTGGGTGGTATGTCCATAGGGCATCATCAAAATCAAAAACAAGCTTTCCGCACTTACGTCTCAAAAGGACAGGCTCAAAAGATGAAAACAATTTTTTCTGAATTACAATTGCATCATATCTGCCAAGCCCGGCAAAAAATTTTAAACGCTTGAAGAATGATTTCGGAATACGCCGGGCAGTGACATTCCAGCCTTTAGCCTGCCCTATTTCCACATAAGGAAGCACTCTGAAACGGACACTGGGCAGATCATCCCCTGACTGGGCTAAAAATATAATTCTGGGATTTTTGGTCATTCAATTAAAATAATATTTAAGTTCAGGAAGTTATAAAAGATGGATAATATAAAATAACCCCGAAAGGGCTCTTCCCTAACTGATTACATTACCAGATCTTTTTCGGCAAGACGCTCAGCATTACAATTTTAGATATTTATTTCAGATGCTTATAACAACAAAAACACGTCTTATTTTCCTCGGCGTCAGACTAAATATCCGGCAGATCCGGCCGATATGAAAATTAACAACACAATCATCAACGTTGAAAATTACTCCGGGAGGGGAGATGGCTTTCGACAAAAATAAACACAAAGGAATATGGCTATCCTGCACAACGGGAGCATTTGAAGATGAAACCTCCGAAAATCAGGATCAGGACGAAAAGAAGGAACGTCTCAATAAACTTCGCGCGCAGATTCAAAGCGGAAAATACCGCCCGTCCATAGGAGAGATAGCCATAAATCTGGTTAAAGGCAAAATGGCCCCTGAAAGTTTTCACTGAAACTGAAGAAAACTACGTCCACGAACAATTTAACATCAATCCTCTTTACCTTCGGTCAACATATAATTAGACTCCCGGGTCTGACACCGGAGGTATAATGTTTGTTGTAATCAATGTGGATGATCTTGGGCTGCATCCTGCAGTGCGCAGGGCCGTGGATGAACTGGCCGGACAAGGGGTAGTAACCTCCTCCACCGTGCTTGCCAACGGGCCGGACATATCCGAATCTGTGCTGCTTCAGGATAAGCATGAAGGCCGCCTCGGACTCGGGGCTCACCTTAACCTTCTGCGTGGAAAACCCATATCCAATCCCGACCATATCCCCAGTCTTGTGGATGATGACGGTCTTCTTTTCGGAAACTACACATCCCTGCTGTTGCGCTACATAACAGGACGCATCAGTCTGGCCGAGGTTGAAACCGAATGGTCCGCCCAGATTGAGTACCTCCTTGATCATAACATAAGACTTACCCACTTCGATAGCGAGAAACATATCCATGCCTGGCCCGGGCTCTATAATCTGGCTGCCAGACTAGCATACAGATACGGTGTTAAATGGATGCGCAGACCTTTTGAGCACACCCCGATGAACCGCTTTGATAAAAGCATGCTGAGAACCAGATTTCTGCAGCTTTGTCTTGCTGGCAGCTTTCCCCCGGAAGATCCAAAAACAGCAGGCTGTGTATGGGGTATCGGTGATCAGAAAGAACAACTGCGCCCGGAACTTTTTGCTCAGTATGTCGAGAAATACAATCCAGATATAGTAGAGATTGTTTGCCATCCCGGACAGCCGGACAATATGGACGGTCCACTGCCTTCCGAATTCGGCCCCATGCGGGTCGAAGCCCAATGGCAGGAGGAGTACAGATCACTGTCAAACAATGGATGGCTGAATACATTTGAAAAAATCGGGGCAACTCCCGTCAATTACGGACAGCTTGATCCCCTCAGCGGAGATATAAAATAATGCAAGAGAATAAACATCAGGAAATTGAAGTCAGCATCGTAACCCCGATGCATAATGAGGAAGGCTGCGTGCGTGAATTTCACAGCCGCATCAGTGCCGCCATGCAGGGAATGAATACCACTTATGAAATCCTGCTCGTAAATGACGGCTCCACAGACTGCACGGAAGATATAATCCGTGAGCTTTCTGTGAACGACCCTCATCTCAGGGGGATAATGCTTGCCCGAAACCGTGGTCAGTGCACTGCCATCTACGCGGGTATTCAGGAAAGCAAAGGCCACTATGTAGTAATCATGGATGGAGATCTTCAACACAAGCCGGAAGAAGTTCCTTCTCTTATCGAAGAGATACGCAAAGGCTATGATCTTGTTTCCGGCTGTCGTACAAACCGTGGCGAATCCATGATCAAACGCAAACTTCCCAGTAAAATCGCAAACTACCTCATGCGCGCTACCAGCGGCTGTCAGGTCAGAGATATGGGCGGACTGTCCGTTCTCAAAGGCAGACTCGCCCGCTCCATGACTCTCAGGGAAGGACAGCACAGGCTCATTCCCGCGCTTGTATACGCAATGGGCGGATCAACCTCGGAAGTGCCTATCTCAGCACCGCCACGCTTTGCAGGGGAAAGTCACTACGGACTCGCCCGTTCCATCGATGTTCTGTTCGATATTGTTATGCTCTGGTTTCAATCTTCATTCAAACAAAGGCCTATATATCTGTTTGGACGCATCAGTCTGCTGCTGTTTCTCGTCTCTTCACTGATCATGGTCTGGCTGCTTTATGAAAAAGTTTTTTTCGGTGTGCACATGGGAACCCGCCCGCCGTTCATGGGCTGCATTCTGCTTTACCTCAGTTCGCTGGGATTCATGTCCACCGGCTTTATTCTCGAATCACTGGCGAATACCTATGATGCAGTCATGGGGACCAAAACATACCAGATAAGAGAAGTTGTTTCACAAGGTCTTGCCGAGCGAACAAAAGATTAAGAGCCTCCGGCGGCTCTCCGGGAGCCCTTCGGGGACCAAAGACCCTTTTTTGAAAAAAAGGGCCTCTGGACTCTCCAAAAAACTTTTAATTGGCTGTCGCTACTCACAAGTTCAAATGCTCAGAATAAAAGCCCGCAATGTTTCATAATATTGCGGGCTTCATACATTATACTTATTGCCAAAGCAAAGAGGCGAAGCCCCTTTAAAAAAGTTTGGAAGAGTCCAGAGAAACCTTTTCAAAGGTTTCTCTGGTCCCCGAAGGGCCCTCGGAGAACAAAATAAATCTACTTTTCAGTTCCTGTTTGAGGCTTAACTTTCGGTGGGAACACCAGAAGAGTCACTCTGCGATTCTTTCGCTGATTTTCGGGAATGGCCTTCCCGTTTTCATCAGTATTGGGATACATGGGCTGTGTATCTGCCATGCCCATTACTTTTATCCTTTTTTTATTGAAACCGTGTTTAAGAAGATACCGCGCAACTGCACTGGCTCTTGCGGATGACAATTCCCAGTTGGAAGGGAACTGGCTGGACTTCATGGGGATATTATCTGAATGGCCTTCCACAACAATGTCATATGGTGACTTCGCGAGGGTCGGCACAATCTGTTCAAGAACTTTTATCGCCCCCGGAGTCAGATCCGCCTTACCGCTTCCAAAAAAGAAATTTCCTTTAAGTATAATAGCCACGGAATCAGGCCGCATTTTGATCTTCAGGGCATCAGTCTCACGCCCGACAAGACGGGACATTTCAAGCTGCATCTCAAAGATATTGCGCTGGTTCTGGCTGATGGACATGCGTGCGCTGCCGGTTGCAGCTTCTGGGTTACGCCCCTGAACATCCACCCCCATCGCCTGAGCCAGGGATTCGGATACTGATTTGTATTTATTCTGGTCCACATCAGCAATAGCCAGCATCAAGACAAAAAAGCAAAGCAAAAGAGTCATCATATCGGCAAGGGTCAAAGCCCAGCCACCCTCTTCTCCGCCACTTGAACGTTTCTTCAGTTGGAAATCGTCAGACATGATTTCCTCCGCTTACTTTTTAGCTTTAACGGTAGCCCACTTACGCGGCGGCAGGTACCCCTTGAGCTTATCCATAACAATTGCAGAAGGAGTCTTGTCTTTTATAAACAAAATACCGTCACGGACAACCCTCATCAGCAGAGTAATATCATCAATCCTTTTTTCTACCTTGATAGCGATGGGCATGAAGAGCATATTGGCGAAAAGCGCGCCGTAAAGAGTGGTGGTCAGAGCGGTTGCCATTGCGGGTCCGATGGAACTCATATCGTCTCCCATTCCCTGCATCATGGCAATAAGACCAATCAGGGTCCCGATAATCCCGAATGCGGGAGAAAGAGTGGACATGGTACGGTAAATACCTGCGGCACTGTACTCCTGCTCGTGGTACTGCTGAATACGGTTGTCGAGAATCTCCTTGATCTCCTCTTTGGAATAACCGTCCACAAGCATCTGCAGCCCTTCCCGCAGAAAATCGTTTTCTATCTTTTTCAAGCTTCCTTCGAGATGCTCTTCTCCCTTGGAAGCCACCTGCTTGGACAGGCCTACAATAACATTGATATAGTTCTCGAGAGGCAACTCATCCGCCCCCATAGCCATCATGAAGACTTTAAGAACACGCATAACCTCACGCAAAGGATAACAGATAAAAGTCGCGGCAATGGTTCCACCGCCAACAATGGCTATTCCAGGGAGGTTGATAAAGACCTCTACAGAATCTGTTGATGTATAAGTCGCCACTGCCAGAATAGCCATGCCGAAAAAAATACCGATTATGGTGGCAATATTCACTTAGCTTCCCCCCCTTTGATCTCCCTGACCATATCAAAAAGCTCGCTTACCGCATCCTCAGCTTCAGCCTCGTCAACATGCTCCCGCACTTCATCTTCAACTACCTTGGCTATCTTTTTGGCAAGGTTGGATAGTATTTTCTTGCGGGCCTCCTCCTCGGCAATACTCATAAGCAGACCAAGCTTATGATAACCCAGGCGAGTGAACACCTCCTTCAGGGTCGCATTGTCAACGTAGACGATGTCTTCTATCTCCTCAAGTTCAGATATATCTTTTTTCTTTCGTGCAACCTTGCTGAAATAATCAGGCTCCTTCTCCGCGGCCCACTCCTGAACTTTTTTACGGTCAAACATGAACATGGTTTCAGGAAAATCTTCCTGACCAATCTTTTTATAAATAATCTTGGGATCACTCTCCAACATGGAAGCAATTTCATAGATATCAACCACCTGCAGCTCGGATGTGGTGGTAAAGGCACTCTGCTGCAATTCCTTGAAAAGATTGGTGGATACTTCGATAAAATTGACCGGATCAGCAATCTGAATAAAGCGGTCGGGGAAAGCCTTTCCGGTGCGGAGGTCAATGACCTCAATCATTTTGAGACTCTTAAGCTTGTTCATCACGGAATCGATATCCGCCTGTGAAACAAGTATGATATCTCTTATCTTCTTGCACAGCTTGCTGTACTCTAATCCCAGATCATGATTGCGCTCTTTACGGGCCTGTTCACGATCCATACTCAGGTGGGTTCTGTAGGCAAGATCAAGTATATGGCAGATACTGGTAAAATTATTGCGGTGTCCCTTGGGGGCAATCATATCCCCGGTACGGGCCAGTCTTTTTACCAGAAGGCGGGTCATGTACTGGATGGTTCGCGGACACTGGTCCAGAAGCTTAAGGATGATCTGGTCAGTAAGAATTACAAGATCGCAATATTCAGCAGCTTCCGCGTTGGCGGACCGGTTTCCCTTGGCAATAATGCCCATCTCACCGAAAATCTCGCCTTCGCCAAGTTTTGCCAGAACGATCTTTTCATTATTCAGGATTTTATAAATATTAACCGAGCCTTTCTTGATCATATAGGCGACGGAACTCTCCTGACCTTCCTTGAAAATTTCCTGCCCCCTGTAAAAAGACTTGATATTAGGACTACTGGACCCCATTAAACTCTCCTGAAAGTGCCCTGAAGAAAGGTTACATATGGGTAAATACAATTAAGACCCGGAAATCAGCTGCATCTATACCGCAGATAGGCATTATTGAATCAAACTTAATCCACGGTTCACCAAGTAACCTATATCATATTATTATAAAGAACAATACACCCGCTTCAAAGGGCTAAGAATAGTTGACATTATAACAATAATGACCATCATGGCTTTTACCATCCTCAAGATCTATTCCTGAATCTAATCCTGTCTTTTAAGGAATCACCAACCTCCTTTTCACCAAAAGTCACGGGCTCTAGCTACCTGAAATATAAGCCTTTGAGGATATTTATTTTACTTACGAAGTGCGGGTAATCCTGTTAAGGTCTGGGCATTCGAATTGTTTTTAGGATATGTTTCAAACAGTTTATACAATCTCGGAACAGTATTATGACAACTGAGCTGAACCTCCTGATAGGCCACCTTTCCGTTGTAGGCGGCTTCATTCTCGCAGCCATTCTGGTTATGTCCATCCTCCGTAAGCAGCGGACCTCATCCGCGGCTTTCGCATGGCTGATGGCTATTGTATTCGCCCCCTATATAGGCGTTCCCCTCTACCTTATTTTCGGAGGAAGGAAACTTAAAAGGGATGCGCATACCAAAGATGACATCCACCTTGAAGTACAGGAAACCATACCACCGGAAAAAGCCGATCCCATTGACTGCCTGCTGCGCGAATACGGAATTCCGGGCGCTACTGGCGGTAACAAAGTGTATCTCTGCCCCACCGGAATAGATATATACAACGAACTGGTAAATCTTATTGAAAACGCCGAGCACCAGATACTTATTGCCACCTATGTTTTTTCACGGGACGAGGTGGGCAGAGACATTATGGAAAGGCTGGCCCGCAAGGCCGCGCAAGGTGTTACAGTCCGGCTTCTGCTTGATGATATCGGCTCCATGTTCACCACCCGCCGTTTCCTGAAAAAACTGATCGATAACGGAGGTAAGGTCGGCTATTTCATGCCCCTGTTCAGAGCTCCTTTCCATGGCAACAGCAACCTGAGAAACCATCGCAAAATCGCTATTGCCGACCAGAAGACAGTCATTGCCGGGGGCACAAACATTGCCAATGAATATATAGGCCCCGAGCCGTGTGAAGACCGCTGGACTGACCTTTCATTTGTTTTACGCGGTCCGGCTGTTCGACATTACATAGAGGTTTTCCAATCGGACTGGTATTTCGCATACGGCGAGAAAGTGAACATAATTCCTCCCTGCACCGAAGGATCGGCTGTCAGCGGAAAAGGAGTCATGCAGGTTGTTCCTTCAGGACCTGACGTACCCCGCGACCCTGTACATGACGCCCTGCTGACCGCGGCTTTCACAGCCGATAACCGGCTCTGGATAGTGACTCCATATTTTGTCCCTGATGAAGCCCTCGCGCAGGCCCTTCGCCTTGCGGCTCAACGTGGTGTTGATGTCCGGGTCGTGATTCCAGCCAAATCAAACCACCGCATACCGGACCTTGCCCGGGGAACCCATCTCCGTGAACTTGAAGACTGTGGCGGCAGAATCATCAAATATCCGCATATGGTACACGCCAAGGTGGTGGTTGTGGATGACCGCCTTGCTGTAGTGGGTTCTGCCAATATGGATATGCGCAGCCTTTTCCTGAATTACGAGATTGTAATGTTCTCATACTCCGAACCCGATGTTGAAGAAGTTCATAACTGGGTAAGGGGCTTAATTAACATGAGCAGTGAGGGCACGGATCAAGTTGGATTTTTCCGGGATACAGTTGAAGGCATGGCCCGTCTTGTCGCCCCCCTGCTATAGTTGCCCTTGACCCGTGGCCAGCAGGAATTACATTATCAGGATGACTAAAATTTTATTGATCCTGCTCTCATCCATAGCAGCGGTCCTCGGCTTTGCCTCAGCCGGCTATGCATGGGGACCGGGAGTGCACATGGCTATAGGAAATGCCGTACTTGCAAACACCCAAGCCCTGCCTGCTGAAGTTGCCCGCCTGCTGCTAGCGAACTCTGCAATCTTTTTATATGGCTGCCTGAGTGCGGACATCTTCATCGGTAAGGGGAGTAAAGCGAAGCGCAAACACAGCCACAACTGGAAAACAGGTTTCGGACTGCTCAGTGAAGCTGACGAGGCCCACCTTGAAGCCTACTCCCTTGGCTACCTCTCTCATCTGGCTGCAGATACAGTGGCCCATAACTACTACGTACCCAATTTGATGCGGGAAGCGCCCGGCGGCGGGAGGCTGACCCATGTATATATTGAAATGCTCGCGGACGATCAGGTTAACTGGTCAGCACAGCAGGCGACCAGACTTTTCAAGCAAGCAAATAAAGAAGCGGATCTGACGCTTCGAAAGCATATGGATGCCCGCAAGTTAAGTTTTTTCCTGAAAAAAGGCGTATTCCATCAGACTATCGGGCTGCTTGAATACAAGACCGTCACCCGCTCCCTCAACTTTTCAAAGAAAGTGATTCCCGCTTATCATACCGACTACCTGCACTCGGTCCTTGATTACTCATACCGTCTGGTAATAGACCTCCTGAATGATCCAGAGCAGGCCACCGCACTAGGATTTGACCCCATCGGCAGCCGGAATATAGCACTGGCCACCAAGGAAAATGGAATACGTAATACCCTCAGGCGCAGGGCCAAGACCTCAACAAAATTCCAAATAGACAGGAACATAAAAGAGCTTCCTCAGCCTTCTGGAATCGAGATGCTCTATAAATCAGCCTCAAATCCTCCGAGACACGGCTTCCCGGACTATTGATAATCATTGGATAGACCACCATCTTCACCTGCACATATACTCCGCACCACCACGAATTAAATTCTAACTTTAGAGATAAAAACACTCAAAAAGTCGCCTTAAATCTAAAAAGTTCGAATTAAGTTCTCAGGAAACCCATTATTATCCCTTAATGGTGTGGACACTTTATCTTTTATGCAATAGCAATGCAGTTTTTACAAAATCAATGCAGTACTGATAAAAACAACAGTAACAATACATTAAAGTTGCATCATCAAAATTTATTAGGTTTAAGATTCATTGATGTTGAGCATAAACACCCTTCTTTCCACACCGTCCAGCAAGCCACTCTCGTTTTTACAATTTTGATATTTTTTTAGTGTCTTATTTTTTTTAATTCAATATTTCAGATATATACAAATTCAAAGTCTATTTCAAAATTGTAAACACAAAGACAATAAAGATAGGCTTGGGAAATTTTTCACCAAAGTATTGATCGAAAAATCAACGCGTCCTGAATTTTGGGAGCATGAGAAAAACGGCCTTCTCTACACCACATAAGCCTTTGAATTTAAACAACTTTAAAAGTAAAAACACAGCTGAATTTTATTTACTATGTATATTTGAATTCTGCTTTACCTACTGTTGACTTGCATCAGGGTCAGGCATACTTGGGAATTGTGAACAACGCCAATTTAACCAATTTTTTTTGGAGGAATATAAAATGTACGCAATCGGAACCATCAAGGCCTGGGCCGCAACAAGAGCTGCACGCAACTCAAATGAAGCAAACCACAGCATGCACGCCGTGCTGACTATTGCAACTCTCGGACTCTGGCTTCCAGTATGGACTGTAGTGGCAATCCGCCAGAACAACCGTAACAAGATGAGAAGCACCCTGGTGGACCTGCGCCACATTGAGCGTCTCGAAATCTCCCCCGAATACCGCCGCCAGCTTGCCCGTATGTCTTAAGCATCCTGCTGTAAGCTGATTTTTCCGCGCCCGGCTTTTTTTTTAAAGCCGGGCGCACCATTATCCAGACCTTTTCATACAAGGGCTGTACTTCCGTCCGGGCCTGACTTATACTCGGCCACTCTTCTATGCTGCCTCAGCAACTCCTCTGTTTCCCGCGCCAAAACAGATTCATATTAGTCACCGCACTCCTCAGTTGAAACGGAGAATGCCTTTCTGTAATTTATCAAAAAACGGGGAATACCATGTTTGATTACGACATTGCTCACTGGACAAGCTTCCTGCTGGCCGCTTTTCTTCTGAACATCGCACCGGGCCCGGACATAGCTTTCATTCTAAGTCATACAGTAACCGGAGGCCGCAAAGCCGGTTTCGCCGCCATGTTCGGAATATGGACCGGCGCATTTGGACATGTGCTGCTGGCAGCTCTGGGGCTTTCAGCTGTTATTGCGGCATCCGCCACAGCTTTCGCCTTGGTTAAGTGGATCGGTGTCGGATACCTTTTCTGGCTTGCGGTTCAGGCTTTGAGGTCGAAAGGATGCGTATTGAATATCAGCAAAGAAACTCCTTCCAATTGCACTTCCGCAATATTCAAGCAGGGAGTATTAATTGACCTGCTGAACCCTAAAGTAGCAACATTCTTTTTGGCCCTTCTGCCGCAATTTGTAGTTGAGGGTGCCGGGCCTGTCTGGGCACAGCTGACACTGCACGGAACGCTGATAATCGTTACAGCGGCATTCATTGAGCCGGCTATGATTTATGCCGGAGACAGAATCACGGGCAGACTTCGTGAAAGCCAGAGCCTGCAGGCATGGCTGGACCGCGCTCTCGGATGTGTTTTCATCTCGCTTGGGATCAAACTTGCCATGTATGAACGTTGAGAACAGACTTCCGGCAGATCAGGGCTAATGCAGTATCAAGGGCTTATCTTCAGGCAAAGGTCTTTGCCTTAAATGCTCCCTTCTGCTATTTTTCAGCAAACCAAGGAGCATAAAGTGAATAAATCAGTCTTTGCAATAATTCTTCTGTGTTTGCTGATAAGCGGATGCCAACCCAAAATGAGCCTTTTCCCTGACGGAACCGACCCTTTGCTTGAACATACCCTGCAAGGTAAGGGAGATGATAAAATTCTCGTTATTCCGGTGGAGGGAACCATATCGGATGAACCTAAAAGTGGATTTTTGAGTTCCCGCCCAAGCCTTGTACAGGAAGTGTCTTCCAGGCTTAAGCTTGCCAGGGAAGATGACTCCATCAAGGGGTTGATAATAAAAGTCAATTCTCCCGGAGGAGGGGTTACTGCCAGCGATATCCTTTACAACGAAATCATGCAGTTCAAGCAGGAAACCGGAATCAAGGTTGTTGTATGCATGATGGATGTGGCAGCTTCGGGCGGATATTATATCAGCCTGCCCGCGGACAGGATAATGGCCCACCCGACATCCCTGACAGGATCTGTCGGAGTGATTTTCATCCGGCCTAAAGTTGATGGACTGATGGATAAAATAGGCGTTTCCGTGGAAGTTTCCAAATCCGGCAGAAACAAAGATATGGGCTTTCCCTTCAAACCTGATACGGATGAACAGAAACAGATTCTCAATGAAATAATAAATGATTACGCTAACAGGTTTCAATCTCTGGTCAAAAAACACCGTCCCATTTCCGATGATAACCTGAAAAAGGTCTTCACTGCTCAGGTTTTCAGTGCAGAAGGAGCAAAAAAAATAGGGCTGATCGACCAGACCGGATACCTGCCTGATGCTGTAAAATCAGTTTGTGAACTGGCCGGAATTCCGGAAGATTCAAAAGTTATTACCTATAAGCGCAAGACTTTTCCCAACGACACTCTTTACAATTCAGCTGACGCGAAAGTCTTTTCCCCTGCGCTGATAAATATCGACACAACAAGCCTGATGCCGCCCAAGGCAGGTTTTCATTACCTCTGGCTGCCAGCAGCAAAATGATTATAGCCTCACTGCTTTGCATTCCGGAAAAAAACATGTATTAACTGCCCGTTTGACCAAATGACAGTAACAACACACCGGAGAACCATGATGAAGAAAAACAGCCTGATCCTTACGCTCATCCTGCTTGTTTCACTGGCTCTTTTCAGTGCCTGTACTCAGGAGACCCAGAACCGTATCGGGCGCTCCATACAGAACTGGACCGGGGTTGACGGAGTCCTTGAAATTTATTCCGGCGGAAAACTGATCAAGAGATTCATTAAAATCGACAAACTTTCCACAGCCTCTGCCACCAAAGACCGAGCTCATCGGCCCTACCGATTCGGATACGGTGTCCATGACACCAATCTCAATGGCAAGGCTGATCCCGGTGAAAAGAAAGTTTACTTTGAGTTCAGTGACTACTCCACAAATTACGTCTTCTTTGAAGACTCTGATATGAAATAATTATCCAGCCGGACTTTTAAGTCCGGCATTTTTTTGCCCATGAAAAAATGCATAAGAGCAGCTAAAGCTGTCACAATGTCCCAAGAGGAAAGCTTCATTGAAGATTTTGCCATGATCCATGATGGCGAAAGAATCCTTGAAGCAGGAAGATGGTCCGATATTGGAAAATTATACCAGGGAGAAGTGGAAGACCTCGGTGACGCAACCATTGTCCCCGGGCTGATCAACGCTCATGTGCATCTTGAGCTTTCTCATCTCAAGGGGCGCACCGTTGAAGGACAGGGATTCACCAAATGGGTCAAGTCGCTTCTCTCAAATCCCCTGTACGACCTTGAAGAAGAAGCCGTGCGCGAAGCCCTGCGGGTAATGCTCATAAGCGGTACTGCTTTCTGTGTTGATATTTCCACCCGCAACTGCTCTTCCATTGCTTCCATAATGGATGAACTAGGAATGGGCTTTTATGCCTGCTGCGAAGCCATAGGCCTGCAGCAACCGAAGGATGGAGCCCGGTTCTTTCCGGCTAAGCAGTTTAAAAATGGACAAGCCGCCGGATCGGGCCATGCTCTCTACTCCACTTCTCCTGAACTTCTGAAGGAAGTTAAAAAGGCGGACAACAATGCAGGGCTAGCCTTCCCTATCCACCTTGCTGAGAACGAGGAAGAAGACGAAATTGTCGCCAATGGAACAGGGGAATTTGCGGAGATGCTCAAAGGAGCAGGGATGCTTGCTGACTGCGGCGGCAAGGGGCTGAGCCCTGTTGAATATGCCGATTCTTTAGGGCTGCTGGACAACACCACTCTGGCGGTTCACTGCGTACGTGTTTCAGACACTGATATCGCCATCCTTTCCGAAAGAGGTACTAATGTCTGCCTGTGCCCGCGCTCCAATAAATACATCGGCGAAGGCAGGGCCCCGTGGGAAAAAATTTTGAAGTCCGGTATAAATACTTGTCTGGGAACAGACAGCATAGCCTCCAACTACGACCTGAACATGTGGAAGGAGCTCGAATACCTGATAGACAACATTAAAACTCCATTGTCCGCATTCGAGGCACTTTCGCTGGTAACACGAAACAGTGCCCTTGCACTTAACATACATGATTCCTACGGCTCTCTGGAAAAAGGAAAACGGGCGGTCTTCGCCATAGTTCCCGAAAACCTTGAAGAGCCTTTGTTCTCATAACTTTTTCAGTCCGCGCAGGCGGAACAAAGAGGTTTATATGGAATGGCAGCATAAGGATCTGCTGGACATCACACAGCTAGGCAAAGAGGAAGTGCGGCACGTTTTTGAAACCGCAACCTATTTTCAGGAAATCAACTCCCGACCGGTAAAAAAAGTACCCACCTTGAAAGGCCATAGCGTGGTCCTTTTTTTTGCCGAGCCAAGCACGCGGACCAAGGTTTCGTTCGATATGGCGGGGAAAAGGCTTTCCTGTGATACCTTCTCACTGGCCAAAAGCTCAAGCAGTCTGACCAAGGGAGAAACCCTCAAAGACACATCCCTGACCCTGCAGGCCATGAACCCCGACGGGATCGTGATCCGCCACTGGGCAAGCGGAGCAGCACAATTCCTTTCAGAGCGTCTGGAATGCAGCGTGATCAATGCCGGGGACGGACGCCATGCCCACCCGACTCAGGCACTGCTTGACGGATTCACTCTCTATCAGGAGTGGGGAGACCTTGAAGGCAAAACAATTCTTATTCTTGGTGATATCGCCCACAGCCGGGTAGCCCGCTCAAATGTCATCCTGCTGACCATGATGGGAGCGAAGGTCCGGCTTTGCGGTCCACGAACCCTGCTGCCCCCCTATCTCAAAAACTGGCCCGTAAAGGTCTACACAGACGTAAACGAAGCCAGCAAGGGAGTTGACGCAATCATGTGCCTGCGGCTTCAGCTGGAACGCCAGCAGGCAGGACTGCTCCCTGATGTACGGGAGTATTCAAAATACTTCGGTCTGGGACACAAGCAACTGGAGTTGGCCTCTCCGGACGTAAAAGTCATGCATCCCGGCCCCATGAACCGTGGAGTAGAGATCAACTCCGAGATAGCGGACAGCGCCGCGAGTCTGGTACTTGATCAGGTGGCCAGCGGAGTCGCTACCCGCATGGCACTTCTGTATCTTTACCTGACCCGGAAAAAATAAAAGTCCCCCTGCAGCCCCGGTGGCCAGAGAAACATTTGGGTAAAACCACCTCGACTTCTCAACAATATAAGCAGGGGCTAGCTGCTGGATTATGAAATTATCTATTAAATACCGATACTGATCTTTGGCTCCTCCAGTTAAGCTTGATTTATTTTTTTAAAAAGGGCTTAAGCCGCCGGAGCAAACATATTTAGGAGAACAGACCATGATCAATCCAGAACTCGTTATCCGCAAAGCGGTCTGGAAAGGCGAGGAAGTGGACCTTCTTATATCCGAAGGCAAAATTCTTGAGGTAGCCCCCTCCTCCGACACAATGTATGAAGGTGCAGAAGTTGTCGCGGCCCGAGGCCTGCTGCTTATGCCCAGTCTGACCGATGTGCACGTTCATCTGCGTGAGCCCGGATATGAATACAAGGAAGACATCGCCTCCGGACTGAAAGCTGCTGCTCAGGGCGGTTTTTCCAATATCATGTGCATGGCCAACACAGCCCCTGTAAACGACAATTCAGTTGTTACCGATGAAATGAAAGCCAAGGCAAAAGCGGCTTTTCCAATGGGTGGACCCCGCCTTTTTCCGATTGGAGCACTGACCAAAAATCTCGAAGGCAAAGAACTTTCTCCCATGCACGAACTGGCTGAGGCCGGTTGTGCCGCATTCTCCAACGACGGAGTTCCCGTAAAAAGCAGTGAACTTTTCCGCAGGGCCATGGAATATGCTTCCGATACTGGCAGGCCGGTTATCGACCACTGTGAAGACCCTTATCTTGAAGTAGCCGCAGGGGTTAACGAAGGTGAAGTATCCAGCCTGCTGGGACTTGCCGGACAGCCTGATGTCGCCGAAGCTTCGCAGGTCGCGCGCGACCTGCTTCTAGCTGAATATCTGGACATGCACATCCACCTGGCCCATATTTCCTGCCGCAAATCAGTGGACCTCATCGCATGGGCCAAAAAACGCGGAGTCAAAGTAACTGCCGAAACCTGTCCGCACTATCTTCTGCTCACAGAGGAAGCAGTCAAAGGCTACGGGACCGATACCAAAGTCAATCCGCCTCTGCGCACTGCGGACGATGTGGATGCATTGCTCTGCGGAATCAAAGACGGGGTAATCGATATGTTCGCCACTGATCACGCCCCGCATGCCGCCCATGAAAAGGAAGTTGAATTCATGAATGCTCCCTGCGGAATATCCGGGCTTGACACAGCGCTTTCACTGACATGGTCTCTGGTAGCTGATGGCAAAATCAGCTTTGACAGGTTTATCGATATGTGGACAACCCGCCCATGTGAAACCTTTGACCTTCCGCTGAACAGTTTCCGCAAAGGCGACCCGGCAGACTTTTTCCTCTTTGACCCCATGGAAGAATGGGTGGTGACCCCTGAATCAATGTTCTCAAAAGGTAAAAATACGCCTTTTATGGGCCAAACCCTGAAAGGGCGGGTTATAAGCCATTTCCTTAGTGGGAAAAAAATAGTATGACCTCTTGAAAAGACAGAGTAAAAAGCTGTCATCAAAGGCAAAAGATTAATAAATTTATATAGTTGATCGATAACTGTTGTATTAACAACAGGCTGTTTATTTCTGATAAGGAGAAATTATGAGCGAACCGTTCAAGGACGCGGTGGGAATCTGCAAAACCATCATGCGTAACGGCTATGATGCATACATTATTAACGAAAGACTTCAGAAGCTGACCATCGAAGATAAAGGCCATGAAGTTGAACTGGATATTTCCACCGAACTTGACTTCAAGGGACTGTCCAGACTGTTCCCCAGCATTCAGCCGTCTGAGCAGCAGGAAATTGCGGCTGTACTCAAAGAAGGTGAGACCACTTTCCTTTTTTACACCTCTGAGACAAGCAATTCCTCACACCCTGAGGAATGCGTTTCCCGCATGACTCCGAGACTGCTCAAGGCTCTCGAAAAACAGCATGAAATCCCCATGTCCGCGGCCTGCCCCTACATTCCCAAGGCCAAAGATCCATATGAAGGTTTCGCTGAACTGAGCAGCGGCGAAGTCCGCCTGCTGGGTATCCCGGACCAGACTCTCAAGAAAGATTATCTCATGGGTATCAGGGCGCTGCGTTTTGCCGCAAACTACAATCTGCCCATTGAGACAAATACCAAAATAGCCATTATCCGCTCCTGTAAGCGTATTCTGGACTATGTTCCCGTGCCCGAGATCATGGACGAATGGCGTAAGGTTGAGGCTGAAAACATGTACGTTTTCGTCTCCCTGCTTTTTGAAACCATGATTCTGCACGGCCTTATCCCCGAAATTGCAGCTCTGTCCCGCCTTACACAGGTGAAGAACAGCAAAACCGGGGAAATGGAAGATGTTTTCAGCCACACTCTCGATGTGATGCGCCTCTACCCCGAAGAACTGCCTTATGACTGGTTCGGCGTAGTCGCCTGCATGTTCCATGATGTGGGCAAACTCTACACAGCAGAGGAAGTCGAAGGCCGCTGGCAGTTCCTGCAGCACCACCGTGTCGGCGCTAAAGTCACCAGAAAGGTTCTGACCCGCCTGAACTTTCCCCAGGAAGATGTGGATCTGATCTGCGACCTCGTTCGCCATCACATGCGCTTCCATTTCATGCTGACTGACAAGGGGATCCGGAAATTCAAGGCGATTGACGAATATCCGCGCCTTATTGAAATGGTCCGCGCGGACATCAAAGCCCGCGGAACCACCTACAAGGAATTCAACCACAATATCAAAATGCTCGAGCGCGCTGACATTCCTGAAGAAGCTCTTGACCCGTTCCTCAACGGTAACGAGATCATGCAGCATACCGGACTCAACCCCGGCCCGGTTGTCGGTATTATCCGTGAAACACTGCTCAAGGCCCAGATAGCCGGAGAAGTGACCAACATGGAAGAAGCCATTGAGTATGTGAAAGAACAGGCTAAAAACTCTTAGTTTTAAGCTCATAAATCACACTCAAGAGCCGGATCAGATCTGATCCGGCTCTTTTTTTTATTTTTCCCGTTGACCTGTCTATAACTTCATAGTGCAGTTTATACACATCACATAGCTATGGAGTTGGAAATGGCAAAAAATTCATCATCAGGTTTTACTGTCGGAAGGCTCGCTCAAAAATATGGCCTTTCGCGCAGTACACTGCTCTACTACGATTCAATCGGACTGCTCTGCCCAGCTTCACATGCCAAGGGCGAATACAGGTTGTACGGGAAAAGTGAAGAAAAGCGTCTGGATCAGATTTGCCACTACCGTAAGGCCGGAATTCCCTTGAAGGACATAAAAAATATTCTGGACTCACCGGCAAGCGGAATAAGCAATGTTCTAGAGGCAAGGCTCGAAGAGCTTAATGAGGAAATATCCTCTCTTCATGCCCAGCGGGAGTTCATCACCGGTATTTTGAGAAAATCACCGGAAATCAAATCCTCCGGAATGGATAAAGCCGCGTGGGTGGAAGTGCTGCGTTCTTCAGGGTTCAGCGAAAAAGATATGAAAGAGTGGCACAAAGCCTTTGAAACCACACACCCGGACAGACACCAGCAGTTTCTTGAATACCTGCAGATTCCTGAGGATGAAATCAGACTGATCCGCAAATGGTCCTCCGGACCTAAAAAATAAACTACAGCAAGACAGCAACCAATCTGCAGATTAAAAATAAACAGCAGTCATCCCGGCCAGATGAATGCAAAAAACGCCAAATTCAGGAGCAGAAAAATGGATAAAGAAAAATGGACCGAAATATTCAGGGAAGCTGGTTTCAACGATGAAAACATGTATGACTGGCATAAGGCCTTTGAAGAGCTTTACCCTGAAATGCATCAGGCTTTTCTTGAGCACATAAATGTTGATCAGGAAGAGATTTTGAAAATCCGGGAATGGTCCGGACAGGATTAAACAAAGCCGGGAGGGGGTATTTCCCTCCCATGCTTTCCTTGAACTGTGGACATAACCGGACATTCATTGTTCTGGCAGTCTGACAAAAAAACCCGCATATCTTTAAAAGGATATGCGGGATTATAGTCTCTTAGCAGAAGTGAATGTTTTGCAGCAGTTCCTGCTGACAAGGCCAAACCCACGTAAGAATCTGCCGCAGAAAGCCGGGGGTTATCGCTGAAGCAACCTCTCGCCTGCTTCCACAGAACGGGTAACCCAGACGTTACCACCAATGACCGAACCTTCTCCGATGGTAACACGGCCGAGGATTGTGGCCCCGGAGTACACGATTACATTGTCTTCCACGATGGGATGCCGCGCGATTCCCTTGATCAGCTGACCGGAATCATCTGAAGGAAAACTTTTCGCGCCAAGGGTTACCCCCTGATAAAGACGGACATTACGGCCGATTATACAGGTTTCGCCGATTACAGTTCCTGTCCCGTGATCAATAAAAAAGTGCTCGCCTATCTGCGCTCCGGGATGGATATCTATTCCGGTCTTGGAATGAGCCATCTCACCGATAATACGGGGAATCAGATCTACTTCCAATTTATAAAGCTCATGGGCAATACGGTGGTGCGTAAGGGTGGTTATGCTCGGATAGCAGAAAATTGTCTCACCGGGACTTTTGGAAGCGGGGTCCCCGACATAGGCGGCCTGAACATCAGTAGCGAGAAGGCGGCGGATTTCAGGAAGCTTTGCCATGAACTCCGAAGCAATGCGCCTCGCATCGGCTTCACAGTCAAAACAGTTGCGCTCATCGGATTTGCAGAAAAAACAATGCCCGCGCAGAACCTGTTCCACCAGGATTCTGTACGCCACATCGAGATTTCCTCCGATATGGTAACGCATGGTTTCCGGGCTGATCTCAGAATCACCGAAATATCCCGGGAAAAGAACCGCCTGAAGGCGCTCAACCATTTCTCCAAGCGCATCAAGGGAAGGCATGGGGCGATCATGCTCCGGCATATGGTATACGGCTTCATACGAGCTTTCTTCACACAAATCTTCCACAACATCCGCCAACAGCGGATTTCCGATCTTGCTAACCATTTTATAAACCTTAATCCTTGAAAAGCGCGGTGCTCAGATAACGCTCCCCGGTATCGGGAACCACAAACACCACAAGCTTGTCTTTATTTTCTTCTCTCTTTGCAATTTCAACAGCCGCATGTGCAGCGGCCCCGGCAGATATTCCGCACAATATGCCTTCTTCCTGAATCAGGCGTCTGGACATGGAGATGGCATCTTCATCGGCCACTTTAACAATTTCATCTATAATATCAGAGGACAGGACCTCGGGTACGAACCCTGCGCCTATCCCTTGAATACCGTGCGGAGATGGTCCTCCACCCGACAAAACGGGTGATTTTTCAGGTTCCACCGCAACAATCTCTATGCCGGGATTACGTTTTTTAAGTTCTGAACCGACCCCGGTCAGAGTTCCGCCTGTTCCAACACCGGCCACAAAAATATCGATCTTACCGTCAGTATCATCCCATATTTCATTGACGGTTTTGCTGCGGTGAGCCAACGGGTTGTCAGGATTGTCAAACTGCAGGGGTAAAAAAGCGTCAGGATTGTTTTCAGCAATCTCCCGGGCCTTGTTTACCGCCCCGGTCATGCCTTTAGCCGCGGGTGTAAGGACAAGCTCGGCCCCGAATCCTTTCAGCAGATCTTTGCGTTCCTGACTCATTGATTCAGGCATCGTCAAAATAAGCTTGTAGCCTTTTACCGCACACACAAAAGCCAGACCGATACCTGTATTGCCACTGGTAGGCTCAACCACAGTAGCACCGGGCTTCAGAGCACCCCGCTTTTCGGCTTCTTCAATCATGGAAACACCTATACGGTCTTTCACAGAGGAGCAGGGATTAAAAAACTCCAGTTTTGCAACAACCTGTGCCAGACAACCATCAGTGACTTTGTTTAACCTCACCAGAGGAGTATTTCCCACCAGTGAAATCATTGATTCGTGAATCTTCATTTTCAACCCACTTTATTAATGTATTTTTATTTTCCCTGCCCTAAATTGACGCAAAAAGCAAAAAATGCGGACGGAATATTGTACTTCTTTTATATCCGCCCGCACTTTTCCAGAAACTTTCAGCCATCCACACAATTAATGCTGGTGGTCGTCCACCCAGTCGAGGCCTTCATCACCACGTCTGAAAGGAGACATTTCACGCAATCTGCTGATAATCCCCGGAAGCTCCTTGAGAACCAGATCAATGTCTTCATCAGTGTTGTAGATGGAAAGCGAAAACCTTAATGAACCGTGAGCGTAGGTAAAGGGTACTCCCATTGCTCTCAATACATGAGAGGGTTCAAGTGACCCGGAAGTACAGGCTGAACCGGAGCTCGCGCAGATACGGAACTGGTCAAGCATGAGGAGCATGGCCTCTCCTTCGATGTACTTGAAAGCGATCGAAAGAGTATTGGGCAGTCTTTTCTCGGTATCCCCGTTTATGATGGAATCCGGAATCGCGGCAAGCAGACCTTTTTCCAGACGGTCACGCATGGCGCGGACACGGGTGTTCTCATCATCAATATGCTTAACCGCCAGGTCCATGGCTGTTCCAAGCCCCACAATACCGGGCAGGTTCTCAGTTCCGCCGCGACGACCATGCTCCTGATGACCTCCGAGCATAAAAGGCCTGAAGGGAGTATTACGGCGCAGAAACATAGCTCCCACACCTTTAGGGGCATGAATCTTGTGACCCGAAAGGACCAGATAATCCACAGGCAGTTTTTTGAGATCAATAGGGATCTTTCCAACAGCCTGAACCGCATCAGTATGGAAAAGAACTCCTCGCTCCTTGGCTATTTCCGACATTTCTTCAATGGGAGAAATCACACCGGACTCATTGTTGGCGTACATGACCGAGACAAGAGCTGTGTCGGGACGAAATGCATCCCTGTACTGGTCAAGGTCAAACATCCCTTTGGAATCGACAGGGAGATAAGTTACATCATAACCTTTACGCTCGTAATGCTTGGCAACATTGAGCACTGCGGGGTGCTCCACCCGGGTTGTGATTATGTGCTTTTTACCCGGTTGTGATTCCAGTGCAGAGAATATTGCGGTGTTATCTCCTTCGGTTCCGCAGGAGGTAAAAATAATCTCGTCAGGATCACAGTTCAGCCCGGCTGCTATTTTCTGTCTGGCCTGCTCCATCAGCATTCCGGACTGTCCACCGAGACCATGCATGGAAGAAGGGTTTCCGTATTCTTCGCCAAGCAGGGGAAGTATTGATTCGCGAACCTCTGGTGCGACCATGGTTGTGGCGTTGTTATCCAGATATACAGCACACATATTAAGCCTCCCGCACGGTGATTTCGGGTTCCACGGTTTCCTTGAGTCTGCGCTCCACAAAATCCTTGAGGGTAATACCGCTTGAAGGACAGCCTACACAGGCTCCGCGCAATGATACAATTACTTCATGACCGTCAATATCTATCAGTTCAATATCCCCGCCATCCTTGTTCAAAGCCGGACGGATTTCTTCTTCAATTGTCTGTGTGACCAGCTGGAAGCGCTTGATATTAGTCATTGCAGCAGGCTTTTCAGATACCGGTTCAGGCTTTGCTTCCTTTCCGGTCAGGGTTTCCGTTATTATTTCCTGAATGCGCCCGTGACATTCTTCGCATCCGCCACCGGCCTTGGTGAAGTTTGTGACCTCTTCAATTGTGGTCAGCTTATTCTGGAGAACCGCATGCTTGATCTGCAGGTCGGTCACACCGAAACACTTACAGACCACCTCACCTTCCGGAGCAGGAGCGGCTTCAAGACCGCGGAACTTGCGGATTGCATCCTCAAGAGCTTCCTGTCCCATCACGGAACAGTGCATCTTCTCCTTAGGCAGACCGCCCAGAGCATCAGCTATTTCCTTGTTTGAAATCTTTTCGGCCTCTTCGACTGTCATCCCCTTGATGAGTTCGGTGAGGATGGAGCTGGAAGCAATTGCACTTGCGCATCCAAAAGTCTGGAACTTGGCATCTTCGATTTTTCCATCCTTATCTATCTTCAAAAAAAGTCGCAGCGCGTCACCGCAGGAGAGTGAACCCACTTCACCTACAGCATCAGCATCTTCAATCGTGCCCACATTCTTTGGATCCAGAAAATGCTCTCTTACCTTATCTGTATATTCCCACATGATATCCTCCGCATCCCCGTGGAGGGGTGATTTTAATTTACAGCTCCTGTTATCAGGGCTTTGATTATTATAGAATTATACGCACATCATAAATATTGTGAAGGAAAAAGCTGATAAAGCTCTTCTCTGTCAAAAGACATTTCATACCATTTTAGTATGGTTTATTTTACGCTCATGTCCCCTGACCTGCAAGGACAAATATTGGGCTACTTCTTTTAAATTAGGATCGGAAAGAAAAAATACAAGTGCGCCTGACAATTAAAAATCATATAATTAGAAACAAAATCCTAACGATATTCCCGAGGATTCAATTCGCCTTTCAAAACTGCAAGGGCACCGCGGCCCATCACTTCCATCTCTTCAAGACCGGTAACAACCTTCACCGGCGCTATAAACCGGACAAGCTCTTTGAGGTCAGCCACAAGCTTTTTGCTATTGGCCAGTCCTCCGGCCAGTATGACCGCGTCTACAGGCAGCTTCTGCTCATCCTTGCGCATCAAAGCCGGAATAAGGGAGCAGATATGGCGGCTTATGTTGTATATCAGTGCATCAAAAATCAGAGAAGACTGCTGGTCACCATCACTGATACGGGCCTCAAGAACCCTCAAGTCATTAGTTCCGGCCAGCGCAAGAAGTCCGCAGCCTGAAGTTATGATTTTCCGGATCTCTGAAAAAGTATATTTTCCGGACTCAACAAGATCCAGTACCGGGAGCACGGGCAAGGTCCCTGATCTTTCAGGACTGAACGGCCCCTCACCGTCAAGAGCGTTCAAAACATCCACCACCCGGCCCCCACGGTGGGCTCCAACGGAAATCCCTCCGCCCATATGGCAGACTATAAATTTCGACTTTTCATACTCCAGCCCCATCTGTTCCGCCACGCTTCTGGCCGCCCCCCTCTGGCTCAAGGCATGAAAAACACTTCTACGCCTGATCTCTTTGAGTCCCGTTATACGTGCCACGGGATCAAGCTCGTCAGTAACAACCGGGTCCATTATCATGGACGGAACGCCCCATGTGTCGGCTAGCTCCCGGGCAATAATCGCCCCAAGATTGCAGGGGTGCGCCCCGTAACGGGCGCTCTGTAGATCGGCAATCATTTTCTCATTTATTGAATAAGGCCCTCCGGGAATAGGCTTCAGTAACCCGCCCCTGCCGACAACCATATCTGGAACGCCCGCAAGTAGTTCTTCTTTAATTAAGTCCATAACAGATGCACTTCTAAAGGCTTTCTGATCCATAACAGAGTCAAATTCATCTATAGTCTCGCGTGGATGACGTACTTCTCCATCAAAACAAATTCTGCCGTCACAAAACATCGCTACTTTAGTGGAAGTGGAACCGGGGTTAATTACAAGAATTCTTACAGACATTAATATACTCCATTAACTAAAACATACATCCTGCAACTACAGCTTTTAAGAATAAACATGACTTCACATATGACCATTTATATTCGTATATTTAGCAGAAGCAAATATGTCCATACTTGACTAAGATCAGACAACAGTTATTTTTTAATTCACATCTGGCAAACAATTTATAGCGGTAATCCCATATCAATCCGGTTGAATTCCCCCAACAAAAGGCAGGTATATATGAGTTTAAAAGTTGTACCCATCAATACACTCACCGCCACAAGAAGAAAAATACTGCATGCAGCATATAAATGTGCCGCGCTGAATGGATTCAACAAACTTGACGTGGATGATATCGTTACAAGATCCGGTGTTTCCAGGAAGATTCTATACAGTTATTTCAATGGGCTGGAAAATCTGATGATTGAACTGGGAAGTTCAGGGATTTACTGGCCAACGACCGAGGAGCTTCTGGCCAATGCTCCCTCGAAATTTCCCGATCTTTCCCCGGAAGAACAGATCGGAGCCTTTTTCACGGCACTGAGAAGAACCTTGGAAACAAGACCGGACACACTCCGTCTTCTCGCTTGGGAAATGATAGAAAGGACTCCTCTTTCAGAAGCCCTGGAGGACATACGGGTACGCACAGCCCTTGAATTCTTCGAACATTTGACCCCGGATGTCCCGGATGACGTAGACCTTCCGGCTGCAGTCGCCCTCCTTGGCGGAGGCATCTCCTATCTGGTGATTCGCTCCCTGACAACGAAAAGCTTCGGCGGTGTTAGCCTGCATGAGGAAATAGGTTGGGAACGGCTGGATGATACAATGAACAAAATGCTTAAGGGGCTGCTCTTTCCATGCAGCGGCAAATCACTTACGCATACGGAAAAAGATGATCAGGGGTGAAGAAAAAACCATAACGGCAATTGCAGCTTCAGGTGGAAGAAACTGCTGTGCAGCGACACATATCCCCAGCAGGATAAGAAACCAAGGCAGCCATCCGCTCACGTAAATCTGCCCCACAGGACCGAAAAACAAACAGAGCAGAATTCCTACCCAGAGAACTCCCGGCATGGACTTCCTTAATTTGAAACCCAGCCAGATGGGCAAAATGACGGCTCCGACAGCAAGGATCAGAACTATAATCAAATTCAAATCATCGCCACTCATCTTCCCTCCAAGCTCAGCAGTAATGTTTGATTTGCAATCCGCACAAAATCATTCATTCCCTTCGGTATCCAAATCCGCGACCTCTTCAAAGGCCACAACCCTGTTGCGCCCAAACCTTTTAGCTAAATACAAAGCCCGGTCTGCCTTTTTCATAAGCTGGTCAAAATCTTCAGAGCTGCCCTCATTGTAGACCACATAGCCAAAACTTACGGTTATGTTGACTTTTATTTCATTAAAAATAAAATCGTGCTTCTCAATCTCCAAACGCAACCTTTCAAGCAGGATGGAAGCACCACGAGCATCGGTATTGGATAAAATAAGGGCGAACTCCTCTCCCCCGATGCGGCCGAATGTGTCAATATCCCTGATGACCCCCAAAACAACCGCTGCCATTTCCTTCAAAACAAAATCACCATAATCATGCCCGTATGTGTCATTTACCCCTTTAAAATGATCAATATCAAGCATGCTTAGTGACATGCAGCTTCCATGACGGTTAGTGCGGTTCATCTCCCTTTCCGCCATATTAATAAAGTGTCGCCGATTATTAATCCCCGTCAACTCATCTACAGTCGCCAGACGCTCCAACTCGGCCTCTTTGACTTTCAGAGCTGTGAGATCTTCCTGAACTCCAACATAGTTGACAACATCGCCTTTATCATCAAGCACAGGTGAAACAGACAGCCTGCACCAGTAGACGTCTCCGTCTCTGGTATTATTTGTAAGTTCTCCCCGCCAGACCTTCCCATTGGAAATCGTCTCCCACAGATCCCGGTAAATAGCCTCCTGATGCGATCCTGATTTGATCAGCTCCGAGGGATTTCTCCCCACCGCCTCATCATATCTGTACCCGGTAATCTCTTCAAACCCCCGATTGACATATTCTATTGTCCCTTCAGGGTCTGTTATGACTACAGCGGAAGGACTGTTTTCGACAGCCAGGGACAGCTTTGTAATCTGCAATTCCGCCTTTTTCTTCTCTGTAATATCTGTATTTGTCCCGATCATTCTCTCGGGATTGCCGTTCCTGTCACGAGAATAAACCTTCCCCCTTCCGAGAATCCATTTATACGATCCATTTTTACAGCGAAGCCTTTGTTCTCCCTCATAAAAATCAGTCAAACCTTTAAGATGCCTATCCATCCTGTCGTTTGCTTCGCTAACATCCTCTGGATGAATGCGTGACTCCCATTCATGATAAGATTCGTCAATTTCTGACTCGTCATATCCGAGCATTTCTTTCCAGCGCCGGGAATAATAGACTTCCCCTTTTTTTATATCCCAGTCCCAGACTCCGTCACGGTTGCCTTCCAGAGCTAAAACCAGACGCTTTTCATTATCTTTTATCTTTTGCTCGCTGTAACGGCGGACAATGACATATCCACCAAGAATAAATATAAACCCCACCAGTATATCAGAAAAGAAATGCACATAACGGGCTTCATCTACAATTCCGACAATAACCTTGTCAGGAACGGCAATTGCGACAACAAACTCCTGACTTCCTATCTGGGCAGTATTCCAGCTTATTAACTTTCGCACAGACTCGCCAGAATCCTGCGTAGGAAAATAATATTCACCCTGCCCCGAATCTTCGGTAATCATTCTGCGGTCAAGTTCAATAAGCTCCGGGAAGTCATTGTGGATTCCCTGAAAAACATTTTTCCCGATAATTTCAGCATTATGATCGTAAATAACTGTGCCTCTTCCGGATAACATAAAAGCGGCACAGCAACCTGCAAACCTGATCGGTTTGAAATACAAATCAATCAAAGGACTCAAATTCACAACTTGAACAACAACTCCCTGCAGCTTTTCTGCAAACCTTATGGGAACAATCAGAATCAACTGCTGTATGTCTTTGCTCACATGCGTAAATGTCAGAATTTTTTGCGGTACACTTTTCTGGAATTCAAACCATGCTGAACGGCTATACAAATCCGCTGCGTTAAGTAATTTAACTGGCTGCCCCGGACTACGCCCAACTTCAAGCACGGATTTTCCGGACCTGTCATAAACAACGAATCCGTCAATTATATCATGTTCACGCATTTCCAGAGATAGAATATTCCGGACTTCATTTACCGCTAGCCCTCCTTCAAGCATGTCAGCAAAAGCGGTACGGGCCATCACTTTCGTGGTAGAGGCGATCCCGCCGACTTCCCTTGAAAAGGCGTCTGCAATTATTCTGGTCTGGGCATACTGATTATCACTGAAAATCCGCTCGCTCTTCTTGAGAGCTCTTTTCATCAGTAACTGATTGAAGATGAATCCCCCCAGCAGCAGGCAGGTAAAAAATATAATTATCGCCCACAGGCTACCATTCAACCTCTTCATCAATAACTCCTGTTCAATCAAAACTTGGCTTAGTCTGAAAGACATAACATATTATCACACCTAATACCCAAAAAACATAACCCCATCCACCTTTATTAAAAAAGCCCGGAAAGGAACTTCCTTTCCGGGCTGCAGACTGCTGAGGTTGATAAGAAAACCATCAGGGTATTAATAATGCCGTACATCAAGCATTAGGTATAAAAAACAAAAGGGTCAGCAACACATAAGATTTTTAGCAGCCCCAACTTATTCCGCTGAAGCTATTGATTTTGCTGGTCAGCTTTAAGCTGCCCACAAGCTGCCTTGATATCCTGCCCCATGGATCTGCGGATTGTCGCGGAGACCTTCTTGTCCCAGAGGAACTTTTCAAAGGCCAACACCTTATCTTTTGCAGGAGCTTTATAAAGAGGCTTGTCTCCGGGGTTGTAAGCAATAAGATTGACCTTGCACTTGCGGTGCCCCAGAAGTTTGACCAACTGCCTTGCATGCTCAAGGGAATCGTTCACTCCCCCAAGCAGCAGATATTCATAAGTAACCCTCTCACGCGGACGCAGGGGGTATCGCTCAATTGCTGCCAGAAGATCGTTAAGATGGGTTTTAGCAGCCTTCGGCATGATCTTCTCACGCAATTCCTGAGTAGGGGCATGCAGTGAAATGGCGGGTAAAGTAAGATCTTCTTTGCCAAGAATATCCAACTGTTTTACAAACCCAACTGTGGACACGGTTATCCTTCGGCGGGGAAATGCAAGCCCGTCGGCATTATTGAGAGTTCTCAGGGACCGGATCAGGTTGTCCAGATTGAGTAAAGGTTCTCCCATACCCATGAATACCAGATTCTTAAGCGGGGCCAGATTGTTCTGCTGTAGATACCTGCGCCCGGCAAGGACCTGACCGAGAATCTCAGACATGCTCATGTTACGCTCAAATCCCATCAGCCCGGTATTGCAGAAAGTACAGGCCATTGCACAGCCCACCTGAGTGGAAAGGCATTGTGTGTAGTGTCCTTTCATAGGGATAAGAACAGTCTCGACCAACGCTCCGTCTTCCAACCGGAGCAGCAGCTTTATTGTACCGTCACTGCTGGTCTGCACCACGTCAACCTCAGGATGCCTCAAAATGGCAAGCCGTTTGAGTTCCTCGCGAAATCCTTTTCCAAGGTTGGTCATCGCATCAAAATCAGCCGCTCCTTTCTGCCACAACCACTGCCAGAGCTGGTCTGTTCTGAACCTCGGGGCTTTGAGTTCCTGAGTTACAAAGCTCTGGAGTTCGCTGTATTCCAAATCCAGTATATCAATCATTTCTTTAATCTCTCAGGGTTGAAACGCACAAAATAAACCCGGTGCTCAACCCACTTCACAGTTAAAACATCCAGTTCTTCAATCTCTATCATTTCACGCAGAACAGGCGGCAGGCTCTGGAAAAAGCCATAAAACTCAGAATAATCATCAGCGGAAAGCAAAAGGACCGCTTTCCTGAAATCTGTATTTTTAAAATACCCGTATGCAGGATATTTTTCCGCATCCTCATGCTCTTTTTTAAACAGGTCCGCAGCAACTGCAGGAGTGGCAAGAGCCTGAACCACATCCCTCGCCGGAGCATCGGAACCGAGCGAGTACATGCACTTTGTTCCGGTTTCAAGCTTTTTAAGAAAGTAAACAACATCCGGAAAGGCTTTAATAAAGAAGGGACGGTGTATAATCAGAGTTTCACTGTCAACATAATCACCTAGTTTTTCCGCCACGGCAGGCCCCATCACAGGCAGAGGTCTGTTGTCGGTCAGGGAGGAATAAGCTGGCAAGGTCTGGTAATAAAACGGCATTACCGCAACGATCGCCACTGAGGCCCCGATTATGTGAACAGCGGGATAGCGCGACTGCTTAATACTTACAAAAAGAAGGACCAGAAAAAAGCAGCCCAAAGCGATGAAAAAAGGCAGGACAAGTTCCATATATTGCCCGACCAAAACTCCGTCAGCGAGATTCACGGAAACCTTGCCGGCTTTGAAAGACCTGTATCCCAGCATGGCAGCCATTGAACAAAGCCAGATGAAGCCCATCTCAAAAAGGGTACTGTAGGCTTTATCCCTTTCAGCCTTGACCAGCCAGTTGCAGACCATAATTGACAGCAAAGGCAGAACAGGCAGCATATACCTGTTGGACTTGAGTTTGAATAACAGGGTGAACACAACCAGATAGACCAGAAAAACGCATGCCATGAACACATATTTTTCATTGAAGCGTTCTTTCAACGTTTTCCATATAAAGTAGACGGTTCCGAATACGTACCCGCCCCACGGGAAAAAGATAACCGTCAGGGTGTCGAGATAAGGATCAAGACGGCTGATCTTATCAATTGCCTTGGCCCCCGTGGTTGAAGTATTGTGAAAGAACTGCCCTACCAGCCCCTGACTGTAATCAAAACCGCTGCTCAGCCATGCCGCGTAAAGCCAGAGAAAAAAAGGCACACATCCGGCAACAACCCATAATATAATTATTTTACGTTCATTCCAATTTGCAGCAACCAGCCCTTTCATGTTGAACAATGACAGAAAGGAAGACCCTTTTTCCTTCGTTGCAAAACTATTGGAATTATACCTTATACCTTCGGCAAGTATGTATCCGGCCATAGGCAGGAATGCGAAGGGACCTTTTGCCAGTACACCCAGAGCCGTAAGAACAGCTCCCGCAACAGCATTTTTTTTGGACCTGTCACCCAGATAACGCTGCAGATAATAATAGGTTGCCCAGGTAACACAGCAGGCAAAGACCACGTCGACCTTGATCATTACCGCCATGAATTTGAACAGAACCGAACTTTGGAGCATCAACCCGGCCAACAGTCCCACAGCCGGTCCGAAAAGCCTGCGCCCGGTCAGCGCAGTTCCGAGAACCATTAGTACCGAGCAGATAATTGTAGGGAAACGCAGCAGAAACAGGCTGTTTTCTCCTGCAACGCCGGACTCTGCCAGCAAGGCAAACGGGTACATGGCCCAATAAGCCAGTGGAGGCTTCTCCATACGCGGCATACCGTCAAACATCGGCGCAAAGATATTACCCTGAGCTACCATCTCATAGACAGCCCGGGCATACTTGGGTTCGTCAATATCGTAAAAATAATTCAGCCATGTTCCGTACCCGGAAACAAGAATGGAGAAAACAAGCAATGCTCCCAGGAGGGCTGCCCAGTTTTTCCGGCAGAATATATCCAGCTGCGTTTCGTTCTGTCTGGTCATCAATTGAATCCTGATTATTTAAAAAATGGGGCCGCTGAAGCGGCTGCACTCTTCTAGCAAAGTTTCTCCGGCAAGTCGAAAGCTGCAGGGCTGGATTAAATAGTCCTGATAGGTTACTTATTATCTGAACATATCCTACATAAAGAGGCCGGCATGCAACTTTCCGTATCAGTCAGAGTTATTTTCCTTTTTTTCATCCTTATCCTCTTTCCGGTCAAAGGATTTTCCTCTCCCATATTGTCTATAGGCAGTTTTAATGACAAGAACGGAACGAACATTCCCGCATTCAGTGAATATCTGCGGGCACACCTGTTTGATTACGGCATTGCAAGTTCCAACAGCACATCCGATAAGAATGTAACCCGATATTCACTTTCAGGTCTGGTTGAAAAGAATTCCGGAGAAACCTCATACTCTGCATTGCTTACCGACAATTTTCACCTTGAGCCTGAAATATTCATAAAAGGTAAGCAGGTGGGAGGTAAATCATCAGCTCCAGCGGCAGCTAACCTGGCGGAATCTGTTGCAAAGCTGATTTCAAACCAATCCATAAGTTCAGTGGAAGTAAGCGGGGATTCAAGGTTGACTCCCAATGCGGTCATGGCCCTTGCCCAGATATTTCCGGGCGAAACCGCCACGCCTCAGAAAATTATCGCCGCAAGAATAATTCTTGAAAACTGCGGTCTTTTTGACACGTCCAGAATATTCCTCATCCCGGGCACTAAAGGCCGCAAAGTAAAAATTTCTATTCAGGAAAATAAAAATATCATAACAGCTGAAATGCCCGGACCGGGACTGAAGCTGCTAAAAAACATACTGGGCCCTGCTGATACGGACTTGCCTGAATTCCCGGTCTCGCCGGGCTCAATCAGGTCAACGGGAATTCCCAGTGAGGATTTCAGCGACCTAGAAGCATACCGGGCCGGGCAGATTATTCAGGACTTATCGCTGATGAATGGCCAGTACACGCCCGAAGATCTGGAAAATCTGATCGAAACAGCCGGGGCCATCAGAGACAGGATCTATTCATACGACAACTCCTGCAGAGACCTCTGCATAATCCTCATGAAACTGTGCTCCATTCTGGATGCCAGAACAGTAAGGGAGATGACTGAAAATCTACAGAGGGCAATGGAAGTGAATCCTGAAACACCTTCGTTTGATCAGATGCTCGCCCGAATAGAATTTTTAAGTGACGCTCACGCAGCAGCCCAGGAAGCCCAAACCATACTCGCATCAAGAATTTTTGAAAACCGTCAGCATTCCCCGGTCACCCCATGGATAATGCACTGCCTGGGTACACAGGCCCTGAAAGCTGAAGACACCACCAAAGCAGCTCCTTTACTGGCTGCGGCGGTATCACTGTCTTCACTGCCCGTCTCTCCCGAAATGCTGATAACTGCGGCCAAAGCCCAATACAGCAACCTTGACATAACATCCGGAGATGCCGCATTTGCGATGCTCAAGCCGCTCCTTGCGAATCCTGACCTTCCTCAGGCACTGCGCAGGCAGATCAAAAATATTTCACGATGGAGTCAGCTTTGTGAAAAGGCCATTTCTGTAAAAGACGACGCTGGTTTTGAAATGCTCCTGAAAAAAGGCAACGCCCTGATTCTTCTCGACAGACCGGACCTTGCGGAACCACTGTTTCATGATCTCCACAGCAGGCATCCTGATGATGCGCGACCTTTTACAGGATTTGCGAGACTTGCCTATCAGCGTACCGGAAAACTGCTTTCTTCAAGGCCATACATTGAAAGAGCAGCAAAACTTTCCGGCAAAGACCGCTTTTTTTATGAACTTGCACTGGCCTATAACATGGAAAGAATCTCCAAGGAGGCACTGCCGACAATCCGCAAGGAGGGCCGCGAGTCCGAAGAAGCATCCGCGACCCGTTTTCTGCTACCGAAATCCATCGAATATGTTGATGGATATGAGCCCTTCAACCCTGCCAGAGCACTTCTCATTAAGAGCGGCATCAACGTCCTTGACCGTTGGCTGGCATACCCGGCCATGACAGATGGGCAGGCTGTTGAATACATGTTTCATAACACAGTCGATCTCCGGGAAAAGATGCCCCAAGAAAAAGAAATAATCACTGCCAGCTACTTTTTTTCGATCAATTCCCCTGACCGGAGCGAAGTGCGCAGAATATTGGCACTGCCTCTGCCCGGATCTATCAGACAGCACCCAAGATTCATGCAACTAAACCTTCTGATCAGAGAGATGGCCAATAATCCGGATGACGAGATGTGCTTCTCTCTGGAGCAAGCTGCCAGTGCGGCCTTTTCAGATGAAAAGAACCGGGGGCGGGCTGTCAGCCTTCAGGCTGATGCACACGCTATCTCAGGTTTTTACAGAAATTCCACAGCCGACCTTGAAAAAGCAATTTCTCTTTATGATCTTGCGGTCGACCTTAATGACGGGGAGAATATGGCCAGACTCATTAATAACCAGGCTTGTCTTAATCTGATTCTGGGCAGAAAAGGGGATGCCGATGATTTATACGATGAGGCGCTGGACAATAATCCGGCAGTCCCGGAAATAGTAGAGTTGGGAAAAATCCTTTCGTCCACCCCTGAAAGCGATCGGAAGGCGGCCCTTGAAGAGTTTGTCCTGAAAACAACAAAAAGCAGGATCAGTGACACTGCACTGACCCTGCTTAATCAAAAATACTATACTTCTGAAAAAAAATTATGTCCGCTTGCTGCTGGTTCAAACTTCACAAGTCAGGTTAAAGAACCTGAAGGAATGCCCCGTATATTTCTTCAAGAAAATTCATTTATGGGAACAGACTATGACAACTACAACGGACTACAAATAATCTTCAGATATGACAGCAATCCCTGGCTTATCCCCATAACTCTTTTTTCAATCCGGGATCAGGCCGGCACCTCTAATCAATCCGATGATTCCACTGAATAATCCAACTCTTCAGCCATAAGCCTGAGTGGCTCAATACCGCCTGTTATCTTCATGATTTCCACAAGTGTTTCGGCACCCAGCTTTGCCTTGCGGTCCTCCGGGTTAACCTCACGTATCAAGGTCTTGACAGATTTACCCAAACGTTCAGCCAGTTCCTCCACCGGAACGGGGCCGTTCAGTACAAGATCCTGAATTGCCTTATCTATTTTATCAGACATTTTTCCAGCCTTTATATATGCGTTTACGCCATGTGATTCTATGAGTTTTCATTATCCCAAAACAGATTAACTCTCAACTGATCAACTTCCTGCAGCCAACAGAGAATCAAGACATATTCCCGCCTTTCTCCAAGGGTATTCATGGAATTATACCGACAAACACAGATTGTCACTGTATTGTAACACAAGACACCCCCCTCCCTCTTGCTCTTTTCAAAACAAAACCTATCTATAACAAGTATTTACACTCAAATAAGTTCTTTGTAACAAAACTTGACCTATGATAATTTACATGGTTGTTACTCGTTTGTGACAATGCGGGTGGATTACAAGCTGGGACTGTAACAATTGTCCGGGAGTTAATATCTCTTGAAGAACAAATCCTTACATATGAAAATCCTGATTTGGGGCTGGGCTGTAATGCTGTGCGCCCTTATGCTTACGTTCTGGTTTTACTACGAAACCGTAGCCGAGGAGCTCACCAGTTCCAGCAGGCAGAACACCACCCGGATCATGAAATATGTACGCTGGAAAGTCACCCACACCTCTCTGACCCCGGGCAGTTCTGATTTTCAACAGGAAATAACCGAACTGGGCCGCAACCTTGATATCAGAATCACGTATATTAAAAATGGAAAGGTTCTGGCTGATTCAAATGTGGAAGCCAGCCGCCTGCCTGAACTTGATGACCATTCAAATCGTCCGGAAGTAATTGTTGCCGAAGCAGCCGGAACCGGTAAAAACATCAGATACAGTACCACTCTGAAAACCCGGATGCTTTATGTTGCTCAAAGACTTGCCAAAGAAGGCGAATTTATAAGGGTCGCCATGCCCTACTCGGTGATCGGCGAAAGACTGGACCGCATAAAACTGCACTTCACTATTTTACTTTTCGTAATAGCCGTAGGTGCTGCCTTTACCCTCAAATTCATCGGATCAAGAACAAATTCCGCAATCAAGGAAGTATCTGACACTGCGAGAGCTATCGGTGAAGGCGACTACAGCAAACGCATCCGAGTTATTCCCGGCGGTGAATTCCAGATGATGGCAGATTCCATCAACACCATGGCCCGAAAAATACAGGGGCATATCCGCATCATCGAAGACCAGAAGAACCAGCTTGACGCCATGTTTGAAAACATGACCGAAGGCATAATGGTTCTTGACCCACAGGGAAAAATCGAATCAGTCAACAGATCAATGCAGGAAATCACTCCGCAAAGTCTGGACATGATAGGCAGGATGCCCCTTGAAGTGCTCACGCGC
This sequence comes from Maridesulfovibrio salinus, assembly GCF_055394525.1. Classification (NCBI taxonomy): domain Bacteria; kingdom Pseudomonadati; phylum Thermodesulfobacteriota; class Desulfovibrionia; order Desulfovibrionales; family Desulfovibrionaceae; genus Maridesulfovibrio; species Maridesulfovibrio salinus. The sequence continues at coordinate 397,208 of NZ_AP042461.1, forward strand.
CACGAGATTCAGGACGCGGTGGACAAAATATTGAGCCCCGATAATCCCGCTGACTCAGACTCCCTGATCATCGACCTGCCCGACGGCAAATCCATGAATGTTACAGCATGCTCCTACGAAGATTACAAAGGGCGCCGTAAACTTATTCTTGTTTTTCACGATATCAGCGAAGTACGCCGAATTGAAAGAATCCTGCGGGACTTTGTATCCAATGCATCCCATCAACTTAGAACTCCACTGACCAGCATCAAGGGCTACTCAGAAACCCTTATCGACAACCCGCCGGAGGATAAAAAAATCCTCGCCCGCTTTCTTGGTATCATTCTGGACAATGCAAACCACATGTCCAAAGTCATAACCAGCATGTTCGCACTGACACACAGTGAATACTCAGGGAAGAAACTGCGCACAAGGCCGACCGATCTACCCGGCAGCATAGAGATGAGTATCTGCAACCTTGATCAAATGGCGGCATCCAAGAACATACGTATTGAGAAAGGGCAAATCCCCCAAGTCCAGGTCCGGGGCACTGATGAAGGGCTGGTTCAGATATTCGACAATCTGATTGAGAATGCGATCAAATACGCTCCGGCTGATACTGTGATTAAAGTTGAGGCTGAAATAGTAGACGGAGAAGTAATAAGCAGGGTTATTGATGAAGGCCCCGGTATCGTACCCTCTGATAAAGATAAAATTTTCGAAAGGTTTTTTAAGCTGGATGAGAACTCTGTAGGCAGCGGCAGTTCCGGACTGGGACTGGCCTTATGCCGCAGTCTTGTACGTAACTTCAACGGCGACATCTGGGTGGAAAGTCCGGTTGACGCAAAAACCGGGACCGGGTCTTCGTTCTGTGTGAAGCTGCAGGTCACGGAAAGTTAAAAGGCTTTGAATCATACTTGATTCTTAACAAGGGGATAATCTCTTATGGATATTTATGATCTGTTTTTCTACATGTCCCTGTTTGCAGGGTTCATGATGGCGTTCAACCTGGGCGCAAACGACGTGGCCAACTCCATGGCCTCCGCTGTCGGCGCCAAGGCCATCACCATCAGGCAGGCCGTGCTCATTGCAGGAACACTCAACTTTGTGGGAGCGGTCTTCCTCGGTTCTCACGTAACCGCAACCGTAAGCAAGGGTATTATCAATCCGGCAGCTATCGCCGACCCGAAACTCATCATGGTCGGGATGTTCTCGGCTTTGCTGGCAGCAGGTCTATGGGTGCTGGTATCCACGATAACGGCCCTACCGGTATCTTCCACGCACTCCATTGTTGGCAGTATTCTCGGATTTGGACTGGTTGCAGGAGGCCCGGACGTTGTAAACTGGCTGAAAATGGTCGGTATTGTAATGTCTTGGATCATCTCACCTTTTTTTGCAGCGACAATAGCATTTGCTATTTTTACCCACATTCGAAAAACGATTCTCTTTAAAAAGGATTTTATTCATCAGGCAAAAAAATGGGCTCCTATATGGATGGGCTTGACTGTTTTGCTCATTGCTCTATCATTCCTATATAAGACTCCTGTAGGCAAAAGCCTGAACCTGCCTTTCATGGGCTCGCTGGCTCTGGCTTTCTCGATTGCAGGGGCCGTCTGGTTTGGCGGACGTATGGCTGTGAACAGGCTTGTAGGAGACCCTGAAGAAGGAGCGGAAGCTGTTGAGTCCACCTTCCGCAAACTGCAGGTTGGTACATCCTGTTATGTAGCACTTTCCCAAGGAGCCAACGATGTTGCTAACGCCATCGGACCGGTTGCAGCGATATACCTCATTTCCAAAGAACATGTGCTGCTCGCTCAGGCGGATGTTCCGATAGGACTGTTGGTAATGGGTGGATTCGGAATCGCCATCGGTATCGCACTCATGGGACACAAGGTTATGGGGACTGTGGGTAAAAAAATAACAGTGCTGACGAATACCCGCGGGTTTGCGGTTGACTTCGGTGCTGCTTCCACTGTACTCACCGCGTCCAATCTGGGTCTTCCTGTTTCTTCCACTCATGCTGCAGTTGGTGCTGTGGTAGGGGTAGGTCTTGCACGAGGTTTCTCAGCCGTTAACTTTAAAATTCTCGGAAGAATCGTGCTCTACTGGGTACTGACTGTACCTATTGCAGCCATAACCAGTATTACAATTTTCAGCCTCTTAAAATGGGCGCTAATTTAGATAAATCAAGGAGAACAATATGCACTTTCGTCTTCCTTTCTTAGGGCTTATCGTCAACAAGAATCCCATGGACGGGCTGGTAAAACATTATAATAAAATCGCGGAATGCATTCACGTCATCAATGATTCTGTTGAATGCTATGTGGCCGGAAACGACACCTGCCGCGAATTTGATGAACTAATTGAGCAGATCGACACGGTTGAAGCTCAGGCGGACAAAATCAAACGCTCCATCCGCAACCACCTTCCCCACTCCATGTTCATGTCTGTGGATAAGGTTCTGTTTTTCAACTACACCCGCAGTCAGGACAACGTGCTTGATAATGCACAGGAAGCACTGCACTGGCTGGCAATGCGCAAAGTAGCCATTCCTGCTGAATACCAGAAAGACCTGATTCTTCTGCTTTCCGAGGTCAATGATACTACGACAAGTCTTGGTCCGGCCCTCAAGGCCACTATTGGACTCATTGATGGAAAGTCCATTGACAGGGAAGGAACCAAAAACAAGTTCCGCAAGGTCCGCAAGCACTATGCCCGCACAGTTGAACTGCGCAAGACCCTCATAAGCGACATTTATAATTCAGATATGGACTTCAAGGACATTTATCAGCTCACCCATTTTGTTGACTGCCTCAATGAAATGGCCCATCAGGCTGAAACATGTGCTGACATTCTGCGCGCCATGATTGCCCGCTAGAGACCTCAAATACAGATTAATAAAAATCCCCTTTCAGCCGGTAGTTTGGCTGAAAGGGGATTTTTAATTAATTCAAAAAAAGGGGAGCCACCATAAAAACAATCCATAGTGACTGAATTTAGCAGAATAACCGAAAAAATAATTCCTTTACAATTCAGTTTCCTGCCACTCAGTCCAACGCATTTCTCTGAATCTTGCCACTGGAAGTCTTGGGCAGTTCATCACAGAACTCAATGGCCCTGATGATCACGATGGGGCCAAGCTCACGCCGGATGTGTTCTTTCAATTCATGGTGCAGATCGTCCGTTTTATCCACCCCGAGATTCAGTGTAACATATCCTTTGGCAACCTGGCCCTTTATCTTGTCAGGAACTCCGGTCACCACAGCCTCGGCAACACTCGGATGGCTTGTCAAAGCACTTTCAACTTCAGCAGTGCCTATCCTGTGTCCGGAAATATTCAAAACATCGTCCGCACGGCCCTGAATCCAGAAATATCCATCCTCATCCTTGCGGGCCACATCCCCGGCAAAGAATACACCCGGAATCCGCTTCCAGTATTGAGCCATGACTTCTTCCCGGTCTCCCAGAACTCCACTGAACATGGCGGGCCAGGGTTTTCTGATAACCAGAAAGCCCCCCTTTCCTTCAGGAACAGGGTTGCCTTCACTGTCTACAATATCAGCATCAATTCCGGGTAGCGGGCGGGTCACAGAACCGGGCTTAAGAACCGACACAGGCATGGGACTGATCATGATCATCCCTGTTTCAGTCTGCCACCATGTATCAAGCACAGGGCACTGCCCTTTGCCTATGTTTTCATACATCCAGAGCCATGCTTCCGGATTGAAGGGTTCCCCTACAGCCCCCAGAATCCTCAGGGTGGAAAGATCATGCTGCTCAGGGTATCCGTGCCCGAACCGCATCAGGGTCCTGATCTGGGTGGGCGAGGTATAAAAAATGGTAACCCCGTACTTTGAAATAATATTCCAGACGCGGTCTGCCTGAGGATAAAGGGAGTGACCTTCGTACATGACCGTTGTTGTCCCTGCCAAGAGGGGGCCGTATACAAGGTAGCTGTGTCCGGTTATCCAGCCCGGATCAGCGGAACACCAGAAAATATCGGTAGGCTTTAGATCAAAAACCCATTTGAATGTACGATGCACCCCGACCATATATCCGCCATGGGAATGGATCATCCCCTTGGGCTTTCCGCTTGTACCGGAGGTATGAAGGATAAATAAAGGGTCCCCGGAAGCCATAATCTCAGCAGGTGCATGGGGACGTTCGTGGCGGACGAGATCGGCATACCAGTAATCGCGGGCGGAATCCATGTTCACATCTACATTGGCGCGGTGAACAACTACAACTGACTCCGGTACTCCCTCAGGAGTGCCGAGTAGGGCCCGGTCAACTTCTTCCTTAAGCCGCAGGACCTGTCCGTTTCTATAAAAACCATCGGCAGTAACTACAACTTTAGGTTTGATTTCACATAGGCGATCGCGCAGTAAACGAGCAGAAAATCCTGAAAAAACGAGTGAATGGACAGCACCGATTCGGGCGCAGGCCAGCATGGATATTACTGTTTCCGGTAGCTGGGGCATGTAAAGGACTACCCGGTCACCTTTGGTGACTCCGAGCCTTTTGAGCCCATTAGCAAAACGGTTAACAGCCCGGTAGAGCTCATAGTATGTGAACTGACGGGAATCTCCGGCCTCTCCTTCCCAGATTAGTGCCAGACGGTTCTTGTTTACGGTCTCAATATGCCGGTCAAGGGCATTGTAGACAATGTTACAGCGGGCACCGGTAAACCATTTGAAATCCGGCGCTTCAGAGGCATCACAGACCTTCTCCCATTTGGTGAACCAGTCCAGCTCCTCGGCCGCTTCCTCCCAGTAGGCGCAAAGATCGATGTCCGCCAGTTCCCGCGCAGCGCGTAAATCCTGTGGATTCACGCCAGCATCAATCATCATCTGCGGAAGCGGGCGAAAAACTCTTTCTTCATGCAACAGGCTGTCCAGTGTTTCTTTATGATCCACGGCGCCCTCCGGTAGTTGAATCGACCAAGCTAACCTCTAATCTATTTAAACAGACCATCGGATTGACGGACTTTCCATACTGAAAATTAACTCCCAGAGCCTTACTGTGCACCCCATTATCGGCAGACGGCGAGATGGTATCGGTAAGCGGCATGATCACATCCCCAGAATCTGTTTGAGTTTACCGATCCGTCTCCTGCTGATAGGCAGCTCAATGCGGGTCCGTCCGGCGGTCCTCAACATGAAATTACTTCCCGGAAGACTTGCTATCTCCGTAACCATTTCAAGGTTGACCAGATACTTGCGGTGAACACGGAAGAAACGGTGCGGTTCCAGCCGTTCTTCCAGATTCTTCAACCTGTGGGAAGTGAGAAATTTCTGATTGGCCGTATGCACATAAGAGTAGTCTTCGTAAGCTTCCACAAAAATAATCTGGGTATACGGGATGAGTATCATTCGCCCATCCTGATTGACAGGAAGCTTTTCGATCTCGGGCTGACGCGCCTGCGAAAAATCCCATGCATTTTTAAGGGCCGAAAGAAAACGGTCCTGCTCGTCTTCTTCAAGTGCAAGCTGAAGAGTTTCCTCCCCGGTCTCGACTCCCGAACCGGACTCCTTCCAGTCTGAAGGTTCGGGGATTTCCCTGAAGTGACTTTTGAAACGTGCAATACGCTCCAGAGTCTTAGCCATTCGATCTTCATCAGGCGGCCAGATGAGATAGTCAACTGCTCCAAGCTCAAAAGCCTGATAAGCCTCTGTCTCGTCTTCAGCAATAAAGATCAAACCCGGTTTGTGCTTGCTAGCCCCCAGAGACTGTGCCAATTCGATCCCGCTGCCCTTTTCCTCAAGATCAAGTCCTAAAAATATTATCCCGTAGCCAACCGCCTTGTGCAGCTCAAGGGCCTCATCGGCTCTGACAGTCTCCCCCAGAATGCGCACGACTTTAGATCCGCTCAGACTTTCGCGGATGGCAGACCGGACCCCGGATTCCGTATGAAGTATAAGTGCTTTCAAACTGGGCAAGGCTTCTCCCAAGTTAATTAATCTAATTATTTCAGTGATAGCTTGAATCTTATTGATTCGCAAGGACAGGTCAGCGTTTCATAGCAAAATAATATACTTCTAAAAAGAAAGAATTTTGAATAAGGAATTGCCAGAATTATGCGTCAACGAATTCAAACAGGCTTGACACAAACAAGAATTATTACTACTAGTGGCTTAAGAGGTCATTATTATGAAAGTAGGACAAAGAAGATCCAAGCAGAGGGAGCTCATTTTAGAGGAGCTCAGAGGACTAACCTGCCACCCAACGGCAGATGAACTTTACGAACTGGTGCGTAAACGCATATCCAACATCAGCCTTGGCACTGTCTACCGCAACCTTGAATTGCTTGCAGCCAACGGCATGATTCTCAAGATTGAGACAGGCGGCAAGAACAGATTTGACGGAACAGCCACCCCTCATCCCCATATCCGCTGCATGCAGTGCGGGAAGGTGGACGATGTCAAACAGCATATAGAAGCCCCACCTCTGGATGGACACCAAGCTAGAGGGTACGAGGTAAAAGGGTGTTCAATAGAATACTTCGGACTCTGCCCTGACTGCTGTTCAGCCAGCCATTAAGCCTCAAGGACTCCATAAATCCTGTTAGTTGAGATAGTTCTTAACTAATAATAGGATTATTTTTAATAAAATAGACTGACATTGACACTGTTTGCTGTTAATGTTGCACTATTACTTTCTGAAAAATAGATCTTAATCTAAACTACATTTATCGTTATTTAAGGAGTTTCCCAAATGCCCTCACTCAAAGGCACTCAAACTGAAAAAAACATTCTGACTGCATTTGCCGGGGAATCCCAGGCACGCAACCGCTACACCTACTTTGCCTCCCAGGCAAAAAAAGAAGGCTTTGTTCAGGTTTCCAAGATTTTCGAGGAAACCGCCAACCAAGAAAAAGAACACGCCAAAAGACTTTTTAAGCTTCTTGAAGGCGGAGAAGTCGAAGTTTCCGCCTCCTTCCCAGCCGGAGTCATCGGAACCACCGTTGAAAACCTCAAGGAAGCAGCCGGCGGCGAAAGACATGAATGGGAAGAAATGTACCCTGATTTCGCTAAAGTGGCTGAAGAAGAAGGTTTCAAAAGTATTGCTGCTATTTTCAGGGCAATCGCTGTTGCAGAAGAATTTCATGAGAAACGCTACCTTGCTCTTGCTAAAAACATTGAAGACGGAAAGGTTTTCAAAAAGGACACAACTGTGATATGGCAGTGTCAGAACTGTGGTTACACTCACGCAGGTGCCACAGCTCCTGAGAAGTGTCCCGCCTGCGCACACGCACAGGCTCATTTTCAACTGGTATGTGAAAACTGGTAGTAAAACCCTAAATCCTTTTGGAGGGTAAAATGGCTGAACTGTACGAAGTCTATAAATGCGACGCTTGTGGTAATATCACCATGGTTGTTCATGGCGGTGAGGGAGAACTTGTCTGCTGTGGAAGTCCTATGAAACTCATGACTGAAAACACCGTTGACGCTGCCAAGGAAAAACATGTTCCCGTCATCGAAAAGATCGAAGGCGGCTACAAAGTCAAAGTCGGTGACGTTGCTCACCCCATGGAAGAAAAACACTGGATCGAATGGATTGAACTTGTTTCCGGTAACAACCGTTACTTCAAGCAGCTCAATCCCGGTGAAGCACCCGAAGCAGATTTCTGCGGTTGCCAGTTCGGCGATGAGCCTGTGACTGCCCGCGCTTACTGTAACCTGCACGGCCTCTGGAAGGCTTAAGAAACAGCTGGAAGACCACATGGCTGAACCGAAAGATATGTACCAATGCCAGATTAACAACTGCGGGTGCATTTACAACCCGGACAAGGGCGATCGCAAAGGCAAGATCCCCAAAGGCACGGCCTTCGAGGATCTTCCTGAAGAATGGAAATGCCCGGTCTGCGGAGCCAGTAAGAAGGCTTTCAAGCCATTAGGCTGAACCAATACTTGAATGGAGAATTGAAAAATGAAATACGTATGCACACTTTGCGGTTGGGTTTACGATCCCGCTGAAGGCGATCCCGATGGAGGCATCGCTCCCGGCACCAAATTTGAAGATCTGCCTGATGATTGGGAATGCCCGGTCTGCGGAGCAGGAAAAGAAGATTTCGAGCCTGAAGAATAATAACTCGGAAATCTCAACATGATAATAACGAAAGCCGGGTTAAGCCCCGGCTTTCGTGCCCTTAAAACACAAATAAAACTGGATGCATCAAAATGAGACCTGTTGAAATAAAAGAAGGAGTGCACTGGCTTGGCGTTGTGGACTGGAACTGCCGTAACTTCCATGGCTACGCCCTTTCCGCCAAAGGCACCACCTACAATTCCTTTTATATTGAAGACGAGAAAAAAGTACTGATTGACACCGTTTCCAGCGGTTTCGAAAGCCAGCTTGTCTGCGCTCTGTCACACCTCACCAACCCCGAAGAAATCGATTACATCGTAGTCAACCACCTTGAGCCTGACCATGCGGGCTGCCTGGATAAAATGGTTGCCCTCTGCAAACCCGAAAAAATCTTTGTCTCTCCCATGGGCGGCAAGGCAATAAAAACTTTCTTTGACTGCGCAGATTGGCCCCTGCACATCATCAAGCCCGGAGAAGAAGTTTCAATCGGCAAGCGCACCCTGCGTTTCTACGAAACCAGAATGCTGCACTGGCCCGACAACATGTTCACTTACGTTCCCGAAGAAAAAATACTCTTCACCAGTGATGCATTCGGCCAGAACATAGCTTCCAGCGAACGCTATGTTGATGAAATGAGCAAAGAAATGGTTGACGACTACATGCAGCAGTACTTTGCGAATATCATCACCCCTTATGCTCCCAAAGTGCTCAAGACCCTTGAAACTTTCGCAGGGCTCAACCTTGAGCTGGACACAATCTGCCCTGACCATGGTCTTATTTTCCGTGGCGAGGACTGCGCGTTCGCCCTTGAAAAGTACGCAGAATACGCTAAGCAGACTCCCAAGAACAAAGCTGTCCTTTTCTACGACACCATGTGGAAATCAACAGAACGCATGATCAATTCCGTTGCTTCCGGACTTGCTTCAGAAGGTATTTCCGTTAAAGTCATGTCCGTTAAGGCCAACCACCACAGTGATGTCATGAGCGAAGTTTTCGATGCCGCCGCTGTTGTCATCGGTTCTCCCACCCACAACAACGGTATCCTCCCCGGAATGGCGGACACTCTGACCTACATCAAGGGCCTTCGCCCCCAGGGTAAGATCGGTGCAGCTGTAGGCTCTTTCGGCTGGTCTGGTGAGTGCGTGAACATTCTCAACGAATGGCTTGAAGCCATGAATATGGAAATTATCGAGCCTAAAATTAAATCCAAAAACCGTCCAGATCACGACACACTGAAAGAATGCTTTCAGCTTGGTGTCTCCATTGCGGCGGCCATTAAAGAAAAAACCGGAAAATAATCCATTTAAGGGCGGGCGATGCCCGCCCTTAAACCACATTAGACACTACCACCCTGAAATTTATTTATAGTAATAACTGAAAAGTAATTCACAATTTAGATATTGTTGTGCTAAGGTTCCGGCAATGTTTAATAATCGGAAGTTGTTACTCGATTACTGATAATAGTTTCTTTTATGAATCCAAGTTGAGCTTCAAGTGATCAGGGAGGGCTGACTTATGGCAGTCGGACGACAAATCAAAAGACAGGTAATGCAGGTTCTTGCTTCAGATGACTGGGAAGATGAATTCGAACGCATGATGGATGAGTTTTCCATGCAGAATCTTATATCTCCCCTTTTTGCCGCCTTATGCGCACCGAAAGTTATTGTGCGCTGGCACGCCATCACCTGTTTCGGAAAAGTAATCTCACGGATGACAGAAGAAGATGCGCCCAAGGCAAGAATAGTCATGCGCAGAATCATGTGGATGCTTAATGAAGAGTCCGGTGGATGCGCCTGGGGAGTCCCTGAGGCAATGGGTGAAATCACAGCAGTCAATAAACTCATGGCTGATGAATACGGTCGAATTCTCATCAGCTACAGCCATGAAGACGAGAAGGGGCCAGAAAACTATCTTGAGTTCACCACCCTTCTGCGTGGAGCTGTATGGGGAGTTGCGCGCCTTGCACAGGACAGGCCTGAAACTGCCGCTCAGGCAGAAGATGACATGATCCGTTTTTTGAAGCACCCGGACCCTGTTATTGCAGGCACAGCCTGCTGGGCTCTGGGGGGAATAAAATCATCCAAATCCGTCAAAACTCTTGAAGCTTTGGTGGATAATGATACTATTATTGACATTTACAAGGACTGTTCGCTGCAATCAGTGACAGTGGGAAGTCTGGCTCAGGAAGCTCTGGACAGAATTTCAGGGGATTAATCAACACTATTGAACAAGGAGAGGAATGATGGATGTTCTGATGCTGTCAAGGCTGCAATTTGCCATGGCAACGATGTTCCACTTCATTTTCGTACCGCTCACACTGGGGCTTTCCATACTGGTTGCCATAATGGAAACCATGTACGTGCGCACTAAAAAAGACATTTATCTGCGCATGACCAAATTCTGGGGAAAGCTGTTCGTCATCAACTTTGTTCTCGGAGTCGTAACCGGTCTCACACTTGAGTTCCAGTTCGGAACCAACTGGTCCCGCTACTCCGAATATGTAGGGGATATTTTCGGTTCATTGCTGGCTATAGAAGCAACAGTGGCCTTTTTCCTCGAATCGACCTTTCTCGCAGCCTGGATTTTCGGCTGGAAAAAGCTCTCACCCAAAATGCATGCTGCTTCCATCTGGATTGTTGCAATTGCATCCAACATTTCCGCGGTCTGGATTATCCTCGCAAACGGCTGGATGCAGAATCCTGTCGGCTATGTGATGCGTAACGGCCGCGCCGAACTGGCAAGCTTCACAGAAGTGATCACCAACCCCTTTGCCTGGGGACAGTTTTTCCATAACTCATTCGGTTCCTTTGTTGTTGCCGGCTTCTTTGTAATGGGCATCAGCGCATATCACCTTCTTAAAAAGAATGAAATTGAGTTCTTCAACAAATCTTTTAAGATGGGTATGATTACCGCTCTTATCTTTTCCGTGCTTGTTGCTGCCCAGGGCCACAACCATGCACAGGATGTTGCCGTTAAACAGCCTGAAAAGCTGGCCGCCATGGAAGCACTCTGGGACACAGCTGAGAACGGCGCTCCCATGTACCTTTTACTCATGCCTGACGAAAAGAATGAGACCAACAAGGTTGAGTTCCTCGGCATTCCCGGTGCTTTGAGCTTCCTTGCCTTCAACAGTTTCGACGCCCCGGTCAAAGGTCTCAAGGAATGGCCCAAGGAAGACCGCCCCCCCGTAACACTGACATTCCTCTCCTTCCGCCTGATGGTAGGACTCGGAACCCTCTTCCCGCTGTTATGCATCTGGGGATGGATGAACCGCAAAAAGCTCACCGAAAACAAGCTTTATCTGCGTATCATGCTCTTATCCATACCTCTGCCCTACATCGCAATGTGGGCAGGATGGGCCGTAGCTGAAGTAGGACGCCAGCCCTGGATTGTATATGGCATGATGAGAACTTCCGATGCGGTCTCACCCATTGTGACAGGACAGGTGGCGTTTTCTTTCATCGCCCTGACCACCCTTTACACCTTGCTGGGCGTCGCAGAAATCTACCTTCTGACCAAGTTTGCCCGCAAGGGTCCTGAACCTTTGAACTCTTAAGAGCCTGTAAGACAAGGAGATTATGATGCTTGAATCAATTTGGTTCATACTCTGGGGAGTGCTCTGGGCCGTATACTTCATGCTCGACGGGTATGACCTCGGGCTCGGTTCCGTAATGCCCTTTCTGGCAAAGGACGAAAAAGACAGAAAAACAATTTATAAATCCATGGGCCCTTTCTGGGACGGTAACGAAGTATGGCTTATCACCGCCGGCGGAGTTACCTTCGCGGCATTTCCAAAGGCTTATGCGGTAATGTTCAGCGGGCTTTACACCGCGCTCATGCTGCTCCTGATATCGCTGATCATTCGCGGAGTAGCTTTTGAATTCCGTGGACTGGTGGAAAGCGACTGGGCCCGGTCTCTCTGGGACAAGCTTGCTGTGCTCGGCAGCTTCCTGCCCGGACTGCTTCTCGGTGTTGCCTTCGCCAATATCTTCATGGGAATCCCCATTGATGAGAACGGCGTATTCCAGGGCAACCTGCTGACCCTGCTCAACCCTTATGGTCTCGCTGGCGGAATTCTCTTTGTGCTGCTTTTTGCCCAGCATGGATGTCTGTGGCTGGCTGTGCGCACTACTGGAGACCTCAACGAACGTGCAGGTAAACTGGCAGCGACTATCTGGCCTCTTCTGGTAGCTGTTTTTGTTGCTTTCCTTGCCCTGACCGGTGTATACACACAGCTTCTCGGCAACTTTCTGGCGAACCCGCTGTTGTTGCTCATTATTCTGGTTCCGGTCTTTGCTATCGTCAAGGTTCGCACTCTCATATCTACCCGCAAATGGTGGAAAGCATGGGCATGTTCCGCACTGCTCATCGTTTCCATCACCATGTTCGGTGTGATCGGACTGTTCCCGGCCCTGCTGCCTTCCAGCATCAATCCGGCTTTCTCCATCACCATTCATAATGCGGCTTCGAGCCAGCTTACCTTGAAAATTATGCTGACCGTCGCTCTGATCATGGTACCCATCGTCATCGGTTACCAGTTCTGGATGCACAAGGTATTCGCAACCAAGATAACCGACGAGGATCTGGGCTACTAAAACCCACGGAGATCATTGAAATGTCCAACAAAGTTCTTGAAAAAGCCCTGAATGAACAGCTTAATGCTGAACTCTACTCTGCATACCTTTACCTTTCCATGTCCGCCTATTTCAGCGACATCGGACTGGATGGATTTGCCAACTGGATGCGGGTGCAGGCCAAGGAAGAACAGTTCCACGCCATGAAGTTCTACGATTACATTAATGAACGGGGCGGACGTGTAATCCTTGCCGCAATCGATGCACCCCAAACAGAGTGGGAGTCCCCCCTGGCCTGTATTGAGGCAGTGCTTGAACATGAGCAGAAAGTGACCTCTCTGGTCAATGGACTTGTCGATCTTGCAATTCAGGAAAAAGACCACGCCACCAATATCTTCCTGCAGTGGTTTGTTACCGAGCAGGTTGAAGAGGAGGACAACGTGAATGCAGTCCTGAACAAACTTAGACTTCTCAACGGAGAAGGAAACGGAATGTTTATTCTGGACAAAGAATTAAGCACCCGCGTTTTTACTGAGCCTGCAACTGAATAGACTCTCAATAAAATAACCAACATAAAGCCCCCGGCAGATTTCTCTGCCGGGGGCTTTATGTTGAAGAAATGAAAGTTAATGTTTTTAACAATCAGAACTCGGCAATATGACGACTGCCTAAAACATCAGACTCTCCTGCCTGTTTCTGATACGCTCGGACTCCGGCCAGATAGCTTGCTGAATAGCTGTTTCCGGATTCATATTCCGCATTCTCACTAACTGCTTCATTTCTTCCGGACATAGCTTGAGAGCTTTCTGGCAATTCCTCTTTATCAGCATCATTTTCCCGACTGATCCTTCTTTCTTCAACTGAGACTTCACCGTCTCCATTCAAATCTTCCTTTTTATCCTCATCCCCGGCCCCGAAGGCATTCTTCTTAAACTCAGCAAAGGCTTCTGAAAACGCCTCCGAAGAGTCCGCTTCACTTTCAACATTTTCTGTCAGATCAACACTGGCGAACTCCTCTCTGGAAAGCAGGCCATCACCATCGGGGTCAACCTGCTTGAAACTTTCAGCATCAAGTCCGCTATCCTCGAAACTGACCAGTTCACTATCAGCTTTTTCAGCACCGCTTTCGGAAAATTTTTCCACTCCTCCTAAGGCGACTGACAATTCACCCATTTTAGCCTTCCGCTCAAAATGAGCAGAAACCTCCACAGCAGTAATGCGGCCATCACCATCATAATCAAGCTTGGCAAATTCTTTCGCGCGCAGGCCTGACTCTTTTAGGCTAAGAACTCCATCTGAATCCTTATCCTTCGATATCATTAACGATTCTACAAAATCAGTTTGCTGCTGCTTTTCTGGAATATTTGCAAAATCGCTTAGTGATTCAGCATAATTCTGTGGCTTCTGTCCCCCGCTTAGCTCTGTTATGCTCACGATTATCTCCTAAATACAGCTTATCGTTAAAGGTAAAAAATTCCCCATTGAAACGAATGACGGTATTACAGCAAATATCATTCCTATTATTAAGAATGATCAAGATAACTAATGAGCATAAAATTATTCGATTTTGATAGGGTCAGGGACGCAAGTTGTAGTAGAGGAATGCTACTATGCTGAGGATAATTGTATTATTGTACTGCGAAACAGCAAACAAGGAGACAAATTGATGGCTAAGAAAATTCTTATGATTGTTGGTGACTTTGTCGAAGATTATGAAGTAATGGTGCCTTTCCAGGCTCTTCAGGCTATGGGCTTTGAAGTGGATGCCGTATGCCCGGACAAGAAAGACGGGGAACAGGTCGCAACCGCTGTACATGACTTTGAAGGCCAGCAGACCTACCTTGAAAAGCCTGGACACAACTTCACACTCAACGCGGACTTTGACACGGTTAATACCGCGGATTATGCTGCCCTTGTGGTCCCCGGTGGCCGCGCGCCAGAATACCTGCGTCTTAACGATAAGGTTCTCGATATGGTGCGAGATTTTTCAGACCGGCCCATTGCCGCTATCTGCCATGGCCCGCAACTGCTCGCCGCAGCCGGAATCCTTGAAGGCAAAAAAGTTTCCGCTTATCCAGCCTGCTCCCCGGAAGTACGCTTTGCAGGCGGTGAGTATGTCGAAATCGGCCTTGATGATGCAATTTGTGACGGCAATCTTGTAACCGCTCCTGCCTGGCCTGCGCATCCGAAATGGCTGCGCCTGCTTGTTGACCGCATCGGCTAGACTTCCAGCTTTAATTAATCCGGTCAGGTGGGGCAATCAACATGAGGAGGAATTCCCATGTGCGAAATTTATTCTTCCACCCCACCCCCGGAATATGAACAGTTTACCCGTTCAGTAAGGATTAACGGAGCGGTCACCAGCATTCGCCTTGAGCGCAGATTCTGGAATATTCTTGACGAACTCGCTGAAACGGAAAAAACCACTACTGGCAGGTTCATATCCAATCTGCATTCCGAGGCATACACCCTGCATGGAGATATATCCAATTTCGCCTCTTTGCTGCGCGTGGCCTGCACAACCTATCTGGTGAACAAAGCCTCCTGATCCTGAAATCGTAACGCAAATAAGCCCGTCGGTTTTAAACCGTCGGGCTTTTTTACAGTCATTGTTGACACGATTTTTAAATATGTATACCTCGAAGTTATATTTATACACAATATATGCATCCTAAAAAAGTATAAAATTAAACCTGAGGTTCATATGAAAAGACTCTTAGTCAAACTGTTAATGCTTGCTTTGACCATCTTTATGGCTTTACCCGCGGCTGCCGGAACCAGAACTATAACTGATATGGCAGGACGCACGGTCGAAATCCCTGAGAAAGTGGACCGGGTCATCTGCTCTGGTCCCGGATGCCTGCGCTACCTGACCTATCTGCAGGGCCAGAACATGATTGTCGGAGTGGACTCAATTGAACTTCGCAAAAACAGATTTGACGCCCGCCCATATGCCATTGCCAATCCGCAGTTTAAAAAACTGCCTCTGATAGGGGAATTCAGGGGACACGACAACCCGGAACTGATTCTTGGACTGGAACCGCAGCCTCAAGTTATCTTCAAAACATACAAAGACATGGGCTACGATCCTGATGAACTTCAGGCAAAGACCGGTATTCCGGTGATCTGTGTGTCTTACTCCAGTCTGGCGGCTAAACGTGATGTCATTTATAAATCTCTGCAGCTGATGGGAGATGTTATCGGCAAATCTGAAAGAGCTAAGAAAGTCTGTGATTTTATGGAAGCACAGATTCTCGATCTCCAAAGAAGGACAGCCGACATACCTGAAAATGAACGTAAGAGCTGCTACGTGGGCGGTATAGCCAAAAAGGGTCCGCACGGTTTCCAATCCACCGAACCCGCCTACCCGCCTTTCCGCTTTGTTAATGCCAACAACGTGGCCTGTCCTCCAGCCGGGGAAGGTAAGCCCCTCCAGCACGCCAATGTCTCCAAAGAGCAGATAGTGGCCTGGAACCCTGAAATACTTTTTGTAGACATTTCAACCTGTCAGCTTGGAGAAAAAGCCGGAGCTGTTTACGAACTAATAACCGACCCCGCGTACCAGTCCCTGAAAGCAGTTAAAAACGGAGAAGTATTCACCGTGCTGCCCTATAACTGGTACTCACGAAACTACGGCTCAATCATTGCCGATGCCTTCTACGTGGGCAAAGTCCTTTATCCTGAACACTTCAAGGATATTGACCCCAAAAAGCAGGCTGATGTTATTTATTCATTCCTTGTCGGTAAACCCGTATTCAATGTGATGGACAGTGCCTTCAAGGAAAAGGCATTCGACCGCCTGAGTCTGAGGTAGTAAATGCACTTTGATGACGGGCAGGTTCCCGTAGAGTATTCTGCTCATATCAGGCGGAAAACCATTTTCATCATAGCCGGTCTACTGCTGACCGTGTTTGTTCTTATCTCCTCAGTCGGCATGGGCCCGGTCCGCATCTCCCCTTTGCAGGCCCTGCTGACTTTGATGGGCGACACCGTTACCAAACGGTTTGATCTCATCATTTGGAATATCCGGCTCCCGCAGGCTCTTACAGCCATTGCCGCGGGAGCCGGGCTTTCCGTTGCCGGAGCTGTTATGCAGGCTATTCTGCGCAACCCGCTTGGCTCCCCATTTACTCTCGGAATATCCCACGCCGCCGCTTTCGGTGCAGCGGTTTCGGTTATGCTGCTGGATCTCGGGACCATGGCCAGCTCGAACGTAGGTGCGGTAACCATCAACTCCCCCTATCTGACGACTGCGGTGGCCTTCGGGTTCAGCCTTGTCGCCACCTTTGCCATAATCACAATTTCACGCCTGCGCCGGGCCACTCCTGAAGTGATGGTTCTGACCGGAGTTGCCCTTGGGGCTCTGTTCACGGCCGGGACCATGTTTCTACAATACTTTGCCGATGATGTTCAACTTGCGGCTATGGTTTTCTGGACCTTCGGCGATGTGGCAAGAGCCACATGGGCGGAACTGGGGATAATAAGTGCTGTGACAGTATGTGCCTACATCTGGTTCACCATGAACCGCTGGAACTTCAACGCCATTGAGGCCGGAGATGAAACAGCCAAAGGTCTTGGAGTCAAAGTAGAGCGTGTGCGTATCGTCGGCATGCTGCTGGCCTCGCTGGTTACAGCTGTAATAGTATCCTTTCTGGGAATAATCGGCTTTGTCGGGCTTGTATGCCCGCACATGGTGCGAAGAATTATAGGAGACGACTACCGTTTTCTGCTGCCCGCATCATGCATAACCGGAGCCGTGCTTCTTTTAGGGGCTGATACCGCAGCCCGGCTAATGCTCGCCCCGAATGTCCTTCCGGTATCTGTTCTTACAGCCTTTCTGGGAGCTCCGGTTTTCATCTGGCTTATCATCAGGGGGAATAAATGAACCTGAAAGTTAACGGTATCAAGTTCAGCTATAACGGCACACCGGTTCTTGAAAACATAGACTTCAGCGTTGAACAGGGTGAACTTCTGGCGATACTCGGCCCTAATGGGGCAGGAAAAACAACACTTCTGAAATGCATGAACGCAATCCACAGACCCGGCAGCGGTGCTGTCATGGTCAAGGACCGTGATGTTTTCAAACTCTCCTCCGATGACATAGCCCGGTTGATCGGCTATGTGCCGCAACGGGTTGAACCGGCCAGACTGACTGTTTTTGATTCCGTCCTCATGGGCCGTAAGCCGCACATAAGATGGCGGGTCAGGGATCACGATATCAGAATAGTTGACGCAGCTCTCAGAAGACTGTCACTCGCCCACCTCTCCCTGCGCTACATTGACCGCTTAAGTGGCGGGGAACTGCAGAAGGTCAGCATTGCGAGGGCTCTGGTTCAGGAACCTGAAGTGCTTCTTCTGGACGAACCAACCAGCTCCCTTGACCTCAAGAACCAGCTTGAGATCCTGCGGACTGTCCGGGCAGTGGTCAAAGGGCATCAGGTCTCAGCGGTGATGACCATGCACGATCTCAATACAGCCCTGCGCTATGCTGACAAATTTATTTTTCTTAAAGACGGAACTGTATTCGGCTGCGGTGGCAAAATGTCCGTCACCCCTGAAACCATAGAAGCGGTTTACGGGGTTGAGGTGGAAATTGAAATGCGGAAAGGCATTCCGGTGATACATCCACTGGACAATCCGGACTCTATAAACCACGGGCATGACCATCACGAGCTACATGATGTTCATCCGGCACAATAAGTAAGCGCAGATAGATCATCTGTGACGGATTTAGCCATATAATTGGCTGATAGATATCGGAATGCAAACCGGATCAGTTTCAAGCTCAGAAAAGATACAGGCAACATCCATCCTGTATTTCATTAAGCAATATTTTTAACACATAAGAGGTAAACTCACATGAGCACAATATTCTCCAACGAAGACCTTGACGGGGTTGTTGAATTCCACGGCCACAGCTGTCCCGGCCTTGCAATAGGTATCAGGGCCTCTGAATTGTGCCTGCGGGAACTTGGGCATAACAACCAGTCCTCCATTGTTGCCATATGTGAAACGGACATGTGCGGGGTGGACGCCATACAATACCTGACCGGATGCTCCGCGGGAAAAGGCAACCTCATCTTTCGCGACCACGGCAAGATGGCTTTTACCTTTTTCAGGCGCAGCGACGGCAAGGGTCTGAGAGCACTGCTCAATCAGGATTTCATGGCGGAAGAACGCAAAGAAATGAGCAGGCTCATGGGTCTGAGCTTTGAAGGCAAAGCCAGTGAAGAAGAGAAAGCTGCCTGCGAAGGGATTCGAACCGAATGCGAGAAAGCCTACATGGAAGCCGACCTTGAAGAGCTGTTCATTGTCAGTGCACCGGAAATACCTATGCCGAGACCGGCCAAGATCCTGCAGTCAATGGTCTGTGAAGATTGCGGAGAAACACACATGGAATCCAGATCAAGAAGATTTGCCGGAAAAACCCTGTGCATCCCCTGCTTTGAAAAGGTTGAACAGAAAATCTAAAGAAAGCAATCCTGCAGCCTAAGCCCCGTACAGCCCAAAAAGAACTGGCTGAAAGCTGAAGCGGAAACCAGTCAGGCATGCGGGATTGTCAGTCTTTCATGAAACAACAATTGCGATTGTTCTTCCTCAGCATTATTAAGCCTCCATGCTTACCGCATGGAGGCTTCTTTAATTGAACAGTAAGGCCTGTAATCTAATATTCAGCGAGCCAGTTTGCGGGGATGGACCATTTGCCATCCTCAACAGAGTCCACAAGGGAGTCCAACAATCTTGCTACTCCGCACTCCGAGCAGGAAGGGATATGCAGGTCTGCCGCCGGAAGCACTTCAGGGGCGGCATTCGCCACAGCGGCACTGATTCCCGCGTGCCCGAAGAGGGTCAGATCATTTTCACTGTCACCTATGGCAATGGAATTGAGATCCGGCCAGTTGTTTTCCTTCATGATCTGCAGAGCGGCTGAATGCTTGCCGTGTCCTGCGGGGCCTATTTCCAGAAATTCCTCGGCAGTACGCACACAACAGAGCCCGTACTCTTCCGCCAGTGCCCTTACAAATTCGCACTGCTTGCGGTTATTGCGGTGGGAAAAGGTCAGAATCTTGATTACACCCTTTTCACCGGGAGTAGGCCCACTCTGGGGCAACATTTCTCCTACAAGCGTAAATGCGGCCAGTTCCTCTTCTTTGAGATCAACATTACTCCAAATTCCATCGGCAACATAGCTGGCGTAATTAATTCCTTCAGCTGTCAACCTGTCCTCAATTTCTTCATAGAGCTTCAGGGTATTGCCGTAAATATCTATTTTACCGTTACGGGATATTACTGAACCG
The DNA here is from genome assembly GCF_055394525.1 of Maridesulfovibrio salinus. Taxonomy (NCBI): domain Bacteria; kingdom Pseudomonadati; phylum Thermodesulfobacteriota; class Desulfovibrionia; order Desulfovibrionales; family Desulfovibrionaceae; genus Maridesulfovibrio; species Maridesulfovibrio salinus. Next base: position 417,147 of record NZ_AP042461.1, read on the forward strand.
TTTACTCCGGCATGTGGATTGTGATCTCCTACACTGCTGATCAACTCCGGAACACTGATCATGTGTTTTCCGGTTACGAGGGAGAAACGCCCTCCCGCCGTGGTATAACGATTGATGGCATCAAGAGAACGGCGGTCAATGCTCTTGCCCGGCTCAATGAGGGTTCCATCGATATCACAGAAGACCCAGGGCAGCGAACCGTTATGATTTCGGGCGATCCTGTCCGCATAAGAAGACTGAACCCTGCGTGCGACAGGAAGTGTCGCTCTGGCTATGCTGGGCGGAACAGATTCATTACCGAATCTGTTTTCAAGCTCAAGAATACGCATACCGAAAGAATATGATTCCCCAACAGGAGAAGTTCGAAAATCACAATAACGAACCGCATCATGAATTATTCCATCAAGCTCCGGCTCAGGGAAGCGGTCGTATATCTCCTTGATATCCGGGAGAACCTCAATTTCAATCGGGGTACTGGAATGCCACAGTACGGCCTCTATGATATCTTCTGGAGCATTGCAGTGGGCAAGATAAGCAGCTCCGTCCAAAGGATGGAAACCTGTATTCTTCAACTTTTCTGAATAACCGATATCATGGAAAAGGGCCGCGGTTACAATCTTGTCAGCCAGTTCGGAGTCGTATCCCGCCTGACTGACTATTCTTTTTGCGGTGCAGGATGCCTGGCGCATATGTGCCAGACGGGTCGAATCCGCCGGATAAAAAGAGGCCGCGGTTTCATCGTTCAGAATCTCAACCACCGGGGCTTTGGGCTCCGGAAAAATTTCTTTCAATACATTGGACAATTTCACGGACTGCTCCGCTGAGGATATTTTGTAATTCATTTTATTTTCGTAATTTCAATCAGCAGGCAAGGCATGTTGTATCAAGTACACCTTTCTGCGAATGCTTGAGTTTACTTGTTTAATGATATTCCCAAAGAGCCTGCTCCTTTGGCCGCTTAATGCGGTATATATGATCTGAAAAGCCATTCAATCAACAGTGCATAAAGAGAATTGGTAGTGCCAGTCCATACAAAGTCAAGTTTACTTTGGGTTACAGAAACTGACAGGCCGCCTGAACATTAGTCCAAGCGGCCTGATATGCTTAATATTTGGATTCAGTTCAGCCTTGTATTTTTTTTACTTCTTCCACCAGCCGATCAAAGACTCCATCGATATCCAATCTGGTGGTATCAACAATTATAGCGTCTTCCGCTGGTTTGAGAGGGGCGACCTTCCGGTTCCGGTCCTGTTCATCCCGTGCTCGGATCTGCTCTACCAGTTCTGATAGATCAGCGGGTTTTCCCATTTCTTCAAGCTGCAGAAAACGTCTTCTGGCCCGTTCTTCAAGGTCGGCATCAAGGAAAAATTTACATGGAGCCTGTGGAAAAATAACCGTTCCCATATCACGGCCTTCGGCTATGAGGGAAGTTGTAGCCCCGATATCCCGCTGAGCCTGCTTCTGACAAGCTCTCACAGCAGGTATTCTGGCAACATTGGAAGCCCACATTCCAACCTTTTCAGTACGTATTTCATCGGTAAGGGAAGTTCCGTTAAGACTGAGCACGGAAGCCCCGCCACTACCGGACAAGGCAAACTCCAGTTCCTCAAGAGCGGCCTCAAGACGACCATCTTCCCACTCCCATGAACCTTCACCGAGCTTCCATGCGGTAGCCCTGAACATGGCTCCGGTATCGAGATAGGCAATTTCAAAACGATCGGCCAGTCGTTTGGCGAGAGTTGACTTACCAACCCCGGCAGGACCGTCAAGGGTGATAATGAAAGGAGCGGACATTAAAGAATCTCCTTGATATTTTTTAGAAAAACTTCATTTTCGTGATCAGTGCCCATATTTACCCTGATATACTCAGGCAGACCGAAACTCTTAAGAGGACGGACAATTATTCCCCGCTTGAGGAGTTCCTCAAAAATCACGCCAGCATCACGGGGCGGCTTGAACATTATGAAATTGGCCTGTGAATCAAGAACCTCGCAGCCGGATGCACGAAGTTCATCGGTAAAAAGCCTACGTCCCCGGAGCACCACATCCATAGTAGTCCTGTAGAAAGCATCATCACCAAGCACGGCAACAGCGGCTTCTTCGGCAAGAAGATTCACGGTGAAGGGAGCACGGGCACTTTTGATATAGTCCGCCAGTTCGGGACTCATTATGCCGAAACCTACACGCATACCCGCAAGACCGTACGCTTTGGAAAAGGTACGGGTCAGCACAATATTCGGAAATTCATTTAAAAGCCCCCGCATGTCATAGACTTCAGCCGGAGTGGCGAAATCTATGTACGCCTCGTCAATGGCCAGAATCGTCTGCGCGGGAATGGCGGCAGCCATCTCGCGGACCTCTGCGGCAGTAACCGCCAGTCCTGTGGGATTATCAGGAGTAGTAATGAATACAACAGCCGTCTTTTCTGTCACAGCATCCGTCAGAGCCTTGAGCGGCTGTTTATATCCCCTGTCACGCGGAACCTGCCGAAAATTGACTCCGCATAATCTGGACATGAGGCGGTACATACTGAAGCAGGACTCGTAGGTCAGCACTTCATCCTGACCGGGGTTGGCCTTGATACGAACCAGTAGATCGATAACTTCATCAGAGCCGTTGCCGCTGATTATCTGATTTTCATCCACGCCGATACGCTCGGCAATAGCCTTGTTCAGCCTGGGATTGCCGTTATGAGGATAACGAAAAATATATGGAGCATGACGGATTATGGCCTTCTGGGCCAAAGGAGAAGCCCCAAGCGGATTTTCATTACTGGCCAGTTTGATAACAGTATCGAGACCGTATTTTTCCTTGATCTCTTCGATGGTCAGCCCGGGTGCGTAGGGCTTAGAATCCATCATATCGGAACGGACTTTGATGGGGGACATGCGGGAATCCTCTTAATTGTGATGATTTTCCCCGTAAAGGACTTGAGAACCTAAGTCACGGAAAGTCGGGGTTGCAGAACCCTGATAGTTTGGAACCGGCCTTTTGTCAAAAACAGAGAAGGGCTGAGACCGGCAGCCGGGGAAAAAAGTCGCCCCCCGTCTGATGCTGGGACGGGGGGCTTTCGGGGTTAGGAGGCCAAACCGGAAAAAATCGGCTCATGCCGATCTACGGCTTGTCTGAGGTAGTGAGGTAAAATTCCATCTACATCCAGCCTTCTTTTAAAACAACACAATCAAATCTTCCTAAAAGATCAGACTGTTCCTGATCAGCTGGGCCTTACGGTCAGAACCGGGCACTTGGCAGACTTTACAACCTTCTCAGCAACGGAGCCAAACAGGATGCGGTCAATTCCGGCACGCCCGTGAGTTCCCATTACAACCATATCCGCGCCTTCACTTTCCGAAAGGCTGAGGATCTCCTCCGCGGCGTAACCGGTAACGACCTTGCCGTTTACAGTCACATCCTTGAAGTTTTCCGCGATGAAGGTTTCCATAGTTGAGTCTGCACCGCTCACAATTTCGCCCACAAAGTTCTCAATGGAGCTGGGCGGTACATGGAATCCCACATACTGGTCCAGCGAAGGTGCCACATACAGGCACAGGATTTCCGCTCCCATTGTCTTTGCCAGAGTGCTCGCGTAGTCAGCTACAACAGGGCTGTGATCGGAAAAGTCCACTGCGCACAGAATCTTCTTGATAGTTGCCATATAAATCCTCCCTGTATCAGTTTGAAAATGGAAGAAAGTGCATTTTCGAAATTACTTACTGTTTATAATAGCTGATAATTAAGTACATGGACAAGCATTTTCTTATGTTTTATTATTCAGGTGGAAAAAAAGTCTTGGCTTAATTTTTATCTAATTTTCTCAGGAATTTTTTTCCGACCTATCAAAAAGACAAAAGCAATCAATTCAGCAATTTGTAAAAAAGTCTAGACTTTGGCAAGGTCATTGCATTGTTCAAAGGGAAACCAAAGGCTGAGGAGTAAGATATGAAGATAAGTCCTGAACAAATTGAAGCCTTACAAAAGCAGCAACAGCAGTCGAATAAGGCAAAGAAGGTTGACGGGGCGGCTTTCGGGGAGTTCCTTAATCAGGAAGTGCAGCAGGGCGAAGCCCAGAAGACTGTCACAACTCCTCCGGTGCCTGGTCTTCAGGCCATGAATCCTCTGCTGCAGGTGCAGCAGACTGCTCCGGTACAGACCGCTCAGGTCAGTGAAGGAGAGTTTGTAGACAGGGTGGAAGAACTTTTCGGCAAGCTGGAAGACTATGCCGCGCAATTAGGCTCCGAAGACGGGCTGAAGCAGGCCTACAATACGCTTGAAGGAATTCAAGGTGGAGTTGAATCCCTCAAGCAGAACTGGCCGGGCGTAAACAGCGAGAATCCCGAACTGGGTTCCATTGTCTCCGAACTGGAAGTTATGGCAGCGACCGAACAAATTAAATTTAACCGGGGGGACTACGTGTAGTCTTTCGACACTGTCCCCCTCGCAGATTTTCTGCGCGAAAACCGCATTTCCCGATCTGGAAATGCGGTTTTTTTATTTTCAATTCATTTAAAATTCAGTTCTGAATCAAATAGACAAATTTTCCTGTAAAAACAGTATTGACAACCATAACTTAATGCATATTTGTAAACAAAGCCAAAAGACACAGGAGGTTTCATATGGTTATTGACTTTGGATCATTTTACAAATTTCCGTATGAGTTCGATAAGGTTTTCAATGACACCTTCAATCCCTATCAATACAAAAGGAGAAAGACAGCTTACCCTCCTTTGAACATCACAGAAGATCAGAACACTATTTATATACGTGCGGAAATCCCCGGTGTTACAATCGAAGACATGGAAATCACCATTACCGCTAAAGACCTTGTCATCAAGGGGGAACGTAAACTGCCTGAAGGAAGATACTTCCGGCAGGAAAGACCGTCCGGTGTGTTCCAGAGGATAGTGTCAATTAACACTGCCATCGAAGCCGATAAAGTATCCGCTTCGATGAAAGACGGAATCCTGAAAATAACACTGCCAAAAGCAGGTACTTCGGTACCAAGAAAAGTTGATATAGCTGTGGAATAAGGGAGGTCAGTCATGAGCAATGAAAAAAGACTCGAAAAATACAGTCCTGCTACCGATATTGTGGAAAGTGATCAGGGATTTTACATGTATATGGACCTTCCCGGAGTAAAACACGAAGATCTTGTCATTGACCTTGAAGAGAATACTCTGGTGGTAAGCGCCAAAACCGGTGCAGCTATATCCGAAGATGAAAAATACATAGACCGGGAGTTCACTGAAGGCGAATGCAGCCGCAGGTTCACTATCGCGGATGTGGTGGACAGGGAAAATATCAAAGCCAGCCTTAAAAACGGGGTACTTGAACTATTCCTGCCAAAAATGCAGGAAGTTCAGCCACGAAAGATACAGATAACAGCAGAATAAAAGATCAACCAGCAGATGAAACCAGAATCAGCGGAAATGAGGCTGACCGGGATGATTCAGCTGAGCAAAGTATGGACATGTGCAAAAGGCTCCTTTACCACGGGGCCTTTTCTCTTTACTCCAGCAGAGACCTAGCTGACCCCCTGATCATTAAGAAACCTGCCTAGCTTCATATCCGTTTCCAGAATATGATGTTGAAGCCAATCTGCGAGAAACTTGATAATACTGACGGGATCCAACACCCCCCTGTCGTTACCGAGCACTCCATCCGAAGAAGCCGCCGTCAACATAAAATCGCTGTGTTCCATTTTATGCTCTTCTTCTAAGGGGTAGGCATAAAGGGTCATCAGGCCTTCTTCTGTGGCAAAATGTCTCATGGCATATCTGCGCATCTCTTCGACAAGCTCAGCGAGGAATTTTTCCTCTTTAATATTTTCCATAGAGCCGAACGCTTTATTGATCATTTCGACCAGCAGCCTGTGCTCTTCATCTATGACCCTGACTCCCACTGAATACTCTTCCTTCCACTTCAGAACAGGCATATACTCTCCCAAAATCATTTCCGGATTAAGTACCCGGAAACCCCGGGCATAACAAACCGTGTTCCATTGCAACGACAGTTTTACGAACACTAATATATAATATCCCAAAAAAGCAAAACCCATTCAGGATAGCGTTGCCCGTCCCTGCTCTTTCTGGTAAATGGCACGAAACTCTTCAGAAAGGAGAATATCAAATGAAATTCATCAAAATACTGCTTTTGTCGGCTCTTCTCTGTCTTTTCATGATCGGAGGGACGGCCTCTGCGGGATCTAAAGTATTTGTAAAACTTCAGACCAACATGGGCAACATTGTCCTCGAACTCGACAAGGAAAAAGCCCCCAATACCGTAGCCAACTTTCTCAGGTATGTTAATGAGGCCCACTATGATGGGACTATTTTCCACCGGGTCATAGACGGATTCATGATTCAGGGCGGCAACATGGATAAATTCATGAAACCCCGCGACACTTATGCGCCTATTGAAAACGAAGCCCGTAACGGACTTTACAACGATAAATACACCGTCGCCATGGCCCGTACCAATGACCCCCATTCCGCAACGGACCAGTTTTTCATCAATGTCGCCGATAACGCCTTCCTTAACTTCAAATCCCCCAGTGGATCAGGATGGGGATACGCCGTTTTCGGTAAAGTAATCGGTGGCAAGAAAGTTGTGGATAAAATCGCCAGCACAGTAACCTTCCGCAAAGGTCCTTATGATGATGTCCCGGTAAAGCCCATAACAATTCTCAAGGCAGAAGAACTCAAGCAATAATCATCATATTGAATCTGACTTATTCTTGATCCCCGGTGCTTAGGTGCCGGGGATTTCTCTTTTATTTCAATTTGAATAATCTTCCTGCCGGTTAATTTGACCCGGCCTTTAAAGAATACTAAAACATTTGCCAAGCGAGCAAACTTTAAACCTAAACTTGTGCCAGCGAGGGGCCATGAAAGGTAAAAACAAAAAAGACGCAATCCTATACGCCGCACAGGAGACATTCGGACGTTACGGCTATGCCGGCACAACGGTTAAAATGATCTCTGAAAGGGCTGGGGTTGCTTTCGGACTGGTGTCTCATTACTTCGGCTCTAAGGAGGAACTCTTTGTCACCGCCGGCGTAGCTCTTGTCGATGACCTGATGAACTATCTGATTCAGGAAATACGCAAAGCAGAATCCGGCATTGAAGGAGTTCAGCTTTTCATGAAAAGCTATCTGAGCTACACCCTCCAGCATCGCAATACTTTTCCGGTACTTTTGCGGTGTTCACCTTTTTCGGATGTGCAAATCGATATGGACCGGACAAGGATTTCCATCAAATTTCAGCAGCTCCTCAACATAATCAGAGAATGTGTTGAGCGGGGCATTGAAGACGGATCTATCAGGGATCTCTCCATTGATGACACAACCACCATTGTATACTCCAATATAGTAGGTACGGTCAGGACAAGATTTCTGTCTCCCTATGACCTGCCGAATCTTTATGAAGAGACAACTGAATTCGTTGTACGCAGTATCAAGGCCAGAGATTAACCCTGTCTTCACTCTTATGATTTAGACTTTGTCAATAATCTCATCTTTTGGCTGAACAGACGAACCGTGAGGCATCCTCGCGGTTTGTCTGCTTTATGTCCTGTGTAACGCTTGACAGAACAGACATCCTCTTACATTTATCCCATATGAAAAACGCATTGATATTATTTGCCGCCAAGGTTAGATATGTACAGCTGATTGCGCTAATGACAATCATATTCATCGGATTGTCCCCAATCAAACAGGTACATGCGCACCCGCATGTATTTGTAGACTGTTCCCTGACCTTTGAATTTGACAAACAGGGGTTAAAAGGAGTGCGTCAGAAGTGGTGGTTTGACGAAATGTTTGCAGCAATGATTCTGGGTGATTTTGATAAAAATCACGATAACAAACTTTCGCCAGATGAAGCAGCGGCTCTTGAGCAAGGGGCCTTCGTAAACCTCAAGAACTTCGATTACTTCACACGCATCTTCGTCGACGGCAAACCTTTCAAGCCGGTTGAAGCAACTGAGTTTAAACCCGCAATCGAAGATGGAACACTGGTATACTACTTTCTCGTCCCTTTAAGGTTTGAGAAAACCCCTCATACAGTCAAAGTAGCTATTTTTGATAAAAGTTTTTACACATCCATTCTGATGGATCCTCAAAACAACATCAAAGGTGCACCTGATAATATAAAACCAACTCTTGCAGTGGAACCGGTAGCGGAAATGGCATACTTCTATGGCCAGATTGTTCCTGAAGCCGCTGTGCTGACAATGAGCCCCCGCTAAATGAACAGAATCATATTTTTCCTGCTGCTGATTGCAGTATCATTTACTTTTACTGCTGCTCTGACCCCTGAAGCCCAGTCTGCGACCAATCCTTTCCTGAGCCCGAATAATCAGGAGACTTCCAAAGAGGCAGTTCCCTCCTCCCCTGAGCACAGATCCCGTTTCGGTGAGAATAAACAGCCGCTATCCCAGTCCTCTCTGGACAAAACATCGCAGTCCCCCTCCCTGTACGGAACAATAATGGCGAAGATTACAATTCTCCAAAAAGAGATACGCCTGAAACTTACCGGATTCGCCCGGGGAATAAAGAAAGACCCGTGGGGAAAGTCCCTATGGATGTTTCTGGGATTTTCCTTTCTTTACGGGATAGTTCATGCTGTGGGCCCGGGGCACGGCAAATCGGTAGTATGCGCCTATTTTTTATCCCGTTCGGGCTCCATGGCCGGGGCCTCATTCATGTCCTGGCTCATAACCCTAGTCCATGTCGGATCCGCCACATTGACAGTATGCCTTGCGTACTTTCTGTTTAAGAGCGGAATGTCCGGATTCGAAAGTTTTAATCATTATCTGCAGAGTGCCAGCTTCGGACTTGTTGCCCTGATAGGTCTCTGGCTTACGGTTTGTGCTTTAAAATCCTTCAGGCTAAGTAGGAAGGACGAATGCCATGAGACTAAACAGTCTTCTTTGAAGGAGATCGCCCTGGTTGCTCTGGTTACAGGCATTGTACCCTGCCCGGGAGCAGCTATAATCCTTGTTTACAGCCTTTCAACTGGCATCCTTAAATCAGGATTACTGGCCATGGTCTTTCTGGCCACCGGCATGGCTGTCACCACATCTTTATTTGCTTTTACTGCGGCCAAAACACGCTGCATGGTAGACCGTGCTTCCACATCCTCGAAACTATCTATAGCATATTCCCTCCTCTCTCTCTGCGGAGGACTGGTAATACTCGGATTCGGCACAATAATGCTTACCGCTCACCTATCCTGACCCCGGAAGTCAGCACATACATGAAATCATGCCATGACAGAGCCCTCTTTCCATGTTAGAAGAGAATTAAGAGCTTTGTCCTGTTCCCGAACAAAAAACAGGAGTATTTCAAGTAAACTGAGAAAAGAACCTACAGCCAAGCAGACTAAGAACTGCACGACTGCTAATGAATCTCCAAGAAAATCCAAGAGTAATCAATCTTGTTGGTTATGAAAGTTTCAGCCCTTTGCATATAGGAGCGGACACAACTATCTGCCGCGCCGTGAGGAGCTATGATGAGCTTAATGTGCTTGTTAAGTTTCCCAATTCGGACCTGCCCTCACCCCGTATTTTATCCGGCCTTAAAAATGAATTCGCCGCAACTCAGGAACTAAGCGGCCAAGGCATAGTTCAAACACTTTCCCTTCAGCGAACCGAAAATTCACTTGCCCTAATACACGAAGACCGTGATTTTATTCTTCTGAATAATATTATTGAAAAAAACAAGCTCAGCTTACTTGAGAAGACACAGCTCGCCGTCAAGATGACGAAATCCTTAGGCAAAGTTCACGCCAAGGGTTACCTGCACAGGAATATCAGGCCCTGCAGCATTGCTCTGCCCGGCGACTTAAGTGAGGCACTGCTCACAAACCTTCAATTCAGCACAAAAATTACAGAAGTTGCCGCCGGTTCAAACGCAGCTTTTATTTCCGAAGAAAACCTTGCTTATATCTCCCCGGAACAGACTGGAAGAGTCAGCAGTGAACTCGACCGGAGATCCGACTATTATTCACTGGGTGTGACCCTGTATGAACTTTTCACCAACAGGCAGCCCTTTACGGCCGATGATGCCCTTGAACTCATCCATTGCCATCTTGCCAAAGAACCCGTTGCTCCCCATATCGTCGACCAGAAAATTCCTCTTCCTTTGTCTGAAGTTATCCTCAAACTTCTGGCAAAATCCCCGGGTGAACGTTACCAGTCGGCGCATGGCCTGATACAGGACCTCAAAGCATGCCTTAGAATCATTGAGAATGAAGACTCTGCGGACAGCTTTGCTCTTGGACATCATGATATTTCTGACAGCTTCACTCTCTCCAGAAGACTTTTCGGGCGCAAGGAAGAGAAGGAAACAATCCTCAAAGCCTACAAGAAAAGTTCTCTGGGCAGCACGGAGGCAGTGATTGTCCGTGGAGAACAGGGATGCGGCAAAACCTCTCTGATCCGCTCCATCAGCAAGCAGATACTGCTGGACCGAGGTGAATTCATCTCCGGTAAATTCGATCAGTTCCAGCGCAACCGCCCTTACAGTGCAATTATTCAGGCATTTCAGGAAATGCTGCGCAAAAGATTAAACAGTCCGCCAATGGTAATTGAGGCATGGAAAAAGCGGATTACCGATATGCTGGGAGATAATTGCGCCCTGATTACTGAAGTAATCCCTGAGCTTGAACGACTGACAGGTCCTCAAAGGGCACCGGTTGAACTTCCTCTTGCTGAATCGCGCAACAGATTTAATCAGACATTCAAAAATTTCATCAAAGTATTTCCCAGTCCGGAGCGTCCTCTGGTCCTATTTCTGGACGACCTGCAGTGGGCCGACAGATCCAGTCTTCAGCTCATAAAAAGACTTATGGATGACAAAGAGACTTCGTATCTTTTGTTCATCGGGTCATACAGGACCGACCAGCCTGTGGAAGAAGATATCGCGGATATTCTTACGGATATTGAAGAACTCAGTCCGAATGTTGAGGCAATAACAGTTGAGCGCCTGAAAATGCGACATGTTCACGGCTTTATCAGCCGGACATTACGCACTGACCGGAAAAGGACAGAGGGACTGGCAAAGATTGTATTCACTCAGACCGGAGGTAATCCACTATTCCTGCGCGAATACATGCGCAATCTCTACCGGAGCGGACTGATAGTATTCAACCATGAACATTCACGCTGGGAATGGGATCTGAAAGCCATCAAGGACATATCTGTTGACGGTAATATTGTAGAACTGATGGCAGAAAAAATTATGTCCCAGCCACTCGAAGGACAGGAGATTCTTAAAACCGCCTCATGCATCGGCGGAAAATTCGACTTGAGAATATTGATGGCGGTGCTGGATTCCCCGGAAGAAGTGGTCATGGACTACCTCAACATGGCTTTGCAGGAAGGACTTATAGTTTCTGATAAAGAGGCTCCCACGACAAGAATAAGCCTGGATCAGGATACCAAAAGTCCGCAATACCTTTCATTCATGCATGACCGGGTCCAACAGGCAGCATACTCCATGCTTACTCAAACCGAAAAAAACGCCTATCACCTCAGGATAGGCAGGGCCATGCTCGAAAATTACAACAGGCAGGAAGTTCATGACATTATTTTTGAAGTAGCAGCCCAGTACAGTCTCTGCCTTGATAAAATTACCGACCAGCGGGAACAACAGGAAATTGCCGACATATTCCTTCTTTCAGGCAGAAAAGCCAAAAGAAGTTCAGCTTTTGAAATGGCTGGAAACTACATTTCCAAAGCAGTCAAAATGTATGGAGATTCCAGTTGGGATTACGATTACCAAAATTCATTTGAGATGTACCTGGAATGGTATGAATGCGAATATTTGAGCGGATCGGTGAAACAATCCGAAACAATTTTTAAACAGATTCTTGAACATGCCCGGAACAAAAAAGATCTGGTTAAAGCCAATACAACCAGGCTTCAACTTTATTTTGATCAGAGCCGCTACCATGAAGCTGTCCAGATAGGCAGGGAAATGCTTTCGCTGCATGGAATTAATATACCTTTGAATCCCTCCAGAACATTCTTGTCACTGGAACTTTTGAAAACCAGGCTCACTCTCGGTAAAAAAACAGCAGAAGAATTACTTAATATGGCCGAAATGGAAAACCCCGATCACTTGGAAATCATGCGATTGTTCATGTACACGATAGCTCCGGCATACATGTTCAACAAAAAAATGGTTTTCCTGATGGTTATGAAAATGATCAGGCTTTCCATTAAGCATGGCAACTCACCCTTTTCCGCATATGGGTATATGTTTTACGCCATGCATCTTGCAGCGAAAGACTTTTCTTTCGACAAATCAAAAGACTTCAAAGAACTGGCTGTTAAGTTGAACAGGAAGTTCAATAATCCTGAGTTGGAAACAAAAATAGGAATGCTGCGGGGAGCACTACACGACCACTGGCATTACCCCATCTCCCAGAATATCAGCACTCTTGAAACAGCATTCCGGAGCGGCCTCCTGCATGGCGACAACTCTTACGCCCGCTACTGCACATATTTCATCATCTACTACCGTTTCCTTCAGGGTAATTCAATTTCAGAAGTATATGAATATGCTGACAAACTATCCAGCTTCGTCCAGAAAAACAACAGCTCTTTAAGCGACAGCATTATGAGAATGGCTGTCCAGATGTGCAAAAGCCTTCAAGGTAAAACATATACCCCCGGCTATCTGGATGACGACATATTCCAGGAGAATCATCTGGTTAACATGGCCAGGAGCAGTGGCTCGGAGGTTGTAGAGCACTGGACCTCAGTTTCCAAGATAATCACTCTCTCCTTTTTCGGCTACCACAGCAAGGCTCTGGAATACATAGAGGATATATACAACGGAGTCGAAAGGACTCTTTTTGGAATGTATACTGTTCCTGTATTCCACCTTTTCAGCATCGTGAACATGACTGCTGTTTATAAAGACATTTCCAGAGCCAGACAAAAACAATACCTCAAGCAGATATACCACTCCCTGTCATTGCTGGAGAAATGGCAACAGAACTGTCCTGAAAACTTCAGACACATGTACAGTCTGGCCAAAGCCGAACTCTACCGTCTGACTGACAGAAAAGGAGATGCGTTATATCTTTACGAGGAAGCTGTGAGGAGCAGCCTGAAAATAGGTTCCTTCGGATTTGCCGGACTGGCCTGTGAACTGGCTGCAGAATTTCACTTTTCGGTCGGAGGAAAAAAATCAGGCCTTGTGATGCTCACCGAGGCCTGTGACCACTATGAAAAGTGGGGGGCAACCGCAAAAGTTCAGCGACTGATACAGGATCACCGTCTATTACAGAATGAAGGGCGTGGACCTTTTACCGGGTTTGACAGATTCGCCTTGAATGACAATCACAAAACCGGCCATTCTCTTGATATTTCTGCAGTGATTAAAGCTTCACAGGCGATTTCCGGTGAAATAGTTCTGGACAGGCTTCTGGACAAGCTCATGCGTATAGTAATCGAAAATGCCGGAGCGCAGAAAGCCTGCCTGTTGCTGCACAACAAGAATAAACTTGAACTGACCGCTCATGCATTTGTCTCACCCCATGGTATAACCACCAAAATAAAACAGGATCACGATCAGGAACTCTACTGCAAAAGTATTGTAAACTATGTTCTGCGCTCCAAGGATAATATAGTATTGAGGGATGCCGGATCTCAAGGTCCCTTCACCATAGACAGCTATATAATCAGATATAAGCCCAAATCCATTCTGGCCATGCCTGTAGTGAACCAGCAGATCATGCGCGGAGTGCTTTATCTTGAAAACAACCTGAGTCCGGGTGTCTTTACGGAAGATCGCCTTGAAGTCCTCAATCTACTGTGTTCACAGGCAGCCATTTCCATCCAGAATGCCCGTCTGTATTCAGACCTGCGCGATTCGGAGACACAGCACAGAACACTTCTGGAAAGAATCAATGTCGGCGCTTTCCGCTGTGAGGCGGACCGCGATGGAAGACTCCTTAAAGGCAACAGGGCCCTTGCAGAAATGTTCGGCTACCACAACTGGCCGGAATTCAGGAGCACTCCCTTACGCTCCCTATTTATTGAGCCCCGCCTTTATGAAAGTATTCTTGATGAATTGATCATCGGATATAATGTTCAGGACAGGGAAATCCAGATGCGACGCCGGGATGGCACCCTTATCTGGGTGAATACCACTGCTTCACTCAACCGTGACGGGTCAGAACGGGAGCATTGCATCGAAGGCGTGCTTGAAGATGTTACCGAGAAAAGAAAAGCCCGCGAACTTGAACGAGCAAAAGTTGCAGCTGATGCCGCCAACAAGGCAAAAAGCGACTTTCTGGCCAGCATGAGCCATGAAATTCGAACCCCCATGAACGCCATACTGGGTATGGCTGATATGCTGTGGGAATCGCGCCTGAACAAGACTCAACGTAACTATGTAAAAATTTTCAAAAATGCTGGAGAGAATCTGCTTCTCCTGATTAATGATATTCTCGACCTTTCCAAAATAGAGGCAGGACAGATCACCCTTGAAGAGATTGATTTTAATCTTGAAGAACTGTTCGAAGAAGTAGGATCTATTTTCGCTCTGCGAGCCCAGATAAAAAACATTGAGTTCTGCTGGCATATTCGCGGTGATGTTCCCAAAATCATCACCGGTGACCCGACACGCCTGCGCCAGGTACTCGTCAACCTGGTCGGCAACTCCCTTAAATTTACGGAAAGAGGCTCAATAACCATTGAGGTAGATGTAACTGAAAGGGGCATGCTCAGGGTAATCATCAGGGATACCGGAGTCGGAATACCCGAAGAAAAAATGAACTCCATTTTCGAAACATTTTCTCAGGCGGACTCCTCCACCACCCGTAATTTCGGCGGAACAGGGCTTGGTCTTTCAATATGCAAACGCATGGTTGAAAGCATGGGGGGAGCTATTTTTGTCAGTAGTCAGCCGGAGAAGGGCTCCTCCTTTGCCTTCACCATACTTCCCCAATTTCCAATACAACCTGAGATAGACCCACCAATGACTGAGATGTCAATCCTTATGGTCGACCGTGAATCTGTATGCCGGGACTTTTTATGCCAGAGCCTTACTGATCTGGGAGCATCCGTCCATCTTGCTGAAGACCTTGGGCAGGCTTCAGCCGCGGCTGCGGAAATATCCCTCTCCGACTATGATAGCAGAATACTGATTGTAGGAACTCCCCGTGGCAAGGATGACCGGTTCGAAGTGTTAAAAAAACTTAAGCATGGCCCTTGCAGTGAGTGGAAACTGCTTATGCTGATGGAGGCCAAAGCACAGCCAAGAGCAACAGCCAGAGTGAAACAGCTTGGAGCAAGCTATGTGCACCGTCCCGTGGTTCCTCAAGCTGTAGTGGAAGAAATAAGATATGCCGACAACCACTCGATGGCAGATGAACAATATTATTCAAGCAGAGAGCCTGCTTTCGAAATTGAACCAAAGGAACAGCACGTGGATAACTTAACAGCGGACTCTGCTACCCCGGTAAAAAAATCAGTTCTCCTCATAGAAGATTCCGAAGACAACAGAATGGTTATAGACCTTTTCCTTAAGAAGCACCCTTACGAAATAACTTATGCTGAAAACGGGAAGGAAGGTCTCGAAAAATTCATGGCAGGTGATTTTGATATTGTCCTCATGGATATTCAGATGCCTGTAATGGATGGATATGAGGCAACCATAGCTATCAGGGAATATGAAAGAGAAAACAATCTGGAGCAGACCCCTATTCTGGCTCTGACCGCCAATGCCTTCCAGGAAGATGAGCAGAAATGCCTTGAATGCGGCTGCACAGCCCATCTGGCAAAACCGGTAAAGAAGAAAAAACTCATCAAGACACTGGAAGAATATCTCAGCCTGCAGGACTGAACTACCAGCGGCGGGTCAGGACCGATGCCCACAACCCGGAGACATAATCAGAATACTCCCTGCCCACATGTTCCAGAGGAGTCATGACCCCGGAAAGGCTGATGGCATAGGGCTTCATCAATCTTAATGGATAGTCTTCCTCTTCAAGCTGGAAACCGTTTGAGCTGTCAATCACGGTCAGCATCTCCGAAGGGCTCCGCCCGACAAGCACAGCCTCAGGAAAAAACGAAGCCTCCGATAACTGATCAGGAAAACCTTCAAACAGAGTACGGGCGATAAAAATAAAATCCTCCTTCCAGAGACTGTGATTCACACTGGGCAGAGTTTCATTGCTTACGAAATTCAACCGGCGGTCTTCCAGAAAACCGTAACTCTCAACTTTTTTAGCGTCCGCAACCAGAACATTGCCAATCCCCATCCGACCCATTACATCATTAGTACGCTCAGCTACAATCTGGTTACGTTCAATCCCGACAAGAGAAAAGCCATCAAAACCATTACGAAGGGCCTGAACACTCATAGCAAGCATAAGCACCCCGGTTCCGGCTCCGATATCCAGTCCGGTAAAAGCCTCGCCGTCCAGTGCAGACTCTGCTCCGGCGATTGCCTTGAAAATGTGGGCACTTTTAGGGAGATCAGCAAGCATGCATAGAGCAAAACCGTAAGAAAGCAGTTCCTTACGAAGATCTTCACTGTTTTCCAGAACATCACTGCCCAGCCTGCGGTGAACAAATTGATCAAAAAGCAGAGAGATTTCGCTTAGATCCTGAACTGTTTCGTGTGACCCCGGATAAACATAAGCATGAAAGAACTTCACAAGTATATTCATAAGCAACTGCCCATCCAGTTCGCGAGAAGGGTCCCCGGCCTCATCCAGATCGGCAGACAGTGAAGTTTTACGGTAGAGTTCTTCCTGAAGAACCATTTCCGGCATGGGCGGACGCTGTAATAACCGCAGGCTGGCTTTCTTTATCATTCTTATTCACCCGTTAGAAATTATACGCATAGGTCTTTATTTCTGATCGTAACCTCTTTCAAAAACGAAAGCTACAATATGAATCACAGAAGAGTCTTAATCAAATAAAACACGCAACGCAAAAACCGTACATAGACTCCCGGGGAGTGAACTTGTACTTGACCTTTGTGCTAATCCTGATACGGACAAGCCAGCACTTACGGTGAACATCTATATATAAACTAGCCGAACCCCGGCTTCCACTACAGTTCACCACCGATCAGAACATAATCAATACACAGGAAATATATCATGTCCCAGAATATAGACGCCAATATCCGGAAGGAAGTCGAGCGGAGAAGAACTTTCGGAATCATCAGCCACCCTGACGCAGGTAAGACCACCCTTACTGAAAAACTGCTGCTATACGGTGGAGCCATTCAGATGGCGGGAACAGTGAAATCCCGCAAGGCAAACCGACACGCGACATCCGACTGGATGGCAATGGAGCAGGAACGCGGGATCTCGGTTACAACCTCTGTCATGAAATTCAATTACAAGGATTATGAGGTAAACCTGCTCGACACCCCCGGTCACCAGGATTTTTCCGAAGATACTTACAGGGTGCTCACTGCCGTTGACTCGGCTCTCATGGTCATTGACTGCGCCAAAGGTGTTGAGGTCCAGACAAAGAAACTTATGGAAGTATGCCGCATGCGCGACACTCCCATTATCACCTTCATCAACAAAATGGACCGCGAAGGAATAGATCCATTTGACCTGCTGCAGGATATTGAAGATACCCTTAAGATTGAATGTGCCCCCCTTAGCTGGCCCGTGGGAATGGGAGCCGATTTCAAAGGCACTTACAATATCCACAAAGGCGAACTGCATCTCTTCTCCGCTGTACACGGCGGAGGAATCCAGAAAGGTGAAGTGATCAAGGATCTTTCCAGCTCCCGTCTGGACGAGCTTCTGGGAGAACAGGCCGATCAGCTTCGTGAGGAACTAGAGCTTCTTGAAGGGGCCGGTTATCCCTTCGATAAGGAACGCTATTTGGCCGGTAAACAGACTCCAGTCTTTTTCGGTAGCGCCATTAACAACTTCGGCGTTCAGGAAATGCTGGATTCTTTTGTAGAACTCGCCCCCCATCCCAAGCCAAGAGCGACCACCACCCGCGAAGTTTCTCCCT
Source organism: Maridesulfovibrio salinus (assembly GCF_055394525.1). Lineage (NCBI taxonomy): Bacteria > Pseudomonadati > Thermodesulfobacteriota > Desulfovibrionia > Desulfovibrionales > Desulfovibrionaceae > Maridesulfovibrio > Maridesulfovibrio salinus. The sequence continues at coordinate 435,153 of NZ_AP042461.1, forward strand.
TTGAAAAGGACTTTACTGCTGTCGCATTCAAAATTCAGGCTAACATGGACCCGGCACACCGGGACCGTATTGCTTTCATGCGCATCTGCTCCGGAAAATTCAAACGAGGCATGAAGGTGCGCCACCATAGGATAGGCAAGGAAGTTCAAATCGCCAATGCCACAATATTCATGGCCCAGGACAGGACTGGCGTTGAGGAAGCCTACCCCGGAGACATCATCGGGGTACACAACCACGGCACAATTAAAATCGGCGACACATTCACCTCCTCCAAGGAAGAACTGAAATTCACCGGTATTCCCAACTTCGCCCCTGAGCATTTCCGCCGGGTTATTCTCAAAGACCCGATGAAAAGCAAACAGCTGGACAAAGGGCTCCACCAGCTTGCAGAAGAAGGAGCTGTTCAGCTTTTCAAGCCTCTGGGAAACAATGATAAGATTATGGGGGCCGTAGGTCTTCTCCAGTTTGATGTTATCATGTCCCGCCTCAGAGATGAATACGGAGTCGCGGCCCTGTATGAACCGGTTGAATACCACACTGCCCGCTGGCTAAGCAGTGATGAACAGAAAGAACTGGATGGGATCAAAAAACGCTACCCCCGTTTTGTTGCTCTCGACGGTGACGACAACCTGACCTTTCTGGCCCCCAGCCAATGGAGGCTGCAGCAGGCTGAAGAGGAATGGCCCAAGATTAAATTCAATAAAACAAGAGAACACCAGTAGGTGTTCTCTGCCCGGACAATAGAACGTAAAATGTTACATGGGGTTGACGAACCCTTGATACCTTAATATCCAAAAGCAGGACAAATACAGTTTCACGGTCGGGGAGTGCCAGGTTAGAGGACCGTTTTCCGCCTTCCTTTTTCTCCGGCCGTTCTGCTGAAATGCGCCCGTCAGTTCAGATCTATATCCTGCCCGCCCGTGATTTTTCAGGCCTTTTTCCTGAAGCATCACGGGCCGGTAGGAACTATCTGTTGTGAATTGCAACGTGATATTTCAACCAATACCGGAAACCGTCTTTTATATGCAAGTACCTGAAAAATATAAGAAAAAGTTCACTAAGGCTGAAATTAACGAACTGCCGCTTAGACAGTATGAAGGGCCTATCAAACTGATTGATACGGAAGAGGATGTACCGGCTGCCCTTGAAGAAATATGCAGATGCCCTCTTCTTGGATTCGACACTGAAACCAGACCGGTCTTCCGAAAAGGGGTTTCCTACCCTCCCTCTCTTATCCAACTGGCCACTGAAGACTGCGTATACCTCCTGCATCTAAGTCATATTTCACTTTCCGACTGCATAAAAAAAATGCTCTCCTCTGCCGATATAATTAAAACCGGGGTGGCTGTTATTAACGACGTCAAAGAACTCAGGGAAGTTTCATCCTTTGAGGGCAGAGGCTTCGTAGACCTTGGCGACCTCGCCCGGTCACTTGAGATGCAGACCAACGGGCTGCGCAATCTGGCTGCCAACCTGCTTGGATTCAGGATATCCAAGGGAGTGCAGTGCTCCAACTGGGGGCGCAAGGAGCTGACCCCGCAACAGATAACCTACGCTGCGACCGATGCCTGGGTCAGCAGGGAAATCTATCTTAAATTTCAGGCTCTGGGTGTTCTGTAATAATACCGGAATAACAAGAAAGGCATGGTCAACTTCACATCATAAAAAAGAGAGAAACATGAATACCCGACTTATCCTTGCCTTACTGCTTACCTTTTCTACCTTGGTTCTTCCTGCATGGGCACAGGATAATTGTGCATCTTTACTTACCAATGCTCTTGAAAATACCTCCGGAGTGGAAGCTGTGGAGCATGAGAACAACGATTATCTGGTTATTCTGGACTCAAATCTGCGTACTGAAAATATAAAAACTGTTTCCCGGATCAAATCTCTGCGTAACGACAGGATTTCAGCGGAATGTGATTTCTCCAAGTCTGAAATTGTAATACTGGACAGTGATCTCAATTCGATAAAAAGTGGAACCGAGGGTTCATTGAAGAAGTCCGATATCGAAAAGATTTTATATAAATATGTATACTCCCTTAGCCCGGTTGATGTTGAAAAAAACCTTAATGGCTATAACAGACTTCACGCCCTTTCCCCTTCCAACAATTATTATGTGGCACGCCAGAAGCATTATGAAAAACGACTCCAGCTTATTAAGGACCGCAGACAGTTCATAGAAAAGGCGGAAAAAGAAGCTCTGAGGGACAAGTCAATTGTCGACCTCGTAGTCAAAAAAGATTTCTATCTTGCAGTCACCTCCACACAGCACCCTCTATCGACTGTTGAAGCCTTTCTGAACAAAGTAGCTGAACTTACTCCGAAACCTGAGAAAAATATCTGTATTGTTGCCTATTCAGCTGACTTGAAAAAGCGTGAGACAAAATGTCCTCAGGAATACAGGGAATTGCTGCCCGGAACAGAAGAAGAACTGCTGATGCGTCACGTCCAATCGCTTCCCGGATTTCTCATTGAAAAAAATATCAATGGCTATGCTGCCCTGAAAAAGATAAATCCAAGCTCCACACTCTACACTAAAAAATTAAGGGCATATAAAACAAAACTTCACGGCCTTGAAAAATTCATGAACCTCAAAACTTCTTCCGGTAAGAAAATTTTCAATGAATTTAGAAGGGAAGGCCACACTTTGTATGCAACAGTAAGCAATGAAGCCCTTAACGGTAAAACAGAATCAACAGCTCTCAGCTTGTACCGGACCCTTGCAGAATATTACAATTACAGTGGAAGACCATTGAAAAGATGTATCTTGAAGAACCAGGCAGGCACAACTCTTGGAACAATCATGTGCGACAGATCGGGATGCAGTTTCAGATAGCTCCCCTACATTGAAAAATATTCCACCCCGGATTTTAGTTAAATAGTATTCTGCAGCCTTTGCGTTTCCTGAGCCGATTTCGCTAAATTTTATCCGGCACAGCCTCGAATCTCTTCAGCTGTACGAGGGATTGCAGCAATAAAGTCCCCGCTCTATACTCATAAAGATAACATTTTTAACTGGCCCTTGTTCCGGTTCAGGTATACCTTTCCAGTAAAATTTAAATATGGAGGACACAATGGCTAAAACCATTTTTGATCTCGGACTTTCAGTTGAAGCAGTATCCCTTTTTCTGCTTATCGAAGGGCAGGAAGGTAACAAAATAGATCCTGATACGAACTGCAAAGCCAGACCTGACGAGATTTCCATCGAAGGATGCCTGGCCAAATGGAACGGTAATGAAACCGACTTTAATGCAGCTCTTAAAGAACTGACTGCTGCTGGAGCAGTTAAAAACAGTAACTCCCTGCTCAGCATTACAAAAGCGGACACCTGGAAAACAAAGTAGGTCTTTTTGTCTCTTTCTCCCGACATTCTCTGGAACGGACTGGGCTGGCCCCTGTTCAGACTGGTCCTCTTTATCAGCATAGGGCTGCTGATAGGAAACATTGTAGAAGGCTTGAGGTGGGCCAGAACCATGGGGCGCCTGGCGACCCCGCTCATCCGGGCCGGAAGATTGAAAGATATCAGCGGGGCCAGTTTCGCGCTGGCCTTTTTCTCCGGTGTCGCTGCCAACTCCATGCTTTCGGAAGCATATGAAAAAGGTGAAATATCTGACCGGGAACTGGTTGTATCAAACCTTTTCAACAGCCTGCCGACCTACTTCCTTCACATGCCCACTGTCTTTTTCATTGCCGCACCGTTCATCGGAAGCGTTGCCTTCATCTATGTCGGACTGACTCTGATTGCAGCGGTGATCCGTACCGGAGCCATCGTTCTCTGGGGAAGAATAACCCTACCGCCTGATGACTTTACCGCGGACATTATGAGCAAGCTTCAGGAGCATGAACCAAAATCCTTTTCGGCCATTCTAAAGAAAGCTCTCAAAAGACTCAAAAAAAGGCTGCCCCGGGTTATTTATATCACCGTGCCTATCTATATCGTTTTTTTCTTTCTGCGCCATTACGGGCTATTCAACGACTTCCAGAGCTATCTCAGTGAACACATGACCTTCCTGTCATGGCTCAGTCCACAGGTTTTCGGTATAATCGCGTTCAGTCTGGCCGCAGAATTCACCGCAGGGCTGGCCGCAGCCGGCTCACTTCTGCATGCCGGGACACTGGAACCGCACAGCATAGTGCTGGCGCTTATGATTGGAAATATTCTCTCCACGCCAATGAGGGCCTTACGCCACCAGCTTCCCTATTACGCAGGAATTTTCCGGGGCCGGATGGCACTCAAGCTGATTATTTACAATCAGGGATTACGCACGCTGAGTCTGCTTCTGGTCGGATCAGTATACTTTGTTCTTACTCTCTGATTTAATCGGTGACTGTTAATTACTAGGCGCTCACTGCTACCCGGAAGACAGGTCCCACGATTAGAGGGTCGGAAACCATCTGGCATTTGCAACATGGCGGGGTGATTCACAGTTCCCCTGCTATCCGGTATCAGCACCATGAATTAATAATCCACACGCCCCCGCCCCTTCTTTACCTCTGAACGTCTCTTTTTGCGGTCAAGACGTTTACGCTTAGCGGAGCCGGGGACCCTTGTGGGACGCCTTTTTTTCACAGGCCGCAAAGCCTCGGCAAGCAGACATCTGAAACGGCTTAAAGCCTCTTCCTTATTGCGGTGCTGACTGCGCTGACTGTCACAGGAAATCTGAAGCTCTCCCTTTGAATTTATCCGGTTGGCCAGCCTGGTCCTGATCAGATGCTTCTGATGATCTGAAAGACTCAGCGAACCCTCTACATCAAAAATCAGGGTCACCCGGGACGAAGTGGTGTTAACGTGTTGGCCTCCGGGGCCGGAGCTGCGGCTGGAGATGAAATTTATTTCATTATCGGGTATGGACAATGCGGATGTGATACTTATCATAGCGTCTCAATCGGATGTTACTGTTTTTTGGATGCGTATGTGGCGTACGCATTCTATTGAGTTCGATGTTTTTGGGTCTGCATCGTTCTTACTTTTTTTTAAGGAGAATACAATCATGAAAATAGCACTCCCTTCAAGAGACGGGCAGATTGACGGACATTTCGGTCACTGTGAAGCTTTCACCATCTTCACTCTGGACGAGTCCAAGAATATTGTCGAAGAAGATAAACTTACCCCTCCCCCGGGTTGCGGATGCAAATCCAACATTGTTCCCACACTCGCTGAAATGGGTGTTGAAGTAATGCTTGCAGGCAATATGGGCCAAGGAGCTGTGAACCTCTTGCAGAACAGCGGTATTCAGGTTATCCGCGGTTGCAGCGGTGACCTCAAGGAAGCTGTAGCTCAATGGAGCACCGGTAATGTCACTGATTCCGCAACCGTTTGTGACGACCACGAATCCTGCGGAAATCATTAGGCCTGTCATGGACTGAAACGTCCACGGGTCATAGAAAAAAATTTGGAGATCAACAAACATGAATGAATGTCCCTGCGGTTCCGGCAATGCTTACGAAAGCTGCTGCGAACCTTACATCACAGGTAAAGAACCTGCCCCCACAGCCGAAGCCCTCATGCGTTCCCGTTACTCCGCTTTTGTTGTAAAAAAAGTGGACTATCTGGGAGACACACTGGCTCCCGAAAGCAAGCATGATTACGATGAAGCACAGGTAAAAAACTGGGCTGAAACTTCCACCTGGATGGGACTCACCATTGTTTCCACCTCCAAAGGGCAACCCGAAGACGAAAAGGGCGAAGTAGAATTCATCGCCAAATTCAGACAGCAGGGAGCGATTCATACTCACCACGAAGCCAGCGTTTTTGAAAAACGTGAAGGTAAATGGCTTTATGTGGATGGTGACATCGTGCCTCCCCAGCCAATCAAGAAAGATAAAAAAGTCGGACGCAACGAGCCCTGCCCCTGCGGAAGCGGCAAGAAATACAAGAAGTGCTGCGGTTAATTTAACCTACAGCTTTGAGTCCAGATAAATTAAGCCCCCGTTCCGGTCATCGGTGCGGGGGTTTATTTAGTCAGTCCTGAAAAAGCCGTTTCAGCAGAAGATTAGACGGACATTTTCACCCAACTCAGGTCCTCCCTGTAATTTTTCAATAAAAAAACGGTCGGCTTTTCCGGAATTACCCGGAAAAGCCGACCGTTTTTATTTACTTAACAGCTGAAACGTCCGCTGAAAAACGGACCAGACAGTTATTTAAGAGAGTATTTCAACCAACTCGATATCGAAGACCATAGTCTGGCCTGCGAGGGGATGGTTGCCGTCAAGAACTACCTTTTCATCGGTAACGGACTTAACGGTTACGTTGGTTACACCCTGATCGGTGTTCACCTGAAGCATCATGCCCACTTCGGGGTTGATCTCGGGCGGAATCTGATTGCGGTCAACTTCGAAGGTATGTTCTTCGTGGTAAGGACCGTAGCCTTCTTCAGGACTGATGGTTGCTTTTACTTTTTCACCGACCGAAAGACCTTTGACGGCGTCTTCAAAGCCCTTGATCAGCATTCCCTGGCCGAGAACAATCTCAAGAGGCTCACCCCTTTTGTAAGAGGAGTCGAATTCAGTGCCGTCTTCGAGGGCTCCGGCGTAGTGAACGCGGATTTTGTCGCCGTCTTTGGCTTGGGACATGGATACTCCTTGTGTGTGTCGCGGTCAGCCGATAGGGGCTGTGAACCGCATTGTTTATTATTTTTAAATCAGCTTTTGTCCCACTTATCAGCGGGAACAGCTTCATCCACCAGCATTATCGGGATTTCATCTTTTACCGGGTAGACGACTTTACAGGAATCACATTTGAGCCCGGTTTCGCCTTCGAGAAGTTCAAGTTCCCCTTTGCATTTGGGACAGACCAGAATATCAATCAGTTCTTTATTAAGAGCCATACTAAGGTACTCCTTGCGCATTGTCTGATCAGTACCCTATAACTATAGAAAACAAATTCCTCAACCCCGCAGTTTCCACTTCACGCAATGATGATTACATTCTGCAGGAAACACTCAGTCATTTTGGAGAGAATCAGATGCCAGCCATTGACCTGCACACACATTCCACAGCTTCAGACGGAACAATGCCACCGGAAGAACTTGTCCGCGCTGCCAGAAAGGCCGGACTCTCCGCCATAGCCCTGACAGACCATGATACCATGGACGGTTTACCCGAAGCCCTTGAAACCGGAGTCAAAACCGGGGTTGAAGTCATTCCCGGCTGTGAGCTAAGTGTCCACACAGAGGTAGGAGTGCTTCACATTGTGGGACTCTGGGTAGATCCATATTCCTACAAACTAAAAAAATCTTTTGATGAAATACGCGCCCGCAGAAATAGCAGAAACGAGGGCATGGTAACCAACCTCCGAAAACTGGGTATGGATATTACCATGGAAGATCTTCATGCGGAAGGCTCAGGCACAATCGGACGCCCGCACATGGCCCGAATTATGTTATCAAGGGGGTATGTCAAAGATTTTGAAGAAGCATTTCAGGACTATCTGGGCAAAAACGGGAAGGCCTACATTCCCAAAAATAATATTACCGCAGAGGAAGCATTTGAGCTGCTCCACTCCAACGACGCTACCCCCATACTAGCCCATCCTTATCTGGTGAGCTCTGACGAAGAGATTCTGGAAAGCGAAATTCGCAGGCTTAAAGACCTTGGCCTTGAGGGAATTGAAGTATATTACAGCTCACACACTATCGAGATGACAGGTTTCATCAAGAAAATGGCCAAAAAATATAATCTGCAGGCCAGTGGCGGATCGGACTTCCACGGATACGTCAAACCAGACATACAGCTCGGCAAGGGCGCAGGAAATCTTTTTGTCCACCATAGCGTTCTTGATGACCTAAAAGCCTTCAGGCAGTCCAAAGGACTTAAAATATAACTTTCTCAATCCAGATTTATCATGAGTAAAACTGAAAAAGACACCCCTATTGGTCATAAGATGAAAGGACATATCTCCAAAATGCCGGAACTGCTCTGCCCGGCCGGGAACATGGAGAAACTCGAAACAGCCGTAGCTTATGGCGCTGATGCCGTTTACCTCGGAGCGGGGGGACTCAATCTGCGTTCCGCCGGGGCTGGTTTCAAGTGGGAAGAACTGCCACAGGCTTTCGAACATACCAGATCCAACAATGTACAGGCATATTTCTGCATAAACGCCTACCCAAAGGAAAAGGACCTGGGATCGGTAAGTGCCGACATGGAAAAGCTCGCTGAATGCCCTCCTGACGGGTTGATCATAGCTGACCCCGGCGTGCTCATGCTTGCTTCGGAGATTCTTCCCGATATTCCCGTTCATATCAGCACTCAGGCAAATACCGGCAACAGTGAAGCCGCCCGGTTCTGGAAAAAATTCGGAGCTGTACGAGTGAACCTCGCACGGGAGTTATCCGCAAGAGACGTAGCTGACATAGCTGCCCGATGCCCGGATATTGAACTTGAAATGTTCGTGCACGGAGCAATGTGCATGGCTATTTCGGGACGCTGTTTCCTCAGTTCATGGTTGAATGACCGCTCCGCAAATATGGGACGCTGTACCCACCCCTGCCGCTTTGAGTACAAGGCCACCGGAATCAAAGTGGAAGAAAAGACTCGTCCCGGTCAGGATGTATGGGAAACGGTTGATCACGACGGTTACACTGAATTCTTCGCAGCAGAAGACCTCTGCCTTGTCCGGTATGTTCGGATGCTCTCCAGAATGGGGATCGCTTCCCTTAAAATTGAAGGGAGAACAAAAAGCTCTTCCTACCTTGCACAGGTGGTGGATGTTTACCGCACGGTAATAGACGCAGTGCAAAACGGACTCCCCCTGCCGGAGCAGGCTATGCCAGAGCTCGTCAACACCGCCACCCGCCCCTTGAGCACTGCTTTTTTCAAGAAGTCCGGCCCTTCAACAATTGCCAACCCTCCCGGCAAGGATGAGCGTAAGCCCATGGTTGCCAGAGTTATTGAAAAGCAATCCGATGACAGCTGGCTGGTCTCTGTCAAGTCGCGCTGGGAGAACAAGTGCAATGCGGAAATAATCCTTCCCGGCCTTAACCGCCCGTTAATGTCCGCCGGCAGTTACCGGTTTGAAAATATTCACGGAGAAATACAGGAGACAATACACTCCGGAACTCAGGCGGTTCTGCGATGTGAGAACGATGACTTAAAACCGGGTTTATTTATCCGCAAATCATTAACTTAATTTATCACTTTCCACCAATGGAACTGTTTTTAAAAAAATAACAACGCCACATACCTATTTGATTTCATCCTTCATCAGGAAAATGCAAGCTGCAAATAAAATTCATACACTGAACATTGACCGCAGACATTTGTTTATATAATCATATTAGTAGGAAAATGGATATCTTGAATCAAGTCAGGAATTACACTGCATTGTGTAAGCAGATTTTAAATAGAAACACCTAAAGCAGAGCCGTCAGTCAGCGGTAGCATGTACAACCGTGTAGCAGGCAGCCACACTCAAGGAGGTTCCGAATGCTCGTCAAGAATTGGATGACCACTGATGTAATCACACTCACTCATGACCGATCCATGATGAAAGCCGCCAAACTCATGAAAGACAATGATATCAGCAGACTGCCTATAGTTGATGATGAAGGCGTACTTGTGGGGATTGTTTCGGACCGCGATATCAAGGAAGCGTCACCGTCAAAAGCAACCACCCTTGACATGCATGAGCTTTACTATCTGCTTTCAGAGATCAAAGTTAAGGATATCATGACCCGCAAGGTAATAACTGTATCTGTGGAAGACACAGTGGAGAAAGCAGCTGTTATCATGGAAGACAAAAAGATCGGTGGTATACCTGTAGTTGACGTCAATAACAAATGCGTAGGAATCATTACCAACACTGATGTTTTCAAGGTTCTTATCCAGATCACCGGAGTTATGGACGGAGGCGTTCAAATAGGCCTGGCTCTCTCCAACAAGCCCGGTTCACTGAACGGAGTACTCGACTACCTTAAAGACAATAACGCCAGAGTCATGTCTATTCTGACCTCTTACGAACCGGAACAGGAGAACATGCGCCATGTATTCATCCGTATCCATGATATGGAGAAAGCCGCGCTGAACCAGATCAAAGAGGGCATTGCCGAAAATTTCAACATGATGTTCTGGGTTCGTGATTCAGTTCATGGGCTTACTTCCTGAGTAAGATTTAAATAATCCAGCCGAGTTTGATGACATAGTCAAAATCAGCAATCTAAGCCCCGGCACTCAAGTGCCGGGGCTTTTTTGACAATTATTACCGCCAATTCTAAGATAGAAAATATTTTTTGAAAGCCCGCATTAAGGGAAAGGAGAAATTAATGTATTTAAAAAACAGACTGATATGTGCCTTTTTAGTAGGCCTTATGCTGGTATCCACAGGCTGCCAGTCCGCTTACTATAAAACAATGGAGACCATGGGTTATCACAAGCGTGATATTCTGGTTTCAAACGTTGAAAAGGCGAGGGAATCACAGGAGGAAGCCAGCGAACAGTTTAAAACTGCTCTTGAGAAATTCAGCGCTCTGACCGGATTCCATGGCGGTGATCTTCAGGAAGTATATGAACGACTGAACGATGAATATGAGGACAGTGAGGCCGCAGCCCTTGATGTCAGAAAACGCATAGACGCTGTTGAAGAAGTGGGCTCAGATCTTTTTGAAGAATGGAACCGCGAACTCGATCAGTATACCAGCAGAAAACTGCGCAATGAGAGCCGGGTCAAGCTTTCTAAAACCAAAAGCAAATTCAAGCGTCTAGTCTCTGCCATGCGCAAGGCTGAAGGCAAAATTGACCCTGTCCTTGATGTTTTTCGTGATCAGGTTCTTTACCTGAAGCACAACCTTAATGCACAAGCTATTGCTTCACTTAAAAGCGAACTGGACACCCTTGAAGCAGACATAGGCCGCCTGATCAAGGAAATGCAGAAATCTATTGATGAGGCTGACGCTTTCATTAAAGAACTCAAAAAAAGCTGACAGCATTCAATCACCTTATCCAAACGGATAAATCCCGCAAGACCTGAGGTTTTGCGGGATTTTTTTCAACGAACCTAAAACGGACAATTACATTTCACAGATATCCTTTTCCATATCATTGCGCAGATGTCCCTGTCCCGTAGATTCAAGGACAGCACGCCAGTAGTCGGACCTGATGTTCAGTTTCTTGCGCTTGGTGGTAACAAGGTTGAGCGGCAGGTGGACATATCGCGCCTGCAAACGGCTGACCACCATCCCGGTCTTTCCGGCCATTGCGGCGTGAACCGCATGCTGCCCCAGAAATCCGCAATAGACGCAGTCGTTGGCATTAGCCGGTACTGAACGGATAATATAACTTGGATCAATGAACTTTAAAGTTATTTCTTTCCCGCTATCCTTGAAGTAATCTTTGATACGGCGGATGATCAGGGTGCAGATGTCGCAAAGCACCGGGTTTCCTGAAGCGTCCTTTTCACCGGTATACTCGCATTGTTCCTGCCCGGCTCCTTCAGCGCATACGATTACAGCGTGCTGACGCTCTTCCAGGCGTTTTTCCAAGGACCTTAGCAATCCATATTCCCCATCAAATTCAAAGGGATGCTCGGGGACAAGGACAAAGTTAACATCCTTCAGAGCCAGTGTTGCCTGAGCGGCAATAAACCCTGATTCACGGCCCATAAGCTTGACCAACCCGATACCGTTTACCACGCCCAGCGACTCGACATGAGCGCACTGAATGGCCTCTGTAGCCTTGTCTACAGCTGTATCAAAACCAAAAGACTTGGTTACAAAGTTAATATCGTTGTCAATCGTCTTGGGCACGCCGATAACAGATATTTTAATTTTACGCTTTGCGATCTCTGCTACGATATTCTGCGCAGCACGCATGGTTCCGTCACCACCGATCATAAAAAGAACGGAAATATTCATTCGTTCCAGAGCGTCCACAATTTCCTCTGGATCCTGCGGCCCTCTTGAAGAACCGAGGATTGTACCTCCGAACTGGTGAATATTGGCCACCTTTTCAGCGGTAAGCTCCACAACATCATGGCCGTATTTAGGAATAAAACCTTGCAGGCCGAACTTGATCCCGAGGACAGAAGGAACTTTGTAAAGGTAATGCGCCTCAAGCACAATTGACCGGATTACATCGTTAAGACCTGGGCAGAGCCCTCCACAGGTGACGATAGCGCATTTGGTTTTGGAAGGGTCAAAATAGGTAAAAGCCCTTGGTCCGGCTTTCTCAAATTTCTGGTAAACATTATCCTCAACGGATGAATCCATCTCCTCCTCTGCCAGGTTAACCAGAGTGCGCTCCTGATCCTCAATAAAAATACATCTCTTCAGCGGTGAAGGAATTTTGGCTTTTCCCAGAATGGGGATATCAGTGTTGATTGAACTCTTATCTTGTGTCGCTTTTTTAGGCATTCGAAACCTCCTGAGTCGGGTTTACGCCCTGTAATTATCTGATTTCACCTTCAATGAGTGGTACCCACAGCACCGGCTGGTCAGCCAGTATACTTTCCCGCACCGGTAATTCAAGTGGGTGAGCATTTCTTTTTGCATATTTTGAAGTCTGGCTCCACCAGAGGTAGAAACCGCGCCCTTCTATATGCCGGCAGTAAAGCGCCTGCAGCCCTTTCTGAAAAACCCTGTCATAGAGCCTGAAAGAATCTTTTCCAGAGGAATATACTCCCTTTTTAGGAGTAATCACTTCCCAGTCATCAGCTTCGCCACTGGAACATTCTTTACCGTCCAGTGTACTATAGTAACGGGTTTCACCATCCAGGTCACGAACTCTGAGCAACTTTTCCTTTACGGAACAGGAAACAATAAACATCGGCATTCCGAGGTGCTCGGTCACTTTCCAGCGATCAACCCCTGTAGAATAAACCAGAGAATCACCCTGTTCATAAATCCATGAAGGCTGCTCACTCAACGCCTGAGACTTCTTAACAACTTCTCGCCTGCGCAGATCCCAGTAGACCTGAGTTCCATCATCAGCAGTCAGGCAGACCACATAACCCGCCATTCTGGCAGAGCCGAACGGTCCCCCCGGAACATGATCTGCATTCATTCGGGACATGGTCTTCATTCCCATCTTGGTTATCTTGCCGGATGCTTCCACGGCAATAAGAACCCCTTGCCCGGGAGTATACCCAAGATGTATGGGAGTGCCCTCAAGTACGCTAACTTCGTCAAGTGGGCCTTTGACTGATCCACATTTAAGGGTGTTAAAACTGTCTATTATTCCGAGCCAGTCCCCTGTCCGGGATACAGCCATCTTTTTAACCGGTCCATGCTCTACAGGAATTTCTCCCGGAACCCTTGAGCATTCTTTTACATCAAAAACATAAAGCTTGTTACCATCGGCAGATGTGGCGGCCAGTGAGGGGCTCCCAGGACCATAACCGATATTTTCAGCCCCTCCCCCTCCGGGGAGATGTATTTTACGGCACGGTAGATCGCTCCAGATACGGACTGTACCATCGTAAAGGGCAGCGGCGAGCCCCTCTTCATTACCCGCGAAAGCCGAAACGCCACCCGCAATAATCGGGACAGCCTTTTCTCTTTTAACCGAAAAATAAAATTTGTCTTCCAGCCCTTCAATGGGTGGATCGTAAAGTTTTGAAGCACTTACATACTCAGTGGAAAGCAGTTTGGATACATACTTTTTTAAAGATGCTGTTGTTCCCTTTTCCAACTGCTGAGGGATATTTATGTAGGACTGCCCTACCCGTTCACGGTCTGAACTGTGGGCGGTCCCGGTCAGGACTGTTCCTATAACAATTAAGGTCATCCCACATAAACAGGCCCTAAAATATCTTGGAATCATTCTTCTTTTTCCTTGAATCTCTTGCTGTGTAAAGTTATGCGCTCGACAATGCTTTTATAATATTCGTCTTCAGCGTCAATTGAAATCTTCTTTCCCCGCGAGGATTTAACCCGCTCAAACAGTATGTTAACCTTTTGCATCTGCACATACCGCTCTTTTTCATCCTCCATGTTTTCCAACAGATCAAGGGCGGAGTGAATATCTTTATGCAATTGCATCTCAGGTGGCAGGTACCCGGCATTTTTAAGTGCCTTATAGGCCATGCGCAACTCCGCAGGAATCATGGAGTCGTCCTCGTACTCGATAGGATGTCCCTTGCACGGGAGATCATCAAACTCTCCTTTACGCTCAGATTCGCTGATTTTCGCCTCGGCTATGGCATGTATGAAATACATCTTATCGTTATTGCTTTGTGACAGGGAGGATTTCCCCAAGATTCTCAAGCCAGTGAATTGTCTTTTCCATAACTACTCCCATACACTGCCTTGCCGCATCCGCTATCGAATGCCCAGTGATACTACCGACCGGAGTTGCTGCCATGACGGATCTGCGGGCAAGCAGTTTCTTTCCGGAACCGTCCCACAGAGAATAGCGCACCGCAATATGAAATTCATCCATTCCGGATCTCTGCAATTCAAAGGATGTAATTACTCCGGATAGCACTAAGGATCTTTCAATACCGGGCCTATAAGGAGTTACAACTTCATAACTGTTCAGACAGCTCAGGGCATGGACAACTTCCAGATCCATGATCTCCCCCGGAGTTCCCTCCCAGCTCCAACGGTAATCAGGCTTAAGAACAGGGCCATTGGCAACTATGACCGTCTCCCTGTCAATAGAGGGCATGGATACAAACCTTTTTACTGCCAGTCTGGGCAGATCAGGTTTAACCCGCTCACATGAACTGCTGACATCATGGCTGATTCCCACACGGAGAAAAGAAGACTCCACAGATTTACCTCCGATGCAGCCGGATAGGATAATTAAAACCGGGACAATCAGCACCGAAATAAACTTATTAATCATTTGTTGCTCCCTGAGGAGGATTGAGAATCTGCCAGGGGCGTTCACGCAGGGAACGGGCCAACCGGTTCATTTCCCTTGAAAGACGGTTTATATTGATAAGGATCATCTCCAACTCTTCCTGATCGTATTCCATATTTTTTCTCAGGTCATCAGTAAGACCTTCAATTCCATCCACAGCCCGGACCACCTGCCCGTCCACATTGTGCAAAGTACTGCTCAGATCACTTTCAAGAGTAGACAGAACCTCCTCTATTTTCTGCAAAGTATCCGTAACCTCTGCTGTAAGCCTCGTTATATTGTTCGAGCCGCTTCGCACTGCCTCAGCTCCAGTCCCGGCAAGATTCTGCCACTCTTTACGGAAAGAAACCAAAGTTGCGTTGGTCTGGGCAAGCAGCTCAGGAGCCATTTTCAGACTTTTTTCGATGTTGGACACATTCTGATCGGAAAAGAGCCTCTCAACGCCATTTATGAGCCTTTCAAGCTGAGGAGTCAGTCTGGCAAGAGATTTCCCCATTGCGGCAGCTACATCATTCATGCTCATGGTCACAGCTGCAGGAATCCGGTCTCCGGGATCAAGTCTGTTCCCCGCTTCTCCGGAAAGCTGGAGAAGTATATAGTTATCTCCCACAAGCCCCTTCTGGGTCACAGTAGCGACTGTTCCATCGTACAATGGGAAATCCTTCTGGACGTTGATGGTTACGGAAATCAGACCGGGAGATTCAGGGTCGACGCTTATACTGTCCACTTTACCGACTCTCAGACCTGCATATTTAACAGGCCTGCCTGAAGTCAGATCCTTAACATTGTGGAAAAGAATTCTATACTTGGAATATTCCGAAAAAAAATCGTGCCCTCCAAGAAAAACTATGAAAAGGCCGAGCACAACCAGTCCGGCAAGGACCGCCAGCCCTGCCTTGATTATATCCGACACGGAACTTCGTGGATTAAGAACCATTTCATACTCCGGTTATAGTCTGCTGCGGAATTTAACTGCCCTTTCCATTGTCTCATCATGTTCAGTGGGACGCCGTTCCAGAAAATCAATTATATATGGATCATCAGACTCGCGCAGCCCGTCCAGATCACCCTGATACAGACATCTGTTTTTATGCAGAACCACAACATGATCAGCAATGTTGAACAGACTGTCCAGATCATGGGTAACCACTACTGTTGTAACATTAAATGTCTCTTTAAGCTTCAGAATAAGCTGATCAAGATCAGCGGCGGTTATCGGGTCCAATCCGGATGAAGGTTCATCGCAGAGCAAGGTTGTGGGGTCCATGACCATAGCCCGGGCCAGCCCCGCTCTTTTCCGCATGCCCCCTGACAGCTGGCTGGGAAAGTAGTGGATGAACTCTCCCAGTCCGACCATACGCAGTTTCATCAGGACCACTTCCTCGATTATGCTGTCCGGCAGTTCTGTGTGCTCCTGCAGCGGGAGGGCTACATTCTCTCCAAGAGTCAATGAACCGAGCATTGCCCCATCCTGAAACAGAACTCCCATACGGGTCCTGATCTTTTTGTACTCATCTTCATCATCCAGGCCGGTCAGATTGGTATCACCAAGAAAAATTTCACCGGATACTGGCTTATTCAGCCCCAGAATATGACGAAGAAGTGTAGACTTTCCGCAGCCTGAGCCTCCGAGAATAACATTTACTTTCCCGGCAGGGAGTACAGCATTCAAATTCTCCATCAGAATTTTCCCGGGATAACCAAGGCTGAGATTCTTGAGAGTTATATCTTGAGCATATCGCGAAATCATCATGATTATCACCGAAAAAGAAAGTTCAAGGCTGTGAAGAAGAGATCCAGCAGGATTATCATAAAAATCGAAATCACTACTGAGTTAGTTGTCTTCCGGCCAACATCGGCAGCTCCTTCCCGAGCCAGAAACCCCTGCCAGCAGCCAATCACTGTAATAGCGACTGCAAATCCTCCGCTTTTAACAAGACCTGAGATAACATCTCTTAATTGCAGAAATTCAATTGAGTTGTAAAAATATGTAGATTTATTGATACCCAGAGCGAGGGCAGAGAAAGCACCGCCTGAGAAAATACCTATAAAATCAGCCCAGACAGTCAGGCAGGGAACCATGATAAGCATGGCAATCAATTTGGGAACAACAAGAAAACGCACCGGCTCTATGCCCATTACTTCCAATGCATCTATTTCTTCTGAAATCTGCATTGTGGCAATTTCGGCAGTGAAAGCGGCCCCAGATCGTCCGGTAACAATGATAGCAGTAAGGAGAGGGCCCAACTCACGAATGATCGTTACGCCTACAAGATTGGCCACATAGCTGATGGCCCCGACTTTTTCGAGTTGCTGTGCGGACTGCAGAGCCAGAATGATTCCGGTGCATGCAGAAATCACGCTCACTATGGGAATGGAGTCGGCTCCAACCTGGGCCAGGTCCCGATAGAGCCTTTTACGATAAAATGTTTTTTTCTTGCCGGGAGTAAGACGCAGGCATCCAAGCAATCTGGAAATCATCCATGCCAGTACGCTTGTCCCGTTCATATTTCACCTTTTCAAAGATTAGTCACATCTACTCTAAGTCATTCCAAAAAGAGGCTTCACCTGAGTCAGCTTCAATAACCTGTCAACCTGTTCAGTAACTGCTACAATCTTAACACTGCGCCCATCTTTTGTCAGAATGCGTCTCAATTCTATCAGCGATGCAAGTCCAGAGCTGTCCAGATACTCCAGTTCAGAAAGATCAACCCGAACCTCTCCCGAAGTCTGCCCCACGAAATCATGCAGCTCCTCACGCAGCTGAGGAGTTCCGGTGAAATCAACCTCACCAATTATCTTAATCAATACATCATCAATGGAGGATTCCATTTTCCAGGCCAAACTCATAATCACTCCTTATCTCTATGCTGACGCACAACCATTTCAGCTTCCGCGAACGCTCCTGCGCTTTCGGACGCTAGGCTCTGTAAATTTCAACTACTGTAGTGTCGTCATTCGGAGGGGTCTCCCCACGCCAGTCGGCTACTTTCTGTATTAGCTTTTCCCCTAGTGGAGGTTCACCAGAGCTGCGTAACGTATCCAACAACCTTTCCTCACCAAAAAAATCACCGTTTCCGGCTCTGGCTTCATCAACTCCGTCCGTGACAACAATCAGCGACTGCCCCTTTTCAAGCTTAAAATCCAGAGTCCCGAACTCACCCTCGTCAAGAATTCCAACCGGAAGGCCCATAGGCCGCTCCAGATCGGTAACTTCACCCTTTGAAACAAGCATCGGCGGAGTATGCCCTGCCACAGCGAACTGCCCTTCTCCAGTATCAGGATGATAACGCATGAGAACCATTGTGGCGAACATCTCTCCACCCATGAACTCCCATGCCCCGATGTTGATGGACTCAAGCATTTTCCCGGGATCTTTCTCACTCAAAGATTCAGCTCTTATTCTTGTCCACAAAGCGGACATAATCAGTGCAGCAGGCAAACCTTTTCCGGAAACGTCTGCTACATAAATATACCAGCTTCCATCTGAAATAGGTATAAAATCATAGAGATCACCACCTACAAACTGAGCAGGGACAGAGTTGCCCCATATTATGTTGCCTCCCTCAAGCTCCGGCTGCTTGGGACTGAACTGCTTTTGAATCCTTGAAGCCGCTTCCAGCTGAGTCTCAAATTTCTGTTGATTCAGGCGCTGAATCAGTAAATCGGAACGCACTAGAGCTACCCCTGCAAGATGTCCGAAGCTCTCAAGTAATTCCTGATCCTCATGACCGAAACACTCCTTGGCTGCAGAATTAAGAACCTGCACAACACCCAGCAGCCTTTCTCTGTGAATAATGGGGATACAGAGAATGCACCTTGTAACAAATCCGGTTTTTTTGTCCGCGGCCTTGGAAAAACGGGGATCATTCTGAGCGTCGGTAACATTAAGGGGAGTCCTGTGCTCCGCTACCCAACCGGCGATTCCCTGCCCTACCGGCAGTTCAAAACCGGTTTTAAGCTCCTTCATCTTTTCTTCACCCAGAACGTCATTCATAGCCAGAGTGAACCGTAAGACATTCTTCTCTTCATCATAAAGTAAAATCGAAGAAGCCTCAGCACCCGTGACATCCTGAGCCAGCCTGAGCAGTTGCGGCAGGAGATCAGTCAGAGACTCAATACTTGCCAACACTTCATTCGCCTGAATAAGCTTCTGCAAACGTTTAGCCTGTCTACTCACTTCTCCCCCCGACTCCTTTTAGACTTTCAGAATGGAATACAGCTTCACCTTTCTTTATGTCATGTTAGCATGAACAAGTTCAAGTATTATTCACTCCAAGTGTTTATTTCCGGCTTAGGCCAATTGCGGACAGCTTCTGCAAGTTCTTCAACGGAAGCAGTTGCAGCACCGACCTGACCTACAACGATTCCTGCTGCATAGTTCGCAAGTACAGCTGAAGTAAGAGGGTCGAGTCCTGAAGCAAGCCCTAAGCCCATTGTAGCAATTACGGTATCCCCCGCGCCAGTAACATCAAAGACTTTGCGGGCAAAAGTAGGAACATGCTTCACTACTTCACGAGACTCAAAAAGAGCCATTCCATCTCCCCCAAGGGTGATAAGCAAATGATCAGGATCAAGCCTATCAAAAAGCCTGCGCCCGGCTTCGAGCACATCACTGCGACTTTTAACGAGCATACCGGCACCTTCCCCAGCCTCTTTGGCATTAGGAGTAAGGAGGCTCACGGACTTGTAACGATCATAGTTTACTGTTTTCGGATCAACAAGAATATGAGGTTTATGCCTCTTTTCTTCAATCAACTTCCAAAAACGATCAAAAAAGGATTGAGACAAAGTTCCTTTCCCATAGTCGGAAAGGATCACCACCTTGTAATTACAGATTTCTTTTTCAAGAAAATCAAAAAGATTATCCATCAGCTCTGCAGAGAAATCATCCGTTTTCTCTCTGTCGACTCTAACCATCTGCTGATTATGAGCCAGAACACGAGTCTTCTTTGTGGTTGGACGATCGTTTGACTCATGGAGGCTGCAATTGATACCTGAATCAGCACATAGGCGGGCAAAAACCTTACCTTCTTCATCCCGTCCTACAAAGCCGGTTAGGTGAGGCTCTCCCCCAAGGGCTACGATACTTCTAGCCACGTTTCCTGCGCCACCCAGAAGATACTTTTCGTCAGTCACCTGAACAACGGGAACAGGGGCCTCAGGAGAAATACGATCAACCGCTCCAATCACGTAATGATCAAGCATTACGTCCCCGATAATCAGAACCTTCTGCCCTTTGAGAGCAGGCAGCACGCTTAAAATTTTTTTGTTCATTATTTATGTGATTCCTCTGAAATGGGGTTAACTGGAACGCAGTTCAAGAATTGCAACAAGCCGCTCAAGCTCTTCTTCTGAAGAATATTTTATGCTTAATTTGCCTTTAGCATGCGAACCGCTGAAAGAGACCTTGGTCTCCAGTGCACTTTCCAGTCTACCTTTAATCCGCTTAAGACTCTCATCAACAGGCTTCGGCTCCTTTTTAGCCTTTTTAGATCCCTTAGGCTTCTGAACAGCTTCCTCAGGAGGAAGCTCCCCATTTTCTTTGAAGTAATTTGCTGCACTTTCAGCCTGCCTAACCGATAATCCACCAGAAACAATTCTCTCAAATAGAACTTCTCTGGATTCATCTTCGCTCACTGCCATCAGTGCTCTTCCGTGGCCCGCAGAAATTTTCCCATCGCCGATTGCATCTTGAATCGAATCAGACAATGTTAACAGACGCATCGAGTTTGAAAGAGCGGAACGGCTTTTGCCTACCTGCCCGGCCAGTTGTTCCTGACTGAGGCCAAACTTGGAAATCAGCTCCTGATAGCCTTTTGCCTCTTCAATAGGGTTCAAATCCTCGCGCTGCAGGTTTTCGATGAGAGCGATGGCCATGCTCTCAAGGTCAGTCATCTCTTTAACGAGTGCCGGAATTTCACCAAGCCCTGCAAGCTTAGAGGCCCGAAGACGACGCTCACCGGCTACCAGCTCAAATCTATCCCTGCGACCCGAGACAGGACGGACAAGAATAGGCTGCAGAACTCCTTTGGAACGGATTGATTCAGACAGATCCTTTAAGGCTTCCGGAGAAAACTCCTTGCGGGGCTGATTAGGATTAGCCACAATCATATCAATGTCGATCTGCCGCGCATCAATTGAGATATCCTTGCCTGTTGATTCTTCTCCCGACTTGCCGCCACCGAGAAGAGCATCAAGCCCTCTTCCGAGACCACCTGTTACTCCTGCCATGACCATACTCCTTTATACGATACTCCTCACACGAAGAGCTAATAAGATTTCCTTTGACTTGATTCAAACCGTGATTATTGTATGCCCATCAACTTGAACTCATGAACCGTCGGAGGCAAAATGTCTAAACACGATGATAATCTGACTGAACTTTTCGATAAAGACGGCAATCTGATTGGCGTCCTGATCGCGGCTGAGATGTGGACACAGATGAAGCCCCATCTCAAAGATTTTCTTCCCAAAGAAGCTCCTGCCGAGCGCCCAGAACCTACAGGAGACTGGGAACTGCTCAAGGAGTATTGGGATTTTCCCTACCCCGTTGACACAGATGTCCACTGTGAGCTTTGCGATAATCAAACTGAGAACTGGGAAAAGGATGAACCACGCAAGTTCAGGCTTGTATCCTGCAACCTCGGTGGCCTGGTATCATTTAAATGTACCAAGTGTCAGGCCAGAATCATCAAAAAGCATTTCAAGGATGAAATCACAGTTGAGTGCCAGCCTTTCATAGACAAAAAGACACAAAGAATGGAAGCACGCTACTAACGAACTCCCGCAAAAACAGGAATTTCAGGCCGACCTTGTCGGCCTTTTTTTATGTCTGTTCCTGCTCAGCATGCCTCGCTACCACTTCCTGAGCGAGGTTAACATAAGCTAAAGCACCGTTTGATTTAGCGTCATATGAAATAGCTGGTTTACCGAAACTGGGTGCTTCCGACAGCCTGACATTACGCGGAATGATAGTTTCAAACAGGCTGTCCGGAAAGGCTTTACGCACTTCATTCTTAACCTGTCTTGCTAGTCTATTACGGCGGTCGTACATGGTCAGCACCACCCCTAAAACCGAAAGATCGGGGTTCAATCTTTTTTTTACCAACTCGAAAGTCATCAGCAGCTGTGCCACTCCTTCCAGAGCATAGTATTCTGTCTGCAGCGGCACCAGAAGCTCCTTGGCTGCACAAAGGGCGTTAACTGTCAGCAATCCCAAAGAAGGGGGGCAGTCAAATATTATGTAATCAAAATCATCATCAACTTTTTCAACAAGCTCTTTTAGGTAGTACTCTCTACCCATCTTATCTATTAGTTCAATCTCCGCTCCGACCAGATCCTGACTGGCTGGCATTAATGAAAGATACGGGATGTCTGTCTGATAAATTGCGTCATGTGCTCTTTCAGGCTGAAAAAGTACAGAATAAACATTTTCTCTGGAGTCACCAGGGTAGAATCCAAGCCCACTTGACCCATTCCCCTGTGGGTCGCAATCCACAAGAAGAACTTTTTTTTCCATTACGGCCAGAGATGCGGATAAATTGATGGAGGTAGTAGTTTTACCTACTCCACCCTTCTGGTTTGCAACTACGATTCTTTTTGCCACTTGAAACCGTCCTGTTCATGAGATTTCAAATTTTCATGTTTCACGTGAAACACGTGCTACCTAATTGACGCATAACGTTCAACGCACAAAGTAGACTGAAAAAAAATTTAAATCAAGAAAACGACTGTTAATAATGATCACTTGTTAACCATCAGACATTACAAAGGAATCTCCACAAAGCGAATGAAGCGACTTAAAAGAGACAAAAAAAAGGCCGCTCAATGAGCGGCCCTGAAATTAATCGCTAAGAAAATCTAAACATTATAGTAAGCGCGATACCACTCGACAAACTTAGCTATCCCCTCTTCAATAGAGGTATCCGGTTTAAATCCTACATCACTAACCAAGTCATCTACATTGGCAAAAGTAGAAGGAACGTCTCCCGCTTGCAAGGGCATCATGTTTTTTTCAGCCTTTTTGCCAATACACTCTTCAAGCACTTCAATATAGCGCATCAGCTCAGTCGGCTGATTATTGCCAATGTTATAAATGCGGAAAGGAGCAGGACTTGTACCCGGATCAGGATTATCCCCGGACCAGTCAGGATTCGAAGTGGCAGTATTTTTCATGACTCTCACAACGCCTTCAACAATATCATCAATGTAAGTAAAATCACGAAGCATTTTACCATGGTTAAATACATTGATGGGCTTATCTTCAAATATGGCCTTAGTGAAAAGGAAAAGAGCCATATCCGGTCTGCCCCATGGACCGTACACAGTAAAGAATCTTAGTCCGGTAGTTGGGATATTAAAAAGATGGCTGTAAGAATGAGCCATCAATTCATTGGATTTCTTGGTAGCAGCATACATACTTATCGGATGGTCAACATTATCATGCACACTGAAAGGCATTGAGGTGTTAAGTCCATACACTGAACTTGAAGATGCATAGACCAGATGCTCAACTCCAGTGTGTCTGCAGCCCTCAAGGATATTCATAAATCCGACCACGTTGGAATCAACATATGCCTGCGGATTTTCGAGAGAATAACGAACTCCAGCCTGAGCGGCAAGGTTTACGACATGAGTGAACTTTTCTTCAGCAAAAAGTTTCTCCATTGCCGCTCTGTCTGCCATGTCCATGTAGGCAAACTTGAAATTCGCATTATCTTCGATCTGCTTAAGCCTGTTTTTCTTAACGTTTACATCATAGTAATCATTAAGAATATCCAGACCTACAACTTCATGACCTTCAGCCAGAAGTCTGCTTGAAAGATGAAAACCGATGAAGCCGGCTGCTCCAGTGACTAGGACTTTCATTATTTATCGCTCTCGTCGTGTTTTTCAATTGCCTCCCCCTTGCCGCTTAGCGGTGCCATCATTTTCAATAAATCAAGAGGGAGAGGGATTATGGTGGAAGATTTTCCTTCAGCAGACATTTCTCTTAGAGTCTGCAAATATCTCAATTGTAATGCTTCAGGGTGTTTTGAAATTATTTTTGCAGCCTCTGATAGTTTATCAGCTGCCTGAAATTCACCCTGTGCATTGATGACTTTGGCCCGGCGCTCACGCTCAGCCTCGGCCTGCTTGGCCATTGCCCGCTGCATTTCCTGCGGCAGATCAATATACTTGAGCTCAACGGTACTGACTTTAATTCCCCACGGATCGGTATGAGTGTCGAGAATTTCCTGAATCTCACTGTTGACCTTGTCACGTTTGGAAAGCAGGTCGTCAAGCTCAACGCCTCCACATACGCTACGGAGGGTGGTTTGTGCAAGCTGAGATGTGGCAAACATAAAATCCTCAACTTCCAGAACCGCCTTGCTGGGATCTGTGACACGGAAATAAACAACAGCGTTGACCTTGACACTAACGTTATCTCTAGTGATCACATCCTGATGAGGAACATCAAGAGTCATTATTCTTAATGATACACGAACCATCTTATCAATCACTGGGATCAGGATTATCAGTCCGGGACCTTTAGTATTTATCACCCGTCCAAGCCTGAAAATCACTCCACGCTCATATTCGTTCAAGACTTTCAAAGCCGTGATCATAAAAAACAGCACAAATAGAACAACTGGAATAATAAAAGTCATAAAATCCTCCTGAATGATTATTTGATCACTATTTTCTTACAATTTTCAAGGTAAGACCATCAGCATGAACAACGCGAACAGCTGTACCCTGTTCATAAATTACGCCTTCTTCACTCACGGCACTCCATATTTCACCTCTTACCCTGATTTTCATCTTTGATTGTTCAGAAATGAGAACGACTCCTTCAAGGCCTACCATGGATTGAAGCCCTACACCGGATTTGCGAAGCTGAGCCCGTGTCACAAGATAAATAAGCAGGACTGCGAAAGCGGAAAATGAAACGACTGTTCCCAGAATTGTTCCCAATGGTAATTGCAACATCTCGTCACCTCTAAAAAGGACCAGAGAACCGACAAACAGACTGGCGACCGCAGCTATACTGAGTAAACCGAAACTTACTATAAACACTTCAAGGATAAAGAGCACTGCTCCAAAAGCGATCAGTAAAAGCCCTGCTGCATTTGTAGGAAGAATTGACATGGCATAAAGAGCTGTCAAAAGACAGAATCCGCCGATCACACCGGGCAACAATGTTCCTGGATGTGAAAGTTCAAAGAATATTCCCAATATCCCGCCAAGCAAAAGGAAATATGCGACCTGAGGATCAAGAAGCCATGAAAGTACGGAATATCTGAAACCGGGTTCGTACTCGATGATTTCAACTTCATCTTTCGAAAACTTCACTTTGGAAACCCCCTTCTCCAGTCCTCTGGCGCCGGCCTGCTCTATTAAATCATCTACAGATACTGCCAGAAAATCTACTATATTAAGAGCAACGGCTTCCTCAGCACTAAGACTGGAACCTTCACGGACCGCCTCGGAATACCAGTCAATGTTCCTGTTCCGCTTTCGAGCAATGCCTTTGATAAGACTATCCATATCATTGGTCACCTTCTTGCCCATAGTACCCTGCAGATCCTCCCCCGAAGATGATACAGGACTTGCCGCTCCGATTGTTGTCCCCGGTGCCATGGATGCAATCTGTGAAGCTGCAACGATAAATGTTCCAGCTGAAGCAGCCTGAGCCCCGTCAGGTCCCACCCACGTGACTATTGGTCGATCAGAATTCATTATGATCTTGACCATATCACGCATAGATGTCCCTAACCCTCCCGGAGTATCGATCCTAAGAAGAACAACGTCGTGATTGTCATCATCTGCTTGCGCGATCACTTCTTCCAGAAGCTGGACCTGAGCGGGGCTTATTGCGCTTTCAATTTCCGCACTGAGGATACTCACCTCCGCAGCCCGGGCCACCCCGCTGAACATGATAAAAGACGAAATCAGGACTGAGAAGACAATCAGTTTTGATTTGAAACTAAATGGCAGCATTACAACTCCGTGTGATTACATTTTTTATATAATGCCATCACACGGAGAAGAAATAAACAAAAGAGAATTTAAAATAAGGGGAGACGCAGCAGAGAAATGCAAAGCAACTGCTGCTCATCTGGAGGAAGGGTTTTAAGGAAATCAGGATCCTGTAAAGCAACAAGCTGAACATCATTTACATGAACGGAAGCAGCACTGGATGGAGCATCGGGAGCAATAATTGACCGGGTCTCGTCACCGAAGCAGGCAACAAACTTAACTCCATAGGATTTGACTCCCTTCCAGAAAATGTCAGGACGGTTTTCGAATTCAGCTCCGTTCCAGCTGGTACAGGGCCAAAATGAGATAGCACCCTTGGGAAGTCCCATATAACCTATCAGAGACTGAAAAAGTTTACGTCGCTCACCATCTGCCTGCCCTGATAAATCCTGTCCGAGTTTTGAGTAGGTCCAGAAAATCTGCAGCCGGGGAGAAATTCTTTCCGCCAGAGAACTCCAGGGAGCGGGCCAGATATCAGGTGCAGGAAAATCAGTTTTGGGTTCCGGTCCCCTCTTTCTGGCAGTAGGGACTCTGGAAGGTCTGGCAGCAGGAGTCGGTTGCTGAAAGCCGCTCCTTGCAGACCCTTGTGGAGGCTTAGTGGAAGGGGCTCCCCTATCTTGAGAAACCGGATTCTTTCTTAGCGGTCCCTGCGCGGCACTTTGTTGTGTACTTAAACCGGCACGCGCAACTGCACCCTGCCGAGAAGGAGCTTTTTCAAGCTGCTCCAATCCCGGCAGTGCTTCTTTATAAATATATTGCAGGCCGTTTTGATACCACGGCCTGAAAGACTCCAGAACATTCAGTTCAGCAGAAGGTGATCCCATATCCGCCACGCAATTTCATTTTTAGAAAGATTCGGCCACTCTTCGGAGCGTCCGGCTTTATCCAGTATATAAACTGAATTTGTCGAGGACTCAAATCCGGCTCCGGGCACATTAATCGGATTGGCAACAATCAAATCAAGATTTTTACGCTCAAGCTTACCTTTTGCTGCATCCTTGATATTGGAAGTCTCTGCAGCAAAACCGACCAGACGCTGATCATCCCGTTTGACTGACCCTACGGTCTTAAGAATGTCGGGGTTGGAGTCAAATTCCACGGTAAGATTGTCATTGCCGGCCTTTTTGAATTTACCCGCCCCATGCGGAACAGGCTTGAAATCGGCAACAGCAGCAGTAAAACATCCGGTCGTGCAATCAGGCCACACTTCCATGCAAGCATCAAACATCTGCTGCGCAGAATCCACCCTGATCACATTCACATCATCGGGAAACCACCACTTAACAGGACCGGAAACAACAGTTACTTCAGCCCCCCGCAGCCACGCGGCCATAGCAAGACAAGCTCCCATAAGGCCGGATGAAGGGTTGGACCAGAAGCGGACCGCATCCCATTTTTCGCGAGTCGGGCCAAGGGTAATCAGCACACGCTTACCGCTCATATCGTCAGGGGAAACAGCTCTCAAGCCGGCCGCAAAAACAGCCTCAAGCGGAGCCATGCGTCCCCTTCCATGATCACCGCAGGCAACATCCCCGCAATCAGGACCGATGAACTCTACACCGTGTTCATTAAGGGTTTCGCAATTGGATCTGGTGGCCGCCGCATCCCACATTGCCGGGTTCATTGCCGGGGCGACAAGCTTTTTACCACTGAAGGCGAGAGCCTGGCATGCGAGCATATCATCGGCCAGACCATGAGCCATGCGGGCAAGCATTGATGCAGTTGCAGGTACGATCATCATGGCATCAGCAGCCTGCCCGGGCTCAAGATGTCCGAATGTATCATCCATTGTCGGAAACATCTTCTCCCAGACCTTGAAAGCACCAAGGGCCTCAAAACTGAGGCCCTTGATAAATTCCTGCGCTCCATCGGTCAAAGTAACACTGACCTCTATTCCGGCCTTGCGGTACATGCGCAACAGGTCCAGTGACTTGTACGCTGCTATTGAACCGCAAACTCCCAGATGGATACGTTTTCCTAAAAAGCAGTCAAAATTGAGATGTTCATTCATTATTGTAGATTCTGTTCATGAACCCCGCTGGAATCGCGAAGGGCTTCAGCTTTTAGTTCAACTGCATAAATTTCTACTTCAGTATTATAAGTGCCGTCGGTGATTCTGATCATGCAGCTTTTGTAAGGTTTCTTGAAAACCAGTGTGGACACATTGGAGATAATGGAATTCTCCCTTGTCCAGTTGTCTTTTGACATCTGATTAACAAAGAAGTCAATCAGACTCTGGTTCTCAACCCGGCCTTCCATCACTATCATACCGGTTTTAAAGTCACTGTTTTCATATATGAATGTTCTGTCAGGAACTCTACTGAGTTCGTTAGGCACTGCAATGTCATCAAACTCAGTGTAAGGAACAAATTCTTCATAACTTTCAGACACCCCTGCGGCTGCAACTGCTGGTTCTTCTGAAGAAGATTTATTGGTACCGGCAACACACCCGGCAAGAGCCACGAAAAGCAGGGAAACAAGAAAGGTCTTAATGTAGGTCTGCATGTTAATCCTCCGATTCTAATGCAAAAGCTTATTGAAATTTACGCCAGCAAGGCTGGACCTGAAATATTCTGATTCATACGGGCTCCGGCTTATATACATGATAACCCGCATTTCTTCTAGACTTTATCTACAGTTTAGCGGCCAAAAAATCAAATCAGAGCCAGCAAAACTGTGATCAGCCCTGAAGCTTTTTAATTTTGTCCAGAAAATAATTTTCCATTTCCCGTCTGTCCTTTCGGAGCCGGATGAGCTCAGCTTCCATAACCTCAAGCTTGTGCTTCAAGTTACTGTTTTCCTGCGCCAATTCAGTGGTAGCCACTTCTAGTTCCACATCTTTCTGCTCCAGGGCATTGGTGCGCTCATCGTATTCTTCGGTAATGGATTTTATATCGAGCTGCGGAAGGGCCTTGATTTTTTTCTGGCTGCGGGCAAGAAGAACAAAAGCTTTTTTGAGCTTGTAAATATCTTCTCGCTGTTCCTCAATGATTGACTTCTGGTCTGCTATCACTTCCAGTGACCGGCTCATTTTGTCCATCATCTCAGCGAAAGCTCCACTGAGTTCAGCCTGTATGTTCATAGAGGGCTGTGATGGAACACTCCGCTCTGAGGGGCTGACCTCAATAGTACGAGGATATTCGGAACGAAGCTGCTGCTCAATTTCCGTGGTTACCATTCCATCATTATATAATGATACAATCCGTTGGAATATCTCCACAGCGGATTCCGGATATTTGGTGACCCGGCCCATTTTTTTACTCGGGAGAAACTCCTTGAACAGCGATGCGTAACGACGCGCCGTAGGAGCTGGAATCATTGTGATTTTAGATATTTCTGCTACAGATAACCATTTCATAAAGCACAATCCGGAGTTCATGATCAACGTGAAAATCAGGCTTAAGCCTGACCGGACAATCAAAGAACAAACACTGCTCTGACGGGGCATTACCGTGCCTGCTGAGTAGATTCTTACCAGATTATCACCAATAAAGAAAACTGAAAATATGAACGTAACAAATAAAGACTTTCTATTAAAAAGCTACGACTTTGAATTACCTGAAAACCAGATAGCACAATGCCCTGCGGAAATGCGCCATGGCTCAAAGCTGATGGTTCTCGACAGGCAGACCGGTGACACAGAAGTAATGAACTTTACAGATATAGTAGATCTTCTGCCAGACGGGGCCCTTCTCGTCGCCAACAATTCAAAGGTTATCCCCGCGAGAATATTCGGTAAAAAACCTACCGGAGGGCGGGTGGAATTTTTGCTGCTTACCCCCCTCCCTCTTATTGAACCGGTACCGGTACCGGGGGGGTACAAAGCTCATGCCAAGGGGTTACTGAGAGCTTCAAAGGGGCCAAAGCCGGGAGACATCATCCATTTTGATTGCGGAATGACCCTTAAAGTAAAGGGAAAAGGCAAATTCGGGCTCTCGGAAGTGGAACTGGAATGGAAAGGAGATTTGAAAAGCATATTTGAGAAGTGTGGAAACATCCCCCTTCCACCATACATTCGCCGTGCAGCAGATGAGACCGATAATGAACGGTATCAAACCCTTTATGCCTGTGACGAGAAAGCCGGTTCAGTTGCTGCACCCACTGCGGGTCTGCATTTCTCAGAAGAGATCAACCGAAAGCTAAAAGACAGAGGTATCGAGCGGGCCGAAGTCACTCTATATGTCGGATACGGTACTTTCAGCCCGGTAAGGGCTGAGGATATCCGTGATCATGAAATGCACAGTGAATACATTGAAATTCCAGAAGAAACGTCAGAAGCCATTCGCAAAGCAAAGTCCGAAGGGAGACAGGTTATAGCCGTTGGAACCACCTCAGCCAGAACTCTTGAGGGAGCATTCATGCAGACCGGGGAAATCGCCGAGTTCAAAGGTGAAACGGATATTTTCATATACCCCGGCTTTGAGTTTAAAGTGGTGGATAAGATGCTGACAAACTTCCACCTCCCTGAGTCATCTCTGGTCATGATGATCTCCGCTCTTGCCGGAAGGGAAAATGTATTGAATGCCTACAAGAAGGCAATTGATAATAACTTCCGCTTTTTCTCTTATGGGGACTCAATGTATATAAAATAAGATACAAATATCGGTTTGCCATATTTTTGAGCGAAAAATTTGCGCATAAGAACAAATAGCTATAGTCTGTTTTTCAACAGTCACATTTTTTTTCATGTGCTACATTTTTTTTGAAGACTCACAGGTCCCAGCCCGTCGAAATGACGGGCTTTTCTGTCACGGTAACAGGAGATTAGGATGTCACGAGTAGAATTTTTGGAAGAACGGTGTAAGGGCTGTCTGCTCTGTACCACTGTCTGTCCAAAGGAAATAATAAGGCAATCCGACCGATTCAACCAGCACGGTTATAAAGTTGCTGAAGTCAAGGCTGAGGATATGGAACAGTGTACCGGATGTACTTCCTGTGCGCTGATCTGTCCGGATATAGCAATCCGGGTATACAGAACCAAGAAAGCCAAAGGAGATAAGTAATGGCTAAGAACGGCGAAAAGCTTTTCATCAAAGGCAATGAGGCCATCTCCCGAGGCGCTATCGCTGCCGGACTCAAATGCTATTTCGGCTACCCCATCACCCCGCAGAACGACATTCCGGAATATATGTCCGCGGAACTGCCCAAAGTGGGCGGTGAATTCGTTCAGGCCGAGAGTGAAGTGGCTGCGGCAAACATGCTCATCGGTGCTGCGGCATGCGGTGTGCGCTGCATGACATCTTCCTCCAGCCCGGGTGTATCCCTGAAGCAGGAAGCCATATCATACCTTGCCGGCAGCCAGCTCCCGGCAGTTATCGTCAACATGAACCGTGGCGGACCGGGGCTTGGAGACATCGGCCCCAGCCAGGGTGACTACTTTCAGGCAACTAAAGGCGGCGGTCACGGTGATTACCGGACTCTCGTTCTTGCTCCCGGAACCTGTCAGGAAGCCTACGATCTCGTGATTGAATCATTTGACCTTGCTTTCAAATATCGCAATCCGGTGATGATTCTCGGTGATGCGATCATCGGTCAGATGAAAGAGCCTGTCATCGCATGGACACCGGAAGAAAAGCCCGAAGGTGAAGGTAAAGAATGGCGTATCGAAGGCGCAAAGGACCGTGATCACAGAATCATCAAATCACTTTTCCTTAGCGAAGGCTCCCTTGCCGGGCATAACCAGGCACTTCAGGCCAAGTATGATGATATGGCCAAAAACACCAAGCAGGAGCTCTTTGAAACAGAAGATGCTGATCTTATCGTCGTTGCCTACGGATCAATCGGCCGCATCGTTAAGAGCACAGTCAGAAAGCTTCGTGCAGAGGGTCACAAGGTAGGTCTTTTCCGCCCCATCACTCTCTACCCCTTCCCTTCAGCCCATCTCAAGGATCTGGCTGAACAGGGTAAGAAATTCCTGACAATTGAGCATAACCTCGGACAGATGGTTGAAGACGTGCGCCTTTCAATCCGCACTATCACCGACAGTGATTTCTTCGGCTTCATGCCCGGTAACCTGCCCACTCCCGACGACTTCGAGGAGCCGATCCTCAAAAGCCTTGGAGGGAAAGAATAATGAGTGAACAAGAAATTCTCGCCTTTGACAGGGCTGATGCTATCGTTGATGTGCCCACACACTACTGCCCCGGCTGCCAACACGGCATAGCCCACAGAATAGCTGGAGAAGTGCTTACCGAAATGGGCCTGCAGGAAAACACCCTGCTCGTCACCTCCATCGGCTGCTCCGTGTTTCTCTACAACTATCTGAATGTGGATAGTGTTGAAGCCCCCCACGGACGTGCTCCAGCAGTCGCAACCGGTGTAAAACGCGCCCGTACCGACAAATTCGTGCTCTCATACCAGGGTGATGGCGACCTCGCTTCCATCGGTATGGCTGAGATCATGCATATTGCCAACCGCGGTGAAAAAGTATCCATCATTTTCGTAAACAACACAGTTTACGGAATGACCGGTGGACAGATGGCCCCCACCACAATGGAAGGTCAGAAAACAACGACTTCACCTGCCGGACGAGATCCAATGAAGGAAGGTCAGGCAATCCGCATGGCTGAAATAATTGCACAGCTTGGTGGAACTGCTTACTCTGCACGCGTTGCCTTGAATAATGTAAAAAACATCCGCAAGGCCAAAAAAGCCATGAAAAAGGCTTTCGAAGTGCAGCAGAAGGGACTCGGCTTCGGTTTCATCGAACTGCTCGCAACCTGCCCCACCAACTGGAGAATGACTCCCATTCAGGCTAACGAAAGGGTTGAATCCGAAATGATCCCCTACTTCCCCCTGGGTGAATATAAAGACGTAACCGCGGAGGACTAGGATGAGCAAATACCTCGACAGCATCATTGCCGGTTTCGGCGGACAGGGCGTTATGCTCATCGGTAATCTGCTGGCCTACTCCGGCATGAATGCAGATCTCAATGTAACCTATATTCCTGTTTACGGACCTGAAATGCGCGGAGGCACGGCAAACTGTACCGTTGTTCTTTCCGAAGATGAAATCGGTTCACCGATTATCCGCAGGCCTCACAGTCTGATAATCATGAACCGTCCTTCACTTGATAAGTTTCAGCCCATGCTTCAGGATAACGGCATCCAGATTGTTAACTCTTCTCTTATTGACGCAGACCTGGTCGATACTGAGAGAATAAAGTCTTACATGGTCCCCTGCAACGAAATTGCCGACAAGATCGGTAATACCCGCATGGCAAACATGGTTGCTCTGGGCGCTTTCGTAAAAGCGACAGGAATCATGGAACTTCAGGCAGTCATCGACTCTCTTGAAAACGTGATTTCCGCTCACTACAGCCATCTGATTCCTAAAAATGCCGAAGCTCTTCAAGCTGGAGCAGATGCCATTTAATGACAAAGTCATAATCAGCAAGTATAAGCCCGGCAGGAATCAGATTCGTGCCGGGCTTTTTGATTCCGGACGCTCTGCCGGAATTCTCTCAGCAGGACTGATCCTTTTTGCAACAGGTTTAATATCCTCCAAAATGCAATAAAAATTTCCCCGGAAGCCCACAACCTGTATGTTGGTTAATAGTCTATTCTGCTGACATCTTGGAATTTGCGACAATTTGCATAATCAATTAGTTTAGACCGGACTGTCCAAACACAGACATCCTGCCTTTCAATATAACTCCAGATTTTATCACCAAATTTAAGCGTTTTATTGCAAAAAAACGATTTGGACACTGCGAACAAACACAAATGTCCACAGGAGCAAAATATGAACGTTTTCAGACCTGAGAAACTTTTTGGCATAATTGGACACCCCTTGGGACATACTATGAGCCCCCTGCTTCACAACTGGGGTTTCAATCAATATGATATCCCGGCTGTTTACATGAAGTGGCCTACCATGCCGGAAAAAGTGGAGAGCTTCATGCGCACATTCCGCGACCTGCCAATTTCCGGCGCGAGTGTGACAATTCCACATAAACTATCCGTAATGGACTTCACTGATCAACTGACGGAGCGTGCTCGTTCCGTAGGTGCGGTGAATACACTTTACTGGCGGGATGATAAAATCGTGGGAGATAATACTGACGCTGCGGGGGTTTCCGAACCACTACGGCCGTATTGTGATCAGATTGAGAGAGCTCTTGTGATCGGAGCTGGTGGAGCTGCTCGCGCTGCGCTCACAGGTCTTAAGGAATTGAATATAGAAGAAATATACGTAACCAACAGGACTGAAAGCAAAGCTGATGATCTTGCTTGCGAGTTTAAAATGTCATCTATAGATTGGGAGCATCGAGGAGATCAACACTTTGATCTTGTTATAAACTCTACTTCTCTGGGAATGTCCGGTAAATTTGAAAAGATCAACCCCATGATCATGGATAATCAGGATGAACAAACAATAGTCTACGACCTTGTCTACAATCCTATGGAGACAATTTTACTCAAAGAAGCAAAAACAAAAGGATGCAAAATCCTCCATGGCATAGAAATGTTCATCCACCAGGGGCTTGAGCAATTCAAAATATGGACTGGGGTTGAGCTGAACGAGAAAGAAGCACGCCAATTATTGCTGATGAATCTATAGAAAAACGGAAGGTCAAAACCATCCAACTGTAAACAATCTGAGAGGTCTTGATTATTTAAAAAAAGCTTACTTGGAGCTTTTTAATTGTACCATGACTTATCTCTAATTAACTGTCTGTATTTCGGACAGTTAGCCCGTAAAAAATATCTTCATAATTATAACAGGATACGGGATAAAGGCAGGGCTACGTGCGGGAGCCTTTAGGGGTTAACCAATACAGATGGACTTTACATTCACAAACTCGCGGATTCCATGTTCTGCCAATTCTCGTCCGTAGCCGGAGTTCTTCACTCCGCCGAAGGGCAAAGGGGGCCTGCTGCTAACCCTGCCGTTAACGTAGACGAGGCCTGCTTCGATCTGGCGGGCTAATTTAAGCCCCTTTCCCTCGTCTCTGGTCCACACAGCCCCTCCCAAACCAAAACGGCTGTCATTGGCCATTTTCATGGCTTCTGCTTCATTCTGAGCACGAAATATCATTGCAACCGGACCAAAAAACTCCTCACGAGCCACATCTGAATCAAACGGGATTCCCGAAATTATAGTAGCGGGATAAAATGCTGCATCACCATCAGGAATCTGTCCGCCCATAAGCACCTGCCCACCTGCGGAAACACAGCGGTCAACCTGGGACTGCAACTCATTTCTGAAAGCATGAGAAGCCATTGGACCCATAACAGTCTCTTCAGATAGAGGGTCTCCGACTGGAATGATTTCCATTTGAGCTTTCAACTTGCCCACAAAATCATCATAGACATCATTGTGAACAATAAAACGCTTTGCAGCGATACAGGCCTGTCCCGCATTGGAGCAGCGGGAAGCAGCACCGGTCTCGGCGGCCTTGTCAAGATCTGCATCCGCCAAAACAACAAAAGCATCGCTCCCGCCAAGTTCCATCACGCTTTTTTTCAGCTTTGAACCCGCAATGGCTGCAACCTTCCTCCCGGCATCTTCACTTCCGGTGAGACACACTCCCACAACAGAATCATGCTCCAGTACAGACTCAACCTGTCCCGCACCAATTAACAAAGTACGAAAAACATTTGCAGGAAACTTCGACTCCTGAAAAGCCTCCTCAATAGCCAAAGCGCACTGCGGGACATTTGAAGCGTGCTTAAGCACCATTGTATTTCCGGCCATAAGAGTAGGAACAGCAATGCGTAAAACCTGCCAAACCGGATAGTTCCAGGGCATAACGGCCAGAACAGTACCCATGGAGGCATACTCCACATATGCCTGCATCCCATCAACTGCCATCTCCTTTCTCTCAAGCATTGCCGCACCATTTTCAGCGTAATAGTCGCAAACGGTCGCGGCCTTAAGGACTTCAGCCCTGCCGGAATTCAAGGGTTTACCCATCTCGACTGCCATAAGATAAGCAAAATCATCGGCTTTTTCTCTGAGAACCAGAGCCAGACTTTTTAAACAGTCTGCCCTGTGCTCGACCGGAGTGTTACGCCACTTACGATAGGCGGCTTCAACATTGCCAAGAGCTATATCGGTCTGTTCAGAAGTAAGTTCGTCGAAAACCATTTCGACTTTTCCATTCATGGGATTGGTGCTTTGAATTGCCATGGTCTATTATACCTTGTTGTAACTGAAAGAAAGGAACAACCTCCACCAAACCGGCTTAAAATGCAACCAGTCTGACATCATGGATAAGTTCCTAAAAGCGAAAAAGGCGGCTGCAATCATGCAGCCGCCCTTGGTTTTAATCGGGAAAACAGTCTACCGAACGTAAACTTTAAGCCTGTCACCAGGTCTGATGATACTTTTGGAATTAAGCCTGTTCCATTTCATGAGAGAAGAAACCTTGACTCCGAAACGGCGGGCGATCTTCCAGAGATTGTCGCCGCGTCTGACACGATACCTGACAAGCTGCTGCTTCACATTCTCTGCCTTTGCGATAGAACGGGCGGAGCTTCGGGCATTATTATCAGGAATATAGAGCTTCTGTCCAATTTTGAGCTTGTTGGAGTAAAGCCCATTGGTTTTACGCAGAGTCTTCACGCTCACATTATAACGCCTTGAAATATCCCAGAGAGTATCCCCTCTGCGTACACGGTAGTTGGAACGACTCTGTGCAGTACGGCGGGTCTTACTTTTCTTTGCGGAATAAAATGATTTTTGAGAATCCTTACCGGGAATCATGATGTACTGCCCCGGCCTGATCAGATTGGATCTGCGATTGTTGACAGATTTAAGAACTGCAACAGGAACACCATATCTGCGTCCGATTCGATACCAGGAGTCTCCTGAACGGATTTTGTACCGTTTGTAGCCCGCGAATGGACGTGCACCCGGAGATTCAAGATAATCAGAAGCGTCAGCCATCACCCGCTCTGGCAGATATGCATTGATCTCGCCATCGGGAGGGCTGACCTGACGGCGGAAATGGGGGTTGAGATGGTGGAATTCTTTCCATTTCATGCCACATGCTTTTGCCAGGGCAAGAAGATCAGTTCCACCGGGAACTTTGATAGTCTCAACCTGAATGCCTTTATCCCAATCAATATTATCAAACCCAAGTTCTTCCAGATTCTTGAAAATCTTGGAAATAGCTATAAACTTGGGCACATAGTTCTTGGTTTCCTTGCGCAGTCTGTAGCGGTAGCTGAGCTTGTAATTGTTCTTGGTCAGATCAAAAAAGTTATCACAGCCGGTCTTCCTTAAAGCCCTGCCGATCTTACCTTCACCCGCATTATAAGCAGCAAGGGCTAGATGCCAGTCACCGAACATTTCATGGAGAACTTTCAGATATTCAACTGCAGCCTTGGTGGCTTTGTGCGGATCACGTCTTTCATCAACCCACCAGTCAACACGCAGACCGAACTTGCGCCCTGTATAAGGCATGAACTGCCACATCCCGGCAGCACCTGCGCGGGAATAAGCCCATGCATTGTATCCGCTTTCAGCGAAAGGCAGCATGGCAAGGTCCTGCGGCATATTGTTATCAGAGAGGACCTGACGCACATAAGGCAGAAAAGGCTCGGAGCGTTTCAGCCAGCGGGCGAAGGTTTTACGGGCCTTATGTGTAAAAAACCCGAAATACTGGCGAACTTCTTTTGTGTCGTGTTCATCCAGATTAAAATATATACCATTACTGGACTGAAGAACCTTCTGTTCCTCAGGGGTGAGGGATTCCGGTTCCTCGGGAGCTTCCTCAAGCTCAGGGTCCAGAGGCTGCAGGCCAGAATCCGCGACTTCAGCCTCGGTTTCAATTTTTGGTTCAACCTGAACAGGAGGATCGCAAACCTCCTTTTCAGCTACGGGTGCGGTTTTGGCAGCACACCCGGCAAAAATAAAAAAAACTGCCAGTAATGCCAGTAAACGGAGCGAATTCAGCATGTTCGACCCCTTGTCAGTCTTGACTGCAAAAGTTTTGATCTTATCCATAGATTATTTAGAAAAAGTATAGATTTTAACCGCTTACTTGCGGCATTATTATGCTCAAGGACTTAATTATTAAAGAGTTTTCCGTGCATTTTTGATGAAATCAAACAATAGTAGAGCTATCCTAAAGTTGGACCGTTTGCAATAGTAAAACAAAAGGAATAGGCTACAGAAACAGTTGTGCCATAAGGGTTTTCGGGAAATCTACCGTTTGAAAACGATACCTTTTACCCCGTCCCTGAAACTGGGAAAATGTAACATATCTTTTTAATTGAGCAATCAAAATCCACCATCACGCACTGTTTTAAACAGACTGGACTAGGCAGCTTCAACAGTTTAGAAGTCCCGATGTTTTCAGCGTACTTAAATATACAAGGCAAAAAATGATGAAAAACAATACCAGAGATAATGACAATACTATCATAGCGGGCCGTAAACCGGTCCAGGAGCTACTTTTGGACGCTCCGGAAAGGATCGACCTGCTATTTCTACAAAAAGGCCGTCAGGACAAAAATTTCGAGCGCACGATCCAAAGATGCAAAAAATTCGGCATCAAGTACAAAATAGCCGACAAAGCTGAACTGAGCCGAATATTTACAGGCAATCATCAGGGGGTAATCGCACGAGTCGCTGCTCTTTCATTCGCGGATTATGACAACCTGCTGCAGACAATCAGCGAAGCCCCACTGCCCCTGCTGGTAGTTCTGGACCAGGTACAGGATCCCGGAAATATCGGAGTTCTGGCCCGCACCCTTTATGCTCTCGGCGGTGCGGGGATAGTGACCGCGAAACATGGTGGAGCGTTTTTAGGACCTGCAGCGGTCAAAGCCAGTGCAGGAGCGCTGACCAAATTACCAGTGGCCCGGGTAAGCAACATATCTCAGGCTCTGGATAAAGCGTTGGACTTGGGAATAAGTATATACGGGGCTGGCCTGTCTGAAGACTCCTCACCGGCCTATACCACCGAACTGAACAGTCCGTCGATTCTGGTCCTTGGCAATGAGGAAAAGGGAATACGATTCAATGTAGAAAAACGCTGCGAAAAACTTATTCATATCCCTTTTCGCCGTGACTTTGACTCCTTGAACGTTGCTCAGGCGGGTGCGATGCTTATCAGTGAGTTTTCAAGAAGATTATCATCATAAAAACAGTATGTTGAATGTCAAAGCCCCGCAGTGCAGAGTTACTCTGCACTGCGGGGCTTAGTTTTTAAGTAAAGTCTAAACTTTTTCTATTTTATATAATTAGGGAGGTTTAGAAATATATTTCTGGTAAACTCTATCATTTTGTCCATTATCCAGGGGAAAGCGAAAAGCAGGGCCAGAAACATTGAAACAATCTTCGGAACAAAGGTTAAAGTCATCTCCTGAATCTGGGTAGCCGCCTGAATAACTGATACGAAAATACCTACAACCAGCCCCACTGCCAGCATGGGCAGGGCGAGCGTAAGGGCCAGCTCAATTGACTGTCTTGCGAAGCCGATAACAAATTCAGGAGTCATAACAAACCTCCAGGTAAAAAAGACGCACTACTCCCCCGGTCACTGGAACGTGTTGACGATTGATCCTGTCAGGAGCGACCATCCGTCAACCATGATAAAGAGCAAAATTTTAAAAGGCAGTGAAACCATTGCCGGCGGCAGCATCATCATACCCATCGCTAGAAGGATACTGGCGATAACCATATCGAGAATCAAAAAAGGTATGTAAATTAAGAACCCGATAGTAAATCCTGTTTTAAGCTCACTGATGGTGTAAGCAGCAACCAGAAGCATAGTATTTACATCTTCTTTGGTCTCAGGTCTTTTTTCGCCGGTAATGGAGTAGAAAATTGAAAGATCCTTTTCCCGTGTATGCTTGAAGAGAAAGCTGCGAACCGGGATCTGGGCTTTGTCCAAAGCTTGACTGAACCCGATCTCCTCATTGAGATAAGGCTGCAGAGCCGTGTCATTTATAGCTTTTCCGGTCGGCATCATGATGACTACAGTCATAAAAATAGCCAGGGAAGCAAGGATCTGGTTGGGCGGCATTTGCTGGGTTCCCATCGCCTGCCTCAAGAAATGAAAAACGATGATTATTCGGGTGAATGAAGTCATCGTCAGCAGTATTGAAGGAGCCATCCCCAGAACGGTCAGCAGAAACAGGATCTCCAGCATCTTGGCGACCTGCTCGGG
This sequence comes from Maridesulfovibrio salinus, assembly GCF_055394525.1. Classification (NCBI taxonomy): domain Bacteria; kingdom Pseudomonadati; phylum Thermodesulfobacteriota; class Desulfovibrionia; order Desulfovibrionales; family Desulfovibrionaceae; genus Maridesulfovibrio; species Maridesulfovibrio salinus. Next base: position 475,103 of record NZ_AP042461.1, read on the forward strand.
CTCCTCCTGTCCTGCTGCGAGATTGAGCGTCAGCGTGGGAATAGTCTGTTCCTGCGCAAAGACAACTGCAGGCAGAATCAGCAGAAGAACTACGCTAAGAGTCAGAAGAGCCGGAACTTTCTTTTTCAAGATATCCGGAAAAATCTTTATTTCTGGGTTCATGCCCTTCATCCCCTGCATGCAGCAAAGTTATTCGATCCTGAGTCACCCCGACCACCATCTCGCGATCCTTGTATTTGACCACTGTAATATTCTGCCGGGGGCCTATCGGAAGACGGTCAACAATCTGTAGCGCCCCCTTGCGTACACCGGGAAAACTGCCACCGATATTGAATCTCCGCAAAAGGTAAAAAGCCAGCAGCAGCATCGCCAGTATGAAAAACAAGGCCCCACCCATTTTGAGAATGGAGCCGACCCCTGCATCCGGCACCATGGGAGGTATGGATGTTGCGTTAGGCAAGATGCTTCACCCGCTCGATAGGGCTGATGATGTCTGTCAGTCTTATACCGAATTTTTCATTAATGACGACAGCTTCTCCACGTGCGACCAGCTTGCCGTTGACATAAATCTCAAGCGGCTCACCGGCCAGCTTCGTCAACTCTACAACAGAGCCGGTTCCGAGTTGAAGCAATTCATTAATCAGCATTTTGGAGCGTCCCAGCTCAGCGGAAACATCAAGAGGGATATCAAGGATAAAGTCAAGATCACGACGGGAACCGTCATGTCTGGGGTTCTTAGCCTCGTTGGTCATATCCTTGAAGTCAGCATCACGGGTCTGAGTCCTGAGAAATTCCTGTTCTTTCTCCTTGCGGATATCATCACCGGTATCTTCAGCAAGCGCAGCAGCCCATTCATCTGCTAGGTCGGCATCGCCACCGCCACCGCCGCCACCAAGCCCGCCCAGGTCATCACCCTGCTCACCCAAAGCAGCGGCCCATTCATCGGCCAACGCGTCTTCGTCACTGCCTCCGGAGTCATCCTGTTCGGAAAGAGCAGCAGCCCATTCATCTGCTAGGGCTTCATCACCACCGCCACCAAGATCATCAGCCAGAGGATCACCGTCATCAGAATCATCGGTCAGGGCATCCGCCCATTCCTGTGCCAGTTTATCCTGATCAAGATCATCAGACATCATTGCAGTTTACCTCCGACTATGTTCATACAGTTACCCTCGGTGAAGCAGCGACAAATTAATGACTGCCAAAAACCTACCAGCAATTTCCATGCTACTGGATAACCATATCTGTGAAATATACCTGTAAAACTTTAGAGCCGCCCAGAATCTGGTTGAGCCTGTCAACAATTTCCTTTTTAAGAAGGATTTTGCTCTCCATGCTGGAAAGATCCTGAAATGTCTTACTTGAAAGCAGAAGAATCAGGGTATCTTTAACCATCGGCTCTTTTTTGGACAGCTCAGCAACAGCTTCCTCGCTGACCACTTCAACATCAACACCCAGCTTGAGATACCTTCGCCCAAGAGGGTCGGCAAGGTTCACAACAAAAGTCGGAAGTGTCACGTTGAAGCCTTCTCCAGGTAAAGGCCCCTGATCGGGGTCAGCAGCGGTATCTTCCTGAGGAGCTTCCGCTGCATCCTCCGGCGGAGCGGCAAAAAATTTCTGATAGGCGAAAAACCCGCCTCCACCAAGAGCTGCCAGCAGCACCACAAGGATGATCCACTTCAGTAGTCCACCTTTCTTTTTCGGCTCTTCGCCACTTTCGTCAGCCATTTCTGTCAGCCTCTTCGTTTAGTTAATATCCACCCATATGCGGGGTGGTTTTGATCAATATTTCCACTCGCCGATTCTGGTTACGGCCTTCCGGTGTCGTATTGCTGAACATCGGATAAGTAGGCCCGTAAGCTGAAACCGTCATTCTTTCGTTCTGAATCCCCTGCTCCACAAAAAAAGTGAGCACAGACATTGCCCTGTCGCCGGAAAGCTCAAAATTTGACAGACTCATGCCACCCACGTTGTCAGTGTACCCGGCAACATTTACATCAGCCGTGCCCAGATAGTCCAGAACCGGAACCAGTTGGTAAAGCAGCCTTTTGGCACTCTCGTCAAGCTTAGACTCACCAAGAGGAAACAGCAGTTTGTCAGTAAGCACCAACGCGACCCCCTCGGGTTTTGCCAATACCTTCAGGTTTTCATCAAGAGTGGAGCGGTCCATATCCGGTGGGAGTACATCATCCGGGAAAAGAAGATCTTTTATCCGGTTCTGCCTCTCCAGAACCTCCCAGGGTCTTTCAAGGAACTCACTGACGAGCTTTACTTTGGCAGACACCCTTCCCGCGCTGCGCTTATCAAGAAAGCCAAGTTCAGCAGGCATGATAGTCACGCGGGTAATAAAGCTCTGGTCCATTGAAGCCATACTTAGCAGGAGCACAAAAAAAGTCAAAAGCAGGGTCACCAGATCTGAAAAAGTTACCAGCCACCCCCCGCCCGGCTCCGGCGGCTTTTTTACCTTATCCCTGCCCACAGCCTACCTCACTGATCCCGTGTTTCAGGGTTGCGGGGATCACCGATAGGAAATTCAAATCCATCGAACTTGAAGGATTCATCTTTTTCAACAGGACGTTGGTATTCTTTCAACTCTTTTTCCACGGCGGCACTGCGGGTATCTAGGACCAGGTCCACCCTCCGATTCATTTTTCTTCCTTCAGGGTTTGAATTAGGATGCCGGGGGCGAAATTTACCAAAAGCTTCAAGCTTCAACATCTCCGGATTCATACCCTTGTTAACCAGATAACTGTAAACAGCCAGTGACCTGTCCAAAGATATTTTCCATGAAATATCAGGAGTTAAATTCTTATCCTCCACTCGGTAGTCCTCTCCCAGCTCGTCACGCAGTATTGAAGTATGGCCGGCCACCATAACCGGATGCTTGACCCGCTTGAGGACGGGAAGAACCGTGTCCAGTATTCTCTCGCCTTCAAGAGATAGGTTGGTGCTGTCTGGTGTGAAAAGGACATCGGCACCGATGGAAAGAATCTGAACAAAACGGTTGGACTCAAAGCGAAGGTCTTCTTCTGCAAATTCCCACAACAGCGGCTTGATAGGCTCAAGATCGGAAGTGATCTCCAACGGTCCCACCTCAACAGTACGGCGTGCGTCATTCTGGGATAAAACATCATATCCCTTGGTTCCGAAGCCGAAGGTACCGATGATGGAACCGAGGACAACAAGCTTCCTGCGCTCGTCAACAACCGACATACTTACCAGAAGGACAAAAAAGGTAAGCATGAGAGTCATGAGATCACTGAAAGTCACCAGCCACAGAGGCTGGCCTTCCGGCTCAGGCGGCTTCTTCTTTCTACCCATGCAGCTCCTTACGGCAATTGCTATCGATCAGTTATTAATCAACTATTTTACGGATTTTCGGAGGCAGAAAGCTGTTCAGCTTTTCCTCTATGATTTTGGGGTTCTCACCTTTGGAAATAGAAATTATCCCTTCCATGACCATTTCACGGAGCAGAATCTCCTCTTTGCTGCGTGTTTTAAGCTTGCCTGACATGGGAGTGAATACAAGGTTGGCAAGAATAGCTCCATAAAGAGTGGTCAGCAGTGCAACAGCCATTGCCGGGCCGATGGTACTGGGGTCACTCATGGTCTGAAGCATCTGCACCAGACCGATAACAGTACCGATCATGCCCATGGCCGGAGCAAAGTCAGCAAAAATCTTGAGAATCTCGGCGCCGGTTTCGTGCCTGTTCTCCAGGTACTGGATTTCAGTCTCCAGAATCTCCTGAATGACCTGCGGCTCAAGACCGTCCACCGTAAGCTGCAACCCTTTACGAAGGAAATCATCCTCTATGGACTTAAGTGCAGGCTCAAGCGAGAGGATACCTTCGCGGCGGGCGCGGTTAGCAAAATCCATGAACTTATCAATGATTTCAGAGGGCGATTCAAGGCTGGAAAAAAAAGTTTTCTTGATTACACCGACAACCCCCAGCACATGTCCCATGGGATAGTTGACCAATGATGCCCCGATAGTCCCGCCAATAACAATCAGCATAGACGGAACAGAAATAAAAATAGTCAGAGAACTACCGACAAGAATAGCCGAGAGAACCAGCCCGAAAGAGAGCACGATGCCTATGACTGTACCCAGATCCATTAGTTCCGCCTGTTAGGTAGTTTTAAAGCCCTTGTTCACGTTTAGTTACATTGCACTTAAACTAACAGTATCCTGGCCTTTTTCCGAATATTTTCGTTCCAACCCTGACCATGGTGGAACCTTCCTCAATTGCAACCTTGAAATCACCGGTCATGCCCATGGACAGCTCGGGAAGGCTTATCCCGAACAGTTTCTCCATACCTTCGCCAAGCATTCTCAAGCGGGCAAAATACGGTCTGGCCTGTTCAGGTTTGTCAAAAAACGGAGGCAGAGCCATCAAACCTACAAGTTTGATATTATTCAACCCGAGCACTTCTTCAATAAGTGCAGGGAGCTGTTCCTCGCCCACACCGCTTTTCTGCTCTTCCCCTGCCGTATTGACCTGAATAAGAATGTTCTGAACAACCTCAAGCTGCTCAGCCTTTTTATTCAGCAAAAAAGCTAACTTGGAAGAATCAACGCTGTGCACCGCGCTGAAATTACCAGCTACCTGTTTGGCCTTCTTGGACTGCAGTCCACCAATAAAATGCCAGTCGATATCAAGCCCGGACAACTCCTGCTGCTTGGCTAGGGCCTCCTGAACATAGGACTCCCCGAAGCAACGGTGCCCGGCATTATATAATATCTCGATATCTGAAGCGGCATGCAGCTTGGAAACAGCACAAACGGTAACGTCATCAACTTTACGCCCGCAGCGGAATGCCGCATCAGCCACTTCTTCCTTAACCTCAGCGAGGTTGCACTTAAGTTCTTTTTCCCTGTTACTCATACGATCAATGCCGCCTGTTTATAAAAACGGCCTACTGTAAAATTCGGTTGATTATATAAATTTCTTTAATAAAAAGAAAACAAAAGGACAAGATTCATCGAAACCGGCTACTCGCCGAGTCCCAATGAGCGCAGAAAGCCGACATCTTCAGTCCAGCCTTCACGGACTTTGACCCACAGTTCCAGCATGACTTTCATTTCGAGCATCTCTTCGAGTTCCTGACGGGCCTGTGAACCGATTTTCTTCAAGTTCTGGCCACCCTTACCAATGATCATACCTTTGTGGTTCTTTTTGGTCGTATATATTATTGCCCCGATATTAACCAGATTGCGGTCTGTTTCCTCGGTCCAGAATTCAATTTCCACCGCAGTGTTGTAGGGGAGTTCCTGCTGAAGACTCATAAAAAGTTTTTCCCTTACAGTTTCAGAAGCCATAAAGCGCAGAGGAACAGTTGAGATCTGATCTTCAGGAAACATGGGCGCTCCTTCCGGTAGAGCCTCAACGACTTTTTCCAGAAGCACATCCGCCCCCTCGCCCTTTAAAGCGGAAACAGGAAAGAACTGCGCCTCAGGCCAGAATTCCTGGGCTTTTTCCATAACCGGAAGCAATCTGGCTTTATCTTTAACTTTGTCAACTTTGTTAACAGCAACGAAAACCGGTCTGCGGGACTGATTGACAGATTTGACCACCGGCTCCAGATCCTTCTCCATGAGATGAGGCTTGGAAGCATACAGAGCTGCATCAAAAAGGACTATAATAGCATCCGAGTTGCCCAGCGCCTCCCATGCAGAATCAAGCAGAAAACGGTTCATCTTACCACGCATGCGGTGGATACCGGGAGTATCCAGAAAAACAACCTGTGACTCATCGTTACTCAGAATACCGCTGATGCGGTTACGGGTGGTCTGGGGTTTGGGAGACACGATTGCCACCTTCTGGCCGAGATAGTGATTCATCAATGTGGATTTACCGGCATTGGGGGGGCCGATCAGTGCGACCCAGCCGAATTTATATTCAGACATTATTATTTCCTCATTACGGCGCTCTTGCTGCACCGATTGAATTTATTAGTGATAAGGCGGAACAGAGATCAGAATCCCGATTCCCTCCACAAACAGAGCCATAAAGCTGCTGTTGGCTGAAGTTACGAAACATGATCCCCGCAACTACCGATTGCAAAGTACACGAAATTCCTCTGCTACGCCAATTTCAAAATACCCTCTGGCCGAAGCCCTTCAGTCACACACAAAAAACCCTTTCCAAATCAAAGCTGGAAAGGGTTGAATTGGTCTTTCACTCAACTACAAAAAATTTAGACTTTTTCTAGTTTCACGTGAAAACAGGTGGTTATCAATTTCAGCTTTCTTCAGACTCCTGAACATAACCGCACCCTTTCTCAGGACACGCTATATGCTCTCCTTTGGCACGGGTAGTCTTTTTGACCAGAACCGGATGACCGCATTTTGGACACGGACCATCTATCGGAGGATACCAAACGGCATAATCACAGTCCGGATACTGGTCACAGGAATAAAAAATCTTTCCACGGCGGGAGCTTTTCTCAACCAGATCGCCCTTGCAGCCTTCTCGCGGGCACTTTACCCCGGTTGAGAAAGGCTTTGCATATTTGCAGTCAGGATAATTTGAGCAGGCAATAAAACGGCTGCCGCTACGGGCATGTTTGATAATTAAATCACCCTTCTCGCAGTCTGGACACTTACCGACAACTTTCGGCTCCGCCGTCTCAACGACTTTAATCTTACCCTCATCGTCACGTTCAAAATTCTTGATATTGCGGCAGTCTGGGTAAGCAGTGCACCCAAGAAACTCTCCGCGACTGGAGCGTTTTACTGCCATGGGAGAACCGCATTTGTCACAGGTGACTCCGGTGTCCTCAGGAGCTTCATCTTCAAGGGGAACGATCTTGCCTTTTTCATCCCGGGTGAAATTGACGATACTCTTGCAGTCAGGATAATTGGAGCAGCCGAGAAATTCCCCGGTACGACCGAACTTGATTACCATCGGACTGCCGCACTTCTCACAGGTGATACCCGTATCCTCTCCTCCGCGCTTCATTTCCTTGGAAGCGGTTTCAAGAGTAGGGTAAAACCCGTCAACAAAGCTTTTCATCAGCGAGGTCCACTCCATCTTGCCCTCTGCAACATCATCAAGCTGCTTTTCCATGGCTGCAGTGAACCCTACATCCATAAGCTCCTTGAAGTGTTCCGAGAGCTGATCACTGACAACAAAACCAAGCTCGGTTGGAATAAATTTCTTTTCATCAAGATTGACGTAACCGCGATCCTGGATAGTAGAAATAATGGAAGCGTAGGTAGAGGGGCGGCCTATACCCTTTTCCTCAAGCTCCCGCACCAGAGATGCTTCGGAGTAACGGGCCGGCGGCTGAGTAAACTTCTGTTCACTGTCAATCTTGTTGACCTTGAGTACCGTACCTTTTTCAAGCTTGGGGAGCTCAACAAGGTTTTCATCTCCGGTTTTACCGATCACACGCATGAAACCGGGAAAAAGCAGACGCTCGCCCTTTGAACGCCAGATGGTGTCCTTGGCCTCAATGGTGACCACGGTATCCCAGAAACGGGCCGGAGCCATCTGAGAGGCAATAAAACGGTTCCAGATCAACTTGTAAACCTTGAACTGGTCCGCCGGAAGAAAAGGTTTCACATCCTCGGGAAGAATTGAAGCATCAACAGGACGGATCGCTTCGTGAGCGTCCTGCGCCCCACCTTTGGACTTATAGTGCCGGGGCTTTTCCGGATAGAACTCATTGCCGTATTTCTCCAGAATAACCTTCTTGGCTGTATCGCGGGCTTCGTTGGCAATTCGGACGGAATCGGTACGCATGTAGGTGATGAGAGCTGTTGTTCCCTTCTCCCCGAGTTCGACACCTTCGTACAGACGCTGAGCAAGAGTCATGGTTCTTTTCGCAGTATATCCCAGGCGGCGGTTTGCGTCCTGCTGAAGGGTGGAAGTGATATAAGGCGGCAGGGGATTTCTTTTGCGTTCCTTTTCAGTAAGATCGGTAATCTCAAAAGGAACTCCTTTGACAGAAGCTTCAAGAGCTTCTGCTTCTTCAGCAGAACCTATTTCAGCCTTCTTACCGTCCACTTTCCAAAGGTCAGCAACAAAAGGAGGCGGATTATCACCCTCAACATGCGCTTTGAAAAGCCAGTATTCCTCGGGAATAAAAGCACGGCGGGCTTTTTCTCTCTCCACAACAAGCTTGAGGGCAACAGACTGGACGCGCCCTGCGGAAATGCCGCGTTTCACCTTTTTCCAGAGGATGGGGGAAATTTTGTAGCCAACCAGGCGGTCCAGAATACGACGCGCCTGCTGGGAATCGAAAAGCTGCTCGTTTAGCGGCTTGGGGTGCTCCAATGCTTCCTTAACGGCCTTGGCAGTAATTTCGTTAAACTGGATACGGCTCACATTCTCATTGACTTCCTTGATGATGGCCGCAACGTGCCACCCAATAGCCTCTCCTTCACGGTCGGGGTCAGGAGCCAGGAAGACATGATCAGCCTTTGCTGCAGCCTTCTTCAGTTTATTGACCACATCCTCTTTTCCGGGAATGATCTGGTACTGTGGGGTAAAATCACCGTTTTCTTCGACTCCGAGCTTGTTCTTCGGAAGATCCCGCACATGGCCAACGGAAGCAGCCACCTGATAGTTCTTTCCAAGGAACTTGCTAATAGTCTTCACCTTTGCCGGGGACTCAACAACAATCAAATCTTTGCTCATAGTTTGGAGCCTATAACCATCAAGTAGACACTATGCAACCATAAAAAATCATTCGGAAGGTACATACCCCCTTCAAAACCACCGACCAAAACCTTCAGATATTATTATTAACTATCTCAAGAATCAGGAAGAAATGCATTTTTTTAAAGCGCATAATTTATCATGTAAAATTTTTGTTTCATTTCCATCACGTGCAGCCAACTCCAGTTCCTTGGCCTTGACTGTCACCTCAGGAAGTCCGAAAGTTCTTGCCGAACCTGCCACCGCATGCGCTCCCTTGTAAAGCTTCACCAAATCCACCATGGAACCTGAACTTTCATAGTCTGCAAGATTTTTTTCAAGTTCAGCTACTCGATCACCAAGAGCCAAAGCATATTTTCTGTTAAGCTCAGCCAGCTTTTCTTCAAGACTGCCCATATATTCACCTTACTCCCGTTAAACAAAAAGCCCGCATTTTAAAATGCGGGCTTGATTATGCTGACAAACTCAAAATCAACAGACTGGTGAAAAAACAATCGGATCTTTGACGCAGCAACAATTCAGATCTTGCTTTCCTGACAGTCTGACACCCACATTCGAGGCAATGCGGGTATCATACGATTATTTTCTTTTAATGCAAATTGGTTAGCGTCTGGAGCTGTTCATCAGGGCTACTCCGGCTCCGGCAATCAGCAGAGCCAGAATCAGGAAGTGAATAAACATATCCTTCTGAATTGCACCCCAGATTATATAAATTGAACCGCAACCGGCCAGCACAGGACAGATAAATCTGCCCAGCGGACCGAGTTCGGTAAAAGTTTTCATAACCCAGATGTAGATGGAAATGTAGATAACATAAAGGAATGCGATGGGCAGTTCTGAGATATCCATGAACTGTCCCCACCAGCCGTGGAAGTTACCATACCAGACCATAAGCCAGAACAGAGAAAGGAAATATCCCAGAATAGCGGAGTGGCTGGTGCTGTTGGTAACGGGGTTGATTTTCTTGAACAGGTCCGCTCTGGGCCCCAAATTACGGGAAGCAATGGAAAACATGCCGCGGGCACAACCCATGATCAGGCCGTTGAGAGTTCCCAGACAGGAAATAATAACGAAAACAGTAAGCAGTGTTCCGCCTACAGAACCGAAAATCATTTCAATAACACGAACCGGTGCAGCATCGCCCTCGGCCAGAACCTGATCATTAGTCAGCACCCCTGAAATTCCGAGATAGTAAAGCATGTAGATGGTCATTACCGCAATTGTCCCTACAACCAGAGCCTTGGGCAGAGTGCGTTTTGCATCCTTGAGTTCGGCATTGATTACAGTTGCGATGATCCAGCCCTCGTAGGCAAAAGCGGTTGAGAGAGTTGCAACGGCAAGTCCGCCACCGCTGCCTGAAATGGCTTCAGCAGTCTGGACGAAATTCTGCATGGTCTGGCCGCTGGTCAGTCCGGCTATTCCGCCGACAATGGCCACAAGTCCAAGAGGAATGAGCTTGATTACAGTTGAAGAAACCTGCCATTTACCGGCCAGAACAGGTGAATAGTAGTTGAGAAGAAAAAAACCGGTCAAATATACAAATGAAAGAGGCCAGAGAGCATCTTTCATTCCGATGAGGCCCACAGTATAGTTAGCGGAAACCCATGCAAGAACGGCCACAAGGGTCGGGTAGTAAATGAAGGTCATAAACCAGCCGACCATATAGCCGGCCTTTTCACCATATGCTTCTTCAAAATAATCCACGAGACCGTTTACCTTCTCGATGCGGGTAGCTATTTTTGAAAAAACATATGCTGTGACAACCATGATGGACCCACCGATCAGCCATGCGATCAGGGCAGTAGGGAGATCACCTCCTGCGGCCTTGAGGACATCATCTGCCTTAAAGAATACACCGGAGCCTATAACAATTCCCACAACCATTGCAGTTGCAGTCCAAAACCCGTATTTTTTTTGTAAATTATCCATTCCGGAACACACCCCTTTTATATTTTATCCAGCTTCCCTGCCCCCTACTCTGAAAATGGCGCGAGTATGGAAGTATGCGGCAACACAGGAAAGAGCCATAACAAAAAAACACAAGATAAACGTCCCGGCCTGAGCATCCCTGCTGGAGATAAAAGAAATTTCTGATTCCCAGACATTGTTCCGTATCTGTGTACAAACAGGTTTTTTTGCTCGGATATTACAATTATGTCCAGATTTTTTTTACCATTTATGATCAAAAAGGAAATTTAGTATTAATAAATTACTCAAAAATAAGAATTGAATTCGCAATACCGCAAAATGCTGCAAACACATAAAAGACAATATGCTTCGGCACTTGCAAGAATGGCTTGCTGTATCAATAAATTGAAAAATCCCGGGCAACATAAGCTGCACGGGATTTTATAAGCGACCATTATTAAATTGCCGGGAAAGGCAAGTACTTTATTAGGAGACTACATCCTTCTTTTTTCTGCGATTCTCACGCCACTCCATAAAACCCATGAGCAGATCCCATTCAATGGGGATTATGAACAAAGTCAGAAAAGTAGCTGTACAAAGACCGGTAACAAATGTTGAAGCCATAGCACCCCAGACCAGCGAGTAGGAAGGAAATCCCACAGCCATGGGCAGCAGTCCAAGAGTTGTGGTCAGAGTCGTAAGCAGAATGGGGCGCAGTCTTATACGCACTCCTTCTCGCATGGCTTCCTTGCGGTTCATTCCACCTTTATAGAGCTTATTCATGAAATCCAGCAGCACAAGGGAGTCATTGACCACGACACCGGTTACACCGACAGTGGCAATGAAACTGTTTACAGTGAATATTGTCTGAGACACAAAGGTCCCGAGAATTACTCCGGTCAGGGAAAAAACCACGGCAGAAAGAATGATAACCGGCTGGGCATAAGACTGAAACTGGGTCGCCAGAATTAGATAAATGATCAAAATAGCGGTTAGAAAAGCATAAACAAGCGAGGTATAGGACTTCTTGGTCGACTCGAACTCACCGGAGAAGTTAATAGTTGCCCCCGGATAGTCTAACCGCACACTCTCATAATACTTCTGAACCCTGTTAACTGCGGCTGGAGATGAAAGCCTTGAACCGGGCTTGATATTTGCGGTGATAGTCACCGCACGCTGGCTCATAAAACGGTTGAACTGCCCCGATTCCATGTAAATGGAGACATCACAGATATCCCCGAGACGGACCGGACTTTGATTATGTTCCAGTACAGGTATGGCCAGAGCATCTTCAGGAGTGAGCAGATAATCAGGGTCAATCTTTAGACGGAGGTCCACATCTTCATCAGAAAGCCGGAATTCACCGACAAATCTGCCGTCAAGAACAGATCCCGATAACGATGCGACCTGTCTGGGGGTTAATCCGTATTCAGCCACTCTCTCCTTTAACGGCTCAAAACGGAAAATACGGTTGGGTGTACCGTCATCTGTGGAGAGGTTAACAAGATGAGGACCAAGCTCCTCATTCTCCTTGATAAATCTCATTATTGCCGAGGTCAGCTCCTTCACAGAGGCATGATCGGAACCCAGAATACGTATGTTTATATCCTTTCCGGTAGGAGGCCCGTCCTTCTCGGGGCGCACACGGAATGTCCACCCCTCCTCGTCAAACTGTTCAAGGGCTTTACGCATATACTCAAGATGGCTGCCTGGATCATTTTTCGGAGCATCCGCAAAAACCTGTTTTTCCTTGGCCGGCAATTCAACCACGATATTTCCGAGATTGCTGCCATGGACCATCTCGTAGTCCTCATTCTGATAAAAACCGGCAAATGCCGTGGCCGACTTGGCCATGCCCGGCCCCATCTTTTCCACAAATACCGAAATACGCTTAAGTTTATCGGAAGTAACCTCGATAGGGGTCGCTTCCGGGCCTTCTAGCTCAATATAATAAAGTGAGTAGTCATCAGGAAAAAATTTGATTTTGATCAACGGCAAAGTACCGCTGAGAGAAACTCCCAGAATAAAAATAGCTGATATGAAAGCCACAAGCACAACTGTCAAGGAACTGAAACGGAAACGCATCACAACAGACAGAAGTCCGTCTGTCCATTTGCGCAAAGGATGCATGAAGGCCGGCTCACGAGTGTGCCTCTCACTATTCAAGGCAAGGCTTTTAGCACCCGGCCAATCCAGAAAATGCGGAGGAAGAATCAAAAGACACTCAATCAGGGAGGCTATGAGGGCGAAGGTAACTGCTTTGGGAACCTGAGCAAAAAACTCCCCGGTAGATCCAGACATAATAAGCATGGGCAGAAACGCGGCAACAGTGGTTGCAGTTGCCGAAACAACGGGCAGAAAAACCTCCGCAGTTCCGTCCACTACCGCCTCTTTGAGGGGCTTGCCCTCCTGCACATGCCGGAAGATATTCTCCACAACGACAATAGCGTCATCAACTATGATCCCCGTAACGAGAACAAAGGAAAACAGGGTTATCTGGTTGAGCGAGTTCCCGGTCAGCTTCATTATGATCATGGTAACCAGAAAGGCAAAAGGAACCCCGATCGTGGTCAGCATTGCGTTACGGAAGCCCATAACAAGGTAAATAACTATAAAAACCAGCACTATACCCACAAGCAGGTTCATGCCAAGAGTATTAAGCGCGTCGTCAATGTGCAGACGCTGATCACTGGTCAAAACAATGCTGACCCCTTCTTTTTCAAGAGGTTCATGAAATGAATCAGCAATCTTTTCAACTTCTTCAGCGATTGTGACCGCGTTACCGTCCACAGATTTAACGATCTTAAGAGTAACCGCATTATGCCCGTTAATGGAGGTGATCACCTGAGGATCACGATAAGCAACACGGGCATCACTCATAACATCGCCGACAGTTACAAAAGAACCGTCTCCGTCCATGCGCACGATGGTTTCAGCAATCTCCTCACGGGTACGAAACCTCTCATCAACTACAATGACATATTCACCGCTCGCGGCAACAAAGTCTCCGGCAGGAATGGAAATATTTGCCTCATCGAGTGCCCTTGCTACATCATCAAAGGTGAGCTTGAAACGGACCAGTTTACGTGGATCGAGATTCACATGAAATTCACGGGTATACTCCCCCTCTATCTCAACCTCATTAACCCCCGGTATCTTCCGCAACTGGACCTTTATCTCGTCAGCCATCATGGACAGGGCCCGGTTAGCACGGTCGCCTACCAGACACAGCCTGATGACCGGAAGCCATTCACTGACATTGATCTCCATAAAACTGGGCGGGTCCATCTCCCTCGGAAGATCATTCTGGATCGACAGTACCCTGAATCTTAATTCGTCATAGCCCGTTGCATAATCAGTATCATCAATGAACTTGACCATGATGCTCGAACGCTCACGAAAAGACCGCGATCGGATATATTCAACATTTTCTAGATCGTCCAAAGCATCTTCGATCTTTTTGGTTACCAGCGCTTCCACATCAGACGGAGAAGCTCCCGGCAGAAAGCCGCTTACCATCACCTTGCCCATGTGCACGTTCGGATAACGTTCCACCGGAAGATCTGTCATGCTGAAAATACCGACAACCATCAGCAGTACAAAAATAACATTGATGAAAACAGTCTGTTTCAATGTGAAACGCAGCAAGCCTTTCATGGAAATGCCTCCGAAAATCTATAACGCTAATGGACAAGTGAACATACACTTTTTTATTGAGAAACCACTTCCTGGACCACAGCCTGTCATACCTAAATCTGACTTAAGCTGCACCGACCATGCCTGAGCAGGGCCATATATGTTTTCAGGAAGAAACTGGAATTGAACCGAATATATTATTAGCAGTAGAACAATTCTAACGCACACTGTAAACAGCGTTCACCGATAATACTCTAGCGATTATATGTAAAGCACACATGACTATTTTGATCATTGCTGCAAAATTTTCTGACAAGCAGCTATGTTGGATTTACACCAGTGTTCCGCTTTGAGGGATAAAAAAGATTCCATAAACCACTACATTACCGGCACTTATCCTGTCTTTAAGTAATAAAAAACCCGGAAAGATTTCAACTTTCCGGGTTTTTATCAAACGGCAGGATTATGATTAAATAACTTTATTGAGAGGATATTCAATAATGCCTTCTGCGCCCATATCAATGAGCTGAGGGATAAGCTCACGGACAACAACTTCCTCGACCATGATTTCAACGGATACCCACTCGGCATCGGAAAGCGAGGAAACAGTGGGAGAATTCAAGCTGGGCATTACCTTCATGGCTTGTTCAAGAGCTTTCTTAGGCATGTTCATTTTAAGGCCGACCATTTTCTCAGCACGGAGAGCACCCTGCAAAAGCAGATTGATATTTTCTATTTTCTTACGCTTCCAAGGATCATTCCAAGCTTCCTTGTTGGCAATCAGACGGGTGTTGGTCTGCATCACTTCATCAATGATTCTGAGCCCATGCGCCTTGATGGTGGTTCCGGTCTCCGTAACCTCGACAATAGCATCGCAAAGCCCTTCAACCACCTTGGCTTCAGTGGCTCCCCAAGAATAAAAAACCTCTACATCAATGCCTTTATCTTCGAAGTATTTCTTAGTTACACCGAGAAGTTCAGTGGCAACTTTTTTTCCCGCAAGATCTTCGGGCTTCTGGTAGGGGGAATCTCCGGCTACTGCGAGAATCCAGCGAGCAGGACGGTTTGAGACTTTGGAGTATACGAGGCTGGAAACTTCAACAACATCAGAGTTGTTTTCAAGGATCCAGTCTTTACCGGTCATACCGACATCAAGAATGCCATCTTCGACATATTTCGCCATCTCCTGCGCGCGGCACATGGAAATATTGAGCTCTTCGTCGTTTACATCCGGAAAGTAGTTTCTGTGGTGCAGGTTGATTTTCCAGCCGGATTTGGCAAAGAGTTTGATGGTTGAATCCTGCAGGGAACCTTTAGGCAGACCGATTTTGAGCTTATTGGACATTATTTGTATACCTCCTTGGGGTCAAAAACCATGGGCGAACATTCAATAACTTCGCCGTCCTTTAGTTCACGATAAAAGCAGCTTCTATAACCTTTGTGGCAGGCAGCCCCGCCAATCTGATCAATAAGCAGCACAAGAGTGTCACTGTCACAGTCAATTCTGATAGACTTGATCTTCTGAACATGGCCCGATGTGCCGCCCTTATGCCAGAGGGTACTCCGGCTTCTGCTCCAGTAATGGGCATCACCGGTTTCAAGCGTTTTATTCCATGCTTCTTCATTCATGTATGCCATCATCAGGACCTCTCCTGTTTCGGCATCCTGCGCGATGGCAGGTATGAGTTCCATTTTTTCAAAATCTGGCTTGATCATACAATCCTCTGTCTGGAGCGGCCTTATGAGCCTGTTTGAAGATTACTAAATTGGAATATATTCCAGCCTGCTGCCTGTATAGAGATTCCATGAACACAAAAAAAGCGCCGGCTGTGTTCAGGCGGCGCTTTTGGGTGTGTTAAGGAAATATCTGCGTGTTTATTCGCTTTTTTCCTGGCACTCCTTGCATACGCCGAAGAGGTACATTTCATGATGGGTGAGCACGAAACCATGCTTCTTTGCGAGTTCTTCCTGCAGATGTTCGATTTCATTATCTACTGCTTCGATGGTTTTGCCGCAACGTTCACAGACAAGATGATCATGATGCTCATGACCGTACTTATGCTCGTAGCGGATTACACCGTCGTTGAAATCGACAGCTTTTGCGATGCCGGATTCGGCAAGAAGTTTCAGGGTACGGTAAACTGTAGCCTGACCGATGGAAGAATCTTCTTTTCTTATCAGGTTGTACAGCTCTTCTGAGGAAACGTGGCCTTCCTCGGCGAGAAACACCTGCAGAATTGTTCTGCGCTGAGGGGTCATCTTAAGTCGTTGCCGTGAAAGGTATTCGGCAAAAATATCCTGTGCTGACTTCATTAAACTGTATCCAAGATTTTGTGTTTACCGTTACGAATACAGTCTCCCTACATTGGATTGAATACCAATGTCAAATCCTGATTGCCCATATCGAGACATAAGAGTATGAATATCGCAAATTAATGACAAAAATATGTCTTAATGATGAATTTAATCATAATTTTGCAGACTGGAGCGGTCCGGTCTGGGATGTAACAGAATCTATCAAGGAGTTTATAATGGAACTGGAAAAATTTATTTCTGAATGGGAACAGGACCCTGCTGGAGTGAAAAAAGTTTTCGTAGAATTCAAAGAACTTCTGGAATCGCTTGGTGACACAAAAATTGAATTTCATGCCCGTCCCGGCGTCACTTATTCCATGCGCGGTGTAAAAACCTCCCAGACCAAATGGCCTCTTTACGTGATGGTCGATGTCATTGATGACGACCCGGCAGACCGCTGGCTTTCAGTCTGCTTTTTCGGCGATTGCATCACCGATCCGGACGAATTGGGTGATCTTGTTCCCGGTGGACTTCTCGGTGAAGACGGGCACTGCTTTGACGCTGACGACGCTGAGTCAAAGGACTATCTCGCAGCACGTATCAAAGAAGCACACTCCAACCAGTAGAAATCTTTCCTGAACAGCTAATTGATGCCGGGAGGAGTTGTATCTGCTCTCGGCATTTTTACTTGCAATATCCAGCTCTGATACTATTCTCTGACTCATGGAGAAAAAATCCCCAGCCCCAAAAGACTCGGAATTAATAAAACTCAAAAGAATTCCATTCATGAAGAGCAGTGTGGAAATGCTGAGAGCCAGCTATACTAATCAGAATTTCTCCAGACATATGCATGAGGACTACGCTGTCGGAATTATTGAAAGAGGCGCAATGGGATTCAGATACCGTGGGGAAAACCTGGTTGCCTCCAAGGGACTTATCAATCTTGTTGTTCCCGGAGAATCCCATGACGGTCATGCATTTTCTGAAGAAGGCTGGACCTACCGCATGTTCTACCTGCCCCCAGAGCTTATGAAAAATGCGGCCGCTGAAATTTCTCCGAAATCATTTCAACCCCATTTTCGAGCCGGAATTCTTGATGACAGCCAGTTGGCCAACCAGATCATTCAAGTTCATAAAATTCTTGATGAAGAAAAAACCTCATCCTTGGAAAAGGAAACCCTCCTGTTAACCCTCCTGATCAACTGGATTACCCGCCATGCAGATAGCCAGAGAAATATACCGCCGGAAGGTAGCGAGCACAGGGCAGTGCAGATTGCCCGTGAATATATTGAAGACTGCTACACTGATGATTCAAACCTTGAGCAACTGTCCGAGCTGGGAGGCTTAAGTCCGTTCCACTTTATTAGGGTTTTTGAAAAACATACCGGGATCACCCCGCATGCCTATCTTACACAGGTTCGGGTCAACCGGGCTAAAACAATGCTCGATTCAGGATTAAGACTGGCAGAGATAGCAGCAACCTGTGGATTTTTCGATCAGAGCCACCTCACCAGACACTTTCGCAGACAGTTCGGCATCACTCCCGGCAAATACCGCAATTTTATCCAAAACAAATATTAGACGCATGCTTAGTCTCAATCTCCAAAAGGAGTATTGAATGGTTAAAGCATATCTAAATCTCTCGCTGGCAATGATTATTGTCGGCAGCTCGGTTGTAGCTGGTAAAATCATGGTAGACGGTCTTCCGGTCTTTCTTTCTTCAGGACTTCGCTTCCTGCTGGCTTCAGTGGCAATACTGCCCATCCTTTTCTACAGAGAAGGCGGATTTCCTGAATTGACGAAGGCAAGTTGGATGATTCTGGCATTACAGGCCTTATGCGGATCATTCTTATTCACTGTATTGCTACTGTACGGTCTCAAGGATATAAGTCCGGCATCAGCAGGCATAGTAACCAGTACAACACCTATGTTCATGGGCATAATAGGCTGGGTATTTTTCAAGGAAAAATGCTCCGCGAGCGCTCTCACAGGAATTATCCTTTCATTTGCCGGGATTATAATAATCGGCAGTGGACAATCCACTGGTGACGGGCAGAATTCCTTTTTGGGACTTATGCTGGTGCTTGGAGCGGTTGCAGCGGAATCTCTATTTCTTGTGCTCCGCAAATGGATAAAAGAACCGATCTCGCCATTAGCTGCAACAGCTATAATCTGCCTGCTTGGACTGCTATGGTTTCTACCCAGCGCGATCTATGAAGCATTCAGCGTTAACTTTTCAAGAGTCACCCCGCAAACATGGGGGGCGGTCATTTATTACGGTCTGGTTGTAACTGTTATGGCCTACTTATTCTGGTTTGCCGGAGTCGTACATGTCCCGGCATCTTCAGCTGGAATCATTACCGGGATATTGCCGGTCTCAGCAGTCTTTTTGTCCGCGCTGGTGCTCGGTGAAGATCTACACTGGTATCACCTGGCAGGGTGTGTACTTGTACTTTCAGGAATTCTGTCCATATCGGGAATACTAAGCCGCTTTTCCCCCAAAAAAGATATTCGACCTAAGAAGGAACAAATTTAATAATAACTTGATCTTTTATTTTACTAATACTTTCTGCTATGTTTTTCGCGATGATATGAACCGAAGCTATATTAATCGAATTCATATTGAAATCATTACAGCTTTCATCATAAATATTCCCTCTTGGAGTCAACAGGAGTCACCATGAGCAAAGCGAAAGTATTCGACAGATCCGGACCAAGAACAATCGACAACATGCTGCACCCTTTTTATGAATTTGTAAGGGTTGAATCATCAGGCGGTCTGGTTCTCATCATCACCACGATCATTGCCCTTATCTGGGCCAACTCACCCTGGGGACACCTATACGAAGCATTTAAAAATGTTAATCTCACCATAGGAGCGGGAGATTTTATTCTATCAAAACCCGCTATTTTATGGATTAATGACGGCCTGATGGCTGTTTTCTTCTTTCTGGTCGGATTAGAGATCAAACGAGAAATCCTTGTTGGAGAGCTTAACTCATTCAGGCAGGCCTCACTACCTATCTTCGCCGCCATAGGAGGAATGATAGCTCCGGCGCTTATTTTCGCGGTGTTCAACTACGGAGCCCCGTCAGCTCATGGCTGGGGGATTCCCATGGCAACAGATATCGCTTTTTCGCTGGGAGTGCTTTCCATGCTTGGGGACCGAGCTCCTTTGAGTCTCAAAGTATTCCTCACCGCAGTGGCAATTGTGGATGATATCGGAGCAATACTGGTTATAGCAGTGTTCTATTCTTCGGGAGTATCTGTCTGGATCATCGGTCTGGGAATGCTCTTCTTTGTCTGCATGCTGCTTCTAAACCGTATGGGAGTCAGATCCCCGCTGCCGTACCTGCTGCTTGGCGTCCTCATGTGGCTTGCATTTCTGAAAAGCGGAGTACACGCTACTGTTGCTGGAGTTCTGGCCGCAATGACCATCCCGGCTTCAACCAGAATATGCTGTCAGGATTTCACTGAATCAATGAACAAACATATCAGCGATTATGGCAATGCCAGCGGCACCGGTGCCGTAACCCTCTCAAACAAGCAAATGCTTTCTGCTCTGGGACATATGGGCAGGGATGTTCTAATGGCCTCGCCCCCTCTGAAAAGAATAGAGCACAACCTCCACCACTGGGTGGCATTCGGAATCATGCCTGTCTTTGCACTGGCCAATGCCGGAATCAATTTCAGCAGCGAAGGAGGAATTGACCCTTTCAACCCGGTAAGTCTCGGTATCTTCACAGGTCTGATCTTAGGTAAGGCTGTCGGAATCTGCTCTGCCAGTTGGCTGGCTATCAAAATCGGCATAGCTGACATGCCAAGGACAATGCAACCGGGGCACTTTCTCGGTGCTTCATTGCTGGCAGGCATCGGCTTTACCATGTCTATCTTTATTGCCACACTGGCATGGGATGAGACTTCCCACTTTATCATTGATGCCAAGTTCAGTATTCTGATCGCTTCAACAGTAGCAGGAATATTAGGTTTCCTGGTCCTGCGCAGCTGCCCGCTGAATCTACATTGCCAGAGAGAGGATTAGCTTTGAAATACGACAGTGAAAGGGTCGGGGCGGTTATAGCCCGCTACAGGGAAGACCTGTCCTGGATTGAAGATTTATGCTGTACCGCAACTGTCTACAACAAAGGGCAGGCCGAAATTGAGGGTGCCATAAGACTGGCGAATACAGGGAGAGAGTCCCACACCTATCTAACCCATATTGTGCGCCTTTATCCCGATTTCCCGGATTTCACGGTTTTTCTGCAGGGAACCCCTTTTTTCCATATGGAGGAAGGAGCCGACTGTTCAACGCTCAATTCAATCATAGCTCAAAACATGGAGCGCAATATCCCATTCAAGGGCTTTGCCTGGTTCCGCATGGTCTGCGACAAGCAGGGAAGGCCCCACCAGATGGCTGCCCCTGAGAAAAAGGGGAAATGGCTCGGCTGGGGTAAAGACATTCCGGTCGGATATATTTACGAACAGCTTTTTGAACGTCCATCCCCTTCCAAATTTATCGCCAGTGCCGCAACCGGTCTCTTCATGGTCCGGAAAGACAGAATACTCACCCGTCCTTTGAGTTTTTACGAAAAAGCGATCTCGCTTCTTGAATCAGATCCGCAGGATGCTGAAAATACCGGCCATGCATTCGAAAGATTATGGCAGGTCATATTCAATGGCAGCAAAGCCATAAACCCTACCTGAAGCTGAATTAATTTACCTTCACTACTCCCGTAAACCCATAGTTAAGGTTCAATCCATCCTCAAGTCCGGATCCGGGAAATAGAACCGCGCATACATACCAACCCGCAATTCTTCATTGCTGTGCACGGACAAGTCAGGAAGCATTTATTTTGCATTTTATCCCACTTGGTGACATGCTCACACATGCCTGTTGATTTATCAATCAACCTCACACTCAAGGTAGGTTTTCATGGACTTCATCATCAGCCTTTTACCTCTTTTCAAAATAATTTTCGTCTTTATATGCATGCTGGCCGGTATACGGTTACGGCTGGGGGTGGGCCCCTCGATAATAATCGGGGCGGCAGCTCTTGCAGCACTCACCTCCATGGGTGCCGGCCCGTTTGTTGAAGCAGCCGGAACTGCTCTGGTTGATTCCAAAACCGTCTTTCTTGCGCTTATAGTTGCCTTGATCATGGTTCTGTCCGGACTTCTCGAAAAGACAGGGCAGGCAGGACGAATAATGGATTCCCTTACTGGATACCTTCGCAACCCACGCCTGAGACTGGTTTTCTTCCCTGCCCTGATAGGACTTCTGCCCATGCCCGGTGGAGCAATATTCTCCGCCCCCATGATTCAGGAAGCCTCGGGCGGATTGGATGTAACGGCAAGGGATAAAACAGTCATAAACTACTGGTTCAGACATGTATGGGAGCTGGCCTGGCCCCTTTATCCGGGGATGATTTTGGCGGCGGCACTATGCTCCATGACCATTTTCCAATTCATAAGCTACACATTTCCAGGGGCCTTTGCCTGCATAGCCCTCGGCTGGTTTTTCTTTTTAAGGCCATCTGTTCTCCCGATGAAAAACAATGGAGATGAAACAAGTATTAATGAAAAGCGGGCAGGTATAAAAACAGTATTAATCGAAAGTATGCCATTGCTTACGGCTATTGCCGGGGCTCTGATATTCGAATTGCTGCTGGCGTCTGTCTCCACTTCAATCCCTTTCGAAGTGGGAATAATCATGGCCCTGACACTTGCAATCGCTTCAGCCATTTACCTCAACCCCGGTTCTTCCGGTATTATACGCGGCCTCCTTCTTGAAAAACGTTTCCTGAACATGATCTTCATGATTGTATGCGTTTTCGTTTTCAAGGATGTTCTGGGCAAAAGCGGAGTGATTGACGAGCTATCCAGAATTGCCGGGGGAGAAGCGGCACTGATTGCGGCTGCAGTGGTAATTCCTTTTCTTGTGGGGTTCATTGCGGGCATAACTCTTGCTTTTGTAGGAGCTGCCATGCCTCTCGTCGTCGGCCTTGTCCACGCGGCAGGACTGTCAGACCAGCTTCCGGCATGGGCAATGCTGTGCATG
The DNA here is from genome assembly GCF_055394525.1 of Maridesulfovibrio salinus. NCBI lineage: Bacteria > Pseudomonadati > Thermodesulfobacteriota > Desulfovibrionia > Desulfovibrionales > Desulfovibrionaceae > Maridesulfovibrio > Maridesulfovibrio salinus. The sequence goes on from NZ_AP042461.1 coordinate 497,666, forward strand.
TTTTCCGGCTTTGCCGGGATTATGGCCTCGCCGCTGCACATCTGCTTCCTGCTCACCTGTGAATATTTTAAAGTGGACATGTACCCGGCCTGGAAAAAAATTGCCATGCCGAGCATAGTGCTTATGATACTCGGAGTAGCTTACTTTTTCTTTTTATTGTAAGTGAAATTTTCCCCAACAGGGCAAGAAAAAAATCGGAGGAATATAACATGTCCAACCCCATGGTACTGATGGAAACACCTGAAGGTGAAGTGCTCATCGAGCTTTTTGAAAAGGAAGCACCTAAAACTGTTGAGAACTTTCTGCGCTATGTAGACGAAGGCTTTTACGAAGGAACCCTTTTCCATAGAGTTATTAACAACTTCATGGTTCAGGGCGGCGGATTTGATTTCAATATGAAACAGAAAGACACCCACGCTCCAGTTGAAAATGAAGCGGATAACGGCCTTAAAAACGAAGTGGGAACCCTCGCCATGGCTCGTACTATGGACCCTCATTCCGCCACATCTCAATTCTTTATCAACGTAAAGGACAATGGTTTCCTCAACCACAGCGGCAAGAATCCTCAGGGCTGGGGCTATTGTGTTTTCGGTAAGGTTGTTGATGGCATGGAAGCCGTAGAAAAAATCAAGAAAGTGAAAACAGGTTCATACGGACCGATGGATGATGTTCCTGTTGATCCCATCAGCATCATTTCAATGAAACGTTTCGAGGACTAGTCTTTTTTACATATGATCTTATCCAATGCCGGAAAGTACAATTACTTTCCGGCATTGTTTTTTTGCAATCGCTCCGTATTTTTCGCAGGGAGATATTAAAAGTATTAAATAAAAGATTTTTTTGCTATACCATACTTGTCCGCAGGGGTAAGTTGTTTTCAGCCAAAAACGTATCAGGGGTAAGCCTTGGATAATTCAGAACTAACCATTCTCGTAATTGATGACGAAGCCTTTGTCCGCGAAACAATCAGCGACTATCTCAGTGATTCCGGTTTTGAAATTATCGGAGCAGGGGATGGCGCAGAGGGACTGGAGCTATTCAAAAAAGAAAAACCGGATGCCGTTCTTGTGGATCTGAATATGCCCAAGGTTGACGGGTTCGAAGTTCTCAAATCCGTCTCCAAAGAAAATCCGGACACTCCGATAATTGTCGTGTCCGGTGCAGGACTGATTCAGGATGCCATCAATGCTGTAAGACTTGGCGCATGGGACTTCGTAACCAAACCGATTGTTGATCTGAGCATTCTGGAACACGCTCTGGGACAGGGCCTTGAACGAGCCAGACTCATAAAAGAGAACAGAAGGTACAAGGAACACCTTGAATCCGAAGTTCAGAGGCGCACCGAAGATCTGCGGCGTGAAGTAAAAGTCCGCAGAGAAGCCCAGGATGCGTTCATGGCTCTTCAGGATGAAGTGATTGAAACCCAGAAAGAAATTATCCTGACCCTTGGCGAAGTAGTTGAAACCCGTTCAAATGAAACAGCCAACCATGTTCGCCGCGTTGCGGAACTTTCCTACATACTCGCCCGCCGTTACGGACTCGACAAGGAAGAAGCCGATCTGCTGCGTCTGGCCTCACCCATGCATGATGTAGGAAAAATAGGAATCCCGGACACCATTCTCAACAAGCCCGGAAAACTTACACCTGCAGAAGTGGAAGTTATTAAAACCCACACCACCATCGGTCATGAGATTCTCAAACACTCGCACCGCCCTATCATAAAAGCTGCGGCAATCGTAGCCTATGAGCATCATGAACGCTGGGACGGAAAAGGGTATCCCCGTGGTCTGGCCGCTGAAGATGTGCACGTCTACGGACGGATAACCGCCATAGCAGATGTCTTCGATGCCCTCGGCAGTGAAAGGGTCTACAAGAAGGCCTGGGATATGGATAGAATCAAAAAGTATTTTGATGAAGGTAAGGGGAAACAATTCGATCCCCACCTGACCGAACTTTTCTTTGACGATATTGATGAAATTCTTGCTCTGCGCAGGGATTATCCTGACGGATAAAGAATACACTTTTGCAATAAAAAAAACTCCCCAAAGCTTAGCGCCGCGGGGAGTTTTTTATTTTTAAGCTTAAAAAGCCTACTTCATGTATTTTAAAAACGGATTATCCTGAGAGAGAATCACGCGAGTATCTCCTTTGAATCCAGCTTCATACGCTTCAAGAGATTTCTTGAACTCGTAAAAACGGGGATCCTTGCCGAAGCTATCAGCGTAAATCTTGGTTGCCACCGCGTCCCCTTCACCTCGAAGAATCTCAGCCTTCAGGTTAGCGTCAGCAATGGTAATCGCTCTTTCCTTATCTGCTGCAGCAGTAATTCTTGAAGCAGCTTCATTACCCTGAGAACGATACTGCCTTGCCATACGCTCACGCTCAGCCCGCATACGTCCGTAAATTGCACGGGCGTTTTCCGGGGGAAGGTCAGTTCTCTTGATACGGACATCAAGCACTTCAATCCCATAAGGATCGAGGAGGCTGTTTGAAGTCCGGGTCACTTCTTCCATGATAGCGGTTCGGTCACTGGCGATAATTTCGATCAGGGTGTACCGACCAAGGGCCACGCGAAGCTCCGCATAAATGATGTCATCCAGACGGGCCTGAGCACGGGGGATGGAGCGCACGGTACGATAAAACAGCAAGGGGTCGGCAATACGCCACTTGGAGTAGTTATCAACGACCATGTTCTTCTTGTCCTTGGTCAGAATCTCAGCCGGACGGGCATCATATTCAAGAAGACGTGAATCAAAATAAATCACGTTCTGGACGAAAGGCAGCTTGAAATGCAATCCCGGCCCCATGGGACCGGACTTGGGCTTACCAAGCTGCAAAACTATCGCCTTCTCAGTTTCTTTAACTATATAGGCACTTTGGGCAAGCCCCAGTACGGCAACAATAATAAGTATTGCCAGGGGAGCGGAACCTTTTTTGAGTAAACTCATAATTCTATTCCCCCATTATTTACCGGTTTTGACGGGAAGTGCTCCACCGTCCAGAGAAAGGAAGGGCAGTGCCTTCTTGGCCGAGTCACTGGAAAGAATGACTTTCTTGACATCAGGATTAGACAGGATGTTCTCCATTGTCTCCAGATACAGACGCTTCACAGTGATATCCTTGGCTTTCTGGTACTCTTTATAGACCGCCATAAAACGACTGGCCTGACCTTCAGCCTTTCTGATCTTGGACTCTTTGTAAGCTTCAGCCTGATTCACAATAACAGCCGCCTGACCTCTGGCCTTGGGCAGAATATCATTGCGGTAAGCTTCCGCCTCGTTGATGAAACGGCTTTTGTCCTCACGGGCACTGGCAACGTCTTTAAAGGCGTCGATAACCTCGTTCGGCGGATGTACGTTCTGCAACTGAACTGCGAGAACATTTACGCCCAGTTTATAACGGTCAACAATTTCCTGAAGCAGAAGTCTTGTCTCTGTCTGAATCTGCAGCTTACCGGTTGTCAGAGCCAGTTCAATCTTGGTTTTACCGATAATTTCACGCATTGCGGCTTCAGCGGCATCCTGAATTGTCTTGGCCTGATTGCTCACCCTGAAAAGGAAATTGACAGGATCATTGATCTGGTATTGAACAATGAACTGAACATCTACGATGTTCTCGTCACCTGTAAGCATGAGAGATTCCTCAGGCACATTACGAGACTGTCCCTGAGTGAAAGAGCGCGAGGATCCGTAAGAACGGAAACCGACCTCAACACGTCTGATCTGTGAAACCTTCGGCTTCATAACCGATTCGATGGGAACCGGAAGATGGTAGTGCGGTCCGGGTCCGGTGGTGGCAACATATTTGCCGAATCTTGTTACCACACCGACTTCATCAGGCTCTACAATATAGATTCCTGAAAGGAACCAGAGCAGGATAATGCCGAGTACGATAAACTTACCGCCGGGAACGCCGTTTCCGCGAAGTTTTTTGAAAGTTGAGTTAAAATCGTCCATGTTGGGCGGCTTGGGTGTTCCGCCGCCACTGTTCCTCTGCCGTTGTTCGGATAATTTGTCCCAATCCCAGTTCATGATAAATTGATAGGCGAGACGGACCGACATATCAAGGAAAATCGGATATACGGACCGTGCAGTTAATAAAAAAGTCACAGCAACAAGTACAGACTGTGTGTTTCAAGACGCCAATTACTATACTATAAATATGAAAACGGACAACTGCAACAGATTCCGTAAGTTTACATAGAACCTGATTATAGTTCCCTTGCAACGATTCAATTGATACATAATGTGCCATCTGAATTCATAATGGATAATCCACTTTAAAGGAGCTGGGCTGGATGAAGGACATAAAACGCGAAATTTTCCGCGCCTACGATATAAGAGGCGTGGTGGGAAGTGATTTTGATGAAGAATGGGTTGAGCAGCTTGGCAAAGCATGCGGCACATGGTTCAAATCTAAAGGCTGGGACCGGGCGGTAGTGGGACATGACTGCAGGCACAGTTCTCCGGCATATCAGTCGGCCATTATAAGAGGCCTTAACTCCTGCGGTATTGATGTCCTTTTCCTTGACCTGGTTCCCAGTCCCGCTTTCTATTTCGCAGCCAGAAAACTGAATTATAAAGCCGGAGTGATGATAACCGCCAGCCACAACCCGCCTGAATTCAACGGATTCAAGATTTGGGGAAATGATACCACCATCCACAGTGGTGATATTCAGGAAATATATGAAATCATGAAATCGGGCACATTCAACTCGGGTAAGGGCATGGCTTCGGGCCATGACATTGTCCCCTATTACATTGAAGACCTCCTCAAAGACATTGAAATCAAAAGACCTGTAAAAATCGTTCTTGACGGCGGGAACGGAGCCGGAGGACACATCGCGCTGGATTTGCTGCGCAAAGCTGGAGTGGACGTTATACCATTATATTGTGATCCTGACGGCGATTTTCCCAACCACCACCCGGACCCGGTGGTGGAAAAATACATGGGAGATCTTTTAGAAGCAGTGGTCACGCACGGGGCGGAAGCAGGAATCGGTCTTGACGGGGATGCTGACCGCATCGGGGCTGTAAATGAGAAAGGAGAAATGATTCCCGGGGACCGTTTACTGGCGGTTTATGCTCGGGAGATGCTTGGGCGTAAACCGGGCAGCACTGTCATAGGAGATGTCAAATGCAGCCATCTGCTTTTTGATGATATAGAGAAGCACGGCGGGAAAGCTGTCATGGCCAGAACAGGGCACTCAATCATGAAAGCTAAAATGGCCGAAACAGATGCTGAGCTCGGCGGAGAAATGAGCGGGCATATCTTCTTCTCCGACCGTTTCTACGGCTTTGATGACGGGATATACTCCGCGCTGCGTCTGGTTGAAATCATTTCCGAAGCCGTAGAACCGCTCTCCAAAATGCTTGACGATTGGCCACAGACATATTTCACCCCTGAACTTCGTATTGACTTCCCTGAGCAGATCAAGTTCAAGGTTGTTGAAAATGCAGTTAAAGAACTTTCCAAACAATATGAAGTTATTGACATAGACGGAGCCAGAATCATTTTTGAAAATGGCTGGGCCTTAGTCCGCGCTTCCAATACTCAGGCGGCTTTGACAATGCGCTTTGAAGCAGACTCCCCTGAACACCTTGATAAAATGAGGAACACTGTAGAAACCCTGCTGGAAAAACTCCGCCAGAATTTTGAGGAGTGATGCCTCTTTTGAATAAAAGGGCACTTTTTACATAAAAGCAAATAGTTGGTAATGTAACCCAACAAGGTACTTACTGGTTTCAATACTAATTGAAAACCGAAGGGCGGCCATAGAGGCACAAGTATCTGACGTAAGTCTATATATGCTATAAGAAACTGTGCTGCAGCAATAAAAGCATCCACAGGACAATGTCGAAAGTATTAACTTTCAAAGGTAAATCAGATGGCTCTTTTTTTTAAACCACATGGCAAGACGGTAAGTGAGAAATTCCTGCGCATGGTAGGAATGATCATAATATTCGGGATAGTCGGCTGGGCATTCTGGATGAATAACCAGACTACGCTGGAAAAGATTCAGGCCCGGAATTCACTCTGGGACCAGACCAAAATCCTCAGCCAATCAGAAAGAAACTTTGTGCAGGGTTTTATCAGAAGCATGCGCAATGAGTTCGGAGTTAATGTCAAAATCCAGATTACTACTGAGCGTCTATCCCAACCGGAATTGGAATCAAACGAGCTATACATCGGGATTTCACCTTCTTATGAAGAAGTATTCATGTCCTTTCCGGGGCTGGTTAGGCATGCACTTGGCACAAACTTCATTGAAGAACTTGAACAGAAGCATTTTATCGACAATTTCAGCAATGACGCTTGGCCGACGACACTTATGACCGCCCTGTCTATGATCTGGGAAAGACTCAGCAAAGTTGAAGCGGATCAACCGGTAATACCGGTCTACAGTCAGGGTGAAAACGGCAACATGACTGACCCAGAATCATCGGGTTACAAGGAATAAAGAAGATATTTGATGTCCAAAAAAAAAATAACCATATATACTGACGGATCATGCCTCGGGAATCCTGGAAAAGGCGGTTACGGAGCGGTTCTTCTCTTCAATGAACACCGCAAGGAACTGTCTCAGGGCTATAAGAAGACCACAAACAACCGCATGGAAATGCGGGCCGTGATAGCAGCCTTAACCGAACTGAAAGAGCCGTGCGAAATCACACTTTACACTGACTCACAGTATGTAAAAAACGCCTTTACCAAAAAATGGATTGATAACTGGCAGAAAAACGGATGGAAAACCGCGGCGAAAAAACCGGTCAAGAACAAGGACCTATGGCTTCAGTTCATACCTTTACTGGAGAAACACGATGTAACTTTTCGCTGGGTAAAAGGTCATTCCGGTGACCCCGAAAACGAACGCTGTGACGAACTTGCCAGAGGAGCGGCTTCATCCGGTGACCTTATAGAAGACGAGGGAATCTGACTTTATCAACTTTGATGCAGTCCGACTTGGCTCCTGCAGAATGGAATTTTTATTCGCCACATTCTTCAGTAAAATGTAATCACCCTGAATTGCTCTTAAAAAAATATCCCGCAATACAGTAACTGTATTGCGGGATTTCTATTTGAAAAGGACCAAAGAATAAGCTTGATGGCAAGCTCTGAGAGAAAAGTAATAAGGGTAACTTATGCCTCTCCGTTGTGCCCAAAAAGGCCTACTTACCTGTGATACTGTATTTCTTCAGCTTGTACTGCAGCAGACTCTTGGAGATTCCCAGCATGTCAGCGGCTTCAACTTTCACGAAATTGCTGTGAACCAGAGCTCTCCTGACCAGCGTTGCCTCAATCTTATCGAGGGTTTCAGCAAGGTTCAGCTTGGTAGGCAGCAGGTCTACAGCACTTTTGAACTGAGACTCCTCATCCTTGATCTCAGCCGGAAGATCATCAGCTTCAATAACAGTACCCGAGCTGAGCACAACACAACGCTCCACAACATTCTGCAACTGTCTAACGTTCCCGGGCCATTCATAGCCGGTCATGAAATCCATTGCCGCCGGAGAAAAACCATCAAACTTTTTATTGTTATCCGCAGAGTAGGTAGCAAGAAAATGGTCTACCAGAAAAGGGATATCCTCGCGCCTTTCACGAAGCGGAGGCATCTCGATACTGACCACGTTCAGCCTGTAATAAAGGTCCTCGCGGAACTCACCGTTTTCAACAGCTTCCTTGAGATTCTTGTTCGTGGCGGCAACAATACGGATATCAACTTTAATGGTCTCACCGCCACCGACACGCTCAATGGTCTTCTCCTGCAGTACCCGCAGCAGTTTAACCTGCATGTCGTGTGAAATCTCGCCTATTTCATCCAGAAACAGAGTACCCTGATCAGCAGCTTCAAAACGTCCACGCTTGCGGGCCACGGCCCCGGTGAAAGAACCTTTTTCATGACCGAAGAGCTCACTTTCCAGAACACCGGCATTAAAAGCCATGCAGTTCACAGAAACAAAAGGCTTGTCACAGCGGGGAGAAGCCTGATGAATTGCCTGGGCGACCAGTTCCTTACCGGTTCCGGATTCACCTGTGACCAATACAGTCGAGTTACCCGGAGCTGCCTTGTAGATCATATCGAAGACCTGCATCATCGGCTTGGAGCGGCCGATAATATTGCTCGGTGAATATCGGTCTTTGATCTGTTCACGCAGTTGTCTGTTTTCCTGCTGTGCCCTTGCGAACTGGGCGGCTTTTGTAACCGAGAGTAGAAGCTCCTCGTTGGCGAACGGTTTGGTTATATAATCAAAAGCACCGATTTTCATGGCCTCAACTGCGGATTCAATAGACCCGAACGCGGTCATGATTATCACCGGGATATGCGGAAAATTCTTTTTCACATGCTCAAGCACGTCCTGCCCGGTTAGCTTGGGCATTTTCATATCCGTTATGACCAGATCAACCTCAGATTCATCAAGATAGGCAAGCCCGGTTTCAGGGTCTGAGAGGGCAGTAATAGTGTACCCCTCATCTGAAAGCAGCGCCTCCAGAATGAGCAGGTAGTTCTGTTCATCATCAAGTATCAGTATATTTGCAGACATATTATTCTTTTGCTTTATCAGCAGTCTTTCTTTTCAGGTAAGAAGATTTTCACACACGCCCCACCTTCAGGGCTGTTACCTATAGAGAACTTTCCGTTATGGCTTTCCACAATATTGGTCACGATGGCAAGTCCCAACCCGGTTCCGCTGTCTTTGGTGGTAAAAAAAGGATCCTTAACCTTATCAATAACTTCAGGAGAGAACCCTGACCCGGTATCGGTAAAAATAACATTCACTCCGTTCTCAACTTCCTTGATCCCTACCGAGATTGTCCCATCCTTATCCACCGCCTGAACGGCATTCCCGATAAGATTGTAGAAAGCCCGGTACAACAAGTCCTCATCTCCGCAGACTTTATGACCGTGCACATAATCCCTTTTAAGCTCGATGTTCGATTCCCTGCATTTGGATTCCATGAACATATAAATCTTGTCCAGCAGTTCAGCGGGATCAAGTGCGGTCAGGGCAATTTTACGCGGTCTAGCGTAATCAAGAAAATCGCTGACAGTACGACTCAGACGCTTGGTTTCTTCATGAATAGCCCCCAGAATCTTGGCATTCATCGGATCACTGTCATTCATCCTTTTGAGCAGAAGCTCTGAACTGGACCTGATAATCCCCAGAGGGTTGCGGATTTCATGAGCGACACCGGAAACCATGCGCCCGATGCTGGCAAGCTTTTCACTCTGGTTCAGTTCCTTTTCAAACTGCTGCCGCTCTTCCATCCGCTGGGTATTGATTATGTCCGCACGGCGGATAATTGCCATAATCGTCGCGAAAAGTATGAGAGCGGAAAAACTTGATGTAAAAAGTATCAGGCGTTCGAAGTTTATCACCGACTGGTAATCCTCGGTAATGTCCTGTGTAATTACCATCACACCCATAATCACATTCTCTTCAATATTCAGGCTTTTTTCTGATCTCAAAGGATATACAATTTTCAGCAGCATGGTTCCGGGGCGCATATTGAGATCAAAAAGAAGGCCCAGTGTGGATTTCTTGCTTATGAACTCATACTTGGGCTCACCACCTTCCATCACTTTTTTAATAAATTCCCCTCCCAGATCATCTTTACCTATCAACTCCTTGTCTGTTGAATAGGAAATGATCATTCCCGGATCATAAATGCGGACTTCGTTCACCTTGAAGCTGTGCATGGTCGAGCGTACGACCTGATCGAGCCTTTCCATCTGCTCCTTATTCTTGAGCCCGATTTTGCCATAACCGATAATGGTCGGCAGAATAAACCGTCTGTATATCTGGTGGTTAAGGTTTTCCGCCTGCAGCAAAGCAAACTCTTTCTGTTTTTCCAGAAGAGTTTCATCGGCATGTTTGGCCAGAAAAACCGAGAGACCGAGACTGCTGGCAATGATAACCACCAGCAGCGTCCATGAAAGCAGCTTGACAAGCTGAAATGATTTTACCTGAATATCCTGATTATTCGATTCCAATCGAGGCCTCCGACGGCTTGGTTTATGTAGTACCTACTTATAAGCCTTCGCCTGCAAAAGCAAATCGGCCGCCCTGATGAAGGCGGCCGATTGAGATATAAATGTTTTATAGTAATAGAACGGGATTAAAACTTCTGCTCCTCGCGTTTCGTACTCAGAAAAGCATCGAGACTTTCCTTCTCACTTGCAAGGCCCGAAGCCCCCAGTCTGGCTTTGGCCAGCAGTTTGCCCATTTCAACCGCAGGTTGATCAATGGGGTTTATTTCTATCAGCCAACCGGTAAAAATAGTTGCGGCCATGAGTAGTCCCATCATCCTTCCCGCAGACTCCTCACTATCAGCAGCCATCTGCATCTCAACTAGCGGAACATTGTTGGCACTGAGTGCCATTTTTGTCCCCAGTCCCTCCGCATGAATAAGCTCACCGAAATTTTTGCCTTTGAGGTAAGCGAACTTTTTTGGGATATCATCAGGAAAAGCAGCTCCTTCTGGAAGAGAAGGGCAGGTTAGGAACAGACACCCCTTGTTACGCGGACCATCAAGAAACATCTGATTTACCGAGTGCTGGTCGGTTGCCCCTGTGGCAGGAACAGGCTGGCTTCCTTTACCTTCCTTGCCTAAACTCTCCGCCCACAGTTGGGCAAACCATTGCCCGAAGCAGGCCCACTGCGGGATGTAAGAAAAGAAGATAAGCTCATTAAAACCCTTATCCATCAATGCCGCTCCCCAGCAGGCTAACTTAAAGGAAGGGTGGTTGCGCAGCATGTCAGAATTAAGATCAGGTGACGCCAGAGGTGAAAGCACCGCCGAAGCCCCTTCCACAAGAGAGCGGTAGTCAATGCCCATAAACATTGCCGGGAGCAGCCCCACAGCGGAAAGGACAGAATACCTGCCCCCAAGATTATCAGGAACTTCCAGAGTACGGATATCAAGCTCATCCGCCTGCTCACGCAGAAATCCGTTTTCTTTGTCTGTGATGAAAATCGCATTGCGGTTCCAGACATCACCCAGAACTTCCTGCATTTTTCTACGCACAAGAAAATACTGGCTTATGGTTTCAATCGTGCCGCCGGATTTGGAAACCACCGCAACGAGAGTCTTTTCAAGGGGAAGTTTTTCAAGATAGGCATCAAGAGTTTTGCTGCAGACATTGTCTGCTATCCAGAGCCATGGGCCTTCATGGCAGGGTTGATCCTGCTCAGGAAAAAAAGCTTTCTGCAAGGCTCTGGCTCCCAGGGCGGACCCCCCGATACCAAGCAGGAGCATGTGGTCGAAGCTTCTTACATAGTCTTCAAGGCCATCCAGATCATGAAGAAGCTCGGCCATAAAAGGCATGGAGCAGAAGGGAAGTTTTCCTTCGGCCACTTCGCCGCTGAAGCGGGCGGCGATACTGCCTGCCGAATCAGCCTTGGATTCGGAATCAAGCTTTTCAAACCAACTGTCTGTCCAGTCCAGAATATTAGCAGCCATATTCGATCTCCATATATTATGGTGTTATATCCCCTTCCGGCATTCACAGCCGGAAGGGGATAATAAAGTCTATTCTCAAATATGACTATCTTTACGTAATTTTTATTTATTCATCAACACTTTACCGATCTTATTGAGTGAAGTTTTCAGAACTTCATCATCAACCGCGTAGGAAATGCGTATGCAACGGTCATCACCGAAAGCGGAACCGGGCACAAGTGCCACACCCGCTTCTTCCAAAATCCTAGTGCACATTGACGCGGAATCCGGAGTTTCTTCGGTGTAGAAAGCATCCAGAACCGGGAAGAGGTAAAATGCTCCGTCAGGTTTAGGGCAGACAGCACCGGGCCAGGAGGTAATGATATCGTATGCGATATCGCGACGTCTCATGAAGTTGACCTTCATTTCATCGATGAGATCCCAGGGGCCTTCAAAAGCAGCAAGAGCGGCTTTCTGGGCCATGGTGTTGACGTTTGAGGTGGACTGCCCCTGAATCTTGACCATGGCTTTCACCAGATCGGGATGGGCAAGGGCGGTTCCTACACGCCAGCCGGTCATGGCGAAGCTTTTTGAAAGAGCGCCTACGATGGCTACATGCTCGGGGTTCTTTTCCCAGAAGTTGGCGAGAGTGGAGTACTCGGCCGGCTCGTAAACCAGACGGTCGTAAACTTCATCGGAAACGATAAAGATACCTTTGGACTTGGCCCAGTTGGCGATTTCATCAAGCTGTGCCTGAGGATAGTGCCCGCCAGTGGGGTTGGAAGGGGTATTCAGGATCAGCAGTCTGGTTTTATCGGTACAGGCAGCCTCAAGATCTTTCACCTCCGCCAGAAAACCGGATTCCGCAGTAGTGGGAACGATTACGGGTGTCCCTTCAGCCAGTTCAACCATTGCGGGGTAACTTACCCAGTAGGGAGCGGGAATCAGCACTTCATCGCCCGGATCAATGAGGGCCATGAAAAGATTGTACAGGGCCTGTTTGCCGCCGTTACTGACGATGGTATTATCAGCCACGGCTTTCGCACCGTAGAATTTGCCATAGTAGTTGGCGACAGCTGTACGCAGCTCGGGAAGTCCCGGCACTGCGGTGTAACGGTGAAAACCGTCATCTACAGCTTTTTTCATGGCTTCACAGACATGCTCAGGAGTCTGGTAATCCGGTTCGCCAACTGCTAGGCTGACAATTTCTTTACCCTGTGCGCGCAACTCCTGTGCTTTGGCATTTACTGCCAGCGTTGCGGACGGCTTGGCTCTCATAAGTCTTTCAGAAATTTTCATATCTCTTTCCTGCTGCTTGAGTTATATGTTTCTCCCTTGGGCACCTAACGATTTAGTCAGCAATACCGGAACTCATATTTCGAGTCAGTCATAGCCTGAATTTCAAAGCGACACTCTTCTGCCGAAATGTTCTCAGAAAAAAGATTCCGGTCCATGCTTTACAACGGAACTTAAATGAAAACAGGCCTAAGGTAAATATTTCTGTGGAAAGTTGAAACTTTTCACCGAAACGTTAAAGCCGTTGACCGAAAATCGTATATTTTTCATAAAGCAATAATATTGTATTTTGCAAAAGAAGCCCGCCCCTGCTACAACCTCTGGCAAGGAGATTGAAGATGATTTACAGACTATTGATGCTGATCACCATATTTACAGGTCTTGCTGCATGCGCTCCGGTTACAATGAACGGCGATCTCGTCTCCGATCAGGGAGACAAACTCGGACGGGCTGAAATGGTGGCCTCTGAACTGCGCGGATTACATAAATATTCCGTAAGAGCGGAACTCCCCGACGAAACAGTCTTCACCGGACAGATGAAATACGGAGAAAAAAGCGTTACCCTTTTCGACAACAACGGAGTCAGCATGAAATGCGACTTCGACCTCGATAATCCCGCTAAAGCTTTTCAGGGCGGCGGACAGGGAAGATGCACAACCTCAGACGGGCAGACTCTCAAAGTAAAATTTTAACCCAACAGAAACGGTTACTGAATGATCCGGCTCAACAGGTTGTCTTACAATTTCGGTTCAAACTGGGCACTTAAAGATATCTCCCTGAACATAGGCAAAGGAGATTTCATTTTCCTGACCGGACATTCCGGTGCGGGAAAAACAACACTCATGCGCCTTTTATACGGAGCACTTCCTCTAAAACGTGGGCAAGGGACTGTTGCGGGCTATGAACTCCACAATATGAAACGTGGGCAGATCCCCATGCTTCGAAGGGAATTGGGCGTTGTATTTCAGGATTTCAAAATCCTTCCCAACCGCTCGGTCTATGAGAACGTTGCTTTGGCATTAACAGTACGCAGCATGCCAAAATCCACAATCGACAAACGGGTAAGGGCCATAATCCGTGCCCTCGGCCTTGATAACAAAAGCTACACCAAATGCCGCCAGCTTTCAGGCGGAGAACAGCAGCGGGTGGCTATCGCCCGTGCCATGGTGGTAAACCCCAAGCTGATACTTGCGGACGAACCCACAGGCAACCTCGACTTTGAACTCTCCCTGCACCTCATGGAAGTTTTCAAGCAATTCAACACTCATGGTACTACGATTGTAATGGCAACTCACAGCCGTGAAATACTGCGGACGGTTCCGGATGCGAGAATCATACACCTTGAAGGCGGACAGGTCTGCGATCCTCCGGCCCATATTCTTGAGGAGTGCTGCCCATGCTGACCCTCTTTTTCAGACTTGCCGGGAGAGGAATAAGGGATCTTGGACTCCATCCCTGGGCTAACCTGTTTACCCTCATTGCGGTAACAATGGTTTCCCTGCTTGCAGGACTGTTCATGATAACTCTCCACAACGTAAATCAGGAGCTCCTCAAATCGCGCGGACAGGTAGAAGTGCAGATTTTCTGGCAGGCAGGAGCCCCTCTTCCCGAAATCGAAAAACAATGGGCAGATCTGGAAACCATAGAAGGTCTCAAAGACTTACGCACTTTCACTCCGGATACTGCTCTCAAGCAGCTTTCCGAAGCACTGAATAACTCAGATGATTTTTCATGGCTTGGCGAAAACGGCAATCCGCTTCCTGCAACTGCACTGTTGTCTTTCTCTGTTGAACCGGGGGTTGAGAATGACCGCTGGGCCGCAAATCTTTTGAGAGAACTAAAAGAGCTTCCCTTTGTGGACAAGGTTCATTACAATCCCCTGCAGATCGACCTTGCCAGAGGCTGGATTCACCTTACTCAATCCATTGTATGGCCCGTAATCGGCTTTCTCGGTCTTGTTGTGGCCCTTGTGGTCGGCAACACCATGCGCCTGTCCCTGATGACCCGGAACGACGAGATTGAAATTCTCTATCTCGTGGGAGCCAAACAATGGTTCATCAGGCTGCCCCTGCTTACCGGAGGAGCACTGCTCGGACTCTTCGGAAGCTCTCTTGCCCTTGGTATCCTTTACGGAGCCCAGCAGCTATTTTCCGATATCCTGAATTTTCCGCCGCTGTTCATGAAGATCACCTTTCTTCCACCGGAGCAGTGTGCGATCCTTATGGGAACTGTCACTCTCATCGGAATGTTGAGCAGCTTCGTAGCTGTTAAGAGTTAAATATTCATCCGGCGGCTTAATAGGAAGTTGAAAGCCCCCTTCGCCAGCGCACAAAGCGGCCTCTCTACTTCCTATTAACAATCCCCCTCTCCCCTAAGCCCATGAAGACTATATATTTTCGTTGGACTTAACTTAATTTTTTGAAATAAGCAGAGACTCTGCATAACGATATATCTTTTGATAACGTAAAAACCGCCACACAAAGCGGCGAAGCCCTAATAAAAAGTTTTGGGATTCTTAAACCTTTTTCCAAAAGGTTTAAGGCCCCCGGCAGGGCCGCCGGAGGCATGTCTAATAAGAGGTAAAAAATGAGAAGTAAAAAAATGACTGGCGGGCTGGAGAAAGCCCCCCACCGCTCCCTGCTCTACGCACTTGGTCTTTCCAAGGACGAGGTCAGCCGCCCCCTTATCGGTATCTGCAACGCTGCAAACGAAATTATTCCCGGCCACGTTCACCTGCACACCATCACCCGTGCGGTAAAGGACGGAGTCCGTCTAGCTGGCGGTGTTCCCATGGAATTTCCGGCCATCGGCGTCTGTGACGGGCTGGCCATGAACCATGCGGGTATGCGTTACTCTCTGCCCAGCCGTGAAATCATCGCCGACTCAATTGAAATCATGGCTACCGCGCACCCCTTTGACGCACTGGTGCTGATTCCAAACTGTGATAAAATCGTTCCCGGCATGCTCATGGCAGCTCTGCGGCTGAACATTCCAACCATTATCTGCAGCGGCGGCCCCATGCTGGCAGGTCGCAAGGATAACAAAAAAGTGGACCTGATCACTGTTTTTGAAGGTGTTGGACAGGTTAAATCAGGCAACATGAGCGAAGACGAGCTCTCCGTTCTGGAACAGAGCGCATGTCCCACCTGCGGATCATGTTCAGGCATGTTCACCGCGAACTCCATGAACTGCCTGTCCGAGACTATCGGTCTTGCACTTCCCGGTAACGGAACTATCCCCGCAGTAATGGCCGAGCGTACACGCCTTGCTAAGGCGGCCGGTTCCCAGATCATGACCCTGCTGGAAAAAGATATTAAGCCCCGTGATATCGTTACCGAGAAAAGCCTCAAGAACGCTGTGACAATGGATATGGCTCTAGGCTGCTCCACCAACACAGTTCTGCACCTGCCCGCCATTTTCAACGAGGCAGGACTGAAACTGGATCTCACGGTTTTTGATGAAATCAGCCGCAGCACCCCCAACCTGTGTAAACTTTCCCCTGCCGGTCCCGACCACATTGAAGATCTCAACGCCGCGGGAGGTATCCAGGGAGTTATGGCTGAACTGTCCAAATCCGGGCGCATTGAACTGGATGCCATGACCGTTACCGGACTGTCAGTGGGCGAAAATATCAAAGCACTTAACGCCGAAGTAAAGGACCATTCTATTGTACGCCCCGTAGACAACCCGTACTCTCAGGAAGGTGGTATCGCAGTTCTCTTCGGTAACATTGCCGAAGACGGATGCGTTGTTAAGCAATCCGCGGTTGCCCCTGAAATGATGAAACGCACCTGCAACGCCAAGGTTTTCAATTCCGAAGAAGAGGCAGTGGAAGCCATTCTCGGAAATGAAATCGTAAAAGGTGATGCAGTTGTAATTCTTTACGAAGGCCCAAAAGGCGGCCCCGGAATGCGCGAAATGCTCACCCCCACCTCAGCAATCGCGGGTATGGGACTCGGTGCTGATGTGGCTCTTATTACTGACGGCCGTTTCAGTGGCGGAACCCGTGGCGCGGCCATCGGCCACGTTTCACCGGAAGCGGCTTCCGGCGGGGCGATAGGACTGGTCCAGACTGGCGATGTCATTGAAATAGATATTCCGGGACGTTCCATCAACGTCATGCTTGATGAAGCAGAACTTGAACGCCGCAAAGCTGATTTCAAACCCATTGAAAAAGAAATGCCATCGGCTTTCCTCAAACGTTACAGCCAGAATGTCACTTCCGCATCTACTGGTGCTGTTTATAAAAAATAATAATACAGGTGCGGGAGATCATCAGCATCTCCCGCACCTGTATTAGAACATTCCAAACTCATCCCCATCTCCAGACCAACACCTTATTTTTATCATCATCCGGGACTGTTAAATCCTTTTCAGGACTGAAACAGGTTATAGAACAGTGTAGTTTTCAGCTAAGCTATGAAAATATATTTTCAAATACCCACCTTCATTTTCATATGAATCATGACCTAATGATTCTGAAACAGCACAATAATAGATGGACAACTCAATAAGCAGTTTATAACTTGTCCCTTTCAAGCATCAGAACAGCAGTAGAGCACAATTCAGCCGTGCTCGTATTTCAATAAAAAAGCCCTATCCTCAAACCCGGGAGGAATTATCCATGTCCAAAGTATACTTCTGGAATTTGCGTACTAGCAGCAAATCACCGCATGCCATGCGCATGAAAAAACTGCTTAAGCAGTCAGGCCTGAACGCCATTGTTGATCCGGGAAACCTGGTTGCACTTAAGGTCCATTTCGGGGAAAGCGGAAACACCGGATACCTCAATGCGCTAAACCTGCGGCCCATCGTCGACTTTCTCAAAAAAGCCGGAGCCAAGCCCTTTTTCACCGACACCAGCACTCTTTATGTGGGAGACCGGGGAGAGTCTGTATCGCATGGCCTGCTGGCTGCACGTCATGGATATGATCCCAACATCACCGGCGCACCGGTCCTATTTGGCGATGGACTTCGAGGCGAATATGAGGTCACAATACCTTACAAGGGAAATCATATTTCCGAAGCTTACGTGGGTGGTATGTTCACGGAAGCAGATATGATGGTGACCCTCAACCATGTTAAAGGTCACGGTCTCGCGGGATTCGGTGGAGCAATCAAGAATATAGGAATGGGGTGCGCTTCCAAGAAAGGCAAAATGCATGTCCACGTATCAACCGGGCCAAAACTTAAACCCGAGAACTGTACCGGATGCGGGGTCTGTATCGGGGAATGTTCTGCTGATGCCCTGGACCTTGACGATGATGGCAAGATCATCATGAAGGGACACTGCCACGGCTGCGGACGCTGCTTTTTATCATGCAGGTACAAAGCAATCATAATTGACTGGAAAAGGGATGTGGAAGAATTCACCAATCGCCTTATAGAATACAACAAGGCAATTCTGGACCATCTCAAACGCCCTGCCATGCATATCAATTTTCTGATGAACATCACTCCGGACTGTGACTGCCACGGTTATAGCGATGCGCCCATCTGTCCGGATCTTGGAGTAATGATATCTTCTGACCCGGTTGCAGTTGATCAGGCTTCTCTGGACATGATTAACGCCGCCCCACCGCTTTACCCCAGCCGCCTGCCTGAGGGGCTCAGTCAGGGCGATGATAAATTCAGGTCCCTCACTCCGGAAGTTCCTGACGGATTCGGTCTTAAGTATGCCGAGACAATAGGTTTAGGCTCCCGGAACTATAAACTGGTAACCATTTAATATCACCCGCCCAGACTACTCATTAATTGCGACTGAAGCGGAACAAAAATCTCATAGCTATCCAATATATTAAAATAACAAAGCCCCGGCGGTGAATACCGCCGGGGCTTTGTTATTTGTATGGTGTAACCTTTATCTCTGGCTTATCATATTAAACCCGCCTCTTGCAGCTTAACCATCAATTCAGCGCAATCAGCTGCGACAAAATCAGGTCCTGCCTTCTCGAGCTCTTCTATAGATATCCGTCCTGTTGCGACTCCGGCGGTCATGGCCCCGGCATTCTTCCCGGTTTCAATATCAATCTTATGGTCACCGACCATCAAAGCATTTTCCGCCTTAACTCCTACTATCTCAAGAGCCTTGAAAAGATGATCCGGATGCGGCTTGACTTTCTGAACATCTTCACGGGCTAAAAAACATCCGGAGATACTCTCAACATCCGGAACCATCTGCCTCACGGCAGATGCGGTATTACGGGTAATAATTCCCGTTTTAACACCTGATTCCCGCAAACCGGAAAGCATTTCGCAGGTAAAGGGAAAGAGGGTCCCGTTACGCGCAGCCTCCAGTTCCATTGTTATGATCAGAAACCGGCAGCGGGTATGAAATTCCTTGCCCAGATCCGGGTCATTTTCTGAAAGGCAGTCAGCCATAAAATCAACCCACTCTAGAGCGGGAAGGTCGTCCCGCTCAGGTAACGGGTCCATAAATGCACTGCCCAGAGCTTTGAGTCTTTTCTTCATCTCACTGAAATCAATAGTCAACTCAGCCAGAGTCCCATCAAAATCAAATATGATAGCTTCAATCTTTTTCATAATCCGATATCTTTTGTACGGTCTTGCTTGCCCAAGCGTGTTTCTAACGGTATTAAAACCTAACTTAAATCAACCACATATTGAGTTTTCAACATATCAGGAGTCCACGTGTCCGGTAAATTCGATGTCATCGTTGCGGGAGCAGGTCCCACAGGTTCAACCGCTGCCTGTATCCTTGCCCGAAAAGGGTTGAAAGTTGCCTTGATAGACAAGGCGGAATTTCCAAGAAAAAAGCTTTGTGGCGGACTTATTACCTATAAGACAACAAAACTGCTGGAAAAATTGTACGGCTGTGATGTCGAGTGCCTCAAGAACAAAGGTATAATAAACTTTGAATCGCCAGAGTATTCGATCAATTACCGTGATTACAATATCCGAGACGCAGAATCTTCAATACCTTTCCGCTTCGTGGACCGGATGGACTTTGATTACTTCCTTCTTGAAAAAGCTGCAAATGCCGGAGTTGATATTTTTACCGGACAGGAAATATGTGAATGTGATTACCGGAACGCAGAAGTGAAAACAAAATCCAGACGCATCTTCAAAGCCCAATACCTTCTGGGGGCCGATGGTGTTAACTCAACAATCCGTCGCTTTCTTCCCTATGACAAAAAAAAGTGGCAGTCAGACATGGCCTCAACAATCGAGATCATCTTTGATGCAAAAGAATATCCACGCAAAGTAACCAAGCCCGAACTTTATATAGGTCACCTCCGAGCTGGATATATATGGGTCTTCCCCGCCAAAGATAAGGTGGTAACCGGAATAGGGGCGTTAAACCGCTGCACCACCAACTTCAAGAAAACTTTCATGGATTTCCTGAAAGTACAGGGAATCAACAACCCGGAATCCCTGCCCATGCGGGGATTTCCACTTCCATACGGCAACTTCATGAAAAACCCGTGTTTTGGAAGGACAATTCTCGCCGGTGATGCTGCGGGGATTGTGGAGCCCCTGTTCGGTGAGGGCATTTTCTACGCATTGCAGACCGGCCGCTATGCCGGTGAGGCAATCGCCCGTGGTCTGGCTGAAAACAGGAATCCGGAACAATTTTACCGCGACCGCCTGAAAAAATATGTATTCCCAGAACTTGTATACTCCAACCGCCTGCGCTGGACCCTTTTCTACTCCCAGCCTCTGCTTAAACACATGTCATTCAAAGTTGCATTCAGATCCATGCCACGTATTCTAGCCGATATGGTACACGGGATCCGCTCATATAAATTTTTAATAAAAAAACAATGGGACTGAGTCCGTCCCGAAACTTTGATTTTTGGTGAAAGAAAATTTACTAAGCGAATAGCAATGTATTCATAAGCCTTACGAATCTAAAGCACCAATGGCCTTCAGAGAATTACTGAAGGCCTACCGCAGGTACTAATGTTCAAGTTACTCCTATTCATAGCCGTTCTTTTTTTGATCTTTGGCTACCGCAAAAAGCAAAAGGCAAAAGGTGGCATAAATATCAACACAATCCTACTGGCTGCTCTTCTGGTACTGTTTATCCTTTCCCTGCTCACCAGATTTCAGAACTGACTGTATTAAAAGTAAAACATTACTATCGTTAAGCTACCGATAATCACAAACAGTATAAGAGTTAAGAGATGAAAAAATCTGCCTGCACACTGGATTGCATGGGCACATGCTCCTTCATGGTTGAAGAAAAAGAGGGTACTGCTCTCATTAGAGGTAATCCGGACCATCCATTCAGTGAGGGACTGATCTGCTCAAAAGGTAAAGGACTTCTGAAAAGAATTAATCACCCAGAGCGCATTACAGAACCTCTCCTGAAAAAAAACGGGATTTTTGAACCCGTTTCATGGAAAACCGCATTTGATATTTGCGAGCAGAAGATAAAAGAGCTTTCAGCCGAGGAAATCCTGCACATCAAAGGTTTCGGATACAGAGGAGTACTGGCCAAAGCCAGCAAAGAATTATTCAGAACTCTGGGAACACTGGAAACATACGGATCATTGTGCGACGGAGCCGGATGCGAAGCAGTTCTCCGTAATTTCGGAACTCTTGACCAGAATGAAATATCCGACCTTAATAATGCTGAAATAATAATCAACTGGGGAAGGGACCTTTCGCGCAGTTCAATTCATATCAACCGGCTCATCAAAAAAGTCAGGAATAAAGGAACCAAGGTTGTTTCCATTTCTCCGGGTGGAGATGGAAATGAAAAACTCAGTGATGAAACAATTCTTATACGTCCCGGAACAGACAGATTTCTTGCCGCCGCCATAACCAAAATGCTGATCAATGATCATAAAGCTGATCCTGAACCCATAAAAAACAGCAGGGGATTTGAATCCTTTTCAGAACTCCTGAATAAATATGAACTGGAACATCTTTCAGAAATATGCGGAGTAGGCACAGATAAGATAAATAAGTTATACCAAATTTATAAATCTAATAAAAAAATCTCGTCACTTATCGGATGGGGAGTCCAGAGATACCAATTCGGCGGGGAAAACGTTAGGTACATCACAGCCCTGTGTGCACTGAGCGGTAAGATAGGAAAAAAGGGATGCGGCTTTTATTATAACATTTCCTCCGGACGCAATTTTGCATCATGGACAAAAGCTCCGGAAACTCCCCCAGAGAAAAAGATACTCCTTCAAAAACTTGAAAATGATCTCAAAAGACGTGACAGGAAAGTCCGGTTTATATGGATTGACGGAATAAATGTAGCTAATCAGGTTCCGGACTGCACATCTGCCGCGCGAGTATTGGAAAACTGCGATTTTGTGGTCACTGTTGACGCTTTCATGAATGACACGGCAATTCGCTCAGACCTGATACTCCCATGTGCGCTCACAATGGAAAGAGAAGACATTCTGGGCAGTGCAGGACACAACATTATATGCTGTTCAGGCAAGGCATTCGAGCCCAGAGGTCAGGCAAGATCCGATTTTGAGATCATACGGGAACTCGGCAAAAGGCTGTTTGCCAATAATCCCATTCCACCTGCTGAAGAATGTCTGGAAATAGCCATGCGTTCACCATCAATCAGTGTAACACTTGATGAACTGCGTGAAAGAGGTTTTGCGCGGACAGAATGGCCTGACATTGCATACGAAAATTTCACCTTTGGACATCCTGATGGAAAAATGCATCTTCCTCAGAAACTTGACCATGAATCAGAGGCTGATGGCTTCAACCTGCTTACACTGGTCAGGAAGAACTATCTCCATTCACAGATCCCCCCTGAAAAACAGTCCGGGCTACCTGATCTATCAATTTCACCTTCATCGCCCTTGCTGAAAGGAATTTCCGAAAATTCGGAAGTGTCACTTTGCACATCAACTGGCAAGATAAAAGTACGGATCAAATATGATTCAACCATCCATCCTGAAACTGCAATACTCCGGCGGGGAGGATGGATGAAATATGGTAGGAGCGCCAACACCATCATTGAACCGCTGTTGACTGACATGGGATTCGGAGCGGCTTATTACAGCCAGAAAGCATGGCTTGAGCCTTCATGATTAGCGGCAGCCTAATATCAAAAGGCAATATTTACAGCCTCATATCTTCCTGCCGGGCCAGAAAACTCGAATCATAATTAACGCTTGGCGCTATTATATCTGAATTGGCTTGATTTTCTGTACTTCGGAAGAGTATGCTTGCCCGGTCCGGTTGTTAATACTCCACTATTTTAGCCGGACAGGTTAAACGACCTCTGTATTATGAGCGACTGTCATCATTAAGGTGGCAGTCGTTCTATTTTTAAGATCTTAAAAGGGGTTGAGCTTAAACATATTGACTTGCTTATCTTTTAAAGTTATCGATAAGGCATAAAGTGATTATATTTTTTATTATAGGCCATTGAGCTGACGATCTGACTCATAATATTACCATGGAATGAAGTTGCCATGGAAAAATCCATGACCGAAAGCATTCATGCCGGACAGCTCATATCACGGGTATATTTTTAAACCGGCAATGTATTATATTTAACTGATAACCTAAAAGACCAACCGGAACTATGCACCTATGAGCACTGAAACATTTACTCACAAAGACCTTTCACAGATTACCGGTGTTTCTGTCACCACTATTAAAAGTTATCGCAAGAAATTTCCCGAATTTTTCTTTATTTCAGGACACGGCAAGCCGCTCAGATTCAGAAAAGGTACGGATAAATTATGCCTCCGCATTCGTGACTTATTTAACAGCAACTATTCCGTAAAGCAGATTCGGGATAAACTTTTAATAGAATTCGAGTCTGTTAAGGAAAATCGTCAGCTATCGGAAACCAAGAAAGAAGCAGAAGTAAGCAGCGATGATTTTCAAAAGCTGACCAAGACAACGACTCAGATGATGAATGGACTGGCCGCACTGGTTACAGCACAAGCAAAATCAGAACAACGTCTCATGCGGATCGAAAAATCACTAAAAGAGCTGGTTGAACTTCAAAAAAACGGCTCTCCGGACAGCATCACTATTTTGAATGAAATCCGAGAAGCAGTAGCGGGCATTGGGGGATTGCAGCAGCCGGAGCGAGTTACCGCCAGAAAAGTTGTCACAATCAGGAAAGATAGCGGTGAGTCGGAATCTTATGAGTTTGCATCGGACCAAAGTGCCATAGAGCCGGAAAAAGATTTCTTAGAACTGCCTGTGGTGATAAAATCTGAAAATGGAGAATTTCTGGGAATGCCCGGCAGGCCCGGACACCCATTCACCCTTAATGAACTTGTTTTTCTGCTGACATCGGTAAGAGAGAATAATGTTTCAAAAATATGGCGGAAGGAAGGCCGGGAGTGGGTTCTTTCGTTCAAGGCTCCTGAAGGAGCACTTCACGAACTGCACTTCCAGCGCACACGAACTCCCAAAGGAAATATAGTATCCTTTTTCGAGCGCCTTGATATTGATTCGGAAACGCAAAGTCCTGCGTTTATCCTCACTTTTTTCCGAGAAGTTCGTGATCTGATAGAAAATCAATAAAATGCAGCATGTTCCAAGTACGGATTCTGTTTGCATAAAGAACTCATAATCAGCTATTATCTTGATGATTATCAATAATTTCACATTTCAATTTTCAATCATATCAACGCGTTGAAAAACACATAAATAGTCCGGCAAGACTGTCACGATGGTATCCGGGCTTAACTAACCAAACTTCTTTTTTACCAAGGAGGAGAAAACTGTGACTGCGCCAATTTTTAACTGCAAAAATGCTGATGATGTTTTAAAGGCCGTCCGCGACTACAACATCAGCTTTGTCCAGTTCTGGTTCGTGGATATCCTCGGAACCCTCAAAAGCTTTCAGATCACCCCCAAAGAGCTTGAGGCTTCCTTTGAAGAAGGAATGGGATTTGACGGTTCCTCCATCCTCGGATTCACCCGTATCGAAGAATCCGACATGATAGCCATACCCGATCCCACAACATTCCAGCTCTGCTCATGGCGCCCCACAGAACGCCCGGTAGCACGCATGTTCTGCGATATTCAGAACCCTGACGGAACTCCCTATGAAGGCGACAGCCGCTGGGTACTTAAAAGAACCCTCGATAAAGCTGCCGAGCGCGGATATACCTACTATGTAGGCCCCGAGCTTGAATTCTTTCTCTTCCAGGATGAAAAAGGAACCAAAATAATAGACCGCGGTGGCTACTTTGATGCTCCCCCGCTTGACCTCGGAAATGACGTACGCCGTGACATAATCTTTTCTCTGGAACAGATGGGCTATGATGTGGAATACAGCCACCACGAAGTAGCACCCAGCCAGCACGAGATTGACCTGCGCTTTGCCGAAGGCATGAAGATGGCTGACACAGCCATGACCTACCGGGTAATAGTCAAAGAAGTTGCCCGCAAACACGGCATCTACGCCACTTTCATGCCTAAACCGATATTCGGTGAAAACGGCTCTGGCATGCATGTACACCAATCCCTGTTTAAAAACGGCCGAAACGTCTTTTTCGATGCCAATGATGAATACCACCTCAGTCCCGAGGGCAAGAGCTACATTGCGGGTATCCTGAAACACGCTCCGGAAATGACCTGCGTCACCAACCAGTGGGTCAACTCATACAAACGATTGGTACCGGGGTACGAAGCACCAGTTTACGTTTCCTGGGCCCGCAAGAACCGCTCAACCCTCGTCAGAGTGCCCATGTACAAGCCCGGCAAGGAAAACGCCACCAGAATGGAGCTGCGTTGTCCGGACCCGGCCGCCAACCCTTACCTCTGCTTTGCTGTAATGCTTGCGGCTGGACTCAAAGGCATAGATGAAAGCTACAAGCTGCCAGATCCCATCGAAGAAAACGTCTTTGCTATGGATGCCCCCACTCTCTCTGAGCACGGCATAACCGCACTCCCGGGGAACCTCTATGAAGCCGCGGTGGCCATGAAAAACAGTGAAGTTGTCAAAGAGTGCCTCGGCGACCATATTCATAAGAATCTCTACATGAACAAAATTCAGGAATGGGACCACTACAGGACTCAGGTTACTGAATACGAACTTTCCACCTATCTGCCTGTACTGTAAAATAATAACATCCATAAAAAAAAAGGTGCGGACTTCGGGTCATCCGAAATCTGCACCTTTTTCCAATTAGTTATCTTTGCTCAGATAAAATATTCTCACATTCCCGGCAGCATAAGCTGACTCTTTTCAACCTGCCTTTTTCTGCGGCGCTTAATAGTCTTGGGATGAACCCCGAACCTGAAACGGCGCAGGAAGCATTCCTTTTCCTTGCAATCCCTTATTGCCTGACGATCACCAACGGTGCAGGCCAGACAATGCCTGCGGATAGACCGGATACAAGTACGTTGAGATTCCTCGGTCTTGGGCCCGCGGAGAGTATAAAGTGAGCAGTCTTCATCTTCACATTCTCTCACAAGCTGCGGACTTCCTCCCATGCACCAGAGGCAGTAAGCCCTGATGGATTGATGAGGGTTTCTTTTCCGTTCGCTCAAATTAGTCTCCGTAACTTCGCAACAAACTGATTTGCCGCAATCAGCAGCAGGCGTCGCGAAGGCACATCCTTACGTAAATCAGCAATAAAAATAAAGCATGATTTTGATTTCCTCGAGCACTCGGGAAACAGGCTACTTTTTCTCGGCCTTCTCAAAAGTAATAGTCACTTCCCGCTTACCCCATTCCTTTGCAGCAGCGGTATCCAATCCCATGTAGATATCTATTTTATCAGTCCACCGCTTGTTCATCTTGTCTTTAACAAGATACTCTCCATCAAGGCCTTCAATTTTAACTTTCGTATTATGAACTAGTCCCTTGGCAATAAGATCACGTGAGACCGCGATTGCCTTCATGCCCGGCTTCAGTTCATCCCCCCATGCTCCGAGAAAAGGGTGGGCTGAAGTCTGCTCTGCATGGGAAGTATAGGCTGTAGCCTGAACCTTCAAGCTAACTTTGTTACTGTCATCGCCAAAACATCCGGAAATAATAAAAGCAGCGGTAATCAAGAGAAAAACAATTTTTACATTGCGCATGGTACACTCCTGGAGTTCGAATTTAAACTTTGCAGGCACTTAGGTCGCACCCCTTGTCAAACTTGGCCCCACCTTGATGCAATTCCCCTCCAAGACATGAATATTCGCTTTGAGTAACCCGCTGCAAAAAATCCAGATCATGGGAAACCACCAGCAAAGACACATCAAGTGAATTGAGAATCTCAATGAGCCTTTCACGCATAGACGGGTCCAGATCGTTGGTCGGCTCGTCCAGAACCAGAGCTTCCGGCTGCATTGCCAGCACAGTGGCCAGCGAAACAAGTTTTTTTTCACCACCGGAAAGATGATACGAGACTCTGTCTTCATAACCTGAAAGGCCGAGAGTGCAAAGGGTATATTCTGAAATTCTGCGGGCTTCTTCAACCGATTTCCCGATATTGAGCGGCCCGAAAGCAACATCCTCTATCACAGTAGGACAGAAAAGCTGGTCATCGGCCTGCTGGAATAGCAATCCGACCCCTTTGCGCAATTCACGGAATCCCTTTTCGCCCTTAACCGGATGACCTTTATATAAAATTTCACCCGAAGAAGGAGTAAGAAGCCCCATGATGACATGAAGCATGGTGGTCTTGCCCGAGCCGTTATGTCCGGTAAGGGCAACCCTGTCTCCTTTTTTCAGCTCAAAATTAATTCCGCTGAGAACTTCCTTTCCACCGGGATAAGCAAAGCTGATATTATTAAGGGAAAATATACTTGAACTCACCTGAAAACCTCGATCGGGCTAAACTGCAGAAAAATAAAAAAGATTGAAAAAAAGACACTCATACTCACAACCAACCAATCTCTGTTTGATATCCTGTATCTGTTGAGAGTATGAAAGGTTCCGCTGAACCCTCTGCATAGCATTGCCTGCCAGACCCGTTGCGCTCTGTCGAGACTTCGGACGAGCAACATACCCATTAGCCAGGCATATGTTTTATAAGTCCTTAGATTCGTGCGGGGAATAAACCCACGCATGGCGGCAGCTCTGCGCATTTTGAAAAATTCCGTACGCATGACATGGATATAACGCCAGGTAAATAGAAACAGACGGCAGAACTTCTCCGGAATCTTCAATGACTGCATGCCAGCACCCATTGTCTGGACCGGCATAGTGGAGATTAAAGATGTTACGGCAAGCACCACCCCGTTTGATTTCAAGGTTATTACAGCAGTATAGAGAACGCCTTCCAAAGACGCAACAAACGGTCCCACCGACAGCAGAGGCTCACCCGGACGGGAAAAAGGAAGAAATACCCACAAGAAGAGAATAAAAAGATTAACCACAAACAATCTTTTGATAAGCGGCCAAAAGGGAAGACGCGCAGATGCCGAAAAGATTATCCCCGCAACAAAAACCGCAACAGCAGCGTTTAGATTTGTGACCATTGCACCGAACAGGGAAATAAGAAATGCACAGCCAACCCTTACCCCGGGATGAGCTGAGTGTATAAAAGATTTTCCAGATACAAAAGGCTCGGTTATCTGCTGCAAAAATGCTACTCCTGATTTCGCTCAAGGAGGTAGCACGCATTAAAAATCCATGCAATCCGAATCACTTTCTTGAGTTGATCTTTCATTACAGTTATATGCATGGTCTATATTCGTTAAAATACATCCAATAGAAATACTTCATAAAACATTTATTTATAAAACTGAAAGCAAAATGGACATTCCGGAATGGACAATAATACAGAACTTAAAAGAATAGTTGAAGAAGTAGGTGAAGAACTTATCTGGCGGCCGCTGTACGATTTTGAAGATAAAGCTCTGGCTGAAGGTGTCGGACATGAAATTGATGGAATTGACCCGGAATTCACCGAGCTGGATTTCAAAGGCAAAAGCGTCTGCGATCTCGGCTGCAATATGGGTCATTTCACATTCCATGCCCGCAATTGCGGAGCACGCGAAGTTGTTGGTTACGACATGGAGCCGAAAGTTATTGCAGGAGCCGGAAAGCTCGCTGAGCTCTACGGAGTTGACAATGTTGAATTCAAAGTCTGCAATTTTGCGTACGACCCTCCGGAGCGGATTTTCGATATGGGAATGCTTATTGATATCCTAGGTAAAATAAATATTTCCAATGGACATCTTGTCGCTATTTTAAAAGGTCTGGAAAAACGTTCCAGATCTGAAATGCTGCTTACTTTCAGGCCGGTATATTTTGTCAAAAGGCACTTAAAAATGGATCATTCAGATTTCATGAAAATGTATCCGCAGGCACGGATAGAAAATGGCTTATTCAGCCTTCTTGATTTCACTTGCGGACTTTTTGAACCAGACTGGAAACTGGACTATATTTCAAAAGAGCTTCCCGGAGACCAGCAGTATAAAAGAACTGTCCATTTTATAAGAAAATAGTCTTGCCGCAACTCCTGCCAGTGATTAATTGCTAAGCTCACCAAACGAACAAGGAGCCATGATGCAGAATAAAAACTCGGATTTTGTAGATATTGAATATCAGGTGGAAGAAAGGGAAAAAAGAAATGTTTATGTTCCCGGCATGGCCAAGGACATGCTTATAGGCGGACGGGATTCCGGAAATGTTTTCATTTTCTGCCTCAATGACGACCTGAGGAAATCCATTGCTGAAAAAGTAGCAGATAAGCTTGGCCGTAAATTTGTGATCATCACCCGCAGTGACGGCAACCCGGTTGTGGAAAAAATAGCTGAGTCCGACAACCAGATTGTAAGTATGCCCCGTGGAGCGGCAAAATCCGAAAAGATACGCAATCTTCTTAAGGACAACGGAAAGGTAATCTGTATCATGTCCGATTTTATGACCATGCTTAATGCATCCGACGGATCGGAAGACGCCCGCGAACAGATTTCTCTTATGCTGAACAGGTTCGAACCCAGCTTCATGGAAGCGTCACACCACATCGTGCGATCTGACCAGAGTGAGGAAGAGATCCTGCAGGACACACTCGATAAGATCTCTATTTGATGTAACTAATACAGAAAAATAAAAGAGGCCTTTCCGGTTAAATGGAAAAGCCTCTTTTTATTCCGTATTCAAAGAACGAATAGATCTACTTGAAAAGAGATCCCTTCAGACCATTTTCATCTTGTTATACGGCCCGACACTGAATCTTTATTCCCGGGTGGCAGAGTTTTCAACTCTGCTGACACGTTCAAGCATCAATGCAATTTAAGCTTCTGACTGCGCATCAATTCCTGCATCAATCAGTTATTCTCTCACCATCTGCAAATACTAATATATCCTAAGTGGGATAAACCAGATTCTTCGGGCCTATTCCCTCAAGGATTTCGACCAGATACTTCTCAGCTTCAGCCTTGGCTCCCCTAAGGTCCATCAGTTTATAATTTCCGCACTCTACCGCGGAAGCTCCGGGGATATCCCCTTCAAACTCAGCCGCAAACCTGAACATCTGCTGGATCAAAGGGGAAACTTCTTTGGAATCAAGACCGCCTTTAAGCAGAAGATAAAACCCGGTAAGGCATCCCATAGGCCCGAAATACAGGACGCTGTCAGCATACTCTTCATGATTGCGCAGAAAAGTCGCGCCAATATGTTCAAGAGTGTGGGCAACCGCCGGATCAAGAGCCGCTTCTTTATTGGGCTCCTTCATGCGCAGATCAAAAGTGGTGACTGTCTCGGGCCCAACTGCATCTTTGCGGGATACATATATTCCCCGCTCAAGTCTGGTATGATCTATTTTAAAACTCTCAATTTTATTCATTTCGTTCTCCACAGATTATTAAAAAATAATGACAATTTGGTAATTCAGGCAGCTAGACACTCACACAGACCGTCAATCATGGAAAGCACCATCCTGACTGAATTGGAGGCAACCTTTTCCATACATTTCTCATAAATTTCGGAATTGCCCTGTTCCCGAACCTTATCTGATATGGAGCGGATAAGAATGAAAGGAACTTTGAAAAGAAAACCTGTCTGGGCTATGGCGGCTCCTTCCATTTCCACCGCCATTACATCAGGAAAGAATCTGGCAATACGCTCAACCTGCTCGGGGGTATGGACAAAAGAATCACCGGAAAGAACCGTTCCTTGATGGACTGTAACTCCATCATCATTAATCCATGCCTTTTGAGCCAAGCCCAGAAGGACCTTGTCAGCCTCGAAAGCTGCGGGCATTCGCGGTATCTGGCCCATTTCATAGTTGAAAGCCGTAGCATCTGCGTCATAATGACGGACCTCAGATGAAACGACTATATCACCAATATTTATATTTTCCGGAAAACCTCCGGCAACACCGGTATTTATGATGCAGTCCGGCTTGAATTTTTCAAGAAGAAGAGTTGTTCCCACAGCGGCATTCACCTTGCCTATTCCGCACATGAACAAGGCAACCTCCACACCACCGATACATCCGGTATGGTAAACCAGATTTCCAAAGCGGGTTTCAACGGGGTTGTCCAGCCTGTCCACAAGCATTGACAATTCTTCTTCCATTGCTGCAATAATTCCGACTTTCAATTCTTTTTCCTCTTTATTAACGACGGCAACTTGTGACCGTTTGAATGCTTGCAGGATATGCTTAGAGGAGTTAATTAGTAAAATTAATCGTTCTAATTTTTTAGATTAGTTTTACTAAAGTGAGAAATTTAATGCTGCCCGACCTGAATAGATTGAAGGTATTCTTCCACATATACAACCTACAGAGCAGCACCGCTGCTGCTGGAGAACTGCACATAACTCAATCCGGAGTCAGCCAGCATCTCAAGAAACTTGAAGAAGAACTCGACACAAAGCTGTTTACCAGAGTCAACCGGAAGCTAATCCCCACTTCTGCGGGACACCGTCTCTATGGAATAGTTCAGAATTTTCTGGAGGAGCTGGAAGTTGGAGTACGACACATCAATGAAAGTAAGGATATCCCTTCCGGTATATTAAGAATTGGCGCTCCCACTGAATTCGGGCGAACATACATGCCCGGTATTTTTGCCTCATTCTACAAAAAATATCCGCAGGTAACTTTTCAGCTGGAATTGCACGAGCCAAAAGTTCTATTTTCCATGGTTTCCGAAGGCAGGCTTGATTTCGCATACATTGATATTCTCCCATTCATAATGGATACCCCCGGCGGAAGCTCCTCCTACTCCATAACACCGGTTTTAAGAGAGGAGTTTGTACTGGCCTGCTCTAAAAAATACCATGAATCCAGAGTAATCGGAGCTGATTACAATCAGATTATCAAACTAAATTTCATTGGCTACAAGACAGATATTTCCCTTTTCAAAAGCTGGTTCAAACTACATTACCAACAGCAGCCGCAATCACTGAATATGGTTTTAACAGCAGACAGCTCCGGAGCAATTGTAAGGGCAATAGAGGAGGACATGGGGCTGGGCATAACCGTAAGCCATCTTATGAACAGGCAGATAGCATCAGGGAAAATTGTCACTATCCGCCCTACAACAGAAAAACTTCAAAACACCATTGCCTGTGTTCAGTTCAAAGAAAAGAAAATTAGCATCACTGAAAATGAGTTCCAAAAGCACTTCCGTGAAGAGCTCAACAAAAACTACGCTAAACTGGATCTATGCGATTAATTTCAGATGAAAAATATTCTGAGCCGTAAAAACAGAAACCACTCAACCCGGAGCAGAAAGAGAATCCGGTTCAAGTGGTTTCCGCAGGGAACATTAAATCAAGCACCCCGATGACTTTTAGCCCAGTCATTTTAATTATATTCAGGACTAGGCTTTATAAATAACCACAATTATTTATCATTCATTCTTTCCAGAACTTTATACAGCGCCTGAGTTCCAAGTTCCTCGTAACCGAGGGCCATGGCGGAGACATAGAACTGATTCACCAGTGCGAGTCCGGGCAGGGACAAATTCATACGTCTGGCTTCATCAAGAGCAATTCCCATGTCCTTCACAAAGTGCTTGATAAAAAATCCGGGATTGAAATCATTATCGGCAATTCTGCGACCCAGATTGTTTATGGACCAGGAACCTGCCGCTCCTGAGCCAATCACATCAATGACTTCATTCAAGTCCATTCCGGCCTTGTAGGAGTAAAGCAAGGATTCGACAACGCCTATCATGGTTCCGGCGATGAGAATCTGGTTAGACATCTTGGTATGCTGTCCGGCACCGGATTTACCCATCAGCCTTATATTGCTTCCCATTACATCAAAAAGATCTTTCACTTCGTCAAAAGTATCCTGTTCTCCACCGACCATGATGGCAAGAGTCGCGTTTCTTGCACCCAGATCTCCACCGGAAACAGGTGCATCAAGAGTTTTGACACCTTTAGCAGCAGCGGCCTCATTAATACGTTCAGCAAGAGCCGGTTCAGAAGTAGTCATATCCACTATTATTTTTCCTGATGCCGCGTTTGCCAGAACACCATTTTCGCCAAGAATGGTTTCTTCAACGTCTGTGGGATATCCAACTATGGTAAATATTATATCTGCTTTTTCAGCAACTTCAGCCGGTGATTCACACCACTGGGCTCCTTCATTCACCAAAGCGTCCGCTTTTGATCTGGTCCGGTTATAAACAAATGCTTCATGTCCTGCCTTCATCAGATGCATGCACATGGACCCGCCCATAACTCCGGTTCCTATCCAACCTATTTTTTTACTCATTATCCATATCCTCTTGCAAACTTAGAGTTAACTTAAATATCAAAGAATGGAGATAACACGCGAACACTCAAAAGGTAAACAAGGCTCTACTAACTGGAATCAGTTATAAAGTGCGTAAACAGTCGCCCCTACCATCAGAATCACCATGGAAGTATTCACGGCATAGCGGGTCCTGCGGTTGCTCAACACTTTAAGCAATGACTCTCCGGCATAACACCAGAGAGAATGAAAGAAAGCAGCTCCACAACTGAAAGTAGCCACAAAAATAAATATCTCCATGAATCTGGGAGCCTGCGGATCAGCAAATTGTGCGAATGCTGATACAGTCATGGCATAATGTTTCGGATTCAGTGGATGAAGCATGATACCCTCATAAAAACTGAATGAGGTCCTCCCGGTTTCTGCACCGCTGTTCATCCCCATCACCTTCCAGGCAAGATAAAGGATATACACCATACCAAGAACCTTCAGAACTGATGCAGCCTGAGGGGATGCCAGAAACAGCTCCGCAAGCCCTATCACGACCAGGACATCCATGATCAGCCCTCCGGCTACCACTCCGGATAAAAATGGTACTGATCTGCGGAAGCCTACCGCCTGCCCCAAAGCCATCGAAGTAAGATTTCCGGGACCGGGGGTTCCGGTCATCACAATTACAAAAATTAAAAAAGCCCAGAAATTTTCCTGCATTGTAAGCTCCTCTTCATAGTATAAATACAGATTTCATTAAAAAAAATAGTTTTATTTTATATGTCCGATTTAAAATATGGCGATTAATTTTCACTACAACCAATGAAGATCCAGTTAATGGCAAACTGCCTCAAGTTAATTGTCTGCATATATTTGTCAGATTGTATTCATATTCTTGACATTGTATGCAGTCAATGAAAACATTGTGTGCATGACAAAATGGCTACCTGAATTAAAAAAAGAAAACAGACCCAAGTTCAAGCTACTGGCTGATGCCATTGAAAGAGATGTTTATTCGGGCATTCTGAAGCCCGGAGAAAAGCTCCCGACACATCGGGATATGGCAGACAGTCTGAAAATGAACGTCAGCACCGTGACAAGGGGTTATGCAGAAGCGGAAAAAAGAGGATTGGTCTGCGGGACCGTGGGCAGAGGAACATTTATCGCTCAGGACGCGATTACAAATACGCCCATGGTTTCCTTTGAGCCGCATGCTCCGGGCATGATCGAGCTTGGACTGGTTAATACCTTTTACGAACTGGATCCGGATATTCAAGATGCCATGAAGCGTCTTACCAGAAGACGTAACCTTAATACATTTCTGCAATATACTGATCCTCACGGATTGCCGGAACACCGCGAAACAGGTGCGGAATGGATTAAATTTTACCAGATGGAAGTTGATCCGGATGAAATACTGGTCTGCTCCGGAGCACAGCACGGACTCAGTTGCTGCCTGAGTTCTCTTTTCCGTTCAGGTGAGCGAATAGCCACAGACCACCTGACATATCCGGGAATGAAGACCCTTGCCGCAATGCTCGGGATCAAACTGGTTCCCATTCAGATGGATGAACAGGGTATGATTCCGGATATTCTGGACACAGTCTGCCGAAGAGACAACATTAGCGGATTATATCTTATGCCGGGAGTACAAAACCCGAGCACTGCATGCATGTCCATTGAACGCAGACAGGAGATAGCCCGTACCGCCGCCATGCACGGACTAACCATCATTGAAGATGATGCTTACGCCCTGACAGTCGACAACATTCTGCCTCCGGTCTCATCCTTCGCCCGGGACAGAAGCGTCCATATCGCAGGAGTCTCCAAGACTATAGCAGTCGGATTGCGGGTGGCCTTTATGTCTGCCACAGGAGAAATCCGGGAAAAACTCGCACACGCGATCCTGAATTCAATATGGATGACTCCAACGCTCAATACGGAGCTTATCTGCCAGTGGATACAGGATGGGACAGCAGAGAAAACCATGCTCCTTAAGCGTAAGGCAGCTCAGCTGCGTTTTGAGTCTGTTCGTGATTTGACATCCGAAATGATATTTGCAGGAAACCCCAACGGCTTTTTCCTTTGGACTAAACTTCCTGAGCCATGGCGGGGATTCATGCTTGAAACAAGAGCACGGGAAAAAGGCCTGAACATTTTCAGCGCTGAAAAATTCGCTGTGGGTGACAGCCCGGTCCCACCGATGATCAGACTTTCATTAAGCGGACCAAAGAGTATAGAAGAGCTACGTCATGGACTTGAAATATTGAATGAAATAATAAGTGAGGGGATTAAAAGATAAAAACAAACCCGCCAAGCATGCTCAGCGGGTTAAACAAAATATATATGACACTTAAGGATTCAACAGGAATTCCTGTCCGGCTTTAACGGCCCTTGAAGATACTCTTATCCTTCCATCCTTGGCGGTTCCAAGAACAAGAACCTTAACTCTGACCCCGTCAGGACGGACAATAAAGCTGTCGTCATAAGCCTTTACAATCGCTGATGCGGGAACAAGGACAGATCCGCCGGGATCATCCATTTCAAGATCAAGTTCGGTGCGCAGACCACCCCTGAATTCGAAATCACCCTTTGCAATTTCAAAATCCACTTCAACCTTTCTGGTTTCAGGATCAAAGTCAGGAGAAATACGCTCAAGCTCAGCAGCTACAGTAATATCAAGGTCGGGAAGTTTGAAATTAACCTTTCCATTCATGGAGCGGACTTCCTTGAGTTCTTTGATTGTCAGCGCATAAGGAACAAGAAGAGTCTTGAAATTACCCAGTTCAGCAACCTTCTCACCTTTGGTCACCCATTCACCGGGCTCGATATAACGCTTGATAACACGCCAGCCAACCGGGGCGCGCAGGGTATATCTACGAAGGTGTTCACGGTCGATATCTATTTTTAGCTGGGTAGCGCGAAGACGTGATTCCGCATTTTTCAAATTACGGATATGCAGATCAAGCTCAGACTGGGCGGCAGTGCTTTTCTTGACCAGCTTTCTGTAACGCTCAGCTTCCTTACTGTAATAGGTGACATCGGACTGAAGCCGTGTCCTGTCTGCAATAAGCTGTGAAATATCAAGTTTAATAAAAGTCGGATCAAGTTCGGCAAAACGGCCGTTACTACCAACTGTATCACCAACATCAGCATAAACATTGGTGCACATGGCCGACTCTTCACTGACAAGAGTCATACTTACGCGAGGTCTGGTAAATCCGGTCAGTGAAATTATTCGGGATGCAGGTTCACACTTGAATGTCGTTGCTTTAGCCGCAAGGCATTGGGAAACAGAAGATAAATTTAAAATAAAAGCAACAAACAGAAGATAAGATAATTTAGGAACCACCTTTATCGCTGTCATTACAAATCTCCCGGCTGGCCCGCTCTTTTTGCGGAATAGTTATAAAATCCAGAACATCTTCACATAGCGTATTCATATCCATATCAGGGAGATTTCCCTGCAAGCGGCCATTGGCTACAAGTGAAGCAAGACCGTGCACTGAAGACCACAGTGAAGCAACAGCTATATCCACTGAGACATCACCAAGAACGCCCGTTTCAATACATTCCCGAACATTGTCCTTGAAATTTATGAAATTACGGTGAGGTTCTCCCACCCATTTTTCAGGATCACAGAAGGAAGGAGCACTGCGATTAAAAAGCAGGTCATAATACTCAGGCTCGCTACGGGCATAATTCAGATATATTCGACCGCACTCATGCAGGCGCTCAAATGGGTCGGCAATATCAACAAGGTGATCCTGCATCTGGGCAAATCTGGCAAGTCCCTCCTGCTTGAGAGAAAGAATCAGGTCTTCCTTGTTTTTGAAATACCTGTAAAGAGCCGCTGGACTGTAATCGATTCTGGCAGCAATTTTGCGCACGGAAACATTGTCAAATCCATCTTTAGCGAACAACTCCTTGGCGGCATCAAGGATTCTGCGTCTCATGCACTGATGCTCGTGATCTTTATTTCTGCTCATATTCATGGGCATTTACTAGCAAACAGTAACAATATTGTAAACACTGTTCACCGTACGTAAGAGCAACATATGCAGATAAGTAAATACATCCCATGAAGGAATCTTACCATGCATTTTTAATCATAAAACCCGGATTATGATTTTGAATTGATGATAAAGAACAATCAGGGCAATTTAAGGTATCATACCAATATTCTTGCGGGCAGCCTCATTGTCTGGGTCTATTTTAAGAGCTTTATTAAGCCATTCTCTGGCAGCCCCGTAGTCACCACGCATATAATACAAAAGACCTACATTAACCATAGTGTTTGCGTTATCAGGATCAAGCTGCAAAGCTTTGCGGTAATCAGCAAGTGCAAAATCAAGTTTTCCCTGCTTATGATATCCTATCCCACGATTCGCATAGGCTGTGGCATAGTTGGGATTAAGCTCAAGCGCCCGCTGATACAGTTCCATGGCAGAAAAAACTTCGCCCCTGCGGGAAAGAATATTCGCAAGATTGGTCATGGCTTTGAAGTGGGAAGGGTCGGCCTTTATGGCGGCCCTGAAATGCTTGGCCGCTTTTGAATAATCTTTACTACGCTCCAGAAGATTGCCGTAGTTGTAGTTCATGTGATGGTTATTTTCCGTAACAGACAATGCTCTTTCATACAGAGACTCACTGTTTCGCCAGTACCCTGCCTGAGTAAATGCAACCGCCAGCAAAGCAGCAACCACAATACCCCCTGAGCCAACCGCTGCCTTACCGGGAATCCTTCCAGCCCTCACCAGTCGGGCAACACCGAAAGAAATCAGCATATACAATCCCATAAACGGAATGTACGCATAGCGGTCAGCCATCGACTGGTCACCAACCTGAATAATTCCGATTACCGGAACAAGCGTTCCCAGATACCAGAACCATCCCACTGCCCCAAGGGGAAATTTACTTATATATTTCAATACTATTAAGCTGACAGCAACAATAAACAACAAAGTCAGTGCCGGTTCCCAGACCGGAATTACGTGGGGATATGGATAAAATACCGCCAGATCTACCGGAGCCACCATTTTTCCAAGATAGGCTACATAAGAAACCAGGGCGTTGGATATCCTCAATGACAAAGGAAAGGACTCTATGGACTGCATAGCTCCGCCCCCTTCCTGAGCTAGAAAAGTAAGCACGGATGAAAGGGCGGATAAAATAAGAAGAGGTATTTTTTCAAGAAGCAATCTTGAAAACTGCTGAACAATATTACCTCTGAAATCAAGACGCTTAAGCGGCCAGATATCAAGGAGCAGCAGGGCAGCCGGAAGAGTAACTACCATGGGCTTGGCAAGAATTCCTATTCCGGTAAAAAAGAAGGTCAACGCATAATCCGCAACCCTTCCGCGTTTTGCAAATGATGCCCAGCTATGCATGGCGCAAAGCCAGAATAAGGTGGAAAGAACATCCTTGCGCTCCGCAACCCATGCAACAGATTCCACATGCAACGGATGGACTGCAAAAAGAGCTGCAGCAAAAAAAGACGGCAGCAATCCACCGTCTTCAAAATCAGAAGTAGCCTTAAGCAGGAAAAAGAAGAAAAGAAGCACGTTCAGCAGATGCAGGAACACATTGACCAGATGGCGAGCTCCGGGGGAATCGCCAAACAGGGAAGTATCCATCATATGGGATACCACGGTCAAAGGATGGTAATTTGAAAGCTGAAATGTGCTGAATGCCCATTTTATATTATCAATGGATATCCCCTGCATGACCCGTTCATTGTTGGATACGTAACTGGTGTCATCATAGGTGACCAGCTCGAAACCGCCGCACTGCCCATAAACAGCTATAACCATAGCCGAAAGCAGAGCAGCACTGATCAGCACATTTTTCAAATCCCAACCGCTATTCATAGCGCTCATGACTTTTCCGCCTGTTGCTTTTTATTAATTACAGGAATTGTTCTGCAACCTGCAGTATACCTGTTTGAACTGATTTGATGGATACAGACTACTCGCCGCGTTTTTTAACCGCTTTCAAAAAACCGCTGTCCATCCACCCTAAACGATGCATAAGAGTCTCGGTAGAACAGCGGAGCACACCCAGACCATATTTTACGGACCGTGCAAAACTGATTGATGAAGAGTCATCCATATAGCGGGTAGGGCAGGTTACTTCACCGATATCATAGCCGGAATAAATTATCTGGCAGAGCATCTGGTTATCGAAAACAAAATCATCACTGTTATCGTCAAAAGGTATAGTCTCGAGAAGTTCTCTAGAAAAAGCCCTGTATCCGGTGTGGTATTCGGAAAGATGATAGCCAACCATAAGATTCTGGAAAATTGTCAGGCATCTGTTGGCAAAATACTTATAGAGCGGCATCCCCCCCCTAAGTGCTCCTGTACCGAGAATACGGGAACCGAGCATGCAGTCAAACACACCATTGGCGATAGGTGAAACCATAGCCGATATGATCAGTGGGGTATACTGGTAATCCGGATGAACCATGACTACAACATCAGCACCCATTTCAAGAGCTGTTCTATAGCAGGTTTTCTGGTTCCCGCCATATCCGGTATTGCAGGTATGAACCACAGTTCTGATACCCAGAATCTCGGCCTGTGCCACAGTGTCATCCCTGCTGCAGTCATCAACCAGCAGAATCTCATCAACAACATCCGGCGGAAGCTCATCTATTGTTTTTTTCAAAGTGGACGCCGCGTTGTAGGCAGGCATAACCATTACTACTTTTTTCCCGTTTACCATCTGTTATATATCTCCTGAAACTTATGTGGAATTACTGTCTGGTTTGCTATGCTGGAGCCTTACCACCAAAGCATAAGAGCAATCAAGCCGGTTGCCTGACGCCGAGCTTTCTAGTAATCATCCCTCAGCAATTTATACATAATAAATATTTCAGAACAGGGGATAAAAGAATATGGAAGAGTCAAAAATAAGAGAATATATTCAAAAAATTTTAATGAAGAAATGCACTGAGAACGAAGAAGCCCGTCAGGATGCTCTCGGTGAGTTCATAGCCATGACAATGCCCAACATCGATGAAGGAGCGGTCAAGAATATCAAATCCATGATTCCACCCATTACAGATCTCTACGAAAAATGGGTGGGAATGTTCATAGACCGGCTGCTGGAAACCGTACCGCGCAACCAGATTGAAGAACTCTGCAGCGGCACTGATGAAAATGACTCAGCACTCGTTCTTATCTACATCATGTTCATGGAATCCGAGCGTATGGAAAAACAGATAGCAGAAGATATTTCCGCCTATGCTCCCACTCAGAATGATGAGGCAGGAAATATTGCCAGCCAGTATATCCGCTCCAAACTGACTCTCATAGCTGAAGAACAGAAAGCTAAAGAAGCACCTATTCAGTAGCAGGAAAAGGAAGGAAGACAGTACATGTTCACAAAAGCTATTGTAAGAACCCCTTCACACAGCATGGGACAGGGATTGACAGAGGCTGGTCTCGGATGCCCCGATATAGACCTTACGCTCGTTCAACACAGAAACTACGTTGATTATTTTAAACAGGCCGGCATAAAAGTTACTGAGCTTTCACCGGTTGATGAATATCCCGATTCGGTTTTCGTAGAGGATACTGCGGTTATGATTCCTTTTGAGGGTGGGACTGCGGCCTTTCTGACCTGTCCGGGGGCAGAATCCAGGCGCGGGGAAGTAGAAATAATAAGTTCCGCAATATCTGAGCTGACAGAAGAAGTCATCCGTATGGAAGACGGAGGACTTATGGAAGGCGGAGATGTTCTGCTTATGGGCAGATCTTTTTATGTGGGAATAGATACCCGTACCAACCGTTCTGGATACGAACAGTTCGCCAAGACTGCTGAACGATTCGGTTGCAAAGCCGTTCCTGTTCCTTTTGACCGGGGCATGCCTCATCTGAAAACAGAACTTTCCGCCCTTGACCCAGAAACCCTGATTATGAGCAAAAGATTTTCCGAGCGTGATGAATTCAGGAAGTTCAAGAAAATAACAGTTCCTGAAGGGGATGAGTATTCTGCAAACTGCCTCTTTCTGGGTAATAAACTTCTAGCTCCCGCCGGATTCCCGGCTACTGCCGAACTTCTGGAAAAAAATGGATTCAACCCGGATTATATTGATATGTCCGAGTTCAGAAAAATGGACGGAGGCCTTACCTGCCTTTCATTACGCTGGTAATAAAGGGAGTCAAAGTACAGCACATTTTCATTTCAGGAGTATGAATCTCATTTACGGGATCAGAACTTAACGCAACCGCTTTAATAAGGTATTACAATCTGAGAATGTGCCCCTTCCCGGGAAGGCTTAATTTATAAAACAGAGTAATCCTCATGTCCGAATCCCCTAAAAAATATATATATTATTCAATCGCAGCCTCACTTGTCACCATGGTCCTTAAAACATGGGCATGGCACATTACAGATTCCGTAGGGCTGCTCTCTGATGCTCTGGAAACACTGGTGAACCTTTCAGCCGGACTTTTCGCACTTGCTTCACTCAATCTCGCTCTGAAGCCTGCGGACCCGGCGCATACTTACGGACACGGAAAGGCCGAATACTTTTCAAGCGGTGCAGAAGGAATGCTCATACTTATCGCCGCCATAGGAATTGTCTATGCTTCGGTAGAGCGTTTTATCCACCCGGAAGTACCTTCAAATCTAGAAGCGGGTCTTTTTATAGCCCTTGTTTCATCGGCTGTTAATTTTGTAACTGCACGCCTGATGCTCAAAGGGGCCAGGATTCACGATTCAATCACCCTTGAAGCAGACGCTAAACATCTCCTTACCGACGTATGGACCTCGATTGGTCTGGTCGCAGGCCTGGGAGTAATGCTTTTCACTCCCCCTTCATGGGCATTCATCGACCCTGTAATAGCTATGGTGATGGCAGGAAATATTGTTTTCACCGGATTTTCACTCATCAAGAAATCCTATTCCGGACTAATGGACAACGCACTCCCTCATGAAGAACTTTACATAATCGACAGATCAATCCGCCAGTGTGCCGGAAAAGAAGCACTCTATCATGGACTCAGGACACGCAAGGCAGGGTCCAACCGTTTTGTGGACTTTCACCTGCTCCTGCCCGGTGAATCGACCATAGCAAGCTCTCACGACTTATGTACTAAAATAGAATCATGCATTCAGGCAGAACTGTCCAACTGTCAGGTTACCATCCACGTTGAACCCAAAGAAGACACTGATTCTTATGATTGTGAGGAAACAGGTGGACTTTGCGGTTCGATGATCAGATTAAAGAAACATTTCGATGACGACCACAACGGATGACCATTCAAAAAGCAATCAAACAGGTACACCTCGGGACGGAACTGAATCACAAATTAATCTACCCGGAAAAACATGGAAAATTACCCGGAATACTTCTCATCCATGAATATACTGGGTTAAGCACTGCAGTCCTGAAACAGGCAGAAAGGCTTGCCACGGAGGGATTCGCTGTTCTGGCCGCAGATTTTTACGGGGTCCATAACCGTCCACAAAACATCAATCAGGCCAGAAAAATACATCGCATTTACCGTGATGACAGACTGCTTATGCGCGAGAGAGCAAAAGTCTGCCTGCAGGCACTTGCGGAACAACCGGAAGTGGATAATCAAACAATAACTGCTCTCGGTTTCTCATTCGGTGGCGGATGCGCACTTGAACTGGCCCGATCCGGAGCGGAGATCAAACGTGCTGTAAGTGTATACGGTTATCTGGATACATCACATCCTGCACAGCAACATGACATCAAATGCCCGCTTCTTGTTCTGCATGTCAATAATGACCCGGTTGTACCTCAAAAGCATGCTGCCCAATTCAGAAAAGAAATGAATGCGGCTGGAGCTGATTGGCAACTTATTGAACTGGATGGTTTGAAACACGGTTTTGCCAATCCAGTAAATCCAGAATTCAACAAAGATGCAACGGATAAAATGTGGGCTGAAATATTGGAATGGATATTTTAGAATAATTAATCAAAGTCTTATATTCTGTCATAAACAAGCCCCGAAAATGTTTCTCGGGGCTTGTTAAAATAACCATTTTACCAGTTATTACGGTGAACTCTTTCTTCTTTATAACGGTCTTTCTTTTTTGACTCCTGGGCGGGCCAGCCGATGACCATGAATCCCAGAGGTATAACCTGTTCAGGCAGGTTGAAAAGCTTTTTGAACCCCTCAACACGCTCTTCAATGGGATGAATTCCGGTCCATACAGCTCCAAGCCCTTTTGCGTGTGCGGCAAGCAACAGATTCTGAATCGCTGCGGAACAATCCTGCACCCAGTAACCTGCATATTTTTCCAGACTCAGATCTCCGCATACAAGAATCCCCAGAGGGGCGTTCTTGGACATTGCGGCATACTGATTTATATCCGGTACAGCGTCCAATTTTTCACGGTCATCAACAACAACAAACTGCCATGGCTGGGCATTTCCTGCACTTGGGGCCATCATAGCCGCACCGAGCATTTCCTTGACCAGTTCTTCACTCACAGGTTTGTCTTCATATTTTCTGATACTTCTGCGGCTGTAAATTGCTTCAAAAACATCCATTTTTATCTCCCGAAAATTTTAAATAATTTAGAACTAATATGCTTTTACCACAGGTTATTATCACTTCTATCATATTTTTGGCGGAATTAAACGCCTCGCATATATCCGAAACTCAGCATTTTTGGCGTCCTATTAGAAGTACTTTCAAAAAATAATATTTATACTTGATTTTAGGTTTAACTATAGTATTCTACAAATAATCACACCCCTGATTTGGTCTGAAATAGCTTTTGGTTAATTTACAGTCCAACCCCTACTGGCGGTGCCGAACTCCTCCCTCAACAAACCGCTCGGCACCGCCACTTTTTGCCCTAAACAAAACAGCCCTGAATGCAAAATTGCATTCGGGGCTGTTTTAATAGCAGATATATAAAAATATCATTCAACATAGCAGTGAACACGAAATATTCGGCTCAGATATGTCCAAATGATCATGATAAATTTTGAATTATAACGGGTAATATTCAGCCCTATCTCAACAGGAAACGATTCTTATTCATCTTAAAAATCATAATCATGAAGACTTAGCCTGTGATATCAGCATACCACTTAACATCAGACCGCATCCTATAATTCCCTGAACAGAAAGTACTTCGCCGAGCAGCAGCCATCCTGCCAATGCGGCAAAAACCGACTCAAGGCTCAGGATAATGGCCGCGTGTGCAGGCTTGGCATCCTGCTGTGCCACCACCTGCAATGTATAGGCAACACCTACTGACATAAGCCCGCCGTAAAGAATCGGAACAATTCCACTGACAATACCGGAGATAGAGACATCTTC
The DNA here is from genome assembly GCF_055394525.1 of Maridesulfovibrio salinus. Lineage (NCBI taxonomy): Bacteria > Pseudomonadati > Thermodesulfobacteriota > Desulfovibrionia > Desulfovibrionales > Desulfovibrionaceae > Maridesulfovibrio > Maridesulfovibrio salinus. Next base: position 542,280 of record NZ_AP042461.1, read on the forward strand.
AAGAATGAACGCACCTATGAAACTGAAAATGGAGCAGGCGGCGAACTGGCCGGCCGCAAATTTAACCGGATCAACCCTGTTGGCCAGCAAGGAAATCACAATTACGTGCGCGGCAAAGAAAAAAGCGCAGCACAGAACTAGAAGATCTCCTTTCTCAATGTGAAAATCTTCATTCACTGAAAGTAGATACATACCGATAACAGCAAGCACAGCACCTATCCAGGTAGGTAGACCGGTTTTCTGTTTAAAGAACAAACCGAAAATAGGCACGAAGACAACATAAAGGCCGGTAATAAACCCCGCGTTTCCGGCAGTGGTATATACAAGGCCCCACTGCTGAAAAGTTGCTCCTAGAAAAAGTGCTCCCCCGGCAAGAATGCTGCCTTTTACGAAAGAAGATATTTCAACTTCCTGATATGTCCCGTCATGCTTCTTCTCCCGATCCATACGCTGGATGAGGGGTATAAGGGCAAGAGCTCCCAAAGCAAAACGGACCGCATTGAAAGTAAGCGGCCCCATATAATCCATGCCGATCCTCTGGGCCACAAACGCGGCTCCCCAGATAATGGCAGTTATCAGCAGCAGAATATCCGCTTTAAAACTCCTGGTGTTCATTTGCTTGCCTCCGGTGGGCCTGCCGGAAAATCTGCTGATATGAACAGATTAATTCGTCCGGCGTCCAAATAAGCATGCTCATTTGGAATCCCTATCATTTTTCAGTGCAGTTATAGGAAGTTAGACGTGAAAAGGGAGAATGGCTGCAAGGCAATGTTACAGTCAAGAAAAAAATCCGGCAGATGATTGCATCTGCCGGATTTCGATAATGATCAAAACTTGTCGAAAACACATTTTAATGCCCCTGAGGGCATAGACAAAAGACTAATATGATTCGATCTCTTCAACCGGTTCGGAAATCAGGAATTCACCCTTTTCAATCCAGTCCTTGAGTTTGTCTGCAATTTCAAGGGAAATGGAATGACTGGTCAAGGGAACTGTGGGGATTTCCTTGCCGTTAACAGTGATTGACCCAGACTTGAGTTCCTCAAGAGTAACATGACCCAAAATCTGGCCGACACCGTTAGGGTAGTCATAACCGTAATCCTTGACCGGCATCTGGATTTCAGCATCGCTTACACCTGTGTACCAGGCTATTTCCTCGTTGAGAACAGGAATAGGAATTCCAACGCCGATCGCTGCGGTACAACCATAGCCGGGAAAGCTCAAACCACGGAAATAGCGTGGATCCATATCGGCAACATTACTGCCCTTAAGCATGAGTGTTCCGGATGGTGTCAAAGGAATACCGCGTTCGTTACGCTGCGGATTTTTTACATGCTGAGTTCCAGCTCCGACAACATACCCTTTTGAGCCGGCGAGGAATATGCGTGTCCCCATACCGATAGTCTTCAGGTATGGATCGTTAAACAGCGGAGAAAGCTGACCGGCAGTGGCAAAGTTTGCATTACGCTGGTTGGCTTTGAGCGGTCCCATGTATGTGTAGATGGTCCTGCTGGTCATGTTCACAGCGCAGTTGTAGTTCTGGTAGCAGTTACGGGGGTTGAGGATGGTCACATCCTTCAAGTCCTTGAGAGATACATCCTTTTCTATTTCACGTCTGGGATAACAATCAGTCCCGTAAGCCTTGGCTTTAAGACGAACGGTCTTCCCTGCGATCAGATCCTCGATAACATGAGCTCCACCGTAGGCGAAACGCCCGGGATAAACCTTGTTCAAGGGGTCATCTTCAGAGGGCTCGGTAACGCCTATGTAAGAGTCCACAGCAGCGAGCCCCGCATAACAGGGAACATTATTCAACCAGACCTCTGAAGTCTTCATCAGGGGCGGAACCTGCCCGATATTGAAAAACATACCAGAAGAGCACATGGGAGAGAATGTCCCGGTGGTGACAACATCTATCTCTTTGGCTGCTTCAACTTTTCCTTTGGAACGGACGATATCGACCATTTCCTCAGCGTTGACGACTACAGCCTTACCTTTTTTGATTCGATCGTTGATTTCTTTAATTGTCTTATTGACTTCAAAGGTAGTGGCCATTGAAAGACTCCGTTTGGAATTTGGTTAATGTACAGGCTGTGGAAAATACGACTGTGGTATGCACTGGTATTAAAGCTGGTAGTAACAGCCTGAAGGACGAGCAGAGATTGTGGCTCAAATGGCCTCATATTGCAATTTTATTTTTCCCGAAGGGTTTTAATTATTTTCAACAGCAAAAACGTTTTAGAGAGCTAATCCGGCTTGGCTTGAGCTATATTTTAATGTATAAGAACCTGTGGTCGCGGGAACAGAAATGGACAAGGTTTTTAATATATAATTTCAGACACTTACAAGACCCGCAAAAAAATCAGAGAACTCGTGAAAGAAGCACTTAGAAATCACCTCTCAAATTCCTGTTCAGAAACAGAACTCGCCCGCTGGTTCGATCCTATCAACATCGATATTTCCGATGAAACCGGGGAAGTAATAGTAACATTCCCCCACGCTTTTTTCGGGCAATGGTTCAAATCAAGTATTCAGGACCGTTTCGAGGAACAATTGGGCCTTTTTTTGGGTAGCGGTTTTTCAATATCCTACTCCAATAACGGTTCAGTCACAAAAAACTCTGGCGGACAGCTCAGCAGCACTAAAAAGATCGACTTTCCGTTCGGTCACAATTTCACTTTTGAAAATTTCCTGATCAGCAAGAAGAACTACTTTCCACTGGCATCAGCCAAAGAAGTTACAAGAGTGGACAATGTTTCATTCAACCCTTTTGTAATCTGTGGAAAAAGCGGCTCCGGAAAATCCCACCTGCTGAAAGCCATAGCCAATGAAATCAGTAAGAAAGTGGAGCGCGAAAAAATTTTTCTCGGGAATGTGGATGATGTCCAGAATATTTACTCTGTACGTTTCGGAAACGATTCCATCCGCGCCAGAAACCATTTCTTTGAACACGAATATTTTTTCCTGGATGATCTCAAGCAGATAGCTAAATACGAACACCTGCAGCAGGAGCTGATATCCATTTTCAACCATTTTTATGAACATGGAAAACAGATGGTATTCAGCTGCACCGACAAACTGGCCTCCTATGACTTCATGGACAAAAACCTCAAGTCACGACTGGAATGGGGCCTGATTGTAACCTTGAAACGTCCGGATCTGGAAATACGTGCAAGCTACGTTCAAAGACAGTGCAAGCTCAAGAAGCTTCCTCTCAGCAAAGATCAGATCCTGACTCTTTCGCAACGTTTTCACGACTTCAGATACCTTCAGGGAATCATTATCAAACTCTCGGCTTTCCGTGAGTTGGTGCGGAAAAATATGGATGACCGGGATTTTGAACATATTTTAAGCAATACGGAAGAAAAAGCGGATGAGACACTTACACCGGAGTATGTGATCGAGTCTGTCGCAACCCATTTCAACCTTAAACCGTCCGACCTGACAGGCAGCAAAAGGCATAAAATGATCGCCCATGCCCGGCAGATAGCCATGTATCTGTGCAGGGAACTTCTGGGGATATCCTACCCTGCCCTTGGAAGGACATTTGGAGGAAAAGACCACTCTACCGTTCTTTATTCAGTTAAAAAAATACAAGAATTACAGAGGGATGATAAAGTTTTGAAAAGGGTGTTGATAGACTTGAAGAATAAGTGTCTGCTGCGTGTCTCAAACTGACATAGTTCATAAATCGTGTAGTTATGTCACTTAATTAACACAATGAATGTTCTATTTTTAATCAACAATTTCATACACTTAAATAAAAAAGAAACATTCGAACCGTACTTACTAAAACAACAAGGAGAATATATATGTATTTAAAGGTGAACAGGGATGAAATAATCGAAGGGTTGCAGAAGTCCGCCAGCATTATTCCAGCCAAGACCGGAGCCGCCTACCTGCGCACCATCTGGCTGAAGAGTGAAGAAGGCAGCCTGCGAATCATGTCCACTGATTCCAATCTGGAATTCTGCGGAACATACCCGGCCGAGATTATGGAAGAGGGTCTTGCCGGAGTTCAGGGACGTGCTTTTTATGATCTTGTCCGCAAGCTTCCTTCCGGTGAACTGACCTTGAAGAGTGAAGCGGATTCTTCTTCTGTTCTGGTGGAACAGGGTTCAAGAAAATACAAGCTGCCGGTTAATGATCCTACCTGGTTCCAGAAATTTTCTGATTTCCCTTCAGAGGGAGCTGTTTTCTGGTCAGGGGATTTTCTCCTTGAACTCATCGAAAGAATAGCTTTCTGCATTAGTGACGAAGACAGCATGGAGGCAATTGCCTGCATGAATATTGTGCCCGCTTCCGGTGATGAGGGTAATTATGTGGAAGTCTGCGGCCTGAACGGACACCAGTTCGCTCGCCTTAAATTCATAAATGATGATATTCACGGGCTTCTTCCGGAAGAAGGAATTCTGATCCAGAAGAAGTATCTTGCAGAACTGAAAAAATGGCTGACTGCTGATGAAATAGAAATGAGCCTCAGTGAAAAGAGACTTTTTTTCAAGACAGCTGATGGGAAAGAAAATTTCAGTCTGCCGCTGAGCTATTACCAGTACCCGAATTACAAAAATTTTCTTTCCAAATTGAATGATGATGACGTGTCCAGAATGAAAGTCGGAAAGTCCGAGCTCTCCAATGCTCTGGACCGTATTTCCATCTTTAACACCGACTCCAACCGTTGCGCTTCATTTCTTTTCAACCCCGGCGAGCTGGTTCTTTTCTCCCAGGGACAGGAAGTGGGTACAGCCACTGAGTCTATGGAGATAGAATTTTCCGGTGAAATGGAACGAATAGCTTTCCCCACTAAAAACCTTATTGAAATCCTCGGGCATTTCCAGTCCGAAAACATCAGCTTTACCCTGACCGGGGCCGAGGCGCCGTGCGGTGTCACCGGTGACGATGACAATGAATATCTGGTTATTGTCATGCCCATGAAGGTTCAGGAAGAGACTTACTACAGCGAGGAAGACGTTTAATGTCCCAGCAGAACAAAGATTACAGCGCGGAATCGATTACGGTCCTTGAAGGACTTGCCGCGGTTAGAAAAAGACCCGCCATGTATATCGGTTCGACCGATATCAGGGGACTTCATCATCTCGTTTATGAGGTGGTGGATAACTCAATCGATGAAGCCATGGGAGGATACTGCAGTAAGTTCAAAGTAACCCTGCACATGGATAACAGTGTTACCGTTTCCGATAATGGCCGCGGTATCCCTGTTGACATTCATCCCAAGAAGAAAAAGCCCGCCCTTGAAATCGTTATGACCGTTCTTCACGCGGGAGGTAAATTCGACAATGATGCCTACAAAGTATCTGGTGGTCTCCACGGTGTCGGTGTTTCATGCGTAAACGCCCTTTCTGAGCATCTTGAAGCCACAGTTCGACGCGGGGGTAAGATTTACCGCCAAAGTTACGAGAGAGGGGTTCCTACGGGCCCTCTGGAGTGCATTGGTGATGCTGTCACTACCGGTACAACCATCCGCTTCCGTCCGGATGAAGAAATTTTTGAAACCAATCAGTTTGATTTCAATACCCTGAAAAAGAGATTCCGCGAACTGGCCTACCTGAATAAAGGCCTTGAAATTGAGTTTGTGGATGAAAGGACCAACGAAAAGGCTAATTTCAAGGCTGACGGCGGGATTGTCTCTTTTGTCGAAGACCTGAACAAAGGGCAGACCACAGTCAGTGACGTCATTTATGCTGAAACCGAGACTGACAACGTCATTACTGAACTTGCGGTGCAGTACAATACTGCTTTCAAGGAAAACACCAATACCTTTGCCAACAATATCCGTACAGTTGAAGGCGGAACGCACCTTGCCGGTTTCAAAGGTGCACTGACCCGTGCCATCAATACCTACATCCAGAATTCGGATCTGCCCAAGAAACTTAAAATAAAGCTTTCCGGTGATGATGTTCGTGAGGGGCTCACTGCAGTTATCAGTGTAAAGCTTCCTGATCCGCAGTTTGAGGGGCAGACCAAGACCAAGCTCGGAAACTCTGAAATGGTCGGGATTGTTTCCGGTATGGTTTATGACAAACTTTCATCCTACTTTCAGGAAAATCCCAAAGACGCAAAAGCCATTGTGGAAAAAGTGGTCGATGCGGCCCGCGCAAGAGATGCAGCCCGTAAGGCACGTGATCTTGTTCGCCGCAAAGGAGCCCTTTCAGACCATTCACTGCCTGGTAAACTTGCGGACTGCCAGTCCAAGGACCCATCTGAAAGTGAACTGTTCATAGTTGAGGGTGATTCCGCGGGCGGTTCCGCAAAACAGGGACGAAACCCCAAGCATCAGGCTATTCTTCCTCTGCGCGGAAAGATTCTGAACGTTGAGAAGACCCGTTTTGACAAGATGCTCGGTAACAAGGAAATCCGTGCCCTGATCACAGCCATGGGTATCGGTATCGGTCAGGAGGATGGAGAGAAGGACTTTGACAAACTGCGTTACCACAAGGTCGTTATCATGACTGACGCCGATGTCGACGGCTCCCATATCCGAACCCTGCTGCTGACTTTCTTTTTCAGACAGTATGAAGAGCTTATTGAGCGCGGTCATCTTTATATTGCCCAACCGCCTCTCTATCGTATTGCCAAGGGTAAATACGAAAAGTTCATCAAGGACGATGCCGAGCTTTATTCTCTGCTGGCTGAAAGAGTTGCCAAGGACATAACCATCAGGAGTGCCAACGGACAGGAATATATTAACGAATATCTGGTCCAGCTGCTTGATGATATCCGTTTCATCAAGGAAAAAATAACCGAAGCAGTGAATATGGGCATTTCCGATGTTCTTTTTGCCGCTCTTGTGGGCCTTGAAGATAAGATTACTCCTGACCAATTCACTGACAGCGATCCCCAGTCTTTTATCAGCGCCATGCAGGATAACGGCTACAAAGTTACTGTTGAGCGTGAAGATGATGAAGGTGAAGAGCGCGTTTATGTTGTTTTCGAGAACGAAAACGGGCACCGCACAAGACTTGGTGTGGAATTTTTCAATTCCAAGCTTTTCAGGCACGCTTACGACCGCAACCGCAAGATTGTGGATGAATGCTCAGGAGTTGATTTCACCATCGAACGCGGTGAGAACATCACCAAGCTCAGAGGTATCTTCAAGCTGATGGATGCTGTTATGGAAGAAGCATACAAAGGTATCAACCTTCAGCGATACAAAGGTCTGGGTGAAATGAACCCCGAGCAGCTCTGGGAAACCACCATGGATCCGGATAAAAGAACCATGCTTCAGGTAACCATTGAAGACGCTACAGCTGCAAATGAGATATTTGAAGATCTCATGGGTGATAACGTTGAACCGAGACGTGAATTTATCGAAAAGAACGCTCTCGCTGTTCAGGAATTAGATATTTAGGGGCCTTCGGCGTCTGGGGAGGGGCCCCTCCCCAGACCCCACCCCTCAAAACTTTTTATCGGGGCTTCGCTCTGCGTGGCTTATAAATATTTCTATAAAGTCAAGAATTGCGCCCCGTAAAGTTTTTCGACCGACGTGTTTAATAAGTTGTTAAATATCGAAAACTATTAAAAGTTTTTGAAGAGTCCAGAGAAACTTTTTCCAAAAAGTTTCTCTGGCCCCCGGAGGGACCCCGGTAGGGTCGCCGAAGGCAAATACTGGAGAAACAATGTCTCAAATTACAATTGAAGAAGAGCTTAAGAAATCGTACTTGGAGTATTCCTTGAGCGTTATCATAGGCCGCGCCATTCCTGATGTAAGGGATGGTTTGAAGCCTGTGCACAGGCGTATTCTCTACGCCATGCACGAGCTGGGCAATACTTATAACAGGGCCTACAAGAAGTCTGCACGTGTGGTCGGTGACGTAATCGGTAAATACCACCCGCACGGTGACTCTGCTGTCTACGATGCCCTTGTTCGTATGGCGCAGGAATTTTCCATGCGCGATCCGCTTGTTGACGGTCAGGGTAACTTCGGTTCCATTGATGGTGATGCTGCAGCGGCAATGCGTTACACAGAAGCAAGGATGTCCAAGCTCAGCTCCGAGTTTCTGGCCGACCTTGAAAAGAAGACTGTAGATTTCCGCGACAACTACGACAACTCCCTGCAGGAACCTTCTGTACTGCCCACCAAAGTTCCCAACCTGCTGCTCAACGGTACTTCCGGTATTGCAGTTGGTATGGCGACCAACATTCCGCCCCATAACCTAGGAGAGTTGATCAACGGCACTGTTCATCTGCTCGACAATCCCGGTTGCGCGATTGAGGAGCTCATGGGCCACATCAAAGGTCCTGACTTTCCTACCGGTGCACTCTGCTTTGGCGGCAAGGGATTAAGAGAGGCTTATCTGACCGGCCGCGGATCAATCAAAATCCGTGGTGTGGTTAATGTAGAGGAGAAAAAGAACGGCCGTCAGTCCATTGTTATTACTGAGATTCCATATGCCCTGAACAAATCCAGCATGGTTGAAAAGATTGCCCAGCTGGTAGGTGAAGGTAAAATTGAAGGTGTCTCCGACCTGCGTGATGAATCAGACCGTAAGGGAATTAGAGTTGTTGTTGACCTGAAGAAGGGCGCAATTGCTGATATCATCATCAACTCCCTTTACAAATTTACCCAGCTTGAGACCAGTTTCGGTATCAACATGATGGCTGTTTCCGGCAACCGTCCACAGCTCATGAACCTCAAACAGGTTCTTGCAGCATTTCTGGATCACCGCCGTGAAGTTATTATCCGCAGAACCCGTTTTGATCTTGATAAGTGTGAAAAGCGTGCCCACATTCTCGAAGGTCTTCGCATCGCACTTGATAACATTGATGAAGTTGTCAAGATTATCCGTGGTTCCAAGAATGGTGATGAAGCCCGTATCGGCCTGATGGAGCGTTTTGAACTTTCCAAGGTTCAGGCACAGGCTATTCTCGACATGAGATTGCAGCGTCTGACCAACCTTGAACATGAAAAACTCCTTGAAGAGTATGCCGAAATTCTTAAGAAGATCGAATACTTCAAATCTATCCTTGCCAATGATGAAGTTTTGAAGGGCGTTATCCGTGACGAGCTGGTTGATATCAAAGAGAACTATGCCACAGCACGTAAGACAGTTCTTATGGACCATAACCCTGATGATATCGACATCGAAGATCTGATCCCCGATGACGATGCGGTTATAACTCTTTCAAGACGCGGCTATATCAAGCGCACTCCGCTTTCCAACTACCATAAGCAGAAACGCGGTGGTAAGGGTATCGCTGGTGTTCAGACCAAGGATGGAGACTTTATCCATACCTTCCTGACCACATCCAACCACCAGTACCTGCTGCTGTTTACCTCCAAGGGTAAGATGTTCAAAATCAAGGTTCATCAGGTTCCTGAAGCAAGCCGCATTGCACGCGGTGCGCACATCGCCAACCTGTTGCCGCTTGAAAAGGACGAAACCATTGCCACCGCAATGACCATGCGTGAATTTGAGGAAGAGTGTTTCTTCCTGTTCGTAACCAAGAACGGGATGATTAAAAGATCCTCAATTGCCCTTTACCGTAACTGCCGCCAGTCCGGCATCCGTGCTGTTGCGCTCAGGGAAGGTGATGAGCTGATTACCGTAAAAGAAGTCAGTGCCGATTCTGAAGCCGTACTGGTTACCAGAAATGGAACATCCATCCGTTTCAGTTGCCATGATGCCAGACCGATGGGACGAGTTGCCAGTGGTGTTAAAGGTATTGCCCTAAGGCCCGGAGATGAAGTTGTGTCCGGTGTTGTAACAGGTGATCCTGAACGGGCTCAGTTGTTTACTGTTTCCCAGGGCGGTTATGGAAAACGGACCGATATTGAACAGCATCGTCTCCAGACACGCGGCGGCAAAGGTATTATCAGCATGCGTGTTACTACCAAGACCGGTAAGGTTCTTGGGGCGATCATGGTATCTCCGGATGATGAAGTTGTCCTGCTTACCTCCGGCAATAAGATTATCCGCATGGGTGTAAAGGACGTGTCTCTGGTTGGACGCGCAACTCAGGGTGTAAGGCTTGTACGCATGGATGATGGCGACTTTGTTGTCGGTTTCGATCTCGTTCAGGAAGCAAGTGACGATATCGTTTCTGAAATTGAACCTGAAGAAACCGCCTAATGAAAAGATTAATAGTTATAATTCTCGCATCCCTGCTCCTTACAGTGCAGGGGTGTGAGAATTCCACTGAGAGTGTTCCGGAAGTGATTGTAAAAGCCCGGACTAATTTTATCAGTGGTTATTACGCTGATTCCGAAAAGGGATTTGAAAGATATCTGCAGGATAATCCGCAGGGTAAGTACCGTCTTGAGGCCTGGAATCATCTGGTGAAGATTGCCTCGGAAGTCAGGCATGACAGTGAACGCGGGGCGGCTATCCTAGAGGCTATGTACCTAGAGTTCGGTCACCGCAAGGATTTGGCTGCCGTTATGAAACGTCAGCTGGCAGAGATGTATATCCGCGGCAATCATTTAAAAACTGCGGTTGAAGCCCTTGAAAAAAGTCTTGAATTTCCTGATCAGCCGCAGGAACAGTTGGATTCCACCAGGTTGATGCTGGCTGAAACTTTCAGAAAGCTCAGAAATTACGATCTGGCGATTTATACCTACAACGATATTGTTGAAAGCACGTCCGACACTAAAACTGAAGCCAGATCTCTTTATGAAATGGCCCATACCCTAACTTTGATTCAGGCTTGGGAAAGGGCTGAATCAGAGCTGGACAAGCTGATAAAGATGGAAGGAGTGCCGGAGGATATACACGCCGAAGCAGTATTCATGCTGGCTGACATCTACGAACACCGGCATGAGTACAAGAAAGCTGCTGAGCTGTTGGAGACAGTTGTGGATACCTATCCTAATCCATATGCAGTGCGGTATAAGCTCGATTATTTGATGGAGAAGTACTGAAAGATATGAATGCGTGATAAATGTTTCTTATCAACCGGCGGATTATGCTATTTAATCTGCCGTTTTTTATTTTGGATGGATCAGATTTTTATTCCAAGACCGTCAGCTATAAATCCTCCGAAGGTTGATACATAGTCCGGGCATTTACCCGGCTTGAACCGGATGGCGATATAGGCACTTTCAATATTCGGTAAACCATCTGATGGCAGAGCGTGTCTGCATCCTGCGGCAGTTGTACTCTTTGTCACCGGTGCAATAGCCAGACCTGCCTGAACCGCAGCGAGCAGTCCTGCAAGACTGGGGCTTCCATAAGCTATACGGTGTTTTCGTCCCGCTTTCTCAAGTGCTTCCAGTGCGTTGTCCCTGTAGCAGCATACTGGGTGGAACAGTGCTATGGGAAGTATTTCAATCTGTTGCGTATCCATTCTTTCCGGAATAATCCAGTTTAGTTCAAGTGATGCGGAATACTTAGTTTTTTCATGATCTGTGGTGATAATTAAATCCAGTTCTCCATTTGATAATTCATTAATGAGGTTTGAAGAAGAATCGCAAAAGACATCCACCTGAACCCTTGGATGGTTGATAGCGAATTCTTTGAGAACTCCGGGCAGATGCATGGTTGCATAATCGTCCGGAACTCCTAATTTCACCACACCATTCAGTCTGGGTACTGATATGGCAGAAAGAGCCTCATCGTGCAGTTCAATTATTCTAGCCGAGTAGCGATAAAGTATCTCGCCTTCCGAGGTTAAAGTTACCCCCCTTCCTTCGCGATTGAAAAGAGTACACTTGAGGTCTTCTTCAAGCCGTTTCATCTGCATGCTCACAGCTGCCTGTGTACGGTGCACAATGGATGCTGCACTTGTAAAACTGCCTGTATCCACTGCTGCCATAAAAGACCTGAGAAGGTCCGGAGTTAATTGCGCTGCTTTACTGATATCAATCATGCTTATGTTTTAAATAAAAAATATTAGTTTGTCTAATGTCTTCAGGTAAGACAGTCTGCTTAAAAAAGGAGCAGAAAATATGTCTGAAAATCAAATTGAACTTAAAGAAAAAATTGGCAGCAACTGGGGAATATACAAAAAACTAATGCCTGAAATCGCGAACCTGCATGATGCATTTCATGGAGAAGTTTATAACGATGGTGAGGTAAGCGGAAAAAACAAAAGGTTGATGGCAGTCGTAGGGGCTCTTGTGAGCGGCTGCAGAGCCTGCATTCTTTACCAGACTGAAAAGGCTCTGGAAGACGGAGTAACTGTGGGTGAAATACTTGAAAGCTGTGCAGTGGCTGTATCTCTGGGGGGAACAATGGCTTCAGGTGAAACTGCCCGTGTAATAGCTTTGCTTAAGGAACTTGGTAAAATTGATTAATTATTGACCACAAAAGAACAGGCGGCTTCAGGTGAAACAGTCTGTTCTTTTGTGCTTCTATTCTTCAAAATCATAAACAGTATATGAGCTCATAAGTTCGAGCATGATATAGCTGCTGACCTTGTTTCTGATGCACATTACCGCGTCAAAAATCATTTTAAGCTTAATCACAGTTTCATCGAGCTGGGCTTTTTTACGTTCCCTGATAATTCTCTTGGCGTAACTTTGATCCATACCCGAAATAACAACCGCAAGTCCCCGCCGAAAGAAATGGTCATCAATTTTAGCAGTGAACTTAAGCATCTCTTCCGGGCCTGACTCATCATAGATGTGTTTGAGTTTGTACAGGCTCATAGCGGTATCTTCCAGCGGCAGATCCTCTTTCAATGAAGGAATCAGTAACAATGGCCCAAGTCTGTACAGTCTGTCCCTGAAATCAGAATTATCGGGAAAGTGCAGGGCCAGATCTTCTACAAGTTTTCTGTTAGAAGAATCTGAATTTAGAGACAGTAAAAAAGATTCTATCATGTCCAGACGTATTCTGGTGTAATCTGAGCAGTTATGACGCAGTTCATTCGCTGTTTCAGTAAGTTGATTGTCACTTATGTCGTTTATTGAATGCGCGAATAGTTCCATACTGAAATCATCAGTCAGTCTTTCAAGAATAATATTTTCCACCTGCGCTCTTTTGCCGAAAACAGATTTTATTTTTTTGGCCGCCAGATCCCACCATAAAATAATATCATGGTGATCCAGGTGATGCAGATTGAAATTAGGCAGGGAGTCCGAGCAGGCTTGCAGATCTTCGTTAAGGTTCAAAAAAGAGTCATCAATTCCAGCTTCAGGAATCTTGATCAATCCAGCTTCTTTGAGGTGTTGTACCCGGTCCATGAGGCTTTCACAGGTTTTTTCAAAACTGGTCCGGTTTATTTCAAGCCTGCCTGCTTCATACTTTTCTATTGTTGATGCCACCAGTTCAGCGCGGATTATATTCAGGTTGGAAACGACTTTGTCTCTGGTTTCTTTAGAAAGAAGCAATGCTGTTCTCGCAGTATCAGCATTACTGAATTCACGGCTGAAAATTTCCTGCAGACAGTAGTCGGGCAAAATTCCGAGTGATTCAAGCTTGTAGCAACTGTTCAGTTCTGAGATATCGGACATGATTCCTCCTGCAGGATTTCCTGCAGTGTTTAGCGGGCCTGCTTACCAGTCAACCGGTAATCTCACTTTTTTCTTTTCCTTGTTGGTAAATAGCACGTAGCCGTTTTCACGTCCAAACAGATACACATCACGGGTCACTGCAACATCCTGCTTGCAGTATTCTGATATGAGATCAAGTTTCCCTTCCTTCCACCATTCTAGAGCTTTAAGTCCGTCAGCACTTTTAGCCGCATCTACTGTTGCCTGCGCGATGTTATCCAGTTTGAGTCTGTATCCCAGTCTTTCATATACTTTCAAGAGCAGGTCCAGGGTGGGAAGTGCTTTGTAGTTAAAGGCGTGAACCCCTGAAAGGACTTTGTAGTCAAATCTTTCGATATTAAATCCGATAATAAGGTCCAGTTTGCTGGCCCTTTCCATCATTTCAGGAATCTGGTCCTCTTCATATTCGAAAAATTTATCCTCTGTGGAATCATAGAGGACAGCAATGGATATTCCCATGCGTTCCGCTTTGTTCCATCCCCCTACTTCCTGAGCTGAACGGCGTGTTTCAACATCAAGAACACCGTATGAGTCAGGATTTTTTTTCTTTTCCTCTTTGATATCTTCGCCGAAGGGTACCAGTACCATAGAAATATCCTCTATTTTTTCAGGTGGTCTTCCGTTAACCATCTGTTCAAGAACAAATATAGCCGCAGCCTTGTCAATGGGGCGGTTGCCGGAACCGCATTTGGGTGAGTGGACACATGTGGGGCATCCAAGTTCACATTCACAGTCTACAATGATCTGCAATGTGCGTTCAAGGAGTTCCTCAGCCTGTTCAAAGGCCTGCATGGTAAGTCCCGCTCCTCCGGGGATGCCGTCATAAATGAACACTGCCGGGCCATCCACCTGCTCATGCATGGGGGTCGATATTCCACCAAGATCGTTGCGGTCAGTCAGAACCAGCAAGGGCAGAATTCCGATTGCTGCGTGCTCCACAGCATGGATTCCTCCCATGAAATGTACGAAATCATCTTCGGCCCTGCGTTTTATATCCGGTGATATTTCCATCCAGAGCCCCTGCGTCTCAAAAATAACCGGGGGCATATCCAGAGGGACTATTCCAAGCAGCTTTCCGCCTCTTACAGCCCTTTTCTCATATCCGGTGACCTGCTCAGTTACTTTGAGCTTGCCGAAGCGCATGACAGTGCCGAAAACTTTTTTCTGGGAATAAACTTCGAGTATTTCTGTGGATTTGTTTTTTCTTGCTCTCGTGTAATAACCGACTCGTTCTCTTGATGCGCGTACCTTCTTAGAACCAAGGTCGAGTTCCTTGATACTGTATGTGGTCCCTCGGTGAATGTAGACAGCCCCTTCGTGGGCTTCCGAGTAGGCCCTGACTTCATCGATTGTTCCGATAGCCTCGCCGTTGGCAGTGTCTTCTATATGAAGTGTTGAACCGGCCCCCCGCAGTGAGACATCCCGGTGCGGACGTTTGCGCTTGGAATAGATCTCATCTCCGCGTCTGTTACGCAACAGGGTTCCGTTTTTTTCCAACTGCTCTACGCGCTTTTTAATCTCACTGTCTTTGAGAAGATAGTCGTCATCTCGCAGGGTCAGTTCAGCAGCCGCACAGACAAGATGCCGTTCCATTATCACGGGGTTATAGGGATTGAGTACAGCGTTCTCAGGAGGCCGGGAAAAAAAGTCGTCCGGGTGGCGCATGAAATACTGGTCAAGTGCATCTTCCTGCCCGACAAGTATAACAGCTGATTCACGCTGACTTCTACCAACACGTCCGCCACGTTGCAGAGTGGCCATGACCGATCCGGGGTATCCGACCAGAATACAAAGATCCAGTCCGCCAATGTCTATTCCCAGTTCAAGAGCGCTTGTGGAGATTACCGCCAGCAAATCTCCTGAAGACATCTTTTGTTCTATTTCACGCCTTTCCTCTGGCAGAAAACCGGCCCGGTATGCGCTGATTCGGTCTTTGTATTCTCCTGCTTTTTCATTGACCCACATGGAGATGAGTTCCGTCATTTTGCGGGACTGCGTATACACAATTGTCCGCAATCCACGTGCAAGACCTGCCTTGAGCAGTTGAATGGCGGCACTGTAAGGGGATGAAACAGGGTTGAAAAAAATAAAGTTGCGTTTGCCGGATGCGGCTCCGCTTTCGGTTATTTCGCTTACTTCAAGTCCGGTAAGATCTCTGCACAGAGCTGATGGATTGCCCACTGTGGCCGATGAGAATACGAATGAAGGGTCAGCTCCATAATATTTGCATATACGCAGCAGGCGGCGGAAAACCATTGCCATGTGTGATCCCATCACGCCACGGTAGGTATGAACTTCATCCACAACAATATGGGTCAGTCCGGCCAGGAAGGGAGCCCATTTTTCATGATAGGGAAGCATGGACAGGTGCAGCATTTCCGGATTGGTCAGGATTACTGCAGGCGGAGTGTCGCGTATTTTCTTGCGTTTGTACGGAGTCGTATCCCCATCATAAATGGCAGCTTCCGGGCGGGAGTTTTCGGGCATCAGTGCTGCCATTTCATTGAAAGTTTTGAGCTGGTCCTGTGCGAGAGCTTTCAGGGGAAATAAATACAGGGCATGTGAGTCAGGATCTCTCAGGCATTGTTCCAGAACGGGGAGATTGTATGTAAGGGTTTTCCCGCTTGCGGTCGGTGTGGCGACAACTACATTGCGCCCTGCCCTTGCGTAGTCGGTTGCTTCTGCCTGATGTGAATAAAGATGTTCAATATCCCTGAATCCCAATACGGCATTAATGGAAGGGGAAAAGCTGCGCCGGGGTTCTCCGAAAGATGGGTCATGTCCTTCAATAACCCGGTGGTGAACAACCTGATCTCCCATTACAGGAGAAGAGAGCAGTGAATCTATATATTCCTGAATGTTGTCTTTGTATTTCAAATGCTGGCCCTGTATCTTTGTTTGTTTAAGGTAAACAGAGTCATACCGCGTTGAAGATTCGTCAAGTTTTTTTACCTGACTTAATCATTCTTTTACGCAAACAAAAACGGCGTTCCGCATATGCGGAACGCCGTTTTTGTTATTTATTTCAATTAAACTGCTACTTGTTGTTGAAAGCTATTCTAAAGCAGGCGATAGCTCCGCCCCAGGTAATGCCGAGTCCGAATACCATCATTATGATTGCACTGGTTTCCATGATTTATCCCCTTTTAAGGAAGCTGCTGTTGGAAGAAGCGATACCCGCGAAGGCGCGTTCTTTGGAAGCGAAGATCATAGCGAATGCGAGGCAGGCGAAAAGCACACCCCAGCCAAAGGCCACGATTGCATCGGTGTTGTAGCCGCCGTAGTTCTCGGAGATGTCACCTATGAAGTTGGACACCAGCATAAAGCCGAGCATTGCCGGAACAACAAAGCGCAGGCTGTTCATCCAAAGTGCGCCGACTTTGATTTCAGAGGTCTTGTTAACGTGTACGCGCAGTGCTTCAAGATCGCAGAACCAGGCGATGAACAGGATTTCAATAAAACCGCCGATAAGGATACCGAAGTTGTTGACGAAGTGGTCAACGATATCCAGCAGGAACAGTCCGCCGCCGGTTGCAAACGCGGAGCTGACGAGGAAGCCTATTCCGCAGAATATGCTTGCTGCGACTTTACGGGAAACGTTCATCTTGTCGATGATGGATGAAACCACAACCTCGGTGATGGAGATCATGGAGGAAAGTCCTGCAACAGTCAGCGCGAGGAAGAAGAGCACTCCGAAAAATGCGGGAGCGGGCATCAGGTTGATAGCGGTAGGCAGGGTTACAAAAGCAAGCCCCACACCTGCACCGGCAACTTCACTGATGGGAACACCCTGCTGCTGGGCCATGTAGCCGAGCACACTGAAGATCATGATACCGGAGATTACGCTGAATCCGCAGTTGATGAAAACGGTCATACAGGCGTTGTTGTTGATATCGGATTCCTTGGGCAGGTAGCTGGAATAAGACAGCATGATACCGAAACCGATGGACAGGCTGAAGAAGATCTGGCCGAAAGCGTCGGCCCATACTTTACCATTCATGATAGCGGAAAAGTCGGGTTTGAACAGCCAGTTGATGCCGTCAACAGCACCGGGAAGGGAAAGCCCACGGGCGATAAATACAAAAACGAGGCAGAAGAGCACAGGCATGAAAATCTTGTTCACCCTTTCAATGCCGCCCTTAACACCGGTAAAAATAGCAATAAAAGTAAAGGCCCAGGCTGCTGCGGTAGCGGCAAAGATGTTACCCTGCACACCACCGAGATTCATGGGGGAGTCTGTAAGGCCGAGGAATTCTCCAAAAAAGAATTCTTTGGGCGCGGCTCCCCATCCCTGTGAAAAAGCCAGTCCGAGGTAGTTAATAGCCCATGCGATAACTACGACATAATAAGAAGCAATGATGAATGACACCATTACCTGCCACCAACCGAGCCATTCCCATTTTTTGGAAATAGAGGAGAAAATCTTCGGCGCGGATCCTTTGAATTTCTGTCCAAGACCGAATTCAAGAATCATGAAGGGGATACCCGCAGCAAGCATTGCAACGAAATAAGGAATGAGGAACGCGCCTCCGCCGTTTTCATAAACCATGTAGGGGAAACGCCAGATGTTACCCAGTCCGATTGCAGAGCCCACAGCGGCCAGAATAAATCCGGTACGGGACCCCCAAGTTTCTCTCTTTTGCATGTTGTAAGAACTCCTGTAAAAAAAGACAGCTGAAAACCGCAACCATTTTGCGAAATCAGCAAAAACTATATGTAAATATGCGCAATCGCATAATTGAGGAATCCCCATAGAATATATTTTGATTATTGTCCATCAAATTGTGCAGCGAAAACCCGCTTCAATTAAGCAGGAGCATGGTAAAAAGGGTATGTTTTACGTTGATTGTGAATAATTGACTGGGTGTTTAATTTAATTTCAATATTTTTTTTATTGCTGCTCAAGTATGGTGCATTAAGGTGCTTTATTTAAAATCATGTGTTGCATGGAACATATGCTTATTCATCTAAAACCATACAAAACAGCCTGTTAAAATGTATTTACTTACTTTTTAGGTTGTCAGTGGCCGGAGTTGTTCAGATTGAGATATGAGCCGGGATAAAATAAATAAGTATGATTGGCTGAAGTCGCTCTCGACTTCCTTGGCGGGTTGGTATTATGCTTCGCTCAAGAAAAGATGATGGAGTTAATGATATGGCGCATATTCTTGTTCTTGATGATGTAGTTGATGCAGGTATTCTCTTGAAGCGAATACTTGAGCGCAAAGGATACGAGGTTTCTGTCTTCTCTGAAGAGGAGGAAGCTATTGAATTTGTGGGTCGAAATAAGGTAGATCTTGCTATCTTGGATATTAAGCTTAAAAAAATGACCGGGGTGGAAGTCCTTGAGGAAATCAAGAAGATACTTCCCGAAATAAAGGTGATAATGCTGACCGGGTATCCTACTCTTGAAACGGCAAGGGAGTCCCTCAAGCACGGCGCTAATGAATATTGTGTTAAGCCGATCGACAAGGAAGAGCTTGAGTCCAAAGTCGAAGATGTGCTGGCTTCCTGACCGTCTTATAATCAGTCGCGTTACTGCTGTGAAATTTCTTCTACGGTAACTATTACTTCCGTACTGTTACTCCCCGGGGTGACGGGAGTGAAGTTTGACCTGATAATAGCAGTACGGTTTCCTGTTACGGAGGTGTATTCACCTTCGAATTTTACTGGTATTCCCTGCAGTGCTTCACCAAGCTTCTGGCGGATTATTTCGGAGCTGTACAGGGCGGAGTTGAAACCAATAAGTTCTTCCCTCGTTGAGCCCATTATTTCTACGTATTTCTGGTTGCAGTCTGTGATGAATCCTTTGCGGTCATAATAGACAATCCCTACAGGGGAATTTTCAAAAATAATCTGATGCTTTTTTCTCTCCTCGATCAGATCTGCTTCAATGATTTTTATGTCATGTAGCTGTTTTTTGAGTTGCATGTTCAGTATTTCATTTTTCCGGTGAGTCTGACATGTGAGGATCGACTCAGTCAGTTTAACATTAATCTGTTGCAATGATTTCAACAGTGATCTGCTAAGTGGAGTAAGCCCTTTTTCAAGCAGCATAAATCCTGCTCCGGGTAGCTCCATCAGGTAGTAATGATTGCCTTCCTGTTGGATATAGATGGGGATTTTATTGTATAGTTCGGTAAGCTTTGTCTCATTATCAGTGTTTATTTTATCTAGAAAAACTTTGGTCAGAGTTTTATTGTCCCGTTTTCTGGGTATACTGAAATTGATGCTGTAAGGTGAAAGGTCATCGGTTTTAAGATATACAGTCACTCCCATACAGCATAGCCGTCTTAAATAAGTTCCAAGTGCATTGGAAAGCATTGTGTCAAGATCCAGGCTTGTACCCAGAGACATTGCTATTTCAAACAGGATCTGTTCCTGGATTCTTATGCTCATATTTCCTCCAGAATGGTTAACACTGTCGTTTTGTTATGTAACTCAAGGGATTCTTTGAATTTAGTGGCTATTTCTCCGAAAGAGAGTATTCCTGCCATTGGAATGTCCTGAGGTGCCGCGGCCTTAAGTTCATCTTCGAATCTGTCACCCATGAAAATAAATCTTGTAATGCAGTCCACTATTAGGGCCATTGAATTCTGACCGGTTGGCATTTCCTCGTTTTTCAATGAAGTGGATAATGATGCTTCAATGAGGGATTCCGGACTTCCATGCATGATTTCTATAAAAGATCCTTCCCGTATCTCTCCTACACAGATCAGGTTTCCATCACTGTCCATTTTTACCGGGTCCCGGATGATATGTTCTGAGCATATTTTCGAAATTCCCAGAGGGTAAGACATGGCAAGCTCCGAAAAGTTATCTCTTGTCAGATATTGTCCGGAGTGGCTTCTGATTGCTTCCTTGTAGATATTGAAGGCAGGCATCCAGTCTAGTGATTTTATAATGTTCCTTTCAGATTCGGTTACTTTGAAGGGTCCTTTGACAGGTGACCAGCCATGACTGATACTCACCTTACTGGAGGAGGGTATGAATGTAAGAACTGCACTGTCTTCAAGAATACCGGAGTTGGTCAGCACATTGGGTTTTCTGTCAAGGCTCAGTGACCCGGCTCCGCCGCCGATTATATTGACTTCCAGACCAAGGTTGATGAAAAGAGCGTTGACAAATGAGGATATTCTGCTTGCAAGGCCGTCAGTAATGACGAGAATAGTATCGGTGATG
Organism: Maridesulfovibrio salinus; assembly: GCF_055394525.1. Lineage (NCBI taxonomy): Bacteria > Pseudomonadati > Thermodesulfobacteriota > Desulfovibrionia > Desulfovibrionales > Desulfovibrionaceae > Maridesulfovibrio > Maridesulfovibrio salinus. The sequence goes on from NZ_AP042461.1 coordinate 562,915, forward strand.
TCTTTTTTTTCCAGTTTTTGATCCAGGATGTGATCAAAAATAATATCCGGATCACTCATTCCCCGAATAGTGACAGTTTCCGGGGCAGTAAGCATTCCTATAGCTATGTTACCCTTTTCCAGTTTTTCATGTCCGTTGAGAATGCTGGGAAATATTCCGCCCGAAACAGGGACCGGGCATGACTTCAAAATCGGGTCGAGCTGTTCGGGAGTATAGCCGTTCCTGTCACAGCTGAACACAATAATGCCCTTTATGCCGGGATCTTCAGTCAGGCTGCTGATTGTTCTCTCAAATGATTGAGCTGTTCCGCTGCGATCCAGTTTTATTTTCATAACTTCCTCTTTTGAACGCGTATCAATAACAGGCCGGTATTGTTTTTCTTTATAAGAGAAGACTATATAATATATGGTTCACGGTGCAATGTAATATTTACATAATTTACAATTAAATACACCTGCGAATATAAATATTGAGCTTGAACTGAACAGTTAAATCTGTTTTTTATAACCTGATTCCAACAAAAGCATACAATTGTAAATTTCATATACCAACAGGCCTGAATAATGCCTGAAGATTAAATCTAAGGAGAAATAAAATGTCTGATTTATCAATACTTTTTCCCGGACAGGGCTCACAGGAGCCTGGGATGGGACGTGATCTCGCCGAAGAGTGGTCCGCCGCAATGGATATGTGGAAATTTGCCGAAGCGGAATCCGGCCTTGCCCTGCGTGAAATATACTGGGAAGGCGATGCGGCGGCTATGGCTAAGACAGATGCCCTGCAGCCGGCACTCACTGTGGTCAACCTTTCCGTCTGGCTCTATCTTAAAGACAGTCTTAAGCCTGCGGCTACCGCCGGACACAGTCTTGGTGAGTTTGCATCTCTTGGAGCTTCCGGAATTTTATCCACCGAAGAAACTATTAAAGCTGTTTGCCTGCGCGGAAAGCTCATGTCCCAGGTGGCGAACGAAGATCATGGTATGGCGGCAGTTCTCAAGATGACACAGGAAGGTGTGGAGGAAGCTGTTAAACATGGCGCAAATGAGTCCGGTAAAGAACTTCGTATAGCCAACTACAATTCACCTGCCCAGTATGTAATAAGCGGTGAGAAAGCGGCAATCGAGGCAGCCGGTGCTGTTATTAAAGAAAATAAGGGGCGTGCGGTCCCCCTTCCTGTTAGCGGGGCCTTTCACAGTCCGCTGATTCAGGAGGCTGCGGATGAATTTTCAGCTTATCTAGGAAAATTGAAATGGAAATCCCCTGCGTTCCCGGTTTATTTCAATGCCACCGCGGCAACTGAAAGCAATCCTGATAAAATCAGGGAAATCATGTCTTCCCAGATGACCTCATCCGTGCGCTGGATTGAAATCATCGCCAACCAGTATAATGACGGCGTACGCAATTTCCTTGAACTTGGCCCTAAAGGTGTTTTGACTAAGCTTCTTGCAGCAAACTTAAAGGGTAAAGATTACGAAGGTAAAGGCATCGGTAATTTAGAACAGGCTCAGGCAATAAAGTAGTGCGGATTCTGTCTGTAAAAATTATTACCTGTTTATATAAAAACCGCCCCCGAGACTAATCTTGGGGGCGGTTTTTATATTAAGTTAATTAGGTACTGCAGGCACTTGAAGAGCTGCAGTATGCGTCTATGAATCCCATGATCTGGTTCTCAAGGTAAAAGCACTTCTTACCAACAAGGCATTGGTTTGCATCTTCTGTTTCAAGATGAGTAAAGAGGGTTTCCCCGTTCTTAACCATTGTTACAATCCAAGATTCCTTCTCGTCGCTGAATTCAATCTTTAGTTCAATTCCATTCTTCTCAATTTCGGGATACAGGCCAAGAATCTTGCTTCTAAGCTCTGAACTGTCAATACTCATAACCGCCTCCATGTATCAGATTAATATTGATGGCTGTCCCATTCGGGTTTTTTATAAAATTGCCATATTAAAATAGTATCATTAAAGACTGTTTCGTCAAGTTATGCTTGTTTTTTCTTCGATGGGCAAAATTGAAATATGTCATAATTAGCCGGATAAAATGTATTTGTATAATATATTACAGTAGCTTTATATCCTATAAACATCATTGCTTTTCATAATTGAAGCATTCTTTTTCCGATTTTTCATTTTTTAATTGTCATGGACATGTTATTTTGAAGATTAGCTGTCTTAAAGTTTGCGACTTAATGCAATATAGACTGCTGCTCATTAATTGAATGCTAATGTATTTTTAATACGAATATTGATTATTGGAGTTCTAGATGAAAACTTTGACCGCTTCCCGAATGGAACGCTGTATCGGATGTCATTCATGTTCTTTCGCTTGTGCCAGGCTTGTTCATAAGCTTTTGTCGTGGAATACAGCCGGAATAAGAATATCTTCTTCCGGAGGTCTGTCCACTGGCTTTGAAGCTAAAGTGTGTCTGGCCTGTTCTCCCGCACCCTGCGCCGAAGCCTGCCCTACAGGAGCTATGAAGCCACGCAAAAAGGGCGGTGGGGTGATGCACAAAAAAGATATCTGTATAAGATGTGGAAAATGTGCTGAAGCCTGCCCGGTTGATGCTATCTACCTTGACCTGAAAGACAGGCCTTATGTCTGTATCCACTGTGGAAGGTGTGTTTCTTTCTGTCCTCATGAGTGTCTTGAAATGGTTGAATCCACTGAACAGGAAAAAAAGGAGGACTCATAATGATACGCGATCACTTCAGAGTTCTTATCGTTGATCTTTCCACAGGAAAGGGCAGTGTTGCAAAAGTCGAAGGGCGTAATGAATTTGCCGGGGGCAGCGGCCTTGGGGCTTTGCTGTTTGACAAGTACGGGCACGCCGATCGTCCCTGGGATGATCCTGAACAGCCTCTCATTTTTTCAATTGGAGCTTTGACCGGGCTTTTTCCACTTATGAGTAAAACAGTCTGCTCTTTCAAATCTCCTTATCATGATCAGTTTGCGGAAAGCCACGCCGGAGGACGTTCTGCTCTGGCAATCCGTTTTGCGGATTATGACGCGATAGTAATCAAAGGCCGTGCTGAGCGTCTTTCATGCCTTTCTATCGGAATGAAGCATCTTGAAGTCAAGGATGTACAGTTTCTTGCCGGGAATGATGTTTTTAAAACCGGAAAAATACTGCGGAGGATGTTTCCCGGTTCAGGCCATAGAAGTATTCTGCGTATCGGTCCCGCCGGTGAGAATCTTTCCGGAATGGCCTGTATAAATGCTGATACCTATCGTCATTTCGGAAGGCTTGGCTCTGGTGCGGTGATGGGATCAAAAAATCTTAAGGGAATTGTCATTCTGGGAGACGGTTCTTTTGCGCTGCCTGAGAACAAGGAATACACAAAGGTTTATAAGCAGGTTTACGATAAAATGACTTCCACCGATATGATGAGTAAATATCATAACCTCGGAACGGCAGCCAACCTCAACGCCCTTAATGAGCTGAAGTCACTTCCCTGGCGCAACCTGCAGGCTACCAGAGACGATGAAATAAAAGGTATTACCGGAGAGAAATTTGCAGATGATACTCTTTTGCGAAATGCGGCTTGTGCCGGCTGTCCGGTAGGTTGTATTCATATCGGCTTTGTACGTGAAAAGTTCATGGTCCAGAATCAGTATCTTTACCGTCAGGTGGCTTATGATTACGAACCGATCTTTGCCACTGGTTCCATGCTTGGAGTAACAGATGCTTTTCAGGTGCTGGGAATAATGGATGAGGTCGAAAAGGCCGGGCTTGATGTTATGTCCGGAGGGGTAGCTTTGGCCTGGGCTACCGAGGCTTTCGAGAAAGGTCTGGTCAGCGAGAAAGAAACCATTGTCCCACTTTCTTTCGGTGATGCCGAGAACTATAAAAAAGCTGTTTACTATCTTGGTGAAGCTGAAAATGATTTTTATCAGGCTTTGGGCAAGGGTAGCCTCGTTGCGGCAGCAAAGTATGGCGGTGAGGATTTTGCCTGTGTGCTCGGACAGGAAATGGCCGGATATGCAACAGGTGAAACTTTCTATGTAGCCGAAGGTCTCGGATTCAGGCATTCCCACCTTGATTCCGGAGGATATTCCTGGGATCAGAAAAACGATTCCAAGGATGCAGATGCTGTGTGCGATTTTCTAATAAAAGATGAAACAGGTCGGGCATTTCTAACATCAATGGTTTCCTGTCTTTTCGGCAGGGGTGTTTATAGTGATGAGCAGCTTAGTGAATGCCTTGAATCTGTCGGTTACCCTGAAATTGCTCGGAATATGGATGAGATAGGCGAGCGAATCAGAAGCATGCGTTGGAAAGTGCGTTTCGATACCGGCTATGACCCTGAATCAATAAAGATACCCAAACGTTATCATGAAGTGACCACCTGGAAAGGAAAGACAGACCCGCAGTATCTCGAAAATCTCAAGGCGGAGTATTCTCGCCGGATACGTGAACTGGTGTCTGACTCACATCTGGAAGAGCTGGGATTGAAAAAAAATCAGGAAAAATAAAAAAAGTGCTTGCAAAGGAGCGAAGCTTTCGATAGTTATCTCTCCTCAGCGGCGCCGAGGTAGCTCAGTCGGTAGAGCAGGGGACTGAAAATCCCCGTGTCGGCAGTTCAATTCTGTCCCTCGGCACCACGTGCAATAAATCGCCCTCATGACCGGATCTTGAGGGCGCTTTTTTTTGCTGTTTGTCAGCAATTTAGAATTAGCAGTATATAATTCTGAATTTTGTTTGCAGTTATAATTTTATTAATTTGCAAAAAGTGTTGACATGAATCACTGTTATGCGTAGTTAATCTCTTCCGGCGCCGAGGTAGCTCAGTCGGTAGAGCAGGGGACTGAAAATCCCCGTGTCGGCAGTTCAATTCTGTCCCTCGGCACCAGGTTGCTATAAATGGCCCTCATGAGAAATCATGAGGGCTTTTTGTTTTTTATCGGATTATTCTATCGCCCCTGTCTTTGAGGTAGAGCCGTTTATCTACATTTTACAATTCATCTGCATGCTTCCGTGTGCGTTTTTTATTTAGTTCAGCCTACCCCAGTTGGATAATTTGGAAATGCTTTCTGTATTTAAGAACACCCTTTTCTCTGATTAAGAGTTGTTCTTTCACATTTGCTTTGTCTCCAATATATTTAAATGATGTAATAAAATGATATCAGAGGCTATCTGTCTTTACATAAAAGTTTATTTGGTTTGAATAGTTGTTTGGTCATCAGGGAATAAATAGGTTAAGTTCAAAATTAATTGTCAAAAAATGATTATTTTGTGTATTGTAGTTAAACCGTCTTGGCATCAATAGTGTGAAAATGACTTTCCAGGGGGTAATATGAAACTTTCGTCCAAACTGATGCTCGGTTTTAGTTCTGTTTTGGCTCTTCTACTGATTCTTGGTGGAATTTCTTTCTGGGCTTTGGAAAATTCAAGTACTGGATTTTCCCAGTACCGGGATCTTGCGCGTGATACAAATCTGAGTGGCAGGCTGCAGGCGAACATGCTTATGGTTCGTATGAATGTCAGGGATTTTGTTGTCACCGGGGATAAAGTTGAAATTCAGAAATATGACAGTAATTTCAAAGAAATGCGTGATTTTCTTGATAGATCACTTAAGGAGATCAAGCATCCGGAAAGGTCACGGATGATAGCTGAGGCGAATGAGAGAGTGAACTCTTACAATCGATATTTTGATGAGGTTAAAGGCTATTGGGCCGAGCGTAATCGTCTTGTGGACAATGTCCTTAATATTGCCGGGCCTCAAATGGAACGCAAACTGACCCAGATTCTCAGCACCGCTGAACGTGACAATGATATGCAGGCTGCCGTGAAAAGCGGGCAGGCTATGCGTAATCTCCTACTAGCAAGACTTTATGTTGCTAAATTTCTGCAGGATAATTCCAATGATGCAGTAGATAGAGTCGATAATGAAATGGCTGCTCTGGGGGGAGTTCTGGGTGAGCTGGAGCTTAGTTTACGGAATCTGGAAAGGCGCAAGCTTCTCTCTGACATTATTGATTTAAAGGAACAGTATCACAGTGCCTTTAAAAGTGTAACTAAGACTATCCTCGCCAGAAATGATGTTATTAGCGGGAAGCTTGATAAACTCGGTCCTGAAATCGCTCAGGATGTGGAAGATGTGAAGCTTTCAGTCATGTCTGACCAAAATGAGCTAGGACCGAAGCTGCAGGCAGGGAATAACCAGGCTATCACTTTAACTATAATAATCAGCGTGGCCGCCCTTGCTGTTGGAATATTGACTGCACTGTTTATTATCAGAACTGTAAGTAGGCAGCTGGGAAGCGATCCTTCAGAGATCGCTGTTGTTGCCCGCAGTATTTCAGAAGGTGATCTTGATTTGGAATTTAAGGAGCCTGCGACTGGTGTTTACGGTAATATGAAGGAGATGGCAGAGCAGCTCACTCGGGTTGTCTCCGATGTCCGGGAAGGATCTGTAAATGTTGCTTCCGGAAGTACCCAGCTTTCAGCGTCAGCTGAAGGGCTCTCTCAGGGGGCCACTGAGCAGGCTGCTTCTATTGAGGAAGTTTCAGCTTCCATAGAAGAAATGGCAAGCAACATTCAGCAGAATACCAACAATGCCCAGACAACAGAGAATATAGCCATTAAATCTGCTGAAGATGCCAAGGCCAGCGGAACCGCTGTTAATGAAGCAGTTTCGGCAATGAAGAATATTGCTGAGAAAATATCAATTATTGAAGAGATTGCCCGTCAGACCAATCTTCTGGCTCTTAACGCTGCCATTGAAGCGGCCCGGGCCGGTGAGCATGGTAAGGGGTTTGCGGTTGTTGCCGCTGAAGTCCGTAAACTGGCAGAGCGCAGTGGTAATGCCGCCGGAGAAATCAGCGAGCTTTCGTCTACGACTGTGAATGTGGCCGAAAAAGCCGGTGAAATGCTTGAGAATCTGGTCCCCAATATCCAGAAAACCGCTGAACTTGTTCAGGAGATATCCTCTGCCAGCGCCGAGCAGAATTCAGGCGCGGATCAGATCAGCAAGGCTATCGCTCAGCTTGATTCTGTAATTCAGCAGAATGCTTCCGCATCTGAAGAAATGGCCTCAACCAGTGAAGAACTCTCCGCGCAGAGTCAGCAGTTGGAAAGCACAATGTCATTCTTTAAAGTAAACGGACATGGCGGAGTCAGGCATTTCAGGCCCAAGGCACTGCCAAAATCTTCCAGCAGTTCGGTTCAGGCATCTCATGCACCGGTAACCGAGCACAGGCCTTCCACCAAATCGGAACCATCCGATTTTGACGGTCTTGCACTGGATATGGGTGCTGATGATCAGGATTTTGAAAAGTTCTAAACTGATATTAATTACCCCCTGAAATTAATGCCCTCATGTATTTTCCATGAGGGCATTTTTATTGTCATTAAAAAGTAATCTGTTTTTTTATAACGCACTATGGCTTGAAGCAGCAAAATGTTGTACTGATTTATATGAAGTAGAATTTCAGGCGTAATCTGTAATGTAAGTCTAATCTATTAAATGAATCAGGAGTATCGGGAATGAAGATAACGAAATACAACTGGCCTGTTCTTATTGTCTCCGGACAGTTTAAAGCGCCTACCGATGAAGGATTAAGACTGCGTGAACTGGAAAAAGAGCTTGTCAATGAGCAGAAATGTTCTGTCCACCCATCTTACAGCTATGGAGATGCTGTGGAAGTCTTCATGTCCCGTGCCGATTTCGGAGCGGTCGTTATTGACTGGGATATTAGGGGTGAAATAGCCGGAGAGGATATGGAACCGGAAATTCTGCTGGATTCCATTCGCAGGCGTAATAAAAACATTCCAGTCTTTTTACTGACTGACAGACTGGCAATGGAGAATATTCCCACTGATGTTCTCTCTAAGATAACTGAATTCCTATGGAAAACAGCAGATACAGCGGAATTCGTGTCCGGTCGTATAGAAACCCGTCTTCTTGAGTATGTCCGTTCGGTATATCCGTCATTTTTCGGGGAGATGGTAAAATACTCTGAAGCTTATAAATATGCGTGGCATACTCCGGGACATATGGGCGGCGAAGGGTTTCTCAAAAGTCCGGCGGGTGTTGCGATGCATAAGTTTTATGGTGAAAATGTTTTTCGTTCCGATCTTTCCATATCCGTTCCTGAGCTTGGTTCCCTGCTCGACCATAGCGGAGTGGTCGGGGATGCGGAAAACAATTCAGCGCGTGTTTTCGGTGCTGACCATACTTTTTATGTTCTCAACGGAACATCAAACGTCAATCAGATTATCTGGCGCAGCCAGCTGGTGCGTGATGATATCGCTTTTGTAGACCGCAACTGCCACAAGTCTCTGAACTATGCCATGGTGATAACTGATGCCTATCCTATCTACATGGTTCCAAGGCGCAACAAACGGGGTATAATCGGCCCATGCCGCCTTTCCGAGTTCTCTGAAAAATCCATTAAGTCAAAAGTCAAAAGTAACTCCCTCATTCCCGAGGAACTGAAGAAGCAGCGTGTACGCATGTCAGCATTGACGAATTCCACTTATGACGGCGTCTGCTATAACGTAATAAACATCAAGAAGCAGCTGCAGAAAAGTGTTGAGAACCTCCATTTTGATGAAGCCTGGTATGCCTATGCCCGTTTTCATCCCATTTATAAGGGGCATTTCGGTATGGCTGATGACGATCTCAATGAAAATCACCCGCCTATTTTCTGCTCCCACTCAACCCACAAGCTTCTGACTGCTTTTTCTCAGGCTTCCATGCTTCATGTCCGCAATGGCAGCCATGTGGAGATCGATCGCGATGAATTGAATGAATCATACATGATGCACGGTTCAACATCGCCACAGTACAGTATGATTGCCTCACTGGATGTTGCTACTAAAATGATGGACGACAGTGGCGAGACTCTGATGCATGAAACAATAAAAGAGGCTGTGAAGCTGCGTAAAAAGGTTTCCCTCATAGCCCGTGAAAAGCGTGAAGCCGATGATTGGTTCTTTGAAATGTGGCAGCCCGCAAAGGTGGATGTTGACGGTGAAATAATGGATTTCGAGCATGTTCCCGCAGCTTACCTTTGTGAAAATCAACACCCGTGGGTATTCAGTTCAAAGGATAACTGGCACGGTTTCGGTGATATTGAAGACAATTACGCCATGCTTGATCCTATCAAGCTGACTTTTACCACTCCGGGGCTTCAGAAAGACGGAAGTATGGATGATGAGGGAATACCGGCAGCCATCGTCACCAATTACCTTATCAATCACGGAATTGTTTGCGAAAAGACCGATTACTATTCATTTCTTATGCTCAACTCAATGGGGACGAACTCGGCCAAGCAGGGATCTCTTCTGGCAGGATTGTTAAAGTTCAAGGAACTTTACGATATGAATGCTCCTTTGAATATCGTTCAGCCTGATCTGGTTGAGTCTTATCCTGATGCCTATGACGGAGTGGGTATTAAAGACCACTGCAATGAAATTCATAACTATTATAAAGAGCATGAGCTGCTTGATAAAATGCAGGCTGCATTTCAGGTTATTCCGGATCAGGCCATGAAACCCTCCGAAGCTTATCACGCGGTAGTCCGTAAGAATGTTGAGTATGTTGAACTCAGTGCTATGAAGGGGCGTATCCCGGCAGTCATGATTGTTCCTTATCCTCCGGGCATCCCGGTAATTATGGGGGGGGAAATTTTTAATGAAAAGGCCCAGCCTGTTTTTGATTATCTTAAAGCCCGTCAGGACTTTGAAAACGTTTTTCCCGGATATGAAAGTGATATCCACGGCGTAGAACGCATAGAACGTGACGGCAAAAAGTTCTTTAAGACCATGTGCCTGAAAAAGTGATTTTATGCCCCCGAAGGGCTGCCGGAGGCAAAATTTGACTGGATCGGATTCAAAAACCAAATTGTCAGTTTTTACACTGATGATGATCAACGTGGCGGCTATTTTGTCACTCCGGGCTTTGCCGGGATTGGCGGAATATGGCTGGGGGCTGATTTTTTATCTTGCTCTCGGTTCTTTATGTTTTTTTATTCCATCTGCTCTGGTCTCTGCTGAGCTTGCTTCGGGCTGGGATGACGAGGGTGGGGTATACCTGTGGGTGAAAGAGGCTTTCGGTCCCAAATGGGGATTTGTGGCCATTTTCATGCAGTGGGTGGAGAATCTGCCATGGTTCCCTGCGGTGCTAGCTTTCGGTGCTTCGGCAATCGCCTATACCTTCGACCCTGAGCTTGCGTCCAATAAATGGTTCATTGTGGCGGTTATTCAGGTGGCGTTGTGGTTGGCTACTTTCCTTAACTTCCGGGACATGAAAATATCTGCATTTTTCAGTTCCACCGGAGCAATTGCCGGAACCATTGTTCCGGGGCTCCTGATTATTGTGCTCGGCATTGATCATGTTGCTTCCGGTAACACAGTGCAGATACCTTTCGCTGTTACCGCTTTGATGCCGGATATCGAGAATCTGCAGCAGCTTATGCTGCTGGCTGCCATGCTTATTTCTTTTACGGGTATGGAGATGTCGGCGGTTCATGTCAATGAAGTCAAAAACCCCTCGGTTAACTATCCCAAAGCCATATTTGCGGCCAGTGTGCTGATCATCGGTCTTTCCGCACTGGGATCACTTGCTATTGCCATGGTTGTTCCCGCGGACGGAGTGAGCCTGAGTGCCGGGGTCTGTCAGGCTTTTGATAAACTTTTCCAGATTCACAGAATGGAATTCATGACCCCGATAATCTGTTTTCTTATGGCGTACGGCGCACTGACAATGGTCATTACCTGGATGGTCGGACCCTCCAAGGGAATCAGGGAAGTTGCACGCGATGGGTATCTCCCTGAATGCTGGCGCAAGATTAATAAGTACGGAATTCCAACCAATATTCTGCTCATCCAGAGTGGTCTTTCCGCTCTGGTTTCCTGTGTGATTCTTTTTATGCCCACGGTTTCAAGCGCGTTTATGCTTATGAGTGCTCTTGCAGTACAACTTTATCTGATCATGTATCTCCTTATGTTCGCGGCTGCCATCAGGTTGCGCTACATCAGGCCGGAAGTGAAGCGTGGATATACCATTCCCGGAGGCAAGGCGGGGATATGGCTGGTTTCAGGGTTGGCGATAGTAACCTGTATATTTGTTTTTGTTTTCGGATTCATTCCCCCGAAGGCCGTGCTCGATGAGGGGGTGGCGGCTTCTGCGGGCTACATAGGATTCCTTATTGCGGGCGTGGGTGTGTTTACCAGCGTTCCGCTATATTTTTACAGAAAGGCTGTGAACAAAAAACGGCTTGAATAACGGTTAGTACAATTGGCGGTGAAGTCCCGTTCAATTATTTTAAATTCTGAAGCCTGCTTATGAAAAATTGTTTTGTTCCAGCGGGCGGCAGAAGGCAAAAGGGAGATGGATATGTCTGCGGAACATAAAAAAATGGGCGTGGTAGCTTGTACGGCAGTTGTAGCCGGTAACATGATGGGCTCGGGTATCGCTCTACTCCCGGCCAACCTCGCTTCCATAGGCAGTATTTCAATTCTGGGTTGGGCGGTCGCTCTGGTGGGTGCTCTGGCACTGGCTTATGTTTATTCACGTCTGGGAATGGAAGATCCGCAGGAAGGCGGGCCTATCGCTTATTCCGGTGAGGTTGCACCCATTCTGGGATATCAGTCCGGGCTTCTTTATTACCACGCCAACTGGATAGGAAATCTTGCCATCGCGATTACCGGCGTTGATTATCTTTCAGTCTTCTTTCCGGCACTGCAGGACCCTGTTTCCTCAGGGATAACTTCTATTGCCATTATCTGGATTTTTACCGGCATAAATATCCTCGGGGCCGACTGGATCGGGCGTCTGGTTTCAGTGGGAGTTGTCCTTCTGCTTGTCCCGGTTGTAATCACCGGCACAGCTGGCTGGATGTATTTCGATACTGTCCAGTTCAACGCCAACTGGCTGGTTAAAGGCCACACCCCGGACTCCGCTGTTCTGGCTGCGATTATTCTCTGCATCTGGAGTTTTATCGGAGTTGAGTCAGCGGCGGTCAATACGGCGGTGGTAAAAAATCCCAAACGGACTATTCCACTTTCAACCATGATCGGCACAGCCTTGGCCGGGCTGGTTTATATTCTTTCCTGCACAGCCATTTCCGGCATGTTTCCGGCAGATAAGATGGCCGCATCAGGCGCGCCTTTCTCTCTGGCTATGGGGCACATCTGCGCTTCAATGCCGTTTTCCCAATATGTTCCGAAACTTGTATCCGCTGTGACAGCTTTTGCGTGTCTGGCCTCGCTTGGTTCGTGGATGATGCTTGTCTCACAGGCCGGAGCAAGGGCTGCCAGCGACGGGACCCTGCCGGAAATTTTCGGGCGCAAGAACAGTCACGGAACCCCGGTAATGGGATTGATCATGTCTTCAGCGATGATGAGCGTTCTGCTTGTTGTTTTGATGCTTCTATCAAAAGGTGGAAATACTCAGTCCCTGTTTGGAAACATCGCGTCAATTGCCGTACTGCTGACCCTGCCTCCTTATTTCTATTCCGCCCTTAACCTGCTGCGCCGCTATGGTTTCCACGCCAAAAAAGCGTGGCTGCAGATTACTTCGGCTCTCCTGGCTTGTGCTTTCTGCCTTATCGCCCTTTCCGGAGCAGCAAAGGATGCCCTTATCGGCTGCATGATCGTGATGCTCTGCACTTTTATTTTCTACGTTGGAAAGGACCGCACTGAGTTTGAACGTAAAATTAAAGACAGTATGTAACGCATCAGGCTTTTTTAAAATATTAGGTCGATTATCTATGTTTACATGCATCCTTGCCAATAAGACCTTTTGGAATGTACTTCCTGCTTATGGGACACATCATTGGAAAAGATATTTATCGTCGGCTGGGTGAGAAAGTAGACAACACCACTGTGCGTATGCCGTGGTCAGATGCTCTGCATAAAATGTTGAAGGCCCTGTATACTCCGGCTGAGGCTGATCTTATAGTGCGTATGCCTTACCGTCCTTCCTCAGTTGAACGTATCACAAAACTCACGGGAATGCATGAGAAGGCTTTGAAACCAATGTTGGAATCCATGTGTTTCAAGGGACTTGTCTGCGATTTATGGGAGGAGGATCACTATACCTATATGATCAGTCCCTTTGTCATCGGATTCTTTGAATTTACTATGATGCGGACACAGGGAGAACTTGATTCAAAGAAGTGGGCTGAGCTTTTTCATAATTACATGTTCGGTGAAAAGGATTTTCTGCGAGCAAATTTCGGGGACGGGCAACAGGTTTCGGTTATGCGCGCGCTGCCTTACGAGGAAACAGTCCGTGACATGGATCATGTTGAGATTCTCGATTATGAGCGGGCGGAATCATTAATTTCCGGTGAGGATCTGTTTGCTGTCAGCCTGTGTTCCTGCCGTCATGAGAAAATGCATCTTGGCACTCAGGGGTGTGATGTTGATCTTGAAACCTGCACTTCAATGGGAGAAGCCGCCAGATTTCTTATCCGCAATAAATTTGCCCGTGAAATTTCAAGATCGGAAATGAATGATATCATGGCCAGGTCCAAAGAAATGGGATTTACCATTACAACCGACAATGTAAAACAGGATGCCGGGTTTTTCTGTCACTGCTGCGGATGCTGTTGCAACCTGATGAATGGAATTAAATATTCAGGCTATCCGGGAGTCCTTGTCTCATCTACCTTTATGGCTGCAGTTGATCTGGATGACTGTAACGGTTGCGGACTTTGTGCAAAAGCCTGCCCTATTGATGCCATAACTATTCATAAGAAAGATATGGGCCCGGACAGAAAAAAACTGTCTTACGCTGAAATAGACGAAAGCATCTGTCTGGGGTGCGGGGTTTGCGCTCTGAAATGCAAGACTGGAGCACTGGGTATGGATAAACGCAAGCAGCGTGTGATTCATCCTGAGGACAGCTTTGAAAGGGTTATACTGCAATCTCTTGAACGCGGAACCTTACAGAATCTTATATTTGATAACCCCAACAGCCGCAGTGAGGGCTTTATGCGTTATCTTCTTGGAGGATTCCTGAAACTTCCGGCAGTTAAAAAGGGTATGATGAGTGAAACTTTTCGCTCACGTTTTTTGAATAAGCTGCGCAATAGCGGGTCATAGTCTGATTGTATTGCATAATCAGTTTTATTGGTTATAATACTTATGCTGTATTTGTACGTCCAGACAGAGAGGCATTATGGAATCAGTTCAAACGGTATGGACCCCGGATACGGGATGGAAAGTTGGGTTGGAATCCCTTGGCATGGATGACGCCGGGCTAGTCTTTGTTTTCTGTTCAGGAAGTGCAGTCAAGAATGAGGAACTTTTTAAGGACATATCCAGGTCTTTCCCGTCAGCGACTACAGTAGGCTGTTCCACTGCGGGGGAAGTCAACGGTGAACGGGTATATGATGAATCTGTATCGGTTACAGCGGTAAGATTTTCTAACACTGAGGTCCGGTCTGCCTGCGGAGGGTTCTCAGATGGTAGGGATGTCAGTTCCGTTGCTGCCGGGCTTGCAGGGGAGCTTTCCCGTGATAATCTGGTTCATGTGCTGGTTTTTTCTGATGGACTCAACGTTAACGGGACCGAGCTGGCCCGGGCGATAACCGGGGCATTGCCCCGGGGAGTGTCTGTCAGCGGAGGGCTTGCCGGAGACGGTTCCCGTTTTGCTGAAACTTATATTCTTGGAGAAAAGGGTTTTGTCGCAAATGGACTAGTCCTGTTGGGTTTTTATTCTGAGAGCCTTGAAGTGGGATGCGGATCAATCGGGGGCTGGGACCCTTTCGGTCCAAAGAGACTCGTGACCAGATCAAAGGGCAGCAAACTTTATGAACTGGACAATAAGTCTGCTCTGGAACTGTATAAGGAATATCTTGGCGATTTTGCTGCTGACCTGCCCGCGGCCGGTCTCCATTTCCCTCTCAGCATGTGTTTGAACGGAACGGGGCAGAATGAGCTTGTCCGGACAATTCTGGGAGTTAGCGAAGAAGAAAAGTCCATGACATTCGCCGGGGATGTGCCTGAGGGTGTTTACGTAAGATTCATGAAGGCTAACAAAGACCGTCTTGTTGATGGAGCACAAAATGCAGCCGGGTTGAGTATTTCAGATATCGGCGGAAAAGCCGAACTTGCCTTGTGTGTCAGCTGTGTTGGACGCAAGCTTGTTCTGGGGCAGAGGGTTGAGGAAGAGGTTGAAGCAGCGATCAGTGTCATTGGTGAACAGGCTGCAGTCACCGGATATTATTCTTACGGAGAGCTGGCGCCCTTAGGAAGAGGGGGAGAATGTCTTTTGCACAACCAGACAATGACAATTACAGTTTTCAGGGAAAGTAAATAATATGAATGACCTGCATAATCTTCTGAAGCGTCAGCTTAAAAGACATCTCAAAAAGGATTTGAGTAGCCTTGACGGTCAGATGCTGAAGTTTGTGCAGGCTGTTAATGAGGCGTACCACGCGGCGGATGCCGACCGTCTGATGCTTGAACGGTCCCTTGAGCTGAGTTCTGCGGAACTGATGGACGCCAACCTGAGCCTTACCGGTCTTCTACAGGAATTGGAGGAGCGTGTTGAGGAGAGGACCGCTGAGCTTAAAGCTTCTCAGATGGCTCTTGAAGAAAGTGAAGAGAGACTCAGGGTTTTGTATGAAGCTGCTCCGGTGGGTATTTTCCAATCCCTTCCTTCTGGACGTTATCTTTATGTAAACAGGCGTCTGGCCCAGATGTACGGTTATAAGGATCCGGAAGAGCTCGTCAGCAGTATTAAGTCAATTGCCCAGACTGTGTATGTGAATCCGGATGAGAGGGAGTGGGTTCATGCTCAGTTGAGAGAACAGGGCAGACTTATAGGTTATGAAACGCTCCGCCGAAGAAAGGACGGTTCAACTTTCTGGTGCTCCATGAGCATACAGGCGAGAATTGATCCTGAGAGTGGAATAATAACCCATTTTGACGGTTTCATCATTGATATCACCGTGCGCAAGGAGGCCGAAGAAAAATTAAAGCTGGCTCTTGAGGCGGCTGAAGAGGCTAACAGGTCCAAATCTATTTTTCTAGCCAATATGAGTCATGAAATCCGCACTCCGCTTAACGGAATAATCGGTCTTGCCGAGGTTATGCTGAATACTCCTTTGAGCGGCGGTCAGGAAAGATTCATGCGTCAGCTTAAAAGCACGTCCTATTCCCTTCTGAGTGTTCTCAACGATATTCTGGATTTTTCGAAAATAGAAGCCAACAAGCTGGTGATAGAGAAAGGACAGGTTCATATACGTGAGCTCGTGGCTGAGTGTTTGCGTCTTCTTTACGTTAAGGCCCGCGAAAAGGGGCTGGAGTTGATGTTCAGGATTGGAAAAAATGTTCCTGAAATAGTTGAAGGTGATAACGACAGGCTTCGGCAGGTTCTTCTCAATATTGTCTCGAACGCGATTAAGTTTACAGAGTCCGGGGAGATCGTTGTAGAGGTCTTTTTTGAAAAAATAGATGATGGAATCGGTGACCTGAAGTGTAACATACATGATACCGGACCGGGGATACCGGAGAAGAAACAACAGTCTATTTTTAATGCCTTTGAGCAGATAGACGGATCCCTGACCCGCTCTCGTGGCGGTACAGGGCTGGGGCTCAGTATCAGTTCTCAGCTTATATCCCTGATGGGGGGAAGGTTGACCTGTACCAGTGAAGTCGGACGGGGAAGTACCTTCAGTTTTACCCTGCCTCTGAATATTATAAAAGAGAATGTCGGTTACATGGTAATGCTCGGCAGGGAAGAGATTTCCGGGCTTCGAGTGCTTGTCGCGGATAAGAACAGTACAAGCCGGAGTATTTTAAGAGACATGCTGGAAAGCTGGGGAGCCCTTGTTGAGGAAAGTGATTCCTCTTCTACCGCCCTGCTTAAAATAAACAATGCGGTGGAGAATGAAAATCCGTTTAGAATTGTGATAAGTGATCTGGACCTTCCCGGATTGGAGCGTAACCTTTTATTTCATTCTGTTACTGACCCCCCGCAGCTTAATAGTACCCTGATTATAATGATCGGTGCAGTTGAGGGACAGTTTGAATTTGATGAGGATGAAGTTCGGGCCAATTCTTTTCTTTACAAGCCGGTAACATCTTCAGATCTGTTTGCTTCTCTTATGCATGCCCTTTCGGATGATTCATGCCTGAAATCCGGTCCGGAACCCGGAAAGGTTGACTTCCTGATCAGTTCATCACCTATGAGGATTCTGCTTGTCGAGGACACACGGCTCAATCAGAATGTTGCAAAGTACATGATTGAAGGATGGGGTCACGAGTTGACTATTGCCGAGGATGGCCATGAGGGTTTTGAAAAGTTTATATCCGGTGATTTTGATCTGGTCTTGATGGACTTGCAGATGCCGGTGATGGACGGCCTTGAAGCCACTGCCCACATAAGAGCCTATGAAAGTAAAAACGGGCTCAAACCAACTCCTGTTCTGGCCATGACGGCGCATGCCCTTAAAGGCGATGCTGATATATGCCTTGAGGCGGGGATGGATGATTATATTTCGAAACCTATCAATTGGAAGGGACTTTTTTCAAGGCTTGAAGAATTTTCAAAAGGTATGGACTCAAAGCGTGACCATCCACTAGATGATTTTTATTTCGGGGAAAAGAAAACTCTATATTCAGATAATGAGGAAATCCCAACTCTTGAGGAACTGATTGCAAGATTCAATGATGATAAAGAGTTTCTGTTTCAGATGATCGAAGTGCTCAAGGTCGAGCTTCCTGCCAGAATTGAAAAAATTAATAAGGCAATCGATGAAAAACATTATTCCCTTATAGAACTTGAATCCCATGCCCTTAAAAGCATGCTTGGTAATTTCGGCAAAACCGGGGCGTATTATGCAGCCATGGAGCTTGAGAGAGCGGGCTATGAAAAAGCCGGTGCAGAAGTGGAGAACCTTTTTCATGTTCTGGAAAACAAAGTTGATTCATTTATGGAGCGGATGAGTTCATTGAAGTAGCCAGGTAATTATTAGATATGCCCCAAGCACAATTCATAGCTGATTGATCTAGATTTTTATTTCCTTTTATCCCTCTTCCTTAGACTGTATTTTTACTTAAGATTCATTTTAGATATTTAATTCTGTTATTATTGTGTTATAGTTGTCATATTATTGTCTTTTGAGTTTAATATGTTGATTTAAATCGGTTTTATCGACAGCTTTTTGTTTTTATAGTCGTGTGATTTACTTGATAATATGGTGCCGTGAATTGATGTCGAAACCGAAAAAAATGTTCAGAAACGAACAAGGTTTAGCAGTAATTTTTAAAAAAATGTTGGAAAGTGGTCATTTTTTACATGAAAATTATTTTTTTATCTGTTAGATTGCAAGTAACCTGAATGGGATGAAAGGCTAGAAATAAGGGACCTGCAGTGGAGGGTCCTGATTTTTAAATAAACACAAAAAAGGCAGGTATGAGAAATGGGTGCAACCAGACTCTACAAAGCGATTTTTGAAATTACCAGAGCTGTCAACTCCAGCCTGGAGCCTGAAAAGGTTCTGAATAACATTGCCGAGAAAGTGGCAACAGAAATGGACCTCAAAGGCTGCTTTATCAGGCTGCTTGATCGTAAGGGTGAAACTCTTCTGGCAGACGCTTCATTCGGTCTTTCTGCTCGTTATGAGAAAAAAGGTCCGGTTGAGGTTGCAAAGAGCCGCCTGGATCAGGAAGTTCTCGAAGGTAAGATTGTTTCCATCAAGGATGTCCGCAGCGATGACCGTTTCCAGTATCCCGAGGAAGCTGCGAAAGAAGGTCTCGTTTCTCTCGTTGTTCTTCCCCTCACCGCACGCGGTGAAAAGGTGATTGGTGTTCTGCGTGTTTACTCCGCTGAGGAACGTGAATTCACTGAGGAAGAACTTGATTTTCTTAAGTGCGTTGCCGACCTTTCCGGTCTTGCTCTTGAGAATGCGCGCATGTACTCCGCGCTCAAACGTGCGAGTGAACTGGCAAACGAATACATTTACCGGGTAGACGACTAGCCCGTCCCCTTTTTGAGGATATAGAAATGAGTAAAGTAAAAGTAGGTATTAACGGTTTCGGCCGTATCGGCCGTCAGGTTGTAAAAACCATCTGGGAAAGACATCGCGACACTGTTGAAGTTGTTGCTGTCAACGATCTATTCGATATTGAAACCAACGCTGCCCTTTTTGCAAGAGATACCAACTACGGTAAATTTCCTGCTGAAGTCAGAGTTGAAGGCGACACTATGTATGTCGGTTCCGACTTCACTATCAAGAACTTCGCAGAGCGTGATCCTAAAAGGATTCCCTGGGGAGAGTGCGGTGTAGACGTTGTAGTTGAAGCAACCGGTATTTTCCGCACCGGACCCACTGCTGCGCAGCATCTTGAAGGCGGCGCAAAAAAAGTTGTCATCTCCGCTCCCGCCAAGGAAGAAGACATCACTGTGGTAATGGGCGTTAACCATACCGATTACGACCCTGCGAAGCACGACATTATCTCCAATGCTTCCTGCACCACCAACTGCCTGGCACCGATTGTAAAGACCATGCACGAGAAGTTCGGCATTGAAAAAGGTGTTATGACTACTGTCCACGCCTACACCAATGACCAGCGTATTCTCGATCAGCCGCACAAGGACCTGCGCCGTGCACGTGCTGCTGCCTGCAACATGATCCCGACCTCCACCGGTGCTGCTAAAGCAGTTGCTCTGGTTATTCCTGAAATGGCCGGACGCTTCGAAGGCTACTCAGTGCGTGTTCCAACACCCACAGTTTCCCTCGTAGACTTCGTTGCAGTTCTTAACAAGGATACCACAACTGAAGAACTCAAGGCCGTTCTCAAGGGTGCAGCAGAAGGCGATCTCAAAGGAATCATGGGCTACTCCGAAGCTCCTCTGGTTTCCAGTGACTTCCTTGCCGATCCTCATTCCGGTATTGTTGAAGCTGATTTCACAGTCGTACAGGGCGGCAACCTCGCCAAAGTATACGCCTGGTACGATAACGAGTGGGGCTACTCCTGCCGCGTTGCCGACCTCATTGATTACATGGGCAAGTGCGGATTGTAGCATAAGGGTGAGAACCCTGTCAGGCGTGTAAGGCATGAGTGGAAGCTGCCTTTACGCGCCTTCCGGGAGACGCAACCTCCCGAAAACTTTTGAACGGGCCGGAGATTGGCTCCGGCCCGCTCGAAGGGTGGTACTTAAGATTTGAGAAACCGGTAGATTCAGATCCCTACATCTGGAGCTGCCGGTTTTTCATTTTATGGTCCTAACCAACGCACAGTACCGCTGTCAGTATCGTAAATTGCACCCATGATACGGGCGTTTCCGGATCTTATTTTCTCCAGAACAGCCGGGCACTGGCTTAAAATTTCTCTCATAACCTGTCTGACATTTGTCTCAGCAACTTTGTCGATAAGCTTCTCCCCGTCAAGGGAAGGATACAGAATTTTAGTCATTTTTACTGCCGGCTCCAGTTTTTGCTGAAGTCCGGGCATGTGTCCTTCCATTTTCAGTTTATCCACAGCCGCTCTTATCAGATTGCTTCTGGTGTTCCCCATGACTACAAGAAGAGGTGTCTCCAGAGCAAGCATTGAATATTCAACGGATGCCAGAGACTCCTTCCCCACCACATTTCCGGCGGATCTGATTGCGTACAGATCTCCCAGCCCCCGGTCGAATATGAGTACGGGATCAACTCTTGAGTCAGAGCTGCAGATGATTGTGGCGTAAGGCCTCTGCCCCTTTATGGCCAGAACTTTGCGCTGGTGGGAAGTCTGATTCGGGTAGACACTGGTCCCTTTCACAAAACGCAGATTGCCTTCCCTCAAGAGCAGGAGTGAGTTGTCTGCAGGGCTTACCAGTTCTTCAACTGCTGTTTCATTTCCGGCTGAGGCAGGACTGCAGATCAGGATCAGAAGTATTGTAAATGTTAGCAATGGAAGCGTTTTTATCAATTCAGATCTCCGCCGGTTATGATTAGTATTAATGTCTGTTTGAGAGATCATACATAGTATACCCGCAGTTTTGCAAGTAAGTGCTCGAAAAGAGTTTTATATGAATATAAAGTTAATGCCGGAGTCTCCGATTAGATATAAAAGACATCAATCGGGAGGGTTTCTGGAGTCTTTCAATGTAGACTCCGATGTTTGGTATCATGTCCGTCCGTTAGCTTATGAATCCATAAAGATAATTCATATGGAAAAACGGATTGGCATGATGTTGTTTTTTGAAAATGAAAACTCCCTGAAAGTGTGAAACTTCCAGGGAGTCTTTTTATGATTTGAATCTAATCTCATTTACTGAGAAACAGGTTTTTTGTTTTTAAGAAGAGGTTTCTTGATGCCGAATTTAAGGAGAATCCGCTTCATACCGTCTGTTGATTCCGGAGTTCCTGTATGAAGGACAAATACCCTGTACCAAGTGCGGTTTCCGCTTT
This sequence comes from Maridesulfovibrio salinus, assembly GCF_055394525.1. Lineage (NCBI taxonomy): Bacteria > Pseudomonadati > Thermodesulfobacteriota > Desulfovibrionia > Desulfovibrionales > Desulfovibrionaceae > Maridesulfovibrio > Maridesulfovibrio salinus. The sequence continues at coordinate 584,272 of NZ_AP042461.1, forward strand.
CCCCCGGTTCTACATATGATTTCAGTCCGCTTGCATTGAGCTTGTCGCTGAAATCAGCGGCTCTGCTTTCAACACCGAATGATGCAGCCTGATATGTGTAATTGTAAACCGGTCCTTTAGTTTCTTCAGGATTATCGATTTCAACTTTTGTTTCCGGCTGAGCGGTTTTAGGGGCTATAGCCTGGACTGGTTTTTCAGTCGGCTTAGCTGCAGGTTTTTCTTCCTTTTTCTTTACAGCTGCTTTTGCTGGCTGCTCATCTTTTTCTTCTTTGCGAACAGCTGATTCAGGTTTTTTCTTTAACTGGTCAATGTAGTCAAGATCTTCGGGCTTGAGTACGCCGCCTTTGATTTCACCGGAACCGTTACTGGACTGGCTGGGCATCATCATTGCCAGTTCAGGCATATCTTTTTCCGGTTGATAGCCGCGCCCCAGCAGTATTCCCAGTACAAAGAAAGCGCACAGGGCAGCCGCACTCCCGGCGCACAGCCCGATCATTTCCGGGACCGTGAATGTGAAAGTGTAGGTTTTTTCCTGTGTTGTTGCGGTCTTTTTTTTGCCTTTGGGAGCAGCCATTTTTATCTCCGTTTAGTAATTACATACGCTCAGGGGCGGAAACACCAAGAAGCTGCAGTCCGTTTGCCAGAGTCTGGCCAACGGACTTAAGCAGCAGCAGTCTCGCCTTGATGACTTCTTCATCAGCGGAGAGAATATGGTGCATTGTGTAGAATCTGTGCAGCGCGCTCGCCAGATCTCGCAGATAGTAGCTGATAATGTGCGGACTCATGTTTTTACCCGCATTTTCGGCAACATCGGCGAACTGGTCCATGAGTTTCATCAGGGAAAGTTCTTCTTCGTTGGTCAGGCAGGAAAGGCTCGCCGCCCCAACTTCGGGGATATCGATTCCCTGTTCTGCAGCCTTGCGGATAACAGAACAAATACGAGCGTGTGCGTACTGAACATAGTAGACAGGGTTGTCCATAGTCTTCTGTTTGACCAGATCAAGATCAAAATCAAGATGGCTGTCACTTTTGCGTGAAAGGAACATGAAGCGGGACGCGTCGCGGCCGACTTCGTTCACAACATCTTCAAGAGTCTCGAATTTACCGGCGCGGGTCGACATGGCGATCTGCTCGCCCCCACGCAGCAGGTTTACCAGCTGAACGAGGATAACATCAAGCTGGCCTTTTTTGCCCAGAGCTTCCACAGCGGCCTGCATGCGGGGAATGTAACCGTGGTGGTCAGCACCCCAGATGTCGACAACAAGGTCAAATCCTCGTTTATACTTGTCATCGTGGTAAGCGATGTCGGATGCGAAATAAGTGAGGTCGCCGTTGGATTTGCGCAGCACACGGTCCTTGTCGTCACCGAGTTCGGTGGATTTGAACCAAAGTGCCCCGTCATCTTCGTAGGCCATTCCGCGTTTTTTGAGGTCCGCGAAGGTTTCTTCAACTTTCCCGGCGGTCACAAGGCTTTTTTCAGAAAACCAGACATCATGGCGGACATCAAAGGCCGCGAGGTCTTTCTTGATGCCTTCGAGAATCTGGTCTTTGCCGTATTCGCGGCAGATGGCTACAGCTTCATCTTCGCTCATGTCGAGAATGCCGGGATTGAGTTCCAGCACCTCGGCTGCGAGATCCTTGATGTATTCACCTTTGTAGAAATCTTCAGGATCAGCAATGTCGCGCCCTTGTGACTGCTGCAGACGGACCCATATGGAGTTGCCGAGGATCAGCATCTGGCGTCCGGCATCGTTAACATAGTATTCCGCTTCGACATCAAATCCGGTGAAGTCGAGAATGCGCACAAGGCAGTCACCGATTGCGGCTCCGCGTCCATGACCGATGTGCAGGGGGCCGGTGGGGTTGGCGGAGACATATTCTACCTGAACTTTGGTACCCTTGCCGATTTCACTGCGGCCGTAGTCATCTGCCTTATCCAGAACAACAGGAATCATGTCCTGCCAGAAGGAACTGGAAAAGGTGAAGTTCAAAAAGCCGGGTCCGGCTATATCGACCTGTTCAATATATTTGTCGCCTTCGAGTCGGTTCTTGATCTCTTCGGCAATGGCTCGCGGATTCATTTTTGCCTGCTTGGAAAGCATCATGGCAATGTTTGCGGACATGTCGCCGAATTTCTTGTCTTTGGGAGGTTCGATGACAGCCTTTTCCGGCCATTCCCAACCTTTTTCTTCAAGAATGGAACCGAGAACTTTTTCGAGGTGTTGTTTAGCTTTCATTTCGGATGAAATCTCCTTATGGAATTATGATAAGCAGCCCTCTCTATCTGGGTTTATATCTCCGGGGGGCTGTTCGTAGCTTTGCGCAAGCTTCGCTTATCATCTTTCGTTGAGGCTTCCAAGTATTCATTACGGGGGTAAAAATGTATTTACAGACTACAATAAGAGTCTTATTTCGGTACAATCGTAAATCGTCCTTTTCATTTTTACTAATACAATAAAAAACGGCTCCATATAAAGGAGAAAAGAAAATGGATGCAGTCGTTAGCCGCTTTCAGCGAATAAGCTATGCAATACCTTGGAATATTGGATTATTAAGTCTAGGTTCTTTTTTGACAGCCCTTGCGGTGAAGGCGGTGATAATTCCCAATGCTTTTCTGCCCAGCGGTATTTCAGGGCTGGCACTGCTGACATATTATATTTTTCCAGAGCTCTCTTCCGGCTTGTGGGTTTTTCTGCTCAATATTCCTGTTTTTATGGTCGGCTGGTTTTTTATCAGCAGAAGATTTTTCTGGTACAGTCTTTACGGCATGGTCACACTCAGTGTTTTTATTGAGCTTGTTCCCTGGACCATACCCTTTAATGATAAGTGGCTGGCAGTGCTTGCAGGCGGGGTCATCCTCGGTCTTGGTTCAGGTATCTGTCTGCGTTCGCTGGGGTCATCCGGTGGTATAGGAGTTCTTCAGGTGCTTGCCCGCGAAAGACTGGGGATCAAGGTCGGTCAGTTTTCAATGGGGTTCAATGCCGTGGTGCTTGGAACCGGAACTTTATGGCTTGATCTGGATGATGTTCTGTATTCGCTGGCAATGATATATGTGGCTTCAGCTGCCATAGACGCGGTCCAGCGGATGTTCAACCAGCGCAAGATGGTGTTTATCATTACTTCCCGCCCACAGGATGTTTCAGGGGCGATAATGTCCAAACTTGGCAGAGGAACTACCTTGCTTAATGCCCGCGGGGGCTATACGGGACAGGACAAGACGGTTATCATGACCGTGGTCGATTCATTCCGGCTTAAAAGGCTTGAAGCCACGATTATGACCATTGATCCCAAAGCGTTTGTAATTATTGAATCAACATTCAGCGTTCTCGGAAAAGGTTTTTCCGTACCGAGGTAGTTAAATGAGCAGGCCCATCGCGCTTTTGACGGATTTCGGATTGGATGATCCCTATGTTGGACAGTTGAAGGGAGTTCTGGAAGCACATGCACCTGACTCCAAAGTTATAGATGTCAGCCACGGGGTTGAGCCGTTCTGTATTTCGCAGGCAGCCTTTTTTCTGGCGGCGGCAATTGATCATTTTCCGGAGGATACTGTTTTTATAACAGTTGTTGATCCCGGTGTGGGCAGTTCCCGCCGTCTGATTGGCGCGGAGTTCGGGAGCAGGACAGTTATCGCTCCGGATAACGGCATAATAGAACTGGCGGAGGACAAATTCGGTGGAACCGTGATTGTGACTGATCTCAGTGAAACTGCCGGAAAAATAAATAGTTCAGCCACGTTTCATGGCCGAGATCTGTTCGCTCCGATTGCTGCCGGGATTGCCTGCGGTACATTATTGGAATCTCTCGGGCCGAAGCTTCCTCTGAGAGACATTGTGCGTTTGGGGATAAACAGACCGCAGTTGAGATCAGACGGGGTGGATGTGACTGTGCTGCATAAGGATCGCTTCGGAAACCTTGTTCTGAATATTCCTGATGATCATGATATCCCCGAGCGCATGTTCATTCCTGAAGAGCAATTACTTTCCGGTAATGATCCCAGTTGTGTTGAGCGGGTTTCTTGTTATTCCGAGCTTGCAGCCGGAGCTACCGGGATTCTGGCGGGCAGTCAGGGCTATTACGAACTTGCCTTGAACAGGGGAGCTGCTTCTGAAATGCTGGGCCTTGAGCCCGGCGATAAACTTACCCTTAAATGGACTACCCGGTGTCCACCTGAAAAATAAACATTGTCCTTCTGTTGCGAGTCATCCGGCTGTGTTGGGCATAATGACTAAATTATGAATATATTCCGTGACTTTCTAATAACTCTTGGATTCATGAGCAGACTTGGTCCGGTGATGGATATTGAAGCAGACGATCTCGCCCGCACCGTAAAGTGGATGCCGCTGACCGGCCTTGTGCTGGGAACTGTAATAGTTCTGCCTTTTTACATGGGACTTTTTGACGGCAAGTTCTGGATGCAGGCCTGGCTGACTGTAGCAGGTTCCGTTTATCTTACCCGCGGGCTGCATTTTGACGGTATTTCCGACATAGCAGACGGTGCCGGACCTTATCCTGACCCTGACAGATTCTGGAAAATCATCAAGGATAGCCGTGCCGGAGCTTTCGGTGTTCTCGCGGCTGTTCTGGCTGTTTTGGGGCAGGTGCTTGGATTCTACTATATTTATGAGGCTCAGGCATTCGGGGCTGTTCTGTGGGTGTTTACGCTGGGAAGGTTTGGTAATGCCTTTTTCGGGCGTCTGGTTCTTCCCATTGCAAGACCGGGACAGGGCATTCTGACCATGAAAGGAGCAGATAGCCTCTCGCTTTGTTTTGGACTGTTTACAGCTTTGGCAGTAGGTTTGTTAACAGTTTCGCCATATACCCTGCTGTCCGGATTTGCTGTTTTTTCCGCTGCTCTTCTATTTCTATACAGGCTTGCGAAAAAGGTAGGCGGAGCTAATGGTGATTTTCTTGGTGCTGCTCTGGTGCTTACAGAATTATCTGCCCTTTTGGCCTTTGCCGCAATCAATTGATCCTGTTTAATCAGGTTTGGAGCAGTCCAACCTCATTTCTACCAGATCTTCTTCGTAATTCTCGCTGATTTCAAATCCGAATTTGCGGGAGAGGCCCTGCATTGCCTTGTTTTCAAAAAGGGTCTGTCCCACAAGCCAGTGAGTGCCACGGTCTTTTGTATATCTGATTATCTTATGAAAGAGCATCGATCCCAGACCGCTGCCTTTGAGATCTGAGCGGACCACAATGGCAAATTCAGCTTCGGAATTATCCGGCTTGGTGGATGTTCTCACAACACCAAGTGTTTCCGGCTTGCCGTGTTCATTGTTTGCTGTAGCGATAAACGCCATTTCGCGGTCATAGTTTATCTGTGTAAAACGGGACATATCCTTATGGTCGAAATCCCGGCGCACAACTCCGAAAAAGCGCATGCGCATGTCTTCATCTGAAACTTTATCCAGAAATTCGTAATGAGCAGGTTCGTCTTCCGGTCTAATAGGGCGCAGGGTAACCTGTTTGCCGTCCTTAAGCACCACACACTCTTCAAGTTCGCGGGGATAGGGCCTGATTGCCAGTTGCGGGCAGTCCTCCCCGCATTCCACAACGGAAATTTTAGCACCGAGAGCGAGTACGCCTGTGTCGTCCCCGTAAAGAGGGTTGATATCAAGATGCGCTATCTGTGGAATATCAATGAACAGCTGAGAAACCTGTATCAGGGTCAGGCAGAGGTCATCGATATCAGCCGGGGGCTGGGTGGGGGTTCCGGAAAGCAGTCTTGAAATACGGGTCCTGCTGATAAGCTCCCTCGCCAGACTCATATTCAGCGGGACCATGGCGATGGCCTGATCAAGGACAACTTCGCGGGTCATGCCGCCGTGACCGAAGTGGATTACTGGGCCGAAAGTGGTATCAGCCGAAGCTGAGATGAAAAGTTCGTGGGCTCCGAGTCTGCGTCCCATTTTCTGGACAGTGAACCCTTCGATATAGGCGTCCGGGCGCTGGCGGTTGACCCGGGTAAGCATTGTCGCCGCCGCTTCCCATACTTTTTCCGGACTTTCAAGATCAAGCACTACTCCTCCGACATCATAGGGCTGGCTGATCTGGGGAGAGCGTATTTTAAGGGCGACCGGACACCCTATTTCATCTGCGGCAATCACCGCTTCACGGGCTGATATAGCTACTTTTGTTTCAACTACCGGCAATCCGTATGCCGCAAGGACTTTTCTCGCCTCGGGTTCGTTAAGGAGTTCCCTTCCTTCGGAAAGAGCCTTGCGGACTGTCTCACGGGCGGTGGTGGTGTCGGGGAAGAAGTCCGTGGGGAGTGAATCAGGGGTTTCAGTAAGCAGCTCCTGGTTTCGCTGGTATTCGGCCATATACATGAAAGCCCGCACAGCCTGATCCGCGCTTTCATATGTGGGAATGCCAGACTGCGAAAAAATTCTTCTGGATTTTCGGGACATATCAGAGCCTAGCCATGATGTAAGCACCATTCGGCGGACTCTTTTCAGCCCTTTGGCCAGAACTTCGGCAACTTCCATGCTTGAGATCCCCGCAAAAGGAACATGAACCACCAGAACCGCGTCTACTTCTTTGTCCTTGATCAGTACCTTAAGGGCATCAAGGTATTTCTGGCCGGAGGTATTGTAGCGAATTGTAACCGGGTTTGATCTGCTCCATTGCCCTTCAAAGATATCATCAAGTTTGGTTACTGTTTCCTCGGAAAGCTTGGAAAGTTTGCCCCCCCGCCTCATGAGGCCGTCTGCCGCAGTCAGTCCGGCGCTGGTACCGTTTACAATAATGGCCAGACGGTCCCCACGCACCGGCTGCCGAAGGCTTGCCAGAGTCTGGGCCGCGTCAAACAGTCCATCTATGGTCTGCACCCGCAGCATACCGGCTCTGCGGAAAGCAACATCGTACGCTTCATCCGTTCTGGCGGCCATGGGATTGTCCAGATGGGCCAGTTCGTTTGTGACATGTTGCAGCGACTGTCCCGGGCGTATTGCCAGAACAGGCTTATTGCGTGAGGCAGCCCTTGCGGCGGACATGAATTCGCGGGCATCATTTATGGACTCGATATAGAGCAGAATCGAGCGGGTCTGGGCATCCGAACCAAGGTAGTCAAGCACATCCGCAAAGCTCAAATCTATGCGGCTGCCGAGGGAAATTACATGTGAAAATCCGATATCATTTGTAGCGGCCCAGTCCAGAACGGTGGGGATAAAACTGTCCGACTGGGAGACAAAAGCTATCTTTCCCGCCTTTGCCGGAAGAGGGGCGAGACTTGCATTCAGGTTCTGGGTAGGGATAATGAAACCAAGGCTTTTGGGCCCCAGAATTCTCATCTGCGGGGATTTTGCGGCACGCAGAAGCTCTCCTCTCAGTTTGTTTTTTTCATCCTCTGGCATGGCGCTGAATCCGGGACCGATTAATGCGACCGCTCTGACACCTATTTCACTGAGCTTTGAAAGAAGAGCCGGGCAATCCTGCAGTGGGCGGCAGATAACAGCCAGATCAGGAACTTTGGGAAGATCTTCCACATCTTTATAGGTCAGAACTCCGGAAATTGCTTCGGCGTCCGTGCTGACTGGCATGACCGGGCCGAGAAATCCTCCGCCCATCAGATTACGCATGAGAATCTGTCCGGGGTTGCAGGGATCATTGGTGGCGCCGATAACCGCGATTGATCTCGGCTGAAAAAGATATTCCAGATTGATGACGCTCATGAATTCCTCTTGAAGCTGATGCGCTTTGCGCTTTTTAAGATTCCTCCGGCTGGCAGAGGAGAAATAATATCAACGGCACTCATTGATTCCGGGCATGGATTTATCGATAAATAAGTTCTGATTTGAGGTTACCGCTGCAATTTATAAAAACATATCTGTTTATTGCTTACCATATCAAGCAAAACCGGGTCAGTATTTGTTTTTACTTTGGAATTCTTCCCGGGCAATAGGTGGAACAGCACTGTTCAAGGTTACGGAAACAGAGTATATGACTAACAGAAGTGCATAATTTATTCAAAAAAGGTGAGCCGGAGCCATTAAATATGATTGATAACGCTATTGAAAGCCTGATGGATGAACAGAGAACTTTTGACCCTCCCGAAAATATGCAGAAACAGGCTTTTCTGGATAAGGATAAATACGAAGAGGCCTGCCGTAAGGCGGGTGAAAATAATCAGGAATTCTGGGCTGAAAGGGCGCGTGAACTTCTGGATTGGCAACGGGATTTCAGGACCGTTCTTGAAGTTGATCCGGATAAAAAGGAATACAAATGGTTTTCCGGTGGCCGTTTGAATGCTTCGTACAATTGCCTTGACCGTCACCTTGAAGAAGGTCGCCGCAATAAGGCGGCATTGATCTGGCAGGGAGAGCCTGAAGAGGATGTGTCGGTATATACCTACCACATGCTGCACCGCAAAGTGTGCAGATTTGCAAATGTGCTTCTCAAAATGGGAGTAGGCAAAGGAGACCGGGTCGCACTCTACCTTCCTATGGTTCCCGAACTGGTGGTGGCCATGCTGGCGTGTGCCCGCATAGGTGCTGTTCATTCTGTTGTTTTTGCCGGGTTCTCAGCGGTGAGCCTTCAGAACAGGATTCTCGATTGCGACGCTAAGATTCTTATAACCGCGGACGGAGTTTTGCGTGGGGGCAAGGTCATCCCATTGAAACGTAACGTGGATGAAGCTCTTTTCGAGTGTCCTTCTGTTGAGCAGGTTATTCTGGTCAGAAGGACAGGAGCGGAAGTTGAATTCTTTGAGGGGCGTGATACCTGGTGGCACGAGGAAATCTCGGCCGCGGACATTTCTGATTACTGCAAACCCGCACAGCTTAAGTCGGATGATCCTCTTTTCATTCTTTATACTTCGGGAAGCACCGGCAAACCAAAAGGCATAGTCCAGACTGTAGGCGGTTTCATGGCCATAACGGCCCACACGACACAGTGGGTTTTTGATCTCAAGGATGATGACGTTCACTGGTGCACCGCTGATCTCGGCTGGATCACCGGGCACAGTTATACAGTCTATGGTCCGCTTTCACTGGGAGCGACAACACTGCTCTATGAAGGCGTTCCCACTTATCCGAGACCGGACCGGTACTGGGAGATTGTGGAGTGTTACGGAGTGAGTGTCTTTTACACTGCTCCCACTGCGGTAAGGGCTCTGATGCGCGAAGGAACGCAATGGACCGCAAGACACGACATGCCATCGCTGCGTATTCTCGGAACAGTGGGCGAACCCATCAATCCCGAAGTTTGGATGTGGTATCACGAACATGTGGGCAAAGGAAAAATCCCCCTGCTTGATACATGGTGGCAGACTGAAACAGGCGGAATTCTTATCTCTCCACTACCCTATGTTGATAAACTCAGACCCGGCTCCACAGCAAAGCCCCTTCCGGGAGTCAGTGCTTCCGTGTTGCGCAGTGACGGTTCTCCGGCTGATGTCAATGAAGGTGGCCACCTGGTCATCAACGAGCCGTGGCCGGGGATGCTGAGCGGTATTCACAACGATTCAAAGCGATACATGAAAACATATTTCGAGCGCTTTCCCGGCAAGTATGAGACAGGTGACGGTGCACGGGTTGATGAGGACGGAAACTATTGGATTATGGGTCGTCTGGATGACGTGATCAATGTTTCCGGTCACCGTCTGGGGACTGCTGAAATAGAGTCGGCTCTGGTGGCTCATCCTGATGTAACCGAAGCTGCGGTGGTAGGTATTCCTCACGAGATTAAGGGACAGTCCATTTATGCTTACGTCACATTGCGGGACGGAATTGATGAGGATGATGAAATGCGTGAGGAACTTCAGGATTGGGTCGGTAAGGAAATAGGCTCCATTGCTGTTCCTGAGGCTATCCAGTTTTCCGAAGGCTTGCCCAAGACCCGTTCCGGTAAGATCATGCGCCGTATTCTTCGACGTATAGCTGTGGGTAATGATGATTTCGGGGACACCTCAACTCTTTCTGATGCATCGATTATCGGTGGCCTTATCGAAGGGCAGAAAGAACTTTTCGAGTAAACTGGAGTTTTAATGTCTGATCGTGAGCAGAAAATAAAAGAGTGTATTGATTTTTTGAACCGGAATAGCATGCTCGTGCTTGCCACGCAGGGCTCCGAAGGCCCATATACTTCGCTTATGGGGTATTGCTGCGCTGGTGACGGACGGGAAATCTACATGCTGAGCAGCAGAGACAGCCAGAAATGGGAGAATCTGAAATACAGCCGTAAGGTTAGTCTGTTGATTGATGACCGTGATGGAAAGCTGGAGAACAACCGGGAAAGCATAAAAGCCCTCACAGTTGAAGGTGAGTTTGTGCAGGTATCCGATAAGGATGAAGAAAGAGAAATTATGGACCTGATTTCGGAATCAACGGATTCAATCGCGAGGGTTTTTTATGGTCCGGAGTGTTCGGTTATCCGTATTAAGGTAAATTCTTTCCTGCTACTTGATGGACCGGAGAAAGCCTTTTTTTCTGGAAAGTTATAGATAGGGCGTCTTTTTGAGCGGAGCGATTTGTCATCAGACTCATTAAATAATAGTATGTTTAGTCCGGGGGATGCAGCGAAAACCTGAACGACAGGTTGTCCGGCTGCATCCCCCGGACATTTTTTTGCGCCGTAATTATGTAATTCCTGAATAATCAGTCCAGCCCTGACAGAATTCTGTCTTTTAAGCCGACATTAAGCCCGACATAACATTATTCCCTTCACATGACCCAATTAGTTTTACCGCGTTTTGTTAGTGTGGTAATATTTATAGCAACTAATTGAACCCTGTATTGATCTTGATGACTTCTGTTTCCGGATCGCGAGGAATTAATGTTTAAATCCATGCGGGCAATAATACTGCTTTTCGTAGCCGGTCTGGTGATTTTCACCACGGTCGGACTGTCTTATTTTGCTCAGGAGTATGTCACGGAAGCCGTTTATCAATCTGAGTTCCGGCATGCAGAGGATATAATAAAGTCGACTCTCCTTAATGTTTCTATTGAATATCAGAGCCTTGTCTTTTTCCGGGATGCAGCCATTGAGCGGCGCAAGGCTGAGCTGCAGGACATTGTTGATATCGCCTACAGTATAGTTCTGATGAATTACCGGAAGTATAAAGAGGGTGGGTTTACAGAGGATGAGGCCAAGGCGTTAAGCCTACAGCAACTCAGAGGTATACGTTACGATGATGGGGTAGGATATATCTGGGTTAACGATACCACTTCTCCGGTACCCAGAATGGTTATGCATCCGATAATGACTGAGCTTGAAGGTGAAATTCTCGATAATCCCGAATTCGAACGTGCTCAGGGAGTTGGTAACAATATTTTTGTCGCTTTCCGAGAAGTATGTGAGGCTTATGGTGGCGGATATGTAGACTATCTCTGGCCCAAGCCTTTAGCTGAGGGGGTGAGCGAAGAGCGGGCCAAACTATCCTATGTAAGCCTGTTTGATGAATGGGACTGGGTTATCGGATCAGGAGTCTATATTGATGATATAGATAAAGAAGTTGAGAAGCGTTTTGCAGCTGTTCTGGATGAATTAAGGCAGACTCTCTCTGAAATTAAAATAGGGAACAGTGGTTATGTTTTTATTATTTCGGGAGAAAGAGAGATTATAATTCATCCATCCTATGAGGGAAAGAATGTGGATACTCTCATTAATCCGGAAACAGGAGCTCCTTTGTTTGATGAATTGATTACTGCAGCAAAGGGGATTGGCGTCCATGATTATATGTGGGATAAACCTCCGGGTAATGTCGGGGATTTTCGTTTCCGCAAAAGAGCATATGTCAGACATTTCGAACCATTGGACTGGTATGTCTGCTCAACTGTTTATGAAGATGAATTGAAAGATCCCGGCCTGGAATTGCGCAGGAAAATAACAGCTATTTCCGTAGGTGTTCTGGCGCTTGCACTTACTTTTGCGGCTATTTGGTCAAGCAGCATAGTTCTCCCTCTGCTTAAGCTGACTGCAGGAGCAAGGGCCATTCGCGAGAGTGGAGTGGATGCTTCCAAGATTCCTGTGGGCGGTCCGACGGAAACCAAGGAACTGGGGATGGTTATCCGCGAAATGATAGTATCAATCCGGACAGGTATAGCTGAGAAAGAAAAGCTGATGGAAGCACTGGAGCAGGGTAACCGTGAGCTTTCAGCCACAAATCTCAAGTTGGAATCCGAGATTGAGGAGCATGACAAGGCCAGACAGGAACTGCTTGCTTTGCGCAACCATCAGCAGAATATACTTGATTCCATGCCTTCCATTCTCGTGGGAGTGGATGCATCTGGTGCTGTTAACCAGTGGAACGCGCGGGCAGCGGATGCCACCGGTAAAAATTATGATGAAGTCCGCGGTTTACCGTTGAGGGAAGTTCTTCCCGAACTGGCAGAAGAGTTTGAAAAAGCCAGGACTGCGGTTATAGATGGTAAAGTTGAAGAAAGAGTTCGCATCCCGCGCAGGGTCAATGGCGAGATCAGATATGAAAATATAACTGTCTATCCACTGGTCAAAAATGGATTTGAGGGGGCGGTAGTGCGCCTGGATGATGTTACCTCCCGGGTCCGTATTGAAGAGGTTATGGTTCAGACGGAAAAAATGATGTCTGTGGGCGGTCTTGCTGCCGGTATGGCCCATGAAATAAATAATCCCCTTGGGGGGATCATGCAGGGGGCTCAGAATATAGAAAGAAGGCTTTCTCCTGATTTGAAAATGAATGCTCAGGAAGCTGAGAGATCGGGAACTTCAATCGAGGCTGTTAACAATTACATTGAAAGCCGGGGTATCTTCCGGATGCTTTCCGGTATAAGGGATGCGGCTTCAAGGGCTGCCAATATTATTACCAATATGCTTAATTTCAGCCGCAAATCCGATGTCCATAGGACTTCATGCCGTCTGGATGAACTGGCGGAAAAAGCCGTTGAGTTGGCTTCAAAGGATTATGATCTGGATAAAAAATATGATTTCAGACAGATAAAAATAATCAGAGATTTTGAAGATGATCTGCCTCACGTTATATGCTCTCCAACAGAAATTGAGCAGGTATTATTAAACCTTCTGGGCAACGCAGCACAGGCTATGCACGAAATAAAAGACCGGAAAACGGAGCCACAGATTACGATCAGGGTTTATTCCGAGGGCGATTATGTGGTCACGGAAGTGAAGGACAATGGCCCGGGAATGGATGATTCAGTCAGGAGAAGGGTTTTTGAACCGTTCTTTACCACCAAGCCCAAAGGATTGGGAACCGGTCTTGGCTTATCGGTTTCTTATTTTATAATTACTGAAAATCACGAGGGAAGCTTCAGTATAGAGTCCAGTCCGGGGCAGGGGGCAAAGTTTGTTTTCAAGCTGCCAGTGAATGCAAGAGTTATCCGGTAAAGTTTTAAAGGGTTACGGTAACAGTTGTTCCGTTTACAGCAGAGGTTTCCATTTTGATGTCTCCGCCATGTACATTGGCGATCAGTTTTGCGGAGTATGTTCCAAGGCCAGTGCCCTCCGCTTTTCCTGCTGTTGAATATTTTTCAAAAAAAATGTCCCTGATGGCAGGGGGGACTTCTCCGAGATTATGTATCCTCACAGTAGCACCCTCCGAATCAGAGAGAGCTATGTTGACTGAACTGTTTTCCGGAGCAGCTTCGACACTGTTTTTCAGCAGATTGGCAAGCATCGAAAACAGCAGGAGTTCTTCTCCCCGAACAAAAAAACCAACTGCGCCATCAGGAGCCTGTCCGTTAACAGTTATGACCAGTTCAAGACGCTTTGATTCAATTCTATCCAGCAGGTCCATCCTGATCTGCCCGACCATGGGCAACATATCCACTTTTTCCGGCTTGAGCACGTAACTGCCGGACTCCATGCGGTAAATATCATAGGATCTGTTTATCAGCGCGAGCATTTTGTAGCCTGAATCCTGAATGCTTTTTATCATTTCCTTGCGGCTGTGGTCTGTTTCCGAAGCAAGGAGCAGGTGCGGGAGATTTATTACCGCATTCAGCGGTGTTTTCAGGTCGTGGCGGGTTATGCGGTCCACATCCTGATGAAGCAATTCGGATTTCTGGTGGGTGATGACATCCGTTACCGCCGATGCCAGGGAAGAGCAGAAATGTTCAAGGTAGTCCGTTCCCATTTCAGGGTGGTAGCGTTCCACTGACGGGTCATAGAAAGACAGCAGCCCGATCATTTTTTCAGGGTGGTATTTATCCATAAGTCCGAAGGCAAAGCATGAACCTCCGTTTTCCGGTGACATATCAGGGTCTCCGAAGAAAATATCTGGACGCATCATTTTAGAGATGGGCCCTATGAAAATACGATTTTTTTCCTTACACAATGTCGCATCAATATAACGCATACAGCCTTTAAGATGGAAAGTGGGAATACCGTCAAGGGGAAGTCCGGAACATGTGTCACGGTCAAGAACGATGGAAATTTTATAAGCACCCAGTTCAGAAGCGATCTGTCCGAGGATGTCAGGCAGTGCAGAAACTGATTTAAGGTTGTTTACATATGTCTGGGCATTGGAAAATCTTTGAAATGTTCTGAAGTCGGAATTGTATGCAGCTAGCGTTTCCTTGAGTTTCTGTTCCAGATTCCGGTTGTTGGATTCAAGTTCAGTAATAGTATTGCGTGTTGCAATCAGGTTGTCTTCCATGCGCAGGCAGTTGTCGCGGGCAAAAGCATAGTTTTCAAAAATATTCTGGGCCAAAGCTTCGGCCTGTTCATCATGTCCTTCATCTTTGAGTTTCTTTAACAGGTCCAGTTTTTCACCTAATTTTTTGAGGCTGGGCAGGTTGTCCATACGCTTCCTTGGAAATCATTAGTTATCCGGATAGAGTTTGTTAATGAATATAACTGTAGAAGACCTGTTATTGCAATATCGGGAATGTTTAATTTTGGAAAAAGAACCTCATATTCACGGGTTGAGATCAATTCAGAATGAACTTTTTCTTGATGTCATGTTTTTTCAATAGCGCATAAAGACGGGAAACAGATATCCCCGCGGTTTTTGCCGCCTGTCCCATATTGGCCTTGCAATGCATGATCAGACTTTCCAGATAGAGCTTTTCAGCCTGTTCCAGTGCCTGCTCCCGGTAGTCTTTCAACTGGGGAAAATCTTTTGATTCCTTATCTCTGCAGGAAGGGAAAGAAAATTCCGGTCCGGGTGAACCGGCTTTGTTCTTTTTGAATTTGTTTCCGGCTATGAGGGTTAGTGTGCTTTTGGCCTCGGCCTTGGGGAGTACGGATGCCTGTGCCGCTGCAACTCGGACTTTAACCGGAAGGTGTATCGGCAGAAACTCACCTGCTTCGCTGTTGGCTGTAAATACCTGCTCGAGAACATTGAACAGTTCACGGACATTTCCCGGCCAGGCGTAGGACTTTAGCGCTTCAAAAAAATCGGTTGAAACACTGATAGGGGGAGATTCAAAGTCCACAGCCAGTTTATTCAGATAATACTGGGCAAGCCTGCGGATGTCACTTCCGCGCTGTCTCAGAGGAGGAAGTTCAATCGTAAAAGCCTGCAGTCTGTATAGCAGATCCTGCCGGAATCTTCCGGCATGCACAAGAGCTTCCAGGTCCCGGTTGGTTGCTGCTACGAGACGGAAATCGCTTTCCAGCTCTTCGTGCCCACCCACAGGGCGGTAAGTGCGTTCCTGCAGCACTCTCAGAAAAGATTTCTGCAGAGATAGGGGAAGCTCTCCTACTTCATCAAGGAAAAGTGTTCCCCCGTCAGCTTTGGTGATCAGTCCCTGATGCGATTTGTCCGCACTGGTGAATGCTCCCCTCTCATGGCCGAAAAGAATGGACTCTACCAAGTTCTCCGGAATGGAGGCGCAGTCGACAATCACAAATGGACCCTTGCGGCGGGAACTGTTGTCATGGACCGCTTTTGCGAAAAGTTCCTTTCCGGTCCCGGTTTCCCCCAGAATCAGAACTCCGACATGGCTTTCGGCGGCTTTTGCCGCCTGATCCAGACAGCGCATAATGGAGTTTGAGCGGCCGACAATGTTGTGATGCCCAAGCTTGGGTCTGGAGGCCTGTTTTTCAGTCCGGTATTGCAGAACCCTCTGCATATGAAGCATGTACTCTTCCGCACTTGCAGGTTTGGAAATGTAATCCCATGCTCCTGAGTTGATGGCCAGTTCCGCTCCCTTGCTGTCACCTTTCCCGGTGATGATTACAACTTCGGGAACATTTCCCAACTGCTGAAGCTCGGGAAGGGCGTTGAGTCCGTTGCCGTCCGGAAGGACAACATCAAGAAAAACAACGTCAAATCTTTCTTCACGGGCCAGAGCCATGCCCTCTTTCAAGGTAAGGGCATTTTCAGCATGATGGTTTAGATCACTGGCAATTGCGACCAGCAGTTCACCGATGAAAGGATCGTCATCAATAATCAGAACGTTTGCCATAGTGGAACCTGTTTAATCAGATAGTGAATAAATTATCAGGGCAGTGGGATATATATTCAGTTGAGCATAGCTTTTATGTAGAGGCAACCTTTTTCCCTTTCTTGCTGAGGATAAATGGAATCCCGGAAAGGCTGAACATGGTGGTCCATATTCTGTGCATGAGATAAACTGATGCTCCTGCGTTAACTGTCTCGTTTGTGGCGAGCCGCAGGAGGGTCTCGAATGCCGCTTCATTGACTCCAAGTCCCGCTGCCGGAGCGGGAATGATTCCCGCGAGGAATGACAATGGCGCGGAAAAGAAGATTGCCATGAAATCCGGTGTACTCGGCAGATTCTGGGAAAGAGAGAAAAGAAAAAGAGACAGGATCAGCAGCAGATGCTGGACGGCTGTGACAACAACTGTCTTCAGAATTATGTCAGGGCTGTTTCGGTATAGGAAAACCGCAGAGATGAACTCTGATGTTTTTTCGCCAATTTTCGAATTTCTAAGTATTTTTTTTCTTATAATGCCGTTTTCAAGCATTTCAGGAGCAAGTACAGGAGCGAGAAGGGAGAAAGCCGAAACTGCAAGCAATACGGGACCAATCTCATCACTTACAAAAGAGGAGAATTCGCCAGAGCATAGAATGCCTGCCATTACCGGGAATGATGTTCCAAGGAGCAAGGCTGTTTTCCTGTTTTTGATCAAAGCCAGAAATGCCAGTGAGAAGCTCATCCATAGACCGCAAAGCAGCGCTAGAAGAGGTACTGCAATCAAACGCAGAGTCTGTGATGACTCAACAAGTTCCCAGTTGAGAATCATGCCCAGGCCGGCAAGCATGAAAAGCCCCATGGTTCCTATAAAACGGTCAATCATTATGGCCGCTCCCGTGCCGGATTTGTTTCCCGTTCTTTTAA
The DNA here is from genome assembly GCF_055394525.1 of Maridesulfovibrio salinus. Taxonomy (NCBI): domain Bacteria; kingdom Pseudomonadati; phylum Thermodesulfobacteriota; class Desulfovibrionia; order Desulfovibrionales; family Desulfovibrionaceae; genus Maridesulfovibrio; species Maridesulfovibrio salinus. The sequence continues at coordinate 601,518 of NZ_AP042461.1, forward strand.
CTGTATAGAAAAAACGGGCTACATCCCCGCTGGCCGGGCCCAGTACACACTGGGTGAAAAAATACATTATGGAGCTGGCTTTCATGCTTTCGCTGATGGGAAAGACAACTCCTCCGCCTTTGAGAAGCTCTCTGTAACGGATACCGCTGAGACTCATGGCGGTTAGGAGTGCAACTGCACCGCTGAGAAGAAGCGGAAGACGGCTGGATTGAACCGTCAGGTATTCAGGTTTAATGCTCCCCGAGCTGATCAGCCACCATAAGAGCCCCGCGGCCAGCGTAAGCCGGAAAAGATTTGAGAGTAAGGCGGATTTTTTATCTGTATTCGGATTCGGGTAGTTCAAGGTTACAGTTCCTTATTGCGTTGTTATGAGCAGTTTCTACCCATTTTAAGATTTTCAGGCAATAATCCTTATACAATGGCACTGGGTAAATCTTAACATACCGGTAACTGTAATGGTTTGACAGGAAGAGAATATGTGTATAGTTGCTAGGTCAACAGTTGACTGTGCAACAATAATTAAAATTGGAAGGTATAAGTGTCTCAGCAGGTGAAATTCGGATACATGGCCGCGCAGATGGTCAGGCTGCACAAAACAGTCCTTTCAGAAAGACTTGATAAATTCGGAATTACTTACGGCCAGATAGGGTTCATCATGCAGGCCGTGAGGCATCCCGGGAGAACTCAGGATGAACTTTCAATAATTTTGAGTATTGATAAAGGCGCAACTGCAAGAACAGTTGCTAAACTCGAGAAAGAAGGTTTCCTCTATCGAGAGGAGAATCCTGATAATAAACGCCAGAAACTTGTATATCCGGCAGAGAAAGCCCTGGATGTGTTTGATGAGTTGCATATTGCCCTGCAGGAAAGCAACGACAGTATGCTTGCCTGTCTTGATGCTGAAGAAAAAGAACTCATGCTGGGGTTTATGGTCAGGATTATTGACAGCTGCAGAGCAAAGCTCGGCACATCCATAGACTGGGATGCTCTTTAAGTATTATATGTTAAGAGTGGCATAAGGCCACAGCAGGTAATTTATTTATGAATGAATCTAAACAGAAAGCGGTGATATTCACTGTGGCTGTGACCCAGTTCACCATGCCGTTCATGTTTTCAGCCGTAGGCATAACCCTGCCGGTTATGGGGCATGATCTGGGGGCGAGCGGCCTTGATCTCAGCCTTGTTGAATCAATTTACATAGGAAGCGTTGCAGCACTTCTTCTTCCTCTTGGTAGACTTGCCGATATGCATGGGAGACAGCCCATGTTCAGGCTCGGTGTTCTACTTTTCGCTGTTTTCACTTTCATGATCGGCTTTGCCCGGTCAATTGACACGGTAATACTTCTACGGATGGCTCAGGGAATGTCGGGAGCAATGGGTATTGCCACAAACATGGCTCTCCTGACCGATTCTATCCCCAAAGAAGAGCGGGGCCGGGCAATGGGGCTTGCTGTTGCCGCGGTTTATCTGGGGCTTTCCGCCGGACCTTACGTCGGTGGCCTGGTAGCTTCGCATCTTGGATGGCGCTGGCTTTACTGGCTGGGTATGATTCCGCTTGGAATTTCCTACATAGTAGCTCACCGCAATTTGAATGGCCGCTTCCGCGCTTCAACCGAGAAATTTGATTTCGGCGGCAGTTTTGTAGTTGTTTTTTCAATTGCCGGAATAGTCTTCGGAGGTACAAGCCTTAATGCCGGTTGGTTCGGTCCGTCTCTTCTGGCGTGCGGACTGGCTGGATTCGGATTGTTCATCTGGATGCAGAACAGGTCTTCGTCCCCTCTGGTGGAACTGAAGCTTTTCAAGGAACGGCTGGATTTTGCCGATGCATCATTGGTTCAGTTTATCAACTATGCCGGAACGTTCGGGATAGTCTTTCTGTTCAGCCTTTACCTGCAGAGTGTCAAAGGCCTCAGCCCTCATGACGCGGGGCTTGTTCTTGTTGTTCAGCCTGTAATTCAGGCACTGCTTTCTCCTCCATGCGGAAGGCTTGCGGATAAGGTGTCCCCCCGTTTCCTTGCTTTACTGGGCATGATCGCCTGTACAATAGGTACTGTAATGGGGGCAATGGTTACGCAGGAAACTGAACTGTCTTATCTCTATACAATGTTTGTTATACTGGGCATTGGATTTTCCCTGTTTTCCTCGCCGAACATGATGATTTTAATGGGCAGTGTCCCTCCGTCACGTTTCGGTTTTGCTTCGGCTGTTACCGGGGGGCTGAGGACTCTGGGAATGGTGGCGAGTATGGTTATCATCGCCATTTTCCTTTCCACCATTATGGGGAATGCTCCGGTTTCACCTGAGTCAGCAACCGAGTTTCTGAGTGTTATGCGCTATTCCCTGATTACTCTCTCAGGACTGTGTCTTCTGGCAGTCTTCATATCCTTCCGCGCGATGCTAAGAAAGTCCACAGTTGTCAAAGAACCTCTTTGTGTGCAATCTGCCGGAAACAATAAGGAGGACTAGATGGCCGCGGAGAATGTCACCAGCGAAGAAGTTATAAAAGCCGCCAGAAAGGCAGGCAGGGAATTGACAGACGATCAAAGTCTTGGCGATGGTTTCGATCAGGAAGAAAAGCAGGCTGAAGTCCTCGCGGAATATCTCAATCTATTGGTGAAGTGGAATAAATCCATGAACCTTGTCGGCCCTTCGGGGTGGAGAGAGGTATTCAGTTCTCTGGTTATTGATAGCCTGCATCTTGCGGATTTTCTAAACTCGCTGAGCCTTCCTGAAGAACCGGTCACACTGGACCTCGGGGCGGGAGCAGGACTTCCCGGAATACCCCTGCGCTGTGTATGGCAGAAAGGAAGTTACCATCTGGTGGAATCCCGCCAGAAACGTTCCATTTTTATGCGTACCGCGCTGCGGTCCATGAAACTCCCACGGACAGTTGTTTTTCAGGGGCGGGCTGAAAATATTTCGGAAGAAGATCTCCCCGCGGACCTGATCCTCAGCAAGGCTTTTATGCCATGGAAGGAACTTCTGCCCTTCGTTTCAGGAATGCTTGCAGAAAATGGCCGGGTGATCATCTTGTCCAATGATCAGGCGCCGGAGAATTCCGAAATTGAGTCTTTCGGGTTCAGTCTTGAAGCAGTAAGGGATTACAAAGCCGGGGAGAAGACACATTATTTCTGGGCACTGAAAGCAGCACAGGTTTAAGAGGTTCTTCCGGGATAAAAATTGACTGGGTGTATATGATGGAATCAGGGTTAAGATGACTGCTTCAGGCTTTATTTCACCCGATATCTGAAAACATAATGGCCGGTCAGGATATTTAAAATCCTGACCGGCTTAAAAAATTATTCCTGTCCGCCACCGGCAAGCTGATTGAGCATGCCTTCTTTGAAGATGAGCTTTGTTGCGTGTTCATCCGCTATTTCAGCAACATCCATGAGCTTTTCCAGAAATTCAAGTATTTCAAAGCGCTTTTCTTCAGTTCCATTGTCGAACTCGAATTTCATGTCTCCGGAAGTCATGTATTCTTCGAGCTTTTCGAGATATTCCATATTAATCATCTTGATTTTATCCCTTTTTTTCTGATTGGTGTTTGCCTCATACCATTTGTAGCTGCTTTTTAAACGTGATGGTAAGGCGAGCCGCGTAAAATAGAAGCAGCACGGTACAGCTGTTCAAGAAGCATTGTCCGGGCCAGTTCGTGGGGCAATGTCATTTTACTCAGCGACAGTTTTACTCTGGCGGCATTCTTCACATCTTCAGATAAACCGAAGGGCCCCCCGATTACAAAGCAGGGAGTGAGGTTCGGGTCTTCGGTCCAGCGCTGCAGTTGTCGGGAAAGCTCTACCGAAGTCATTTCCTTGCCTTTTTCATCCATGCAGATAAGCAGGTCCGAAGGCTTGATTTTATCGAGTATGGCTTTCCCTTCCCGCTGAACTTTCTCTTCGGGCGGAAGTTTGCCGGGCGCGTCTTTGAGGATGGTTTCGTCCAGTTTATGAAACCGGCCCAGTTTTTTTGTATAATGGTCGCAGGCATCTTTGAAAAAAGGCTCTTTGAGCTTTCCAACCCACACAAATCTGATTTTACTCATTCTACCTAAACTTTTTTGAGTGTTGCGTTGAGTTCACCATCTTTGAGACTAATCTTTACGTATCCGCCTCCGGAAGCCATCCCGGGGTTGAAAACAGGTGACTCCCCGATAACATCTTCCCCGAATCCTTCGTGGATATGGCCGCTGATGACAATATCTGGCTGGTGTTTTTCGATGAATGCGCGGACTGATTTGCTGCCTACGTGCATACCGTTGCCTATTACGTCAAGGGCGGTATTGTGAGGGGAATCATGTACAGCAAGTATTAATCTGTCGTAATATCCTGCTTTTGCGTAAGTTTCTTCGAGCATCTGGGACATTTCTTCTTCGCTCACTTCACTGGGAGTTCCGAATGGGGTTTGGATGGAGCAGCCGACTCCCATGATTTTTATACCCGGAGCCAGTTCTCTTACTTCACAATGCAGGTTGGCTTCTTTACTTTTGAGAAAATCAGTTACATTGGAGCGGTCCATGTTTCCGGCCTGCCCCAGTATGTTGGCATTGCGCGAGTATACTGATTCCCACACCTTTTCCACAGCCCCTTCGGGGGAGTGGTTGGTCAGGTCTCCGGTCAGGATGATCCCGTCCGCCTTATCAATGTCTGGAATAAGTTTCGGCAGACTGGTGCTCTGGTGAATATCTCCGAAAGCTATCCAGAATCTGGTTTGTTGAGACATACTAACTCCGGTTTATTGAAATATTGAGAAAGCTGTTTTCGTATCTGCTTGGGTACCTTAGATACCATTTTCATTTGTAAAAACCAATGGTCCGGAAAGAGCCTGATGGGTTGGCGGACATTTGAAAGTCGCTTTATTGTTTCACTCTCTTGTTGATTTTTCCCTCAAATGCATGATGAAATCAATTGAACCGTTAATTCAGGAGAGGAGAACGGTAATGGATAAAAATGTTTTGAGGCAAAGGCTTCTTGAGCTGCGTTCCGGCATGGCCGGTCCTGAAGTTGACTCTGCGAGCCGTGATATAATCGAAACGGTAATGGAGCTTGAGCAGTGGAAGGACGCTACAGAGGTTCTTCTTTACTGGCCTGTCAGGAACGAGGTGGATGTCCGCCCACTCCTGCAGGATGCCTGGGCTGAGGGAAAGAGATTATTTATGCCGTGCTGCCGGCGTGATGAACCCGGACATATGGACTTCGGTGTTGTCCGGGCTGAAAAGGATTTGACCAGCGGTTCTTTTGGTATCAAGGAGCCGTGCAGGTCCCGTTGCGAATTCCCCGACGCGGTCAATCCGGATCTGGTGATTGTTCCGGGTGTGGGGTTTGACAGAGACGGTTATCGCATAGGATTCGGTGGCGGTTATTATGACCGTTTTCTCGCCAGACCCCGTAAGGAAGGTTTTATTTCCGTGGGAGTCTGTTATTCTTTTCAGATTGTAGATGGTTTTCCCCGTGAACCGTGGGACCAGCCTGTTGAACTGATTTGTACCGATAAGGAAATGATATGGCGAAACTGACTTATATTCCCTTTGTTTTTCCGGGACTTGAAAATGTATCAGCTGTTTTCACAACCAGAAAGGGCGGTAAATGCAAGGCCCCGTTTGATGGTGGAAACCTGTCCTTTGATGTCGGCGATGATCCTTTTGATGTAAGGGCCAATCGTACTGAACTTGCCGCATCTCTTGGTGTCGGCTACTGGCATGAATGCAGGCAGGTTCATGGTGACATAATCCATTTCGATCTGGAGACCGGTTCTCCCGGGGACCAGTCCGAACTTGATGGCGACGGGCTGGCCACTTCCCTGAAAGGACATGCTCTGGTCGTTAAAACCGCAGATTGCCAGCCCATTCTGCTGGCCCATAAAAACGGTGATTTCGTTGCAGCATTGCATAACGGCTGGCGCGGCAACGCTATGAACTTTCCCGGGAACGGTGTTAAGCGCATATGTGAGCATTATTCATGCGATCCCTGCGACCTTTTTGCCGTAAGGGGACCAAGCCTCAGTCCGCAGACTGCGCAGTTTGTGAATTTTGAAACTGATTTCGAGCCGGGGTTTGAGGAGTACTTCAATAAATCAGACAGCACTGTTGATTTATGGAAAATGACTGAAGACCAGTTGCAGAAGGCAGGGCTTGAACCACGGAATATTTATTCCATGGACATGTGTACCTATTCAATGCCCGAGACATTCTTTTCTTACCGCAGGGATAAAGAAACAGGGCGAATGTGTTCCTTGATCTGGATCAGATAATTTTTAAAGCCTGTAATCCGGAATGTGGATAAAGAGAGGCGGAGCAGCAGCCATCCAAGTAGCTGCTTAAACGGTAATATGATCCGATGCTCTTCGGAAAGGGGGGCAGGTTCCTTTTACAGGGGTTGTCCTGCATATTCTGATTGTATCATTTGTCTCAGCAAAATAAGAAAACTCCGCAGAACCAATGGTTCTGCGGAGTTTTCCGGATTTGTTGCTATCAAGTAAGATCTGTTTTTATTCGGACTGCTTTGACGACTCAATGAGTTTAAAAACTCTTTCTGCAAGCTGGTTGATTTCAGCTTTTGAAATCTGATCGTTGGCTCCTACTGATTCCCCTTTATGGTAAAGGGTATCGGTAATGATTGAGGAGCAAAGCAATACGGGGATATGGCGTAGCTCGTGGTCATCCTTGATGCGCTTGGTAAGGTTGTGACCGTCCATTACCGGCATTTCAATATCGGTGACAACGATGTCAACGTAATCGTCAATGGATTTTCCTTCGGAATCTGCTCTTGCCCGCCATTCCATGATTTTATCCCACGCAGCTTTACCATTATGGCTTCTGGTCACCTTAAACCCGGCGTCCTCAAGCATCTGACCGATCATACGTCTGATCATGGTGGAGTCGTCTGCAATGAGGGCTTTGAGTTGCCTTTGCTCGATCTTGTTGATCAGGTCCGCTTCCGGCAGATCGGTTAGATCCATACCGGGGTTGAGGTCGGCGACAATTTTTTCAAGGTCCAGCAAAAATACGATTCGCCCTTCCAGTTTGACCACACCTGTTATGGAGTTTGCGGTCAGGGAAGAAACCTGCTTGCTCGGAGCTTCAACCTGTTCCCAGCTAATGCGGTGAATCCTTGTTACACCGGAAACAAGAAAGGCAGTGGAAATTTTATTGAATTCAGTGACGATTACTTTCGGAGCTTCATCTTCAATCCTGTTTTTTCCCACTCTGCGGCTGAGATCAATCAGGGGGATAATTTCGGATCTTAGGTCAAAAGCACCGAGGACAGCGTCGTTGGCAGCGTCAGGCATGTCTGTGAGTTCGGGCAGCCTGATTATCTCAACAACTTTGGCAACGTTGATGCCGTAGTAGCTGCGGCGAGTGGAGTCGTCATGGACGTTGTCAATTTCATCAATGTAAAATTCAACTATTTCAAGCTCATTGGTGCCTGACTCAAGAAGTATATTGGTATGGGCCATTCTCATCCCCCCTATTTATATGACGTGTCATGCCTGCGTTAAACATTTTGTACTGCTACTACTCAGTTTAATTTAGCTTGAAACTGCTGTTTATGAAAGATGTTTTTCAATTTTATAATTTGGTTTGAGCCTGTATTTCCAGTGTAAACTCGGAGAAATGTCAACTGGAATCAATCCTCTTTTAGTGAATTCTATGAAAAAATAACACAAAAATACAATTTTAAACCAGTCTGTAATATAATTTTAAATAGTCATTGACCATTCGCGTACTGCTGAATCTGCTTCGGCCCTTATGGAATCCCGCATTTCCGAGTTTTTCCGCAACGAGCCTGTTGTTCAGAAGTGTTGAAACTGTATCGGCGAGATTATCCTTTTCATAAGGGGGGATCAAGATGCCGTTTTCACCATTTGTTATCTGCTCCACAATCCCGCCGACCGAGTAGCTGACTGCGGGAAGGGCGTTTGCCATTGCTTCCAGAATGACAAGAGGGTGGTTGTCTGCAAGTGTGGGGTAGGCGAGTACGTCGGCAGCCAGCATAAATCGGGTAAGTGTATCTCTGTCAACATAAGGTATGGTTACAAAATCCCCATTACGTTCATTTTTTTCTCCGCCAATGGCGAAAGCAACAGCCTCCGGTGTTTTCTTTTTGATCAGGGACCAGTAGTCGGCCCATTGCGGACCGGATTTGTACCCTGCCTTCTGTCCTCCGTGCGCGACAAAAAGGACAACCTTTGAGGCCGGATGCAGCCCTAGGTATTTACGGGCCCTTCTTTTGTCTCCGGGATTTTCGGGCCAGGGAATGCCGTTAGGAATAATTCTGGCCTTCAGGTCTTTATGGGCATTCCGAACCAGCCCGGCCAGCCATCTGGAGGGGGAAACAAGCAGGACTTTGCTCTCTATAAGGGCCTGTATATTACGTTGTCTTTTTCTTTCTGAATCAGGAAAATTTCTCGGGCATGGATTCATACATTTTTTGGCAAAATGAGGGCAGTCCAAAGGGTAGGAGCAGCCGCCGGTGATCATCTGGGTGTCATGAAGGGTAGCTACTATTTTCACAGAAGCAGGGAGGGTTGAAAGAAATGCGGCCGGGTCTGCTGATGAATGCAGGTGGACAATTGAATTTTCGGGGATAGCTACAGCGGCTTCTTCCGGGCTGATCAGTTTTTCCCCCGGTTTCTCGGAAGCTTCAAAACTGTGGGCATATTCATAGCCATTCTCCTCCATTCCTTTCATGATCAGCTGGGCTACTCTCGTGGCTCCTCCGCTTGCAGCCAGCGCGCTGTGGTGTATGACTTTTTTTTTAATCATAACTTTTCCAGAATATCATGTTTGATACACCATAGAATATGAAACCGTGCTTCGCTGTCTGAAAGGGTGGGGGCCAGTTTTCTTATTTTCCCGGTCAGATCTCTGACGCTGATGGGCTTGCGGGCGAAAAAAGCCATTTTTTTAATTACTTCCTGCTGCAGAGATCTTTCAATTCCCCGGTAGATAAGCGGAAACTCACGACCGTGATAGATTGCCTGCCCTGTAACTCCGGTGGCAACCATTGTTTTAGGGGTGATGGTGGATGATGTGTAGTGCCCGAAAGCCTCCCCGTATCTTACCTGTATTGGATGCTTAGCCTTGCGGAGAGTCTCGGTCTTGACCGGGACAGTATTCAGCTCTTCCCAGAGTTTTACATACTGTAATACAACCTGCTTCCATGTGAACTGCTTCTGTATCCGTTCGACTGCTGCCTGTCCCATTTCTTGGCGTAACGCTTTATTGTTTATAAGCTTTTCAAGAGATTGTGCCAGGGCTGGAGTAAGCACGGCTGTCTGCTGCGCCATCATAAGATGGTACTGGTTGTCAAAACACAGGGGAGCCATCGGGTCCAGATCTTGAGTTTCGGCAGGGCCTATGGTTTCAATCAGAAATCCGGTTTTACCGTCTACAACCAGATCCCGATAGCCATCATATTCCGATGCAATAACCGGAAGGCCCATGGCTCCGGCTTCAAGTACGGTCAGTCCGAATGTTTCCTGCGGATTATCGGATATGGAAATAAAGATGTCGGCGGCGCGGTACAGATCCAGTTTGACCGTTTCCGAAGGACGGGCAACTATTACCAGTTCCAGCCCCATGTTTTTTGCCAGTTGGGCCATGGTTTCCGGGAAATCATCCTCGTCATCCAGCCATCCGGCAAGAATCAGCCGCACCTTATCCCGTTTCATGCCAGAGGCAAAAAGTCGCTGCATCGCCCGCAGAAGGGGCAGGAGATCCATTTTGGAGTAGTGGGCGATTCTGCCGAAAACCAGAATATTCACCCTTTCGTCTTCTGCAAAGCCCAGTTGTTGAGAGGCTTGTTTTTTCTGCTCTTCCTCAGGTGGAGACAGCGGCTCCGGATTGATTCCAAGGGGTATTGTTTTGAGTTGGGGCGATGGATAGTCCTGCTCGTTCAGTCCGTAACCTTCGCGCAGCTGCTTGAGGTAGTTTTCAACAACCTTTGTTCCGAGCGAGGACGTACCGACAATGCAGTCTCTATCGGTAGTGCCTTTCCAGAGATAATTAAGGAAAGAAGATCCGTAATTGCTGTAGCTCAAAGAATGGGTGGTCCCGGTGATGGGAAATATGTTTTTGGCAAGCATGTTTCTTATTCTTGCCAGATGGGGAGGATAGAGTATGCAGTCCGACTGGTGGAAACAGAAATACTCCTGACTGGAGATTGCAGAGGGAAGTTCCCTGCGGTCCATGATCTTTATCTTTCCGGAATTGAGTAATGCAGGGAAATTGCGGTTTAAAAATTCCTTTAATCCGTTGCGCGCACCGGATCCGGAGAGGAAAAAATGGTATTCATCAAACGGATCTAAGTTGAAAAGCGCGCTTATAAATCCGATGTTGGCTACTTTTCTGCCAAGTATCGGCCCTGCCTCGTAGAAGGGATCCAAAGTTCCCCATATTCTTTGAGTTTCCATAATGTTCTTCAAGCCATATTTGCACCATTCTTGTCAAAGGATTTATTTGCCGGGCAAAGGTTTTCAGGGTGCCGGAAATCCGGCAGTCGATTCCTGTTATTAACTGTATCCTGCTTTTGGGTGTATGCTTCACCCTTACACCAGATTGAGTCGTGTTATAAATTTAACTTTGCTCAGGTTCCCGAAATAGAAAGAATTAATTTGTATGATCCCCGGCTGGACTTGAAGATTAGCGTTTAGCCGGGGAAGGGGATAATGGTTGAATGGTCTTTTTTTTGCATAATCATGTCTGAAAAGTTTTTCTGACAGCTGACTATAGCAAAGAAGGAGACCAGAAATGAAAAGTGGAAGCAGGCCCGAACTGCTTTGGGGGTTCGGTCTTAACAGTAGTGAAGCCGGAAAGATCGAGGATTCTCTCGGTCCCGGGTTCTTTTTGAGGAATTTCTCGGAAAGAAGCCTTCCCGGTAAAAAGGAACTTGAAGCCAGGGAGAAGCCTTCGGCTACCTGGATTCCGCAGCGTGTTTGGGATTATCTTCCCGAATCTCTTCGGGATGCATATCGCAATCTTGAATCCACCCAGCGTATTCTTATTCAGGATGATCAGGAGAATGTCGACCTTGAGAAAGTTCTCGAAGACGGATTTCTGGCAGTTGTAAGTTCACCGCTGACAAGCTCAAAAGTGCAGGATGCCCTTTTCAGGGCCAAAGAAGTCTCCAGTCTTTATGGGGATCTTTACCGGATGACGGAAGAGATCATTCTGGAGCGCGAGTTGCTCAGCCGCAAGACAGAGCAACTTATGTTTCTCAATACCGTTCTTTCCAATGCAACGGAGAGGCTGGAAGTTGCAGAAATTCTGGCTCAGGCCGGAAGGGACCTTAAGATGATGCTTCCTGTTCTTTCTGTTCAGGGTGCATTCTGGAACGTTCTTGGAACTGGAAAGCATGTTGAAGCGGAAATATATCTCACACCGGGAATGATGCCCGAAATTCAGGGCGAATGGACAAATTTAATGATTGATAACATCAGTTCGCTTAGCGGACTGGATGTTGCGGGATATAACGTATCCGAAACGGCTTCTGTGTGTGAAAACAGCATGTCCTACAGTCCCGCTTCAGGCCGCGTGCTGGCCCTGCCGCTGGTTGCGCGGGGAGACAAGTTCGGTTGTCTGGTTATGCTGTGTGAGCGGAATGTGAGACTGGCCAAGGATCAGGTCTCAACCCTCAACGCTGCCGTGAACCATCTTTCACTGGCTTTGAACAACGCTCTGATGTTTGACAAGATCAAGACCCGTGCTGACCGTGACGGCCTGACCCGGGTCTATAACCGCCGCAGCTTTGACGAGCGTCTTGAAGAGGAATTCAAGCGTCACCAGCGTCTGAAGACTGATTTATCACTGCTTATGATCGACCTTGATCATTTCAAGTACATTAATGATACGTATGGGCATCTGGCCGGGGACATGGTTCTGGAAAAGGTTGCAAGGCTTTTTGAATGTACTCTGCGCTCAACAGATTTTATCGCCCGGTACGGAGGGGAAGAGTTTGTGATTATTCTCCCCCATACCACAGAAAATAATGCTCAAATGCTTGCGGAGCGAATCAGGAAGAGGATTGAGGAAACCAACATGGTTTTTGACGGAACAAGCTTCAACGTCACTGCCAGCATAGGCGTCTCCTCTATATGCCCTGCCGGTTTCGCTGTTGAAAACGGGCTTGTCCAGAGAGCAGACGAGGCTCTTTACGAGGCAAAGCAGAACGGGCGGAACAGGGTTGTTATCTCTCCTGCTCGCCCCAAGTTGAGAATAATGTAAATTACTGAGGTCTCCATCAGCCTATAGCTGTCAGGCTGGTTTAAAAGCACCCGTCCGGAATTGGACGGGTGCTTTTTATCTTTCTGCTCAATATGCTGTGTATTTTGAATTTATCGCGTGGCCATTCCACACAATAGATTGATGTTCTGTTTGTATAATTATAATATGTAGTCTTGAGACATGGTCTTTACTGATGATTTGAGCTAGGAGCAAAATCGAACTTGAGCCTGCTTGGCTCGGGTGATGATTTTTTTGTATTGATACGATCTAAACAGGAATTATAAATATCGGGTTAGAAGCGGTCGGGGAGTCGGCATTGATTTGCTTGAAGGGGGACGGCTCTCTTCATATTTTCCGGCCGCCGGAGACATTAGAATGAACGAAATATTATGGATTGGGTTCGCGCTGCTGGATTTGAGCCTTGTGCTGGTTCTTTACAGATTTTTTGGAAAGACAGGGTTGTTCGGGCTGATTGTATTCAACCTGATTCTTTGCAATGTTCAGGTTCTAAAAACCATAGAACTGTTCGGGTTAACGACAACACTGGGTAATATCCTTTATGCCAGTGTTTTTCTTTCAACCGACATGCTCAGTGAGTTTCATGGTAAAAAAGAAGCGAAAAAGGCTGTGTATCTCGGTTTTATCATTCTGGTGATGGCTGTCGGATACATGCAGCTGGCCCTTGAATTTGTTCCCGCTCCGGATGATTTCGCCCAGCCTCACCTTGAAGTTATTTTCGGCTTTCTTCCTAGAATAGCACTGGGAAGCCTTTGCGCCTATCTGGTTTCTCAACTGCATGATGTGTATGTTTTCCATCTGCTGAAAGAAAAGATGGGAGACAGGCACCTCTGGCTGCGCAACAATGCTTCAACCCTTGTCAGCCAGCTGCTGGATTCATCTGTCTTCTGTTTTGTTGCTCTGTGGGGCCTTTTCCCGCTCGATGTCTGGCTTGAAATTCTGCTGACAACATACATGTTCAAGGTCATTGTGGCGGTAATGGATACTCCTTTCCTGTATATGGCCAGACGCATTCATACCCGGGTTTATGGAGCGTAAGCAGGTAAACTTGACTAAGTGATCAGTGTGATTGATAATGCATGTTTTGATAATGAAGAATTACGGAGGGACTTCTGATGAGTGATATGTTCGGTAAATCCATTCCTTTCTATAAAATGCAGGGTTGCGGAAATGACTTTGTAATCATTGATAACCGCGAGCTTGGTGTTCCAGTGGAAAAAATGCCTCTCTGGGCAGAGAAACTCTGCCAGCGGTCTTTCGGCGTATATGCTGACGGATTGTTCTTCATCGAGAATGCCCCTGAAGATTCAGATCTTGATTTTGTCTGGCAGTTTTATAATTCAGACGGCTCAAGGGCAGAAATGTGCGGTAATGCATCCCGTTGTGCCGGCAGGCTTGCCCATGCACTCGGAATTGCCGGAGAAGAGCATGTTTTCGGCTCTGATGCCGGACCTATAAAAGTGCAGGTTTTTCCTGTTCTTGAAGAAGTGAAGGTTCAGTTGACCCCTCCTCAGGATGTAGCACTAAAGCAGACTCTTTCCATTGACGGTCAGGATTATGAATATCACTTTGCAAATACCGGCGTCCCGCATGTGGTTGTCCAGGTTGCTGATGTTAAAGATGTTGATATCAAAAAGCTTGGCAGTGCCTTCAGGTATCATGAGGCGTTTGCTCCGGCCGGGACAAATGTAAACTTTGTCCAGATAGATGATAATGACAGCCTGATAGTGCGTACCTATGAAAGAGGTGTTGAGGATGAAACCTACGCCTGTGGTACGGGAGTCAGTGCGGTTCAGGTTACCCTGAACAGACTCGGGCTGACCGATGATGCCGTGCGGATTAAGACTTCCGGTGGTGAAATACTCAAGGTAATCATCGAAGATTCCAATGTTTTTCTTCAAGGCGGGGCGGAACTTACCTTTTCCGGAGAAGTCTATCTTGATTCTCTAGGCATTGATCAGTAAATCAAGAGTTGCTCAACTACATTTAGGGCACTGTTTATAAGCAGTGTCCTTTTTTTAATGCATCGAATTCATACCTTGACATAGGGGATTGATATTACGTAAATCAAGCCTTGCAAGAGATGTGCATTCGCTGTATAGCCTTCTTTGTGCTTCTGCAGTGATTTGCGGGATAATTCTTTTTCTTGTGATGTAAGAATAATTCCTGTGAGGCAGCAAAAAAGCCGTTGTCGAATGTAAGTGTGATTTTTTAACACACTTAATTTGCTATATAAAAAATTAACTTATTATTGCCCGGCAAAATGGCATGAATATCGCTATTAGTCTGGGTGAGTGGTAAACACAAAATAATTCAAACAAGGGAGAAATACCATGGCAAATAATGAACTGACCAAGCTTCTGCAGGATGTTGTTCTTAAAAATGATAAGCCTGCCCGTGACATTGCTAATGAAATCAGCAAGCCTTACCCCACACTTCTTCGTGAGATCAATCCCGAGGATAAAGGTGCAAAGGTCGGCGTTGAAGAACTGATTCCCATCATGAAGTCCACCGGCAGCATCCGCCCCCTGACCAGACTGGCCAATATCATGGGTTATGTACTGGTTCCCATGGATATCAATCCTGAAGATCCTGATGAAGCCAACTACATGGCTCTTGATCTCATGGACGGTTTCGGCAGATACTCCAAGGCCCTGAAAAGTGCCCTGCAGACTGATCCTTCCGATGATCTTGTTGATTCTGTTGAGCAGGAAGGTTTTGAAGCTATTACCGCAATTCTTACCATGGTTCACTACCTGCGTAAGAGATCTGAAGAAGAGAAGGCCAAGAATGCGCCCCGTCTGGCTCAGATCGGCTAAACTTTTCTCATATTGACTGCAGTCATTTCCCCGCACGGGGAGTTGGACGCTGATAAAGCCCCGGCAAAATTATTTTGCCGGGGCTTTTTTCAGCTCCAAATCTAACCGTTCAGAACGGTAATTTGGTGTAAACAGGATGAAAGCTTATTCGCAGTTGCCCTGTTTAGCAGTTGTGCACGTCTTTATTGATATAGAAACAGACATCAAAGAGGTTGTTGACCATCTGCTCTACCAGTTGCTCCTGTTCGGGGCAGGTGTCCTGTGTGGTCACGGTCTTGTTGATTATCTTGGCGAAAAGGATGGATACAAGTTCGTCATCTTTGTTGGTCCAGTACTTTGTGGCTGATACGGCCTTATTATCAAATCCGTGATAATACATAACACTCCTCCATGAGTGGCGGGGATACCTTGGATGGAATATCCCACAGGTTCATGTTTAAACTATCGTCCGAAAGTAGGATCTCTTTACGCCCTGAAATGATATATTTCATGAAATAACCTGAGAGCCCCATGGTCATTGATTTAATCACCTAAAAAAAATACAAAGGAAAGGCTGTGGAGCTGAAATTATTTAAACTGTAAAAAAGGCCGTTGTTTTTATCTTCAGCAACGGTACACAGGAATTATCCGATGCGCTTTTCACTTCGAAGAAAGATCATAACCATTGCCTGCGGAGCCGCGATTATACCCATTGTGGCTATGCTCATCATTACCGATATACTAGAAGGGCAGATGGAGAGCTGCATGAAAGAGGAGGTGCAGGCTCTTGTAGAGTCTCATGTATCCCAGTTGACCAGCGATCTTTATGAAGAGTGCCTTACCTCCTCCAGTCTGTTGACGGAAGAAACCCGCCGCGCTGCCATGGCTCTGCAGTCCCTTCTTGGAGGCGGGCAGTCTGTAACCGTTTCAAAGAAAGTTTCCGACTGGCCGGTAAACAACCATCGCACCGAGGGGGTGGCAGAAGTGACTCTGCCGATTCTTTCGATAGGTGATAACAGGCTTATTTATAAGGAAAGACGTGCCAAACCTATTACGGCCCTGAAAGAAGCCTCAAGAATCTCGGGAGCGTATTGCACCATTTTTCAGCGCATCAACCCAGAAGGGGACATGCTGGTCGTTGACAGCACAGCACCTGCGGAGAACGGTAATCGCAGGCTGGGTGATATTTTCTATTCTCTTGACGACAAAGGGCAGGCCAGCATGGTCATTGACGATGTGCTGTCCGGCCGTACCGTTGAAAAGTTTGAGTCCCAGGACCATGGGACCCGGTTTGTGATCTATTCACCTCTTAGAGATCAGGACAATTTTATCACCGGCATGTTTGCTGTGCATATGGAGGATAATATTGTCGAAGTTCTGCGCAAGTCCATGCTTAAAACGACCATAGGCAAGACCGGATATGTATGGGTGTTAGGAGTCAAAGGAGAAAACAGGGGCCGGTTCATTGTTTCTAATTCAGCCAATACTGACGGAGCTCTGGTGGACGCGGTTGGCGGGCGTGAGGGATTTGTAGAAGAGATTATAGATCAGGCCGTAAAGGCCGGCGAAGGTAAGCTCAGTACAAAGCAGTATCTCTGGAAGGCGGGAAATGATTCACAGGGAAGAACCAAAATTTCGGTTTTTACCTATTACAAGCCCTGGGGATGGATTATCGGTTCCGGGGTATATCTGGATGACTACAATGGAGTAACTCAGAGGCTTACGGGAGTCCTCGATACTCTTGTAACCTGGCTTACAGGCACGGGATTTGTCCTATTGGTAATTACTCTTGCGATTTCTTTCTGGGCAAGCGGCCTCATTGCCAATCCGGTTAGCCATATGGTCGAGCTTGTTAAAGTTGTCGCCGGTGGAGATCTGTTATCGGCGAAAAAAATAATCGAGGAAGTGGACCAGAGCTGTCCCAATGCCCGGAAGGCAATCAAGCATAGAGATAAAAGGAATAACCTTGATGAAACCGGCCAGCTTTATCTTGCGGTCCGGGAGATGGTTGAAAATCTTTTTTCCCTGGTGGCTCAGGTTCAGCGTTCCGGTATTCAGGTAACCACTTCTTCTACCGAGATTGCGGCATCAGCCCGTCAGTTGGAGGTAACGATAACCCAGCAGGCGGCGGCCACAAGCCAGATAAGTGCAACAAGCTCCGAAATTTCCGCGAATTCCATGGAACTTGCAGGGACTATGGATCAGCTTAACCATTCTGCTTCAGGCATGGGAGAGCTGGCTTCTGACGGTCAGGACGGTCTGAAAACCATGATCAGGATAATGGACGAACTGAGCCGTGGAACAGAATCGATAACCGGAAAACTGGCTGAAATTAATGAGCGGGCCAATTCGATTGAAGGCATTGTGTCCACAATTACCAAGGTAGCGGACCGTACCAACCTTCTCTCCTTGAACGCGGCCATCGAGGCGGAAAAGGCCGGGAAATTCGGTCAGGGATTTTCAGTTGTTGCCGGAGAAATACGCAGGCTGGCGGATCAGACGGCGGTCGCTGTCATTGAAATTGAGAAGATGATCGGGGATATGCGAATATCGGTTGATACCGGTGTCGAGGAAATGAACAAATTTGCTGTTGATGTTCAGTTCGGAGTTACCAAAGCCGGAAAACTCGGAAAGAAACTGGAAGGTATAATGGGAGGAGTGCGGGACCTTACCCCGCGCATTGATACTGTCAATGACGGGATGAGTGCTCAGGCAGAAGGCGCGGAGCAGATCAGTGAAGCCATGGCCCAGCTTTCGGATACCGCTTCGGACACTTCTGATGCCCTTGGTGAGTTCAACCGCGCTGCCATACAGCTCAATGAAGCCGTTCAGGGGTTGAGAGAGGAAGTTACCCGATTCAAGGTGAGTGAATAGTCATGCTGGTACTTACATTCAGAATAGGGGAATACATCTACGGTTTGAAAGCTTCTATGATTACCGAAGTCGTGCCTCCCGCAATTTACAAGGAGCTGCCCCGGTCTCCGGAGTTTGTAAAAGGTCTTTTCAACTATCGGGGGTCGGTCACACCGGTGGTGGATCTATCCATGCTTGCCTGTGACATTGCGTGCAAGTCTCTTATGTCCAGCCGGATAATAATTCTGGATGTAGCTGATCTTGATGGGGAAAGTGACAAAGGATCAAAATTCATCGGTCTGCTGGCGGAGAATATAACCGAGACCGTCAAACTGAAGGAAGCTGATTTTGAAGCTCCCGGTGTCGTAATCCCTGAGGCCCCCTGGCTTGGAAGAGTTGCCCGCATAAAGGATTGCATGCTGCAGCTTGTGGAGCCGCAAAGGCTTTTGACGGATAAATTGCGCAAGGTGCTTTTCCCGGATGAGAACGTCCTTACAAAAGATGGTAAATAATGAATCTGGAGCCCTTCTACAAAATTCTTAACAAAGCCATGGGACTTTCTCCGGAATCTCTTGGAAGGTCCGGGATCAGTCATGCTCTGAGCAAGCGGATGCGAGTTACCGGATGTAATGAAAAGTCCTACCTTAAATTACTGGTTGAGAGTATTGAAGAGCAGGGCGAACTGGTTGAAGAGATAGTAGTTCCCGAAACGTGGTTCTTCCGGGACGGAAAACCTTTTGACCTGCTGTTTGAGGCTGCATCGAAGAAAGGCGGGGAAGACTTCAGGGTTTTGAGTGCTCCATGCTCGACAGGCGAGGAACCGTATTCGGTGGCTATGACTCTCCTTGCCGCGGGATTTGATACTTCATGCTTTCAGGTAGACGGGGTTGATATCAGCCGCAGATCGATAGAAAAAGCTAGAACCGGCCTTTTTACGGAAAACTCATTCCGTACGAAACTGCCTGCTTACGCTTTGAATTGTTTTCAGAAGTGTGAGGGGGGAAGAAGACTTTCAGACAGGATTTTGAAATCGGTGGATTTTCATATCGGTAATATCCTTGAAGGGATGCTGCCTTCTGGAAAATATGATGTGATATTCTGTCGCAATCTGCTGATTTATCTTGATGAGCGGCATAAAAGAAATCTTGCTGAAATTTTGAGTTGCAAGCTCAAGGAAGATGGGTTGCTGTTTGTCGGGCATGCTGAAATTCTGCCTGTTTTCAATGAATGGTTTACGCCCGTGCGCAGGCAGGGGACCTTTGCCCTCAAAAAGGGTAAGCGCAGGGTGGCTGCGCTTCTCAATGACCCGGATTCAATTTCTTTCCGGCCCAATGAGTTTTCTTTTGCCGACAAAAGGCCTGCTTTCTCCTTGAGGAAGGACGAGGTGATTCCTGAACTTACGGACAAGTCGAGAAGGCAGCTTGCTGATCCCGGCGGGCGCACTGCTCCTCTGAATCCGGAAAGTATGATTCAGGATGTGGCGGAAATAAGGAAAATTGCGGATCTGGGCAAAACATCAGAAGCTTTGCGGTTGTGTGAAGAGGCAATTGAGCAGCTCGGGCCTGATGCGGATTTTTTTCACCTGTGCGGACTTCTTTATGAAGCACAGGGGAATAATGAGAAGGCAGAGGAATTTTATGGAAAAGCATTGTATCTGGAACCGCGCCATCTGGAGTCTCTGGTGCATCTTGCCCTGCTTCTTGAGAACCGGGGTGAAGTCCGCAGGGCCGGATTGCTCAGGAACCGGGTCAGACGGGCCGGAAACGACTGATGAGGTCTGAAATGAACGAATCATGCTGGAATTCCATAGGTTATGCCGGTGACCGGAGCTGCCGGGAACTGGAAAGCTGGAACCATTGCTATAATTGTCCGCAGTTTATAGATGCCGGTCTTTCCCTTTTGGACCGGGAACCACCGGACGGTTATCTGGAAGAGAACACCAGGGCTGTTTCAGTGGTAAAGGAAGAGGAGAATGCGGAAACTTCCGGAGCGGTTGTGTTCCGTATTGCGCGGGAGTGGCTTGCTCTTTCTTCCCATGTCTTTGTCTCGGTTCTTGAAAAGAGGGCTGTTCGTTATGTACCCCACCGCAACAGCAAGGCTTTCAGGGGAGTGACCAGTCTGGAGGGGCAGATAGTTCCTGTGGTTTCAGTCAGGGATTTGCTGGGTCTTGAGGCTGAACATCTTACTGATGAGGAAAAAGGGTTCAGGATTTACAGCAGGTTTATCTGTGTGGACCGTGGTGCCGGAAGATGGGTTTTTGCGGCGGATGAGGTGCTGGGTGTTCAGCACTACTATGCGGACGGACTGCTTGAAGCTCCTGCCACAGTAGCTAAGGCTCCGGCAGCTTACACCAGAGGGCTTTTCGAGGTCGGGGATAAAAGAATTTCACTGCTTGATGAAGAACTGTTGTTTGAAGCCTTCAACCGTGCAATCAAATAGGTCATGAAATAATGAGCAAGACAGGGAGCAGGTAAAGTGGCACGTGATATCGCCGATCTTTCAATGCTGGAACTCTTTAAAATGGAGGCCCGGAATCATTCACGCTCCCTGAGCAACGGATTCTCCGAGCTGGAGAAAGACCAGTCTCCGGAAGCTGTTGAGTCTCTGATGGTCCCTGTACGTTCACTGAGAGGAGCGGCTCGAATTGTAGGGTTGAATGAACTGGTCTCGCTTGCTGCCGCCATGGAGGAAATGCTTGAATCCTGCCGGAAGGGGCAAAGAAATCTTAGCCCTGCCGATTTCGATCTTCTGCGGAATGCCACCGGATTTTTTAATGCATTGGGTGATCTTGAAATGGAACGTCTTTCCGGTTGGCTGGATGAAAATATTCCGGAGATTGAAAAACTTTTCTCTGTGTTCAGAAATCCCACCGAGTTGATGGCATATAAGCTTGAAAATGAATCAGAAAATGATTCTCCCCCTTCAATTGAGCAGAAGAAAGATTCCGTTCAGGATGCGCCACTGGCAGATCTGTCCATGCTTGATCTTTTCAGAATGGAGGCTGAGAGCCATTCACAATCCTTGAACAGCGGGCTGCTTGAGCTTGAGAAGAATCAGTCTCCGGACCGGGTTGAACCGCTGATGCGTGCCGCACATTCCATGAAAGGAGCGGCAAGAATTGTGGGCCTGAATGACGCAGTTGAGCTGGCTCACGCCATGGAGGAGCTTCTGGTTTCCTGCCAGCGGGGGGAAATTGTTCTTTCTTCCACCCAGATTGATCTCCTCCTTGCGGCTACAGATATTTATAAAGAGGTGTCAAAGCTCGGCACTGAGAAAATTCAGGGATTTCTGGCTGATAAAAAAACTCTGATGGAGCGTATGGAAAAGGCTCTGCGCGGGGATGAGGATGCAGCCAGGGAGGTTTGTGATAAAGTCTGTCCGGTAGGTCTTCCCCCTTCGGTTATTGAGTCTGAAGCAAGTTCAGGAAAATTTGCGGACAATGACTATTCTTCAGAAATAAATTCCACAGAGGGAACTGACGAAAAAGAAAAGTCAGCATCTTTGTCTGTTCCGCTTGATGATGCAGTTGTCAGGGTTTCTGCGGGCAATCTGAACAGGCTAATGGCCCTTGCCGGAGAAGCTCTGGTGGAATCCGGAAGATTGTCCGGTTTCACTTCTTCTCTTTTAAGACTCAAGTCCTGTCAGCGGGATCTGATGAAAGAGCTGGAAGACGGCTCAGAGAGGGTGATTAATGGGGAATGCCCTTCGGAGGTTCTGGATGATCTGAAAACAGCCCTGGCCGAGTGTCAGGTGAATCTCGTTAAGCACATTAACGAATTCGATCTTTTCCGCAGACGTTCAGACAATGTTTCCGGACGGCTTTACCATGAAGTCATTGCCAGCCGCATGCGTCCTTTTTCCGACGGTGGATTGGGTTTTCCACGTCTTGTAAGAGATCTTTCGCGGTCACTGGGAAAAGAGGTGGACTTTGTAATTGAAGGTGAAAACACCTCTGTTGACAGGGATATTCTGGATAAACTCGAAGCACCTCTCAACCACCTGATCCGTAATGCGGTGGATCATGGAATCGAAATGCCGCAGGAGCGGGTTGTCGCGGGCAAACAGCAGAAAGGAACTGTCAGGGTTATAGCCGGGCATCGTGCGGGCATGCTTTTCATTGAAATCCGTGATGATGGAAAAGGCATAGACCCTGAACGCATCCGGGAAAAGGTAGTGGAAAGAAAACTGGCTCCGGCTAGGATGGCCGCAGAGATGAGCCGTGCCGAGCTCATGGAATTTCTGTTTCTGCCGGGATTTTCAACCGCGGGCAAAGTTACCGAAATTTCGGGGCGCGGGGTAGGTCTGGATGTGGTTCATGCCATGGTTCAGGAGGTTGGTGGTACTGTGCGGGCGGAGTCCGAGCCCGGGCATGGGATGTCCTTTTCCATGCAGTTGCCGTTGACTCTTTCGGTGGTAAGGACTCTTCTTGTCCAGATTTCCGGTCATCCCTATGCCATTCCCCTTAGCAGAATAACCCGGATTGCTTCCGTGTTTCCTCAAGAGTTGCGGATGGTGGAGGACCGCCAGTATGTTTCCCTCGACAGCCTGAACGTGGGGCTGGTTCCCGCGGCGCAGGTACTGGGAACTCCATTCAGCGCCACGGATTCAGGTCCGGTTAAGGTTGTTGTGATAAGTGACCGGATGAACAGATATGGACTGGTGGTTGATGATTTTCTCGGCGAACAGGATCTTGTTGTGCGTCCTTTGGATCACCGTTTCGGAAAAGTCCCCGATGTAAACTCGGTTGCGCTTATGCCTGACGGCTCTCCGGTTCTGATCCTGGATGCCGAAGACATGGTGCGTTCCATAGATAATCTGCTTTCCGGCGGCAGGCTGGGCAAGGTCGGGATGGAATCCCGGGAGCAGGTGCAGGTTCAGAAAATACTTGTGGTGGATGACTCACTTACCGTTAGGGAGGTGGAGCGTAAGCTGCTTGCAAATAACGGTTACGATGTCGATACGGCAGTTGACGGGCAGGACGGGCTTAACGCTCTGCTGGCCGGAGAATATGATCTTGTTATAACTGATGTGGATATGCCGAGGATGAACGGGCTGGAGCTTACCCGAAAAATAAAGGCTGATCCGGATCTGAAATCCGTGCCGGTTATGATGGTTTCCTATAAGGACCGCAAAGAGGACAAGCTGCGCGGTCTCGAGGCCGGAGCCGACTACTACCTGACCAAAAGCAGTTTTCATGATGAAACCCTGCTTTCCGCGGTTGAAGATCTTATTGGCGGTGCGGGCGAATGAGAATAGGGATTGTAAATGATATGACCATGGCTGTGGAGGTATTGAAGAAGATTCTTTCCTCTGCCGGACATGAAGTTGCCTGGGTCGCCTTGAACGGTGAGAAAGGTGTTGAGAAGTGCTGCGCTGATACTCCTGATCTGGTACTAATGGACCTTGTTATGCCGGTGATGGATGGTGTAGAGGCCACCCGCAGGATAATGCTGGATTGCCCATGCGCCATTCTTATCGTCACTGCCAGTATTGAGAGTCATTCAACAAAGGTTTTCAAGGCGATGGGGGCGGGAGCCCTCGATGTTGTTGCCACTCCCGAGCTTGGTCCGGGTGGAAGTCTGGAAGGAGCCTCCGGGCTGATCTCCAAAATTTCAGTTATCAGCAAACTTCAGGGTAATGGCAGGTCGTCCAGATCCAGACCCGCAGCCACAGCAGAGAAAAGAATAGTTCCTCCTGTTCTTGCCATAGGAAGCTCTACAGGAGGACCTTCCGCCCTTGCTTCGCTTCTTGGAGCACTGCCGGAGGATTTTCCGGCTGCCATAGCAGTTGTTCAGCATGTTGACGGGCAGTTTTCAGTTAATTTCGCCCAGTGGCTGGACAGCCAGACTTCGCTGAAAGTCAGCATAGCCCGGAGCGGTGATCCCCTGCGAAAGGGGGAAGTGCTCGTTGCGCCCGGTAACAGGCATATGATTATGGGCCCCGGAGGCAAGGTGCAGATAACTTCCGGGTCCGGCGGTTCTCTTTATGTTCCTTCTGTTGATCTGTTTTTTGAAAGTCTCTGCTGTTCCGGATTTCCACCGGACTCTGTGGCTGTCATTCTGACCGGTATGGGTGCTGACGGAGCAAAGGGGCTGCTCAAGCTCAAAAAGTACGGCTGGCTGACCATTGCTCAGGATGAAGAATCCAGCGTGGTATGGGGCATGCCCGGAGCGGCGGTGAAGATGGGGGCGGCTGTTAAAGTGAGCCCGATTAATGATATTCCGGCTTTGCTGATCAGGCATTTTAATCGAAAATTTCAGGAGAAATAACCATGAAGGATGCGGATTCCAGTCAGGAACTGCTAACGCAGCATAAAATTTCTGTTCTGCTGATAGATGACCAACCCATGGTCGGTGAGGCTGTGCGCCGGATGCTTGAAGGTGAAGAGGACATAGATTTTCATTTTGTGAGTGATCCCACCAGAGCTATTCCCACTGCGGAAGATCTGCAGCCCACCGTGATCCTGCAGGATCTGGTCATGCCGGAAATAGACGGCATGACCATGGTCAAGTTCATGCGGGTCAACTCTAAGCTTAAGGACATCCCGCTGATAGTCCTTTCAACCAAAGAGGAAGCCACAACCAAGGCAGAGGCCTTCGCTTTTGGAGCCAATGACTATCTGGTCAAACTTCCGGACAGGATCGAGCTGCTGGCCCGTATCCGCTATCACTCCAAAGGTTACATAAACCTTCTCCAGAGAAATGAAGCCTATAAACAGCTCATGGAAAGTCGGGATGAATTGCGCAAGGAACTTGCCGTGGCTGCAGACTACGTTACTTCCCTGCTTCCGAATCCGTTGAAAGAAGGTGATATTCTGACCGATTGGCGGTTTATACCTTCGGCTTCGCTTGGCGGAGATTCTTTCGGCTATCACTGGCTGGATGACGATCATTTTGCCATGTATCTTCTTGATGTCTGTGATCACGGGGTAGGTTCCGCCCTGCTCTCAGTTTCTGCCATGAATGTTCTGCGCTCGCAGACTCTGCCTGACACCGATTTTCTCAAGCCGGAGATGGTGCTCGAAGCACTGAACAATTCTTTCCAGATGGATCAGCAGAATAACCTCTATTTTACCATGTGGTACGGAGTTTACTGCAAGTCTGAGCGTAAACTGACCTTTGCCAGCGGCGGACATCCCCCTGCCCTGCTTATTTCCGACGGTCAGGCAAAGCAGCTGCGGACCCAGGGGATGATTGTGGGTGGTATGCCGGATATGACCTATAGCAGTGATTGTGTTACGGTTGATCCGGGGACACGGCTATTCCTCTACAGTGACGGTGTCTATGAGCTGCGTAAGGCCACTGACGGAAAAATGTGGGAATTCGAAGGGTTCACCGAATTCATGATCGGGACCGATGGCCCGCTTGGCGCGCCGATTGACCAGCTTATCGAGTATACCCGGACTCTTCAGGGTGCCGAGATGTATGAAGATGATTTTTCAATGGTGGAATTTGTATTTATCTAAAGAGGCTTAAGTGATGAGTATCCGCAAGCAGTTCATGATCGGGTGTGTAATTTTCTGCATCGCCCTTACCGTGGCCATCATGTGGCTGATTTCCGACTATACCCGTAAGACCCTGATGAATGAATACCGGGGCAAGGCAGAAATCATGCTGCATTCCATGAAGGCCGTCCGCAAGCATACAGGGGCGGTTATCCGCCCGAAAGCCACGGAACTGCTGCCTGAGGGGCACTTTGTCACCGAGCTTCAGTCAACATCATTTACCGCCAACGGAGTATTCAGCCGTATACCTGATCAGTATAAACATGACCTGACTTTCAAAACAGCCTCCACGAAGCCCCGCAATCCAGCCAATATGGCAACCGGTGATGAAGCCGCCGTGATCGAGGAGTTGGACGCAATGGCTCAGGAGGGCAAAAGGCCTTTCATAGCCGAAATACGCAATATTAACGGGATAGAGTCATTTATTACGGCTGAAGGTGAATCCAACAAGCCGGATTGCATGGTTTGTCACGGTGACCCGGCGGATGCCCCAAAAACAATGAAGGACAGATATCCGGTTGAAAAGGATGCAGGGTATTTTCGTAAACCGGGACGTATAGAATGCGCTATGATAACTTCCGTACCTCTGGCGGCAATGAACAGGGCCGCCAATCAGACTTTGGGAACTGTTGTGTTCATGGGAATTGTATTCATTGCGGTTACCCTGTTTTTTCTTATTTTCGGTCTTAATCTCATTTTCAAGCCGGTTTCACGTATTACGGATATTGCCAAACTGATTGCCGAGGGCGACCTGCAGAATGCCCATGTTGCCATCCGCAAAATGCGCCACCGTTCCGAGGATCGCTTCTTTGCAGGAAGGTTCATGAAACCGGGAAGCGAGATTGGAAATCTTGTCGTTTCCTTTGAAACAATGATTTTCGGGCTTTCCAGTATAATAGGAGAAGTACGTGATTCAGGTGACAGCGTATCGGTGGCGGGCAGCAAGATCCGGGCGACCGCCGAACAGATTGATTCCGCTGTCAACAGGCAGGCCGCTTCCACCAACGAAGTCACCGCCACCAGCAGGCTTATCAGCCGGACCTCCAGAGATCTGGTTGAAGTCATGGATGATGTCGCCGAAAGTGCCGGTGAATCCGCGAAAATGGCTGAAACACTGCAATCAAACATTGCCAGACGTGAGAAGTCTCTGGTTAGTCTGGTGGATTCGACGGATAATGTTTCTTCCCGCCTTGGAGCGATTAATGAAAAAGCCAGTAAAATTAATCAGATCGTTACCACTATCGCCCGCATAGCCGATCAGACCAACCTTTTGTCACTTAATGCCGCCATCGAAGCGGAAAAAGCCGGACAGTTCGGACAGGGCTTTTCCGTTGTTGCCCGTGAAATAAGAAGGCTGGCGGACCAGACCGTAATTGCCGCCGAGGACATTGAACTTATGGTTAGGGATATGCAGTCAGCTGTAAGTTCCGGGGTTATGGAGATGGAAAAGTTCAATACCGAAGTCCGGTCCGGTGTGGATGAGGTGGAGAAGATGAGTGCCGATCTGGGACGTATAGTGGATCAGGTCCGTATTCTGGGGCCGCGGTTTGCAAATGTTTCCAGTTCCATGGGCGATCAGGCCGACAGTGCCGAGCAGATCAGTGAAGCGATGTCCGATCTGAGTGATACTGCGGCCGGAACTACAGAGTCCATTGAGGAGTTCAAGCGTACCGTTGCCAGCCTGAACTATACCGTGCAGTCACTTAATGGGGCTGTTGACGGTTTCAGGATTGTGGAGGACGCTGATATTTTTGCATCTAATGAGGTGGCAGAGGCCGGTAATAATGACAAATCAGACGATGGAACCGATAATTAACATAGTTGTAACAGTCCCGTCTTAATGCGTATTATTGTTACAGGTATGGTCCGTCCAAAAGGAGAGTAATGTGTCAGTAGATAAAATACTGGTCGTAGAAGATCATAATGATACTATAGAATTGTTGAAGTACAATCTGACTTCGTCCGGGTACGAGGTTGTTACCGCCATGGATGGACACAAGGCCCTTGAACAGGCACGTGCTGAAAGTCCCGATCTTATCCTGCTTGATCTGATGCTTCCCGGTATCGACGGACTTGAAGTGTGCCGTCGGTTGAAGCAGGAAACCGCAACCCAGCATATTCCGGTGATAATGCTCACCGCCAAGGGTGAGGAAGTGGATCGTGTCGTAGGTCTTGAACTCGGTGTGGACGACTATATAGTCAAGCCTTTCAGTCCCCGCGAACTGGTCTTGAGAGTTAAGGCCGTACTTCGCCGCAGCACCGAAGCCGAGCCGAAGCGTCCCGGTAAATGGAGCCGTGAAGGTCTGGCCGTGGATTTTGAAGCCCACACAGTTGAGTGCGATGGTGAAATTGTCGCCCTGACCGCCACGGAGTTCAAACTTTTTTCCGAGCTTCTGCAGCACGAAGGCAAAGTCCGCACACGCGATCATCTTCTCGATACTGTATGGGACACCCACTTTGAGGGCTATTCCAGAACAGTAGATACACATATACGCAGGTTGCGCCAGAAGCTGGGGCCCTACGCTGACTATATCGAGACTGTCAGAGGGGTTGGATACCGTTTCAAGCAGGTTTAGTATTTAATCCGTCCTGATCTGGACGGGCAGGGTTTGCCACCCTGACATGCGTGATATTTTCCTTCAGCAGGTGGAAATAGAATCCATTTAACACCCGGTTTTCATAGGCGGGGTCTTAGCTTGCGTCTGTAAAGATATTAGCATTCAATTGTAACCGGACTGTATTTTTATTTATGAATCAAGTGCTAGTCTATCTCTGCCCTCTCATAATCTGTAACTGTTTTTGTGCAAAAATAAGATGAGATTCTCTATAAAAACAAAACTTTTTATAGCCGTGTGCCTTACTGCCGCAATATGCGTAAGCCTTCCTTTGGGATTTGCATATTATCTTTTGAAAGCGGATCTGGCTGCAGATTCAATAGATATGGCTGAAGAAAAACTGGAGCTTGCGCGGCGTATATTTATCAAAGCTGAAAGTGAAGACCCCGCAGGACGGATTGCAGCCGTTTCCAATATGCTTGGTGAGGAGGTGGCTTTTGTTCTGCCTGACGGGCGAATCAATTCACCGACCTCTTGGTCCGGCAGCAACTGGCAGCTTATCCGTTCTGAACTGCTTCAGGCGGAGTCTGAAGGTATTGGCTTTGAAACCCGCAATGATCCCACTTATGGCCGCGAGGTTTTATATGCCGCGATCAGAGTGGATGAATCCCCGGGGACACCTGCCGGGTTTCTTGTTATCGAAGAATCCCTGACCGGACTGAGTGAACGGATGGGGACTGTGCGTAAGGTTTTTTTCTGGGCGCTGCCTATTGTCGCCCTCGTCTGCTATGGGGTTATCCGCTTTGTGGCGCTTCAACTCAGTTCATCTGTGGAGTCCATGGTCAGAACAGCCGAAGCGGTCGGGCAGGGGAATTACAAGCGGAGGATCAGGAATTTTCCAGACAAGGAATTCATACCGCTGGCGGAATCCATCAACTGGATGGCTGAACGAATTGATGAGCACGTAGGGATAATTACAAGCCAGAAGAATAAGCTTCAGGCAGTGCTGAACGGAATGTGGGACGGAGTCATGGTAATGGATTGCCGGTGCCGCATTCAGAGTGTGAACAGGGCGTTGCAGGACATTTTTCCGGAAGTTCATAATGGTATTGGCCGTCATCCTCTGGAGGTCATCCCCAGCCCGGAATTTCAGGATGCCTGCCATGAACTGACTTCCCCGGAAGGTCCTGACGCGGTGACTGTGCAGGTGATACTTCCCGATGAAAGGGTTTATGATGTCAATATTGTCCGCTCTCCGCATACAGTTGAACCGGGGCAGGGTCCCGGAGCGATAGCTGTTTTTCATGACATAAGTAAAATCAAAAGGCTTGAGACTGTCCGTCAGGATTTCGTTGCGAATGTATCCCATGAACTGCGTACTCCTTTGACATCCATCAAAGGCTATGCGGAAACGCTGTTGTCCGATCCTCCGCCACCTGAATCAGTACAGAAAAATTTTCTGTCCACGATCGAAAAGAACGCAAATCACATGTGTAAGATTGTTGATGATCTGCTTAATCTTTCCAGGCTTGAGAGCGGCCGAGACCGAAGCTCTTTCGTCAGGGTGGACCCTGCCGAGGCCCTTTTCAATGCCTGGCAGGCCTGTTCCGGCCTTGCAGAGAAAAGAAATGTCGAGCTAGTTACCGGGATGACTTCCGGGGAGTATGCAGTTCATGCCGACCCTGACCAATTGATGCAGCTCCTCCGTAATCTTCTTGAGAATGCTATTAAATATGGTCCCGAGAACAAACCGGTCATGGTAGGCCATCTTGTTGAGGATAATCATTTGAAAATTATTGTTCAGGATGAAGGGCTTGGCATTCCTGCTGCGGACCAGCCGCGTATCTTTGAGCGTTTTTATTCCGTGGAGAAGTTCAGGCGCAATGATTTCGGCTCGACAGGGCTGGGGCTCGCCATTTCAAGGCATATTGTTTCCAATCATGGAGGAAGTATTAAGGTGCAGAGTCCTCCTGAGGGGCAGACACATGGTACGGCCTTCATTTTTACTATTCCTCTAGTGCTTGCTGTTTAAGCCTCAATAGAATCAACAGATAATTTTAATAAAACAGCCAGGGCGGACATGAGTTGGGTTAATCATGTCCGCCCTGGCTGTTATTTTTCTGTCTTCAATTGTTTTTATTTCATTTCAAAATGCAAAAGGAGAAACAGAAAATGAAAATTACAGCAGGTGAAAGTGGATCAATGTATGCGGGTGGAATTCCTGAAGGTCTGCTCTCGGTGGGGAAAAGTAAAATGGGCAGTTTTGAGTCCGTGATGACGGGGATCCGCGCAGGCACATCCGCTGAGGTTCTTGAAAGGGCCCGGGCAAGGGCGGATGAAGAACGCGATCTGAGGGTTCTGGATGCATACAACCGTTTTGAAGACGGGTTGCAGAAGATATTAACTGCTCCCGAGACAGGGGTGATGCAGAAGAGAGCAGGGGCGGCACAGGCTGCTGTTACAGAGGTTAATGATTATTTCAGCAGTGAGGGCAGCAGGCTCTGCGATGAGCTGCCTGATGATGAATGCAGGGAACGGTTTATGGACATTCTGTCTTCGCGGCGTAGAACCGCCATAAATGCCGTGGCGAGGCATCAGACCCGGGAATATCAGAAATGGAAAGACAGCACCGCGGCCCGGACAATTGATTCAATTCTAAAGGTTGTCAGCATAAGTCCTGACGCAGCTTCCCTGCTTCATGGTGAACAATTGCTTGAAGGGACAATTTTAAGACTCTATCGCTCCAGTGCACCGGAAGTCCTGTCAAAGAAGCTGAGCTCGGCAAAACAGGCCCTGTACAACGGAGCACTTGAAGCAATTGCTGCCAGTGATCCCGTTACCGCGGTTATCGTACTCGACGGGTGGAGGGATCATATCGATGACGGAAGCTATGAAAATCTTAAGGAACGTTTCGAACCTCGGGCCCGCAATCAAAGCATTAAAATGGAATTTCAATCTTTGAAAAATCTGGACGGTGAAATGCTGAAAGCCGAACTGGAGGACATTGATGATCCTGATATGCGTGACGAATTGGCGGAAATGGTTGTGGCGGAGCGTGTGCGGAGCCGTATGCTGGAAAGGCGCAATGAGATTGATCGCATCAACACGTCAAGCAGAGTTCTTTTTCAGAGTTTTCTCAAGGGAACTCTCAGCGCAGAACAGATCGTGGATTCAGAGCTTCCGACAGAGCTTAAAGCGCGCTGGCGGGTTATTTTCAGCAGTGAGGGAGAAGGTGAGGACATATCATTACTGCAGGTGGTTCAAGGTATAGTGGATGGTGATCTGGTTGAAGAGTTCCAGATCTATGCGGCTCTGGCTGATGGGTTGGGCAAGATTGACGCGTCCCTTCTAGCCGGTCTGTTTGAACTGAAGGACAATCCTGAAGCCAAACTGATGATAAACGGGCTTCAGGAACTGGCCGAGGTGAGCAGTGAGAGCGGGGCAGAGGAAGATGATCTCGCGGCTTCAATCCGTGATTTCCTGAACCGTGTAGTCGCCAAAATCGGCAAGGGAGAAATATTCAGCATAACGGCACTTCGTAACGAGGTGATTGATGACCACTTCGGGACAAGGCAGGTCAGGAAAAGCGTTGAAAGGGGACTTAAGGCTGACCCTGAAACAGAATCCGCACGCCGGGATGACGACTCATGTTCAAATGTTGAAACATTGTCCGGGGTTGATGCTGGTGATGAAAAAAGTGATGGCCCTGCAATAACAAACAACGAAGAAGATTTTACGGACAAAGGATAGTCCGGCAGCTGTAGTAAAAATGGCCGCTCCCTGTTAGGGGCGGCCATTCCTGACTGTTAAGCTGATTACCAGATATTTTTGGTCAATTGCTGATCCTCGTCAAACATGCGGGTAAAATCGTCAAATGCGGCAAGAGCTGCGGCAGCACCCTGTCCGGTGGCCGTGATGATCTGTCTTACACCACCTGTTACATCCCCGGCCGCGTAGACTCTCTCCACACTGGTTCGCTGGTTGGGGTCAACTTTGATGAAACCGTCATCCCGAAGTTCGACACCCAGCTTCTCCCCAAGCCCGGTATTCGCGGTATGGCCGATGGCCACAAAGACCACATCGGTATCTACAATTGTTTCACTGCCGTCCTTCCGGTTTACTATCCGGGCTGATTCCACGTGGTCATCACCGATTATCTCCGTAACTTCACTGTCCCACATGATATTGATGCCCTCACGGGTTACGGCCTCCTGCAGAACTTTTTCAGCCCGGAACTTGTCTCCGCGGTGAACTATAGTGACTTCTGCGCCGAGGTGTTTGAGGTGCAGGCCGTCGGTAAGAGCCGTGTTACCGCCTCCCACGATTATGGCTTTACCGCCACGGTAGAAGTTACCGTCGCAGGTGGCGCAATAGCTGACCCCGTGCCCGTAAAATTTGTCTTCACCGGGAACGCCCAGCATGCGCACGTTAACACCCGTGGCAAGCAGAACTCCTTTTGCCCGGTAGTTCTTTTCATCGGTATAGATTTCAAAAAGCTTGTCAGCTTTGATATCCCGGACTTCTGCGAACTGGTGAATATCCGTGTATTCACGGGCATGCGCGCCAAGAATCTCAACCAATTCAAATCCCTGAACATTGGTAAAACCGGGGTAGTTTTCAACTTTAGGGGTCAGGGCAACCTGCCCGCCGACTCCTTGTTTTTCAAGGATTATGCAGCTTAATCCACTGCGCTTTGCATAAATCCCTGCACTCATCCCGGCCGGACCGCCGCCGATGATAACCAGATCCACATTTTCAAATTCATTTTCTTCCGGTGCGGGGCTTTCCTCGCGCATTTCCTCAAGAATTTCTTCCAAAGGTTTGAGAAAAACCACCTGGGCCATAAAGCGTTCTTCCGGCTCAAGACCGAGAAATGTAGCGCTATCATTAATAACGGTATGGGGTACTGAGCCTACATTATATTGGCGAGCCATATTTTCGTTATCCAGAGTAGATACGCACCATGCTGAGACTTTGGCTGGATTGGCAATCGCAGCTTTGAAGGCGTTAACCGCCTGTCCCGGACAATATGGACAGGTCGGGCTTGAAAACACTTTGATAAGCCTGTCTTCACTTAGTTTGCCCAGAATTTCTATTGTGGTGGGGGAAACTCCCTCCTCGCCTTTAGAGGCCAGGTTAAGTGATTCCACCAGAGCTCTGCCTTCCTCGCCCGCAGGAGCTCCAAGAAAGCGGATGTCATATTTATCAGGGTCAATCAGAACCGTAGGGGAAGCTATAATTTCTCTTTTGCGGCCCATGTCGCTGTCAATCTGGTACTCCTGCAGATCTATTTTATCGGTCAGGGTGGCGAGTGCCCGGCAGATATTCAGGGTGAAATCATTATATTCCTTGTGCGGACCTTCTTCTGTATAAACTTCTATTTTTACGCTTTCCTTGAAGGTCGCGAACATTTTTTCAAGATATTTGCGGCTCTCTTCCGGAATGTAGTTGTGATATTTTTCTTCGGCGCTAAGTGAACTCATGACAGCATTATCTCCTTCATAGTATTTGAATATCCCCCGGGAAAAGGCATATTCTGCTGTGCCTATATAACTTCGGGGTCGATATTAAAAAATAACCTGATTCAGTTTGAATATGACTTATTTTTTCTATTCGGAAAAGGGAACATCAGTAAAAAATTGTGTAATCCCTTCCCAAGTTCTGTTAGTTATCAGGAATAATTACTGAAAGGAAGGTAAATCATTTTATAAAATATGGAAATCAGAAATGGAGCTCAAAACAGGCTGATTTTGAAAAGTCAGTATTCTTAGCTGAAATTCCGAGCTTTTCATAATGAGGTTTGAGATTTCCTTTGTGGCCCCACAATTCTCCCGAATATTTTGAGGGGATTGAGAGTGATCTGGGGGTGATTCCATTTTTTTCCAGTTTAGAGCAAAGAAAAAGGTAAAGAGCCCTGGAGCGTGCTGACTGGCCCAGAGCAGGATGAAACGGGCCGGCAACAATATTCTTTTCAAAGCCTTCCTCGTGGGCGACACCGATACGGATTACGTGTATCCGGGCTTCCCATAGCCTGATTAGTGCTGCGGCGATTTCCTTTTCTGCTCTCTCCAGCGACCAGGGAGTGTATCTTCCGGCGATGTACAATTTTTCCAGAGCAGTTCCCCTAACTGTAAGGCAGGGGTATATGCGCACAGCTTCGGGCGCAATTTCAATTGTTTGTCCGATATCTTGTTGGAAATCGCCGTCTGAGGACCCGGGTAGTCCGGGAAGAAGCTGAATGACAAGCTGGAGATCCGATTGCTTTACGGTCCGGCATGCCTTCATGGCAGTTTCAGGGCTGTAGTTGCGGGCGGATCTTTTGAGAGTCCGGGCTGAAAAGGACTGTATTCCAAGTTCTACGGTATCAAGTCCGACTTCTTTGAGTTCCCCAAGCTGTTCCGGGGTGATACAGTCCGGTCTGGTAGAAAATCTTATTCTGGTGATGAAGCCGCTTTTTTTGAACCGCGCAGCAAGCTTCATGAATTTTATCTGCCAATCGAATGGCAGGGCCGTGAATGTTCCTCCGAAAAAGGCAAGCTCCATTGGGGAACGGTCCCCGTTGCTGAAAAAAGCAGGTATTTCATATTCAATAGCTTGATATATTTCAGTTAATGACTTAGCACCTGTTCCGGTCTGTCTCTCCTGTGAGCAGTAAACGCACCGGGCCGGGCAGCCTATAAAAGGCATAAATACCGGCCATATGCGGGTTTTGTATTGTTCTGGTTCGGGATGTTTGAATCTTATGCTGGTCATATCAGGGCCGGTCCAATGTAGAATAATTACTCAAATTAAGCCTTTATTTAATAAATTAGCTTGATTAAAAAAAAATGGTCGGGTAAATATTATGTAAAAATGTCTTAAACGTTCTTTTGAAAGCCGTTTAAGACTATTTACTGTAACATGCAACACTAGAGAACGGACAAAAGTCAGCCATGAGTGAACAGGACTGCATTTTCTGTAAGATAGTAGCCGGAGAGATTCCCTGCTTCAAGATATATGAAACAGAGCAGATGCTTGGTTTTCTTGATATCGGACCGGTCAACAAGGGGCATGCCCTTATTATTCCCAAGATGCACTATGAGAACATCTGGGAAATTCCATCCGATCTGGGAAGCGAAATAGTCTCAGCTGCACAGGTTGCCGGTAAAGCTATTGTAGAAGCTACCGGGGCTGACGGATTGAACCTTATGATGAATAATAATGAAGTGGCGGGGCAGCTGGTTTTTCATGCCCACCTGCATTTAATACCCCGTTTCAAAGATGACGGGATCAAGCACTGGGACCAGAGTCAGTACGAGAGTATGGATGAAGCCCAGGCACTTGCCCGGAAGATAGAAAAGATGATAAGGGGTTAAGTTGAAAATAACTTGCCCCTTGCGATAACGCCTTACCTGAATAGCCGACTGTAGCTGCTGCAGCGGAAAACATTAAACCCGCCGCCCCTGACCCCAGGGCCGGGGACAACGGAGGAAAGGAAATGGCTACCGGAAATACCCTTACAAAAGCCAGCGTTGTTGATTACATCTACGAGAAGACTGATCGGAACAGAGCTGAGATCAAAGAGCTTGTGGAGTCCATTCTGGACATCATGAAGACTGCTGTGAAAAGAGACCACGCAATGCTCATCAGCGGTTTCGGTAAATTTGAAGCTTATGACAAAAATGCTCGCAAGGGGCGTAACCCCCAAACCAACGAAGCAATTACTCTGCCCGCGCGCAAGGTGGTTGTTTTCAGACTTTCACGTAAGTTCAGATCAGAACTGAACGGTTAGTCTGGTCTGTTTTTCAGGCGGGGATTCATTTCTCAATTAAAAGGGATCAGTGCGTCTGTATAGATCCCTTGCATTGAACTGCTGCCAGAGCAACACCTGTCTGATGTTTGATTTTTTACGAACTTTCGGGATTGCGCGATTTGGCGTTTGAGTTAAACTTCATGAACTGCTGGACCGGTGTTTTCCGGCTGTGTTTATTTACGGCAGTTCTGGGTCAAAACTGTATCGCTTTTTTCGAAAAGTATACCGGGTTGCCGGCTAGTTCTCATTCTGCGTTTGTGTAATCAATTACTACTGGCAAAAGATTAAAAAAACGGCTGCGAATTGTATTCGCAGCCGTTTTATTTATTACTGGGTCACAATAAATACTTCCCCATAGTCGGGGCTGAGACTGCTGATGGCATCTTCAGCGGTAGGTATGGAGGAAAACTGTCCGGCTTGAACACGCATGTATTTCTGGCCATTTACAATTACTTCAACCATTCTTGATTCCTCATAACCCCGGCTACGCAGGTCTTCAAGGATAGCGGTTGCTCGATCATACTCGGTAAATGAGCCTACCTGAACGTAATAAGTGTCCTGCATTGTAGCAGTTTCAGATATGAGTATCTCTTCGACTTCCGGTTCAGCCTGAACTGTCTGCTCAACTATAATATCCTTTGCCGGTGCAGCAGTACTTGCTACAATATCCTCGGATGAAACCGGTTCCACGTTGACATCGTCTATAGCTCTCAGTTCAACCGGTGTCAGTCCTTTGTTGACAATTCCCAGCTTTGAGGCAGCTGAATAGGAAAGATCAATTATCCTCAGATCCGGGTCGGCAAAAGGACCACGGTCATTGACCCTGACGATAACTTTACGGCCGCTGTGGCGGTCAGTCACTTCAAGCATGCTTCCCATGGGCAGGGTCCTGTGGGCTGCAGTCATGGCGTACATGTTGTAGGTCTCACCGTTTGCCGTGGTCTTTCCGTGAAAGTCATCGCCATACCATGAAGCAAGCCCTTCAGCCTTATATCCTTTTGAAGAGAGATGCGGAATGTAGGTTCTTCCGTGTACAGTGTATGGATCGGTTTTCAATACCGGTTTAACCACCTCGGGCGAGTCCTGTTTCTGAACTTTGTGCCTGCTTACGGGCGGGGTGGAGTAAATTCTTTTTTTGGCACAGCCTGCTGAAAATAAGAGCAACAGGGCAGCGAGGATTATACAGTATCTCGACATAGAGCCCTCCTTTTATGGGAAATGCATTGATCTGAAATGACCGATTAAATGACAAACTTTTATTCCTCCATAGTTGCAGGTGGAATTAAAGTCCAGAATCACGGGTTATAAACTGGATTTTGTAATTAAGTATGTTCTTTAAAAGCCTCATGCAACTGATAATGAAAGTGAAGGGAATTTTTAAAGGAACAGATCACTGCCCGGCACGGGAAAGGGCCAGTGCCAGAGCTGTGGTAAGTTTTACTATTTCACTATTGCTGCGTCTTACCGTGGCGCTAAGTCTTCTGCCTATGGTCATAAAAAGTTTGCAGCCTATTGCCGGGTGCTTTTCAATGAGCCCAAAGAATTTGTCGCGGTCAGTTACGAGAAATTCCGAGTCCTCTACAACTGTTACAGTGGCTGAACGTATATCACGGTCAATGAGCGCTATTTCACCGAATACCGGATAGCTGCTGTCATCAAGGTTTGCCAGAACCTTGCGCGGATTGTTCATTTCCGCCAGCGGGATGTTCATGCCTTTTATAAGCATACGTTTGGAGATACGAACTTTTCCGTCAATTAAAATGAACATCTCATCGCCTTCCTCTCCCTCTGATATAAGATTTGTCCCGGAGCGGACAGCGATACTGGCAAAAATTGTTTTTACCTGAAGCAGTTCATTTTCGTCCAAATCCTGGAACAGAGGTATGGATTTCATTTTATCAAACATCACCTTCGCCTCCTGAGGCGTTGATGATCAGTAAAGCGTCATAGTTTGACATCGGTTCATTGTCCGGAGGATTGATCACAACTTCAGGACCCTGCATGCCCAAAGAGGTATCTTGCCCTGAAGATCTGAAAAGTTCGACAATAAACTGGTCCAGCGCCGAACTCTCATCCATTACATCTTGAAGGGAGAGGCTTTTGCCCAGCCTGCAGGCCGCGACAGGAAGACCTCCTTCGTTTTCCCGGACATGGTTGCTCAGTTCTTTCCAGCTTTTAGTTTTTTCTTCTGCCGAACAGGGTTTGAACTGGAGGCGTCCAGGATTATCAATCCCAAGAAGATTTCTGAAGAAGGACCACATGGATGGATTGATTCCCATCATTCCCATCATGCGGCTGGAAATCTCACCGCGCACGAGAATTTCATTCGCACCGGCCCTGAGCAGGTGCTCTCTATTTTTAGGCATGGCTATTTCAGCGTAGACCGGAACTTTGGGGGCCAGTGTGCGCAGGGCAAGTACAGCATAGATAGCCTGCTGGTCAGATTCTTTTGCTTCAACTCCGTCCTGGCATAGAACGTATACTGTTCGTGCTGTCTCAGGGCTTGATCTGGATATTATATTGGCCTGACTGATATCCCCGTGAACAAAGTGCAGATTCTCTCCAAGGTCGAGCTTGAAGGCTATTTCGTCGCGTTCCTGCTGCTCAAGGCTGCTGACAATTACCAGGCTGAAGTGCTTGCGGTCCGGCTGTTTTTTGAGCGAGTCGATCAGGCCTATGGCGTAGTCGTTCCAGCCAAGGATAATGACGTGGTTGTTTATCTTCACTTTCAAAAGTCCCTTGCGTTTTTTGGCCTTCCTCTCCACGAGCATGGAGGCCATATTACCGGTCAATGAAGAAACCATTCCGATACCGGAGATCATGACCAGTGCTCCGAGAATTCTGCCCGGAACAGTTGCGGGGACCATATCTCCATATCCGACAGTAGTAAGGGTTACTACTGCCCACCATAAAGCTCCGGAAATCCCTGTGTCACTTCCTTCCTGCAATTCCAGCCAGTAAAACCCCAGAGTGCTGAGCAGCAGCAGAACTCCGGTGGCAATGACCAGTTTACCGAATCCTGATTTTAGCCACTCTTTGAAAGACATAGTTTTTAATATGGGGTTGAGCACCGGTTTATAAAATGATTCCACCTTTACCAACTATAGCTTTGTTTCAGTTTCACTTTCAAGGATAAAGAAAAGGAAAAGCCCGGCAGTCCATAATGGACTGCCGGGCTTAACGTCCGGAAATTACGTGTATTTCTACAGGTAACCGAGAGCAGCTTTCATTTCACCGGGAACAACTGCATCTTCCTGAGGCTCAAGAGCCTTCCAGGGAGCACCGGCCTGCTTGCGGGCTGCTTTAACTTCTTCAAGACTGAATCCTGCGCGGGGAACTTCAAGGTTCTGGCCAGCGTAAATCAGGTCAGGGTTCTTGATCATGTCCCTGTTGGCCTTATAAATGAGGGGCCACATAAAGGGATCATTGTAAATCTGCTGGTATTCAGCAATCCACCACAGACACTCGCCTTTGGTTACCACATGGGAAGTGGGCAGGTTTCTGTATTCACTTTCGTAGATTTCCATGGGAGTCGGAGGAACAACTTCCTCAACTTCCACGGCGGGTTCTTCTTCAACTACAACAACTTCGGTTTCTTCAACTACCACAACCTCTTCTTGAGGAACTTGCTTTTTGGCACATCCCCATGCGAACATCAGGCTGAAGGCAATTGCGAGCCAGATCAGTTTTTTCATTTTTTTCGAGGCCTCCTCACATTAGTAAATTAACTTGGGTACCCATTTTCAACAAGTTATACTTTAACTGTTTTTGTCCAATTATCAACTATTTCTTTTTCTTGCAACACTTTGGGATTTTTGGGGCTCAGCTTATAAGCCTGCCCTGCCGCTTCAACGGCTTTATCCATCCATCCCCCCTTTCTCAGGCTCCTCGAAGCCAGCACAAAAAGCATCTCGGGGTGTTCACCGTAAATTGTGTCCACAAGGTTTTCATATTCTTCACGAAATACTTCTCTGATAAGCATATTCTGGGAAAAAAGAAGTCGTCCCAGCAGGGTGTTGTCGCTGTGGTTGTTCAGATAGATAGGAAAAAGTTTGCGGCAACGGGCGATAATGAACCGGATTCGGCTTATCTCACGCTCCATGCTTTCTTCAGTCTGTTCAACAACCTGCACAAAATCCTGACCTATCTCGGATTCAGGAAGCATTGTTTCCCTGCCGCGAAGATTGGAGAAGAGCGGTGCGTAATTGAGGTTCTGGTATGCGTCTTCACGCAGCTTGAAAGCTTCGTGAAATATATATCCCATTCCCCAGTCCAGAAATCTCCCGGACAGGTGGTTTGCCTCCTCATTGCGGAAGAGAAGGTGGGCAGTATCCTTAAGTCTCCAGAGCAGTCCCTTGTGCATGTTACTGCCTATAAGATCGTTAAGAACTTCGAAACTGACACTGCGTTCCCGGTCAAAGGTTTCGAACTGTTCTTCAAGGGCGCTGCCTGCAAGACAGAAGTCCCTGAAGGTGTCCCGTACAAATTCGGGCATTTTTTCCTTTATCCATGAGTTGGACATGGTTCCTATCCTGTTCTTTTAACTGCTTTACATTCGGCCTGTGCCGCCAGCTTTGCCAGTTCCGCCAGTCTTTTGTCCGCTTTACTGTAGATGGTTCCGGCCGGGAATTTACCGTTCCTTCCTTTTGTCCCGGCTTTTACTCCGGTGAGAATATGGAGGGCCTCTTCAATTGTCTTAACAGGGTAAATATGGAATTTACCCTGTTCAACTGCATCAACCACTTCATCCCTCAGCATGAGGTTTAGCACATTATCAGCTGGAATGAGAACTCCCTGGCTGCCGTTTAATCCACGGCGGCGGCATACTTCAAAAAAGCCTTCTATTTTGCGGCTTACTCCGCCGACAGCCATTATGGTACCGGACTGACTTACTGCACCGGTAAAGGCATAGTCAAACTTGATGGGTACTCCGGAAATGGATGAGAGCAGTGAGGCAAGTTCAGCTCCCGAGGCAGAGTCTCCTTCTATGCCAGCGTAGCTTTGTTCAAAGCAAAGGCTTCCGGTAAGGACTATTGGTTTGTCCTGGGCGAAAAGGCCTACGAGATAACTTTTGATGATCATCATGCCTTTGGTGTGGAT
The DNA here is from genome assembly GCF_055394525.1 of Maridesulfovibrio salinus. NCBI lineage: Bacteria > Pseudomonadati > Thermodesulfobacteriota > Desulfovibrionia > Desulfovibrionales > Desulfovibrionaceae > Maridesulfovibrio > Maridesulfovibrio salinus. The sequence goes on from NZ_AP042461.1 coordinate 642,361, forward strand.
CGGGCCACCCATGCGCGCTTCGCGTTCGAGGTCCAGAATCCCGCCGTGCCCAACGCCCACTGTACAGGAGATGCGGTGCGGAAGGCCGAATTCATAATCTCCGAAAAGGGTTACGGAAAGACCGTTGGCCTGTCCGACTCCTTCCCCCGTGGTTTCAACTTTGATAACTTCGCGGTCGTATTCCTTCATGAATTCGTCTTCATAAAGATTGGCCCGGAAGTCCTTCATGGAGATAGCTTCAGCCACAGAGGCAATGTCGACCATGGTTTTTCCGTCCAGTTTCGCCAGCGCCGAGGCTTCAACCAGAACTTCCTTGATCAGAGGGATACGCAGGGAAAGCCTTTTCTGATCTTCCGCCAGTCGGCTGGAGTGGTCAACAATACGGGCCAGTGACTCGCGGTCAAAAGGGAGCAGATCGGCTTCTCTGATTATCTTACCCAGAACTTTGACAAACCTTCTCACATTTTCAGCATTCCGGTCAGCAGCCAGTTGCAGGTGGGCTTTGAGTTTGAAATATTTGCCGAACCGCTCATCATTATAAAGCAGCAGTTCATAAGTGTCTTCAGATCCGATAAGAATGACTGTTAGATCCAGGGGAATCGGCTCCGGTTCAATTGTTTTGGTCCGGATTTGTTCTCCCTCAACCGGGTCTTCGATTTTGGCCTGTCCAGTGCGCAGGGCCCTGAGCAGTCCTTCCCATGATGAAGGAGTGGTCAGAATGTCATCGGCGTAGACGATCAGATAGCCGTGGTTAGCCTTGTGTATGGCTCCGGCCCGGATCAGAGTGTAGTCTGTGTAGAGGGCTCCCATTTCAGATTCCCTTTCAATGGAACCCAGCAGGTTGAAAGCTGTGGGATGGTCGGCCATGACCACCGGGGCCCCCTGTGTTTCACTGTTATCCACCAGAAGATTGACTTCAAATTTTGAAAAAAGTTCATCCGAAGGCGAGGACTCCGGCAGTTGGAGGCCCGGGATAGGTGAGGAGCCCTGCTGGTCTCTGCCCATGAACAGGTCTACATTATCGAGAAGCTCCGATTCTATATCTTCGAGGTAGTTTTTGATAATTTCAAACTGATCAAAGTCCTTGTGCAGGGGGGCAAGCAGTTCCTTGAGCAACTCGCTGGCACTCTCCTGATGAAGCTTGCGTTCATCCTTGCGAAACCCTTCTTCTGTTTTGCTGATGCGACGAAGTATTGCAGTAACTTCAGCCAGAAGATCGTCAGCTGAGTTGCGTAGAGTTTTGCGCAAATCGGGGTCAAGCCGCTCGAACTCTTCATCATTGAGAATTCGCCCTTCAATCAGCGGAATCAGGGTAAGTCCGCCCTGATCATCAATTTCAAGGTTGAAGCCGCGATCTTTGGCAAGGGCTTCCATATCGGTAAAGAGGTCCTCCCGTTCGTCCTGAAAAGAACGAGAAATTTCTTCATGGGCTTTGATATGCGGTTCGCGCTCAAACCAGGCCGGAAGCTGGTCTTTCAGCTGTGAAACCGCTTCCGACATGGCCTCCTTGAATTCCTTACCTTTCCCTGCCGGCAGGCAGACCGCTATTGGACGGTCCTGATGAGAAAAATTGTGCAGGTACAGCTGGTCGGGCGGGGTCGGCTGGTTTGCTGCCCTGATTTTAAAATACTCCCTGGAGAAGTAGCTGCGCCCTAAGTTTGCATCGCCGGAAAGATAAAGGTTGTGACAGGTTCCTTTTATGGCCAGAGCCATCCGGAAAGCCTGCAGGGCTCTGGGCTGGAACAGATCGTAGTCTCCGGCAGATTCCGGAATATCAAGGCTTGATTCATACTGGATTTTAGAGGGATCAAGGCGAGAGCTCAGTCTGCTCAGAGATAGTTCTTTTGCTGTCATATTTATTGAAAGTATCCTGTGGTTGAAACGGTAAAGTTAAGTCTGTTTATTTAGACTTACGTTGTTAAGTGCAAAATGTCACTTCCCGGCATGAGGACAGGTGAAATTAGTGGCATGAAAAACGGCAGGTTGCCATTGCTGTTATATTTCAAGTTCTGTCAATTGGGTCAATTATGCAAAAGTTGATTGTGAAATTTTATACAAAATAAATTTATCTTAAATACTAAATGTTTATGTTTTTTTGAAATGTAATTAAGGGCTGAATGAGTGTTCAAAAACAAAATAGCTGTTGCACAGAAAGCTCTTCAAGGATATGACTTTCATGTGATTTTTGCCAATATGCTCGTTCATTGGTCGTTCATTTGATAATTTTCAGTGAAATAGAGGATCTGGATCAAAGATTCCGTTGACTCAGGATTGGTGATTGTGCTAGACGAATCTCACTTGTGAAGGTTTGCGCAAAGTCCTCTTTGCGCGAAAAGTCCACCCCGAATTATTATTAAGGAACAGTGGCAATGCTCTTTTTTAAAGGGAATAAAGAGGTTCTCGATCTGCTAGGCAATGCCGCAACGATTGGAACCCACATGGTTGCCTCTACCTTTGTCGGGCTGGCTATCGGGTGGTATCTCGATAAATGGTTGGGAACGAAGCCTTGGCTTCTGCTTGTTTTCTTGTGCTTCGGAATCGCTGCCGGTTTCAAGAATGTTTATGGAGAAGTGCAGCGGATCCAGAAAAAGGATCAGGGGAAAGGTCCCGGCAACAATGAAAATAAATCAGAAGATTGAATCATTCCTCCACAGGCGGGGCTTCACTCATCCGGACGTACGCAGCCTTGTACGAAATCAGTTGTATCTGGTTGCAGGAACGTGTTTGATCGCTGCCGTGTTATCCATCGGGTTTGCCAACTGGGCACTGGGTCTGGCAGCAGGAGCGGTTCTGATTACGTTCAACTTCTGGTCGCTGGCTAAATTCGGTCAGCATCTGGCTTATATGCGTAAGGGCGCAGTTGTGTCCTTGCTAGTTCGCTTCTACGGTCGGCTGCTTATATCGGGGCTGGCCATATACGGACTCATAGTCTGGGGGCAGTGTTCGATATACGCTCTTCTGGCAGGTCTTAGTACGGTAGTTGTGAATGCGATATTTTGGGGCGTAGCCGGATTTCGGCAAAAAGTGAAGGAGGCATAAGGATCATGGCTGGAGGTTTACCACATCCATTATTGATCATGACAGAGCTTAACCATGCTCTGGGAACTCAAATTCCCAACCACGTGTGGTACACATGGTTCGGAATGGGGGTTCTTTTTATTCTGGGTTTCATTGTATCCAGAAAACTCAGTCTGGTTCCGGGAGGAGTACAGAACCTGGCCGAGATCATAATCGGCGGACTGGAAGATTTTGTCGTTAGCAACGTCGGTGAGGGCGGACGCAAAGTTTTTCCTTTCATGTGTACACTCTTCGTATACATTCTGGTTCTGAACCTGATGGGACTTGTTCCCGGGTTTGACGCTCCCACCGCGAACGTCAACACCAACGCGGCAATGGCCGTAGCTACTTTTCTTTACTACAACTACATAGGCATCAAACTTCACGGTGCCGGATACATCAAGCATTTCATGGGCCCGATTCCGGCTCTGTCACCCTTGATGCTCATCATTGAACTGGTCTCCCACATCTCCCGTCCGCTTTCGCTTACTCTGCGTCTGTTCGGTAACATCCGAGGTGAGGAAATCGTTCTGGTTCTTCTGTTCATTCTTGCTCCTGTATTTGCCACTCTGCCCATGTACTTCCTGTTCATGCTGGCAAAAGTGATCCAGGCTTTCATTTTCTTCATGCTGACTATGATTTATCTGAAAGGCTCTCTGGAAGAAGCTCACTAGGAGTGAGGCTCTAAGAACATTGAAGGCAAACTAATTTTGGGGAAATGGTCGTACGACCGCTTAAATAAACTTATATTTTGGAGGATTTTACAATGCGTAAAGCTCTGCTTATCGTTCTGAACACCATGGCTCTGGTTCTCGCTGCTGGTGCAGCATTCGCTGCTGGCGTAGCTCCTGAAGTTGCTTCCGCTACCGCTACTGCTACCGCTATCGGTATGGCTATTGCTGCTGCCGGTTGTGGTATCGGTCAGGGCCTCGGTCTGAAAGCTGCTTGTGAAGGTACTGCACGTAACCCCGAAGCTGGTGGTAAAATCACTGTTACCCTCATTCTCGGTCTGGCATTCGTAGAATCCCTGGCCATTTACGCTCTCGTTGTTAACCTGATCCTGCTCTTCGCTAACCCCCTGATCGGCTAATTTCAAGGAGCTGGAAATATTTAAAGGAGGTCTTCGGACCTCCTTTTTTTTAAAATATTATTGTTAATTTTTTCACATACTTTCGACATCTGTCCGGGGTTTACAGATGTCATTATAATACCCTGCATAAATTAATTATTTCGTGCTGACGGGGTAGCCGAAAGTAAGGGTTTTAGTGTATAAAGTATTCAAATGGAAGGTGGCGGAGAAGAGGGTTTCCGGTGATAGCTCAAATCAGACTTGATACCGGAACGGTAGGAAGGGTATGGGCTCCTTATACCTGCAGCCCGAATCGACCAACCCATACTTTTCATGCCTGTAGGCATTGAAAAAGGAAACTAAAGTGAAAACCCAGAATATCCCCAAAGCGACCATTAAAAGGCTCGCTGTTTATATACAAGTTCTTACCGGTCTCAAAAGGGATGGTGTAGAAGTTATTTCTTCGGAAAAACTTGCCAAGGCCTGTTCGGTCAACCCTTCTCAGATCCGTAAGGACCTTGCTTATTTCGGTGAGTTTGGAGTGCGCGGAGTCGGTTACTACGTGCACGAGTTGATTTCATCCATCAAGCAGTCACTCGGTGTGGACCGGGTCTGGGGTTGCGCGCTTGTCGGTGTCGGTAACCTCGGACGTGCTTTGTTGCGCCATAAAGAGTTTGCCCTTCGCGGCTTCTCCATTCGTGCGGCATTCGACTGTGATCCCTATAAGATTGGTGAGATTGTTTCCGGGCTTGAAGTTGTCTGCACCCGCCAGCTTAAAGGCAGGGTGGATGAGCTCGGACTCGAAATAGGAATTATAACCACCCCGCCTGAACGTGCTCAACGAGCAGCCAATTATCTGGTGGATGGCGGGATCAAGGGCATTGTCAATTTTGCTCAGGCACGAATTGATGTGCCTAAGGAAGTTCCCGTTGAATATGTGGACTTCACACATCACTTTTATTCCGTGGCTTTTAATATCAGCTCAATGGAATAAAAAGAGATATTTACTCTGCAAGCAATAACAGCCGCATTCCAAAGGATTGCGGCTGTTTTTTATTTGGGTAAGGGTAAGTCTGAGATTAGTCGACCTGAATTTCATAGGCTTTTAGCTTTCTATAAAGTGAGCTTCTTTCCAGCCCGACCGCTTCAGCAAGTTTTGAAACGTTGCCATTGTACTCACGAAGCTTGGTTTCCAGAAATTGTGCCTCAAAAGCGGCGCGTGCTTTTTTGAAGTCTACTTCACCTTCCGGAAGCGGCATGGAAGGCTGTTCCTGATTTTTGTTGTCGGCTTTTGGGCCGTCTACGATTTCAGGTGGAATCTTATCCGGTCCGACTTCTTTTCCACCAAACATGATAAGCATCCTTTCCACAAAGTTTTTAAGTTCGCGGACATTACCCGGCCATGAATAACTGGTGAGTACCTTAAGTGCGGAGTTCGTAAAAGTAAGGGGTTTGAAGCCGTGCTTGCGGTTAAGGCGGGCTAGGAACTCATCAATCAGCAAAGGAATATCTTCAGACCGTTCGCGAAGTGGTGGAACTTCAAGGGGGAAAACCTTGAGTCTGTAATATAGGTCTTCGCGGAAATTACCTTCCTTGATTTCCTGAAAAAGATCTTTATTCGTTGCTGCAATTACCCTCACATCGACATGGATGGTTTTTCTTCCACCGACTCGCTCGAATTTCTGCTCCTGCAGAATGCGCAGTATTTTAGCCTGTGTTTTCAGACTCATGTCGCCAATTTCATCGAGAAAAAGGGTTCCGTTGTCAGCGAGTTCGAATTTGCCTTCCTGCGCTCTTTCAGCTCCGGTGAAAGCTCCTTTCTCATGTCCGAACAGCTCTGACTCGATGAGTTCTTCCGGAATTGCTGCACAGTTCACAGCTACCAATGGTTTATCAGCTCTGAGGCTCTGTGAATGAATGGAGCGGGCTACTATCTCCTTGCCTGTACCATTTTCCCCTGTAATCAGCACCCAGGCATCAGTTGGCGCTACCTGACCGATAACTTCGCGCATGGATTCAATGGTAACTGACTGGCCTGTGAGTCTGGCCGGCTGTTCTGCTTCTATACGTGTCTTCAGGGCTTTGTTTTCAGACTGGAGCCGGGAAAATTCAACTGCTTTTTCAGCAGTAATGACCACTTTCTCTAAAGATAGGGGCTTTTCAATGAAGTCGAAGGCGCCTTTTTTAATAGCGGACACAGCTGTTTCGATATTTCCATGCCCTGAAATCATAACAACGGGCATCCAGTCCCATTCTTTCTTTATTCTGTCCAGCACCTCGAGACCGTCCATTCCCGGTAGCCAGATATCGAGGAAAACAAGATCCGGCTGGTCATCAGTGAGTGCCTCAAGTGCCTTTTCTCCGGTGTCTGCCTCGGTGATGCGAAATCCTTCATCTTCCAGAATTCCCCGCAGCGAGTACCTGATCCCGTCTTCGTCATCAACAATCAGTATGGTTTTGCTCATTTGGTGGTCCGTTAGAAATCAAATGTAAATTTATCGTTTTCGATTACCTGAGTGCAGGCATCGACTACTTCAGGGTCATAGGAAGTCCCTCGACCGCGGATTATTTCATCCATTGCTCTGGGCAGACCAAGGGCCGCCCGATAAGGCCTGTGAGAACTCATAGCTTCCACAACATCTGATACGGCTATGACTCTTGCCGGCATAAGAATCCTGTCTGCGCCGAGTCCGTTCGGATAACCTGTGCCGTCCATACGTTCATGGTGCTGCAGCACTATCTGGGCGACCGGCCATGGAAAGGAGATATTCTTCAGGATTTCATACCCGGCTTCAGAATGGGTTTTCATCATATCCATTTCCAGATCGGTCAGTCTTGTCGGTTTGGAAAGGATTTCAGCCGGTATGGATATTTTACCGATATCATGCAGAATTCCGGCAATCCTGATGCAGTTGATCTCTTCGGAGGACATGTTCATTTTCACTGCTATGCGGCAGGCCAGTTCCGCCACCCGCTGCTGGTGACCGGAAGTATAGGGGTCGCGTTTTTCTGACATGGCCGTCAGGGATACTACCGTTTCTTCAAAAGTACGGCGCAACTGCTTAAGGCTGTTTTTCAGGGCCGCTTCACTGTTTTTCAGTTGCGAAATGTCTCTTAAAACGATCACAGTGCCGATGACGGTATTTTTATCTTCAATGCTTGAAGCATTCATTGAAACCGGAATTATCTTGGAGGATGTCTTAAGTACGCCGTCATCAATAATGGTCCCGGATTTGAAGTTTTCAAAAAGGTTGATCTGCTTCATGGAGCCCGATTCAGTAATGTCGATTTTATCCTGAAAATTCTTGTTGTAAAGGGATTCGATGGTGCTGCCGAGCATGAAACTGGCCGCTTTGTTTACTGACTTGATAAGTCCGTGGCGGTCGGTGGTGATAACTGCGTCACCGATACTGTTGAAAGTAGTGGTCAGCCAGCGGCGGTTTTCATTTAGTGTTGATTCGGCCTTGTGCTTGTACAGGGCCATTTCAATTGTCAGGTTCAGTTCCCTGTCTTCAAAGGGTTTGATTATATATCCGAAGGGCTCGGTTATCTTGGCTCGTTTAAGAGTCTCGTTATCGGCGTATGCTGTCAGGTAGATCACCGGGATATTGTGTTCTTCCTTTATTACGGCAGCTGTATCAATACCGTCCATATCCCCTTCAAGCATGATATCCATGAGTATCAGGTCCGGACTATGTTCCGAGACCTGTTCAAGGGCTTTTTCACCGGAAGGAACCACTCCAGTCACCACATACCCTAAAGCCGTAAGGCGGCCTTTGATATCAAGGGCAACAATTGCCTCATCTTCAACAATCAGGATGCGTGATGAACTGTTCAGGGGATTGGAGGATGAAAGATCGGTAGTCATTTCAATACCTGTATATTCGTATTTACTGTTTTGAAGCGCTGAACGTAAGGTTTTAATCTGTACGTGCCAACTGTTATATTGTGATTAAAACACGATTGTGGGTTTGCAGGCAAGGACAGGGTTAAATTATCAGCCGGGCAGTTCAAGAACGAAAATCGTTCCGTGGGGCTCGGCAGGTTTAACCCTTATGAACCCGCGATGGTCTGTAACAATGGATTTGACAATGGTGAGTCCAAGTCCTGTACCGCTTTTTTTGCTGGAAAAGTAAGGCTCGAACATTCTGGACCGTTCATCCGCTGAAAGACCGGGGCCGTTATCCTCAAGTTCAATTCTTACCCACCCAAGTGTCGGATCGTGCATGGCAGTTATGGATACTGATGGAGATTCGCATCCGTCCAGAGCTTCAGCTGCGTTTGTCAGCAGATTGATCAATGCCCTGCGCATTGCTTCACGGTCCAGTTCAAGCTGAGGCAGGTCGGAGAGGAGCTCAAGGCTCCAGTTTATGTTGCTATGGCTGTTGCGGTACATACTGACTATTTCTTCAAGTAGAAGAGCAATATTGTCCGGCTTGAGTCTGACTTCCGGTAGTTTGGCGTATGCTGAAAATTCCTGAACCATCTGCTGCATCTGCTCAACCTGCGAGATAATCAGATCAGTGGATTCCCTGAATACATTATCTTCGATCTGGCTGCCGAATTTGCGCTGCATACGCTGGGCGGAAAGCTTGATGGGGGTCAGCGGGTTTTTTATTTCATGGGCGATTCGTCTGGCCACTTCACGCCAGGCTGCGATTCGCTGCATTTTTTCAAGCTCGGTAATATCCTCGAACACCGCGACTATCCCTGCACTGGAATCGCCTGATTTCAGCGCTACAACGTTAACCAGAAATTTACGGTGTCTGCCTCCGAGGGTGAGGGACAACTGCCGCTGCCACTGGGAGTATGGGCTGCTGGCCATGTGTGAACGGGCATCGGAAATAAGCGATGAAAGCTCCCCTTCGGGAATCAAGGTCAAAGGGTCCTTGCCGTGAACAAAGCGGGCATCAATCCCCAGCATTTCTTCAATGGCGGAGTTGACTGTGCTGATTTTGCCATCCTCGTCAAGGGAGATAACTCCGGCGGTGATGTTATTGAGCACCGCTTCCATATAGCGACCACGCCGTTCAAGTTCTTGATTCTGCTGGGCAAGTCTTTCATTGGCTGTCTGCAGGCTTTTCTGGCTTTCTTCCAGATCTTCAGCCATGCGGTTGAACGACTGGACCATGAATCCCAGTTCATCATCGGACCGGTCTTCGAGGCGGACGGAAAGGTCTCCCCTGGCAATCCTCTGGGAACCGGAGGCAAGGGCCTGAATAGGTGCGGAGAGTTCCTTGGACAGCCGGAAGCCGAACCAGATGGAGCCCAGAATGATCAGCAGCGTGGTGACACCAAGAGTCAGGTAGAGACTCATTTTAAGCGGATATTTCAGTGTCTTGAGCTGTTTGTATTCATCAAGGCCCTGTACAACCCTGTCCAGCTTGTAAAGAAGTCCCTGTCCTATATTTTCGCCAAGGATCATGAATCCGGTTTTGCCTTCATCAACAGGGAGTATGCCTATTACCATGTCGTTGCCCGGCATCGGATGAATGGTGGACCAGAACCGGGGATTCTTCTTCATGTCTCCCCAGTCAACTTTGGCGTTTATTTCACTCCAGGCCTTATCCCACGAGCCTTGAGAATACCAGTTCAGCTTGCTTCCGTCAGGCCTTATAACACCTAAAAGTCCGAGGTCGTATTCGCCGAGTTTGTTGCCCAGAAATTTGCGCATGGATTTTCCGCCCCACGCGTAGCGGCTTTCTTTGATGGTCTCGATAATGTTAACACCGCGCCGTTCAAGTCCTTCCTGGGCGGATGCGTAGAATGCCCTGCCGAGCTCAAGTGACTGGACCATGGATTCTTCAACCTGATTTTTGAACCAGTAGTCCACTGAGATCTGCACGAACTGCATGGCCATGAAAAACATCAGCAGTGTGGGGACAAGCGACAAAGACATAAACGACAGAACCATTCTGGTGCGCAGCTTTGAGCCAAGGACTTTTCTGCGTCTTTCAAGGAGCAGCTTCACGCCGTTTCGCACAACAATGAAAAGAACTATCAGCAGCAGGATGAAGTTGAGGTTGAAAAGTCCAACGAAAAGATAGGAGTTTACCCCTATGTATTTGAGCTGAACAAATCCCAGCGCGACAAAAATCACCAGACATAAAAAAGCTATGATATATTCACGTTGTCTGCGTTTGCGCTCTTTAGTGTCCGGGACACTGATTTTGATGGGTTTTTCAGTCATGGCACCACACGGGATCAGTAGGTGAAATCAAGTTGATACGTTGCGGAAGGGATAATGTCCCAGGACCAGAAAAACAATGTGTTCTTAAGCCAGTCGGGAACATCAGTCTGGTCAAGGCGCACTTTGAGTCTCAGTTTGTAGCGTTCTTCCCGCTGAAGGGTGGACCAGGGGCCAAGGTCGAGAATTATGGTTTTCCATTCCTCTCTGAGGAGTATTGTAAGACTTTTGTTTTTGTAAACTTTATCCGCTCCCGGCTTTTCAAGTACGAATTGTTTGGACAGGGAGTCATAGTATAGTTTGTTGAAGTATTCCTTCCCCGCAACTTCTGAATCAGGCCACATACTCCTGTGTTCAAAAAGGCGGGCTTCACATTCAAGCTTAAGCCGGATACCGTTCAGCAAAGCTTCTTCAACCTGTGTATCGGTCTGTAGCTCGATACCGAAGCGGGCCATGATGGCTCCGGCCTGATTGTCCAGAACAAGATTTTTCAGCTGCAACGTGGAAGCTGATGCAGAAGAGGAGAAAAACAGCAGCAGGCACAGCAAACAGAATAAAACAGCCCGGCTGATACTGCCGGGATTAATTTTTTCGGGGAATGTGTTTGTGTCTGTTGATTCTGCCATTGTTTTTAATTCCTTGCGAAAGGTGGTTTTCGCTGTCAGCCTATCAGCCGCATCATATTTATTCAATATCGGTATTGTTGACAAATTGAGATGACCCTGTCTTTTCAGCCGATAATAATGTATTAAGTTGGTATCGTTTATAATGGAAAAAGTTACTTTCAGTTCGGAACGGAGATTCACAGTATGCTAAGTAAAGTGCGCAACGAATGGAGCAAGTTGAACAGGTGGGGTAAAACAGGAGTAATTACCGTTCTGGTTCTGATTTTCTATACCCTTGTCGGTTTTCTGCTCATTCCCTTTGCCGCCCATAAAGTGGCTCTTTCCAAACTTCCGGAGTTTCTGAACAGACCTGTTGAAATAGCCCGTGTTGCTTTCAATCCTTATACACTGCATCTGGAAATTGATGACTTTGCAATAGGAAAAAAAGAAGGGGAGGGAAATCTCTTTTCCTTCAGCAGGTTTGATATAAATTTGGACGGATTATCCATCTTCAGGCTGTCAGCGGTATTTGACAGTATCGCGGTTGTGGATCCACAGGTGGATTTGTCTATCTTTCGTGGGGGGAGCAGCATATCCGATTTGATTCCCGAGACTCCGCCAGCAGATACGCCTGAGGAGGAATCTGAAAAAGAACAGGAAATATTTCCATTTATCTTGAGAGATCTGAATGTAAGCAATGGTACATTTGTACTATACGACAAAGTTCGTGACATGCGTCATGTCGTTTCGGATATTAATCTATACGTACCTTTTACTTCCTCGCTTAGCAGGGATAATGAAAAACAGGTTCAGCCTTCCCTTGAAATGGTGATTAACGGTACCCCGTTTACTCTTGATGGACATTCCCTGCCTTTTAACAGCACCCTCAAGACTGAGTTTGATTTTTCACTCAAGGACGCTGTCCTTTCAGATTACTGGGCCTATCTGCCTATATACGAAACGACATCACTCAATAGTGGCACACTCAACGCAAATCTTTCCCTGTCTTTTGATCGTAGCGAAAGTATGATGCCCCGTGTACTGATCAAGGGTGACGCCAGGGTTAGCAACTTCGATCTTGCCGCTAAAGGCGGTCCTTCTCTGCTCGCATTCAGGGACCTTTCAGTGAGGTTTGACCAGCTCAGTATATTGCGCAGGGTACTTCATATCGGTTCTGTGAAACTAAGTGATCCTTACCTGAAGATCGGCCTCAAAGAAGATGGCTCACCGGATATTCTTGATTATCTGGCCCCTTCGGCCGAGGCCGGGGAGAAATCAAAAGAGGATCAGCAGGATACCGGGCCGGCCCTTGCTCTGCTGGTAAGCAGTTTTGAACTGGAAAACGGACATGTGGATTTTACTGATAATGCTTTCAGCAAGGGATTCAAGAAGAGAATTGGGCCGATTCATGTCCGCGCGGACGAGGTCAGCACTACTGAAAACGCAACTGCCAGTTATGGTTTCCAGATAGGTTCCAATTCCACGGAGATTGTGAGCGGTCAGGGGAAACTTCTTCTGAAGCCTTTTGCCGTTAATGGTTCGGTAGCTCTGTCAGACCTTGATATACCGGATTATCATATTTACCTGGACGGGCCGTTCCCTCTTGATGTCGATTCCGGTAAAGTCGGGTTTGGCAGTGATTTTATATTTGCTCCGGAGAGTGATACTATCCGGTTGAAAAATATTCGTGCAGAGGTTGGCAATCTGGCACTTACTCCGAAAGGGGGTGGCAGAACACTTATCGGCCTTAACGGCTTTGCCGTGACCAACGGTACTGTCGATGTAAAAGAGAAATCCGTTTACATTGATTCCATCAATCTGAATAAGGCAATCCTGCGGCTGCTGAGGGATAGCGAAGGGAACATAGATATTCTCAGCTATATTGAGAAGCATCGCAGGAATTCAGTTGAGGGTAAGGATACACCGGAAGGAGACTCACAAGCAGGGCAAACTGCTGTTGATGAAGAAAAGGTTGTTGAAGAAGCCGGGGCAATTGTTACTGAAGCAGAACAGGAAGAGTGGCAGATCGAGCTGAACAGGTTTTTACTGGATAATTCCGTTGTAGAATTTACTGATCTTGCGGCAACCGGCAAAACAGTAACCAGAGTCGGCGAAATCAAAGTCGGTGTTAACGATCTTACCTACCCGGAAAAAAATCCCATGCAGTTGTTCTTATCCGCAGTGATCAATGAACGTGGTTATCTGGATATTGCAGGCAAGGCAGGACCTCAGTCTCTGAAAGCTGAAGGCAGTGTGAGGCTACGTAAGTTCAGGTTGCGCGATTTTAACGGATACTTCCCACCACAGATGCAGATGAATATTGCCCGCGGCCATATCGACGTTAACGGAAACTGGAGTTTTTCAGCAGCGGATAAGCCTGTTGCATCCTATCGGGGTAAAGTCCAGTTGAAGGATCTACTGCTGCGAGATGCACAGGGAGATAAGGAATTTTTTCATCTGAATGAACTTGGAGTCAGGGGAATAGACTTTGTTTCCGAGCCATTATCTGTGAAAGTGAAAAACATTGGTGTTGTGGAACCAAAGGTACAGCTGGTTCGTGAGCCGGATCTGACTTTTAATATAGCGCGCATGGTGACCGGAAAGCGCGCTGATCCTGTCAACGCGACCCTTGTGGAGGAACAGGCCGAAAAGGTGGCGGAAAAAGCTGTCATAGATCAGACGGCAGCAGTAACCCCTCAGGTTGAAGAGGTTAAGGCTCCGAGCGATGAAGAGAAACAGAAGAATTTTATTTTTGTGGACAGGATGTTCATGACTAACGGTACTGTGCTTTTTACCGATCAGTCAGTCTCCCCGGCCTTTAATCTGGATATTACCAAAATGGTTTCGGCGGTCCGCAATCTTGAACTGCCCAGTGGTGAGCGGATGGACCTGTCTTTCAATGCCACCATTGACCAGCAGGCCCCTCTTGTTGCTGAGGGCTTTATTCTGCCTACAGATAAGGGAGCGGATACTGATATAAGGGTTGCCCTCTCTAATTTGGATATGACTCAGCTTTCTCCCTATACAACCAAGTTTATCGCCTACCCCGTGAGTACCGGGATGTTGAGTTCGGATGTATCGGTAAACCTCCGCGGCGAGTATATCGCGCTTAACAATGTGTTCGATATCTACCAGTTTGATGTAGGTCAGAAGGTTGACAATCCCGATGCCCCCAATATTCCCATAGGGCTGGGGCTGGCACTGCTCAGGGACAGCAGCGGCAACATCCGGCTTGATATTCCGGTAGAGGGCGACCTGTCTGATCCTCAATTTCGTCTGGGGCGTGTTATCGGGCGTGCCATTGTCAATCTTCTTGTCAAGGCCGTCACTTCACCCTTCGCACTGATCGGTGCTCTGGTGGGCGGTAGCGAAAACATGGATGTAATCGCCTTTGAGCCCGGTAAGGTTGTTCTTAAAGAGGACGAGCTTTCCAAGGTCAAATCTGTTGCAAAGGCAATGACCGAGCGCCCGGGATTGAATCTTGAAATAAGCGGGTTCAGCTCACCTGAGGATATTCCCGCCATGGAACAGGCGGAGTTCAAGAGACAGATTGCAATGCCCAAATTTCTCGAACTTGAGGAGAAAGGCGGAGCTCCGGAAACTGTTCAGGAAGTTGAGATTTCGCAGGAAGAGTATCCCGAGTATCTGGAAATAGCCTATAAGGATGCTCCTTTTGAGAAACCGAAGAATTTTCTCGGTTTTGTTGAAACCCTGCCTGTGCCTGACATGGAAAAGGCTTTGCGTGACAATATTAAAGTTACCGATACCGATCTTGCAGAACTCGCAAGGAAACGGGCTGAGGCTATCCGAAAGATGTTAACTGAAAAGTCAGGCATTGCAGCGGAACGGGTCTTTTTGAAAGGAATGTCCGCAACAGGCAAGTCCACAGGGCCCCGTGTTGAGCTTGGCTTGAAGTAGTTTTGCCTCCGGCGGCTTAAACCCTTTTGAAAAAGGGTTTAAGAATCCTAAAACTTTTTGATATGCTTCGCTACAAGTTATGATAAAATATTGTGTGCATAGTAAGAACTACTCAAGAGAGAATGATTTAAACCTGTGAGGTCAATATGAATTGGTTGAAAAGATTGGTTTTTGTTCTGTGTCTGGTGGCATTTCTCGGAGCAATGACCGGTTGTGGTGAAGAAGGACCTGCGGAAAAGGCTGGTAAAAAAATAGATGAGGCCATGGATTCTGCAAAGGATAAAATGGATGAGATGAGTGATCAGGCCAAAGATGCCTATGAGGATATGAAAGATAAGGCAAATGAGGCCATGGAAAATTAAGGTAGTATTAATCTTCTGCTTTCAACCATAATCTGTTGTATAGGTTGTGGGTAATATTTCTAGTCCTCAAAAGCTGACACCTGTTATTGATTTATAAACACCGGGACAATGTAGTGTAGCTGCACTCATTGTCCCGGTGTTTTTTGTTTTCAGCATTTATCAATATTCTGGTCACTCTGGTGACTTGCCTTGAGGTCAGGGAGGACGATTAGGGAAGTTGACTTGCTTGCGGTTCAGTGCTTCATTGGCTCATCTGAATAACCGTACGATATGGAGGAAATGCCATGGCTGAATATACCTACGAAACCCTCTACCTGCTGTTAAAAGAAAAGCTTGGTGAGGATTTGCCTGAATACGCAATGGATGACATCCACGAAGCATTGAAAATAACAGAAAAGATGGAAACCGATGGATGGGCCTTCAAACTTGAGGACCTGAGTCGTGGAAGTCTTACAGAGACAGATTGGAAGGCTGTTCTTATCAAAGACGGCAAGGAGTATGCCGGGCGCAGTGATAATGCGGCTTTGGCTGTTTGTGTGGCTGTGGCGGATGCGTTGGCGGGGTAGCCACAGAAGCTGATGATTCAATTTTAACGATGATATATTCTTGTTGGCTTTCCTTTTGAAAGTAATCAGGAATACTTTCCAGCGTAGTACATCAATAAGAAAAGGAATTCTGCTTTCTTTAAACTCTGTCTTCAGCTTCTCCAATAAAGCTGTGTTTGAAACCATGCCTAAAGATATCTTTGAAAGTAAGACGATCAACTTCACATTCATTAATTTTTTTCAAGCGAAAGTTCGAGTCTTTGAATGCAACGTTTAAGATTGCGATAGCTTGGTAGGGAGTCCAGAGGGGCTTAGCCCTTCTGGTCCTGCTGAAAGCGCCCTCGGAGAGCCGCCGGAGGCCAAACGCCCCGCGAGGCCGTCGGAGACATACAAATCATCAAATAAAAAGCCCGCCAGAACAAGTCCGGCGGGCTTTACAATTTCTATATCTAACCAGCGACTAGAACTGCTTCTTCATCAGCTCAGCGAGATTGGCAGCGGTGAAGCCGTACTTTTCAGCAAGCTGTGCTGCGGGAGCGGAAGCGCCGAAGTGGTCGATACCGAGCACTGCGCCGTCCATTCCCACGTACTTGTACCAGCCTTCGGGGCGGCCAGCTTCGGCAGCCACGCGGGTACGTACGTTAGGATCAAGTACGGAATCCTTGTATTCCTGATCCTGCTCTTCGAAGAGTTCAACGGAAGGCATGGAGACCACGCGGATCTTTTTGCCTTCGATCATTGAAGCGGCTTCGATTGCTATTGATACTTCGGAACCTGCTGCGATAGCGATCATGTCGGGAGTGCCTTCGCAGTCCTTCACAATGTAACCGCCGCGCTTAACGCCTTCTTCAACCTGCGGGAACTCATCCTTGCCGAGGACAGGCAGTCCCTGACGGGTGAGCATGAGGGAGGAAGGACGCTTGGTCTGAGCCATGGCGATTTCGAGGCAGACTGCGGTTTCGCGTGCATCTGCGGGACGCAGCACCAGCATGTTGGGGATGAGACGAAGCGATGCCACGTGCTCGATAGGCTGGTGGGTAGGACCGTCTTCACCTACGTAGAAAGAATCGTGGGTGTAGATGTAGATGACAGGCAGATGCTGCAGGGCGGACATGCGCATGCCGTTTCTGCAATAGTCGGAGAAGGTCAGGAAGGTCGCACCGAAGGGGATCACGCCGCCGTGCAGGGCCATGCCGTTAAGAATGACGGACATGGGGAACTCACGCACACCGAAAGCAAGGTTGCGTGCGGTTTTACCATCAATGGCGAAGTCGCCAACCTTTTTGCGGAAGTTCGCAGTCTGGTTGGAAGGATCGAGGTCGGCGGAACCGCCCACGAGGGTGGGCAGAGCGTCGGTGATAGCATCAAGGCATGCTCCCCAGGCTTTACGGGTAGCGATGGACTGACCTGCTTCAAACTCAGGCAGTTCGAGTTTGATTTCGTTGCGGGGAGTGTTGGCCTGTGCCCAGAAAGCAGCGATTTTTTCATCAGCTGCGAGAGCTGCGTCGCTTTTTTCTTTCCACTGCGCTGCCAGAGCCTTGAGATCGGGGAAACGTGTCTGGAAGTGTTCAACAACATCTTCGGGCACGTAGAAAGTTTCTTTTTCAGGAAGCCCGAAGCACTTTTTGGTCGCTTCGATTTCTTCATGGGAAAGAGGGGAGCCGTGTGTGGAGTGGCTTCCTTCACAGGTTGCAGCGCCTTTAGCCATTACGGTTTTACCGATGATCATGGTCGGACGACCGGTTTCAGCCTGACCGGCTTTAATCGCATCACGGATGGCTGTGTGGTCATGACCGTCTATCTCAACAACGTGCCAGCACATGGCTTCAAATACTTTTTTGAAGTCGGTGCAGTCACACTTGCTGGTGGGGCCTGCGAGCTGGATGTCGTTGGAGTCATAGTAAACGATGAGTTTGCCGAGTCCCCAGAGACCTGCGAGGGTTGCAGCGCCAAGAGCTACAGGTTCCTGAAAGTCGCCGTCGGATGAAAGGACATAGGTGTGGTGGTCAACTACGTCATCGTTGGTGTTGGCGTTGAGGAAAGCCTCGGCGGTTGCCATGCCGACACCAACACAGAAACCCTGACCGAGAGGACCGGAGGTGGCTTCAACGCCAGGGGTCATGTCGTGCTCGGGATGACCGGGTGTGATGGAATCCAACTGACGGAACTGTTTGAGGTCTTCGATAGACAGGAATCCGCAGAGATGCAGGATGGAGTAGAGCAGCGGGGATTCGTGCCCTGCGGCCATGACGAAACGGTCACGGTCTGCCCATTCGGGGTTGCTGGGGTCAAATTTAAGGAAATCCTTGTAAAGGACATAGGCAAAGTCAGCGGAGGACATGGAGCCACCGGGATGGCCGGAGTTGGCCTTGCGGATGGAATCCATGATAAGTCCTTTGACAACATTGACCGCTTTCTGGTCCAGCTGGTTATTACTCATTTTGTAGAGCTCCCCTTGAAAAGTGGATATTTTTTAGACAGCATCAATGCCGGATTAAATCCGCATTTCCCTGGAATGCTGTGTTTTTTTGTTTATAAATTAAAAATCCCGCCTGCAATGCTGCTGGCGGGATGTGAACTACTGAGGGTCAAAAAGACTGATTCTGCGGAGGTGGCGGTCACCTTCGAATTCGGATGTCATGAATGTGCGGATAATGTCCTCAGCCAAACCGGGACCGGTCACGCGTTCACCCAGACAGAGGATGTTGGCATTGTTATGGGCGCGGGACATTTTAGCCATGTACTCGTTTGTACAAATGGCAGCGCGGATGCCTTTATGTTTGTTGGCTGCCATGGACATTCCGAGTCCAGTGCCGCAAACAAGGATACCGATGACATTTTCTTCGGTAACCATTTTTGCCACTTTTTCAGCGTATACGGGATAGTCGCAGCTAACAGCTTCTTCAGGACCGGCATCCACGACCTCATATCCCATATCAGTGAGAACTTTGATCGCGAATTTTTTGAGAGTAAAACCACCGTGGTCCGAACCGATTACTACTTTACCGGCCATCTCGTTTTCTCCTTAGCCGGGTGCTCAAACGCCAACAGGCACAACAATAAACATGCTCTGTGGAAAGGTTTTCCGCAGAGCCTTGGTTCAACTGCTGTGCTCCGGTGTCTGAGGTCAACACCCTGTACTTTTAGGTTTTGTTAATGGTCTGTTCAGGATTAAAGTGGTGGTGGGGGGAGGATTCGAACCTCCGAAGGCGTTGCCGACAGATTTACAGTCTGTTCCCTTTGGCCACTCGGGAACCCCACCACTATATTATGCAATATCCTGATCAGATATCCATTTTACGTTCATTGTCACGGTACTTGACGTCCCGCTTAGCAGCCTGCTCCTTTTTGAGCTTGCTGATTTCGTCTTTGAAGAAGTCTATCTGCTTACTGCAGAGTTCCGCATCTCCTTTTGCATCACCTCCGGTGATCTTTCCGAGAAGTGCGTATTCCTTTTCAAGACGTTTTTCAAGCTGACGAACTTCGAAGTTCCCCATAAGCTTGGAGAAGACTCCTCTCATTTCTTGCAGCCATACGTCAAGACCTATTTTGAAAATATCGACAATTCCTTTTTTTTCCTGGCTCATCTCCTGCCCGCTCATAACACCCTCCCTTATAAGGCTTCTTTTTCAATTAACTGCAGGTAGCCATCCCGGTCCAGTGCAATGGTCTCAGTCCCTTCTGGCAACTCCAGAGTAAGGGAGTCGGCAGGCCACTTTTCAGCGGCGTATTCGCGGGACTTGATTCGGAGGACGGCTTTGTCACCGTTTTCGGTGAACACGGTTATCTTTCCGGGAAGAGGTTTTCCCTTACTGTTATTTTCGAATGAGGCTAGTTCCATGGTCCATGGAATTTCACCGCGTCCGGTCATATTGACGGGTATCCCCTGTCCGTTCAGCGTTACTGAGCTGACAGGACCGCTGTTAAATATATATTGCATGTTTCCGTTTTCATTAACGGAAATAGCGGAATCATAATTCGCCGGAATGAGTGATTGATAGCAGCCGGAGATGAGTCCGGCAAGGTCTTTAAGGCAAAAAGGAAAGGGCAGTCCAAGCTGCTGTACACCGCGTGTGGCCGAGGAATGCGTGTAAGCTGTTCTCTGGTCCGGATAAAATGCCGTCAGTCCTGTCTCATCTTCACGGATGTGGGCAATGTAAGCTCCGATTCCTGCACGCACGTCCAGGCGCAGGGGGGTGTCTAAGTCTCCCCAGAGGGTCATGGTTGTTCTGTGCCCTCTGTTTTGGGATGTATAGTAGAGACTGGCTTTTGCTCTGATGCCAGTTTCGTTGCATTGTGAATATCTGGCGTGAAAAGAGGAGTAAAGTTTGGCCGGACCTTTTTCAGGCAACTGCCTTGCAGCACAGCCGCAGATCAGGAGTGTTGAGAAGAGCAGTAGTAAAAAACGGACGTTCAGAATCATAATTCATCCAGTTTCTTCTGTATTTCAGCTCTGTTTTCAGGTTTGAACTGCAGGGCCTTCCTGTATCCTTTTTCTGCTTCTTTTTTCTTGCCGAGAGCTTTGGCAATATCGCCGTAGTGGGTCCAGAGTTCGGGCTGGCCGGGTTTTAACGATACAGCCCGCTGGATATGCTTCCATGCTTCTTGGAAATTGCCCATGCGGTAATAGACCCAGGCAAGGGAATCAATGATATAACCGTTGTCCGGCTCAAGTTTGTTGGCTCTTGAAATAAGCACCAGAGCGCGGTCAAGCTGTTCGCCCTTATCGGCCAGGAGGTACCCTATAAAATTCAGGGCATCCGCATGGTCCGGGTGACGGGAAATAATCTGTTCCATGTATTGCAGGGTCTTTTCAGTATTTCCTTTGCGTTCCTCGCTGACTCCCAGTTGAAAGAGTATCTGCGGGTCATTCGGAGAATTCCTGTTTCCGCGCTGCAGGGCTTCGTCCGCCTGTTGCAACTCTCCCGCTTCTGAATGCAGTGCGGCTTCAAGCAGGTAGAAGTTTGCAGCTTCGGGAAATTTGTTCTGGCCTTCACGGATAACTTCAATAGCTTCAACCTTACGTTCAAGATCGAGAAGCAGATGGGCTTTGAATTGCAGGCTGCGGTCAAAGTGATCGCTCTCGGGACTGATCTTGTTCAGATACTCAAGAGCCTTTGCCGGATCGTCTTCTCCTTCATAGGCGATAGATGCCTTGAAGAAGTAATAAGCATCCGGGACAGGTTTCTGCTGAGCGAAGATGTCAAGAATGGTTGAAGCCTGTCCGAAAAATTTAGCGCTCAGAAAAGCCTGAGCCGCTTCAAGCAGAAAGCTGTTGTTTCTAGGGCCTTCCAGAACGAGCTTAAGGGCCTGCTCGGGATTGTTCAGCTTCAGGGAAAGTTCCAGCAGACGAACCCTTATGTGGTCCGAGGTATTGGGAAAATCGAGCATTTTGTAATAAATGCGTTCCGCTTCCGCGTAATCCTTTTCCTGTTCATGCAGGTAAGCAAGTTCTCCCCAGGCTTCAAGAAAGTCTGGTTTGGATTCAACTGCCATGCCGAAACTGTTTATGGCCTGTTTTCTCAAACCGAGTCCGGCACTGGCTTTGCCGTGCAGATAGTGAATCTGAGCGCTGCGTTCAGATTTGGGAATAACTTTCAGTATATCCAGAGCCTGTGCGAACTTTCTCTGTTCAAGATAAATCCTCGCCAGATGGGTGTTTACTATGAGGTCGCCCGGTTTTTTCAGAAGATATTCCTTGAGGACCGCTTCTGCGTCTTTATTGCGGTTGTCGACCAGATAGGTGTTGGCGAGGCTGATGGTAAGGTCCCTGTTGTAGGGATATTTCCTTAAGGCTTCTTTGAGGGTGAACCTCGCTTCATCAAGCCGCTGAGAGGTCCAGTATATGGCAAATTTATCAATGTAGAGCTGGACGGAAGGTTCGGCTGTAATGATTTTGTCCAGAGCTTCAAGAGCTTTTTTCTGGAGCTTGGCGGCTTCATTGATCTCCATTGGGCTGCGGACTCCTCGGCTGAGAAGCTGCCCCAGCCGGGATCTGTAGTCCATGTAGACCAGATAGTCGTATGTTAGCTGTGCTTCCTGACTGAGAGGGAGTTGAACTTCAGGTGTTCTGGCGTTTTTGGCCGCACATCCTCCGGTCATAAGTGAACACAGCAGGACAAAAGTGCAGCCCAGCTTTAAGGAAGCTCTGGAAGTACCGCGTTTTTGGATCATATAGTCCTTTCCGGCTTGTCGTCGGGTTGGTATTTGGGATCTTTGGCGAGTTCGGTCAGTTTTTCATATATAGCGGACCCGATGCTTATTCCCTGAGCTATCATTTCCGGACCGTACTGTCTTCCTGTCTCTGTTCTGAAGGTGGATTCGATGGATTTGATGATTTCTAGTCCCTTGGGGAATTTTTCAGTGATTTCATCTATGGTCCAGTCTTCATAGTCGCAGATTTCCCAGAGGGTGGTGGAAAAGTTGTCCGGCCCCCAGCGGAATTTATCAGCGTCATAGAGCGCTCCACTCAAAAGTTCCAATTCGGGATCGTTCTCTATCGGCTGTTCGGGTTTGAAAGCTTCATGCCGTGCGATAGCTTCGGCAATGAGATCCTTGCTGCGTTCAGATAGGGGATAGTTTTTGAGAATCACCCTTGAAGTCTCGGCTCCACGCAGGGCATGTTCGGTATCAAGGCGGCAACTGTCATGCAGTAGTCCGCAGAACTGCGCCAGAAGCACAAGTTCACGAATCCGGTCAGGATCCATCTCCTCGCCTTCTTTGAGAATAATTGCCCCGGCTTCTATTGCCACCTTTTTGGAATGGTAAACACCGTGGGCGTATTCATCATAAAGGAAAGGCAGCACATCTTCCTGCAGCCTGATGACCAGTGGATGGTCGAAAAACATGTCCCGGGCAAATTCGATCTGGGTATCCAGGTCACGGTAAAATACCGGGACCGGCATGGCCGAGGCCATTGCCTTGGCTTCCTTCTTAAGTTCAATAAGCAGTTTGTTCATCTTCAGGTATCCAGTCAGGAGAAAAATCTTTTATTTTACCAGCCAGACGCTCTTTAAGCTTGCCTAGAAGCCTTGCTTCGATCTGGCGCACCCTTTCTCTGGTAACACCGAATTCCTCACCGATGTCCCGCAGGGTTCTAGGGGAGTCGGAAAGGAGACGGTCGTTCAAAATCACCTGTTCCTTTTCGTTGAGATCGGGAACAATTGTTCTGAGCTGCTCCAGCAGTAATGTGGAAATCTCTTTGTTGGCAAGAGTTTCTTCCACTCCAGGTCCAAGGTCGGGCAGAAAATCCATGCGTGTGGCTTCGGAATCTTCCCCGAACTTCAGGTTCAGGGAGAGGTCATTCTTGGCCAGCCGCTGGTCCATCTCAGTAATTTCATCTTCACTGACATTAAGGTTCTCGGAAAGTTTCTGCGTGGTCGGATCAAAGCCCAGTGCCTGCAGCCTTTGCCTTTCCTTGTTGAGATTATAAAAAAGCTTGCGCTGGGTCTGGGTGGTGCCGATTTTGACCATGCGCCAGTTGTCCATAATGTATTTAAGGATATAGGCTTTCACCCAGAAAGCGGCATAATAGGAAAATTTGATTCCCTTGTCAGGGTCAAACTTGTTCACGGCCTTCATCAGGCCAACGTTGCCTTCCTGAATCAGGTCCAGCACATTCTGCATCCAGCGTCGTTGAAAATCCATGGCGATTTTAACAACCAGCCGCAAGTGTGAGGATACGAGTCGGAAGGCAGCTTCCTGATCGCCGTTTTCCTGCACGCGCTTGGCCAGTTGAAATTCTTCGTCGGGTTCCAGCAGGGGAAATCTGCTGATTTCCTGCAGGTAGAGATGCAGCGGATCTCTGGTTGCAACTTCTCCACGAGCTTTGGGCGTGGGCAGAAAGTCCGGTTTGGGAACCTCTACTTTGTCCTCTTTTTCAACGATTTCCAGTTCTATGGGGTCGTCTTTTGATGTCATTGGCCGGGGTAGTTATCCTGTTCGGCTGAAATTAATTGAATATTATATGGAAAACTTGAGATCATATCTGTAAACTCCAAGGGTATAGTTTTTATTTGTCCTTTTCAATGTTTTTAAGTAGAAGCGTTTCAACGCACCAGACCCTCCTTTTCGACCGCTTTGCAGTTTTATGCAGCTTCGTGATAAGCCTCGACTTTCCTTTTTCAGAAAGACTTTTCCCTTACAGGTGGCTCAAGGACCTAGTCGCTTCGACCACCACAGGCGTAATCACAACAGCAAGCTGTAAGGCAATTCAGGCTCAAGCCTGCTTGAACTCGCTTTTGCCGGGATTGGTGCGGAACATTATTTCATAGAGAATAACTGGATCGGATCAGCTTTTTGGCTGGTATTTTCATTCATAAAATTTTCGGAGCAGCAGACCATGCCTGATTTTCGCAAAGCCCTGGGTGACGGACGAGTATATTTTTTTGATGGAGGATACGGTACTTTTCTACAGAGCAGAGGTCTGCCTGCGGGAATGTCGCCGGAAATTTTCGGGCTTGAAAGTCCTGAAGTAATCAAATCTGTCCATCAGGATTATGTCGATGCCGGCGCGAATGTTCTTACCACGAATACCTTCGGGGGAAGCCGGCCCAAACTTGGTGCTGATGTGGACGTGGTAGGTCTTAACCGTGAAATGGCGATGATAGCCCGCAGTGTTGCCGGAGACCGTGTCTTCGTCGGCGGCAGTGTCGGTCCTACCGGACATTTTGTGCGTCCGCTCGGTGAAATGACTCTCAAGGAAATGGTGGAAATATACAAGGAGCAGATTCAGGGGCTTGTTGAGGGGGGCGTTGATCTGATCCTCGGTGAAACCCATTTTGACCTTGCCGAAGCCCGTGCGGTGGTTATTGCCGCCCGTGAGGTGTGCGACCTGCCTGTTGCGATCTCCATGACTTTTGAATCCCCCAATGCCTGTCTCACCGGTTCTTCTCCGCTCACTTTCATTGATACCATGCAGAACATGGGTGTAGAGCTCATGGGGACCAACTGCAGTGCGGGACCTGAACAAATCTATGAAGTCCTGAAAAACATGCAGCCCCGCCTTTCTTCTCCTCTCTTGGTGGAGGCTAATGCCGGACTGCCTGAACTTGATGAAAACCGGAATACTGTTTTCCGTCTTCAGCCTGAACCTTTTGCCGAGCAGTCAGCCCGCTTTGTTGAAGTCGGAGCTAAGTTCATAGGCGGCTGCTGCGGAACCGGTCCGGATCATATCAGAGCTCTTCGCAATGCTGTCGGTGATGCGGGATGGCAGCGCCCTGTTCCTTCTGATGACTGTCAGATGGTTCTGACTTCCCGTTCCCGTTCTGTAGCTATCGGTTTTGAGCAGCGCGGTGCAATCATCGGAGAGCGCATCAATCCTACCGGCAAAAAAGTGCTCATTGAAGAGTTGCAGAAGGGCCAGTTTACTGAAGCAATGAAATTTGCCGAGGAACAACTTTCTGCCGGAGCTCCCATTCTTGATGTCAACGTGGGGGCGCCCATGGTGGACGAGGTGGAAATTCTTCCGGCTCTGACCAGAGAAATTTTCGCTCAGCATCCTGCCCCGCTGAGCATAGACTCCACCAACCCTGACGCTGTTGAAGCAGCTCTCTGGGAGTATCCCGGTTCTCCGTTGGTCAACTCCATCAGCGGTGAGCCCGGAAGAATGGAGCGTCTGGGACCGCTTTGCAAAAAGTTCGGAGCTCCTTTCATCCTGCTTCCCATTGTCGGAAGCAAACTTCCGTTCACCTGTGAAGAAAAAGTTCAGGTTGTTTCCGAACTGCTCAGGCAGGCTGATGAAATTGGAATTCCGCGCAGACTTATAATGGTTGACGCGTTGGCGCTGACTGTTTCTTCCAAACCGACTGCGGCCCGTCACTGTCTTGATTTTATTCGCCATTGCAGGGAAGAGTGGAATCTGCCCACCGTACTGGGGCTTTCAAATGTATCTTTCGGCCTGCCAGCCCGTGAGCTTCTCAACTCCACTTTCCTGACTCTCTGTCAGGGACAGGGGCTTTGCGCGTTTATCGCAAACCCGAACTCTGCGCGTCTGCAGGAATCTCTTCATTCCGCCGAAGTTCTGCTCGCCCGTGACCCACAGGCCGAGCAGTATATTGAGAATTATGCCGACTGGACTCCTTCCGGGGATGGCGGGAGCGCTTCCGGGGCAGGCGGCGGCAGTAAGAAGGAAAAGTCAGGAGCTGAAAACCTTTTTGATGCGGTCGTCAAAGGTGACCGGGGAAGTATCGTCGGTCTTATTGAGCGCGATCTTGAAGGTGGACGTGATCCTTTTGCTCTGGTCAATGAAGACCTCATACCCGCGATTATGGATGTCGGTGAAAAGTACGAGCGCAAGGAATACTTCCTGCCCCAGCTTTTACAGTCTGCGGAAACTCTCCAGAAGGGTTTTGTAAAACTCAAACCTCTCCTTGAGGCTGCTGGTGGAGAAGACGAAAAAGATACTATCATAATGGCCACTGTAGAAGGTGACATTCACGATATCGGTAAAAATATTGTCTGCCTGATGCTCAAGAACCACGGGTATAATGTCGTTGATCTTGGCAAGGATGTTCCGGCTGAAGATATCGTTAACGCCGCTGTGGAGCATGGCGCAAAGATCATAGGCCTTTCAGCCCTGATGACCACGACCATGGTGCGGATGGAAGATACCATCAAGCTCATTAAGGAGCGTGGGCTGGATGTGAAGGTAATGATCGGAGGAGCTGTTATCACCGGAGGATTCTGTGACTCCATCGGTGCGGACGGCTGGTCCACGGATGCGGTGGCAGCGGTCAAGGTAGCTAAAGATCTTCTGCAGTAGTTTAATAGATGAATACGTGCCGCCGCAGTAATTCTCTGCGGCGGTGTTCTTTTTGTGTTTTTGAATTATTTAAGGGAATCTGGTAATGCATTAGCTTATGCATCGGGTCTATTTTTCAACATTGGGGTAAATATGAGTAAAAGTTTCAAATTCAGTGTGTTTCTGACGTTGTTTCTGGTGCTGGCTGCAGGATGCAATAAGGCGGAGACTGCCGAAGGTGTCGAGACGATCAATGCTCAGGGTGTTCAGGATATTGTCAGCGGCAACAAAGGCAAGGTTGTACTCATCAATTTCTGGGCCACATGGTGTCCTCCCTGCCGTGCTGAGATTCCCGAACTCATCGAATTGCGCAAGAAATTCAGTGATGATGAACTGGTGATGATCGGAGTTTCTGTTGATGCCGATAGTGACGCCGTGGATAAATTTGTGCTCAAGGGCGCAGATTTCAACTATCCCATTTATTTTGCCGACCAGGATGTGGGAAGCTACTTCAGGATTCAGTCCATACCCAGAACCCTTATGTACGATACTCAGGGAAAACGGGTTTTCGATAAGGAAGGCAGCTATCCCGGAGCTATGTTTGAAAATTATATCAAGAAATTGTTGAAGGACCGGTAAATTTAGATGATCAGAATAAGAAAAGCGGTGATGAAGGATGCCAAGGAAATTCACCTCATCATCAAGGACAGAACCAAAGATGCCATGGTTCTTCCCCGGCCCCTCAATTCAGTTTATGGCCATTTACGTGATTTTTTTGTTGCCGAGTCGGACGACGGTAAAATTATCGGCTGCTGTGCCCTTGCCATCAGCTGGGATAATCTGGCAGAAGTCCGTTCTCTGGTTGTGGTTCCAGAAGCCCGGGGTGAAAAATTAGGTGTTCGGCTTGTGGAATCATGTATTCAGGAAGCCCGCGATCTGGGGATCGGAGAGGTTTTTGCGCTGACCAACATTGAGGATTTCTTCTCAAAACTCGGTTTTGTGGAAACGGATAAGAATGTGCTGCCCCAGAAAATATGGGCGGACTGCATCAATTGTCCTCTGTTTCCTGATTGTGATGAAATCCCGATGACTTTGAAACTTTAACCGTTAAAATATGAAGGAAAACTGTCATGGCCCACAGCCTTAAAGAAGTTTTTTCCAAAGAGATAATCGCTGAAAGAATTGAAGAGCTGGGTAAGGAAATATCCGAGACCTACAAACAGGAGCCTCTTATCTGTGTCTGTGTGCTCAAAGGGGCTTATCTGTTTTTCGCGGATATTACCCGTGCTCTTAGCTCTGATCCTGAAATTGATTTTGTCAGGCTCTCCAGCTACGGCAGTGGAACAAGCAGGACCGGAAATATGAATTTTTCCAAGGATCTGGAAGTTTCCATTGCCGACAAGCATGTTCTTATAATAGAAGATATTGTCGATACCGGACATTCGGTGGAGTTTCTCAAGCATGTTTTTGAAAAGCGTCGCCCGCTTTCCGTAAAGACCTGTTCCCTTATCGATAAAAGAGAACGCCGTGAGATTGATCTTGAAGTAGAATTTCCCGGTTTTGTGGTTGATAGTGGCTTTCTGGTAGGTTACGGAATGGACTATGCTGAGAAATACAGGTATTTAAGTGCAGTGTATGAACTGGAAAATGTCTAGTTCAAACTGTTGATTTAGAATTATAATCTGATTTTTTAGTCAGTTAAACCTATTGAATGGCAGGTAGAGCGGTCCATGATTATTACGTGTTCAAACTGTGAGACCAAGTTCAATTTACCCGAGAGTAAGATTCCCGCCGGCGGAGCAAAAGTTAAATGCTCCAAGTGCGGTAATATTTTTAAGGTGACCCCTCCCGCTCCGGAGCCTGAAGATGAAGTAGCGTCTATTCTTCAGGATGAGCATACTCACGAGGAACAGGCCCCACCTGCACCGAAACCAAAGCCTAAGCCTGCTCCCGTTCCAGAGCCAGAGCCAGAGCCAGAGCCGGAACCAGAGCCAGAGCCAGAGCCAGAGCCGGAACCAGAGCCAGAGCCGGAACCGGAAAGCGCGTCTGATGACTCGGACCTTGATGAGGACATTTTCGGTGAAGCCGCTGACGAACTCGGAGGTGAGCTTGAAGATGATCTTTTTGGTGACATAGGCGCTGATACTGCCGACAGTGAAGTCGATGAATTCGAAGATGACCTTTTCGGTTCTGACGATAATTCTAACGATGCTGAAATCGGTGCGGATCTTTTTGATGACGATGATTCCGTGGAAGAACCCGCAGGCGAGGAGAGTTTCGATATAGATGACGAACTCTTCGGTGCGGATGATGATCCCGAAGCCGGATCAGACGAAGGCATTTCTTCTGAGGAGAGTGCCGATCCTTTTGATGATGACGACCTTTTCGGTGATGAAGAAGAAAGCGAGGACTTTTCGGAGGATGAGCTTTTCGGAGATGATGAAGAGGTTGTAGAGGATGACTCCGGCATTGACGGATTCGAAGATGATGAAGATGTCGATGAAGAGGACTTCTCGGAAGATGACGGACTGGCTCTCGATGATGGAGAGATAGACGGCTTTGACGAAGATGATGTTGTAGGTTTTGACCTTGATGACGACCTTGATTCTTTGCCCACTTCTGAAAAGAAGAAAAAAGGCAAAGGGTTGATTCTCACTCTGGTGCTGCTTCTCCTTTTCGGGGGCGGAGCAGGAGCGGCCTGGTATTTCAAGGTCTGGGAGTCCCTTCCATTTTCAATTCCCTTCATTTCATCAGATGATGCCGGAACCAGTGATCAGGAAGAACCTCCGTCCAAGCGTTTCAGCAAGTTCTCATTCAAGGATCTGCGCCAGTTTTATGTGAACAACGATAAGGCCGGACAGCTATTTATTATTGAGGGCAAGGTTGTGAACAACTTCAATACTCCCAAGGAGTTGATTGAAGTTGAGGCACAGCTTTTTGATGATAAAGGCCAGGTGCTTGATTCCAGGCGTCTGATGTGCGGAAATACTCTTTCGCTGTTTCAGCTTGAAGTACAGTCCAAAGAGGAAATTGAAGCCGGACTGGCCTCTAAGGTCGGGATCCTTTCAAATAACACCCTCTTGAAGCCGGGCATGGATACTCCTTTTATGGTGGTCTTTTTCAAACCTTCCCCGGCTGTTAAAGAGTATGTGATCAACGTGGTGGATGCCAAGAATCCTCCAGAGAAATAAGGCCGGTTTTTACTGGCTAGTTCTGTCAGCTATTTTATGGAAAGCCGGGCGATTTGCTCGGCTTTTCTCATTAAAACAGGAGATTTGAGTGAAGACCAAAGACGTGTTTGTTTGTTCCAGTTGCGGTGCGCAGGCCCTTAAATGGCAGGGGCAGTGCCCCCGCTGCGGGGAGTGGAATACACTGCAGGAAAAGGTTGTGGTCCGTAAGAAAGGCGGACTGGTTCACTCTCCGTCTTCTTCTCAGGCGGTTCTTCTTGCTGATATTCCAGTGGAGCAGACGGAAGCCCGTTCTACCGGTTTCAGGGCTCTTGATAATGTTCTCGGCAAGGGATTTGTTCCCGGCGGAGCGGTTCTGCTGGGAGGTGAACCGGGGATCGGCAAATCAACCCTTCTGCTCCAGCTTGCTGCGGAACAGGCCCGTATGGGGAATCAGTCTGTTTATTTTTCCGGTGAAGAGTCCCTGGCGCAGATCAGGGGGCGGGCCGACCGTCTTGGCCTGTTGCACTCCGGACTGCTTGCAGTCGCCTCAACAAATGCTGAAGAGGCTTTGGCACTCTTAGAAGCACCGGAGAAACCGGACCTGATAATTATTGATTCGGTTCAGACTCTTACTTCACCGCGTGCTGAAGGAATTCCCGGAAGTGTCAGTCAGGTTCGGGCTGTTTCGTCTGATCTGGTTGAAGCTGCCAAGAAAACAAGCACAACCTTGATAATAGTGGGCCATGTGACCAAGGACGGACAGATTGCCGGTCCTAAATTACTGGAGCACATGGTTGATACGGTTCTTTACCTTGAAGGTGACCGTAAGCACATGATGCGGATTATGCGGGTACTTAAGAACAGGTTCGGCCCAAGTGATGAGCTGGTGGTTTTTTCCATGCGTGAATCAGGGATGGAGATCGTGGAAGACCCCTCGACTCTTTTTCTGGGTGACCGGGATGATTCCTGTTCGGGTGCTTCCGTAGTCATGGCTATGGACGGGCATAAGCCTTTTGCGGTTGAAGTGCAGGCATTGGCCAGCCGTACGGTGCTATCCATACCACGCCGCACCGCGCTAGGGTTTGATACCAACCGATTAAATTTGATTCTGGCGGTACTGGAAAAAAGGCTTAATTTGAACTTGGGTCAACTTGATATTTATGCCAAGATCGGCGGCGGTCTGGCCATGCGTGATCCCGGGCTTGACCTGGGTGTTGTAGCTGCGGTGCTTTCCTCATTCTATGACCTCCCGCTCCAGCCGGGAGCTGTTTTCTGGGGGGAGGTGGACCTGAACGGGCGCATTCGTCCCGCTTCCGGAGGAGAAACCCGTTTGAAGCAGGCTAAAAGGCTGGGTTATGGACCTATCTATCAGTCCGAGACCTGCCGTACTCTTGATGAGTTGCAGGCGAAACTGTTCGGCCCGGAGTAACTTGGCGCAAAGGCAATTGGAACCGCGGAACATTATTGCCGGGCAGGTTCTGAGTATTTGATTCGCAGTTAAAAATTGCGCCTGAGGGCGGAGGCTGTTGAAATTTCTGGAGGGGCCTTGAGCGGGAGAACAACGTTTAAGTCGCTCTCATTAGTCCCGGAAAGCCCTGATTGGGCATTGGAGATATCCATGAAAAAAGTATTTCTTGTTGCAGGGGCACGGCCCAACCTGATGAAGGTGGCACCCATTTTCCGTGCTGCACGCGATATTGATTCCATCCAGTGTGAAATGGTTTACACAGGTCAGCACTATGACCGGCAGATGTCACAGGTCTTTTTTGAAGATCTCGATATTCCCAAACCGAGATTCAACATGGGCAAATCAACAGGAACCCATGCCGAGCAGACCGGGGCGATCATGATCGCTTTTGAGAAAATGTGCATGGAAGAGAAGCCGGATCTTGTCGTCGTTGTAGGGGATGTTAACTCTACACTGGCCTGTTCGGTGACCGCCCGCAAGCTTCATATTCCTGTCGCCCATGTGGAAGCGGGCCTTAGAAGCGGTGATATGGACATGCCTGAGGAAATAAACCGAATGGTTACAGATTCCATCAGCAATCTGTTTTTCACGACGGAAGACCACGGACGGGAAAATCTGCTGCGTGAAGGCAAGGCCGAGGATACTATCTTTCATGTAGGCAATGTGATGATTGACAACCTTTTTCACAATGTGAAGCGGCTCGGTCCTGAGGTTGTTGAGAAATATGAATGTCGCAAGTTAAAGGAAGACGTTGGAAGGTACGGGTTTATGACCCTGCATCGGCCCTCAAATGTGGATAAAAAGGATGTCCTTGAGGGGATAGTCAGCGCGCTTAATAAAATAGCCGAAGACCTGCCTCTGCTGTTCCCTATTCATCCACGCACCGAGAAAATGATGAAACAGTTCGGCATTTCATTTTCCGAAAAAGTGCACACATTTCCGCCGCTTTCATTCCGCGAGTCTCTTTACCTCTGGAAAGATGCACAGGTGGTTATTACCGACAGCGGCGGATTACAGGAAGAGACCACAGCTCTAGGAGTTCCCTGTGTGACGGTCCGGGAGAATACAGAACGTCCGGTTACCATTGAAAAGGGAACAAACGTACTGGCCGGGATTTGCGGGACAGATATTTTGCGTGAAACTGCATCGGCCCTTCACAGGACTGGTGACCCAGCACCTCAAATTGATGGCTGGGACGGCCATGCTTCTGAACGTATCTGGAAAGTAATTGTGGATTTCTTTCAGTAGAGCAAAATAATTACTGCGATCTGTTGCTGCGGGGGCGGAATAAATAGAGGCTTAAAAGCATGAGTGGGATTCCCATGAATCCATAGATTCTGTCTGTTCCTTCCATGTAAGCCATAACCCTTATTCCGCTGCCCCAAAGAAATACGGCAAAGGAAGTCATAGCCAGAATTGTCCACCGTCCTGCACGGTTGGATGGAAAGTAATTTTTCTGGAGTCTGGGCAGAGCTTTGCAGAACAGGGTCCAGAGAGGCCAGCTCAAAAGGCTTCCCCCGATGATAAACAGCCACCATGGTGACAGGCCGGTTCCCCTGTTGAAAAGGCCTGTGTCCCCGTGGCCGTAAAATGGCCGCATGTAGTGTACGCGACCAGCTCCATGGATTTGCGACCAGAAATCAGTATACTAGCTGGAATCTCCATCCGGGTAGTTGCCGTTCTTTGCTGCATAGGTATTTTAAACCGCAGGCAACGACAATTCCATGCATAATGAGAGGGCTGACTCCGGTTGCGTCAGCCTTTATCCATGCCCGGAAGAAAACAGAAGCTCATAGTCAACTCCTTCATCCCATCCGGTCATGGTCACCGGATTGCCCCATACGATTCCAAATGGTGAATGCCCGGTTCCAAGCAGCCAGGCCACAGTGCTGTGGGTGAATTCATGCATCAGGATTACCAGTGACTGAAGAACCAGAAAGGTCAGCACTGTTTTGATGAAATATCCAGATGAGTCGGTGATGTTGTTATAATTCATCATGATGCCGCCTATGCTTTCGGGACTGCCCTTTAAAGATTTATGAGCCTTAGCAGCATACCCTCTGCTTTGAGTTTTCACCAAGCATAAACCTTGAAAGTATCGTTTACAGGTTAAAAGATTCATTGCAGACAGAATTTTCCAAGTCCGTGAGTATATTTTCTGCGCTTTGAATGATAAATAATTAGAAAAGTTTTGGATACTTGTGCTATAAGTTTATTACATCAAATGCGGGGTGAATAAATGTCTGCTTTAATAAAACGATTCATGTTCCTACTTCTCCTGTTCTGGGCAATACCAGCACAGGCTTCCAATCTTTTTCCTCTTGAACCACCGAATACTTCCAGTCCCAGAGATACACTCAGCAGTTTTATTTATTATACTGACGAACTATATGCTGCCGGTGTCGATCTGGAAGATAATATGGTTCTGGCCAAGGAATTTCTTCAGCGGGCCGAGCGCTGTTTTGATCTCAGTCAGGTTCCACCTACACTTCAGAGCAGTGTCAGGCTTGAATCCGTATTACGTCTTAGGGAAATTCTGGATCGCATGGAGCTTCCCCCTTTTGAAGAGATTCCTGACCTGAATGAAGTAAAAGCGAATAATTTAGTCAAATGGCGCATACCCCACACAGAGATAGTCATCGGCAGGGTTGAGAAAGGCCCGCGCATGGGGGCTTTTCTTTTTACTCCTGAAACAGTGGAGCGTCTTGAAGGTTTTTATAATGAGGTCAGGCATATAGGCTACCGCCCGGAGAAGGGGGATAATTATACGGGGTTTTATGAGCAGTATATTTATTCTTCCGGCTGGATGATACCGGATGGCTTTTTAAAAAGGCTTCCAGACTGGATGCTCGAAGGATATTACGGGCAGTCAGTGTGGCAGTGGCTGGGGCTTGTAATTGTATTTATTGTCTGTTCCATAATGCTTTGGGGTGTCGTTGTTCTACAGCGAAGATACAATCAGGTCAGAAAGACTAAACTCAGGTTGAGCAGATTGTTCTTTCCGGTAATAGGCATGCTGACTTGTGTGTTCATAAAGTATATTGCAGTTGAACAGATTAATATCACTGGTGATGTCCTTGCATATTTGACGGTTCTACTGGGGCTGCTTTTCTCTGTATCAGCTGGTATGGGTATAATTGTCTCTGGAGATATCGTCATGCGGGGTATTATCGCTTCGTCCAAGATCAAGGAAGAGGCGCTGGATGCCGATGTTATCAAACTCGTCTGCCGCCTCATAACATTCGGACTTGTTTTCGCCCTATTCTACAGGGTCGGAGCCTATTTCGGTGTACCTGTTACCGCCATATTCGCTTCAGCCGGTATTGCCGGTGTGGCTGTAGCTCTCGCCGCTCGCGAGACTTTGGCCAACTTTTTCGGCGGAGTCTCAATCTTTCTGGACAGACCTTTCAGGGCCGGAGACTATGTTGTGCTGAGCAGCGGTGAAAGAGGCGAGGTTAAAGCGGTCGGGATGCGCAGTACAAGGTTGCAGACCCGTGATGATGTAATGATCACCATACCCAACTCGGTCATAACCAATGGCAAAGTCGTAAACCAGAGTATGCCGTATCCCTCTTTCAGGATACGGGTCAAAATTGGTGTGGCCTACGGTACGGATATTGAGAAGGTCGAGCGGATTCTTGTGCAGATAGCTGAAGAGAATCCTCTGGCCGTTTCTGATCCCGAGCCAAGGGTAAGGTTCCGCTCATTCGGTGATTCCGCCCTTGATTTTGAGCTTCTATGCTGGGCCCAGCGTCCCCATGATCGGGGCAGGCTCATCCATCAGTTAAACAGTTCTATATACAGGCGCTTTAATGAGGAAGGTATCAGTATTCCATTTCCGCAGCGAGATGTTCATATCTTTCGGGAGGGGGAATAGTGGCTGGAGAAGAGCAAAAGCATCTCAAACGGTTTCGAGGTGAAGTTTCAAGAAAGGACCGCGAGAATAAGCATGGTCACAGGTCGGCTGTTTTCTGGTTTACCGGTCTTTCTGGAGCAGGAAAATCGACCATTGCCCATGGTGTTGAGAAAAAGCTTTTTGATGCGGGTAAGCGTGTCTATGTTTTTGATGGAGACAATGTGCGTCACGGGCTTTGCAGCGATCTCAGTTTCTCCTCTGCAGCCCGTGCAGAAAATATCAGACGAATTGCCGAGGTTGCCAATCTTTTTGTCGATAATGGTACAATATGTATGTGCGCGTTTATTTCCCCGCTCAAAGAGTATCGTGACTTGGCCCGGGCTGTAATTGATGATGGAGATTTTTACGAGGTTTACATAACCTGCCCTCTTTCACTTTGTGAATCCCGGGATGTGAAGGGCTACTATAAATTAGCCCGGGAAGGTAAGATAAAAAACTATACGGGAATATCAGCTCCTTACGAAGCGCCGGAAAGTCCTGATCTGATAGTTGATACGGATGGGGAAACACTGCAGGAGTCTGTGGATAAAGTAATGCAGTTTGTTTTGGAAAAGGTGAGGCTGCAGGATCAGGCGGGTAGATGAAGAAAAACGCCCCTGCAGCGATACAGGAGCGTTTTTATGAAATCAGTATCTGAGAACAGTTCCGGACCAGCTCAGCCCGATTCCAAACCCGAAAAGCATGATTTTGTAGCCGCGCTTGATTCGTCCTTTCTGCTCAGCACGCTTCAGGGCAATCGGAATTGTTGAAGAGGTTGTGTTTCCGACTTCATGCAGGTCTATTAGAAGTTTTTCTTCAGGTATTTTGAGTTTTCTACCAAGGGTTTCCAGTACCTTGCGGCTGGCCTGATGGAAAACGAACATGTCGATATCCTCCATCTCGTTTCCGGATTGGCGGGCAAGTTTTTCAATCTCTGCCGGAATTGTCTTTACCGTGAATTGAAAAACGCTGTATCCGTCCATCTGAAAGTCCGGGGCGGCAATGGAGGCATCACGGCCATTTGATGTAACTGGGCTGATTCCTGAATTCTCACAGAGAATTGATCTGCAGCGGCTGCCATCGGTTCCCATCAGAAATACGGGAGCAGTTTCCGGTTTTTCCAGCAGGGTTGCAGCAGCACCATCTGAGAATATGATGTAGGATGTCTTATTCTCAGGATCTATTATTTTGGAATAATTATCTACTGTTACCAGCAGTACTCTTTCTGATATTCCAGCAGCCATGTAACCGTAAGCTATCGATAATCCGTAACAGTATCCACTGCAGCCCAGGCTGATATCGAAGCATTTTGTGGACTGGGGAAGCCCCAGTTCGTGCTGAAGGCAGGCTGAGACATGGGGAAGAAGTTGATCTGGAGTCTGAGTGCAGACAATCAATGTGTCTGGAATGTTATCAGGTAGACACTCGTCCATGATTTTCGATGCAGCTTTATAGGCCAATTGAAGGGTCGACTCCTCTTTGGCAGCATGGTGCAGGTAGCGGACCCCGGTTTTAGGCAGTGAGTTCTGTACATGCCAGTGAGGTTTGGTTTTATCAAGCTCATGACAGTCTACAGTCGCTTCCGGAAGATGAAATTTTATATTTTTTATGAAATTGTTCATTGGTCGTGAAGTATCTTGCAGGCAAAAATGCCGGTTCAAAAGGGGGTTGCAGTAATAAATTACTGAGAATGAGGTCGGGAAAAGCTATGAAGAGCTCAGTGGATGAGGTCCTGTCCAACCCTGAAAAAAACTCTAATAGCTGTATTTAAGGGTTGGAGCAAGTACGTAGAAATAAAATTATATACCTTCTTCAGTGTATGAATAATCCCCTGCCCGGGAAGCGGACAGGGGTAGATGAAAGGGGCCTGTAGTTATCTATTTGTTTTCGTTTATTGCCTTGATTGCTTCTGGGAGAAAGATCCCCAGAGTGTCATGCAGTCCGGCCATAAGTTTTCCTGCGTTATCACCGGTATTGATCAGGTCTTTTTCCTGTTTTGATGTGTAGTTCATGGCGTAAAGCAGTTTGTTCTGCCGGGTGACCATGCCGTCAAGCTGCACTTTGTATTTCATGTCCAACTGTCCGGGGCGGTTGATATAGACCTTATTGGCAACGCCGGTAATGATGAAAAGGTCTCCGGCATCATCCATTGTTTTAAAATACTCAACGTCGAATCCTTGAGACTTCAGCTGCTCATAAACAGCTTTTCCCATCCATGTTCCAATGTCGGTTGATGGGATGTATCTGAAAAGATTGCTTTGTCCAACATCTTTTATTGGGGATGTTTCAGTGAATTTAACCACAGCTATTTTTGAGGAGCATGGAGGAATATCCATTTTGATAGGAGTATATTCCAGCTCCAGAATCGTGTCTCTAAGGTTGTCATCAGCCGTGCTTAGTCCGGGAAGGACCGTAATGAAGGTCATAAGCAGAAAAAGGCACAGGACATTTTTTTTCATGATTTCTCCCATTGTTTGACAGAATAAGAAGATAAAAGATTTACGCTTAATAAAGTTAATGGATTTGTGCTCTTATTGTCAAAGATGTTTTAGAAATATATATTCCTGCCATTTGAGAATGATGGATTTTGATATTGTTGTTCTGTTAATCCTTCGCTAACGTCTTGACCGGAGGCAGGTGGTAGTTTACTTGCTGTATCAGTTTCCGCTCCCGTGCGGACATTATTTTAATGTATAATCATCAGAGATCATGGATTCAAAATCAGCTTCTGTTTCCTTTTCCCGAAGGTTCCCCGATATCCTTCCGGTTTTTTTCCTTATTCTTTTTACAGCCTTAGTCCGGATTGCTTCCCTTGAATATATTGAGATAGGGGGAGATTCTCTTGATGTCTGGGAGAATATGGTCAACTTTCTCAGTTCCGGGCATTATCTTGAATGGAACCACCATACAATGCGCTGGGCAATCAATGTGCCTCTTTTGGCTGTGCTTAAAATTTTCGGTGCCACACCCCATACTTATTATATCCAGCCGGTTCTTTTTTCTATTGCGGCTTCTGTGCTCATGTACTTTGTGGCCTCGGAAGTCATGGATAGAAACTTTGCGGTCCTTTCTGCAGTTCTGCTTACCCTTTATCCTAAAATGACCACAATGGGCAGTCAGCTCTGGCCGGGTGTTTATGAAATGACCTGGCTGCTCGGCTGTGTTCTGTGCCTGCTTGTCTGGCGCAGAAATGAAAGCTGGTGGCTGTTGGCATTGGCGGGAATACTGGCCGGGTGTGTCTGGGGCTCCAGAGTGACAGGTATTTATTACGGACCGGGAATACTGGCACTCATTCTCATAGGGAAGCGCAGGTTGAATCCTGTTCTTGTTTTCTCTTTATTCTTTTTTCTAATTGTAGGTCTTGAATGGACCTATTTTTATCTGGATACCGGAAATATTCTTGGCAGGATCGGTGTGATGACTCAGACTCACGTTACCCGCGAAGAGTTACTTGTCAGCTTCCCTCAGTATCTCATGAATTTCACCAATCTGATCAAATTCAGGGGGCTTCTCCCGGTTTTGATCGCCGGATTGTTGATTGGAATCTGGGTTGTCCGGCGAGGAAAAAGTAATGAAAAATGCATTGCTATTCTGTTTCTTGGTGGGCTTTTCTTTAATGTGTACATGATATCCAGTCTTGCTCCGCTAAAGATAGCGGCCCCGGTGGGCAGCAGGTATCTTACTGCCGGAGTTCCCTATATGCTGCTTACGATTCTGATCGGTCTGGAGCATTGGGCCGGAAGGGCTCCTAAAGCAGCGTTGTATGTGAAGTGGATCCTGATCATCGCTTTTGCGGCTTTTACCCTTAAAAATGTTCCGGAGCAGAATACCCTTCTCAGGCTTAAAAGTGATATGAAGAGTGCCGCTCTCGTCAGCGAACAGAATCTGCCTGTACTTATGCGCTACAATGCGTGGGTTCCCAATGTGATTGAGGATGTTGCCATGAGGTTGGCAGGATATGAGCGTACAGAACGCCTTAAAATCAATGAAGACGTGAAAATGCGCAAAAATGCCCGCAGGATGAGAATCATGCTTTTCGGAGAATTAGGTGGTCAAAACCTTAAGCCCCAGACCATAGACGGTTATTACTATTTTTTCCGTGGAAATTCTGCGATTCTTGCCAAAGCATCAAAAGTTGCTGTTTCGGATTTCAGCCGTAAAGGGCACAAGCTTTTGATTTTTTCTTCCGATTCCCTGCCCGATAAAATTATCAGAGGTGTAAATTAATGAAAACGGCTGTGCTGATTCCCTGCCTTAATGAAGAAGGCGCAATTTCGAGAGTTGTCAGTGATTTTTCCAGACGTCTGCCGGGTGCTGAAATTTATGTATATGACAACGGTTCAAGCGACCGTACCGTGGAAGTGGCGAAGGCCGCCGGAGCAATAGTTTCAACTGAACCCAGACGGGGAAAAGGCAATGTCGTCAGACGGATGTTTGCCGACATTGAGGCCGACGTTTATGTCCTTGTTGACGGAGATGATACCTACGATTCCTCGGCTGCACCGGGAATGGTTGAAAAACTGCTCACTGAGAATCTTGATATGGTTGTGGGGATCAGGGATCATGAGAATGATGATGAAGCTTACCGTGCAGGGCATCAGGCCGGAAATGCTGTATTCAATAAATTTCTCGGCATGGTTTTCGAAAGAACATTTACAGATATATTTTCTGGATACAGGGTATTTTCCAGACGTTTTGTTAAAACTTTTCCATGTCTAAGCCAGGGCTTTGAAATTGAAATGGAGATGAGTATCCATTCCATCACAGCGCGTCTGCCTGTTGCCGAAATGGTTACGACTTACGGTAAAAGACCGGAAGGCAGCCACAGCAAGCTGAACACATATCGGGATGGTCTCAGAATACTGCTGACCATGGTTCATCTTTTCAGGCATATTTCGCCGTTTAAGTTTTATGCGGGAATTGCGGCAGTTCTGGCGTTGATTTCATTGGCTCTGGGAATTCCCGTTGTCACGGAGTGGCTGCAGACCGGGCTGGTTCCCAAGCTTCCAACAGCTGTACTCTCAGCTTCCGTGGGTATCATTTCCTGTATTTCTTTTGCTATAGGCATAATTCTTAATAGCGTTAGCAGAGGACACATGGAAATGCGCAGGTTGGAATATCTACACTTTTCTTCTCCCGGTATGTGTGCCTCCGAATGCTGTGAAGAGCGCAAGGATTGATGATTTTGAAAGTTAGCAGCCGTTTTTTGCGTTTTTGCTGTATCGGGGGGATCGGCTTTGTAATAGATTCCAGCCTGACCTACGGCCTTGTTCTGATGGGCATGGATTCTTTCGCCGCAAGGATTCCGGCCATCATTGCCGCATTGACAGTCTGTTATCATCTACACCATGGCTTTACTTTCCGTAAGCAGGGCTCTGCCCCATGGAGCGGATGGTATAAATTTGCCATAACAAACGGAGTTGGGAGTCTAATCAACTATACCGCCTATGCGGCTGTGCTGCTCTGGTCTGAAGTGCCCCTGATTATTCCTCTTGTTGCCGGTTCTGCTGCAGCTATGGTTGCCAATTATATAATGTCTGTGTGCTATGTGTTCCGCTGACCTTAAGGGCAGGTTGTTTCGACAATAAGCATGTTCTGGACTTTCGCTGCCGGGTATGCTTAGCTGCTCTGCTTCAATGCCTGCTTGATGCAAACATAGGTAAGAAATTTCTGCTTGATTAAATAGTGAGCTTTTAAAGTAGTGAAAGATATAAGCGCGATTAACCCCAGACGGATACTGGTCTGCCAGCTCAGGCAGATCGGAGACGTCGTTCTTTCCACCCCTTCGGTGGCTCTTTTGCATAAAAGGTTTCCGGAGGCTGAAATACACATTCTCACTGAGGAGAAGTGTGCGCAGGTGTTTGACAATCACCCTGCGGTCAGTCATGTCTGGCAGATTGTTAAGGATGATTTGCGTAATCCTATTAATGCGCTATGTTTTTATCGCAGGGTCGGACGGGCCGGATATGATCTTGTTGTTGATTTTCAGCAGCTTCCCCGTTGCCGTTGGGTTATGATGTTCTGCAACGCTCCAGTCAAGCTTACATTCATGCCACCCTGGTATAACAGGTTTCTTTATACGAACTGGCCGGATAGCATTCCTGACGGATATGCCGGAGGGTATAAAGCCGGGGTGCTTAAACCGCTCGGTATTGAATGGAATGGCGAGGGGCCCGAAATTTATGTCAGTGATGATGAAAGAATACAGGCCCGCGAGTGTCTGGAGTCTTTGGGAGTGAGAGAGGAGGACCCTCTAATTACAGTTGATCCTTCACACCGGAGATATACCCGGAGGTGGCCGGCATCTCACTATGGTAAGCTGTTGGTATTGATTTCTGAAAAGAGACCGTCCCATAAGTTCTTTATTCTCTACGGTCCCGGCGAAAAGGATGTTGCTCTTGAAGTTAAGGAAATTTCCGGGCTGGGCGATAAATGCGTAATGCTTGAAAAGCCCGGTTCGCTCAGGCTGATGGCCGCTCTTATTGAGAAGGCCGAGCTTCATATCGGTAACTGCTCCGCGCCCCGGCATTTTGCCGCAGGTGTCGGAACTGCAACCGTAACAATGCCGGGATCTTCCAGCAGCGCCTGGACATTGCCTTCACCTGATCATGTGGAGGTCGTTCCTGACCTTCCCTGCCAGCCTTGCGGAAGTGAGAGTTGTGATAGAGGTGATCTGGCATGTCTGGAGACTCTATTGCCTGAAGATGTTCTGGATAGGGTTCTGGAGAAAGTGTAGTATGCTTGGTTCAGTGTATCAATGGAGATTACGCAGCTAATATGGTTTATGATTATTTCGTAAACCGAATCTTGAAAGGGATTTGGTGTCAGCTGAAGTGGGGCTTGTTGAGCTTAACCGATCCCATCTTTTATCTGTTTTTATCCTTTGGATTTTTAGGTCTCTATGTCCCAAGTCCTGACATAAAGCTGTCTTTGGGATGGCTGTTTTTCAAAGCATTTATTGAAGAGTTTTTTTTCAGATTTCTTTTGCAGGAAGGTATCGACCGTCTGCTTAAGTACAGGTGGAGGCTCGGGCCGCTGAGTCTGGCGAATGTTATGGCTTCGCTGA
The DNA here is from genome assembly GCF_055394525.1 of Maridesulfovibrio salinus. NCBI lineage: Bacteria > Pseudomonadati > Thermodesulfobacteriota > Desulfovibrionia > Desulfovibrionales > Desulfovibrionaceae > Maridesulfovibrio > Maridesulfovibrio salinus. Next base: position 684,444 of record NZ_AP042461.1, read on the forward strand.
CTTTCGCCTGTATGCATCTGATTCATCAGCCGGCTCATTGGGCTCTGCTCACCTCTGTCCCGTCTTTAGCTTTCGGCTATATCTGGCAAAGGTATCGAAGTGTAGTCCCCGGGACCTTAATCCACTTCGCGTATAACGCCTGTTTATTTTATCAGTTCATGTAGTCTGGGCCATGGTCATGGCGTGCTTGACTGATTGGGGCAAGTATAGGATGAATAGATTGTTTAGATAGCCTGTTTTTCGATTTTAATTCCCCACATCTAATTTTTGGGGGCAATTTTAGCTTTACCCGGGTGATACCGGTGGAGTTTATGAAGCTGATTATGCTTGGTAAAATAAAATATTCATTTTTTGCGATTCTGGTTTCCTTCACCATGTTAGCTTCGGGGGCTATGGCCCAGCCTGAAGGTGGAGATGCGGTTCATGCCAACCTTGAAAGCATTTCTCTGGTGGAGTTTATCAAGTTTGTCGGGCGTTATACCGGACGAAATATTGTATTTCAGAAAGGAGCTCTTCCGGGATCTCATATCAGTATCTATGCAGGCCAGTCGTTGAGCGAATCAGAGTTGATGGCTGTTTTTCAACAGGTTCTCAGTGGTGCGGGATTCTATGCTGTTACAAGAGATAATGTAACATACATACTGCCACTGCGTGATGCCCAGAAAATTTCACCCGTTATTAAATCCTCGCCAAGCCCCGGTAAAGGCGAAGAGATCATTACCTCTGTTTTTCAACTAAAAGAAGAAATGTCGGCGGATCAGGTGGCCACACTTTTAAAGCCATTCGCATCTAATATTGGTCAGGTTAACTCTGTTCCGATGGCCAGTTCCGTTCTTGTCAGAGACTTACAGAGTAATGTTAAGAGAATGAAAGAACTGCTTGATATAATAAGGCGATCTGGTGATTCGAGTGAAAGTGTTGTCCTGGAACTTGACAGCAGCAACGCGAAGTCTGTGGCAAGTAAAATTAATGCTTTTTACAAAAAGCTGGTTCAAGCTGGGAAAACGGGAGCTCCTCCGATCGTAGAGGCCATCGACTGGGCTAACAGTCTCTTGGTTTCAGGGACTGGGGATCAGATAAATTCGATTGAAAAACTTGTAGCCAAGCTTGATAAGACCAGTGAATCCTATTCAAAGCTGAAAGTTTATCGGCTTCATAATATTGAAGCGGTTGTTGCCGGAGATGTTTTGCAAAGCCTTCTTACCGGAGGGGGAATATCCAGTTCTTCTACAAAATCTGGCGATGGAAAGGCCGCTGCCGGAAAAGCAGGGAGTTCCGTCTCGTCAAGTTCAGCCGGGATGGATGGAGCTCAGGTTTCTGCCGATGAAAGTACGAATACTTTGATCGTTATGGCTGATGCCAGCCAGATTCCACAGATTGACAAATTTGTCGAACAACTGGATCGTGCTCAGGATCAGGTCTTCATTGAGGCTCTGGTTCTGGAAACTACTCTGAATAATGCTAAAGAGTTCGGAGTGGAATGGCAGGGTGGTATTGATCTGGGAGGCAGTGTAGCCACTCTTGGATATACGAAATCTGAAAATAGCAACCTGCCTGGGTACGCCGCGAATCCTTCCAGTGTTCCTGGGGGATACTCCATGGGTGTTCTGGGTGATACTATTTCCTATGCAGGAAATACTTTTCCCACTATTGGCGCTTTAGTCAACTTCACCAAGTCAGCAGGAGATTTTAATTTAATTTCTGCTCCTCAAATTATGACACTGGATAATACTGAAGCTGAAATTTTCGTAGGTGAGAATAGACCTTTCAAAACAGGTGAGAGCTCAACCTCTGGTGATTCAGTTGTTTCCACATATTCGTATAAAGATGTCGGTATCAAGCTGAAAATAACTCCTTATATTAATCGAGAAGAAGGATTAATAAAATTGGATGTCTATCAGACTTATAATACTGTATCGACTACTGCAGGTACACTTGAGCTTCCGGTAACCAGGGATCGGACAACACAAACCAAAGTTTTAATGGCAGACGGGTCCACTATGGTTATCGGAGGATTGATTCAGTCCGACCAGACCCGCAATGAGAGCGGGGTCCCATATCTTTCAGATCTTCCGCTTCTTGGCTGGTTGTTTAAAACAACTTCACGAAGCGGAAACAAGCAGACTCTTATGGTTTTTCTCTCAGCAAGAATTATTCAAACAACAGAGCAGCTTGAGGCCCTTAGTAAAGCTAAAATGGATAAATACCGAAATCAGCGCGAAAGATTTGATGAGTTTATTGAGCAGGAGTTCAATACCTACAAGAACGATTCCGCAAAGACTGATGACAATGTCTCATCCACGATGTCTGATGGTTAGCAGGTAAGGCTTTGAGTAACATTTACGATCTGAACCATGTTCCACGCGAGGTGGTCGACTTATTTCTCACCTTTCCTCAGCGAAATGAGTTTATTCCGGTTGAAGCGGGTGAGAAGGAAATCAAGGTGCTACTCCAGAACGAGAACTCATTGCCTATGGCAGATTTTCTGGCCTGGAAGCTCGGAAAGAATCTGGTCACGGAAATTGTAAATGAAGAGGAGTTTTTTCCACTTCTTGAGCAGGCCCTTACCGTCTGGGAAGAGGAAAGTTCTGTTGAGTCGGAAGGAGAGTCTGATGAAAGTGAGGACGGGCAGGATTTATTAGGATGGTCCCACGATGACGCTCCTATTGTGAGGCTTGTTAATAAAACACTACATCAGGCAATTTCAACCGGGGCAAGTGATATCCATTTTGAGGGACAGGGCAGCGGCTTTGTTGTCCGTTATCGTCAGGATGGTGTACTTAAGGCGGTTAAACGTCTTGATAAGGGCCTTCAGCCTACAGTAATAGCCCGTATCAAAGTAATGGGTGAGATGGATGTTGCAGAGAGCCGCAAGCCTCAGGACGGTCGTATCTTTCTTAAACTTGGTCAGAAAGAAGTTGACGTTCGAGTGTCCACTATTCCTACCATGAGCGGCGAAAAGGCTGTTTTGCGTGTGCTTGATCGTTCTAAAAATATCCTTAATCTTGAGGAGTTAGGTCTGAAAGGTAAAGACTTGGATCAGTTTAGGACTGTACTTGCACAGCCGCATGGTATTGTGTTGGTTACAGGGCCTACTGGATCTGGTAAAACAACCAGCCTGTATGCAGGGTTAAGTGAACTCCCCCGTGACGACAAAAATATTGTTACAGTAGAGGACCCTGTCGAATACCAGCTTTCGGGTATTAACCAAGTGCAGGTTAATAAAGCTGCTGGAATGACCTTTGCGAAAACCATCCGATCTTTTTTGAGACAGGACCCAGATATTATTCTTGTTGGGGAAATTAGAGATCAGGAAACAGCAAGTACTGCCGTTCAGGCATCACTTACCGGACACCTTGTGCTTTCCACCCTTCATACTAATGACGCAGCAACTGCAGTAACAAGAATGCTTGATATGGGGATAGAACCGTTTTTATTGGCGTCCTCTCTTTCACTCGTGCTAGGGCAGCGGCTTGTTCGTGTGAACTGCGAGCATTGTTCTCGTGAGATTGAAGTTTCAGAGAATACTTTAAAGATTTTTGGCAAAATGACTGCTATACCTCAGAAGCAGATTGCCGGGGCTGGCTGTGAGCATTGCAACTTTACTGGTTTCAGTGGTCGTCGGGGAATTTATGAGCTTATCCCGATCTCTGATGAAATTCGAGGGCTGATTATGGGCGTTGCCTCTTCGGATAAGATTAAAGCTCATGCAATAGAGATGGGGTGCGAAACTATGGTGGATCATGGTATCCGCCTTGTGGGTGATGGAGTTACTACTCTTGAGGAAGTCGTCAGGGTTACTAAACAGTGAGTAAATTGGCACTTCGGCATAATTAAATTTGGGAGCCATTTTAATGAGTCCTGTAAATAATAGACCTGTCCTAACACAGGACAGGATGTATCTTTTTTTGTTTTCTATACTGGCTTTCGCCATTGCTTTCGGTCTAAGGGCCATGGAACTTCCTAAATGGGAAGACCCTTCGCAGATGGTTAATGGTGAGTTCATAATGGGGACACATGACGCCTACTATTGGCTCGCAGGAGCCAAGGGAGTCGGTAGTGCTGTTAATAACCCAATGGCTATTATGATTAAATGGTTGGGAAGTTTTATTGATGCGCCATATGGAAACATTGCATTCTGGCTCCCTGCTGTTTTTGCCGGATTTTGTGCTGTAGCAGCTTTTGCGTGGGGGGTGCTTGTTAGTGGGGCTTGGGCAGGAGTTGTCAGCGCGACCTACGCAACCTCTGTAATGCCATATCTTTTTAGGACTCGTTTGTCTTATTACGATACTGATATTGTGACTCTTTTTTTTCCCCTTCTCATCTCGTTGTTGCTGGCAAAGTGGCTCAAATTTGGAATCAGAGAAAGCTGGTTTATTAAACGCGAGCAAGCAGAGTTCAAGCCAGGTTTATGGGTGTGGTTGCTGCCATTGGTTGCAGGATCAATAACATCTTGGGGTACCCTGTGGCATGGTGATGTCCGTACATTTGGGTTAGCTGCGTTAGCAATTGCTGTCTTCTTAACACTTCTGTGTTCGGATAAGCAAAATCGCCCTTTGCTGTTGCATGGAATCCTAGTTTATGCCCTTGCTTCATTTTTTGGTCTGATCGGAATAGCTATTGCGTCAATTCTAATTGTTTTGCACCTGAAGGAAATAATATTTTCAATCAAATATTCAAGTAATGTTTATGCACTAGTAGGATTGCTGATACTTGTTGTGGGTGGAAGTGGTGTAGGACAAGGTGTAGTCTTTACTCTTTTGTCCAAGGTAGCAGCTTATGCAAAACCAGTTGCTGATAATGCTAAAGTTGGCACTGCACCTGTTTATCCGGGAATTGCGCAAAGTGTTATTGAAGCCCAGAATATTAATTTTTCTCAATTGTTTGCAAGCCTGACTGGATATCCTGTACTCGGATGGATCGGGCTGGCGTGCTTTGCTTTCGCAGTTTATCTTAGGCCTCTGTTGCTTTTTATACTTCCCTTTGCTGCAATGATCATTGCAACAACTATGATGGGCGGACGCTTTTTAATGTTTGGCGGAATGCCGATTGGAATTGGGCTTGGAGTCGTTTCTGTGTGGCTGATCAATAAATTTGTAAAGTCACCAGCACAAAGGTTTTCCTTTGCTGGCTTACAGGCTGCGCTGTTAATTACAATTTTGTTTTCTGGCATTATTCCGGGCATCAAGGATGCTCCGGCAACCCCTATCATGGGTGACTCTCATGCGAAGGCTCTCATCGAATCCGGAAAGAAGATGGATAAAGATGGGACTGTCTGGACTTGGTGGGATTGGGGGTATGCAACAATGTATTACTCCGGTGTTAATGTTTTCGCTAATGGTGGCCACCATAGTGGCAAAGAACTGTTTCCCTTAGGGTTGGCCTTTGCCACACCTTCGTTTTTGCAGTCTAAGCAGTTGATCGATTTTTGTAGTTACAATAAGAACAATCCCTCCAAAGCCTGGGATAGAATGGGGGCGGTTAATTCAGAGAAAATGATCAATTCTTTCGCCGCTGTAAAACATTCAATTCCTAAATCCAAAAAGAATTATATCGTCGTTAGTTGGGAAAATATACGGCTTGCATATTGGATTTTGTATTATGGTTCTTGGAAATTGACTACAGGAGTAGGACTCCATCCGCTGGTAAGCACAATCACAAAGCAGTTCAACATAGACTACGATAATGGTATTATTCAAGTTGAAGGTGAACAGCCCCTAAGTTTAGGGTCTTATCAACTTTTATCCAATAGTGCCGTAAAACAGAGATCCTTTCCTGATTCGGTGGGTCCACATCTTATTTATAATCAAGATGTCACTCAAGGGTACTTGGTTGACAACCAGGTTTATACGAGTATTTTGCTAAAATTATTGATTATGAGACCTGATGTTCCGGAACTCAAAGAAAATTTCAGGCTAATCTACGAAGGCTTTCCTAACGTTCGTGTGTATGAAGTTTTATAATTTTTCATTTTGATGAAGAATCTTCACAGAATGACGAAAATTGACTTGAAAGCTCTGTGGTCTTTGTGCTATTGACCTTGTAAGTTTTTATATGCATAATGATTTTATGCATTTTTTATTAACCTTCTTAACAGGAGATCTTTTCGATGAAAAAGATTACAGTACTGTTTACAGTAATCATGATGCTGGCTGCCTCCAGCGCATGGGCTGTAGATGCTGTTTTCCCCGGTGCACTGAACGGCTCTAACGCACAGTTCTTTACAGGCTTCCAGGTTAACGCATCTTCAACTAAAACTACCCTGAAGGCTCACAACGCGACCTTCAACCCCTGGAACTCTTCCAAGCTTGTAGCTCACACTCTTAAAGTTGCAAACGCAGGTAACAGTAAAGGTAACACCACTCTGAGTAGCGGCGGTGCTATTGGTGTTCTGAACTCCACCACAGGTTCTTACCTGACTCTGAGCCAGTTCAACGGTACTGCTACTGTTGCTGGTTCCGAAGACAACTCTTCACAGATCAAAGTTAACAATACCTACAACAGCATGTCCGGCCTCACCATGATCGGCCAGGTTAACGGTTCTAGCAGTATCGCAGCTGGATCTGATCCTTTGACTACTCCTTTCTACATGGTTGGAACCGGTTCTTACCAGCTTATGGCAGGTCTGAACAACGCTACCTTTAACGGTTCTATTCGTGACAACAACGTAAACGGTGCTAACTTCGCACTGCTGTACAACTCCAGCTCCTTCGCTGGTGTTTACTCCACTTCCGATGTTTGGGACATGTACGGTGTAGGTTATGACTACAACGACAACATGGGTTACTACATCATCGGTCAGGTTAAACTGACTGCTGCTCCTATCAGCGACAACAACGTTCAGGCTAAGTACGTAGCTTACGGTTACGATGGTGCTACCCTTGACCGTTCCACCCAGTGGTACAACTACAACGCAACCACCGGTAACTCCAACACCAAGCTGACCATCGCTCGCCCTGACAGCCTGACTCTCGTTGAGAACGCTACTATCAACTCCGATAAAAACTTCTTCAGTGGTTACACTGCAGAGTCCACCTACAGCCACTTCGTTGTTTTCGTGAAGAATGGTCAGACCATCTCCACCAACGATGTTAAAAACCGCGGTTACAAACTTGCTTACGCTGGTTACGGTACCACCGCTAAATACCTGAACAACGCAACAGCAGGTCTCATGTCCTTCCAGGCTAACAGCAACCTTGCTCTGACTGGTGACATGACTGAATACTCTGGTGGTAAAGACTTCAAAGCTGTTACCGCAAGCATTGACGATTACAGCATCGCTGTTGCTAACACCAACTACTTCAAGAGCCTGACTCAGTCTAACATGACTATCACCAGCTCTGACGGTTCCACCGTAACTGGTGCATTCTACGGTAAGCAGGACGCTACCAAGACCTTCGCAGCTGGTATCTACAAGAATACCCGTGGCGGTTCTGAAAGCGACTTCAACCTCGTTCTCATGTTCCCCAACTCTGCACAGGTTGGTGCTCTGACTTCTTCCGGTAGCGGTTACCAGAGCAACTCCACCATGGTTGCTTCCTACGTTTTCGCTAACAACAACACTGCATACTCTGATGCAGAGCTGAAAGCTCGTTGGACTGGCCTGCCTTCCAACTTCGTAGCACTCACCGGCGCAATTGGTTTTAACTCCACTGCTCCTGGCATGGGCGCACAGAAAGGCGACATCTACTACACCTTCCAGGTACCTTTCTCCGGTATTGGTAACAAGATCTCTACTCTTAATCTGTACAAGATCTTCCCCAACTCCGATAAGACTGTAAGAAGCTTCTCTTACGCTGCTGCTCCTACCACTACCACTGATGGTGCATGGTGGATCTCTACTGCAGTTGGTGACGGTTACCTGAACAACCAGTCTTACCTCGTACCTGCTACCACTTACTACCTGAACTATGTTCTGAAAGATAACGGAAACTACGACTACAGAGGCCAGTCTCGTGAGTTTGGTGACCCCGTTGTTCTCGGTACTACTCCCGAGTCCAGCAGCTCCAGCTCTTCCGGTTGTGTATTCAACCCCGCAGCTGGCTTCGGTCTGGAATGGCTGCTGCTGATGGCTGCACCTCTGGTTGCAGTTCTCCGTAGCCGCTTCAAGAAGTAATTTAATTATACTTCTTAGCCAGATGCCTGAGCTTTATGTAAAGGCTATTATAGGAGCCACCCTTTTGGGTGGCTCCTTTTTTATTTCTAAAAGAAGTGAGTAATAAGAGAATGCTTTTGTTAGAAGATTTAAAAAGCTGAAGGCTAAGTAGTCAGCCCTGAAAAAGCCGTTTCATAGTCTATCAAAAATTTGCAGCGAGTCGCTGTCTTGAGTCTCCAAACATGGTGACGAGTGAAAAGAGCGCAAAAAATTCTCCCAACTGCTGCATCCATTTCTTGAAGTTGAATGCAGCACTCGCCATGAACAAATTTATAGCATCGCCAACCACGCCTTTGAGATAGCAACGGGCCATTCTGTGATCGTGCTTGAGATGACCTATGACAGGTTCAATGGCGGCACGGCGACGAAAACGGTTTTGGGCTTTCTGTCGCTGATATTGTGATTCGCTTTTCTTGGGTCGACCTGGAATCAGTATTTGCACATCGCCAACTTGCTTAAAGCCTCTGTAGCCACGGTCACAGATCGCTACCGATGGACAAGTTCCGGTGATAGTCCAGCATTGGTTCAGCACTTGCGGCAGCGAGTGTCCATCGTAAATGTTTTTATCGAAACTCATCGCGCCGACAATGATACCGGTGCTTTTCGTCACGACGACTGAAGCCTTGCGCCCAATCTCGTATTGTTTATGCGCCTTGCCTTTGGAGATGCACAGCACATCCGGCTGATGCAGGCTGTAGACTTTATCCTTGTCGCTGCGCTTTTGATTTCTGACGCGTTCAAACAGATCAAACTGTTTCTGATAACGCTTCAGAGTCTGGGCTGGCAGTTTGCGCCGAAGCTCACGGATCAATGTTCCGGCCATGGTCCGCATCTTCTCAGCCACAGACCAGCGGCGACGCTGAACCTGATTCACCATCTCTACCGTTTGAACTTCCTTAGCACTAAGTCTGGTCATAGGTATAGACCTACCTCCTAAATTATTGGAGGTGTCCGGGCGAAATGGGGGCTACTACACCGAAGAAGTGGATGATTCGGTTTAAGTTGATCCAGAAGGTCTGGATAGAGGAAAGTTCCTTGTGGTTGCTTCTTGGGTTTTGCCTTCATTTTTGCCCGCCTTATGCTGCATCATTTCGACCGGGTTTTCGTAGAAAAACAACATTTACTGGTCGTAAATACTACATCACTTGGAGGCATTTGTTAATTTATTTCAGGTTGCTATGCTTTTTTCAGGACTGACTAAGTAAATGGTAGATAATAAAAAAACCTACTTTAGGTATTGCTACCGGAAATAGGGTTGAAAGTTAGCCTAGGTTAGAAAGCTATTAATCGTTTTACATGGCTTCAATATACCACTTAATTGACTTCTCAAGCCCATCCTTAAAAGGAGTGAGGTTAAATTCAGTCATAGCAAGAAGTTTGTCATTACTTGCATTATGGCAATAAACATCAGAGTTGCGGGCGGGCTTTCGAAGTATCTCACCCTTAAATTCCATCAACTCGGCAACTGTTTCTATAACCTCTTTGATGCTGACCTGATTGTGTGTGGATATGTTGACGGATTCAGCTTTTTTAAGCTTGTCGTAGACATTGATTATAGCGTCAACAGTATCTTTAACATAAATGAAGTCTCGGCTTTGTTCACCGGTGCCGTGAATTTCAAGAGGAATATCATTTAATATGCGATATACGGTGATAGGAATTACTCCTGCAAGTTCACCCTTAAAATTCTGGCGTGGCCCATAGTTATTGAAAGGGCGAACAATGAAAGAGTCGAGATCGTACATCCGAACATAAGTTTCAACAGCAAGGTCTGCAGCTGCTTTGCCTGCAGCGTAAAGAGTAGTCGGATTTCTTGGATGAAGCTCATCCATTGGCTCATACACAGCAGTTCCATAGACTTCAGATGTAGAAAAATGGCAAAGGGTTTTAAACTTATTTTTTCGTTGAAGTTCAAGCAAGTTTAAAACAACTTTGGTATTAGTCTCAAAGGAGTTAGATGGGTTCATAAATGAATAGTTCAATGCTTTAGTCGCGCAGTTGAAAACTATATCAATATTATGGCGTTCGAAGATATATTCCAGAGAAGTAGCAAATTCCGCATCGTCCCGGTAAAGAACTGCGCCTCGGCTAATTGCTGATTTAAGGTTGCTTTCATAACCCAAAAAGAGGTTGTCGATAACGACAACCTCTTTTGCACCAATATCTAACAGACGGTCTACCAGATGGCTGCCGATAAAACCGGCACCGCCCGTTACAAGGATAGAACTTCCTTTGATAGAAGGTCTCATTGATTTTACCTTTTGCATTTGCAGTTATTGCCGCATTCAACAATTTTTAAAGCCAGAGCAAGTGCTTCCATTCCGTCTTCACCAGTTACAAGCGGGGTGGATTGGTTAAGGCAACACTCAAGAAATGATTCGATCTCAACACGAAGAGGCTCTTTCTTTTCAACTCTGAAACTGGTGAAATCTCCTTCGGAAACACCGAATTTAGTGTTAAACCATTCGCTCTTGTTTTCATTTTGCTCAGCAGCATAGTTAGAGTTGAAGGTCAGGTTCTGGTTCAAATAATCAACAGTAAACATGCCGTTTTCACCAGTAACTGAAACTTCACGAACTTTGGTCGGGGTGATCCAGTTTACATCTAAAATGCCGAGAATATCGTTGTCGAAGCGCAGTAGACCAAATACAATATCTTCGTTGCCGGTATTCATAACTTTGGACACTTCTGCAGTCATAGAATTAACTTCAGCCTGAGAAATGAAGCGCATCATGTCTAATTCATGTGTAGCTAAATCACTCGCAACACCTACATCAGTAATACGGCCGGGGTAAGGAGACTGGCGTCTGGAATGAATAGTGAAAATACGTCCTAGCTGCCCGTCTGCGAGGCGTTCCTTGAGTTGGGTAACAGCTGGGTTGAATCTTTCAATATGGCCAACCTGAAGGACTCTATTTAAACGTTTGGCCTCTGCTATCATTTCTGTCGCTTCAGCTACTGTTTTTGCAATTGGTTTTTCAACAAGGACATCGATGCCGGCATCAAGGCAATCCATTGTCGCTTGACGGTGTAAAGAAGTCGGTAGAGCAATTGTTACTGCATCCGGCTTCTCTTTTTCAAGCATTTCTCTATAGTCAGTGTACGGATTTCCGCCATAAAGACTACAAAGACGTTCAGTCTGCTTGGTGTTCTGGTCAACGACGCCGACAAGTTCGGACTCTGCAATATCTGAATAAAGGCGGACATGGTGCTGGCCCATCGCCCCGGTGCCGATTACAGCTGTTTTCATTTTTTAATCCTTTCTAGCTAATTCCGGGCAGGCCGGAAGAGTAATTTTAGTATTACAGGCAGGACAGATTGCATCTTCTGTTTCTGCAACGTTAGTACGTTCTGGAAGTTTGTGTCCGCAAGGACATACAAAACCTCTTATTCTGGCAGGGTTTCCAAAAGCCAGTGCATAGTCTGGTATGTCTTTGGTTACTACGCTTCCTGAGCCGATAATGGCCCATTTTCCTATGGTTGTATTGCAAACGATAACAGATCCAGCACCGATACCGGCACCTGTTTTGACGCGGGTTTCATAGCATTTCCAATCCCGGTAATCTTGAAGAGATCCGTCAACGTTAATAGCACGGGGAAACATATCGTTTGTAAAGCAGACAGATGGTCCGATGAAGACACCATCTTCAATTGTTACTCCCCGAAAAATGTTTGCGTAGTTCTGGATTTTTACTCGGTTGCCAACGACAGCCTGAAAATCAATAAAAGCACCCTTTCCTATGATACATTCCTGCCCAATAGATGCCTGCTCTCGAATTTGTGTGTGCTGCCATATGGATGTCCCTTCTCCAATGGTCGCATCATGAGCTATATCTGATGTTGGATGTGCATAATATTTTGGTTTCATATTGGTTAATTGTTAAAGGGTTGCTACAATATACATGACAGCACTGTCTTCTGGAGGAAAACTAAAAGCTAAATCAAAGAGTCCGTTTAGTTGCCTGTCGTTTAAGTCGACCATCAGGTTGTTAGGGAAAGGCTTATAGAAAAGGCCTTCTATTGAATTGATTTTATAACCACATTCTTGAAGAAGGTTTTTAATTTCATAAATTGTGAAGACAAAAGTATGATTAATTTTAACATTTGTTTCACCCTTATCACTTGTTTTCTCTTGCATTTTCATTGCAACAGCCAGCCTGCGGTGAATTGAGTCCGCATTTGGTAATGCAATATGTAAGAGTGAATTCTCATGCATCCAATCTTTCATCAATGTCAAAACTTTTTTAGGATCATCAACGAAATCAAGAACGTTAGAGCAAAGCACCTGATCATATTTTTGGGTAGGCTTAAAATCTTCAAAAAATGATTCGTAATATGTGATGTCTTTATAAACAGAACTGTAGTGGGCAATAAGTTTTGGGGAAGCATCTACTACAGCATATTTTTTAAATTTGTTTAGGATTAGAGGAGGCCAGATGTTTTCGCCAATTCCCATTTCCAGAACAGAACTCTGTTCTTTAGGCATGCTGTTAACAATGTAATCTGCAATGAGATGCTGAATCTTGCCGTTTAAAATTAGACATGCATCTTTTTCCAAATATAAATCTGCCGTTCTATCCAAGGCTTCCTGATTGTTTTTCATCTTAGTATATATACTTTTTATATTGATCAATCATGTGGCTGGTCAGTTGCTCCCAACCATGGTGTTTCATAGCCCATTCCAGACATCCCCTGCCGCGATCTTTTAGCATTGATAAGTCTGTACAGGATTCAATCTGGGCTAAAATATCATTCTCTGTTTTGCCTATGAGCATTGGTGGAGCTTCACCGTATTCCCTTATTGTTGCTTCTGCATCAGAGTAGGTCAGTATTGGCCTTGCACAAGACATAGCTTCGAAAGCGATTCCGCCTCCAGGGGCAGGGTAAGAGAGGTCATTGAATTGGTCAACAACAACATCACACCTATTGCACATATCCACCAGTTCTTTAGGGGTCAGGTAATCTATCCAAGTGATATATTCTGAAATATTGAGTTCATGAGTAAGCTTGATTACTTCATCCTTGTTATCTCCATGTTTGACAAGTACAAGCCTCGCTTTACCACCACCATTGATAAATCTTGCGAATGCTTTGATAAAACGGTCATTGTTTTTGCTTACACGTTCATGAGCTGCGTTTTTTCTTATTTGCAATCTGCTGGGGCAGAAAAAGATCGGCACATTTTCGGTAAACATTCTTTCCATTCTATCGTCAACGAGATTGTCCACTGGTATTTTGAAAAGTTCACAATTTTTAAGCTCCAGTTTATCCGCGACTTCATTTGTTTGAGCGTCAAATGTATGTGCGACCCAGGCTGCATTTTTAAAATGCCTTCTGACCCGGTATCCGTTGAATGACTTTTCACGGGCTGCTTCTCTAAGGTCGCTTCCTGTTGCGCTGGCGAAATAATGCTTGCCCTTAAGTTTAAGCATCGATTCAGCTAAAGGGGACAATGACGCAGTCCACGAATGAACTAAATCGTAATTTGCAAGTTTAAAACTAAGTCCGGTATGTACGCATGCGTAGTGAAAATTGTTTTTCCTGGGGTATAGATGTACCCAGTCGTATGTCTCGCTTTTGTCAGCGCATGGAACGGGTTTGAACCCTTGATTAGCGTTAACGTATAGGTGTGCGTCTACCCCCATCCTGCGCAGGAATACGCACGAAAGTGCTCCAAGGTTTGCAAGGTTTCCTATGTGGGCGATTCGCATAGCAACTCCTTAATTTTTAGAATCGTAGCTGAAAATTCTTCTGAAAGCGGCCTGAGGCTTGAACCTTTCTTTAAAAAACACCAATCCTGGGTCAAGGTCGAAATTAAGGCCCGCAGATGCACCGAATCCAGCATATTTAACACCTGATTCCTTGAGGATGTTCAGCCATTCCCAAATTAGAGAACCAGTGGAATTCAGATGTTTGTATTCAGAATCCTGATACCAGTTTCTGGCAACGGCGCTTGATTTGTTAAGTTGGTCAGACAGCAGCATGGAGATAGTAGCACCTTCGTAGGTGCATTTATAAACCGTAATATTGCCATTGCTGGCTTCAGGAGAAAGAACCAATTCTTCATCAGGAAGTGTTCTTATCTTATCCTGCTGTTCTATTATCATATTTCTGAACACGACGAATTCATCCATTCTTGCTGTGGAAATAGTTAGAACATCGGCGTTATTGCGAATCTGGTTGCGCATGGTTTGGCTGGGCAGAGACATGCTCTCCAGCGAAATGTATTGCTCGAGCAGCTGTTCCTTAGGTACAAAGCCGTTTTTCAATAATGCGAATTCTTCGTAAGCATATTGGGGATGTCCTGATATATATTCAAGCCGCTGGATGTAGTTGATTGTAAAGTCCGGGCCAAATTTTTCTTCTACATATCGAATGAAAACTTGTACTATCTCCAGAACTGAGACCAGAGCAAGATTGTCCTTGAAAAGGAGACCACCATGTGATGCCGAATGAGGGATGTTAAGAGCTATGCTTCCTTCAGATTGAGCTGTTGAACTAAAACTTAAGGCAGCAACGACTTTTTTACCTTTCTTGAAAAGAAGTTTGTGTATCTGGTCAGCTTTCCATGAAAATGTATCCAGCCATTTGCCGGAATCGAAAAAAGTTTTGCCGGTAAAATTATTTATGCGTCCGTCCCAATCATCATCAACGGCTAATACAGTTATTTCGGGGTTACTCATAAGGATGTCCGTTTATATTTGAACTGAAGCAGACAGCTCATCAATTGTAAGTGCTTGAGCATTATCGCTAAGCCTGCATAGGGCTTCAAAATAGGCCTTGCAGCCCTTAGGATCTTTTTCCACATCAAAGAATGATTCAGGAGCTTGATCGAGAGGGATTCCATTTAAATTTGATTTGAGGCGGATATAGCTATCCAAAGTGGTAGTGTTCAGGGCTATGATCACTGGATGAAAATTGAAAATATTCAATCCGGTACCAAAATCAGCAACAGTGGGGAGTTCCCATGAGCGGTTTGGGTGGTCGGCATTGACTCCGTCTTCCCAGCGGTAGGGAAGTCGGGTCAGTTTCCGTCGTTTTGCTCCAAAGTATTCATGCTGAGGCTGTAAGTTTTGCTGTCCGAAAAACAGTGCAGACACATCAGTCTTAATTTGTTCGTAGTTATCCCCTATTTTAGCCAGCAAGGGGGTAGACATAACCAAGGCATGGGTGCGCATGGATTTCGCTTCAGGCACAACGGACAGAACATGATCCAGAATGGAGTCTTCGTCATCGCCGTGCGAAGAATTGGACAGAAAATTTGGGTGGATACCGAGTTCAAAAAGGGAGTTGGATTCAAGACTCTCCAGGATAGGGGATTGGTGAGTGATGAAAAAGGTTGCCTTACAATTGTTTTTGTCCAGAATCTCTGCGCAAATTTCAATACACCAGTCAGGAGCCCAGTCCACATCAAGGGTTATGGCAAATTCTTTTACCGCCATTATATTACTCGTTTCTTGTTCTTATCAATTTTGCCGGTATTCCGGCCAGAATTGAATATTCAGGGAAAGATTTAGTTACCACTGCATTAGTACCCACAATACTGCCTGTACGAAGTGTCACCCCATGCATGATCATGGCACCGATTCCGATGTTCACATCCGTTTCTATTTCAATGGGATCAAAAACAATTTTCTGAAATGAAGTAGGGATGTCCAGGCGATCGTTTTTATGCAGGCATGGGTGGATTTTGACTTGTGGACCGATTCCTACATAGTCGCCGATAGTTAGTCCACCTGCCCCCATGATGAAGCACTGTTGACCAATCCAGACATTACTCCCAATAATCATTTCTGTGGTATAATAGCCTTTTAGAATTGTGTCGTGACCGATGTATACATTGTCCCCGATTGTGATATTTTCAGGGTGGAATATTCTTACGCCGTCTTCAATGATGACATTCTTACCGCATTTTTTCAGGAGTGAAAGATCCGGGGTTCCCGGGCCTTCGCTCTTAAACAGTTTGGGTGTAAAATTATCCATTTGGATCCTCGTTTATTATTGTCGCCCTTATTCCTTCTGTCAGCACTGTTTTGCATTTGAACCTGGGGGAGCAGTATACATTGGATGATTGAGTGTTATTAATTGAAAAGACAGGGCTGATTCCAAGCTCGTCACCTATAGTTTGAGCCAGTTGTTTAATGCTTACATTTTCACAGCCACCGACATTGTATATTTTGGGGTCGGGGTTGCGCATGATTTTAATTAGGCTGTCTGTTAGGTCTTTAATGTAAATTGGATTAATCAACGGTGAACCCTGCTCATCATTCAGGGTGACAATTTCATTCTCGCGAATCCGTTGTGTCAGAGATGGAATGAGTCGTGGTATACGCTGGCCCGGGCCATAAGGGAAAAATAGACGGGCAATTGCCGTTATGCATCCCGCTGTGTGCATCAGGATATTTTCGCAGAGCATTCGGCTCAGGCCATATAAGTTTGTCGGTCCCAGTTCACTGGTTTCAGTGAGTATGTTTTGAGTTGGTTTGTATACGGCCCCACTTGAAATATAGAGGATCAGCTTAATACCGGTTCTTTCTCGGTTGATGAATTCCACCAGTTTATGAGCTGACTGAACGCACTCTTTCCAGTATTTTTCTTCGGAATGCTCAGTGCCGGCCGGGCCGGCCGAATGGATAAGGATTTCTGTTTTGTCGGGTATGGAAGAAAATGTAGAGCTGTCTTCAAGGACAAATTCCGGCCGTGACAATCCACAGACCTCGTCTCCTGTTTCTTGAAGTGCCGTTACAAGTGCAGACCCCACAAATCCTGTTGCTCCAAGGATAGTAATCATGTTTAAAGCAGCCCGGTACTTTTTTTAAGTGATTCAGTAAGAGTCTTATAGCCTTGGTGCGACAAATGGACCCCATCAACGGTAAATTGGGAGTTAAGCTGCTTGGCGTTGTCAACCAACTCATTTGAAACATCAACAAATGTCGTGTTGGGGATATTGGCGCAAAGATTTTGGAGTTTGCTGTTGATATCACGCAGTTCTATATTCTGGCAGGCTATGAATTCCTTGGCCATATCTTCATTCACTGGCAGAATTCCAAGTACAATATATTGGGAATTTTCGGAAAAACAGCTACGTATCTTTTTAATATCTTCAAGATAGGTGCTAATCAGTTCAGCTGTTACTCCAGCCTTGAAATTATTGATCCCTACCAACAGTATTATCGCGGACGGATTGTGATCCTTCATTCTTGGACACCACTTTGCAAGTTCAGAACTGGTCTGTCCACCTATGCCGTAGTTAACGACTTTATCCAGTCCGTCATGCCAGAAGCCGTATTCAACGATGCTGTCGCCCAGAAAATATATGTCCTGCGGTTTTCCGGAAGAGTTTACAATGCAGTCAACTCGGTTTGCTATCAACCGGGCATTGGCTGCATCAAAATGTTCTTTGTGGAAAACATGCCTGTATTTGGTTTTTAGGTAATTAAAGCCGCCTCTTGAACGTACAAAAAGAATTGCTGCAGCTAAAATTGCAGCATTCATAAGCAGGGATGTATAGAAAAGTATTTCCATGTCAGTAAGTGTGCTCCCTCGAATGCTAGAAGTATCCGTATTCCTTTAGGTCAATTTCCAGAAGTTCTGCGAGCTCCATATTCTCAGCTTTATGGACATCCATTATTTTGCGGCGAAGGTCGTCGGAGAAAAAGTTGTGATCTTGTTTGAAGATATGATTCAGTACCTTGACCCCATGCCTGAAAGTCATTTTATGGGAAAGTTTGCGCAAGCCTCGAATCATCTTTCCTTCAGAATCCGTGGGTGGAGGAAGGAATGGCAGCAAAGGATTTTGAATTATCAAAGGAGCTCCGTTACGCTGATTGTTGACAAATTTATTCAAAAAATTAAGAGTCTTCAGTGCGTAATAGCTGTCCATTTTGTTGACATATTCAGTGGTGTCCAAGGCTATCGGAGAGGTGCCGAGGAAGGTCCCGATCCTGTCGAAAAACAATTCAGGATCAAATTTGAGCATCTCATACGGGACAGCGAGTACATTTTCGGCACCAAGCTGTTCACACAAGAATTTATGAAACCCCATCCAACTGACACTGTGCACATCAACATTGTTTCTGGCACTACGATAAAATTGGCCGAATTCGCCATTCTGGTAGTTCAGGAAGTACGAGACAGAAGAAGAGTATCCACCACGGATATTTTGTCTGTAAACTTCCTCAAGGAATTCATCCTGTTTCCTGAAGGTGAAAATTATTTTGGGGTTTCCAAAGACCTTCCTCAAGGCCAGAACTCCATTGATCAGGTACAGGAAATTGTCATTTTCCCCACCTGCGAAACATTCATCGCTAATGATGACTTTGTCCGCCTGTCTGTCGGAATTCCGTTTTGAAATATAATTGAAGACTCTGTCGATTGTATCCTGGGTCACCGCTGAGATATTTGTGGTACTCAGATTGGCGATGGCCTTGCGATATTCCTCGGATATTTCTGCCCTTTTGCCCAGATAAAGGGCTTCGGTCAGGTTTGGAAAATATCTTTCCTGCAGCAAAGATGTTGCTGTTTTAGGGAATCCTATATGGATGAAAACGTCCAGATTCTGCATTAATTTTACCAATTATTTGATCTTAAGTGGGAATTGATCGTCTTTCCCGGAGGGTGATTGTTGTCCGGGAAAGACGGCAAAACCTAAACTACTTCACAGCTTCGATGATTTTATCGATTGATGTGCATGAAATTAGTTGTTCAGGAGTCATTTTGAGATTCATTTCCTTTTCCACATCCAAAATGAACTGCACGTGTTTAAGCGAATCCCAGCCGTCAATTTCAGTGAATTCTGTTGCAACAGTGAAAGAGGAATCGAGAGTTGCGTATTTGCCAAGTATATTCATTATGTTATCTTGCATATCTACCTCAGATAATGACTTCAGGTTTGTGGGTGAGTATAAATGTCCACCATAGGGGGAATTCCGTAGAGTAACCGAACGCTCTTTCTCCGAAGGCCTGTTTGCTTGCAGCTTCCGGGGTTGGTTCGTGTATCTCCACGATGGAGAGCCCGGATTCAGAGAAAAAGGACGATAGTTCCGACAGGGTCGGGGTTACTCCGATTTTTTTGTTCAGGTATTCTGTAACAATGGTGTAGGGCCGATTTTCACTACCCATCCATGGTGTCTGCCAGAAAATTCCGTGCGGTTCTGTGAGGTACACAACGCCGGTGGGGCTAAGGTGTTTTTTTACAGTATTAAGCAGTTTCCCGGGATTGAGCGGCTCATTGGGTTTTATTCCTTTGGTATAGAATAAAAACATGTCGCTGATATAGATGATATCAAATTTGTCATCATCTCTTAGGCAATCTGAACCTTCTTCGACAATACCAACTTTGAATTCAGCATTCTTGAAATCTGCACATGCTTTATCTGCGATTGAAATGTAATCACTGTTCGGGTCAACACCTGTGACCTTTGCTCCGTTTTCAAGAAAGTGTCTGCTATAAAATCCGGTTCCGCATCCGAGATCGAGTATCTTTTTACCGCTTACCCGTTCCCGGGTGAAAAACTTTTTGAAAAAATCATATTGTACAAAACGATAGGCGTTTTCCAGAAGATCACCATCTGCTCCAAATTTTTGGGTCGGCCACCATTTGTCAGATGTGGTTCGTAGTTGTTCCAGTAACTGCAGTCCGACCTGCTGGTGAAATGTGCCTATGTGTTCTGCATCGAACAGGGATTCCTTGGCAGAGAAGTATGGGGAGTAATCATCGTCTGCAGCGGTCAGGATCAGGCGTTTTTCCAGAATGTCCACGATCTGATCCATATCGGTCAGTTCACTTGCTTCTGGTGTGTAGTCCTGCATTGTGAGCGCGGAGCTGTTTCTCTCGGAATAGTTTTTGGTTAAATCGTCAAGGAACCTTGTGGGGTCTCCCATCAAGCAGTATAGATTAGAAAAGTAGGTCCTGTCACAAGCGTGGAAGTCACCATCTGCGGGTGCACCAGAACTGATCATGGATTCAAGGGCAGTCAATGTCTCAGTTGATACTTCCACATGTGTTAATGCTCTTACATTCATCAGTGACCAGACCTCAGCCCTGCGGTGAAGGATTACATCCTCATTAAAGGTTAGTTTTTTCATTTTCTTTCCTTGGAACAAGACTTCCTTGCTCTGACTTGAAAAAGTGGTTTAAAACTATAGGCTTGGCAAAATTATTCAGTATGAATGTTTTTGTCTTTTCATATGTAAAAGGCCTCATGTGTGAGTTATATATGGGCCCTAGTTTTTTGTAAAAAGCTCTTGAATCATAAACATATACGGAAATTCCGTTTATGTAGGACTGCTTTAATACATTCATTTCCTTCAATAAATGCAGGAACGGAGGCTTCTGGAACGCGTTAATGTGTTTGACAAACGGGTTGTCGACATAGAATGGAAGCCTCTGCACGTTGCCGTCAACTGTTACTTTCGAAAGGATAGGCTTGCTGATCTTCCCGGTTACAGTTGTTTTATTTTCAATGAAATGCTGTCCCACAGATGAATGGTTTAAGCCTATGATGATTTCCTTGCCGGGCTTGTGCTTATAAAGATGTCCGAATGGGGACATTTCAGAGTAAGCATTAGGATCACAATGATGAGCTCCGGCTATCTCTTTTTTGTCTGCGCCGTATACCGAAACAGAATGTGTAGGGTGGATGCTGCGGATCACACCAGGCATCCTGCGAAATATCTCGCTACACATCCCGATGGTTGTAGGGGTTCCTTCTGCGTTGAATGTTGGATCCATCGCTAGGTACATCAAAGGACTTCTGTCGAATGAATAAGACAGGCTCATGACGTTACCTTTGCCGCTATCTACATAATCAAATAGGTTATTGTAGAATCCCAGCAGTCCTCCGTCCAGATAAGGCATGGCTTGTGATGACAGACGGATAAGTAGCGTGTCAGAGCTTGTGACTCCCATCTCTTTGAGCGTGGAAGTGAAATCACTGAAATTGATGTTGCCTTTAGGCTGAAACAAGTGAGAATGTTTTCGGCCTTTTGCTTTTAATCTGGAAGTTTCCCGCTTACAGACTATCTGATGGTATTTGTTATAAATCTTATTAATCATTTTTATTCGTAATCAATAACTTGTTTTTTCAGGAAATTATCGATGCCCACAACTTTCATGGCGGATTCCCCTGCTTCAACTCCTGCAAACCATTTTTTTTCCTGTTCAATCTTATTACGGCAAACAGGGATAACTTCTTCGAGCAGGTGATGGGGGATGACGATGATGCCGTCATTGTCACCCATGACTACATCTCCCGGGCAGACAGCCACGCCGCCGAATGCAGTGGGATAGTTGATTCGGCCGAAAGGTTCTTTAACCGGTCCGCCGGGAACCAGAGCTTTTGAGTATACCGGAAGGTCGGAGTTTGCAATGTCATCATAATCCCGAACACTGCCGTCTACGATTACAGCAGCAGCTCCGACTTTGGTGGCCCTCAGAGTTTGCAGACCACCCCAGCAGGATCGACTCGTCGCTCCTTTGCCGTTGATTACTAACACATCGCCATCTTTTATTAAATCAAGGGCGATGTGATTCATCATGTTGCTGCCTTCAGCTTCTTCAACGGTAAAGGCCGGGCCGCAGAAGGGACGGTCCTTGCATACAGCCTGGATGTCTCCGGATACGGAGCCTAGTCGGTTTAAAGCATCGGATACCACCGTTGTGGGGAACTCGGAAATCTGTTTAACTAAATCTTGATCGGGACGGTTGATCTTCCTTTTTACCTTCATTCCCAAGGAAAATTTATCAGATGCTGCCTGATTTTTGATCAGGCTGAAGTCAGCATTGGAAATACGCTGTAAAACGATATCCTTAAGAACATTCTTCTGTATCTTACCACTACTGCTCATGGGAAATGAGTCAGCTTGGAAGAACAAAGAGGGCCTTTTAGTGGACGACAGGCTCCTGTCACACATTTCCAAAAGTTCTTTTTTGACCGCTGAAAAATCTGTTTCAGAGTTCACTGAAACAACAGCAACGATGTCTTCACCATTGATTCTGTGAGGAACACCTATTACAGCGCATTTACTTACTTGGTCATGCTTCAGGAGCAAATTCTCAATCGCCAGCGGGCTGATATTTAGACCTGATCTGATAATAAGGTCTTTTTTGCGCCCTGAAATGCGTAATTGCCCGTCCCTTATGTGCCCGATATCTCCAGTTGGGAAAAAGCCTTCATCATCAAGCTCTGTTTCCTGATTGAAATAACCGGTCATTAAGTATGGGGTTTTTACGTAAATTTCGCCTTCATCTCCTTTTTCCATGCTCCGATCAGCCAGTTTGCGGATTTCAACCTGAACACCGGGGACGATTTCACCAACTCCTTTAGCAGCCTTTTTGTTAGGGGTCTGAATCGAAATAAAGAGAGTTTCTGACAAACCGTAGTTCTGGAAAATTTCAACCCCGTATCTGCTTTCAAAGGCATTCTTTACTGAATCGGTAAGAGGAGCAGTACCGGCGATTGTATGTTTAATATTGTCCTTGCAGTACTTTTCGCCATCTTCCCGGCGGTCGAATTCGAGAATGATGGAAATAATGGTGGGAACCAGCCAGAGAGTGTTTACTTTATGCTTGATAATCGGCGGCCAGAAATCCATAGCGGAATGTGGGCTGAAAGCCTCCGCTACAACCACAGACCCCCCGGCCACAAAGGGGAGCAACAGCAGGTTGTAGTAGCCCCCGAGGTAGGACATGGAAAGGAGGTTGTAGAAGCGGCAGCTGTCATCGATGCCCATTTCTGTGCAAAACAGGTTACCATTGTTGATCAGGGTTTTGATCTTGTGGATGACTCCTTTAGGAGTTCCGGTTGTTCCAGAGGTAAATACGATGGTCAGGATGTCATCTTCACTGACACCTTCGAAAGGTGATATAGATTGGGGATCGGTTTGGCTGTTTTTCTTGTTCTCCAGCATTGCATTGAAAATATGTGTGGAGAGCTCTTCCTTTGCCCGAGATACTTTGTCGAGGGATTCTTCCTCGCAGATAACCCGGTCTGTTTTTGATTCGGAAAGGATGACCGAAATTTCATTCACAGTCTGGCTCTGGTTTATGGGGATGGTTGTCACGCCTGAAAACATACAGGCAAAAAGAAGTACGGCATGATCGATGGAGTTGGGTAGTATTATGGCTATCCGGTCTCCGCGCTTGAGCCCTATTCTGCTGAGTTCTTCACACATGAGAAGAGAGTCGTTGTATATTTCAGCATAAGAATATTCCCGGGAATCAGTTGAGTCGATGAGGAATACTTTTTCTGACTGGCGGTCGAAAATATTTTTTATTCTTTGAATGGCGTCCATTATTTCCTCCGGCTATGAGAGTTCAAGTATGCGGCCGTCTTCAATGACCGTTTTATTATCAATGATGAGTGTTGGGTCTTTTATAACCATATCCAGATGCATGGGGGCTGAGTTCGTTCCACCGATGGTGCTGTTTGAGCCGAAACCGAAGTGGACAGTTCCTCTGCATCCTTCGTCAACGAGCATTACACCGCATAAATTTGCTTCGGGGTTTAGGCCGATACCGAGTTCGCCTAGAATGAGCGAACTGTCACTACCTGAATCTTTAAAAATTTTTTCCAGCGCCGGGCCTGCATCACCTTTGAATTCATTTATGCTGCCATTAGTAACATTCACGGTTACTGGAGTTTTTAAAACACCGATTTCATCGCAGGGGATACTGCCATCGACAACAATCCTGCCATTGGTTTCTAATTCAAGGGGAGCGATATTGACTTCAGCATCCGGAGGTGAGGCCAGTTCTCCGGGATTTCTGGCTAGTCCCGGGCATGAATTGGCTGCACGACCATTCAGTCTGAATGAAATATCTGTCCCCAGCTTGGATGTCACCCTACAAAATGTTGCCACATCCAGTTTCGCTGAAAGATAGTCAGCTTCACTGCAAAGGGACGAAAAGTCGTATTCCAGGGCTTTGCTCTCAAGGAGTTCCAATGAATAGTCCGGAAGGCTCAGGTAGCGGCGACCTTTCAGGGTGGCATTGAATCTTGCCTTCGTGTGCGCAAGGGATTTCTTGGTAAGCCCGAAAGTTACATCATGCTCAAGCATGGCTTCAGCGACTTCTTCAGTGGGTTCCTGTCCGTGCATGGTCATGGCTGGAATATTAATCAGTCTGACCTTGGCTATTTCCTTTGCCCGCCCGGCAATTGCTTCGCCCACTTTTAGAGTTCCTTTGTCTGTCACAATGAGCAGAGATTCATGCTTTTGCAGTCCTGCGCAGTTTATAAGGAGGTTGTCGATTGCTTTCTGCATGTTAATCTTCTGCCCCCTGTATAGTAAAATCCGGAACCTCGATATACTCTTTTATGCCTTCATAAGCAGCATCAAGATTAAGTAGGTAATAGGCTCTATTGTCAGCATGGGATGCAAAAGGGCTTATCAGCCTGCTTTTGGGGCCAAGGCATTTCTGCAGTTTTTCTTCTGTCCGTGTATCGGGGATCATGGTAGTATAAATAATATCTACTTTCATATCCAAGAGTGCCCAGTCATCAATATTGGTTATTGTGCTGCTGGTTTCTGAGTCTCCGGCATCTTTGTCCACTACAATGATCTGTTCGAAGGAAGAAAATTGTAGCAGGTGAGATTTCAACTGCTCACCTTCACCGAAGATCATGATGCTTTTATTCTCCAGCTGATTGCCGAGATATGTAAGAGCATTGAAAATATAATTTTTCTTCAATTGTCCGGTATCGACGGAAAAAACATTATGATATCCGAGTTTGCTACGTAGAAGTGTTATTTCGTCTTCGGACAAAGCTGATTTTCGGGGGTTGACCACAAAATGAAATGGACTTCCTGCTAGGAATTCCACCATTGAAATGATTTTGGATACATTTCCGGCAGTGATTCTTCCTACTACAACCCTTTCGCTGTCCCATATATGTTCAGCAACCAGAAGTTCGTCTGATCCGGAATCAATGATCTCCAGTTCAAGCACAGGGGTAGATTTTCTTCGTTTTGCACAGGTAACGGCAATACCTTTGATCAACTCGGTAACAGCATCGTCGTTTAAGGAGATTTTGTCCTGAAGATCCTTCAGGCCGGGGTAGGAAGTAAGGGCCAGCGATTCGAAATCACTCTGGGTGTTCTTCATTTCGAGGGCTGTCTGCTCAAGGGTCCGGTCATCAATATCAACCGGGTCGATCCGGCCCATCTTGATGATCAACTCTTTGAGATCGGCATTATATTTTTTACTGGCAGACTTTACTTTGGGCAGGTGGCTGGAGTGGAACTTACCATATCCCATGGCAACTTCCTGAGTGCTATACATTGTCAGATTGCTCAGAAGTGGCCATACATATGTATCGGCCAGTTTAAGAAGAGACCCGATATCAACCCCTGTGGGGATGCCGCTGTCCTCCAGCAGGCAGGCCAAAGCTTCTGAAGCAGCATTGCCGGCTCCTCTGCCGATTCCCATGATAGTGGCATCAAGAAATCTTGCCCCGCACTCATGCGCTTTCAGGGTATTGGCAACTGCCATCTTCAGGTTGTCGTGTCCGTGGAAGCCAAGCTCACACTTACAATTTTTTTTGGTTGCTGAAAGGTATTGTTCAACTTCTGCGGGAGTCATTCCACCCACGGAATCAACAAGATAGATAATGTCAGCTCCGGCCTCGACAGCCTGTTTGGAGAGTACGCCGAATTCGTCAGCAGAGATGGCGTAGCTTTTCATGAAATTCATTCCAACGGTCAAGCCGAGGCTTTTTGCGTAAGTCAGGTGGCTGAATGCACTTTCTGCTTCAGTGGCATTGGCACCGATTCTTACAAAATCGAGGCCGTTGTCAGCCGCAGCTACAAGCTGTTTTTTGGAGGATAATTCTGGAAGATAAAACATTCCGATATTTGCGGACGTGCATTGCCTGGCTGCTTTAAGGAGGGCCAGGTCGTTGTTGGGCATTTCGCCTTTACCCACGAGTTCTGCGCCCATGCCCAGGCCGTGTCCGATTTCAATCCAGTTGAAACCGATGCCTGTCAGTTTTTCAACCAGCAGTTCAGTGTCTGCAGAAGTAAAGTTAAAGTCGATTGCATAGCTGCCGTCACGAAGGCTGCATTCCAGTATTTCAACTTGTCTCAACTCTTTCATAATTACCCCCTGCAGGAGTTAAAAAAATTGCTAAGCTTTTCTTTGGCTTTCAGCTGGGTTTCAACCGTGCCACTGAAAGAAATCCTGACATGGTCATCAAAGCCCTCTCCGAATACGGACCCCGGTACCATGCAGATATGCTCATTTGCCAGCATGTATTCGCAGAATTCTTCTGATCTCATGCCCCTGAACGAAAACTTGGGAAAAATGTAAAAGGCCCCGGACGGAGAAGGGAAAGAAAAATTGTCAATGGGCTCAGCTTCAGTCCACACTGCCCTGCGATGAGAAAATTCTTCAATCATGGATGTAAGGTCTTCAGAACTTTCCTTGGAATTCAGAAATCTTGCTGCAGCATGGTGGACAGTAGATACTCCGCACACAGTGAGATATTGGTGAATCCTGTTTAAAGCGTCCGATATTTCAGGAAAGGCGCACACGTATCCAATACGCCACCCGGTAATGCTATATGTCTTGGATAGGCTGTTGAGATAGATGAGGCGGTCACTTTCGCCCATGATGGAGGCCATGGAAACGTGTCTATTCTCACCATAGACAAAATGGTCATAAACTTCGTCGGCAAGAATGAAGAAACCATGTTTCTCAGCGAGGGAAGCAAGCTCCTTTAATACCTCGGTGGGCTGAATAGCACCTGTAGGATTGCCGGGGGTATTAACCACTAAAATTTTAGTTTTAGGAGAAATTGCTTTCTTTATCTGTTTCGGGTCAATGATGAAATCATTTTCAGGTGAAACATCCACAGTCATAGCTTTGGCACCAGCCAGTTGTGCTACGGCTTTGTAGTGAGGCCATGCAGGCTCTGGAATGATGATTTCATCACCGGGAGCAAGGAGGGCAAGGGCACACATTGCCAGACCTTCGCTGGCCCCAGTGGTAAGGATCATTTCTGTTTCAGGTGCGTAGCGTTTGCCTGTTTTCTGGAAAATTTGATCACTTAGCACTTTTCTGAGCTTTATATCGCCACGGTTAGACATATAATGATATGCCCCATGATTCATGGCATCGCTGAGCAAGGTTTGAACTTTATTGTTAATTTTCCAGTCCGGCCTTCCAATTTCCATACGGAGGACATCGTGGCCCTGAGCTTTGAGCGAATTCGCCATTTCAAAGAATTTACGAATTCCAGATCCTGGCAGACTACGTGCAATGTTCATCCTTCTACTCCGCCATACGTTTTTTTATCTAGTTTGTGAGGAAAAACTGAACAATAAATACATCAAAAAATCAGATTTTGTCAACGAGTGATGATATCTTTGTATAAGGGGGTCTTGAGTTGCTGAAGGCAGCCAAGCATGCGTTCAAGCTTGTTGCCCTCCACCACATCATAAGGGTCGAAATAGTGGGTCAGGTAAAGATTGTTGCGTCTTATGGCATCAATTGTGTTTTTGAACTCTTCTATGAACAGTTCGTCATCACCGAGAAAAGGATTATTCTTGCGCAGCATGTTCCAGGAGTCAAATATTGCTAGTGGAAAGTTAAGACTGCACCCGGTGGGAATTTCGACTATTCCGTGCGAATGAACAGAAGGAGCTCCGTAGCCTTTGTATCCGCAAGCGGCGGTGGAGCTGCTGTATTTGTAGCCCAATTCTGCTAGTATGGGGTACACACTTTCGGTATGTAGATTGCCGTAATGGGGAGTACGAAAACCGATGCATTCAACACCGAGTATTTTTTGATAAACTTCGTGTGTTTTTTCTATTTCTTCTTTTTGCTCAGCATAAGAGAGTCGGTTGAAAAATCTGTTTGGGGCCCAGTGCGGATTATCAGGATGTGTGTATGTGTGGTTGATGATCTCATGGCCTTCATCAACCGCCCGCTTGTGGATATCGGGGTATTTTTCTACAAACTTTCCGATAACCGCAAAGCCGGCTTTGATATTGTGTTGTTTTAGCTGGTCCAGAAGGAAAGGAAAAGCTTCTATATCCTTTTCAAAGTCAAAATCAAAAGTGAGTGTGTAAGCAGCTTCAGCCAAAGGATTTTCCTGCTTGCGCATGAATTTTATAAAAAAATCTTGAGGATGAAAGCGATGAACCATTTCTCTGGCGGCTTTAGCCAGAAATTTGTTTGAATAAGAACGTATAAGTAAGTCGTGGTACATTAATCTGCCTGGTTGCCATATACCATGTCAGTAATATTTTCATACCTATTGAAATAGATATTTTTGTTTGCCACCATGTGTGCGGCCATTCTTTCGCCTGATTCAATCTTTTCTCTGGTTATAGTGGGTTGGTATTCCACCTTAAAATCAACGCTTGATCTATAGGATGCAAGAAGAATGCGTTTTCTTTGCTCTTCTGTCAGCTTAGGCTCAGAAAGTCTGGAATAGACTTCTACAGGGCAAGACAGGTTCGGAATGAATTCCGGATGTGAATACCAAGCATTGCCCAGACTGTAGGATTTTACCCCGTACATAAGTGCTTCAAGGCCGACGGAGCCGTTGATGGTTAGGACTGCTTGCGCGTTCTGGATAAGCTCTTTGCTAGGATAGTTTACCGGTGCCATATGGACGTTGGGCAAGCGGATTAGTCTTTCGAAATAGTCCTTACCCCGCCAACCAAAGCCGAAAGGGTGATCCTTGATCACGATGTTTATATCTGATGGTGCGTGTATCGCCAGTTCTTCAACAATCTTCCACTGGTCGGCATACTGCTGGGCGGCTGAGGTTGTTACAGATTCCGGCTGGTGGGAAAAAAAGAACAGAATGTATTTTCCAGCACTGCCGAGATCAAAGTCTTTACATTTTTTTTGCAGGTACATTCGATTGCGGACTCTTTTTACAGCATATTTGATGTTGCTGAAATTTTTGATCAGGCTTGTAACTTCATAGCGGTTGAACAAGGAAGTCGGGCGGACTTTCATATAATCCATTGTCGGCTTTTCTTTTGAAAAAGATGCCATGATCTCTTCAATGAAATTATTTTCTTCATTGGACGGAGGTTCGCCAAATAGTAATTCGTATTTGAACTGGGGATTGATAATCTGCTGTGTTGTGCCGTTCAGCAGTCTGTTATTGAATATTCCCGGTATGATATATGTATGATAGAATCCGAAGCCCATTTTTTGGGAAAATGCTTCAAGCACAAAAGAATAAACTTGGTCAATTGTGTCATGGAATGCAAAGACAATATTGTATCCGTCAAATATTTGTT
Source organism: Maridesulfovibrio salinus (assembly GCF_055394525.1). Lineage (NCBI taxonomy): Bacteria > Pseudomonadati > Thermodesulfobacteriota > Desulfovibrionia > Desulfovibrionales > Desulfovibrionaceae > Maridesulfovibrio > Maridesulfovibrio salinus. Next base: position 713,860 of record NZ_AP042461.1, read on the forward strand.
TGAAATAGATATATGATGAGTAAAAATCGTTGGTGATCTTCTCTTTTGAGAGCCAATATGAAGAGTGATCTATATTCGCTTCCTGAGCAAGTCGGCCATAATAGAGATAATTTGAGTATGAATAGATCGCGTTTATGCCCAGTTCTTCTTCAGCGTTTTTTACATCGGAATCGGAGAAGGACACATTCTGGCGGTAGTAGTCATTTTCAATTCGTATGTAATCTCCCGTGTATTCCATGGAAGGGTTGTCAACGACAAGTACAGTATAATGTTTACTATACTCATTGATCATACCTTGAATGTAGGATGTAAATAAAATTCCTCTACCTATAAGTAAAACAGCGTCTTTTTTATCTTGGGGCATAGTCGTTTATTGCGTTGTGGTAATCTTGTTTTTGTCCAATATCAATCCAGTAGCCATCTAAAGGAAATGTACTTACGCTCATATTGTTTTTACATGCGTCTGATATTGCGGTGGTCATATCGTAGAAAGTTTCTTCAGGGATCAGGGATAGTATTTCTGGAGAAAGAGCATAAATTCCAGCACTAATTTGGAAGTTTAGCGAGGGTTTTTCCTTGAATCCTGTTACGCTGCCATTGTCTTGTTCAATGATTCCATACTGTAGTTGGTAGTTGAAATCTCTTGAGCAGATTGTGAGTGCTGCTTCACTGGAAATATGATGTCTGAGCAGGGACCCGAAATTAAGGTTTGTGAGGATGTCCCCGTTCATAACCAGAAAAGGCTCTTTCATTTCTCTGCTGATTAATCCCAGGGAGCCGGCTGTGCCCATTCTTTTGGTTTCTTCTATGTATTCAATTCCAACGCCAAAATCAGAGCCATCGCCAAAATAATCTTTAATGACTTCGGATTTGTAGTTCACGCTAATCATTAAATTTGTGAAGCCGTTTTTGAATAAGGCTTCAATAATATACTCCAACACAGGCTTATTCCCGATGGGCAGCATTGGTTTTGGTGTTGTTTTAGTTAAGTCACCGAGCCTTGAGCCTAATCCTCCGGCCATAATTACTGCTACATTGGGCTTGGCATTGTAGTCTAGGTCGTCAAGAGTAATGATGTCGATGAGCTTGTTGTCGCTGTCAACAATAGGCGCGTGGCGTCGTTCAATGCTTCTCAGAGTTTGGAATGCTTTTTTGGGAGAAACTCCTTCAGGAAGTGTGTGTGGGTTAGAATTGATAATCGCTTTAAGGTCTCTTTTCCCTGCCAGCACAGCACGTCTGATATCACCGTCTGCAATGATGCCCAAAAGACGATTGTCCTGATCAACTACAGGTACAAATCCATATCCGTGGCGATCAACAGATTCAATGGCCTGCTCAAATGTAGTGTCTTTGGATAGTACTAACTTGAATAACATAAAAATCCCGAGGATAATGTACAGCCCTTGTCTTTAAGACAAGGGCTGTACAGATATTATTTTTTTATCTTACATCCTTTCAGTACGGGGGAAGGTTCAAGAGCTTCCTTCAATGCTTCCTCATGCCATACTGCCTTTTTCAGAATCCATTCTCCCTTTTCTTCTTTCCAGACATGGGGAGAACGCCAGCTATTGACTACTTTCCAGAAAAAATCATCATCTATGTCGCAATAGTCAAGGAAGGTCTGATAGTTGTCATATGGGAATTCGCCGTCAAAACGCTTGACGAGGCCGACGGCTTCTTCACGGGTGATATGTCCATCTCTTACTTCGTGTGCAGCATCTGAAGTCGCACGGCCTATGCCAAATTTAATGAACATCAGGTAGTAGTGGAATCCATCAAGTCTGTCATCGATTGAGGCATACTTTGAGTATGTGCCTTCACTGCGTTTGTAGTAAGGTTTGAACCCTGTATTTTCAGCACAATAGTAAAAGTTTTTCTGGGGTAGCCATTTAGTGTAGTGCCCCATGTAGTGCAACTGTACGCCTACTCGGTCGAGTTCTTTCTGAGGAGGTCTCCTGTAAATCTGCAGGTCGGATTCCTTGATGCCGTATTTACGCATTACATCTAGGGTGAAGCCATGCATATTCATCAGCTCAACATCCTGAATGGGGACATCTGGATGATATGCGTGTTTCATGGATCCGCCGTATTCGACTTCGGAGTTCTCTCCGTACATAACAAGTTTAACATTGTGCTGTACGGCCATTTTCAGGGGAGCATTATACTGTCCGAAAGTAAAAGGCATGAAAGGGTCGCCCTGAAGTTCAAAGGAAAGCTTGGTCAATTTTCTGTGGACTACACCGCTTGGTTTGAGCATGATGTTGTCCAGGCCTCCTTCAACTATGTGATTTTCATAGTTTTTCATACCGTCAGGAGTCCACAAAGCAGGAGCCCAGGTGACGGTGAGCGGATGCATTCCATATTCGTTCCGCAGCTTGTGGGCAACAAATCCACTGTCTTTACCGCCACTAGAAGGAACTATTACATCAAAGCTACCGTCTTTGGAGCGGTGTTTATCGCATAAATCCCTTAATTCTTTTTCTCTGGCATCCCAGTCGACAACAAAATTTTTATATTCAGCGAAGCGGCAGGCTGAGCAAATACCTTCTTCGTCAAATGTGATCCTGGGGCGCTGGTTAGACATGATGCAGCGCTTGCAGAATTTTATTTCATCAGGAAGATTAAATCTTTTTTTGGTCTCTTTGTGTTGCATATCTAAGATCCCCTAGAGATTGTAAAAGTTGACCAGGATACGTATACCCTGAGAACGGCTTTTTTCAGGATGAAACTGAAGTCCGTATATGTTGTCTTTAGATATTGCCGAAATGAACTTCTGCCCACTGTATTCTGCAGTGGCAATAGCCACGTCATCATTTTTGAATTCAAAAGAGTGCATGAAGTAAAATTCATCGTCAGGAGTGATTCCTTCGAATATGGGGGAAGCGGGGCCATTGAATGCCATTTTTTTCCATCCTAGATGGGGGAGTTCCAAGCTGGAACCCATTCTTTTTACATCGCCTTTAATCGCCCCCAAACCTTTACATTTACCATCTTCATACCCCATTTCAGCCAGAATTTGCATTCCAAGACAGATCCCGAGAGTGTGCTTACTTTTCACAGCTTCTGCGAGAGGAGCGAGCAGTTGTCTGTCTTTAAGGTCTTTCATGGCATTCTTGAAATTTCCGACTCCAGGTAGAAGGATTTTGTCAACTTTTTGTAAATCCTCTGGTTTGTCCACTACAATTGCATTGGCTGTAATAAAATTAAGTGACTTGAGGATGTTAAAAATATTGCAGCACGATCCAATGTTAACGACACCGATAGTCTGTTTCATATCTTTATCCTCTTACCTTTTTGAGCTCGTCTTTGACCTGATCGATGGACAGAATGTCATCATGAAGAACAGAGGCCAGGGCTACAGCTGATGGTGTGGCTTCCACTGCCATGTCGGTAATATGTTTAAGTGAACCTGCACCACTACCGGCAATTACAGGGATCGGTGTGAGTTCATTAACCGCTTTTATCAAGGGAATATCAAATCCAGCTTTGGTGCCGTCATGATCTACAGAACTGAGCAAAATTTCACCAGCTCCTCTTTGAGCAACTTCTTCTGCCCAGTGCAGAACATTTTTGCCTGTGGGGGTTTTGCCGCATTCAGCATAGCATTCCCACCATGATTCTCTCCATTTCGCATCAATCTGGACTGTTATAGCCTGGCTGCCAAACAAAGAGGCCGCCTTATCGATGATAGAAGGGGCTTCCAGCAGGCTATAGGTGTTAATAATGATCTTGTCTGCTCCGCTGTCGAAAAGAGCTTTCATGTCATCAATGGATCTAATTCCGCCACCGACTGCAAATGGAATAAGAATGCTGGATGCAATTTCAATAATTGGATCCAGCTTGATTTCTCTACCGCAGAGGCTGGAGTAGATATCAATGTATGTGATTTCGTCGGCTCCAGCGGTGCTATATTTGTGAGCCAATTCTTTTGGAGTGCCTACCTTACGTAAGCCTTCAAAATAAATTGGTTTAGCTATATACGGAGGTTTTGCATCTAATCTTGCAATAATTCTCGTGTTCATTTTGTTGCTCCTGACCCCTTGCATAGTCCTTTACCAAGTAAAAGGGATTATGAAGGTTTAAATTGCAGCTTTTTTCTTTGTTTGTTAGGTAAAATTGAACGAATTGTCAATGGCAGTGGCTGCCATTGCTTTCGTGTTTTTTCGAATGTGACTAGTGTCACTTCTATAATTATCTACATTAAAATGAGCAGAAGATGAGAATAAAATCCAAGGAAATTCCAAGGGAGTTTTCTCCCGCTCCCAATATAACCCTGCGTGATTGTGGTAACATTCTACTCGAAGAAAATGAACAAATCACTTTTACTGATGAAAATGGATTGAACTCCGATTTCACTAGAAAAGAATGGGGTTACTATTTGGCAAATGCCTTAAACCACCGTATTTCTTTTCAGGGATATAAAACAGCCCTTTTTGCTAGCCAATTGCACTCGCCACCTTCGCTTTATGTTTGCCTCGTTCAAGAAGAGAAGAAAGATTTATTCTTCTCGTATCTTGAAAGTGTAGAGGCTAGGCTGCTTATGTGGCTTGATGAGATTGATGCCGAGAGCCTTTTCCAAGATTAACTAAGCGAAGTCGGTCCATTCAAGTTCATCGCCGATAGCAAGATCTCTTGCTGCTATACGACCGACAGCATATTCGAGCTCTTCAGGTCCAATTCCGGTACCGGGTCTGAGGAAATCAAAATCTTCTGCCTTGAAGGTTTCTCCTTTCTTTACAGCGCGAGTTGTAACTAAACGGCGGCGGAATTTCTTACGCTTTTCCATTTCAGCTTCACTTACGGTGCGGACAGTGGAGCCCAGTGCCTTCCAGATGTTCATCCCCTGTTTGCAGATGATTTCAAGCTCTGCAGGGTCTGCAGAAATCCAGTGGTCCCAGCCTTCCATATCTTTGTTGGTGGTGAAGTGTTTCTCAACAATACAAGCACCAAGGGCCACGGATGCAAGAGGAATGGATGTTCCGATTGTGTGATCGCTGAAGCCAACGGGGAGATCGAATACCTGCTCGAGGGTCTTCATGTTGTTAAGATGAATATCTTCATACTCCGGGGGGTAAATGGAAATGCAGTGAAAAAGTGCGATGGGGCCGGAGCCTGCTTCTTTAAGGGTTCGCACTGCAGTTTCAATTTCACCCATAGTTGCCATTCCTGTGGAAAGAAGGACCTGACAGCCTTTGCTTCCGATGTACCTCAGCAGCGGTATATGGGTGACATCCATTGAAGCCAGCTTGATGTAGTCAATGCCCATTTCCAGAAGCATATCAACTTCTTCCGGGGAGAAAGCAGAGGACATGAAATCAACCCCTTTTTCCTTGCAATAATCGAGGATTTCAAGGTGCTGCTCATGGGTGAACTGGTATTTATCTACCATTTCTTTCAGAGTTCCGAAGTGGCGGTGGGTATCGTTGTAGGTGGTGTTGCGCTCGTACTCTGCTTTGGAGATCAGGGTCTTGTTGCTCCAGGACTGGAACTTAACAGCATCCGCACCGCATTCAACTGCGGAGTCGATCATACTTTTACAAAGATCCATGTCACCGTTGTGGTTGGAGCCGATTTCCGCGATGAAGTAAGGAGGTTCACCAGGGCCTACAAGTCTGCCGTTTATGTTCAGCTTTTCCATATTTCCTCCAGATCAGGGTGGGCTATCCAGGACCACCAGATATGTTTTTCGTCAAGTTTATTAAGTTCTTCTATGTAACTGTCCAGTTTGTGCTGAACAGTCATTGAGTGCATGAAAATTTTAAGATTGCGTTCTGCTGCTAAAAAGAGTTCTTCTTTGTCTTTATATTGGGGAAGGACGTTTTTTTTGAGCAGTGAGTAATGCAGGGTTAGCAGCTCGCAGGCTTTCATTATCTGCTCAGCAGTAAAAGGCTGCAGTACCCGTGCTGTGTTGGCTGCATGCTGTCTGTAGCTCATAAGCGGCGATGATGACGTTTTAATTTTTGCACCACCAAGCCATGCTTTAGAGACCATAAACCAGTCCAACATTACGCACTCGGCTGGGAATGGCATCAGTTCTTTAAGCATGTCACAGCTATAGGCAGTATTGGAAAGCCCGAAAACATTTGCCCTGGGCAGCAGGGATTCAAGATCTTCGTTCTCCATAACAGGGAAAAGAGTATTTAGGTCGCTGCCGTCAGTGTCTATGATGTTCAGGGCGCAGGCGCACAAATCATGTTCTGCCAAATCTGCCTTGGCAACAGCTACCCTTTGTGGGTGTAGGATATCATCGCTGTCAGTGAATACCACCTGAGTATAATGACGGACAATGTAATTGAATGCTTTTTCCCTGACCTGTGCAGGAGTGGCTCCCTTGTCTGTGGAAATAAATTTTGCATCGATTTTCCGTCCTGCGTACTTAAAGACCTGCTCAGGAGTGTACTCATCCAGCCCGATAACGATATCAAAGTCACAGTCTGTCTGATCTTCAACTGAGTCGTACCATGGCTTGATGTAAGGGTCTTCGCCAGGATAAATTGTGGTATAGAGGGCTGTTGAACTCAAGAGCGTGACCCTGCCTGTCTTTGGGTCATGAGAAATTCAGCCATGTCCCAGTCTTCGTAGTCGTCGATATCGACGGCATTTTTCCAGTTCAACTCAAAGCCGATTTTATCCTTGGTGTGGAAGGTACCTTCCTGACGCAAAGTATTACAAGTCGCCCACCAAACGGCTCCGGTTGGGCAAAACAGAGGGGCGAGATCCTGACTTCTTTCCTTGAGTTTAGCTTCAAATACAGGCTTCAAGGGTTTGCCGGAATCCATTTCCATTGCCCACCAGGGATTAAGCCATCCATACTTGGTGACGCTGATCTGTGCTCCTGCTTTGTGCTTTTTTAGATTGCTAAAGCTGGACCTGATGTCGTCTGCATCGCGCATGGGGCAGTTGGCCATTAGCTGGCAGATATAATCGTATTTGTTGCCTTCAGGATCGACTTTATTGAGCGCATCCAAAGTTGCAGCAGAAACAGGGGTGATATCGTCAGCAATTGCAGGCTCTCTCATGAAGGGGACTTCTGCGCCAAGCTGTTCTGATACTTTGGCTATTTCCGGGCTATCGGTAGATACAATAACTCTTTGAAAGAGGCCGCTCTCAAGCGCGGCCTCAATTGTATATCCGATCATCGGCTTGCCTAGCAGAGGCTTGATGTTCTTTTTGGGAATCCGCTTGGAGCCTCCCCGGGCCGGGATTACAGCTATGGCTTTGAAATCGCCCATTACATTAAACCCCGAGGATTCCTGCGCCGCTGGGAATGTTGATCACTCTTTTTTCAAGAGATTCGGCAACACTCATATCAGTGCGCGGGCAGTTTTCAAACATGGGCAGACGATGCATTGAAGTCCATAGCGGGCGGGTCATGTAGGCCGCGCCGTTGGTGGCTTCAAGGATAGCATCGCGGTTTTCTTCAAAACCTTTTTCGATGATAAAGGTGCAGAACCAGTAGTTGCTGGAGCAATTCTCAGGTTCTGTCAGGAAACGTATGCCCTCGATGCTTTTGAAAGCCTCAGCGTACTTTTCAGCAAGTTTGCGTTTGCTTGCCAGAATTTCATCCAGCTTTTCCATCTGCGCGCAGCCGAGGGCAGCATTGATGTTGGGCATGCGATAGTTGTAGCCGACCATGTCATGGAAATATTCCCATTTATGGGGTGTCTTGGCAGTAGTTGTCAGATGCTTGCAAAGAGTTCCGAGCTCTTCATCATCGATGAGGATTGCTCCTCCGCCACCAGTGGTGATGGTCTTGTTGCCATTGAAGCTCAGCGAAGCAATCTTGCCGAATCTTCCGCAATGTATGCCTTTGTAGAATGATCCGATGGCTTCGGCAGCATCTTCCACCATGGGAATGGAAAATTTGTCGCAGACAGCAAGAAGTCCGTCCACATCAAGAGGGATGCCGAACACATGCATGGGTATCAGAGCAGCGATTCTGCGTCCGGTTTCCTGGTTGTAGCATTCTCCATCGCGCATTTCGCTGATTTCAGCGAGGCGTGCGTCGAGTTTTGCGGCATCGAGACCGAGGGTTGTTTCCTCGGAGTCTGCAATATGAGGAACGGCACCGATATAGGCAACTGCATTTGCAGTTGCCACGAAGGTCAAACCGGGAATGATGACTTCATCTCCGGCTTTTACTCCCGCCAGCATTAGGGCCATGTGTAGGGCTGCGGTACCGTTGGTCACGGCAATAGCGCGCTTGGCTCCGGTGTAATCGGCAAGCATTTCTTCGAATTGGTCTACGAATTTACCAACGGAAGACACAAAGGTGGTATCGATGCATTCCTTAGTGTAGGCCTGTTCGTTTCCTTGAAATACCGGCTCATGCAGGGGGAGGAATCCTCCACCCTGCGGAAGCACGGTTTTCATTGCTTCAAGAATATTGTCTGCGAGGGTCATTTAATCTCTCTTGTGAGGGATGTTGTAGTACTGCTGACCTTCGGGATCGCTGATGATACCGAGTTCAACGATTTCCTTGATTTCACGCATTCCTTCAGGAACGGTCTTGGTGATTTTGAAACCAAGCTGTTCTTTGATTTTGGTGTGGTCTGCGCGGTAATCGCGGGGATCCTCGTCTTTTTTTACGTATTTGATGTCTGCATTGGGGAAGAGCTTGGTCAGTTCGTCTGCAAGCATCTTCTTGGTGTAGTTCTCAGCGGTATCGCCAACGTTAAATACATCGTAAGCAACTTTTTCTTTAGGTGCTTCAAGAACAGTCATCATGGCGTTAGTAAAATCTGCAACGTGGCAGTAGGGGCGCCAGAACTGTTCGCCGAAGATAACCAGCTCTTTTTCAAGAGCGAGGTCTTTGGTGAATTCGTTTACAGTCAGGTCAAAACGCATGCGATGGGACATGCCGTAAACGGTGGAGAAGCGAAGTGAAGTGGGGCAGAGTGCATCGGTCTTTTCCATTTCTTCCAGAAAGTATTTTTCAAACTTAACTTTGAGTTCCGCGTACAGGGAAACCGGGGCAAGAGGTGTTGTCTCAACAACGTAACCTTCCGGGTCAGGCATTTTGCCGTAGTTGGAGCAGGTGGAAGCAAAAATGAAACGTTCAATCCCGAGTTCCTTGCATTTATCAACAAGGTAAACAGAAGCTCCCCAGTTGGTGCGCATTGCTTCATCAGAGTATAGTTTACAAGCGGGATCACCTACGATTGCAGCGAGATGGATCACACCGTGCAGGTTGCCTTTTTCCATGATTTTATCCATGGCGGAAGCGTCTGCAACGTCTACCTTGTGGAATGTGAAGTTGGGGTGGTCGTATATATCGATGAGAGATTCGCCACCGAACTTGAGAGTGTCCACGCAGATTACGCCGTAGCCGTCGTCAAGCAGGCGACGCAGCAGGATGGAGCCCACATAGCCGGCACCGCCGGTAACAAGAATGTTTTTCATTATTACTACTCCTTATTTACGTAGTATTTATTACGTATTGTATTTATTTCTTTCTATAAAATGTAGGAATATGGGATATTTCCAATTTTTCAATTTTAATATTATCCCCGGCAAAGAATTCGTCTACAGCTTTGGTCTCACCAGGGACTGTCCCATAATCATCAAAAACTATGAGACCGCCAGTGACGACTCTATCAAACAGGTTTTCAAGGATGCACTTAGTCGGTTTGTAGACATCCACATCAATATGGAGGAGTGAGATTTTCAACTCCGGGTGCTTTTCAAGGTATTGGGGGATAGTTTCGAGTACATCGCCTTTTACGAGTTCATAGTTTTCAAACGATTTGTGTTTGAATGATTTACTTAGCTCTTCTACAGAAATACCTATCCCTGCAGATGATTCGAAATCATCAATGAACTCAGTATCCTCTTCTCCTTCGTTTGTTTGCCTCGGAAATTTTCCAAAAGCATCAAAGCCGATAATTTTTCTAGAAAAGGGGCTTTCAAGCGCGTCCCTGAAAGTTGCAAATCGGATTAATGATGTTCCTTTAAAAACACCACATTCAACAATATGCCCAGGAAGATTTGTAATTGTTTTATATAATTCGTAATGCGCCAGCAGCTTTGCTATTCGTGTAGAGTGGCTGGTAATATAAAAAGCGTTTTCATAATCCCACTGCTTATCAATATCAAAATTAAAAATTTGTTCTGTCATGAATTGCTCCATTTAAAATGGTACATTAATTTTGCTTTGTTGAAAAAAACTTCCGTACTCAAAATTGCCAAGTGAGTCTACGGCAAGATGGACATGTCGTGCCCTTTTCTCATTCTTTTTTGTACTTAGAAGAGGAGGGCTGAGAATTGTTCTAAATAAACAAATCATTGCCCTAGTTGAATTCTGACTGTGAAGCAGCAAGTTCCCGTTCATACTCTTCAATGTCGTCTACAATTGAAATTGTCCCGTTATCAACTTTATAAATTTTGTTGCAATCCCTGATTGTAGAAAGTCTATGAGCGATGACAATCAGAGTGGTCTCATCTCCAAGTGAGTAAAGGTGATTCATTATCCTTGATTCAGTCGCAGTATCAAGTGCTGAGGTTGCTTCATCCAGTACAAGTATTGGAGGGTTACTATATAGTGCACGGGCAATTGCAATTCTTTGTTTTTGACCACCAGAAAGCATTACCCCACTCTCTCCCACTGGAGTATGTATTCCTTCCTTGCTTTCTAGGAACTTGTTCATGTTAGCTTTTTCTAAGGCCCTCAGTACCTTTTCTTCATCGTAGTGGCGTCCGAAAGATACGTTTTTTCCGGCAGTGGAATCAAAAAGGAACATACTTTGTGGTATGTATCCCACAATTTTGCGCCATGTTTTGAGGTTTGAATCACTAACCTTCACCCCATCTACCAAAATTGACCCTTCAAAATTGGAGTACATGCCAATAAGAATGTCAGCAATGGTACTTTTACCTGAACCGCTAGGTCCAATTAAGGCTATACGGTCTCCCTTGTTAATTGTCAGGCTTATATTTTTTAGGACATTCATGTCATCATAAGCAAAAGATAGATTTTTGATTTCCACCTTTGAATTAAAAGAAAGCGGCTCGTTTCCATATGTTTCAGTTGGTAGAATAAAATCTTTATATACGAGGTTAAGGCTTTGCTTGTAAAATTGCAGGTTGTTATAGCTAGACATGATTCTGTTTACTGAGGGGAGGAGTCGGTAGAGGGCGATGGCGTACATGGAAATAGTGGGTATAACCAATGACGGGTCGCCTTTAGACCAGACCACGTAGACCATAATTCCTATGAGAATGGAAAACCCGATACTTTCCAGAGAAAGGCGGGGGACATGCGATAATGCTGCACTTACAACAGCACTACGCATGTAGCCGAATCCTGCACTTGAAAATTGTTTTTCCAGGATTTGCTCGCTGGATGTCAGCCTGATAATTTTCAGGTTTTTAAGGGCTTCACTGATAACTTTGTAGTATTGGTTCTGGCTTTGATCGCGTCTACTGCCTTCCTTTGCCATTCTGCGGGTGACAGTTCGAAGAAAAAATAAGGCAGTGCAAAGCAGGCAGCCAGTTAATACCAGTGTTATCTTCAGGTCTACGAAAAGCAGGAGAGAATACACGAAAACAACAATAAAGCCTTCGGACAGAAGCAGCAACACTGAGTTGAAAAAGGAAGCCATATATTGCATTTCGGTAACCAGTTTTTTGGTTAAATCCGACGTGTCCTGTTTAATGAAATCCCGATAGTTAAGATGTATGTAATTGTTGAACAATTTTATCGCCAAACGATAGGACAGCCCTTGTGAATAGCGATTCATGAAGTACATGTAAGTGAGGTTAGCCAGTCCTCTGAATAAGTAAAAAGAGACCAGACATAGTCCGAAAGCTATGACAAACTGTGAGGCGGAGCTGAATTCAAACAGGGTGTAGACATGATGGTACCACTTATTGGTCTCCACAAGATCGTAGTTACTCGCCACAGAAATGAACGGCATTATAGCTGAAATACCAATGGTTTCCATAACGGAAATACCAATTGTGAAAAACATCAGCCCGATAAGTCCGCGCCTATCTTTAGGAGACAGCAGGGTTAGTATTTTTCCTACCATGCTTTTTTCTTTAAGCTTACTCACGATTGTGTATTATCCTTCAATCTCGTATTCATTCATGTACCAATCCACTGTTTTTCTTAGCCCATCCTCAAGAGTCGTTTCCGGCTCATACCCAAGAATGTCTCGTGATTTGGAGATATCTGATAAGCGATCTTTAACCGCATCCCAATTGCGTCTTTCCTTGAATACTATTTCGGATGAAGATCCAGTGTATTCAATGATCAGTTTTGCTAGGTCGGCAATTTTGGTTGCTTTACCTGTTCCGCCATTAAAAATATCACCGTCTTTGACGTCGGAAAGAGCGGCAAGGGTCAGCAATTGTGCAGTGTTGCCTACAAAGGTGAAGTCCCTGGTTTCACTGCCGTCACCGGTGATGAACAGCGGTTCACCCTTGATGGCGCGGACTGTAAAGTTAGGAATAACATTACGGTATGGCCCGTGAGGCTCGTAGGGGCCGTAGGTGTTGAACACTCTTATGGATACTGCTGGAATTTCAAACATGGAGGAGTAGTATTTTACGTATAGTTCAGCAGTGTACTTGTTTATGGCATATGGTGTTTCGTGCGGGTAGATATAGTCCTGCTCAGCCATAATAGATGAATTACCATATACGCAGGATGATGAGGTGTAGACGAACTTTTTTAGTTCATCATTACCCTTGCATATTTCAAGGATATTCATCGTGCCAATAATATTGGCCTGCACATCTTTGAAGGGATGGTCTACCGAGTTCTGGTTGGCAAAATGAGCTGCCAGGTGAAAGACATAGTTGGGTTTGAAATCTTCCATTTCCTTGCGGTAGGAGTCGATTTCTCCAATATCTGCCTTAATGAAAATGATGCGTTTGTCATCGGGAAGATAGTTCTTGTAGCCTGAAGAGAGATTATCGATGACCATCACGGAATTAACGTCAGAATTAAGCATTCTTTCGATGAGGTTCAAGCCTATGGCTCCGGCACCGCCGGTAACAAGTATTTTGGAATTATTCATTGAAAAGAGCCTCTCGAATAATATCGTAATTATTGTTCATATTGTATAAATTTTTACCGTTTTCGATAAGATCTGTCTCTTCTGATGTGTCCATGCGGCGGATAAGAGCGGCAATTGAAGGCACATCAGAACTATCAGCTACCAGCAAGTCTTTTTGAATGTCGCGCATTATTTCCGTTGTGGTGGATGAAAGCGGAGTAAGCGCAACTACAGGCTTGCCCGCGCCAATATAATCAGCCAATTTGGACGGGAAAAATGGTGAGTCTTTGAGGGGAGCATCAATGACCATTAGTATATCTGCTCCGGAAAGTACCTTAATAGAATCAAGGTACGGAACCGGATCAAAAATTTTAATAAGGTCTGGGCATTTTTCTTCGGCCATCTTGCGTTCATCATCTTTCATGCGGCCGTAGAAGTGGAACTCAATATTTCTAGGGGAAGCCTTTGCCACAGCCTCGATGAACGGAGCAACGGAACGTAGGCCATATATATTTCCGGTATGAGCCACTATTTTTTTGTGCAGCTCTTTTTTTTTACGGGTATATAGCTCCGGGTCAAAAACATGCGGCAGGACTCGTACTTTGCTTGTCGTAGTCCCAAGTCTTTTTACAAAAAGTTCTTTGGTTTTTCCTGATGTGACAGTGATAGTGTCAGCATGGGAGATGACCGATTTTTCATACCACTTGTTAATTCTTTTTTGAATTCCAGTGCGATATTTTATGTATGGATTCAAGGTCCATGGATCGGAAAAATGTGCAGTCCATTTTAAAGTTGGGCAGGCCTTTTTCACAGCCAACCCCGCCAGATGGTTAATTAGCGGGGTGGAGTGTGTATAAATATTCTTGATGTTGAATTCTTTGATTAGCTTTATGGCTGAACCGGCTGCGGGGGATTTCCACCAGAACTTTCGATCTGTGATTTCTAACCCGCCGCAAAGATAGTGCAGCCATTTTTCGCCAGGAACCTTGTTAACTCGGTGGATAGTTAGGTTCTCTGTGTCGCGGACCAGCCTTGGGTCCAGGAATTCGAAATCAGGCTGGTTGCAGCATGTCAATACATGGACCTGATGCCCGTTGCGAGCCAGTGTCATTGCTCTGCGTTGCACTTGAATTGATTCCGGCGACAGGATTGGTGGATAGTCGTAAGTAATGAAGAGAATCATTATTTTAAAAATTCCCTATAAACGTCTGCGTATCGTTTTTCACTGTATTCTGGGTCCCAGTTGACCTTAGAGTGTGCAGCAGCTTTTTGGCCATAACTTTTCCTGACATTTTCATCCATATATGAGCGAAGCTGCTCCCGGAATCCTTCCGGTGTGTTTTCGCATGAGAGAAGCCAGTCTCCCTTGAATTCAGGAACAATGCCGTGTTTGCGCTTGTTTACAACCAGCGGTAGACCAGCAAGTGAGGCTTCAAGAGCTGTCTTGTGGATGCCATCGTACTCTGTGTGCATGGCGAATACATCGAATTCCGGCAGCATTGTACAGAGTTTTTCATTGGGCAGGGCAGTGATGAATTCCACTGTGGCCGGCCCTGAAATATTCGCAGCGATATCTTTGAGCTGCTGCAGGTAGGGACCGTCACCGATGATGGTCAAATCTATTTTTTCGCCGTCTACAGCCCGAAGAATGTTTTCAGGATTTCGTCCCGGAACCAGTCTTGTCACTGTGACAACCTTTAGGTTTTCGCCGGTCTGTTTGTAATTAGTTTTCTTACCGATGTTTTTCGGATTGATGACGTTGTAAATCTGCTCAACCCGTTTGCATCGCTTGAGTGCTTTGTATGTGAGTTGGGATTTATAGACCAGTATGGCTACGTCTGCATGGTCCAGGGTGATGTCTTCCACCCGTTTAGAGGCGTTGTAGTACAGTAGTGTTTTCCAGCCATGCTGAATTTCCCGTCTCATTTCATCTGGATGGATATGGATAGAGACCACAAATGGAATCCCCAGCTCTTTCTTAATTTCACTGGCCATGAATCCGTTGATGAAATTGCCGTGACAGCGGATAAGGTCAGGTTTGATTTCTTTGGCCAATTCAACACCCTGCTGGGCCCAGCCCTTCAGTAACGCAGGGGTCCAGCAGAGTGTTTTGACAAAGAGTGCTGGGCCCCAAGGGAAAGAGTGCAGGTGCAGCTTGGCATTGCCCACAGTTCGCTGCAGTACGTCCATATCGACTGCAGCTCCTGTGGGTGAAAGAATATGCACATTATCAAAAACGTTTTCAGGGTTGTAATAGCGATCAGTAATTTCGCCTTTTTTCAAGAGATCGGTAAGCCGGTCAGTAATGATGATGAGAAGTGTTTTTGACATTGTGTATGCTTCCCTATGCGTTGCGGATTGTTTCAGCGATGATTTCCTGTTGTTCTCTTTCAAGATATGGGTGCATGGGAATCGCAAAAATGCGGCTAGCAGCATCTTCGCTTACCGGGCAGTCACCCGCTTTGTACCCAAGGTCTTTGAATGCAGTCTGAAGGTGCAGGGGAATCGGGTAGTAGATGGGAGAGGGGATGCCCTTTTCCTGCAGAGCCGCCTGGATGCGGGAGCGGTGTTCGCTGTCTTTTGCCAGCGGACAATACTGGGCCCATACAGAACGGTAGCCTTCCGGGACAGTGGGAACAGTGAGACCTTCTACTCCGGCAAGAAGCTCTGCATAAATGTCTGCAACCTTGTCGCGAAGGTCTACTTCACCGGGGAAAATATCGAATTTAGCCTGAAGTATTGCCGCTTGAAGTGTGTCCAAGCGACCGGTGATTCCAAGGCGGACGTTGTCGTATCTGTCCGGGCCCATGCCGTGGATTCTATGCGAGCGCAGTCGTTCAATAAGCTTGTCGTCATCTGTGAAACACATGCCGCCATCACCGTAGCAACCGAGAGGTTTGGCTGGGAAGAAGGAGGTGCATGTGATGTCTCCGAGTGAACAGGCTCTTTTGCCTTTGTACTCTCCGCCGAAGCTTTGGGCTGCATCTTCGATGAGGAAGAGGTCGTGCTTGTTAGCTACAGCTTTGATCGCTTCGTAGTCGGCGGGTAGACCAAAGATATCAACTGAAATGATACCTTTTGCAGTCAACCCCTCAACTTTAGGAAGAGGTATGCCGTTATCGGCACCCTTGAGTGCTTCGATGGTTTGATCAAGTTTTTCGGGGTCAATGTTGAATGTCACTGGGTCAATGTCTACAAACACTGGGGTTGCACCAGTCAGAGCAATAGTTTCAGCTGTTGCAAAGAAGGTAAAAGGAGTTGTGAAAACTGCATCGCCTGGCTTCACATCCAGTGTCATCAGTGCCAGGGTCAGGGCATCGGTGCCGGAAGCGCAGCCTAGGCCGTGTTTGGTTCCGCAATATTCAGCAAGTCTTTCTTCAAGAGCCGGTATTTCAGGACCCATGACATAGGCTCCGTGCTCGAGAACAGCGTCCATATTGTTTCGGATTTGCTCCTCAACGAGGGAAAATTGTTTTTTTAAATCTATAAAGGGAATACCCATAATATTATTCTCCGTAGTGTTACGTTGTATTTTATACGACTTTCCAGTTGGGTCGTTTCATATAAATATTTTTGGTTTTATGAAATTCATCCGTATCAAGAACCATGATCCTGATTTTGCGTTTGATGGCTTCTTCTGCTTTGTTGCAGAGGGCTATGATACGGTCTGAGTTTGTTTCATCCCCGATAATCAGGACGTCAATAATCCCAGAATCTATGCCTTTGGCATAATCATCCAAAACATAAACGGCCTCTACATCACCAATGGTTGAGAGGATATATTCGAGGATTTGGTCAATGCCAATGTACTTGCGTACAATAGAGCTGATTTCAGGAAAGAATGGGTGTGTTGAGTTGGCGTTGTAATAGATGTAGCGGCCTTCTTTTTTCTTATTAAGATAGCCAGCCTCACTGAGGCCATCCAACTCCTCTTTCATGGCGTTGGGGGAGACATCGAACTCTGCTGCAAGCTCTCTCAAGTAAGAAGATACTTCTGGGTTGAGGAATAGTTTTAAGAGCAGCTTGATTCTAGTTTTTGAGGTGAATAATTCCTTGAGCATGATGCAATTTTGTTAGGTTATTCTGTACAAACTGTCAACTGAAGAATCAGAATATCATTACGGCTTTCTCGTTGTAGAGAAATGAAACCATATTGTTGAATGTAGCTACTATCTTGGTGATTTTTTTAGCGTCTGACTCTTGGGTTATCGGAGAACGTCCTTCCTGGTATACAAAAACTTTATTGATTATATCTGACGCTTTGTTTTTTATGTTCAATTCTTTGAAAATAAGTGCTTCGTTGTCAGTTATGATGAATCGTTTTTCTCCACAATGCATGATTGTTTTTGAGTTTTCTTTTGTGAGGTAGTTTTTGCTAGGGTTAAGTAGTTGAATTCGTTTTAAAATAGGTTTTTTAGCTGAATAGTATTTCCTGTGTTTCTCTTTAAGTCTTGCAAGCTCTTGTCGAGTGTAATTGTTGTCACTAACTTTTTGCATTAATATTGCGTGCTGGGCTAGTGGGTTATCTGGGAATCTAGCTAGTAAATACTTCAGTAATTTTGGGGTCTCGAGAGCGAGTGTGAAAACTGATTCGTTGTAGTAATCGTACCCTGTAGTATTCTTATTGATAAAGTTTGGATTAGCTCCCATATCAAGAAGCTTTTTTACGATTTCCGTGTTTGGAGAGAGTCTAGCGGCTAGTAGAAGGGGGCTGTCTCCCAAATATAGCTCTGCATTGGGGTCTGCTCCTAAAAGGAGAGCCGTATCCACTCCGTCGCCAGTTGCTGTCATGATAGCCTGTTGGATAGCTTGGGAGGTTATGTCGTAGTGTTTGTGGATTGGGAACCCTGTTTTGAGTATTGTCCGTAAGCAATCGTACCTGCTAAGCAAAAAAATCTCATTGATAATTCTCTTCCGGATTTTTTTATATGTATCGTTCTTAAAAACTTCGATAAGGATTTTTTTTTGATCAAGTAATGCTCTGGCAAGTTCTTGATGAGGTGCTTGTTTCCACGTCTTTTCAAACATTTCTAATGAGAGATAATTGAGTTTGTCCTTGCCTTCGCTTTTTCTTTCTCTTTTAACCAGATGAGTCTCATTGTTAGAGACCAGGTAGGGAGCGAACTCCTTTAAACCTGATTTGGAAAGATGGGAATAGTCTGTAAACAAGTTGTCGTTGCCAGTGATAGGGGTAGATAAATGATAATTGTATAGCTGGCATTTGCTGGCAATTTGATTAATTATGGAGTTTAGTTTTTCTTGTTGAGTTTTGACAAAGTGTACATTCCATGGAATCATATAATATTTTATATTTATATTATGTGTCTTGAAAAATGATGTAACTTTTTCAAACTTAACAAGATAATAGTCAGTAATGTAGTGACTTGAGAACATGACTTCTCTGTCTTTGTATAAAGAGTCCTCTTTCCTTAAGACCCCATTCTCATCTATATAGTTATTTTGTTCAGTGTTTGCTTTTTGGTTGCTTATTAAGCACTTCCATGCATCTTCGAGCTTATTTATATTAATATTACGCAGAGTTTCTAGACGTAATGAAGTTTTGCTGTCCAATTCATTGGCAGAATTTGTGTAATGAAAACTGTTGATGTCAATTAAGTAGTAGACCTGATTGATATTTGCGATTTGTTTTTGGTCTAAGGTTTCCAGGAAGGCTAGGATATCTCCTGGATTGTTATAAATGGATGTGCTCAAATTTAATACTGGCGTACCCAGTAGCTCTTCAGAGAGCATCATTGTTCTGCTGCTTCCGAATATGAGGGAGTACTTTCCATCGTAAAGTTTTGAAGCGATTTCAAGAGCTGTTGTTTTTTTGGCTTTTAGTTTTAGTTTGTTATGGCTCCCTTCTATGATTCTGAATTCTCCATACGGATCAATGACTACGTTAATTACAAAAACGAGTGCTGCGATGAACAGCACTAGGGTCGCTAGGGTTTTTGTGGTCCATTTTCTTGCGTTCATGGTTAGAAATCAAAGTATAAAAATGTTTGATGAGTGTACATTTGTAAGAAAGCTATTAAGAAAAGTGAAATCGCCAGTATGGATTCTTTAGCCGAAAATTTCATGTTTTCAGCTATGCTGAATGAGTTTTTAGCCAGGCCTGCAAAACCGATCAATGCAATACTTGAGCCGAGTACTATGAAGTCTTCGTGTGTGGTCAATGCCGGTGAAAATCCTATATTTACTAAGCCGCACATTCCTTTGAAAATTTTAACAGCATCAAATGTTGTTTCTGTTCGAAAAAGAACCCAGCAGCCATTAACGTATAAAAGAGTTAGCAGCCAGCCTGCATAAGAGGGTAGTTTACCACCAATGTTTTGCCATATACGCTGGATGATCATTGCTAAGCCGTGCAATGCTCCCCATAGAATGAAATTCCATCCAGCACCATGCCAAAGGCCGATGAGCACAAAACAAGCCATTAGGTTTGCAAGAGTCCTGTAAGCTCCTTTTCTGCTCCCTCCGAGCGGGAAGTAGAGGTAATCACGAACAAATCTTCCGAGTGTAATATGCCAGCGTCTCCAAAATTCTTGTATGTTTAAGGATTGATAAGGAGAGTTGAAATTGTTTGGGAGCTTTATGTTAAATAAAAGACCTAGTCCAAGTGCCATATCTGTGTATCCACTAAAATCAAAGTACAACTGGCAGGTATAAGCAAGACTAACTCCCCAAGAGTCCCAAAAAGGCAGTGCCAGAGCTTTATCAAATCCGTTTTCAACATAAGGAGATAAGGAGTCGGCGATGACAATCTTTTTGAATAGCCCCATGCTGAAGAGATAGAAACCGCGTCCTATATTTTCATAATTCAGGTTTCCTGCATTCCTGTCATTGAATTGAGGAGTTATTTCGTGTTGATAACTAATGGGGCCGGCTACAAGTTGTGGGAAGAAAGAAACAAATAGTGTGTAATCAAGCAAATTACATCGCGCAGCTTTAGCTCTATAAGTGTCGACTAAAAATGAGATCTGTTGAAAAGTATAAAAGCTAACCCCAAGTGGTATAACTATTTTTTCAGTAATTGTCGGTACGCCGGTGAGTCCGGCAATATTATCGAAAAAGAAATTTTTGTATTTGAAATAACCAAGAACGCACAGGTTTCCGGATATAGCAAGACCAAGCAATAATTTGCGACGATTGCGGTGAAGAGCTTCAGCCATGATGAAATTAAACAGGATAGTACTACTTAGCAGGTAAAGGTATTCTGTTTTCCACCAAGCATAAAACACAAATGAGGCACAGATTAAGAATAACTTTCCTGCTGAATGGAGATTGAGTCCACGTAGCAGAAAATAAAAGCCAACAACTATGGGGAGGAAAAAGAGGATAAATATATGAGAATTAAAGAGCACTCAAGACTCTCCTATCCTTCCTCATTAAACTCGGGAACAACTTCATGTAAAATGCTCCTAACCCCGTCAGCATCAAAGTGATCTGCGGCTAAACTCATCCTAGTCAAAATTTCTTTGAATTGTTCAGCATAAGCTTCAAAGTCATTTTCAAAAGCTTTGAGGACCATTATTTTATCATGCTCAGTGCGAACAATACCTTCGCCTTCTGTAATGAGCTCTTCATAAAGTTTTTCGCCTTCACGGAGCCCTGTAAAAATAATTTCTATGTCTTTATCCGGCTCTTTACCGGAAAGGCGGATCAGGTCTCGGGCCATATCGGCTATCTTCACCGGCTGGCCCATTTCAAGAATGAATATTTCTCCGCCCTCGGCCATTACACCTGCCTGTAAAATGAGCTGGGAGGCCTCAGAAATGGACATGAAGTAGCGGGTAACATCGGGATGTGTGACCGTAACCGGGCCGCCTTTCTCAATCTGTCTGCGAAAAAGGGGGACTACAGACCCTGAGGAACCGACTACGTTACCAAAGCGTACGGCCATGAAAGTTGTTTTAGAGTTATGAAAAAGACGCATGAGCAGTTCGGTTACGCGTTTTGAAGCCCCCATAATATTGGTAGGGCGAACTGCCTTGTCTGTGGAAACAATCACGAAGCGGTCAACGCCATGCTTATCTGCAGCAGTCATGACATTTTTAGTCCCGCAAATGTTGTTGTGGACAGCCTGCCAGGGATTCCGCTCCATCATCGGGACATGCTTGTATGCCGCAGCGTGAAAAACAGTATCGGGTTTGTAGCTGGCGAACGTTGAATCCATGAGTTCCACTTCCTGGACCGATCCTAAGACAGTCACATAGTCATGGAATTTAAGTTCATGGTGGAGTTCCATCTGGATGGCGTAAAGGTTGGCCTCGCTTGAATCAACAAGAATCATTCGGCCGGGATTGAAACGTACAACCTGACGGACCAGTTCCGAGCCGATCGAGCCTCCGCACCCGGTTACAAGCACAGTCTTACCTGAAATATACTGGCTGATGGCAGTGTTATCGAGCTGGACAGGGGAGCGCCCCAGTAAATCCTGATAGCTGACATCGCGAAGGGCCTTGATGCCCACCTTGCCGTTGATGATTTCATCCATGCCCGGAAGCATTTTATATGGGAGTCCTGTTTCCTTGCATGCATCTACAATCTCACGCATCTGCTTGCCGGAAGCTTCGGTCAGGGCGATAAGTATTTCATTAACGCATTTGTTTTCAACGAGTTCGTTCAGGTTGGAAAGCTGGCCTAGCACAGGAACTCCGTGAATTGTGCGTCCTTGTTTACCTTTGTCGTTATCGAGGATCCCGATGGGGTTGTATCTCAGTTGGCCGCTGCTGCGGATTTCACGTACTATTTTTTCACCAGCCCTGCCCGCACCTATGATGAGGACATTATTGCCGTCAGCAGGACATGATTCAGGCATGAAATGTATGGAGTTGCCGTCACGATAGGCGAAAAATGATCGTATGATGACGCGGATACCGCCGCACAAGAATACTGTGAGCATCCAGTCAATTATGAAGACTCCGCGGGAAAAGCCCCCGAATCCGAATTTGTAAAGAACCACGGTCACCAGAATGAGCGATTGCAGAAAAGTAGCTTCAAGAATGTGCCACAGGTCCCGCAGGCTGGTATAGCGCCACATGCCACGGTAAAGTCCCAGTCCTAGAAAAACCGAAAACTTGATTACCATGGTGTACTTGAGTAGCTCAATGAACTGGACACTGGCATATTCAGGCAGATTGAAATCGAATCGGAACAGATAGGCCCCGTAGAAAGCTACTAAGAATATAGTCAGGTCCAGAAGGACCATAAGGTAGAAATTTGCATTACGCAGGTTGTGGATCATTTTTATTTTCCGCACCCTTTAATTATTTCTGCGATTCTATTCAGATCATCCTGAGTCATCGCCGTTCCTGAGGGCAGGCAGATGCCACGGGCAAAAAGATCCTCGCTTACTCTGCCTCCGAAGACAGAGTTCTTTTTGAAAACCGGCTGGAGGTGCATTGGCTTCCATACAGGACGGGACTCGATATTATGGCTTTCAAGGGTGGTGCGTATAATGTCAGGTCCAGCACCGAATTCCTTTTCGTCGACAAGCATAACGGTCAGCCAACGGTTACATCTACCGTAGTCTGCTTCAGGCATGAAAGTTATACCGTTGTGATGGCCCAGTTCCCGCTCATAGAAGCTGAAGATTTCTCTTTTTTGCTTAACCCTCTCCGGGACGACTTCAAGTTGGCCCCTGCCAACAGCGGCAACAAGGTTGGACATGCGGTAGTTGTAGCCGATTTCGTTGTGTTCGTAATGGGGAAGTGGTTCCTTGGCCTGCTGCGAAAGCCAGCGGGCGCGGGATATCAGCTCTTCATCATCAGATGCAAGCAGGCCTCCCCCTGAAGTGGTGATGATTTTATTGCCGTTAAAAGAATAGGCAGCCATTAGTGCACCTTTCCCGGCGTGGCGGCCTTTATAAGTCGCTCCCACGGATTCAGCAGCATCTACAACCAGTGGAATACCGTGCGGTTCCAGAATTTCAAGAATACGGTCATAGTCTGCACACTGCCCGTATAGGTCAGTAGGTATGACTGCTTTAGGTTTGCGTCCGGTGGAAATATAATGATCCACGGCCTTGGCTAGCAGTTCCGGGTCCATGTTCCAGCTTTTGTAATCCGAGTCGATGAAAACAGGCTCGGCGCCAAGGAATGTGACTGGGCTGACACTGCCTATAAAAGTCAGTGAGGAAGTGATGACTATATCCCCCGGACCGACTCCGAGCATGCGAAGTGCAAGGTGGAGAGCTGCAGTCCCGCTGGAAAGGGCTGCGCAATGGTTGAAACCGCTCAGCTGTGAAAATTCATCTTCAAATCCATTGACCATAGGACCGAGCGGGGCGATGAAATTGCTCTCAAATGCCTGCCTTACATATTCCTGTTCGGCTCCGCCCATGTGCGGCGGGGAAAGGTATATTCTGTGATTGCTATTTTGAGTCATTGTCAGGCTTCCTTATTCTTCTTCTCAGTAATTCAGCCGACCGGTACTATATTTTAATACTTAGTACAAATTGAGGTACTACTGAGCAAAATGAGTAATGCCGACAAGATGCATATTTATAAAAAAAGATCGTTTTAAGATGTTGTTGAAGGTACAATTTTATTTAAAATTTCTTTTTCTAAGGAAAGCATCAGGTCAGTTTGTCCTTCAATTTTGTTACCATAAAAATCTTCAAGATAAATTGAATATTTATCACTGTCGAAATTGCCATGTTCATCAATATTTCCGTTTGATTTGTATCTAATCATGTAATCTTTATTTCTTAATGATGCTTCAAATGGCTTACCCGGATAGCGAACTTCTGAATAAGCGAAATGCTTCGCCTGCCCACCAAAGGGTTCAGGCAGTTGTCCATCTATTTCAGGGATATTGTCTGTGATGCTACATGAATCCAGTATTGTTGGCAGAATGTCAATATTTTCCATACAGAAGTCAGATATATCGCCTGTGACCTTGCTTCCTTTCAAGAAAAATGGAACTCTTATTTTTGCTTCATTGAGGGGATATTTAGCGTAGTTACAGTTAAGGAATTCTTTTCCATGGTCAGACACAAGTGCTATGACGATTTCGTCATCATTATAGTTTTCAGAAATATATCGGTAAAGTCTCTCTAGGTAAAAGTCTACCCGTTTCATTTCAGCCATATACCTAGAAGTCTGCGCATTGTGATATTCTTTCGGCAAGTCCATTTTTTGGTATTTATAAAAAGGCTCGTGTGTCCTGGTCAGGACGCTGAGTGACGGGCAATGTTCAATTACATGGTGGAGTTCCATAATTGAAATGAAACCGAATGTAGATCTTTCAGGGAATGCCTTGAGTGTTTCAATGGTATCATCAATTACAAA
Source organism: Maridesulfovibrio salinus (assembly GCF_055394525.1). NCBI lineage: Bacteria > Pseudomonadati > Thermodesulfobacteriota > Desulfovibrionia > Desulfovibrionales > Desulfovibrionaceae > Maridesulfovibrio > Maridesulfovibrio salinus. The sequence goes on from NZ_AP042461.1 coordinate 738,158, forward strand.
TTTGCAGTTTTCTTCGCGGGCAAGAATAAACCGGTCAAAACCTACATTGTATCCGCTGATAGGGTTGACGTGGTGGTTTGAATTGATACTGTATGTGAAGTAGCCATTTTCCTTAAAATATTCAGCGAGCATCTTGCTTTTTGAAGGGAGGTCCGGACTTATGTTTGGGTTGGATGCTCCGTGGTTAGCCGGATATTTTCCGGTCATTATGCTTGGTACGCTAGGCAACGTCCAGTTCCCGTTGGCGCAGCAATTGTATGTCGTGAGGCCGGATGAAAAATACTTATTTGTATGCGGCATCAGTTCCGCAAGGTTTGAATCTTTGAAAACCTCTGAAGCTAATGAATCAAGAAAAATAGTCAGGACTAGTTTTTTTTGAGGGCTGGGGGAGGTATCCCTTTTACTGATGGGAGAACCGAGCAGCAGGGGGTGGGTTGATTTAATTGTGTAACTACCTTTTTGGAAAGGCGTGTACAGGAATCTGTTCTGCGGGATGAACAATCGAAGGCATTCTTCGTTGTTTTCTCTGCTGGCTGTGATCATGTTTTGATCAATGTCAACAATATCACCACTTTTATTAATGATAGAAATCGGAAGAATCGAATCATGATTCAATTCGATTTTAATTTTTTCGCCTTTAGGGTAAGGAACGGCTGCAATTGTTTCAACTTTATTTAAAAATGCTTCATAAGGGCTGACAGAAGTTAAAACAGCCTTGGACATTTCGTATAGCTGGGTAAAATACTGCTCCCCATTTCTGCCTTCGCGTGTAGGTTTATGTAAAGCCATATACCCGTCTGTAGTAGCTGGAAACATTGCCGATTGAGCACGCCGTAATTTTTTTAAGTTAAAGCGACTTTTAAAATGAACAACAACTAGCTGGACCACGCGGGGAGTTTGATTAAATAAGAAACTCGTTGCAAATTTTTTGGCTTTGGCGATTAAAGAATTCATTTAATGTCTACGATCTACTTTTCAGATGGTCTTCTTTCTGTATAAAATTAACTATTTTTGCTACGGCATCGTCAATACTCATGAGGGAAGTGTCGATGGTGATGTCTGGGTTTTCAGGTGTTTTATACTCCGTATTGTATCCAATTAGAGTATCTATTTCTCCGTTTTTGGCTTTTTGATAGAGACCTTTGGGGTCTCTATCAGCACAAATTTCTATAGGACAGAAAATATATCCTGTTGATATCTGAGGAGTATGATTCTGTAGCATTTTTCTGGCATCATCATTTGCTGTAAGAGCAGAGCAAATAGCAGAAACTCCAGCCTGTCTTGCCTTTTCCATCATGAAAATACAGGCATTGACAACACGCAGGCGGTCTTCCTTCGTAAATCCAATATTTTTTCCGAAAAGGGCTCGGACCTCATCGCCGTCAACGTGCAGGACGGGGTGTCCTGCACATTTCAAATACTCAACAAGTGCAAGTGCAATTGTGGTTTTGCCTGCAGAAGTAGGTCCCATCAGCCACAAAGAAAATGGCTCAAAAGACATTCTTACATCTCCAAAATTTCTTTCATAGAAGTATTCGGGGTCCATTTCCAGCAGAGCTTGCACATTGAATCGGCCATTTCAACTACTTTTATTGGGAATTTACCAACGGCAGTTTCAGCGGCAAGTACGAGTCCATCTGCACCCATCAGGATTGTGCTTGTGATGTCGTTGAGTTCAGCCCTGGTTGGCACTTCACTTTTTACCATAGTTTCAAGCAGGTTAGTCGCAACAAAGATGGGTTTGCCGTGAAGTCTGCAGATAGAAATGATTCTTCTTTGTAGGAAAGGGATTTTTTCAAGTGCTACAGATTTAGAGAGATCCCCGCGGTCAATAAGTAATTCATCTGATTGCTCAATGATGCCTTTGATATTTGTCAGGGCTTCAATGCTTTCAATCTTGGATATGATTCTGCTCTCAGGGCCTACGATGTTACGTACTATCTTTACGTCATTTTCATGGCTTGCAAATGAAAGAGCAAAATGTTTAATGCCCAGTTTTCTACCAAGCTCAAATGCTTCTTTGTCACCTTCAAGAACTGCGTCGATTTCGATGTGTCTATCAACTGATACAGCTTTGCGGCTTTTTACATTTCCGGATTTAAGGACTTTTGCAACGAAGCAGGAGTCATGTTCCTCTTCGATTTTAAGGCTGACGAGATCAAAATCAACGTGGAGCGTGTCTCCAACTTTCAGTTTTTTTGCAACTCCAGCTGGCTTGAAGGAAATGTTTTTTTCGTCGCCCAGTACTTCGTTGAAGTGAATTTTGACGAGTGACCCTTCTTTGTAAAAAACCTCCTCATTCTTCATTTCCTGATTGCGGATCTGAGCTCCTTCACTGTCAAGGCAAATGGGAATATCGCTATTTTCACGGATTAATTCTACAGCAGGTTCTATGTCTTCGTAAGCGATGTGGGAAAGATTTAACCTTAATACGTAGACGTTATAGTTTGCAAATTTTTGAATTGTCTCCGCATTAAGAGATGATGGTCCAAGTGTGACAAGGATCTTTTTCATAATTACTTCTCTGGAATTTGTTGTTTTATAGTTAAAAAATGTTGATTTGATTTTCCATTAGGCTACAGAATGACAGGCTTGTTGTTATTGGCCATATAGGAACTTGTTTTGTGTGTATAAGTTCTGTCTAAATATGTTTAAGTCCTATTGTTTCTGGGGTGCACTTTTTTACTAGAGGTGATATCTTTTGTCTAGTTTTATCAAGTTAAACATTACGAGTAACTGTCAGAATATATAGTCCTGGCCGGAACCCCTGCGGCAGTTTGCCCGTCTTTGATATCGTTAATTGCTGTTGATCCGCCACCGAGTAAGGCCTTTTGGCCTATTCTTATTCTCGGCAGGACTGTTGCTCCGATACCTACCGTGGATTCCTCTCCGATGATGACCTCGCCGCCAAGGGTAGAACCCGGCGCAATGTGGGCGTGAGGACCTATTATATTATGATGCTCTACAGTGCTGTTGGTGTTTATGATTGTATTGTCTTTGATTTCAGCACCAGTATTGATAACCGCTCCGGCCAGTATCATACACCCTTTGCCGATTTTGACATTGGGGGCAATGGTGGCAGAGGGATGGATTACAGTAAAAATTTTTTCTCCAGCGGCAATGAGTTCCTCAAATATTCTTCTGCGCAGACTGTTGTTTCCCAAAGCGATGACAATGCCGTCATGGTCAACTTTAGCGAGACTGTCATTTCCACCGGGAACTGGGATATTCATAACTTCGGTACCGATTACAGCAGGATTTTCATCCAGAAAAGCTATCGGCTCGGCGCCGTCCATTTGTTGAAGTGCGTCTGCTACCACCTGCCCGTGTCCGCCTGCGCCCATGATGATGATTCTTTTCATTTTCAATCCGTTTCAATTGCAACACATGTATTGCGTAATGGCCGTCAGGCTTATTAAAGTTTTTATGATTCTCCAACCTTATTGGAAATGATTCAAGATGCCGAACGGGAATCAGGATTCTTTTTTGGAGCCCATAAATTCCCGAGCGGTAGCCTGCCCCTGTTGACTGATTCCTTCCCGCTTGAAGACGCGGGCTATTGTCATGAAAAGGATTTTGATGTCCAGCCACAGATTGTGGTTGTCCACATACCAGACATCGAGCTTGAATTTGTCTTCCCAGGAAATGGCGTTGCGGCCGTTGACCTGAGCCCAGCCGGTAATTCCGGGCAGAACTTCATGTCTGCGGGCCTGTTCCGGGTTATAACGGTCTATGTACTGCATAAGCAGAGGCCGGGGACCAACCAGTGACATATCCCCGAAAATAACGTTTATGAGTTCCGGCAATTCGTCCAGTGAGGTTGAGCGCAGAATTCTTCCGAATCTGCTCAGTCTTTCAGAGTCGGGCAGCAGGTTCCCGTTTGCGTCACGCGCATCGGACATGGTCTTGAACTTGATAATATTAAATGGTCTGCCGTACAGTCCCGGTCTTCTCTGGATGAAAAAAATACCGCCGCCCATTTTTTTGTGGATGGCAATGGCGACCACAACAAGAACAGGAAAGAAAATTATCAGTGCTGAGATTGATACAATCAGGTCGAAGAGTCTTTTTACTGTCATTAATTTACCTTTAGTGGTCCAGCCGGGAAGCTTACGGAGAGTTTAACTACAATCCCAGCTGTAGCTTGAACCTCGTAACTGGTGATTTATGATGGAGTTTTTAAAGTTCCATAAAATTCAAAATGGTCTTGTTAACCTTGTTAACATCATATTTTTCAGCCGCATAGTCACGGGAACTTTCTCCCATAGGTCCGGCCAGTGAGGGCTGGATTATGAAAAGTTCCATCGCTTCCGCAAGGGCATCCACATCTTTTACCGGGACGGTATAACCGTTCAGCCCCCCGATCACAGTTTCCCTGCAACCAACAGCGTCCGTAGTGATTATCGGTCTGCCTGTTGCCATGGCTTCAAGCACTGAGCGCGGGGTTCCCTCACGGTATGACGGCAAGACATAAGCCGTGCAGTTCTTGAGTTCCTGACGGACATCCTCAACAGGCCCAACGTATTCAAGCCCTTTTTTCTGCCATTGGGCAATTACTTTTTCATTTATAGAATCAGGCCCGTGATCCTGAGGCCCTACAAGGCGAAATTCTGCTTCCGGATATTTTTTTTTCAAATGGATGGAGGCTTCAGCGAATTCTCGCACTCCTTTTTCCTTGAGCAGGCGCGATACGCACAGGAAGACCGGAGTTCCTTTCTTCACAGGGGTAAACGAAAAATACTCCATGTCGACACCGGAACCATTGGTCACCACGGTTTTCTTGTCACTACTGAATAAGCTCAGATCAGCGAACAGTTCTCGGTCATCCGGGTTCTGGAACATGATTCCTTTGTTGAAATACAGTCCGGCCCTGTACATGGCTTTGACCAGCTTGAACAGGAGTCCTCTCTTCCCCGAAGTCCGGCCGAAAGCATACCCGAGTCCTGTGATCATGGAATAAATATTTCGAACCCCCGCAAGCTTAGCGGCGATGGAACCGTAAATAACCGGCTTGATTGTGTAGGATAGCACAGCATCAGGTTTGATCTTCCACAGGATTCTGATCAGACTAATAATTGTGATCAGGTCCCGGAAAGGATTCATTCCCGTTCGCTTAATGGGAGCTTCAATGTATTCTATGCCCATCTCTTTGAGTTTGTCCGGCACATCCGGAGAATCCAGCGGTGCGATCCCGTAAACATCATGTCCGGCTTGTTTCATTGACCGGAGCATCGGGCCGCGAAAATTTATGAGAGAAGGGCCGTAGCCACCAATAACCGCAATTTTCATTTATATGTGTCTCCGGTATCCGGGGTGAATCTGTCAAACTGCAATTTACGGACTCCTAGAGCAGATCTTTTACAGTTTTCTTGCTGGTCAGGAGCATTGAATTAAATTTTCCAGTGATCACACCAGGACTGGAAAACCAATATGTTCCATATCTTGTAATGGTTGTCTTTCTCGCCGCCCATGTGTTCGTTCCAAGCAAGACGGATGTGACTGCTTTCAAAGTAGCCGTCACTGTCCAGACGTTTAACAGAAAGCAGTTCTTCCGCCCATTCTTTTAAGGGACCACGAAGCCAGTTATCGATAGGTATTCCAAAGCCCATTTTGGGACGTTCAATGTATTCCTGTGGGACGTATTTATATAAAATTTTCCGCAGTGCGTATTTGGATTTTCCGTTTTGCAGTCGCAGGTGCATGGGCAACCGCTGGGAAAATTCCACAATTTCATGATCCAGAAAAGGCGCGCGTGTTTCGAGGCTTATCCCCATGGCTGCCCGGTCCACCTTGGTCAAGATATCATCGGGCAGATAGGTTGCCGCATCCATGAATTGCATCCACGACGTGAGATTATTCTGGTCTGGTTGCATCTCCGGATTCAGGTGTGTGCTTCTGAACTCATCTGCCCCGATGACAACCTCATCCGGGTTGAGCCAGCACGAAGTCAGGTCCCGGTAATATTCCACGGCAGAAGAAGCGGCCATGACATCGGCAAGCTTGTGTATTTTCTGTCCGGGCAGACGCATCTGCATGGAGGCGGGCAGGACAGGTCCGTACATTTTGAAAACCTTGTTCCAGCTTTCCGGCGAAATGCGTGAAATCGCCTGTGCGGCAAATCTGCGAAGCGGAACAGGAATGGATTTGAGCCTGTTCCAGATGGAACAGCCCTTGAAATGGCGGTTATACCCTGCGAACAGTTCATCCCCGCCATCCCCGGAAAGAGCAACGGTAACATGTTCACGGGTCATCCGTGAGACAAGGTGGGTTGGGATCTGTGAAGCATCTGCAAAGGGCTGGTCCCAGATATGCGGGATCTGTGGTATAATATCCAGAGCATCACTGGGGGAAACATACAGTTCCGTGTGCTCGGTCCCGATATGCTCGGCGACCCGCTTGGCGTCTTCGGCTTCGTTGTAAGCCTCGTCATCAAATCCGATGGTGAAAGTTTTTACCGGGGCGAGAGCACACTGCTGCATCAGAGCGACGATAAGTGACGAATCAATTCCACCTGACAGAAATGCGCCCAGAGGGACATCGGAAATCATTTCCCTTTCAACAACCTTGAGCAGCAGGTCTTCAAGGGTTTCTATTATCGTATCATCCGGTGCGGTGAAAATCCTGTCTCCCGCAAGTCTGGCACAGTCAAGCAGGGACCAGTAATTGCGGGGAACCATAATTTCCCCGTCAGCCTGAATACAGGTCCATGTCCCGGGCAGAAGGCAGTATACGTTTTTGAAAATGGTTTTGGGAGCCGGAATGTAATTGTAGCGCAGATAGGCGGAGAGTGAGTCCCTGTCGATTTCTTTTTGCATGGAAGGATGCTGCATCAGGGCTTTGAGTTCCGAGCCGAAAATGAAAGTATCAGCCTGCCGCGCGTAGTAGAGGGGTTTTTCTCCCATGCGGTCTCGGGCCAGATATAGGCAGCGTTCCTCCCGGTCCCAGATGGCGATGGCGAACATCCCATTGAAACGTTCAAGTGCCTTTTCAAAGCCCCATTGCTCGACCGCTTCAAGCATGACTTCGGTATCGGAATGACCGCGCCAGCCCGCGAAGGATTCTGTTTTTTCCAGTTCTTCCCTCAAGTCGCGGTAGTTGTAGATTTCGCCATTGTAGACGGTCACATAACGGCCGGACCTGCTGTGCATAGGCTGCACACCCTCAACGGTCAGGTCGATAATGGCCAGACGGCGATGGTCAAGGGCTATGCCGCTTTCTGGATCGCTCCACTGTCCCGAACCATCAGGGCCGCGCATGTTCTGGGCATCACCCATTCTGCAGGCAGTACGCTCAAGCTGCTCTTTGCTTGAGGAGCGGGAGAAATCAATATATCCGGCAATTCCACACATTTTATGCAGAGCCTCCACGGCTTTTCGGGCAGAAAGGTAAACATGTGCAAAAGGTTACTTTTCCAGAATACCCCGTAAAAATATTACAGCAGGTTTCGTTCTGCGAAGCTGGGCTTCAATGGGTAAGATCATTCAGCCCCGGGCATTGTCAGCAAATTTAAGTCGTCCTTTACCCAGAAGGTCGTGCAGGTGAATCATCCCCGTGACCACTCCTTCATCGCTGACTACGGGCAAAACCGTGATCTCTTTGGATTCCATGATGTCCAGTGCCTGTGCGGCAGACATTTCAGGCGTTATGCGCAGAGGGTTCTCAACCATCACCTTACTTGCTGAAATTTCCATATTGAATTTGCCGGAGCATACCATTCTGCGAACATCCCCATCGGTGATGACTCCGGAAAGCTTGTCCCCATTGGTCAGGGCAACCAGTCCAAGACCTCCTTTATCAAGGGCTCCCAATGCTTCGGAAAGCGGAGCGTCTTCCGGAGCGGATGGGATGTTGTCCGTATGCATGAGTTCGCTGATGCACAGGTTGAGACGGCGTCCAAGTGATCCGCCGGGATGAAATTTTTTGAAATCAACGCTGTCAAAGGCTTTATGGTCCATCAGGCAGACCGCTAAAGCGTCGCCGACCGCAAGAGCCGCTGTCGTTGACGCTGTGGGGGCCAGACCGTGAGAGCAGGCTTCACACGGCACTTTGGTTCTGATCACCACATCGGAGAGTCGTCCCATGGTGGACCCTGTCTCTGAGGTGATGGAAATAATGCTGGTCCCGAATGAACGTATGGCAGGCAGCAACGAGTTCAGTTCATCTGTTTCACCGCTGTTGGAGATAGCTATGACCACGTCTTCGGGCCGGACCATACCGAGGTCCCCGTGCGCTCCCTCTACCGGATGCAGAAAAAAGGACGGTGTTCCGGTGGAGGACATGGTGGCGGCAATTTTGCGGCCTACCAGACCTGATTTACCGAGCCCGGTGATTACCGCGCGCCCTTTGCAGCCGGCCAGGATTTCCACTGCTCTTGCAAAATTAAGGTCGAGATTCTCACGGATTGCGGCCAGACCTTTTTCTTCTATTTTGAGGACTTCACGCCCCCTTTTTATGAAATCTGAGAGTTGTTTCTCTGTCATTTGTTTCCTATTTTACGAGAGTAGTGAGGTCGAAGATCGGTCCCATGATCGCCACGACAATGAAAGCTATGAGCATACCGATGAAAAGCAGCAGCATGGGCTCGGCCAGTGCGACAACCCGTTTCATGAAGTTGTCCACATCACGTTCGAAGATGGTTCCCATGCGTTGCAGAAATTTACCCAGTTCGCCGGACTTCTGTCCGGCAGTAAGGGTCAGAATGTAGATGTCGGGGTATATTTTCTGTTCGGCCAGAACTGCGCTGAGGGAGCGTCCTGTTGCAACCTCTTCTCTTGCTTCTGCTATTTTCTTTTTGAAAAATGTGGAGTTGACTGCATTTGCGGAGCTTTCCATTCCCTGAACAAGGGGAATACCCGCATTGATCTGGAATCCGAGTATACCTGAAAAACGTGCAAGGGTGCTTTTCTGCACCAGCGGAACTTTCCAGAAAAGTTCATCAACTTTTTCCCTGAACTTGGGCACTGATTTGTAGGCACTGACCAACGCCAGAATGATACATAACGGAATGAGCAGGGCCATGGGGCCCATGCTTTCCAGAGTGTTGCCTAATGCGACCACAATTTTGGTGGAGGTGGGCAACTCTCCTTTGGCAGCCTTGAAAATGCCGGTGATTTTGGGGAGAACTTCGGAAAGAAGAAAATACACCGCTCCCATACCGATGAGCAGGATAACAACTGGATAAACCATGGCGGTCATCAGACGGCCGCTTACTTCCGCCCGCTCTTCTTCATACTTGGCTATGTTTTCAAGAACATCGCCGAGCTTGCCGACAGACTCAGCCACTTGAACCATACCCACATAGACCTGCGGAAAAATTTTTGGATATTTTGCCAGACAGGATGAAAAGCTTTCGCCGGACTGAACGGAATCACGCACTTCAATCCAGGTGCGGCTGGCACGGCCTCCGGTCATGCGGGCCATCATATCCAGCGACTGGGCGAGGGCGGTTCCGCTTTGCAGCAGGATCCCGAGATAGTAAAAGGATTCCCCGAGTCTTATTTTGCCGCCCATTGAAATGGAGGACGCAAAGGACTCGGATGTTTTTTCTTTTTTCTGCCCTGATTTGACCTGCTCAAGGCGAAGGGGCATCAATCCTTTTGATTGCAGAGTGGCAAAGGCTCTTGATTGTGAAGAGGCCTCCACATAGCCTTTTTTCTTTTTTCCTTCTGCGGTAACCGCGCGGTACTGGTAAGTGGGCATTACAGACTGTGTTCCTATTTCAGTTCGACAACCAGAGACAACATCTGGCCTTTACGCTCGATATCGACATAGATAGCGGATGCTCCGGCAAGCGACCCGTAGACCTGCAGCAGTTTGGTAGGTCCGGTTATCATTTCTCCGTTTACACGCATCAGAACATCACCGTTTTCAAGCCCCATTTTTTTCAGCAGTGAATTGGAACGGATGTTTGTTACGCGAAAACCCTGAGTCTTGCCGTTTTTGCTGTTGGGTTTGAACAGAGCCTGTTTGAGAAATGCGTTGGGGTCTTCAAGCACTTGATTGGCCTGAGCCCTTTCAACTATGATTTTGTTGGTCTTGCCGCGTACCAGATTCAAGGACTGAACCTGATCCCACATGGCAATTTTCTTTTCATCCCTGCCGAACTTCCAGATCACGTATTGCGGTTTGACCTCTTCAAGCTTCCATCCTTCCTGTTCATCTCCCTCACGAAGGATAACGGTCTCACCTTTGATTCTGAAGACAGCCATATCCACTTCTCCGGTAAATATACCGACAAGCTGCCATGTGCTTGGAGTGACGGTTGCCTTCTTCTGGATTTCAGCAGGGTTGTCCAGGGCAAGAACATTCTTATCAAGAACTATTTTGGAATCCCGGGAGATTTTATCAACCGCATCGGTGGTGAAAGATTCACCGAGAATGGGCGCAGTGGGTTTGGGCAACGGTATGAAGGAAGAGATAAGATAGGCCGCACCCAGTCCAAAGGCCAAAGGCCAAACCCAGGCCGGAAATTTAGTCGCTTTAAGCTCCATATCTATAGTATATCCTAAAAAACTTCCCGTTTATCGAGGGAAGACAAATCATTCTGTTTAAAACGGAAAAGGCACTGAGCCTACTCCTCTATTTCAGCGTAAGAATGGTAGTTGTTTTTAATCCACTTGTCCATACCCTTAGTGTCATGGTAAATATCTAATCTTAATAACCTTTTTCGTACGGACTTAGCTGAGCTGTAATAAAACAGGCGCACTTTTCTTGAAAGTCGTGCACTGAAAACGTTCTGTGTGCCCTTAACCTTATGGATGTTCATTCCGGGGGTTCCGGAGTCCTGAACGTCAAAGCGGATAAGGGTTTCTATTACCTTCTTGAAAAGTTTGAACTGGGTCGAATAAACTTTTTCAAGATCGGCAATGAAGCTGGGCATGGCTTCACTTTTGGTAAGCATTGATTCAAGTATCTCGGTTACTTTTTCAAATCCTTTACCGTCAGTCTTACTTACCCGGGACTGTTCTTCAAGCCTGCGCTGCTCATCCTGCAGCTGTTCCACCTCTTCTTCCAGAAGCTGGTGGTATCCTTTGACGTCTTCCATCTCGGTCATCAGCTTGTTGACCTGTTCAGCGGTCTTTTTGCTTTTACCGAGGTAGAAATGAAGCATGCGCAACAGGTGGTCTTCTGTCACCGGCTTGGGGATGAAGTAGGTAAAAACGTCTGACTGGGCTTCATCTGTCGCTTCCGCGTCCATTCCGGTCAGCAGGATAACAGGCAGGTAGGGATACTCTTCACGGATATAAGGAAGTATATCAACACCGCTTAGCCCTGATCCCTCAAAGTGGACATCGAGCAGAATTACGTCCGGCTCTTCTTCGGATTCCTTGAGAAAAGCCAGAAATGAAACCGGGTCGTAAAATGATTCGTGTTTTTCAAGAATGCCGCCCTCTTTAAGAATGGAAACGGTATATTCATGAAGCCTGGGGTCGTCATCTGCGAGTACGAAAAAGTATTGTTCCTGCTGCGGGGTCATCATTAATCTCCTGCTGAAATAGCCCCTGCGGGACCGAATGTGCCCAGGGGGATTAGAATTCGGACCTCGAGGCCTTTTGATCCCAGATTCTCGGTGTTGTGTGCCGAAATGTCAAAGCCCATGTTGTCACCAAAAAATTTTACGAAAACAGTTCCCTGTCCCATTTCCTTTCCCTGTCTTTTGGCGGAAGGAACTGCCCTTCTGAAAAGGTAGGGCAGGCTGTCTTCGGCTACTCCGCCGCCTGTGTCGGTGACTGTAAGACGGGCATAATTGTCAATTACATCTCCGGTTATGCTCAGCCGGGGTTTGAAGTTCCTGAAAGCCTCAGGGCCCTGCCGGAGAAGTTCGATCTGGTGCAGTTCCATTGCCGTCTGGCTGTTTCTTACCAGATTCAGAATAATTTCCCATGTCTTATGGCGGTCTATTAGTATCTCTTCTGATCGGCCGATCCAGCCGCTGAAGTCGAAGCCTGCGTCAAGACGGTTTTTGAAATGAGTTTTGTCGTGTTCCAGCTTATCAGTAAGTTCACGCCCGATTTCGTCAAGCTCGACCAGTTGAGGTTTGAATGAAAGCCTGTTTTCAAGACCGCGCAGGTGGTCTATTATACTTTCCTCGAACGGGGTGACAATCTGTTCATAGAGCTCTCTTTCCTTAACTTTCGGAAGGTCGTTGATGATGGTGTGTATCTGGGATTTCCACGAATTTTGGAGGACCATCAGTTCATCTTTAACCATATTGGCCTTGACTATCATGTCGTCAGTAAGCTTTTCCGTGGCAACCATGAGCTCCAATTGCCGCCTGCGCTGTCTTTCTTCGCGGATTGATTTTTCTCTGGTTTTTTTCTCTTCATCTGCAGGAGACTTGCGCTTGGTCATGATGAACATGAAGACGATTGCCACCACATACAGAGTCATGAAGGAGCGGCTGAGCAGAAGTTTTGAGGAAAAACTACCGGTCATGTAAAGCAGTCTGGAAAATATAAATGCAAAAAAGATGTTGAAGAAGCCGACATAGGTCATTGTTTCCCGCCCGCCGATTCTCCAGGAAAAGTAGAGGCTGGAAACAACAAGCACGATACAGAATATATACTGGCGTACGAAACTGTCTACCGCTAGGTCGAAAAGTACGTAGGCAAGAACGTAAAATATGGCCAGCAGCGGCAGTCTCCATCGGCTGCCTTCCAACTGGGATAACATTTTTTTCCAGACCGGCAGTTCCGAGCCGGATTCTTCTTTCGGGGGATTATGTCTGCTCATGAAGTATCCGCTTAAAAGTTTTTAAAACCTGTGGGCTTCTTTTGCCGTAAACATCAAAGATGGGCAAGCTTGGTGATTATCGGACTTGACATTTGACTCCACTGCTTTAACAAATTTCTAATATATGCAGGAATCAGGGCATATCTCAACTGTGTTGCTTTCTACAGATTAAACATAAAACGTTTTCCGGTGTTTATGAATATAAAATATGTGACTTTAATTCTGGCCTTTATGGTTTTCACTGTTTCAGGATGTGGCGGTAAGAGCGTCTCCCCTGAATATGATGAACCCTCCATGATTTCGGATGAGAGTATTGATGTAACCCAGCTTGCTGGCAAAAGGCCTGCCACTCTGGCCGAGCTTGTAAGCTATCAGGCGTCCCGCCAGTATTCTCCGCTTGACAGTATCTACAACCGTCCACCGGAAGGAATGACCGAAAACTATTATGTTCAGCTCAGTGAAGGCAATGAACTGGTCAATCTTTCCGAAAGGGTTACCGCTTACGTTCAGGAAGGGGATGTTCTGGCATCCGGCTTTCGGAACGGGATAATTAATATTTACGGTGGAGCCGGGTGCGGTGCGGTGCAGACAGAATCCGGACCGGTTAATGAGATCTCGTGGTTTCCGGGGTCGAATATTCTGGCCGCTTCTTCCGGAGATAACAGCATGGTTGAGGTTTTCAATATCAGCCAGTGTGCCAGAATCCGGGGAATCAGTGTGAACAGCACCGTGGATATTTTTGCGGTGTCTCCCAAGGGCAGCTGGGTTGCGCTCGTGGATGAGGCAAGAAGACTTTTCGTTGGACCTCCGGAAGGTAAGATGGTTCAGATTCACCGTTTTTTGCACAAGCCTCTTTCCCTTTCCTTTTCAGACGGTGAGGGAATTCTCATGGCTGTGGATGTTACCGGGCAGCTGAATATGTGGAGTCCTTTGAAGCTGACCCGCATCTTTGAATTCAAGATAAAAGGTGGCCCTTTCAGCAGTGTTGACGTTGATGGGCCAAATCTTAATATAGTTACTGAAAAAGGCGAGAGGTTCCGTTGGGATGTGGGACGCAAAGTCCGTTCTTCATACCACAAGGACAGCAGCGGTTTCAGACTCAGGAACGGAGTCCTGTCCTACCTGTCTCCGAGGACGAGGCTTACCCGTAAAGTGTTTTTCAAACCTGTTGAGCTGCAGGTGGATAGATCCGCCTCCGCGCGGATTATAAGGGTCAGGGATGTGGACGGCGAGGTCAGGTTTTATTCCGAAGAAACAGGAACACCCCTTAAGGCCGAGCCTGATCTGGCCGACTGGAAAAGAGTAACACTCGAAAGGGATTATGATTTTTCATTCAGAGGGCGTGCTTTCTCACTGGCTGAACCTGTTGCCCAGAGAGAATTTCAAAGGTTGTATTGTCGGTATATACCGAGTAAAGGATACTTTCTTTGGTGGAAAAAAGTTGCTCGTCCCGACGACTACTTCAAATCCCGGGGTATGCTTCCGCGACGTAACGGGATTTCCTTACAGGCTCCCCTGAAGTGGACTCCCATTGATAACGGGCAAGTTGATATCAGGGACTGACTATGAATACATCAGTTTTAGCAGAGGAAAATATGCAGAAAAGAAAGATACGTGTGGCCGACCGCAAAGATGGACAGCGCGGCTTCAGTCTTATTGAACTTATGATTGTTATTGTCATCCTCGGTCTGCTGGCTTCCATGCTGGTCCCCAAAATCATGGACAGACCGAATGAAGCAAGGGTCACCAAATGCAAGATGGATATGAAAGCCCTTGATTCTGCCCTCAAGCTTTACAAGCTTGATACCGGCAGATACCCCACCACAGAACAGGGGCTGCAGGCTCTGATCACCAAGCCGCAGAGTCGTCCGGTTCCCCGCAACTACCGTAAAGGCGGCTATCTTGATTCCACAACCGCTCCCGTTGATCCCTGGGGTTATGAGTACATTTACAGAAGCCCGGGTGAAGACGACCGTCCTTACGAGTTGATTTCCCTTGGTGCCGACGGCATGGAAGGTGGCGAAGATTACGACGCTGACATCAAGAGCTGGGAATAGGTCAGGTCACTGCAATGTCTGATCAGGATGTCCGCTCCCGTTCCGGGGGGCTGACCTTTATCGAACTTCTGATTGTGCTTTTCATAGTGGGCATGGGCTGGTTTACGCTCATGCCCAATCTTGATCTTGCGGGCAACAACGAGGAAGACAAGGTCAGTCTGGTCAATGCCCTGATTTATGAAGCCCGGACCAAAGCAGTTGAAACAGACACCCGGCAGCTTGTTTTCATAAATTTTGAAAAAGGGCTGGTTTCCTGGAACGGTGAAGAAACGGAGTTGCCGGACACTGTCACCAGCGGACACTTCAATGAAGAACCCATAGGCGGTGAAGGGGTTGATTTTACTATATATCCTGAAGGTTTCAGTGATGAGGTGCGACTGGTCCTGTCCAACGGTATGGCACTGATACTTGATCCTTTGTCGGTCCGTTTCGGAGAAATGTGATATGTCGAGGAAAAACGGCTTTTCCCTGATCGAGATAATTGTCGCGCTTACCATTGCCGCCACCCTCTCCTTGAGTTTTCTCGGGGTACAGCGCCAGAGTGCGCTTATGGCCCAGTCTTCAAAGGATTCCTGGGAAGTTCTCAATCTTTCGCAGGATATCCTTTCACAGAAATATCCTGATGGCCTGAACGTGGTCTCATCCGGATGGATTCCATGGCCGGGCCCCCCTCAGGGCCAGTTCCGTGTGGGGCTTGAAACCGTATCTTCCAAAGGATTCGGGTTTTATACTTTGCAGACCAGCAGTGGGGAATACACTCTGGACTGGATTGTTTACAGGGTTTCTCACAAGGGAAGGGAGCTTTGATGCCCGAAGTTTCCAAGATATTTTTTCCCCGGAAGGAAGCGCAAAAGGGCTTCTCCCTTATTGAAGTTCTGATAGGACTCGTACTTTCCGGGCTGCTCATGAGTATGGTGGCTATGGTTCTGGGGCAGTCTGTGACCAATAATGAGGTTGTCCGTTCCAGTGCGGGACTTTCTTCAAGAATGTTCACTCTGCGCAGGATTCTTCATCGCGACATGCAGAATATTGTGGCCGGGAAAAGCCTGTCTGTTGAGGATTACGGTTTTGCGATTCCCACCAATAATAATTTTCTCATAGACGGTGCTGTTCAGGTTGAGGCCAAATGGGATTTTTCCGGAAACATGATCCGGCGTCATGAAGAAAATGATAAGATGAACTATGGTTCGTCCTTCATGCTTCTCAGAGGGCTGAACTCATGGCGGCTTGAACTGCTGGACGGGCAGAAAGGAGCCTGGATTGCATCTCCGCAGTTTATGAACCGTCCATTGCAGGGAGTTTCGGTGATAAAGGCTCTCCGTCTGCAGCTTACTTTTGAGGACGGCCAGAGACTTCTTCTGGTTGAGAGGATTCCCTATGCCAACCAGTAACGGGGCAGAGAACTCAAGAGGAGTGGTACTGGTAATTGTTCTGGTGCTGTTCATGGCCCTGTCCGGGCTTACTCTGATGACCATCGAAGTGAGTTCCAGAGGAGCAGTGGAAGCCTCTAGGGTGCGCAGTGAGTATGAAGCCCATTTTCTGGCTGAAGAAGCTCTTTTTCTGGCTTACGATGTTTTGCGGGATGACCGCACGCCCTTTTCAGATACCTCCACAGAAAAGTGGGCCGGTGAAATGGAGTTCGAGGGCGGGGTAATGAGTATTTTCCCCTGCAACTCCAAAATCAATCTCAACGCGCTTGCCCGGACGAGGGAGCTGGACAGAATTCTTGGCATAATGCAGAGAGTACTGCCTGCCGGAGCGGATGTAAAAAGACTTGTGGGCAGCCTCGGAATATGGACCGGTAAAAAGATGAACAAGAATCTCAGGAAGTTTGATACCTTTTTTTATGCTTCCCAATATCCATCCTACGGTCCTTCGGGGAGTGAGCTGAAAAGCCCGGAAGAAGTTCTTCTTGTTAACGGATGGCAGGACATGGACCGTTCATGGATCAATGAAACTTTTACTGTCTGGGGGGAAGACGGCAAGATCAATATTAATTTTGCATCACGGGAAACCCTGCTTGCATATTTTCCAAAGCTGGGCAAAAAGGTTGATCAGATTCTTCATTGGCGCAGGACCAGAGGTTTTACTGATTTGAGCCAGGTGCTTTCCGTGGTCGGGATACAGGCCGACTCACAGCTCTACAAGGATATGATGGAGCATCTTACTGTACGATCTGATGATTTTGAGGTTCTGGTAGTTGCTCAGAGAGGCGGATGCCGTGTTGAGAAGAGATATATAATTTCAAGGCCCAGCACTTTTGAAACCGAGCAGCCTACACTCCTCTTTCAGAATGATATTTCCGTTACATTCGAAGGAGATGATCGGCCTGAACGGGATTCGTAGGTGCGTTAGGCGGATAAATAGACAAAAATCCTGCTTGCAGGTATAGGAAAGAGCCATAAATGGCCGCAAAGAAAACAATACATATACTTACCTTTAAGGGTAACGATCATCACTGGATGGTGTTTGACGGGCAGAACCTATCTGAATCGCAGGGGCCGCCTGAAAAGAACAGGAATCCCGTGGTTGCGCTGTTGCCTGATCCTTTGTTTTTTTTCTTCAAGCCCAAAGGGGCCATCAAGCCCCGGCATGCGAAATCCGCCACTATGATGCAGATGAACTACTCTTTCCCAATGCCGGAAGGAGGGTTCAATGTGCTGCGTCCATCAGGAAACGCCGTAATAGGATATACTTCACATGATCTTCTTGATCAGTTTCTTGAACGGCACAGAGAAGTTCTTGCGCAGGCTACAGTTCTTACAACTTCTTTCACTGTCTGTTGGAGAGCTGCTGTTGCTGAAGGTCTGTCTGTTTGGAGCTGGAACGGGCAGGGCGGCATGCGCATATTGGCTTCTGGGGATGATCTGACCTATTTTCGCGGTTCTTCCGAGGAATTTCGCAATCGATTTGAACGGTTGGGGCTGGACGGTGAGCCTGAATATATTGATTTGCCGAAGGCTTGTTCTATCCTTGCAGAAAAGAAGGTGCGCTGGGCCAGGCTTAACCTGACCACCGGCAGAAAATCCGTTTCCGATAAGACGTTTTCCATAGATTTCAAGCCGTACATTGCTGCCGCAGTCATGGTTACATTCATAGGTCTGCTTTTTATCGCAGGGCAGTATCATCGCTGGCAGCAGAGTCAGGAGCAGGCTGAGCAGTGGCGCGGCAAGCTTAAGGAACTGTATGTAAGTGCCCTCGGGCCTAATCCCGGTTCGGACCCTTATGGTAAGATTCTTTATAAACTGGACCAGCTAAAAAGCGGCGGGAATCAGGCCGGCGGTGTTGATGTGCTCGGGCTTATTGCGGTTCTGAGTGAAAGTGCCCCGATCGGTATTCAGATTGAAGGTATCAATCTCGGTCCGGAATCAGGGAATATCCGAGGCAAGCTGGCCAGTTATGAAGAGGTTGACTCCATGATGGAGAAACTCTCCGCAAGTTCGCAGTTCCGTTTTGTCCTTGAACAGGCGAATAACGTTGAGGATGGAATCAGCATCAGTCTGAGGGCTGAATATAATCGATAATTATGAGCATATTTTTTGAACCTATTCGGGTGGCATGATGGAACTGGAAAGATTTTTTATCTGGCAGGACTGGCCTGCTGAAAAGCAGAAGCTCTTTTTTGCGGCTCTGGTGGCCGGATGGGCTCTGATGCTTTTCATGGTCTGGTCTGGACTGAACGAGTCTCAGTCCAAGGCCATGCGTGTGGTGCTTTCCAGTAAAGAGAGGTATAGCAAAACCGTTCCTCTGGTGGAGGAGCTCAAGGCGGGGGAATCATCCCGAGGAGCATTTCTCGATCGCGAACCCATGGCTGCAGCCCAGCAGGTGATACGAGATCTGGGGCTGGACAGCAGAATGAGTTCCCTGAGACCGCTGCAAGCGGGTATCAATTCCTCGCAGGGAGTGCAGGTCATTCTTGAATCAATAAATCTGCCTGAACTTGTAGCCATGCTGCGAGACTTCAATGTCCGTGGCGGCTTGAAGGTCACAAATTTCAATATCAACCACAGACTGGACTCGCCTGAGTTGGCCGATGTGCAGATTATTCTCAGCAGGTAGGCCGGTTCATGAAATTCGTTCCTAAATTTTCGTTCAATTTTTCGTTCAAGAAAGTTCTCGGGCGCTTTTTTCTTTTCCTTGCCGGGCTGTTGCTGGGTGCTTTTCTGTTTATGCCCTGGGAGGTCGTCTGGGCTCAGGTTTTCAAGATGGCGGATTCAAAGATATCCAAGGCAACAATACAGTGGGGTGACTTTGTCAGTGCCGGACCTCTGTCTTTCGAGGTCACAAATGTTCATGTTACCACCCAGAAAGGCATTGTTATCACAGTTCCCCAGCTTGGCTTTGATGTCGGTTTTTCTCCTCTTGTAGAGGTCCGTGTTAAGACCGGGCCGACTCTTACCGCCAGATTGTTCCAGACAAAATCTCTTACTCTCAGCGGCGGTGTCGATCTGAGCAAAATAGTGCGTATGGACGGATTGGGCGGTACTGTCCGGATAACTTCTGATGTCGGTTTCCCGGAATGGGATAAGCCTCCGCGCACCGGAAGTCTTGTTGTCCGTTCCCCTCAGGTTGAGATTCCCGGAGGGCTGATTGCCGAGGACGTTAATGTTAACGCAGTGCTTGCGGGAAACCAGTTCCAGCTCAATTCGTTCAGCTGCGGACAGCCGATTCCGGTAAACGCAAAAGGCTCGGCGACTCTTAATTGGAACAACCTTCCGCAGTCCTCATATCAGATAAGCGGGAGTGCCACTTTCGGCAGCACGGAACGCCAGTTCAGCAAATCAGGAAATCTTTCCAAATATTTACGGTTTTAATCTGACATGATCGCTAACAATATCCTTTCATTTGCTAAAAGCATTCTGAGTGACGTGCTTGAACCAGGCTGTATCGCGGTGGATGCCACAGTGGGCAACGGCTATGATACGGTTTTTCTGGCCAGACGGGCCGGGAACAGCGGCCATGTTTTCGGCTTTGATATTCAGGAGGATGCAGTACATCAGACCAGAGCCAGATTGAATGAAGAATGTGCTCCCAGAAACTGGACTCTTTTCCATACTGGACACGAGAACATGCTGGAGGTCATCCCTGAAGAATTTCACGGTAAAGTCAGTGCGGTGATGTTCAATCTTGGCTTTCTGCCCGGCAGCGATAAAAGTGTGATCACGCAGTCCGAGACAACTCTCAAAGCCATTGATTCGTCGCTTTCCATTCTGGCTAAGGGTGGAATGCTCTGTATTGCCATTTACGCGGGGCATCCCGGTGGTGAAGAGGAGGATGTGGCTGTGCGGGAATTCTGTTCAGCTCTGGACTATCATTCTTACAGGGTTATCCAGAGTGAAATGGTCAATAAACCCGGACATCCTATCAGAATGATTTTTGTGACCAGACTCTGATTTGAATATATATTATTTACGATAAGAGAAGGCATCCTGAATTATTCGGGATGCCTTCTCTTTTATAAAAATTTGGAATAGATTTATATGCTCACTGCCGTAGCTTGAAATGATAGGTCTGAGGGATTAAGGCCCATATTTTTATCGGCTTGATCTTTTTTTTGCAGGGGCTTGCAAATCTATAAAGTCCGGATGCCCCTTGGGGAGGAAGTTAGCTCATCTTGGGTTCAATAGCCTTGGAGATCTGGAAAGCGCGGTTAGCCTTCACTCTACCCGGGCTTCCAAGATATTTAAGCACTCCACCGACTTCACATTCAAGAAGGTCTTCCTCGTCTGTATCCAGCAGTAGCAGATCGCCTTCTTCGAGGTTGAGGAGCTGGCGGCCGGTTATCTTGGTTTTGCCCAGCCGTACGAGCAGTTCAACCGGGGTTTCAAGAAGTCTTTCCTTGAAACGGCTGACCCAGACATGGTCAATTTCAAGGCGCTCGGACTGGAATGATGCATGGAGCTTGGAGCGAATAGGCTCAAGGGTTGAGTATGGGAGACAGACAATAAGCGAGCCGATGGCGTTCTCCAGTTCCACCTCGAAAGTAATGACAACCACAACGTCAGAAGGCGGAACAATGGCGGCAAACTGGGGGTTAACCTCGGAGCGGACCAGTTCAAGGTGTACCTCATGAACAGGACGCCATGAGTCCTCAAGGTTTGCGAGAGCTATCTTTACCACCCGGTCTACAATGGCCTGTTCAATGGGGGTGAAATCTCGTCCCTCAACCTTGGGCTGTGAACCTGACCCTCCGAAAAAACTTTCCACAAGCGCGAAAACAAGTCTGGAGTCTACAACAAGGATTGCGTTACCCCTCAAAGGGTCCATCTTGAAAATAGAAAGGGAGGTCGGAACCGGCAGCGAACGCATGAAGTCCCCGAATTTGGACATGTCGATGGAAATAGGGTTGATATCAACCCTTTTACGCATGGTGTTGGCCAGATTGTTGGTGGCAAGGCGGGCAAAACGGTCGTTAACAATCTCAAGAACAGGCATGCGGCCGCGGATGATGCGGTCCTGGTTGGCAAGGTCAAAAGAGACAACGCCGGAGTCATCGTCCGGTATGTCCTGCTCTGTTTCGACTTCCCCGCCGGAAAGCCCCCTTAACAGAGCATCAACCTCATCCTGTTGCAGAATTTTACTCATGCTGACAAACCTGTTCAGTTAATGTTCGTGCGTTATACCAATAGAATACAATTAGCTATTTTTTACGGCAAAGTAAACGAGCAACCTCTCCATATTAAATACTATCGTACCAGAGGGAGAAAAACTTTAGAAAAACCTTCTGTGTACTCTAAGGTTATACTTTGATGTGCCACGGCTCGAAACGTACCCCCAGAAGATTGTTTCTGGGGTAGCGCAGCTTTAGGTATCCGAGTTCCCTCAGCCTGGCACAGGTAGAAGTATCTGCAAACCGGGAGCTGAAGTTGGCCGCGCCGAGTCCTCTTTCTCCGACATCAAAGTCCCCCACGGCGTGGAAGGAATATCCCGGAGGGGCCAGGGAGCGCGATGCGAGGGATAGGTTGCCTTTGTTCGCAGACACTTTGGACAGAAAGAGGATGAACTGTTTCATTATGCTGCGGACTCCTGATGTAAGGTAAACATTCCGTCCAAGTTCTTTTTTTATTTTGAGGTATTTTTTATGCGGCTCTCCCCGGTACAGATAGTTTCCCGTGCGGGGGATTTTGATAAGGTCCTTATCTGAAATTGTCGCAGTCAGCTTCTTGACCGGTTTCTCTCCATAGAACCCGTAAAGCGAAGCTTCATAATTGAAAATGTACTCCATGAAATCAGTTTCAGGCTTGGTGAAGCTGCCTACTGATGAATAATTGCTCGCTATTTTTAAGGCGTAGTCGAGGCTGATGGAGCAGTAATTACCATGACCTACGGTGCGCTGGACTCTGCGAAGTCTGTTAAGGGTTGAATCAAGCAGGACAAGTTTTTCCGGGGCGAGAATAATATCGGTGGACTGGGGGGTGTCAAAGTTCTCCATTATGTGGAGGTAGTCCTTGAGTTCTTTGTCATCAAGGTCCTGCAGACTGCCCTGGGCGCTTGCTAAATCAGTGATACCGAAGACATAAAACGAGGTTGCAGCACTGCAGATGTTTTTCAGGAATTTTCTTCTGTTCATGTATGACTGCCGGTCCGGTTGATTTTAAACTGTATTTTAGTCTTACCGGATTAATATAACAGATTAACGCTCCTGAAAAGCTGTCCGGGGTTACGAAAAAAAAGAGGCTGCCTGCATTGCAGACAGCCTCTTAAACGATGCGAATAAAAATCTACTGGCCGCGCTTGGTCCAGAGTTTCATTTCTTTCATCTTTTTGCGGCGTTCGCGCTGGAGGGATTTACAAACCAGCGGCGCTTTTTTCTTGAGTCCGTATTTTTCGCGATACTCATCAGGAGTCAGGCCATGGGAAGCAAGGTGCTTCTTGGTGATGATCTTGAATGATTTACCGCACTCACAGCAAACGATGGATTTTTCCTTGATGGATTTCTTGGGATCACATGCTGGTGTTTCTTCCTGTGCAGGAACTGCATTTTCTGCAATAGCCTGAATTCCGGCGGACAGCTTGCGCACCATGGATGTCATTTCTTCTTCGCTCATGGTTCTGACGCTGGCCTGTGCTTTGACTATCTCCAAAGCTTCTTTCAGATAATCTTCCACTTGATATCTCCTTTAATGATTATTTCATCACTAATTCGTTGTCTGAGAAGATAGGGATAAAGTAGTTTGGTATAGCTGTCAAACAGATTAGGCGTTTTTTCATTTTTTTTATATTAAAGATATGTAGAACTGAAAAAGTTAAAAAGAGTTATTAAAGTAATTCTTCTGAAGTTGTTTTTCTGTTCAGGAATTTCAGAGCCTTTTTACAAGGCCAAATCCAATTTTACACAAGCACAAGTTGTGCACGGGGTAAATTGTCCCATTGAAAATAGCAGATTTCATTTATAATCATATGTGGTTTTTTTTATGATCAAAACATTCAATGTTGTATGTGCCTGTTTATCAAAAAAATGTATTTCAAGTAAGAACACTCACAGGGAGTGAGTGAATGTTATGCTTGTGCAGTATTGATTATATCTTTTTTACTGCCTGTGTTTTCAGCCTTTGCCTTTGTTAAGATTATATTTTGTTCTGTTCTCGACACTAAAACAGATTTTTGTGATTTTAATGCTAAAAAAAATGAATTATATTTGTCTTGCGTTTTGTTCAGTACCGAACTCGTTCTGAAATCCTGGTTCGTTCACCCATTGCCGGGGTTTGCAGAGCTTTGCGGGAGGGTGTATCGCTAGTCGGGTATACCTTGCAGTGCCGGATGTGATGTTTTCTTTAGAAGTACGGGGGCATTGTATTGAATCCTCGGTATAATTATCCCCCTCGGGAAGCAGCTTTATGGATAAAAGTTTAAAATATTTCGGTGAACAATGTCGCTGCCAAAGGTCTTATTGTTGATGAAAAAAAATATTTCAAATCTCGTGGTGCTGCTTCTGTGTTCCGGCCTTACTCTACCCTTGTCCGGGTGTATATGGGGAACTGCCGCTGTTGTTGGTGTTGCGGTGGTGGGGGCTAATGTTGAAGAGTACCGCAATTCGAATACTCCCCGCAACGCGACTGAGGATCTGGAAAGACATCTTGAGCATAAAAGGGAAGTGGATAAAGCCATTGATGAGTCGGCCACAAGAAGTCCTGATCCAATAAACACTGATGAGATAATAGATAGTTACGGCGGCCGTATATTGGATGACTGAGAGTTGTCGCTTTCGTGAATTTTGTCTCTTTTATAACTGTTTTGACTTGCTTAAATCTTTTATCGGGGCTTATTCTGCAGTGGATAATTCTTTTAAAAAAGTTCCAGAAAAGGATGGGCCGTTGTTATGTCAGATATTAAAGCGAAGAATACTGTTCTGGTCGTTGAGAACAGTATCACGCAGGCTAGGATTATTACCGAACATATTGAATCCGTTACTCCCTTTGACGTAATGGTAGTTCATTCCATGGATGAACTGGAGGAACGTATTTCCGGGAACGGAAGCGATGTTTTTATAGCCGTACTGAATCTGAGCATTAAAGGTGCACCGGATGGAGAAGCGGTTGATTATGTGCTTTCTCGTAAAATTCCCTGCATTATATTGACTTCCACTTTTGATGAGGAAATACGCAACCGGTTTATTGAGAAAAATGTGCTGGACTATTTCAACAAGAGCAGCAGGGAAGACCTTGAAGAGATGGTTGATCTGGTCAGACGTATTCATTCCAACCACAGGATCAAGGTTGTTGTCGCGGAGGATAATTCCACGGCCCGAAAGATCATGCGTAACCTTCTGGAGCGGCTCTATTTTACCGTGCTGACTGCAGAAGATGGTGCTCAGGCGCTTGATATAATCAAAACAACCCCTGACATTAAAATGCTGCTGACTGACTTCGAGATGCCCAATATGGATGGTTTTGAGCTGGTTTCTGCTGTCCGCCGGATGTACAGCCGCGACCAACTGGCCATCCTCGGGGTTTCCGCCCACGATTCCGGGGCGATTACCGCTAAATTTCTCAAGCGTGGCGCCAATGATTTTCTTAAGAAACCATTCGAGGTTGAAGAATTCTCATGGAGAGTCACCAACAACCTCAACGAACTTGAGCGTATACGTTCAATCAGGGACGCATACAGCCGTGATCCGCTGACCGGTTTTTCAGTTCTCACCGCGTTCATGGTAGAGGGGCGCGAAGTATACAGGCAGATGCTCAGTGAAGGGAGGACTCCGGTTCTGGCTGCTTTCAACGTGGATAATCTTCTGGAAGTGAATTCATCGTACGGTTGGGATGCCGGTCCGGCGGCCCTGAAGAAAGCGGCAGCTCTGCTGGAGCAGAACTCTTTTGGGTGGACTATGGTTGCCCGCTGCGATCAGGGTTTTTTCATACTGGCTGAAGATGTTGACAGCCTGAAGAAAGATCTTTCAACCGTTAAGTCCGCACTTGCAAGTTCTCATATAGTGTCCGGCGGTGAAAGATTTATGGTTTCCGCTTCATTCGCTATCAGCAGAGAAGCAGGCGGAGATCTGGACAGTACTCTTTCCAGAGTTGCAACAGCTCTTGCGGACAGTCAGGCCAAGGGTGTTAATTCGTTCTGCTTTGCTTAATGTGGCAGCCTGACCGTTAGGGTATTTAGCCGTCAGGGTTAATGTTTTGCTCCCGCACTAATTACGCAGAGTTGTTAGCAGCCGTACGGGATGGGTGAATAATCCCAGCGCTCCAGTAATGTCTGTTGCCACCAGATCTGCGGTGCGGGCTGCCTTCATGGACATGCACTCCGCACCGGAAATAATTATTCCCAGTGAGGCGAATCGCAGGATCAATCGATCATTGCGCCCGTTTCCAATGCATGCGCATTTATCGCATCCAAGAGATTCTATATAGTCCAGCTTGGCCTGATCCTCGGGACTGCCTGCAATTATATGAATTGTGACAGGGAGCCCGCTGAGTTCTTCTTCACATTGCCCTAGAGTGTCGGCTGTAAGAACGTGTATCTGAACATCTTCGGCCAGTTCTTTCAGGAGCTTACCCACCCCCGGTAACAGATTACCATCAAGGGCGAGTGTCCCGTTGTAGTCCAGAACAAGGTGCTCAATTTCAAGTTTTTTGAAGCCGGGAATATTCAGGCTTATCATCGTTTACCCTCGGAGATTTTGTCTGGAGTTAAAGGCTTGCATACCTTTCAATCTGTTTTTTGTATTCCAGAACCCCTTTCACAATACCATCAGCAAGATAAGAAAGATACCTGTCGGATTTGAGTCTGTTGGCTTCGGTCCTGTTGGTCAGGTAGCCCAGTTCTACCAGCACTGAGGGCATCTTGGCGCCCATGAGGACATAAAACGGTGCTTCGCGTACTCCCTGATCTTTGACGGACCACTTTCTGCGGATATTGGCAATAGACTTTGTGTGTATGTTTTTAGCCAGATCCTTGCTCTCCTTGACCTTAGAGTTGAGCATCAGGTCGGTCAGAATGACCTGAAGGTCGCTGATTCTCTTGGCCGAGACAGCGTTTTCTCTTGCCGCGACACGAACAGCGTTGCGGTTCCGTGCAAGGTTGAGGGTGTATGTCTCAATTCCGTTTATCCTTGAGCTGCGGTGTGCGTTGCAGTGCACGGAAATAAACATGTCAGCCTTTTTGATATTGGCCATGGCTGTTCTTTCTTCAAGCGGAATGAATTTATCTTTTGTCCGGGTGTAGAGAACCTGGAATCCCACTTTCTTGAGTTTGGCGGCAAGAATTTTGGCGAAACGGAGGTTTATATCTTTTTCCCTGAGTCCATTGGCAGATGCTCCGGGGTCTTTTCCGCCGTGACCGGGGTCGATCATGATAGTTTTGAAAGTCAGGCCAAGCTGCTCCAGAAGGTCACCGACCATTTTTTTGCTTTCTTTGGGCGGCTTGTATTTCTGAGGTTTTGAAGCATGCTTGACCGGTTTTTTGCTTGTCTTGCCTTTTTCCGGGGCCTGTACGTCGATTACAAGCCTGAATGGATTTTCCAGAGGAAAGATTTTGTAATCCTGCATGGAGTTGAAATCCAGAACCACGCGGGTGGTCCGTGGGTCTCTCTGAGCGGAGCGGATATCTTTGAGTATTCCGTCTGCAACGTGGGTGGCTTTGTGGACACCTCTTCCAAGTAAGGTGTTTTCAAGATCCACATAGAGGCGATGGGGGCGGTTCACACTCTGGTTCGGATTCAGAATCTGGTAGCGGTAACGGACCTCTTCATCAAGATCCAGGACTACGCGGGTGTAGGATTCACTACTGGTGTACCTTACGGAGAGAAGTTTAGCTCTGCTGGATGAACTTTTATTGCTGTCGGTTGATTTTTGGGCAGGGATTATGGTTCCAGATGGTTTTTTGTGAGTCGTCTTTTTGTTTGCAGCGCCACGCCGATCCATTTTATCCAGTCTGGATCTGGCTTTTGAGTACATGTCCGACTTTGAATACCGATGTACTATTGTCAGGTAATCTGAATAGGCCAGATCCTTTTCATTCAGTTTGCTCAGCCTTATTTCAGCTCTTCTGAAAATGCAGTCGTCTGTCCATGAATGAGAAGGAAAATTGGAAATCATGCGCCCGTAATAATCAACAGCACTGCGGTAATCTTTTTTCAAACCGCTGCGCTGTCCCAGTTCCTCATAGGTCCGGCCCATGTAGTACAATGCTTTGGGAGCATATGGTCCACGAGTGGATCTTTTGAATACATTGCGGAACTTCTTGCCGATTTTAACCCATTCAGAACGGTATTTGCCGCGCTTCTGATCTTTGCTCAGGGCGTGGAACTGTTTCCAGGCTATTGTGAAATCGTCCTTGATGCTGGCACCGAAGGCTTCGGCTGGAATTGCCGAAACCAGCAGACTGGCCAGAAATAATGCCATGATGAAATTGGGGATGAAAAATTTGCGCATTTTATTTATATAAAGCTTGAATTAATTGTGTTGTTGGGGCCATTGAAAATCCATGTAGAATCGGCCTTCCGCTCTAAAAAAAGTTTAGATGTTCTCTTAATAAGCCTGCATGGTTTAAAAATCAACCATAGAGATGTAAACATGGGCTTCAGCCGGGCAGTTTTTCTTGCCTGCGTATCGGGACAACTATGTCTCAAAGCTGGACTGACGGCCCTTTTTATGTAATTGCCATGTGCATTGTTATTTGGAACATGAACATTTCAATTCACTCATTTGGAGACAGATAATGGAAGCTCCCCAGAGAAATTTGGCTCTTGACCTTGTACGGGTAACCGAAGCGGCTGCTCTGGCATCTGCCAGATGGCTGGGCCGGGGTGACAAGAACGCTGGTGACCAGGCGGCTGTTGACGCCATGCGCCTCAGCTTTAACAGCCTTGCCATTAGTGGAACCGTTGTGATCGGTGAAGGAGAAAAAGACCATGCCCCTATGCTCTACAACGGCGAGAAGCTGGGTGTGGGCGAAGGCCCCGGCATGGACGTGGCTGTTGATCCTGTAGAAGGAACCAATCTCCTTGCTTATGGCCGCCCCAACGCAATTTCTGTTGTCGGTGTAGCTCCCACAGGCATGATGCTTGATCCGGGACCCAGCTACTACATGCAGAAGCTGGTTGTTCCTACCGCTGCCAGAAACATGGTGGACATAAACGCTCCGGTCAAGGATAACCTTGAAAAGATCGCTAAGGCTCTTAATAAAGACGTGGATGATCTGGTTGTATTCGTGCTTGAAAAACCCAGACACCATGGCCTGATTCAGGAAATCCGTGATGCCGGGGCGAGAATCCAGCTTCACACCGATGGTGATGTTGCCGGCGCACTCATGGTTGTTGACCCCCGCTGTCCGGTGGATGTTATGATGGGAACCGGCGGAACCCCTGAGGGTGTGCTTTCCGCATGCGCTATCCGCATTATGGGCGGAGAGATGTTCGCCCGGTTTGACCCTCAGTCTGAAGCAGAAAAAAGCGCTCTTGAAGATCAGGGATATGACCTTCGCAATGTCATGACCGTGAATGATCTGGTTAAGAGTGACGATATATTCTTTTCCGCAACCGGTATTTCCGGAGGAACATTTCTGCGCGGAGTTCGTTATCTCGGATACGGCGCGGAAACCACTTCACTGGTCATGCGCGGCAAAACCGGTACTGTGCGACTCATCGAGGCCGTACATACTTGGGATAAGCTGATGAAGATCAGTGCTGTAAAATACGATTAGTATTTTCAGCATAGTTGAAAATGATAATGGGCGGGCCCGGCTTGAACAAGTCAGGTCCGCCCATCTCAGTTTTCTGTTCCCGGAAAATCAATATTCGGGAGTCTCAAGTTTCTCTGCAATAATGCCGGCATCCTCTGAGCGGGCCTCTTTGCCGAGTTCTTTGGCTTCTCCGTGGCAGGTAATGCCATCTGGTCTCATCTGGACATACCCGGCAGATATTACATTGGTATAAGGAATCTGCTCTCTGAATTCGAGATAGCCGATTCGGTTGGGGAACATGATGGGCAGTGGGTCGCCGGAGAAATCTTCAAACATGATGTATTTCATGGTCAGTCCTTGTTTTTCCGGACACAGCCGTAATTGTCGGTGTTGTCTGTTCCGGAGCAAATTTCAGTTTTATACAGTCAAGGGCTGTTGCCCGTAATCCTGTTACAGATTATAGCCTTATATATTCGAGATCAAGGATAGTAGAACAGAACTTTCGGAGTTGGCAAATGGCAGATAAAGACAAGCTGCGGGAAGAACTGGATAATAACAGTCTGGCCAGAATGAGGACACTGCTTGCAAGCGAGAGAACGTTTCTGGCATGGTGCCGGACTTCTCTCGGTCTGCTCGGATTCGGCTTCCTCATAGAAAAGATTGCTCTTTATATGAGAAAATTCATGCCGGAAACTCCTGTGCGCATTCTGGATGAAATGACTGTTCTGAGTATTTTTACTCTTGTCTCGGGGTTGATAATCCTTGTGAGTGCTGCTGTGCGTTTTATATTATTTCAAAAGAATTTCGGGGAAAAGCTGAGGTGGATCACCCCCTACCCGGAAATGCTTGTGACTTTTGCCGTTGGACTGATCCTTGTCATAAGCACCATTGCCGGAAGAATGTTCTTCAAATAAATTAATTTGATCGTATATTTTGATACATGAAAGATAATTATTCAAAAATAGCCGTATGGCAGACTGCTTTTCTTGGGGATGTTGTTCTTACTTTGCCGTTTATCAAGGCTCTTTCCCTGAGGTATCCCGATGCCGAGATCCATCTGTTTGTCCGTAAAGGGGTTGAGCCTCTTTTTAAAGCACAGAAGGAACTGGCCGGGGTCCACGCATTTGATAAACGCGGGGCCCAGAAAGGAATGAAGGCCGCTCTGGATTTCGGGGCCCATATAGGCCGGCAGGGTTTTGACCTATGGATTTCCACCCACACAAGCCTGCGCTCGGCTGCTGTCGGAATGGCCAGTGGAGTAAGTCGCCGTATCGGTTATGATTCTCCCTGGTATAACGGTTTGATCTACACTGATACCGTCAAACGCCGTTTTGAAGAACTTGAAGAAGTCGAGCGGTTGATGGCTCTGGGAGGCCCGCTTGGTATTTCCGGTCCGGCTCCGGAATGTGGTCTTGATATTGATGAAGATGTCCTTGAGGAAGCCCGTGTGTTTTTTTCCGGATTCGGCGAAAGGAAGGTCCTTGGAGTTAATCCTGGATCAACCTGGGAAACCAAGAAATGGCCGGAGCACAATTTTTCCCGCATAATCGAGAAGGCTGTCGACTCGGGATATGCTGTGGTTCTTTTCGGTGGTCCTGATGAAGTGGAACTGGCTGGTCGGGTTGCCCGTCAGTCTGGACGTGAAAACCTTATCGCAAATCTTGCCGGCAAGCTCAATCTGCCACAGCTTGCAGCCCACCTGCGTATGCTAGATCTGTACCTTACCAATGATTCCGGGCCGATGCATATTGCCTGGATACAGGATGTTCCGGTTCTTGCCATGTTCGGACCTACCGTCAAAAGGTTCGGGTTTTTTCCCCGTGGTCCGGGTTCAACCGTGCTGGAGTCCCCGGAGGTTCTGAAGTGCCGCCCTTGCGGTCTGCATGGAGGGAAAAGCTGTCCCGAGAAGCACCATAAGTGTATGAAAGATATTACCGTTGATGCGGTATGGAATGAGATTTTAAGAAAAACAGGATGTCAGGGAGTCGCGGGCTGATGAAAATTTCAAATAAGTTATTTTTGTTGATTATCGCTGCTATGCTGCTTTTGGTTCTTGCGGGATGTAAAATCAAGGGTGTCGGGCAAAGATCAGAAGCTCCGGTAAAAGCTGTCCAGCCTGTGCAGCCAGTCAAAACTTCTTCAGCTCCTGTGGTCGAGAAAAAGAAAAGCGTTATTGTCTGCACTGAAGGCTTTATGCGTGCGGCCAGATATTTTTCCTATCTGCACCGCGAACACGAAGGAGTTAAATCACTGATCCTGCGCACTCCGGCAAGCAATGGCACGGCGGAGTCTGATCTCAGGGTTTCTTCCGGTATCAGGAGCCAACTGGCGGAACTGAATAAAGATGGTGATCTCTTGTCGGTTCTTGTTCTCGGGGACAGTTCCATTATTCCTCAGGTCAAATTCAGTTCGGAAAACGGAACTGCTGTTCACGTATCAGATTACGGATACGGCGGAGCGTCGCTTGCTCCCGAAAATATTGTTCCTGTAGGCAGGATTCCTGCCAGAACACCCGGGCAGGCCGAAGCCGTGGCTGAAAAATATGACCATTGGTATGAAGACCGGGCTTTCCGTCCCGCATGGCCGGTTTCTTTTGTGGGCGGCAGGGGATTCGGTGATGAAGACGTAGCCGATCCTGAGCTTCTTTTTTTCAAACTTCAGCAGGAGGGGATAGCCGGGCCGGAAGCTATCCGTTATCTGGGAGCTGCTGGCGGATGTGACCCTCGCAGACTGCGGCAGAGCCTGTCTCAGGATGATGTTTCTGTGCAGTGGCTGGCAGTCGATTCATGTGAAGATGGTTTCAGTGCCGGAAACGGAACTTTGACCGCATCCGAAATAATGGAACTTGATTATAAGCCGGGCCTTCCGGTTGTTCTGGTCCCTTCCTGTGAAAGACGCTCCCTTAATTCCACACTGCCAACGCCAGCCGAGGCTATGGTTCTTTCTCCCGGTGCCGGCCTTGCGGTGATAACCGGATGTGGAGACTCCGGGAAGTTGGGTGTGGAACTTGACGAAGGACGGGTCATGCGGGTTGATTCGAACGGAATCAATCGGTTGCTGATGGAATTTCATAAAGCTTATTTCAGCGGCAAGCACCGTATAGGCGAGGCTCTTACCGAAGCCCGTGCACAGTTTGCCGAGAATCTTGCCAAAGGTAAGAATACTTCACCGCTCTATGATATGGTTTTTTACGGTGATCCGGTCATGTCCCTGCCTTTGCCTGTGCGCACAGAATCACCTGCCTATACGGGACTGATCGCAGTCACCAAGCCGGAAAAACGCAAAGGCGTAGCTGTCTTCCCGGTGAATTCTACAATCTCTTTTGCTATGGAAGAGGGGGGGATTTATCCGGCTGTTAAGGTGCAGGTAATAGATCGCAGCACGGGCAAGCAGGTCAGTTCCATGAAAGTGCAGGAAGATGATGTTTTCAATTTCTCCGCAGACGGTGAAGGTCGGTACCTCATTTATTCAAGGCCGCTTGACGGACCGCTGGCATGGCAGTTCTTTGATGTTCGTTTCAATTCCACAGCTCCGGGAACAGCAAAAAATGTTGCAGCAAAGAAAACAGCTTCCCCGAAAGTAACAGCCGGGCTTAAACCTGTCCGCTATGCTATTCAGGTCAGCTCCAACAGGAAACCTTCATCCGCCGACAGGTTGCTTCAGAGACTCAGCGGGCAGGGCTATGACGCTTATGTTGTGGAGGTTGCTGAAAGAGGAAGGCGTAAATGGTATTGTGTCCGGTTCGGCAGCTTTGACTCATGGGCGGATGCAGTGGAAGCTGCCGCTGAGTATGAGCGTAAGGAGCAGGCAGATTCGAAGGTTGTCCGTTGTAACGGCGGATAATGTCTTTTTTGTAATGATTAATTAGTTGAGGAGCGCGATTGTTTTAGTTATAAATTCACTTTGAAAGGTATTATTTTGAGTTTTTGTAAAGGGTGAATTTGTGAACGAAAAAAGCACTAAACTGCTGAAGCTTTTTGCCGGTCTGGCTGTCTTTGCGCTTCTTGGCACACTTGCAATTTATGCCGCCGGTTTCGGCAGACCTGCCAAGCCTCAGCTTTCAGGGGCCTTCAGATTTTATAATAGTATTTCCGCTGATGAACTAGCTTTCAGTGACAATGAAGTGAAAAAGCTGAACAGAAGTCTATTTCGCAATAGGGAAGTGCTGGAGCAGGCCATTCTGACAATAACCGGAGTGGACCCTGAACCTTATCCGGATAAGATTGATCGCAGTTCTGAGCTTAAATTTTCAATGAAGATCAAATCGAAAAGCGGCATGATATTCACCCCGGAGACATCCTATTGCGTCCGCAACAAACTTGTAAGAGAGCTTGTTCTGAACATTGACAACGGTGCCAGAATACTGGCCCAGTATGCGGATAATCCGGCTTTAAAAAACAGGGATGTCAACATTATGGATATGTGATTGACTGCAGCTGTAGGGAATTATTAAGAATAGTTGAAATCATTTTCAAGTGGCAGTTGCGCTTACGGTAAATTTAAAGGCCCCCGATGGATTGTCGGGGGCCTTGTTTTTAATCAAAAAAGCATTTCACAACGTCTACCACTCTGTGTGCATCGTTTTCCGTCATGTGCGGACCCATGGGAAGCGATAAAACTTCTTCGTGTATGGCCTCGCTTATGGGAAAGGACATACCGGACATATCCTTGTATGCGCCCTGCTTGTGCGGGGGAACAGGATAATGGATGGAAGCTTCAATTTTGTTGTCAGCCAGATGTCTGATCAGGTCCTTTCTGTTTTTGCAGCGTACTACAAAGAGATGCCAGACAGACTGGTTTTTATCCTGAATTACCGGAAGAATGAGCGGAGTATCCGCCAGTCCTTTCAGGTATATTCCGGCAATGGTTTTGCGGGTCCAGTTCCAGTTATCCAGTTTATCAAGCTTCACCCTCAAGAATGCTGCCTGCATTTCGTCCAGACGGCTGTTGAAGCCGAAAGAATCATGAACGTATTTATCAACTGATCCGTAGTTGGCAATCTTGCGGACCTTGAGCGCGATGTTCTCGTCCATGGTTGTGACTGCCCCGCCATCTCCGAACGCGCCGAGGTTCTTACCGGGGTAAAAGCTGAAAGCTGCCGCATGGCCGAGTGTTCCGCACATGCGCCCTTTGTAGACTGCTCCGTGGGCCTGTGCAGCATCAGTGAGTACGAAAAGACCATGCTTTTCTGCAAATTCCATAATCGGGTCCATGTCTGCGGGCTGACCGTAGAGGTGAACGGGAATAATGGCCTTGGTTGCCGGAGTGAGAGCCGCTTCGAGTTTATCCGGATCGATATTATATGTGGATTCAACCGGTTCTACCGGGACGATGTTCGCTCCGGTTCTGGTTACCGCCAGCCAGGTGGCTATGAACGTATTGGAGGGAACAATAACATCATCACCGGGACCGATGTCCGCGGCCCGCAGGACCAGTTCAAGGGCTTCAAGACCGTTTCCGCAGCCGATGCAGTGTTTTGCCCCGGTATAGAGGGCGAATTCTTTTTCAAAAGCCTCAACCTCTTTGCCGAGGATGAACCATCCGGACTCAAGAACCCGCTTCGCAGCGGCATCCATTTTGGGAGCCAGTGCCTTATAAGTCCAGCCGACATCAAGAAATCTGATTTGTTTCATTTTCTTCCACCGCCTTTAGGAAATCTTCATAAGTGTAATAATAGTCAGTCGGATCATAAAACTCCGAAGCCAGCACCAGACACACTGAACCCGAGGAAAAATTTTCAAGTTCACGCCAGGTCATGGTCGGTATGTAAAGCCCGTAATATGACCTGTTAAGCGAGAATTTGGTTTTGGTCTTTCCATCATCCAGCACAACGTCAAAGCTCCCGGAAGCGGCTATTATGTACTGCCTCAGCTTCTTATGGGCATGTCCGCCACGACTCTCTCCACCGGGGACGTCATACAGATAGTACACTCTTTTGATATCAAAAGGAATATGGCGGCTGTTTTCAATAAAAGTCAGGTTGCCTCGGTTATCGTGAATCTTGGGAAGCTCAATAAGATGCGGTTTGTCTTCGGTCATTGTTTTTTTTCCTTCATTTCAATTTCAAGCAACCGGATATACTTTTGAAACGTGTAAAAGAATCCATGCACAGCGACTATGAATCCGGCCCGTCCGTCTAGAAATCCGGCTTTGAGTATATACTGTTTGAAAAATTTGCCAATGCCGTGCCCCAAGGAATCCTTCAGAGAGCCCCGGCGGCCTCTGGAGTAAAGATCTTCAGCAGCGTCCTGAGTATACTCGTTTATTTTATCCATGTGCTGGTGAAAATTTTCGTATGGGTAATGGATGATGTCACCGGAAAGTTCTCCCGCTTTATCAACCGGGCGCAGTTCCTCATGCGGACGAATGCCGCCTATGCTTATGCGGCCGTGGCGGAAGACCCGGTACAGTTTGTCCGGATACCAGCCGCTGTGCATGATGAAACGGTCAAGATACCATGAGCGCCGCGGGCAGTAGTAGCCGTCAATTTCCGGGGTCGGGCTGCTGATGGCGTTAAGTATGCTCTCTTGAAGTTCCGGGGAAATAAGTTCGTCCTGATCGATAGTTACAACCCATTCGGTATTTATTAAAGTCTGCGCGAATTTATGCTGCTCAATGGCTCCGCTCCAGTCATTATGGACTACACGGGCTTTGTGTTTTTGGGCAATTTCAAGGGTGGAGTCCGTGGAACCGGAATCTACAATCAGAATTTCGGAACAAAAGGAAAGGCTTTCCAGAGCTTCATCAAGAAGTCTTTCACCATTGAAAGTCAGGACCAGTCCGGTGATGGAATTCATTCGCTTGATATCCTATGTATTTTAGGCTCCCGGGCCTTATCGGGGGCATTGTATATTTAGTCGTTTGTCTTTCCAGTTGTTTTCTGCGGTCAGGAGGGCATTACAGACAGATGCGCTTGTGACCTTTAGATATTCAGTCCCATGTTCAGCAGATCTTTGAACTGATATTCTTCAATTATTCGTCTTTGTTCCTGAATATGTGAATGCTTTTTTGTCCATTGTCCAGTAGGGGCCGCGATCTATACCGAAAGCTTTACCGCAGGGGCAGTGGACTTTTCCGTCTTTCTCTTCGGCATTCCATATTTTTTTGATGCGGTCTTTGTGACAGCGGTGAACTTCACCCTGCCCTATCTTGTAGTATTTCCATAATTTTCTTCTGCAGGCAGCACATTTCAAAACAAGCATGAATCTCTCTTGCTACGTTTAAAGTTGTGTCGTAATTCTGAGTTTTTATCCCAATTATCGTGCCGAATAGCTGGACCCGAGCAGGGCTCTGTCTAAGACAAAGCCCGGGATTAAGCCTCCCATGTGAAAATTAGAATCCACCGGTGAAACAGGCTGATTCCGAAATGCTGGAAGGTTAACTATTTTACTAGAGTAACCAGATCGTAATCCGTTACATTGTCGATTTCGGCTTCCACCATCATTCCCGGTTTGATCTCGAAATCTTCCGGCGCGCTGATGTAGGTTATGCCGTCAACCTCCGGGGCCTGAAACCAGACCCGGCCGTTGAACAGCCCTTCCCATTCATTATTGGGTTCTTCAATCAGAACCTTGATTGTATCCCCGACTTTTTCTTCAAGTATCTCACGGCTTATTTCAGATTGCACTTCCATTAGAATACGGCGCCGCTCCTCACGAAGTTCTTCGGGGAGTTGCTCCATTTCTCCTGCGGGAGTGCCTTCTTCAGGCTGGTAGGCGAATACTCCCAGATGGTGGAAACGTGTATCCCTGACGAAGTCCACAAGAGTATTGAAATGCTCATCGGTTTCTCCGGGATAGCCGACAATAATGGATGTGCGAAGCACTGCTTCTGGAATGTGTCTGCGTACCCGGTCGATTACTTTACGCGGATCACGTGCAAAGGGGCGGCCCATTGATGACAGTACCTCTGAATGTGCGTGCTGAATGGGGATATCGAAGTAGGGCAGCAGTGGATTGCCGGCGGAGGCAAGAAAGCTGAGCATTGAATCGGTGAGCCCGGCCGGATAGAGGTACATCAGGCGCAGCCATTCAAGTCCTTTTATCGGGAGAAGTTTTTCAATCAGATTTCTCAGGTTCGTTTCATTATCGTTCAGGTCAGAACCATAGGCTGTGGTATCCTGCCCAACTAGAATAAGTTCCGGTATCCCCTGAGCCGCAATATATTTTGCTTCTTCCACCAGCCCGTCCATGGTTCGGCTCACGTGTGGTCCTCTAATTGATGGAATTGTGCAGAAGCGACATGAATGGGAGCATCCTTCACTCACTTTGAGGTAGGCATAGGCCGGTCCGGTGCTTACAGCGCGGCGCTGTTCAACAGGAAATTCCCGGTTGAGAGCTTTCTGGGCGAGTCCCGGCCACTTGTCCAGATCGTGGGTGGAAAGCCACAGGTCGACCTCGGGGATCTGTTCCGTGAGTGCTCCGTATCGGCTGACAAGGCATCCCGCAACAGCCAGTACTGGTTTTTCCTCAAGTTCCCCTATCATGCCCGCCACTTCAAGAATGGTGTCCACCGACTCTTCAGTTGCGGGACCGATGAATCCACAGGTGTTGATAAGTACAAGGTCGGATTCTTCGGGAGTTTCCGCGGCAAACATATTGTCACCGAATGTTCCCAGCATCCTTTCAGTGTCGACCCGGTTTTTGGGGCAGCCGAGGCTTATGGTGTAAACTCTGATTTTTTGTTCAGTCATATTTAAATCCCGTTTCGGGTTGATGCTTTGTAAAGTTGCTATATAGGTCAGAAGTCTTGCCGGAGCAATGGATATCCCATTAGCGCATGAGTGCAAAGCAGTAAATAATGACATTGCTGCTTGGTTATTTTATAGAAAATAGTTTATCCTGACTGCAAAGTCAGGATGACTGGTCTTTATTGGAGATAAAATGCTGGATAATTTGCTAAATGATATGAAAACGGATTGTATTGGAGTTGTGGGGTATTCATTTGCCCTCTCTTCAATCTCCATGCTTCTGCACGAAAGTAACCGCGAAGATGCGGGATTTGAACTCATGGCAGGAGTTCTTCTTGACGAGGGAGGAACCCCTCTGAGCTCAGGGTTTGATTTCCCACTTTACCGGAACGTTGATGAGATGGTTGGCGCCCATCCCGACATCAGTATGGTTTTCGAACTTTCCGGAGAACCGGAAATGGTCCGGTCGCTCAGAACAGTTTTACCGCCTGAAATAGGTCTGGTGGAACTGCCTGCCGCGCGTTTTTTCCTGCGTCTGCACGCCACAGACCGCTTATGGATAGCCTGTAAGGCAGACCTCATGCAGACTCAGGTGCTTTTCAAGTCTGTTGTAGACCAGATGCCTGAAGATATAATGATTATCGGCGCCGATGGCATGATAATGGATTGTAATCGGCCTTTCAGCATAAAAGCCGAAGAGTCCGTTGAGGCCCTCAGAGGGCAGAACCCTCTCCATTTTTATGATTGTCTCACCTCTGTCTGTCCGGTTGAAAAAGGGATTATTAAGGTAGACAGAATGCCTTGCGGTAAACACCGTGAACTGATGATGCCTGAGACTGACAAGGAGGGCAGGCTTAATTTTTTTCGCATCTATGTTTATCCCATCACCGAAGAAGGAAGTGATGAAGTTATCCAGTTGGTTGTCCTCCGCAGAAATATT
This sequence comes from Maridesulfovibrio salinus, assembly GCF_055394525.1. Taxonomy (NCBI): domain Bacteria; kingdom Pseudomonadati; phylum Thermodesulfobacteriota; class Desulfovibrionia; order Desulfovibrionales; family Desulfovibrionaceae; genus Maridesulfovibrio; species Maridesulfovibrio salinus. Next base: position 776,700 of record NZ_AP042461.1, read on the forward strand.
ACCGAGCGAACCATGATGGAGCAGCGGCTGCAGCAGTCCGAACGTATGGCAACAGTCGGTGAGCTGGCGGCCTATATTGCCCATGAGATTCGCAATCCCCTGATGGCCATGGGGGGCTTTGCGAAGGTACTGCTTAAAGATGAAAGCATTGATGAGGCGGGACGGCAGAAAATCAGGATCATTTTTGAGGAATCAGAACGTCTGGATAAGCTTTTGAAAAGTATATTGAGTTTTGTACGCTCCAAGGATGTTGAGAAAAATAAAATTGATATAAACAGGATCGCTGCCGATGCGATGCAGTTGTTGTCTCTTGGATGTCAGTTACAGGATATTCATGTTGAGTTGGATCTGGATCCTGAAGCACCTTTCGGGGTGGGCGGAGCTGAACAGATCAGGCAGTGCCTGATCAATGTGGTCAAGAATTCCATGGAAGCGATGCCTGATGGCGGAAAAATCAAGATTTCAACAGGGGTAAGCGGAAAATATGTCTGGCTGGAGGTCCGGGATAACGGGCCGGGAATCAATGATGAAATCAGGGCTCAGGTTTTTGATCCGTTCTACTCCAGCAAAATAAACGGAAACGGACTGGGGCTTCCCATGGTTAAGAAGATCATGGAAGAGTTCGGTGGCGAAGTCGAGCTGGCCAGCAGGCCGGGTAAGGGTACAAGTGTGGCTTTGCTTCTGCCGATAGCCAATGCGGTTGCTTAAAAATCTTCTACAGCGTATTACTCACCAATCATAACTTTATGGAACCGATGGTGCGGATAATTTTTTATCCGTGTATTTTTATATTTGTACGGGAGACAGAATTGAAAACAGTAGTTCTTGCCACTAGCAATAAAGGCAAAATAGCTGAGTTTAATGAGCTTTTTAAAGGTATTGGACTTGAAGTGAAAGGATTGGATGAATTTCCTGAAATCGGTGAGATTCCCGAACCTGGGGAAACCTTTCTAGAGAATGCCATCATCAAGGCCCAGACTGTTGCAAACCTGACCGGACTTGTTGCCGTTGCTGATGATTCCGGCCTTGAGGTCGATGCCCTTGATGGAGCTCCCGGAGTTTATTCGGCACGCTACAGTGGTGCTGAAGCCACACCTGAAAAGAACAATGCCAAGCTTCTGGATGCCTTGAAGAACGTGGAAGAGGAGAAGAGGACCGCTCGTTTCGTCTGTGTGATGGTAGCGGCAACTCCTGATAATATCCGTATCCAGAGCCGGGGAGAATGGGAAGGCCGGATCGCTTTTGAACTTTCAGGCGATCAGGGTTTTGGTTATGATCCTCTCTTTTTTGATCCAGAGCTTGATTGCGTAGCCGCTAAAATGACACGGGAAACCAAAAATGCCCGTTCCCACCGAGGCAAGGCGATGCGGGCTTTAATGGATCAATGGCCTGAATTTCAGAAGAAAATCACCAAGTAATATTTTTGTCAGCCTGCCAGGAAAGTAATCAGGAGAGTTTAATATGTGTGGAATTATAGGATATGCCGGACACCGTCCCGCTGTTCCCCTTATTGTAGAGGGATTGAGAAGACTTGAATACCGCGGTTATGACTCTGCCGGTGTCGCCACCATCCAGAACCGGGAAATAGAGCTTGTGCGGGCGGAAGGAAAACTTGCCGCCCTTGATGAAAAACTGGCTCAGAAAAATATTACCAATTCCACTTTCGGTGTGGGACACACCCGTTGGGCTACTCACGGTGTGCCTGTAGAGCGCAACGCACATCCCCATCTGGATATGGAAGAAAAGATAGCGATGATTCATAACGGTATCATCGAGAATTATCAGGAGATCAAAAACGATCTGCAGTCCAAAGGGTATGAGTTTCGTTCTGATACCGATTCAGAGGTTCTTGTTAACCTTATTGCCGAAGGGCGCAAGCATAACGGGACCATGCTTGAAGCAATCTCCTGGGCACTCAAGCAGGTGGAAGGCGCCTATGCTATCGCTCTGGTGCTGATTGATGAACCGGGAACAGTGTACGCGGCCCGTATTGCCAGTCCGTTGGTTATGGGAGTCGGTGTAGGTGAAAATTTTGTCGCTTCCGATATCCCCGCCTTTCTTCCCTACACCCGCGAAGTGGTGTTCGTTGAAGATGGAGAATTACTCAAAGTTACCTCTTCAAGCTGGGAAGTCTTCAACAGTGTGACTCTTGAGCCGGTAGAAAAGGAAGTCAAAACGATCAACTGGGATGTTCAGGCCGCTCAGAAGGGTGGACACAAGCATTTTATGATCAAGGAGATCTTTGAACAACCCAAAGTTATTTCCGATTGTCTTGCTGGGCGTATTGACCATGTCAGAAATGATGTTGTGCTATCAGAGATTGATGATCTTGAACCGCCGGAAAGGCTCCATATTATAGCATGTGGGACTTCCTACCACGCTGGACTTTGGGGCAAGTATCTCATTGAACAGTGGGCAAAGATACCTGTTGAAGTGGAGATTGCCTCCGAGTTCCGTTATCGTGATCCGTTGTTGCCTAAGGGTGGAGTGGCTCTGGCGATCAGCCAGTCCGGGGAAACAGCTGATACTCTGGCAGGAATAAAGCTTGCCAAGGAAAAAGGGCTGCCCATAATCGGCCTTTGCAATGTGGTAGGGTCAAGTGTCGCCAGAGAATCCGACTATGTAGTCTACACTCAGGCCGGCCCGGAAATCAGTGTTGCGTCGACCAAAGCAATGTGCAGTCAGCTGACAGCTCTTCTGCTTCTGGCTATCTATTGGGGCAAAAAGAAGGGGACATTGGATGATGAAACCAGTGCCCGAGCCGCAGCAGACCTGTGCAAAATCCCGTCTATTCTTGAAGCAGAGCTTCCCGCCATGCGCATCAAGGCCAAAGAGCTCAGCAGGGAATATTCAGAAGCCTACAGTTTTTTCTTTCTGGGACGCGGGCTCTATTTCCCTCTGGCCTTAGAGGGAGCCTTGAAGCTCAAGGAGATTTCATACATTCATGCTGAAGGATATGCCTCCGGTGAGATGAAGCACGGACCGATCGCTCTGATTGACCCCAAGTTTCCCACTTTTGCGATGGCGCTCAACGATGATCTGTTTCCAAAAGTGAAATCAAACCTCGTAGAAGTTCAGGCTCGTGGCGGTGAAATTATCGCCCTTACCAACCCCGGCGTTGAGCTTGACGTGGAGCACCGCTGGTCATTACCGGAAGTCTGGGGACCGCTGAATACTTTCATAGCACTTCCCGCGCTCCAGCTCTTTGCTTACGAGACAGCCGACTACCTTGGTAAGGATGTCGACCAGCCTAGAAATTTGGCCAAGTCGGTCACTGTCGAATAGTCTAAGTATCTGATTTTATTAGCAAAAATATATTATATTAGACATAAATCGGTCAACTAAAGCCGCTTCTGCTAGATTGAAAATATGATCTAAAACAGGAGCGGCTTTCTTATGTCAAAAAGAAGTAACAGTTTAACAGCAGTTATGATCAAAAGGTTGATCAAAGAAGGGCAAGTTTCTTTATATTTGACCGGGGCAGAATAGGGAACCGTCAAGATGGGAGGCTTGACAAGCTGTTTGTAATACACAGCGGGGGGCTCGAAAATTATCCTTGAATCAGAGTATTTCTGGCAAATGGATATTCTTTTAGTGATTTTGTTAGTTCCTTCACTTCTTGTGAAAGTTTTTTTTCGTCATCAAAGGCCAGAACAAAATTGGCTTTAGGCAAACCTCCCTCTACTTCCATTTCCAGAAAATCACCTTTTTCAATTTCATTCTGCACTGCAAATTTCATCAGGATAGCACCTCCTATATCCTGATAAATAAAAGGCTTAATGACATCTGCGCTGAGATTGTCCATGGCAATATTCGGCTCTCCTACCTTATTCTTGATATACTCATCAACGATATAAATATTGCGCTCCTGTAAAAGCAGCGGGATTGAAGCGATTTCTTGTGGAGTAATGCGTTTCTTTTTGACGAACCCTGATCCTTGCATGACAACTAGGACCAGCTCCTCGGAAAATAGGGGAATAGCTTTGAAATTCGGTTCAGGCGGCAAGCTTGCCGAAAGAACAAAATCAATCTCATTGGAATGTAGCTTTTCAATCAGGTTGGGAACTGTATCCAATACCATTTTCACGTTCAGATTCGGCTTCATTTTTTTAATTACGGCAATCAGATTGGGCAGGATGTACCTGGCGAGAACATGATGTGCCCCGATGACCACTTTATGGGCATGGGAATGCATCAGTTTTTCAAGTTGGTCTTCTAGTATTTCCGCCTCCTGGAAAACCTTTTCGGCCTGTTTGTAGATAACCTCGGCATCCGGAGTGAGTCGCAGAGAATTGCCCTCTCGGATCAATAACTTGAATCCTGCCCAACGTTCCAGTTTCTTTATCTGCATGGTCACAGCGGAGGGAGTCACAAAAAGAGACTCTGCCGCCTTGGAAACACCCTTGAATTTTGCCGCTAGATAAAAACAACGCAGTTGATTTAGATTTATCTTCATAATTTTTGCTATAACTAAAGGTGTGATCCCTATTTTTCGCGAGATTTAACAAGCATAATTTAAGATATTTTTGTGCAATTATTTCAAATAAGTATAGAGATAGGAGCTTGGAATGCCTTTGTGCAAAATGCCACAAGTTGTTCCAGCGGATTAACTAAAACTTAAAACCAAGTCAATTTAATTGTCTTGTACACGACCCCGACTACGGGCATTAATCCAATTATTCACAAAGTCCTGATCAGACCAACTTTGCTTAAAATCGATTGTTTATACAGATGGAGGAAATGATAATGAGTACAAGTGCTACCGCCCCCCCGAGCGGAATATCTCTGGTCCAGAAAATAGGTTGGATTTTGTCTCTGGGAATACCTGCTTTTATCCTGCTTACTGTCGGCGGCGAAGGCCTGTCCCGCGAAATGATTCTTTTTATGGCCATCACCAGTTGGGCTGTTGTCTGCTGGGCGACTGAAATTCTACCCCCGCCGCTTGTGGGTATTATCCTGCCCATTTTTTATTTCGCATCCAAGATTGCCCCGGCTTCAATTGCGCTGGCAAAGCCGTTCGCCACAGTTATACCGTGGGCAATAATCGGTGCACTCATGATCGGGATCATGGCTCAGAAGACCGGACTTGCCAAGCGCATTGTTCTTAAATGCATGGTTATGACCGGCTCCACCTATCCCGGCCTGTTCTTCGCCATGTTTTCAAGTGGTCTGATCCTGACCCCGCTGGTTCCTTCGGCTACAGCTAAGTGCGCCATCATGCTCGCTCTCGGCGTTGGTGCCTGCGATGCTCTGAAGCTTGAAAAAGGAAGCAAGGAATCAACCGCAGTTGTTTTCGCCGCCTTCCTCTCTGTCTGCGGACCCCGTTTTGGTATACTTACAGCATCGCTGGAAAACCTGACCATAACCAGACTCATGGCAACCGTCACAGGAGAAACCGTCGGTTATGCAGACTTCGCCATACACAACTTCATCCCCGCCATTATCTACAGCGGTCTTTCCATCTGCCTCGTCCTGTTTATGGTTCGAGGAAAAGGCAAGCTCAACAAGGATGAACTGCTCAAGCAGTACAGCGAAATGGGGCCCATCACCCGCGATGAGTACATTGCCGGTGTCCTTGCTGTGTTTGCCGTCGCACTTGCTGCAACCTCTAAATATCATGGACTTCCGGGCATGCATCTCTTTGTAGCCATCAGCGCCATTGCATTTGTGCCCAAGATCAACATCCTCAACCAGAAGGATTTCAACGGACTCGCCTTCCCCATTATTTTCTTTGTGGCCGGTTCTCTGGCAATCGGTTTTGTGGCCGGACATGTAGGCATCGGTAAATGGCTCAGCGCACATATGCTGCCGCTGGCTCAGTCCATGGACAGTGTCTTTGGGCTTTCCACTCTGGCTTACGCCTTCGGTGTGTGCTTCAACTTCATTCTCACCCCGTTGGCGGCTCAAGCCTTGATGACCGTCCCCCTTACCGAACTCGCCGTCTCCATGCACGTGCAGCCCTATCCGGTTATTTACAGCTTCCTCTACGGCACCGACCAGTATCTCTTTGCCTACGAATTCGCCCTGCTGCTCTTTTTCTGCTCCACCGGACACCTGCAACTGCGTCACGCCATGAAGTTCCTTGCCCTCCGCATGGTCTTCTGTCCGGCCTTTCTGGGACTTATTGCGGTTCCTTACTGGACCCTGCTGGGAATCGTTTAAAATAGTTAATCAAAATAAATCTGAGGAAATATAAAATGATTCAAGAAATTAACACCCAAGAATACGATGCTCTTGATGCGTCCGGCCCCATGCTGGTGGAATTTTACTCTAAAAGCTGCGGCCCCTGCAAAATGTTGGCATTCGTTCTTAAAGACATCGACAAAATGAATCCTGACTTCAGAATTTTCACCATAGACTACGATGAAAATCAGGATCTCAAGGAACGCCTTGAAGTCAAAGGCTTCCCCACAATGCTGTTTATGAAGGACGGCGTGGAAGTTAGTCGTCTGCAGGGGCTGAAACAGAAGCCCGCCATTGTGAAAGAAATTGAAGCACTCGTTTAATCAAGGAGCCACAATCATGAGCAACTGCATTACTTATACCTGCGAAGACCACCTGATCACCAGTCAGGCCAAAGCTGAAAAGGCTTTTCTGGCTGAGTTTGATAAGAACAGCTACACTCTTGAAAATCCTCTTGTTGTTGAGAATCCATACCTCATCAACCCCCTCTGCGCTCTGGTGATGTTCACCACTGCTGAGGAAGTTTCCGTGACAGTTACTATTCGCGGCAAGCGCATCCAGCGTGAGGATCTTAGCCATACTTTTGCTCCGGCAAAAGTACATAAGCTGCCCATTCTCGGTCTTTACGAAGATTTCGACAACAAAATTAAAATCGAACTGTCCAACGGTTCAAGCACTACCTTGACCATCAAGACCGGAAAACTTCCTGCACGGGTCAGCCGCTGTAGACATATTTCCACTTCCATCGATTATCTCAAAAACAACCTTATGTTCCTGAGTACTGCTGGCAAGAACAGCCCTGCGGCATACGACTACAAAGGCAATATCCGTTGGGTGTTGACCGTGAATACCATGTTCGACCTCAAGCGTGCTGAAAACGGGAACTTGCTTACCGGTTCTCCACGTTTCTGCCACATGCCCTACAACGCCACTGGCCTGATCGAAATCGATATGCTCGGTAAAATATATAAAGAATACCGTCTTCCCGGAAGCTATCATCATGACCAGTGGGAAATGGAAGACGGCAACCTGCTTATCCTTACTCAGGACATGCATTCCGATACCGTGGAAGACCAGTGCGTTCTGGTTGACCGCAACACAGGTGAAATCCTCAAGACCTGGGATTTCAAAAATGTTCTGCCGCAGGATGTTGCCGGTTCCGGCTCTCAGGATGCTCACGACTGGTTTCACAACAACGCTGTCTGGTACGATAAAAATACCAATGCCCTCGTGCTTTCCGGACGTCATCAGGATGCCATCATCAGTATTGATTACGATTCCGGTAAACTGAACTGGATTCTCGGGGACCCTGAAGGCTGGCCGCAGGAACTCGTGGACAAATACTTCTTCACCCCGGTTGGCGATGTTGAAAACTTCGACTGGCAGTATGAACAGCACGCCTGTCTGGTAACACCTACAGGCGACATCATGTGTTTTGACAACGGCCAGTATCGCGCCAAGTCAAAAGAAAACTACATCAGGAACTCCGAGAACTTTTCCCGTGGTGTTCGTTACCGCATCGATACTGACAAAATGGAAATCGAACAGGTCTGGCAGTACGGTAAAGAACGCGGACCAGAGTTCTTCTCCCCTTATATCTGCAACGTTGAATATTACGCAGAAGGACACTACATGGTCCATTCCGGCGGTATCGGCTATGAAAACGGCCTGCCCGCCGATTCACTCGGTGCTTTCCTCGACAAAAATGACCCGAATGTTGAATTGCGTTCAGTTACCATTGAAGAAAAGGACGGCGTGGTCCTCTATGAAATGGAAACCGAAGGCAACTTCTATCGTGCAGAAAAGCTGCCTCTTTACCATGATGGTGAAAACGTATCTTTCGGCCCCGGCCAGTTACTAGGTAAGCTAGATGTAACCCCCACTTTCGACACTGATCCCGAAGTTGAAGAAGTGAATGAGCTTCCCGACTCATGGCACAATATCATTATCGAAGAAGATGAAGACCGCTTTGTTTTCCATGGCAAATTCGAGCGCGGCACCCTTGCCATGCTCTGCCTTGACGGTGATGAAGGCAAACACAACTACTTCATCAACACCGCTGCAGTGCGCCATCTGGCCATGTGCTCCGGTGCTTTCCTTGAGGATGATGACCGCGACGTAAAATTCAACGTCAGCAAGGAAGGCCTCAAAGGGCGCTACACCCTCAAGCTGATTATTAACGAAAAGAAATATCATCTCGGTGTTTCTATCTTTGCCGGATAAACCTCTATTGACATGCCCGCAGCAGACTGCTGCTGCGGGCATCATTCTTACATATTTCAGGAGTTATCATGAAAACTTATGATGTCCTCATTATCGGTGCAGGCCCCGCCGGCATGACTGCCGCTATCTATGCTATTCGCGCTAACATGTCGGTTCTTATGATCGACAAGCTCTCCCCCGGCGGACAGATGGTCAACACCAACGAGATCGAAAACTACACCGGGTCAGGTGTGGTTAACGGTGCGGAATTGAGTATGCAGATGTTTGAACATACCCAGGAGCTGGGGGTGGAATTCGATTATAAAACCGTGCTGGATATCGTTGATAACGGCGAAACCAAAACCGTTATCTGTGAAGAAGACGATGCCCGCTTTGAAACACGTACTGTAATCATCGCCACTGGAACCGTACCCAGAAGACTGAACGTCGCAGGTGAAGACAACTTTGCCGGAACCGGAATCAGCTGGTGTGCAATCTGCGATGGTGCCCAGTACCGCGACAAGGACGTTGTGGTTATCGGCGGTGGTAATTCCGCTGTGGAGGAATCCATTTACCTTGCGGGAATCGCTTCTTCCTTGACCATTGTGACTATGTTCGATCTTACCGCCGATCCTAAAGCCTGCGACCAGCTTCGGGCTATGGATAACGTGACCATTTATCCCTATCAGGATGTACTTGAATTCACTGGGGAAGGAGTTCTTGACGGCATCCGCTTTAAATCCACCAAAGAAGACGCAACCGAGCGTCACGTAAAATGTGACGGCGTATTTGAATACATAGGACTTATGCCCACTTCCGAAAATTTCAAAAGTCTCGGAATTCTTAATGATTTCGGATTTATTGAAGTTGATGACGAAATGAATTCTTCCGTAAAAGGCATCTACGGTGCAGGTGATATCACCAGTAAAAAACTCCGCCAGATAATCACAGCCTGTTCCGATGGAGCCATCGCCGCCAACAGCGCAGCCAAGTACGTTGAAAGCCTCAATGGATAACATATAACTACCTAAATATATTGGAGTAAAAATGAGTTCTAAGATAGTCCGACTTCTGGCCGGATTGGTATTGTTGTGTCTGGCGACTGCCGCTCACGCTGAAGAAAAATACCCCGTAGCATGGGGACCGGCCAGTGCAACCTTTGGCCCCAGCGGTCTGAACATCCCTGCAGGTAAATTTGCCATCGGCGGAAACATTGTTTTCAGTGACAGCAATGGTGTCTGGCGCAACAGCAAACGGGTAAATGGAAATGTAAAGGGCACCAAGTTTAATCAGGTTATCAAGATGCGCTATGGTATCTGGGATGGTCTTGATGTACGCGCTGCAACCCCGATCTACAATGTACATCTGGATAAAACCACCGGTTCCGACAAAGATGTCTACGGTGTCGGTGATACAACCGTCCTTTTCCACCAGAGACTGTTGAGTCAGAAGAAAGGTGATCCTTTCTCTCTTGCATTTGATGCGGGTTTCGTACTGCCCACCGGGACAGTCAGCGAACATTCATCCGATGCTGCGGGCAACGCGGCATGGGGTCTAATGGGCGGTATCGGCGCAACCTACTTCTTGTATTCAAACCGTTTTGATACAGAAGTAAACTACGCAACATTTGCAGAGGGCGGCCACAACTACCAGAAGGGCAACCGTCTGCGCTGGAACGCTGCATACGCATATGCCATTAATGACAATTGGGATGTTGGTCTTGAATCAAGCCTCGAGATTTATGATGAATCCGAAAGAAATGGTGTCATGCAGGATGATTCATCCCTTGAATGGTACGCAGGTCCTAAAGTGGCCTACAAATACAAGCCGTGGGGAACCTTTGCAGGTCTTACACTGAAAGCTCCAGTTCAACGCTGGTATGAAAAGAATAAAGTCTGCTCCGATGATTACCGTGTTGAATTCAAATTGATGAAGACTTTTGATCTGGCAAAACTTTTTGATTAGCCGGATCAGGATAAAAATAAAGAAGTAGAGCTTAAAGCGATACAGAAGAACAGGATTCTTATCCGGATATTCCGGAAAATTGGCTATGGTGTGATAACCCCCGGCTTCTCTGTTGAGGCCGGGGGTTATTATATGATGCGAAATTTGCAATGTAAGGCTGAGTTTAATTTTAATTATGTAATTTTCACTCCTTGGGTCGACAATAAAGTACAGGCACAACAGAAAACAGTCAGTATGGCGATGGTCATACGCCTGCATTCTAATAATTCTTCCGTAATTAAAGATGGTTAAGTTTAGTTGGTACTTATCATGGAAATATTCTAGAATTCTGGCATAATGCGCCTGCTAGAAAATACTAATGATAATTATTAATACTTTGAAGGATATTAAATGTCTGAACACTCTATCATAACACGAGAAACAGCAGAGATGGCTCTGGAGGAACATCATAGGTTCCAGGAAACCGTAAGCTCCAGAAAATACCAGATTCGAGATCGCAAAGGGCGCCTGCTGGAACATTCTTTCGGCGACGTAAAAAACAGGCTTTGCAGGGAGTTCCTGAAACATTCAGCTTTCGAGAATCAGGAAAATGAGCAGGTTTGCGAGCTGATTCAGTCAGGGCGGTTCATCCCTGCGGGTTCTATTCTTTCCGGGCTGGGCAATGAACATAACAAATGTTCGCTCAGTAACTGCTATCTTGCAAAAATAGAATCCGATTCACTTGAAGGAATTTTTGAAGCTCAGAAGAAACTGGCCCGTACATATTCTTACCGTGGCGGAAGCGGAATTGATATCACCATCCTTAGGCCTGCCGGAGATCCGGTGAATAATGCTGCGGTGACTTCTTCCGGGGCGGTGAGCTTTATGCCTCTTTTCAGTGAACTGACCAATACCATCGGGCAGAATGGACGGCGCGGGGCCCTGATGATCTCCCTTGATGTCAGACATCCGGACACCAGACGTTTTATCTGGAGTAAAAGTAAACCGGAAGAGGTCTTCGGAGTGGATTCCCTGACCGGCAAGGTTCAGGATGTTTTCGGCGCGAATATAAGTCTCAAGATTACTGATGAATTTATGCGCGCGGTTGAAGAGGACAAGGACTGGACATTCGTCTTTCCGCATAGATTCAAATTGTCAGGTAAAATATGCGCTGACTCAACCCTGCAACTGTTGCCGGAAGTCTTCGATGCTTTGAAACCCGAGAAAGGTGATCGCCTTCAGGCCGAGATTATGTATAAAGTTGTGGGAGTGGATGAGGCTAATCACTCCATTGAAGTTCAGCCTTATCTTCCTGCAGATGGAGAAGGCAATACAACCTGTGATAAGATTATGGAATTTACCCTTTCCAGAAAACGCAGCAAAACCTCGGACATCTTTGATCCTGTTAAATCCGTATACAATGAACTATGGGATGGGGATTACAGCCGTTGGGAGGAGCTCGGTCTTCCATTCAAAAAGTATAAAACAGTCAAGGCCCGGGAGCTTCTGGAGGAAATCAGCAATTCCGCATGGCAGTCCGGAGATCCGGGTATTCTCTATCAAGATACCACTCAGCGCAATACTCCGGGGACTTTCATTGACCCCGTTAGGCTCAAGCCCATGTCCACAAACCCATGCGGAGAGCAGGGTCTTGGATACTGGAACAACTGCCTGCTCGGAGCCATGGTGCTTTTCAAGTATGTGACCAATCCGTTTACACCGGAAGCGCGTTTTAATTCAGAGCTTTTCCGTGAAGATCTTGTCCGGGTAGTCACTTTCATGGACACCATGTCCGACCTGAATCTAGATAAACATCCACTTAAAGAGCACCGTGAGGCTGATAAATACGGCAAAAGAATCGGTATTGAGTTTACTGGCCTTGGCGATATGCTGGCCATGCTGGGCTTAAAATACGGCAGTGAGGAATCGATCTCGTTTATCAGGGATGTGTTGCGTGATAAAGCTGTTGCCGAGATTTCCATCAGCTGCGACATTGCTGAAAGATTCGGACCGGTTGAGGTCCTTGAAGACAAAGCTGCGCGTAAACGGTTTCTTGAAAGCCCCTATATAAAGAATCTGGATCTGCCCGAGAAAATGGGCAAAAGGATCATGAAGCACGGCTTGCGGCATACCGCTTTTAATACTGTAGGGCCTTCCGGATCCATTTCCATAATGTCTGACAACTGCACTTCAGGTATCGAACCCGCTTTCATGTTCAGCTACACCCGCGAGACTCGTCTTGAGGCGGGTAAGGTTTTTGAATTCATCCATATGCCGCCTTTGAAATGGATGATTGAAACCAATCAGGAAAAGCTGTTCGGAAAATATACCGCTGCCCAGCTCAAGGAGAAACTGAACTACGTTCAGGCGGATGAACTGGATTATATGGACCGCATCAGGATGCAGGCGGCAATTCAGGAGTATACGGACAGCTCCATCTCTTCCACAATCAATCTTCCCGAGGAAACACCTAAGGAAACAGTCTTTGAGATTTATCTTGAGGCATGGCGGCACGGCCTCAAAGGGGTCACTGTTTTCCGCAACGGCTGCAAAAAAGGTGTTCTTGATAAAGTGGAAGACAAGAAGGAAGCATCACCGAGTATGAAAGGCGAAGACCCTTCACTCGTTGAAAGAGAGCTTCACGATATAGAGAAAGCGGAAAGGCACAGGGTGATGTGGAAGGGATCTAAAATGTACATCATTGTATCCCTTGATGACTCAGGCAACCCTATTGAAATCTTCGTGAAATTACCCAAGGAGGCCGGAGTTACCGGCGATGGGTTCTACAATGAGCAGGTTTTTCAGGAAAAGTATTCATTGTGGGAAACCATAACCCGCCTGACCAGCATGCTGCTGCGGGTGGGCATGCCCATAGACCGTATCCTCACCCAGCTGGACCGCTCAAGCTATAATGTAATAGATGCTGCGGCAATTATCTCCAGAATTCTGCGCCAGTATATTTCTCTGGACGTGGATGACCGGACGATTGTGTCCAAAGAACTGGGGGCTCTTTGCCCCGAATGCGGCAAGAAAGCGTATGTTCCCGAGGGAGGGTGCAAGATCTGCAAGGCCTGCGGCTACACGACCTGTGGCTGATATTTGCAGCATGCTTTATAAAAAGTGATTTTGCAGTTGAATTGATATGCGCCCGGCAGGGCGTTGCTGAGGACAAGGAAATCCCCCGGAGCGGACGTTCCGGGGGATTTGTATTTAAGGGTATGCCGTAGTTGCAGTTGACTATTTGGAAGCAGTAACATCCTGTAGCGGTGCTTGAGCGTTTTGCAGGTTACGGCTTTGAAACAGTTCTATTCATGTGCTGTGGTTATGGTCGCAGGGTCAAATTAGGAAGGAAGTCGATGTTAAGGTGTAGTTGATTTTGCTTGATATTTTTGGAAAAATTTAGCTTCTTAACTAAGTGTTGATTTGCTTGATTGCTGAAATATGGCAAGGACCGTTGAGGTTTTGATAATTTGGGTTGATTGTTCGATCAGTAGTTTGAGACAAGTAAGTTAAATTACAGCTTAGTAATCTTTCCGGGGGTCTTTTTTCTTGCATAAATATGTGTGTTAGGGCAGAAATAATTTTTGTGTACAGGGGTGGAGATTTTAATTCAAAATTACATATATGTTTCCGGTTGTTACGGGAATATTATAATACAACTTCAAACCGAGTCGATGTATTTCTCTTCGAGGCTGTTGTTGTGAACGCCCGTTTTCAGGTTGTTTGTCCTGATGTTATGGTTCGTTACGTTAATTGCAGGGACTGAATTGCGCCATCAGGCGTTTTTAGTCAAAGAGTAACTCGACATAGAGCGTATAATATATTATGTTTACAGGTTTCAATAAATTCAAGCTTTACTTGTATATGTCCATAGCGCTGATGCTGACGCTGATCGGGAGTGCGGTTTTCAGTTTCGCTTTCCTTAAGTCGCTGTTTTCTACATCTGTGGTCATAAACTCGGTTATCATCGCGGTTTTTTTCTTTAGTGTCGCGACTGTCTTTCGTTATATTTTCAAAGTTCGCAGCGATATAGAAAATTTTGATGAGTTTTCGAAGTGGTGCGATTCACCTGAAGAGAGCACTTTTGATATTGATGACATCAAAGGCGGAATTCTTGGAACCGCTCTCGGCCCTATAGGATGTTCCATCAAGGAGTGCGGGGTTCTGGTGGTAGGTTCCTCCAGTGACAGCCGTTCCATTATTGAAGGTCTGGAGCAGAGTATCTCCTCCCGCTCTTCACTTGTTTCTTTTCTCGGTGGGTTTCTTGTCCTGCTCGGGCTTATGGGTACTTTCCTCGGGCTGACCATTACCCTGCAGTCCATGGGAGAAATTCTGAGCACTCTGGCGGGAGGTCTGACCGATGCCAGTGACACTTCAATCATGCAGGTCATGATTCAGCTTATTGTAGAACTCAAGGAGCCCATGGCCGGAATGGGTACTGCTTTTTCGACTTCATTGTTCGGACTGACTGGAAGTGCGGTTGTGGGCGTGCTGGCCATTCTTCTGAGCCGTATGCATGACCAGCTCAAGCATAAGCTTGAGGACTGGCTCAATGAAAAGACTGAGTTCTCCTCCCAGAACGGAACCGTTCATGGTGCTGCAGGTTTTCCTGCCGATGCCGACTTTTCAGGACAGCTTGCGGCTATCTCCGCTCAGTTGCAGCGGAACAATGACACTATGGTGGAAGCCCTTGAGAATACGAATAAATTTTTGTTGAAACTGACTCTCCTGCAACAGAAGTCGGCTGAAGCCATCCACACTGTTCAGGATCAGGCCATTGAGACCACCAAGGAGATCGGCCTGGGTAACGAGCTGACTGGAAGGCTTATCAAAGAGTCGCGACAGATGGTCACTGCACTGGAGAGAAACATTGAAGCCATGAATGGTTCCGGAAGCAAATAGTTTACTGTTAGTCTCGTCTTAGCCTGTAATTGTGAGTTGTAATTATGTTGAGGCATTTTTTGAAAAATATATCTTTGATATGGAGTGTATGCATTTGCATAACACTCCATTGTTCTTTTGCTTTTGCTGCAAATGCTACTGAGTCCCTGAAGGCGGAAAGCCTGTCTGCTATCGGCGCGAAGAACAGCGAATATACCAGTGCTGAAAATATCGACAGTTTCAAATCCGGAGTTATCAAGCTTGATAATCCGGGCGGGAATGGGACTTCCCTGCAGAAAAATGAAACAGGTTCATCCGATAAGTCAGTGCTTACCCTCCTTAATGCCTGTAAGCTTGCCGTGGACAATCACCCGCTGGTTGCTTCTTCCCGTTATTCCAAGATGGAGAAAGAAGCTGACTACGGTGTTGCCCGACGGGTTTATTACCCGCGTATTGACCTGACCGGTCAGGCCGGTCCTTCTCACAATCTGGATACCCATACAACCAGTTACGGACAGTCTTCAGTTGCCATGACCCATACCATCTATAATTTCGGTGGGCTTGAAGACAGTGTGGAGAGTGCCCGTTTCAAGGCTGAAGGGGCCAAATACCGCCTTGCGAGGACCCATGAAGATATCGCGGCCCTTGCAATCAATGCCTATCTTTCAGTCATGCAGGCTCAGGAGACTCTTGAGGTCTATAAAAATTCCCTCGAATTTTACGAGAAACTCCTGAACACCTTCTGGGAAAGGTACAACGCAGGAATATCATCCAAGGCGGATGCCCAGAAGGTTGAGGTTTCCCTCAGTTCAACCGAATCACAGGTTACGGTTCAGAACCAGCAGCTCAAAACGGCAAAGCTGCTGCTGGAAAATATTATCAAGCGCCCGGTTTATGAAGTGGAAATGGATGTGCAGGTGCTCAAAATGGATGTGGACCAGACACTTGAGCAGGCCTTTGAGTTGGCTAAAAAAAATAACGTTAACCTGAAGGCTTACGATGCCGAAATCCTTTCCCAGAAAAAAGCTGTCTCTACAATGGAGGCGGATTACTATCCTTCCTTCGGCTACCGGGTTGAGGCCAAGAGCGAGTTTCAGAAAGTGGACGGCTATGAGAACACTCTGGATGGGCAGCTGACAGTGAACTGGAATCTGTTCAATGGTTTTGCCACCGATAATGGCGTTAAAAAAGAACAGGCGGTTCTCAAAAGACTGATCGCAACCAAGGAAGCCACCGAACTTGAAGTGCAGAATATTCTTTCAGATGCCTTCAGCTCTTACAAATCATCCGAGAAAGAGTTCGAGTTGGCCAAAAAGGCTTACGACTCCAGTGTGTACCTGATGAGTCTTTATCTCAGTGAGTTTGATCTCGGTATCCGGACCCTGCTGGACCTTATTACCGCAAGGGAAGGGCAGACCAGTGCCGCTGTACGTGAAGTGAACGCTCGGTATGCAAGAGTCCGGGCAGCTCTCAATATTTATCTAGAACAGGGGCGCCTTGCGGAAGTGCTTGGTCAGCCTCTTGGAAACGATCCTTTTGATTCCTCTGAAGACACTCTCTACTCCGCTATAGGAGATTAGTTATGGCTGAAAATAAAATTGCGCATAAAGTTCCCCCGTCTACGGTTTTCAAAGTTCAGGGTTCTCCTGATGATTATGATTACGTCTTGAAGGGGGCAGACCTTGTGCTGGTGGACAAAAACACCGGTGAGGAACAGGTGTTTCTGTTCGTGGGTAACATCATGAGTCTTGAAGGCCAGGTCAACATGGAGTTTGATGATGGCCAGTCTCTTGCGTCCAATGATATTTTCAGCCGTTCCGAAATGGTGGATATGGACAAGATGGATGATGAAGCTCCCGAATGGGAAGTTGTCATCGATACCAAGGATGAATCCATTTCTGAAGTAAGCCAGCGAGAAGGGAACTCGGATGAACAGAACCTTAATGTTGACCTTCCTTCTCCGGGTAATGAGAACCCTGCTTCCGGTCAGGCTAGTGTCGTCTCAAGTGTTACTGACAGTGTAATCAACAGTCAGGCCGATATGATTGATGAGATCAGCAGTCTGGCCCGTAATGACAGTCTGTCCAGTGAAGTTATTCCTGAGTCTGCCAACCAGAAGTCATCGTCTTCTGATTCGGATACTGAAACGGAAGCCGATGATCCTGACTATTTTCCCGAGAACAGACAGCCTGAGAAAGATGATCCTGATGAAAATGATGATGAAACAGAAGATGAAAAAGAGCTGATTCCCGGACAGATTCACGGGGACGGGACTGTAACCACTCCGACTGTAAAACTTACCGAAGATTCCGACACGGGGGTGGAAGACGACAATACCACAAATCTTGAAAGCCCCTCCTTTACCGGTACTGCTGATGTCGGGGCTCTTGTAACCCTTTATGTTGTGTCCAGTGATGACGGAACCAAGGACCCTAGCAAAGATTTTTCATTAGGCTCTGTCATTGCCCAGTCTGCCGGGGATTCTGAACTTGGAGTATTTACCCTTAATCTTGATGACTATGCTTTCAGTCATTCTGATTATGAGGTCTATGCGGTTTCCACCATGACAAATGCCGATACCGGTGAGGCCGTAACTTCCACGAATTCGAAGACACTTGATCTGACCGTTGACCTTGTAGGCCCGGAGTCTACCACTGTTAATCTGGCCGATTCTTCAGATACCACTGCCGAAGGTGTTGACGATGGAAACGTCTATACCAATGACAACACTCCGGTTTTAAGCGGTAAAGGTGATGCCAGAGGAACCCTGACCATCTATGCTGAAGATGAAAACGGCAATGCGGTTGTGGTCAAGGATGAAGAAGGCAACCCTCTTGTGGATGAAGACGGTAATTATATTCTCGGCACCACGAATGTGTATACCAACGGCTCCTGGGATTTTGTCATTCCGGAAGAACTGGCTGACGGTAAGTACACTTTCAAAGTCGCTGCTGAGGATGTTGCGGGTAACAAGTCTGATTCTACTGTAGCCCTCGAAAATATAGTTGTAAAAACCGAAGGCCCCCAGACGTCTCTTGAGCTTGATTCCGCTTCTGATTCTTACAACGATCATGAACCCGGGTCTCAAACCGATCTGAAAACGAATAAAGAGACAATCACACTCAATGTATCCATGGAAGATGGAACAAGCAGTGACGAAATTTCAACAGTAAAGATCTATAAAAAAGCCGAAGGTGAAGCTGAATATAAACACATCGGCAATGCCACAGATGCTGACGGTGACGGAATCTGGACTTTCGAGGTCGCTGCTGAAGAGATCAGTGACGAAGGCAAGTATGATTTTAAAGCGATCGCCGTGGACGTGGCGGGCAATGAGGAAACCAAAGAAATAAGTGACAACATAATCAGTGTTGAAATCGACCGTACTGGCCCGGAAGATAATCTGGTGGTCGACCTTGTTGACGACAGTGATTCTTCCGGGGAGCTTATCGGTGATAATACTGATGACTATACCAGCGGTGAAGATGACCTTGCGGGCAACAGGGTTCTTAATCTTCAGGTTACCGATGCCGGGTCCGAAGCATGGGTAAAAATATGGGCAGTCCGTGCTGATGGAACTGAAGAGTTGGTGACTGAAGATAAAGCAGACTCAACCGGGACCCTTGCTTTCAGCTATTCCGCAGAAAATCTGGGCTTGAACGGTGCTGAAGTTGTTGAATTCCGTGCTGAAATAATGGATGAGGTGGGAAATATCACCTCCAACACTCTTTCGGTTACGGTTGACCGTGACGCTCCTGACCAAACTTCCATTTCCGTGGACGGCCTTGAAAGTGAGTATCTTACGACCAAAGACGGATTGCAGATTGCCTATGTGAAAGATGCTTCTGTAACCTTGAAGGGACTGCTTAAGGAAAGCGGAGATGATGTAGCTGTCCGGATTTACGATGAGAATGGGGTCGAGGTCGCAAACAGCGCTTCCGATAACGGAGATTTGGGAGATGTTACAATCTCCGAGGATGCAGACGGCAAATATTACTGGACCTGGGACTCTGTAGAACTCACTGACGGTGAGACATACAAGTATTACGCAGAGGTTGAGGATAAGGCCGGTAATGTAAGCTCTGCGTCAGATATTTTTACAATCGAGGCTGATCAGAGTATTTCCGATACTCCGACTGTGAAGCTGGCATCCGCGAGCAACACATACGGCGGTCCGGGAGGAACCAACAGTGACAATGTCACCGGGTTCCTCAAATACGGGGATGGCTCAGAGCGCACAACTCTTGATCTCGAGATAACCGGAAGTCAGGACGAAGAAACAACGCTCGCAGTTTATCTCAAAGTTCCTCAAGGAACGGCAAACGCCGTTGAAATTTCTGCCGGTGTGTACGGAATACTCATTCAGGGCGGAATTGAAGAAGTGGACGGCTCATGGCCCAAGGTGGGATTTGATGCCACCAAGGCCGCCTATGGTGTGGAAATGGGCGAGGTTAATAATCTCGAATTCATTGTCACTTCCACTGATAAAGCCGGTAACGTAAGCACCAACCTTGACGCATCCGGTGACGGTTACAGGATTATCCTTGATGACGCTGACCCTGTCGGGGGTGGAATAACTCTGATTGACGCGGCAAACCTCGGTATTTCCGATACTGACAGGGAGACCAACGCCGGAGAGATCACCCTTGCCGGACAGCTCAATGAAGGTCCCGATGCCGTAACCGTTACCATTTACGATAACGGGGTCAAACTCGGGACCGCTGAGGTAAAAGATGACGGCAGTGGAAATTACAGCTGGTCTTATACCATTGGTGATGATGCTGATTTTGTCACTTATATTTCAGAGGGGGACCATTCTTTTACCGCTGTAATTGAAGATAATGCCGGAAACCAGACCGAACTTCCCGCTTACGATATCACCATAGACCGCCAGATAAGCGATCCTGCATTCGAGCTTGAAACTGACACAGGAGCTGATGCTCACGACTTCCTGACCAGTGGCGATCTTGATTCGGACAACAGTGTTGAAGACGGCAGTCTGACTTTCAGCGGTTCATCCGATGAGGGAGACTTTGTCACTGTTTATATGAAGCAGGGAAGCGGTGCTCCTGTTGCGGTGGGACGCTTCAAGGCAGACTCCGATGACTGGACTTATACCCTCAACAAAGACGGCAGTTTTACCGGAACGAATATAACCGTTGACAATAACTTCACTCCGACTGCGGACATTTCCGCTGACGGCGATTATACTTTTTATGTGGAGACTGTAGACCTCGCAGGAAACAGCAAGTCTACTGATGCTGACGGCAAACGGATTGAGCTTGAGCTGGACCGCACCACCAATGAGATCAGCACCGCGCCCGACCTGACCGATGCCACCGATACCGAGTTCTCCTACACGGACAGTGACGGAAATGCGCAGACCATCGGTGAGGAGAACACCACCAGTTCGTCCACTCTGGAATTTACCGGTTCTGTGGGGGCTGATGCAGCAACGGGCGTGGAAGCAGGTTCCACTGTCACCCTTTATTATGTTGCTTCCGGTCAGGCTGCTGACCCGGCCAATGCAACCAGTGTCGGTTCATACACACTCGGAGCAGGAGCCAACAGCACCACTGACTGGACAATTTCAGCCAATGGCCTGCCCGAGGGTGATTATGACTTTTTCATAACCTACACCGATAAAGCCGGGAATGTTTCCGATCCTTCAACTGTGCAGGCTGTAAGTGTTGATCAAACCGTTCCCATCACCCCGGATATTGAAATAAGCGGCAGTCAGGGCGCAGAATATACACTCGGCGGAGATTCCGGCAACAGGATTTTTACCAATACCCAGACAACAGATTTCAAGGTGGACAATCTTGAAGCCGGAACCACTCTGGTATTCACCGTGGACGGAACTGTTGTGGCTACACATGAAGTGACCGAGGCTGATATCACAGCCGGGGAATATACTTTCAGCCATAATTTCGGTGCTGACGGAGATTACACCGTATCTGTTCAGGCAGCTGATGAAGCGGGCAATGCCTCCGCCTCCAGCGATGAGGTTGAATTTACCCTTGATACCGATCCGGGAACCGTAAATGTATCCGGCCTGAATGACGCTTCCGATACCGATGATACCGGAAACCTAGGTACTGGTACGGATGATTACACCAGCGAAAACCGTCCGACCATTGAAGGTACTGCCGAAGCCGGGGCTACCGTTACGCTCAGTATCGTTAATGATGGTGGTATCGTGGTCAAAACCGTGAACGACATTGCTGTCGATTCCAGCGGAAAATGGAGCTATACCGTTCCTGTTAATGAAAGCGGGCTGCCTGATGATACCTATACAGTTCAGGCTACTGCTACAGACGATGCCGGAAACACCACTCCGCTTGACAGCAGCTACAGTTTCACTGTGGACAGTACTGTCACTGAAGTGGAGTTCAGGCTTTCCGCTGAAGCCGGTAATGATACGGGATTTTCAGACAGTGACGGCTACACTTCCACCCAGCGTCCCGTGTTCAGTTGGGACGATCCCGGTGAAGACCTGACCCTGACCATTACCGTCAATGATGAAAACGGTGATCCCGTTGCCGGGGTAGGTCCGTATACTGTCAATGTTTCCGGCGGTTCTTCCGGAAACTGGACCATGTCCGACTCCCTTGCTGACGGGGCCTATACCGTAGAAGCGACTTTCATGGATAAGGCCGGAAACACGGTTACGGAGAACGGACTGGAAAAGATTTACTCCATTCCGGTGACTGTGGACACCAGTGATCCCGCTCTGACAGACGTAGCTGTAGACGACAGTGTTGACTCCGGCAGGGACGGTGACTGGCTGGTTTCAAGTGACGTGCTCACTGACGGAAGCGGTGTTTTCAATACCCTGTCGGTTGATGGCGGAACAGGAGACACTGTTGTAACCGGACACACCCTCGATGCTGATGAACAGGGCCTGAAACTGACCGGGACATCCGAGCAGGGCAGCAGGGTTACTGTTTATGTGAACGGCCAGCCTGTAGAGGTGGGAACCGAAGATTATCTTACAGTCGGCAACTCCAATGGAACCTGGACTTTTGATCTTTCAGCCCTCACTGTGGATAATGGCGGTTTTGAGAGCTACGTAAACGGCCTTTCTGTCAATACCGTCAAGGTTGTGGTCACTGATCCGGCCGGGAATGAATCTTCTTATGAGAAGGTTCTTAAGCTGGATGAAAATGTTGATGCCGGCGATATCCGTCTGGATGATGATTCCAATACCGGTTCCAAGCAGGACCTGATCACCAGTGTGCAGTCCCCGGAACTTGTCGGAGAGACTGAAGCCGGGGCAGTGGTCCAGCTTTATCTTGAAAATGCAGATGGAAGCAGAACCCTTGTTGAAACCTTTGAAGCAGGTGCTGACGGAAGCTGGTCCTATCAGGTTGCAGAGGATGTTTTTCCCAACGACGGGGACAAGCCTCTGGAAGGCGACTACAATTTCACAATCGAAGTGACGGACGCGGCCGGTAATGTGGACTCCACTACCGAGACCATCACTATCGATTACACACCGCCGGAAATAATCAAGCCGGAAATTGAACTCAGCAATATATCTGATTCCGGTGAACTGGGAGATAACATAACCAACGCGCAGGACCTTACTTTCGAAGGTTCCGCCGATCCCGGTGCGACCGTTGAAATTTATGTCGGCGGTGAACTTAAAGACACCGTAACTGCTGACGGGCATGGAAATTTCACTTCAACAGTAAGTGGTGTAATTGATGGAACGCATTCAGTTTACGCCAAGGCGAAACAGACAATTGACGGACAGGAAGTAAGCTCTGATTCAGATAGTTTTGATCTGACTGTTGACCGTGATGCTCCAGAAGTTCCTACCGTAGTTCTTGACTCCGGAAGTAATACCGAAGGCGGGCCGAGCGGCACGGATGATGATTCATTGACCGGGCTGGTGAAAAAGGCCAGCGGCAGTGACATCACAGAGATGAAACTGAATGTCTCCGGCGATCAGGACAGCACCCTCAGTGTTTACCTGCGCAGTGACAGCGGGCAGGAAGTAACCGTTAACGGAGTTACATTCAAGGGAATCCTTATTGAAAACGTCGAGTATGACGGTTCATGGCCCCAAGTGGATTTCAATGTGGCAGACGCCAGATACGGCATTGACTATGAAGGCAATGTCAATGAACTGGAATTTGTAGTTGTCTCCACTGACAAGGCTGGTAACGCCACCACCAACCTCAGTGCTGATGAAGGTTACAAAATCACTCTTGATGACGCCGATCCTGTGGGCGGTGGTATAACTCTGGTTGATGCTGCCGGATTGGGAATCTCAGATACTGACAGCGAAACCAACGCCGGAGAGATCACCCTTACCGGACAGCTCGATGAAGGCGCGGCCGATGTAAAGGTCACCATTTACGACAATGGCAATCCAGTGGGTGAAGCAACTGTTGTGGATGACGGAAACGGCAACTACAGCTGGTCTTATACCGTTGGTGATGATGCGGATTCTTCCACCTATATTTCAGAAGGTGACCATTCTTTTACCGCTGTAATTGAAGATAATGCCGGAAACCAGACCGAGCTGTCCGCTTACGATATCAGCATAGACCGCCAGATCAGCGATCCGACTTTCGAGCTGGCTACTGATACAGGTGTTTCCGATTCTGACGGAATAACCAGCGGGGATGCGGATTCCGGCAATGCCGTAACTGACGGCAGTCTTACATTCAACGGAACTTCCGATTCCGGTGATACCGTCACCGTATTCATGACCGGGCCCGATGGCACTAAAATTGAGGTGGGCAGTTTCAAGGCCACCTCCGATAACTGGACCTACACCATCAGCCCGGACGGAACAGTTTCCGGTACTGGAATAACCGACAGCACCACCAGTGCGGACTTTGATAATACCAGCATTGCGGCTGACGGCGATTATACTTTTTATGTGGAAACCGAAGATGCTGCCGGAAACACGGCTACAACCGATGCTGACGGCAAGCGGTCCGAGCTTGAGCTGGACCGTACCACCAACGAGGTCAACACCGCACCGGACCTGACCGATGCCACCGATACCGAGTTCTCCTACACGGACAGTGACGGAAATCCGCAGACCATCGGTGATGAGAACAACACCAGCTCGTCCACTCTGGAATTTACCGGTTCTGTGGGGGGGAACGAATCCACAGGAGTGGAAGCAGGCTCCACTGTAACACTCTATTATGTTGCTTCGGGGCAGGCTGCTGACCCGGACAGTGCAACCAGTGTCGGTTCGTACACACTCGGAGCAGGAGCCAACAGCACTACTGACTGGACAATCTCAGCCAACGGCCTGCCCGAGGGTGATTATGACTTTTTCATAACCTACACCGACAGGGCCGGAAACGTTTCCGAGCCTTCGGCTGTTCAGGCGGTAACTGTTGATACTACCGCTCCTGTCACCCCGAACATCGAGATGAGCGGCAGCGAAGGCGCGGATTATACACTCGGCGGAGAATCCGGCAACGACATTTACACCAACACTCAGGCCACGGATTTCAAGGTGGACAATCTTGAAGCCGGAACCACTCTGGTTTTCAGTGTGGGCGGAACCGTGGTGGCTACCCATGAGGTCAGCGAAGCCGATATAGCAGCCGGGAATTACGTCTTCAGCCATACTTTCGGTGCTGACGGTGATTACACCGTATCTGTCCGGGCTGTTGATGAAGCGGGTAATGTCTCCACCTCCAGTGATGAAGTTGAGTTCACTCTTGATACCGCTGCCGAAGCCGTGACTGTTTCCGGTATCGATACCGCTTCCGACTCCGATGATGTTGGAAATCTCGGAACCGATTCTGATGATTACACCAATGACACCCGCCCGAATATTGGAGGTACTGCCGAGGCCGGATCTACGGTGACCCTCAATATTGTTGCCGCTGACGGCACTGTGGTTAGGACGGTCAACAATATCAGCGCCGATGCCGACGGCAGCTGGAACTACGCCATCCCGGACGGTGAAGCAGAGCTCGCTGACGGAACTTACACGGTCAAGGTTACCGCAACCGACTATGCCGGAAATACCACTCCGGAAAACGATGCGTATTCTTTCACCGTTGATACCGAGGTCAATGTTTCCGATTTCAAACTCGAAGGTACTGACGGCACTTCCAGTGCAAATTTCACTTCCGATACGAGTCCTGTTTTCGAGTGGACAGTAGGTGATGAACCTGCGGACAAGCAGCCCACGGCCACAATAACCATTACCGGAACCACCACTGCCGGTGATGCCTACTCAAAAGTATTTACCGTGAACGGGGCTGACTCCCACTACGGAAACTGGCCTCTGCCCGAGGAACTGGCAGACGGAAACTACACAGTAAGCGCATCTTTTGAAGATGCGGCCGGAAACACTGTGTCTCTGGACAGTGTTAATGTAACCGTTGATACCAGCAGCCCCTCTGAAGCTGATGATTACGAAGATCCGAGACTGAGTGCCGATTCGGATACCGGTGAGGCCGGGGACTGGATGGTCAGCAGTCAGGTTCTTGAGAATCAGACCGGAGATGCCAACGATCTTACTATCAACGATTCAACCCAGACTGCCTCGGTAAGTGAACATAATTTTGATGCCAACCGCGGCCTTGAACTGACAGGCAAGGCGGAAGCAGGAAGCTCCGTTGTAGTCTACGTGAACAATCAGCTGGTGCAGTCCGATGGAGCGGATTCCATTACCGTTAATGCTGACGGCACATGGACCTACAACCTTTCGGGACTGACAGTTGATGACGGTCAGGGTAACGGTGGTCTGCTGGAAGCTTATCAGGGCGGAAAGTCCACCAACACCATCAGGGTGGAAATCTCCGACCAGGCGGGTAACACTTCCACCTTCAACGAGTCGCTGGTGGTGGATAAGGACGTTGTTCCAAGCACAATCGACCTCACTGACGAAACCAACAGCGGTTCCACAGGTGATATGGTGACTGATGTTACCAATCCAGTGCTTACCGGAGAGACTGAGGCCGGAGCGGTTGTCCAGATTTTCAACTGGGAAGGTCTTCTTATCGAAACCATACTCGCTGATGAAAACAGCGGTGAATGGACCTCTTCACCCATAACCGACTTTCCTACCCAGGACGGTTCTGTCGTTGACGGAAAATACGAATTTACCGTCAAAGTAACTGACCGCGCGGGTAACGTTTCCGAAAGCTCTGCAACCGTTGAACTTGATTTCACTCCGCCGGAAACCGCCAAGCCGACCCTTGAGCTGACAGACGAGGCCGATACCGGAGTCAAGGGAGATGATACAACCAAGTTGAGCCGGCCCGCATTTGAGGGAACTGCCGATCCTGATGCCACGGTCGATATTTATGTGGACGGAGTAAAGGTTGTCGCTGATGTAGATGTGGATATTAACGGCGAGTTCTCTGTTGATTTCGCATCCCTCGGCCTAGATGCTCTCACCCACGGAGACCATAACGTCTATGCCGTGGCCAAGCTCAGCGACACGGTAACTTCAACCTCCGACATACTGGGGCTGACTGTTGACCTTGTAGCTCCCGACCTGCCTACGGTTGAACTTTCTTCAGGGTCAAACACCACCACAGGTGATGTTCCTGACGGAATTTATTACACAAGTGACAAGACACCGACTCTGCAGGGTAAGGAAGGTGATCCCGGCAGCACTCTGACCATATACTATACCGGTGAAGACGGTATGGAACACGAACTGGGCACAACCACTGTAGTGGGTGACGGTTCGTGGGGCTACACTGTTCCGACCGGACTTGCGGACGGGACTTACAGTTTCCGGGTTACTGCGGTGGATATCGCGGGTAACGAATCTGACCCTAATGCGACCTCCAAGCTTGAGAATGTTGTGGTCAAAACCGATTCTCCCATGACTTCGTTAAGTCTTGATGCCGGTTCGGACAGCTTTGATACTGATGCCGGGGGAACTGATGCGGACAAAGAGACCAATGCCGAAACGATCAAACTCAATGTCGGTATGGCCAATTCGACTGAGCTTGATGATGTCGCTTCTGTAGAGATCTTTAAAGTGGACACAACTGACGGCAGCCGGGTTTCACTTGGACAGGCTACTCTGGTTGACGGAACATGGACTTTTACTGTCGCCAATGAACACATTGCTGATGACGGAACTTACCGTTTCATGGCTGAAGCAACTGATGTGGCCGGAAACGTTGAGGCCCTCTACAGCAATACCTATGAAGACGTTGTAATTGATCGCACCGCACCTGAAACAACTCCGGCGTTTGATCTTGCCGATTCAAGTGACACTGCCGGGGAGACAATCGGCGACAATGCTGATGATTACACTCAGGGTGAAGACAATGGTTCCGGTGGAAAGCAGGTTGTTCTTAACGGAAGCGCGGCCGGGGCTAATGCCTGGGTCGATGTTTATGTTACCCGAGGTGACGGCAGCGAGGTTTTTGTTGAGCGAGTTAAGGCTGACGGGGCGGGTAAATGGACCACCACTTACGACACCACAGCTGTAGGTAAAAGCGGAACCGAAGATCTGGTTTTCCGTGCTGAAATCAGTGATGCAGCAGGTAACACCTCTTCCGGAAATATCACAGTCCACGTAGACCAGACCGCTCCAGTAGCCGCGTCCATCACCATGGATGGTCTTATCGGTGAGGAAAAGGTGGAGGGTTCCGGCAAGGTTGCAACGGTTCAGAATGAGTCAGCCACTCTGACCGGTGAGATCAAGGAAAGCGGCGATGATGTTGTTGTCCGTCTATACCAGCAGAATGCGGACGGTTCATACACTGAAATTGCCAACAGTTCCGACAGCAACGTGGCCCTTGGCGATGTTTCCATCAGTGCCGGGGCTGACGGCAGTTACAATTGGTCCTACGATTACGGCAATCTTGCGGATGGCGATACTTATGTCTTTTACGCGGAAGTTGAGGACAAGGCAGGTAACGTAAGCGTCCGTTCAGATATTTACACCGTCAATTCCGACCGGACTATCGAAGCTCCTGAAATTGTGCTTGACGAGTCCAGCAATACCGCGGGCGGTCCGACCGGAACAACCGATGACCAGCTCACCGGGCTGGTTAAGAACGGTGACGATAAAGTAACCGGGATCAAGCTTAATGTTTCGGGAGACAGCGACTCAACTCTTGATGTCTATCTCAAGGTTGATTCTTCTGCCAGCGGCGCGCAGGAAGTAACCGTTAACGGAGTTACTTTCTATGGCATACTTGTTCAGGGCGGCATCGAAATTAACAACGGTTCCTGGCCGCAGGTTACTTTTGATGTTTCCGATCCCGCTTACGGTGTGGATTACGAAGGCAAAACCAATGACCTGAGTTTTATTGCTGTAGCCACGGACAAGGCTGAAAACGTAGTCAGCACGGAATACTCCATTACTCTTGATGACGAACCTCCGGTTACCGGACCAATTGATCTCGCGGATAGCGATGATAACGGAATTTCCGCTGTCGACAACATCACCAATGCTGAAGAGATTGTTATCAGCGGCCATATTGATGATGAAGATGTCACCGTGGTTGTCTCCGACAATGGAACCGAACTCAGCGGAGATATCACAATCACTGAAGATGCGGTCAACGGCGGCTACAAATGGGAATATACGGTCAAGAATGCCGATCTTGGCGAGGGTGATCATACCTTCACCGCGACAATTCAGGATAATGCTGGCAACACCACTGAGGTGAAAGGCGATGATGCACTCACTGTAAGCATTGACCGCTCCATCTCCACTCCCACTTTTGAACTGGTGACTGATACCGGACGTGTGAATGATGACGGGGTCACCCACGGGGATATGGATCCCGGCAACTCTGTTGCCGATGACAGCCTGAGTTTCAGCGGTACTTCCGATGTCGGCGATATGGTAACCGTCTACATGAAGAACGGTGCGGGATCGCCTGTGGAAGTTGGCCGCTTTACCGCCACCTCCGACAGCTGGACCTACACTCTCAATTCCGATGGTACTTTCAGCGGCGAGGGAATTAATCCTGACTCCAGTTTCAGCCCGACTGCTGATATCGCCACAGACGGTGATTACACCTTTTATGTGGAGACCGCTGATACTGCCGGAAACACCGCCACCACAAACGTGGATGACAAACCCGTTGAAGTCACAATTGACCGTACAACCAACGATCTTTCCGGCAACGATGAAATTGATCTGGCAACAGGTTCCGATTCCGCTTACGCAAACGAAACAGCAGACGGTGACTTTCATACTTCCAGCGGAGATAACGTTACCAATGCCGAGTCTCTTGTCTTCAAGGGCAGTGTAACCGGCGACGGTGTTGAAGCAGGCTCCACCGTAAGACTCTATTATAATGACGGAAGTCAGGACATTCTGGTTGGAACCGCCGTCCTCGGGGAAGGTGATACCGAATGGACCATCACTTCCAGTGCGGACTCCGGCTCCGCCCAGTACATAGCTGAAGGGACACATGATTTCTTCATCCGCTATGAAGACCTTGCGGGGAACATCTCCAACAGTTCCAATCCCCTGTCTGTGACTGTTGACCGTACCCTTCCTTCCACTCCGTCCATTGCCATGGATGGTGTTGAAGGGACCGATTACCATGCGGTAACTCTGGATGGGGAAGATGTTGTTTATACCAACGATGTGGACCGCACTCTGACAATCTCCAACCTTGAGGAAGGAACCTATCTCAATATCAAGGTTAACGGACAGCTGGTAACTCCGGCTCCGCAGGTGGATGGCAGCGGGTCTTATACTTTTGATCCCGTAAGTGTTCTGGGCACTGACGCGGACGGTGAGGAATACACCATAACCGTGACTTCCGTGGATCAGGCCGGAAACGAGTCCGGTGAAGCAAGCTTTTCCTATGTGCTTGATACCAAAGCCGAAGCAGTCAGTGGAGTGGGGCTGGAAAATGCTTCGGACTCCAATGACTCCGGTTCCCTCGGAACCAATTTTGACAACCTGACCAATATTACCACTCCGACCATAGAAGGTAAGGCCGAACCCGGTTCAATCGTTACTTTGCGCATTCTCGATTCCGATGGTGCGCTTGTCAAAAGCATCAGCGGCATAGTGGCTGACGCGGCGACCGGTGAGTGGAGCTACGCCTATGACGGTAATCCCGAACTGACGGACGGCAGATATACTGTTGAGGGAACCGCGACCGATTACGCGGGGAATGAAGCTGTTTTTCCCGCAAGCGGCTCCAGTGCTTACTCTTTCACCATCGATACCACTGTTGCGGATGTTGATTTCAGACTTTCCGACTCATCCGCCGACAATGATACCGGATTTTCCGATTCAGATGGGTACACTTCCAACCAGAACCCTGTTTTCGCCTGGAATGATCCCGGTGAAAAACTGACCATGACGGTCAAGGTCTATGACGATAATGACGGCAGTGCCGATCCCGTCAAGACTTACTCCGTGCTGGTTGCCAAGGGTGAGGACGGAAGCTGGGCCGTTCCCGATGCGCTCGGAGATGGCGAGTACACAGTTACGGCTGAGTTTGAGGATGCCGCAGGTAACAAGATCGAAAATGCTGACGGAAGTACTCGAATCTATTCCGAGAGCATCACAATTGACACCACCCCGCCTGAGCTCAGCGTGGAAGTCTCCAACAATGTTGATTCCGGTGCGGATAATGACTGGTTGATCAGTGGAGAGGTCCTTTCGGACGGAAACGGTCAGGTTAATAAGATTGTAGGCAGCGGAGATAGCTTCACCGTAATCGAAAATAATCTCGGTGCGGCCGAGCGCGGTCTTTCCCTGTCCGGCAGTGCCGAGGCCGGAAACCGTATTTTCGTCTACGTGAACGGTGTACTGATCAGCAATGCTGATACCGATCCTTCCGGCAGTTATCTCACCGTAGCCGAATCAGACGGCAGCTGGACTTTTGACCTTTCCGACTTGACCGTGGGTAACGGACTTGCGGACTATGTTGAAACGAAGTCCACCAACACCGTGCGTGTGGTTGCCGTGGATCAGGCCGGAAACGAGTCCGAGTTCACTGAAACCCTCATTGTGGATAGCGGAGTTGAAGCCGGGCCGATTGAAATTGATTCTACTGACGGTTCAGATACAGGTAATATCGGTGACTATATCACCAGTGATCCCACTCCGACTCTTAAGGGGGAAACCGAGAGCGGAGCGGTTGTTCAGCTTTACAGGGAAAACGGTGACGGAATATCAACCCTTGTCAAAACCGTTGTTGCAGACGGTTCCGGTAAGTGGTCCGTTTCGGTTCCGGAAAGCACTTTTCATAATGCGGACGGAGTTGTTACCGGGGGGGACTATACCTTCCGTATTGATGTAACCGACAAAGCCGGTAACGTGGATTCCTCCTCACAGGATATCCAGCTGTCCTTTGCTCCGGATGAACCGGAAGTCGAATTGGTAAATGACAGTGAGGCCCTGTTTTTCGGAGCTGATACGGACCAGGATTTCGTTACCAATGATGTGGATCCTGAATTCAGGGTGACAGTGGAGGAAAACACAAGACTGGTCATCTGGCGTGATGGTGTTCAGGTCTGGGAGTCTACCGTAGAAGGAGAGGTGGGGACAGCTACAAGCCACACGTTCACCGATATGGGGCTTGCGGGGGGAACTTACGAGTACACCTTTGAAAGCATTGACGGAAACGGCATGAGCAGCACTCATACCCAGAGTGTAACCATTGACCCCGAATATGCGGATGAATCCCTCACCCTTTCAATTGATGACGCTTCGGATACCGGAGATTTCAACCCTGAAGCCGGAGTGATTCTGACCAAGGACGCGACCCCGACTCTCAGCGGTAAGGCGGAACCGGGCAGCCAGACACGTATTTTTGTAAGCGGCAGGGCCGACAGTGCTGGCGAATTGAGTAGTTTTGAGCTCAGTTCCCTTTCAAGCGCTCAGCTTGCCGCACTCTCAGTGGTAGCGGTTGACCAGAACGGCAACTGGACTGTTTCACCCACGATCGGTTCGGACAGTTCAGATGACGGTTACTACCGCATTACCATCATTTCTGAGGACAGAGCCGGTAACGTTCAGACCGAGTCCATTGATATCAAGCTGGATACCACCCCGCCCGATACACCGGATCTCGAAATCACCACCGACCTAGGGGTGGCTTACACCGGAGATCAGCTTG
Source organism: Maridesulfovibrio salinus (assembly GCF_055394525.1). Classification (NCBI taxonomy): domain Bacteria; kingdom Pseudomonadati; phylum Thermodesulfobacteriota; class Desulfovibrionia; order Desulfovibrionales; family Desulfovibrionaceae; genus Maridesulfovibrio; species Maridesulfovibrio salinus. Next base: position 808,970 of record NZ_AP042461.1, read on the forward strand.
ACGGCATTACCGACCTTACACCCCGTTTTGAAGGTGTTGCGGATACAGAGTCAACTGTCCTGACCTATCTCAAGGTAAAGGATGCTGATGGTATCGAGGTGATTTCCACCAAGGTGGATGTGGATGCTGCCTCGGGAGAATGGTCCTATCAGGTGGGCGGAGGCGGAATTGCCGAATGGCTTTCCGGCGGAACCTATACCGCCGAGGTGGTCAGTGAGGATCAGGCCGGAAACATAAGCACTTCTGAAACAATAGCCTTTACCATTGATCAGGATACCGGAGCCGCTCCAACCGTTGGCCTCAAAAGCAGTGATGATACCAATATAGATACCGATGGTATCACCAGTCTGTCGGAAGATCTTCAGCCGGATGGCCAACTAACTCTGACCGGAACGGCAGTGGCTTTCAGCCAGGTCCAGATTATTAACTCCTCAGACACGGTGATCGGTACTGTTACCGCCGGGGAGAACGGAGTCTGGTCATTTGACATAGCCGGAACTCCCGCGGAAGGCAGCTACGATTATAAAGTAAAGTCTCTGTCCAACAACAAGACTTCCGAAACTTTTACTCTTGTGGTGGATAACGACACTCCCGATCCTACAATCGAGCTGTCCAATGACACTGGAACCCTCGATGCGGAACTTACTGACTGGATCACCAGAAATCCGACCCTTACCGGGATAGTGGAGAAAGGAAGCACAGTTGTCATTACCGCAACGGATGTCACTGACCCGACTAAAGTAATGACTGTAACCGTTCCTGCAGATGACCTTATAAAGGATGCGGATGATAATTATCATTATGTTGCCAGTGATTTGTCCGTGCTTGAGGACGGTGAATATTCCATATCGGTGAAAACTACCGATATTGCCGGGAACACCAAAACAGTTGATGCTCCGAACAATCTTGTACTGGACAGCGAACTGGACACCCCGACCACAATAGGTATTGCGGCCGGTGATGATTCACAGCTCAATGATGCGGACGGTAATATAAGGATCGGAAACAATCCTTCGGGAACGGTTATCGCCAAGACAACAGATCTGCACAATTCATACGAAAGTTCGGATTCCGACAAGATCACCAATGTAACCGACCTTACCCTGACCGGAACAGCCGAGGCCGGGGCTCTGGTGTTGATCACCATAAGCCGGGACGGTTCGACTGTTCTGCATAATATTGAGATTACCGCAGATGGTGACGGTAACTGGTCCTATGACCCCGCAAGCGGACTTGGCGAAAATCTGGTTGACGGTAAATATATCGCTACCATCACAGTTCGTGATAAGGCCGGGAACGTAACTTCTGACAATCTTGTGGAAGGCGAGAATACCCTGCACTTCGAGGTTGATGCCCAGGCAACACGGGCGGCTGATTTAAGCCTGTACAGTGATAATGACAACAGGACCAGTGATACCACGCCATCAATAGATCTGTTTGGTGACTCAGGTTCCACCTACATGCTTTATCATAATGTGAACGGAAATTATGTTCTGGTCGGTAACGGCGTGTTCGGCTCATCCGGACACGATGTGTTTACTGTCGGCAGCGCGGATGATCTGTCCGGAACTGCTTCACTTGAAGAAGGCTCACACACCTACAGACTGGTTACGGTGGATGAGGCCGGTAATGTCCAGAACCAGAATTATACTATCGAGGTCGACCTTACCGCTCCCGAGTACGCAAATTCGGTCAGTGTTTCCGATGCCAGTGCTGATTTTGATGATTCCACCAAGGATGTGACGCTCTATACGGATGACAATACCACTGACCTGACTGTGGCCACCAAGATAGGGACATCATTCGTAATTCTCTGCGATATAAACGGTAATGAACTTGACCGGGTGAATGTGAATTCAGCCTCTCAGCAGGCTACTTTCAGTCTTTCGGAAAACAACACCACTCTCAATGACGGCAGTTATGCCTATCTGCTCAAGTTCTATGATGATGTGGGCAACTATGATGAGGACCAGAACGTTACTGTAAATCTGGTTGTCGATACGGTGAACCCTGAGACTTCCATAGATATCAATCCTGATTCGGACCTTGGGTTCAACAAGGAACCCGGTGATGAAATTCTGACCAGCGGTAATACCTTTGTTTTCGAGGGAACCCTCGCGGAACTGGGAATAGATCAGGAGTCGTCAGAGTTTGCAACAGATGTCAGCTACCTGGTTACTGTTACCAACACGACCACAGGCGAAAGCTGGACCTATGATTCAACAGATGTGAACAATCAGGACAGCGAAATATCGGTAGTGGAGAATGATGGAGCGGATACCTACAGTCTCACGTTCTCGGATCCCAACATTTCAGACGGTGACTATACCGTAGAAATTGAGGCCAGTGATCTTGCCGGCAACAAACATGCAAGTTCGGTAGATTTTACCGTGGATAACAATACGCTGGATACACCAGATTTTGAGCTGGTGGATTACGGGAAGTTCTCCATGCTGGAGGGCAATTACAATGTCTCCGACTATGCTGAATCCGACTATGAAGTGAATCTTATTTATCACGATAAGGATGGTTCTGACCCGCTTCATACCGATGTGGGCAATATCAGTGGTGGTTCGGTCCTTGAGGTTGCCAGTGATGCCAATACTGATGCCGACTACCTTGAGGTGAAAGTAACCGATAAAGCGGGTAACGAATCTGAATCCCAGTTTATTGATCTTGACGCCAGCGATCTTGATTATACTGTCAATCTCGGAGCTGAATCAGGCAACGCGGAACAGAATGTAACAGCAAGCCTTTTCGTTGACGCCAATGGAAACGGCATTTTTGATAACGGCGAGCAGTCTGTCTTCAGCAATGAAGCAATCACAGACAACCTGAGGCTTGATTTCTCCTCATTGACTGAGGATGTTGAGTACACTCTCAAAATTGACGGTGACAGCGGATCAACCGAAAATATCAGGTTCACTCTTGATTCCCTCGGTTCAGGGGATGACGGAGATGAAATATTCGTTTCAAACGAAGACAATGAGCAGGATTTCAACGGAACCGAAGACGGTAACGGCGGTGAGGCCGCGGATACTACTTCGGTTGACAATACCGTGGTCGAAGCGGAAGTTCACCACGACCATATTGATTTTAATATTGCCTAGTTGCAAAGTAAGAATAAATTTACGGAGAATTTTCAGATATGTCAGTAGATAGCGGTCCCCCATGGCCGGGGTTTGTTGACGCACTTTCCACGGTGCTCATGATGATGGTGTTTTTCACCCTGCTCATGGTGCTTGTGACAGGTACGTTGTCTTATATCATAGCCATAAAAGAAGTCTCTCCGGGGGCGGCATCATCAACGGAGCAGGTTGAGACTCTTGCTGCCGCCGCACAGGATCTTTCCTTTCTGAAAAAACCTTCTTCTATGGACAAGCTTGCCGAAGCCATGAACCAGAGCGCCGAACTCAAAGAAGATGAGATCATGATTGCTCCCGCTCCTCCCAGAGTGGATGTCGAAAAGCTTGAGCGTGAAAAGCAGGATCTCCTTGAAGAAAAGAAGATGCTCGAAAAGCGGGTTGCAATGGCTGAAAGTGCCGCCTGGAATGCCCATATGGAAGTTCAGGAGCTGAAGAAAAGTCAGGACCCTGAGCTGGCTTCCAAGCTTCAGGCTGCCCTTGATAAGATTAAAAAACTTGAAGCTCAGGCCGGGGAAGAAAAGAAAATTCAGACTGAGTCTGAGTATGCTCCGCCGCCTTTTGTTACTAAAATGGTTCAGGGTATTACCAACCAGCACAGGGTAATTATTCTCTATAACAAGCTTACCAGCACTCTTGAGGCCAAGACCAGAACCGACCTTCTGCAGTGGATTAAGACCAATGAAGCCCAGATAATGAGTAAAGGTCTGCTGATGACCGCGACCTTGAATCATGATGGCGTTTCTTCCAGCATGTCCAACTCCGTGTCCTTCAAGAGGCTTTACGGACTGATTAAACTGGTCAGCACCGAAGGGCGTATTCCCAAGAAAAAGATCAAGTTCCGCGCGCTTAACGATGGTGTTCCCGGGACCAACCAAGTGGTTGTAAGTGTCGGTGATACATTCACTAAATTGAGTGGCGGAAAAGATCTGCAGATATCTGTCGGTAATTAAGGTGACCCTGTTGGACCCTAAAGAAAAATCTATATCCGGTAAGGAAAAGCAGCCTCAAAAATCTGCCGGTTCAAAAGCCGGAACTTCTGTTGCTAATCAGGGCTTCAGAGAGAAAACATTTGACGGAGAAGCCGAAGCTAATGCCGCAGCCGGAATAAGAAAAAATGTTTCCAACCCCGGCAATGCTACAGGAGGGCTGGGCAACCGAAAGGATGAACCTGACTCCGGAGAGCATAAAACTGTCACGGGTGAAGCAGAAAATGGAAGCGTTGATAGTGGCGTTTCTGATTTAGGTGAAGTATCCCAACCGTCAGTGGAAGAGGCGGGAACCTCTATTGCAGCCTGCCTTAAAAAAATTGCTGACCGTTTCGGTATTATTGTCAGCGGCAATTCCCTGCAGCTTGGCAGTTCTTCTCCTTTGAATGAATACCTGCGCCTGCAGGCAGACAATATGGGTCTTGAATCATCCATAGAGCCTCTGCCTAACAAAGTTGATGAAGATCAACTCCCGATGCTGGTTCAATATGACGATGGCAGCTTTGCCGTAATTGAGGAGAAGGCCGGGCGCAGGCTGTCTATCTGGAACGGCAGGCAGGAGATAATCAGAAACCGCAAGGCAGATCTTTCCTGTTTTAGGAACTGGTCCTGTTCGCTGAAGGTGGTTTTTGAAACCGACCGTGTACCATTCTTGAGTTTCATGTGGTTTATGGGGCAGGTCAGCAGAATGTGGCCCATTTACTCGCAGGTTATTCTGGCTACGGTAATAATCCACTGTTTCACGCTAGTGGTACCGCTTCTCATGGGGATTTTTTATGACCGCATTCTGCCGAATCTGGCCGAGAATTCTCTGAGAGTACTGGTTACAGGCGCTGTCATTGTCCTGGCTTTTGATTTTATTCTGAAAAATGTTCGAACGTCCCTTGTGGAAAAAGCAGCTTTAAGGGTTGAGCAGGACGCTGAACCGCAGCTTCTCTCTCTTGTGCTGGATACCACTTTTTCAAGACTACCTTCATCGGCAGGACATCTGGCCCATGCCGTACAGGAATTCTCCCGGATCAAGTCCCTTTTCACCACTCAACTTGTTGTGGGTGTAATTGATTTCTTTTTCCTGTTTTTCTTCCTTTTTGTCATCTACCTGAACAGCGGACTGCTTTTTATCGTTCCGGGAATCACATCTTTTTTTGTCCTGATTGTGGCTATTGTTTACGGTTTTTTCATTGATGCCAATGTGTCCGCTCAGAGTACTCTCCAGTCCCGTAAGACTTCTTTTTTAAATGAAGTCTTTAACGGTGTTGAGTCCATTAAGACGACCAACGCGGCCCGTTTGTTTGTTTCCCGCTGGTCTTCGGAAGTGGAAAAATCCGGGGAAATGGCTTCAAAGTACCGTCTGGCTCAGTCCCGCTGTTCAATGACAACGGGTTTTTTCGGGCAGATGAACTCCGCCGCACTTCTTATCGTGGCATTTTTCCTGATCAAGGATGGCAGTATGAGCAGTGGTGGACTGCTGGCGACCATGGTTCTTTCCGGAAGGTGTATCGCTGTATCCGCAAGTGTTTCCAACCTGATTACATCCTATCTTTTTGCGCGCCGTTCTTTCAAGGATCTCAAAGGAATTATTGAGCTTGAAAAGGAGACCAGCGACACAAGGCAGTTTAAAATCCAGCAGCTTGGTGGTGGAGTCAGTTTTGACAGTGTTTCATTCAGGTATCAGCCGGAAGCTCCCTATGCCATAGAGAATGTCAGCTTTAAAACTGAGCCCGGTGAAAAAGTCGGAATCATCGGTCCCATGGGAAGCGGTAAAAGTACATTGCTAAAACTGATTGCCGGACTTGCTGAGCCCAGTGAAGGGATACTGATGCTGGATGGGTACAACATGGCCCATCTTAATATCGAGAGAATCAGGCAGTTTACCGGGGTCGTTCCGCAGTCTCCGGTTCTCTTTCACGGTACACTCGAATTCAACCTGCTGATGGGATCACGTACCGTGACCCAGGAGTCCCTGAGTAAGGCTCTGCGCATTTCGGGTATTGATAAATTTGTTTCAAAGCATCCGCTGGGGCTCAAGATGCCTATCCTTGAAGGCGGTAAAAACCTGTCCAGAGGACAGAGACAGGCTGTTGCCGTTGCACGGGCTCTCGTGGGTGATCCGCCGCTTCTGCTGCTGGATGAGCCGACAAGCTCCATGGATTCCGCGCAGGAAAAGATGCTCATCGACCAGATCAGGCAGACCATGTCTGATAAGTCAATATTCGTGATAACCCACAGACCGCAGATTCTTCAGGTCGTGGACAGGATTATTGTTGTGGATCAGGGACGAATAGTAGCGGACGGACCTCGTGATCCTATTCTCAAAAAACTTTCCAGCCCTGCTCCAAAGCAGGCTTAAAGGACCGCTTCATGGGCAGTTCGTGGAAAAGCAATCTGTTGTGGTCGCTGGAAAAAAGTATGGGTAATTTTTTAGTAATTATCCTGATCATTTTGTTCATTGTAGTGTTCCTTCTCTGGGCTCACTACAACAAGATAGAGAAGACGGTGCGGGCTCAGGGAGTGGTGGAAACCAATCTCACCGATAAGATTGTGGGCCATTTCGAGGGCGGAGTTGTCGAGAGGGTTTTCGTTGAGGAAGGAGATACTGTCAGGCAGGGGCAGGAGATTGTGGCTATTGCCAACAGCAATATCACTGAGAAGCGCAACAAATCCATGATCAAGATGAAGCAGTTGCAGGCCAAGCTCAGTCGTTTGCTGGCAGAAAGCAATAATACCCCGGAGGACCTGGAGAAGGGCGCCAAGACTCCCGAGGAACTCAGCGAACTGCAGTTTGCCCGCTACCGCCGTGATGCTCTTGAAGAAAAGATCAATATTCTCAAAACACAGATCCAGCAGGCCAAGGCTGCTCTTTCTTCAAGTGAGGAGCATGTGGAAAACCTTCTTGATGAACAGGAGGTTTTAAAAGAGCAGCATGACCTTCTTGAGCCAATGGTCAAGAAGGGAATCGGTTCAAGGCAGCTCCTGCTTCAGCGCAAGACAGAGCTGGCTAAAATTACCACCAGTATAGCTGAGATTTATAATAAACGGGACGAATACGCCCTGCAGATACGTGAACTCAAACAGCGTATCAATCAGGAACAGCTAGATTTCTACCGCGATATACGGGAGGAAATCAGTCTGGTCAGCTCTGAACTGAAGGCAGTGCGCGAAGAGTTGAAAGCCGCCAATGAACAGATAATTCGCAGCGTAATCCGTTCTCCTATTGACGGAACAATATATAAGCTGAGCGCCAATACTGTGGGCGGTATTGTGCGTTCCGGCGAAGCTCTGGCGGAAATTGTTCCTACTGACGCCTCAATACGTATTGAAGGTAAAGTCCAGCCCAGCGACCGAACCAAGATCTGGAATGGAATGCTGGCCAAGATAAGGCCTTCTTCCTATGAATTTTCAGATGACACAATGCTCCGGGCCAGAATCGTCAATATCTCCGCCAAGACCTATTACGATGATCTGACTCGCACATGGTATTACAGGGTGATCTTTGACACCATCAAGGAAGATGCGGACAAGGCGAAGGATTTTCTGCCGGGCATGATTGTCGAGGTCAATATTCTTTCCGGAGAGGAAAGTGTTCTTGAGTATCTGCTTTCCCCGATAACCCGTGGAATGCGTGGTGCTCTGTCCGAGCACGGGACAAGGTAAAAGGTCTGGACTGCAATCACAGATGTTCGTTTTAGCACATACAGGATTTGAATATGTGGGATAGAATCAGGAAAAAAATGAAACAGGTATTCACTTTAAAGAACCTGCTCCTTGCCGGGCTTTTGCTTGCGCTGGGGTATGGAGCTTTTTATTCTCTTGATGAACTGTGGGAAGATAATAAAAAAACAGTCCATTCGGAGCTTAAGCATTATCAGAACTCGGTAATTCAGAATGAGGCGGAGCTCCTGTCCGCACAGTTGGTGGCTTATGTTACCCGGGGAAGCGAGCTTGCCCGATCCAGAATCTTTCGCTCTGCCGTAGAAGGTTTTAACTCCCGGGACAAGAAAGAAGCGGAAGATTCACACGAGGATTTTAAAAACTTCGTCAAAGCTTCCGGGTTCATTGCCGGATATCTTTTCGAAAAGGACGGCACTTTGCTGGCAGCCTCTGTTTTGCCTGAAGTAGCTGTTCCTCCCCGTGATGAAGATTCAATAAATAAGGTCCTGAGCAGCAGAGCATCTGTTTTCAAACCGCTTAGGAACAGTGAAGGCGCACTGGTGGCAGACCTGTATCTTCCTGTGTTTCCGGCTTACGCAAAGTCAGCCGCAGTGGAGCCTGAAAGAGTTCTGGTCCTCTCTATCCCAATGAACAGCGTCTTGCGTTCATTTCTCAGCTCTCAGGATTATCTTGAGTACGACAGCCGTATCCATTTAATCCAGCAAAGAGGTGAGCAGGCGGAGGAGATTGTATTCACATATCCTGACAGATTGAAACTGCAGACGATGAAAGCCTCCTTCAAAAATATCAGTTCTGTTCCTTTCGGTATCAGGACCGGAATTGATATGGACGGCAAGGTCTATTCTTCTGCTCTGCTTATCCCGGCAATTCACTGGTGGGTGATGATTGAAACCGGAAAAGACCGGATAGATCTAATCTTTTCAGAATACAGGACCTACAGCGCTATTATCATAGGGCTTGGTTTCGGCCTTCTTGTTTTCTTTGCGCTGACTCTCCGATTCCTCAATTCCACAAGCAGACTGCATGCAAAAAGCAGCCGTCTGGAAGAGGAACTCAAGCCTCTTAAAAAACAGGCTTCATTGTTAAAAAGGGTCAGTTCGGCACTGCCCGAGCCTGTCAGTCTGAAAAAAAGTGAGACCGGAGAATATGTTTTTTGCAATCAGGCTTTTTCTGACTTTGTAAGAATAGGTGCAAACGAGATCAAAGGTTTGACCGACAGCCGTGTGTTTGACAGCGATGAAGCAGAAACTCTGGGACATGGCGATCAGATGGTGGCCATGTCGGGGTCGGAGTACACCCACGAAATGGTGATGACCCGTGGCTCGCGCAAGCTGACCATGCAGATTGAATGCGTACCCTGCAATATTTCCAGTGACGAAGAGGGGGTTCTTACAGTTTATCGGGACGTGACGGATGAAAAATCAGCGGCTACCAAAAGTATTGAAGTTCGCCAGCAGGTGATTGATGCCCTTGTAAGAGCTGTAGAAAATGTTCCGTTTCTCGATGGACACACCTCGCTTATGCGCACAATGGCCATTGAAATTGCCGAGGCCCTGCTTCTGAGCGATGCAGAGGTTGCCACGGTTGAGGCCGCAGCAATCCTCTCGCAGGTTGGTAAGACATTTGTTCCCAAGGAAATAATGGAGAAGGAAGGCAAGCTTACGCCAGAGGAAATCCTTGAGACACAGAAGTACATTGAGCATACCTGTAATATTCTGGAAGGAATCAAATTTGACCTGCCGATTACCCAGACCATCTGGCAGATGCAGGAAAATCTTGACGGAAGCGGTTACCCCAACAAACTCGAAGGCCGGGAGATTACACTGCTGGCCAGAATACTGGGGGTAACAAACACTTTCAGTGCTCTGGTTCAGAAACGTTCCTACAGAAAGGCCAAGACAGCGCATGAGGCTGTTGAAATTCTTCAGAGCATGGCTGATAAAAAATATGACAGCTCGGTGATTGATGCTCTCGGAGCGGTTATTGACACACAGGCAGGCAGGGAAATCCTTCAGGCCAATAACGTGGACTTTTAGCCGGGCTTGAAACGGGGCTTCCTCAGAAGGGCTTAAATAACAAAAAGGGTGTGTTCCTCAAGGAGCACACCCTTTATATTTTGTGGGATACACTGAAGTTCTGATTTCTCAGAGTAAGTTCAGTTTCAGTGTTGATTAAAATGTAATCCGGTATTTTTTTATCAATACCGGATTACAATTGTTAATTCGATCCGTATTTGAAATCAGCTGTTTTTGAAAGCAATACGAAAGCATGCTATGGCGCCGCCCCAGGTAATTCCCAGGCCGAACAGCATCATGATAAGTGCGCTGGTGGTCATTTTCTAACTCCTTTTAAGGAAGTTTCTGTTTACACCCGTTACATTGGCAAAACCGTAATCCCTGCGGACGCAGATAAGTGCGAATATGAGGCAGATGACCATGGTAGACCAGCCGAAAGCTATGGTGGCTTCCGTTGAATAGCCCCCATAGTTTTTAGAAAGGTCATTTATGAAGTTGGAGATCAGCATGAATCCGAGCATTGCGGGAACCATGAATCTGAGGCTGTTTATCCACAGTGCGCCAACTTTGATCTCCGAGGTCATGTTTACATGAATGCGCAGGTCATCAAGTTTGCAGAACCAGGCAACAAATATGATTTCAATGAATCCGCCGATGAGAATGCCGAAGTTGTTGATGAAATGGTCAACTATATCAAGCAGAAGAAGTCCGCTGCCTGTGGTGAAGGCAACACTGACAAGAAAACCGAGCGCACAGAATATTGTGGCTGCAATCTTGCGGGATACTTTTGTTTTATCGATAAGTGCGGAAACTACAACTTCACTTAGTGAAATCATGGAGGAGAGTCCTGCTACGCAAAGTGCAAGGAAGAACAGGGTCCCGAAGAAAACCGGCGCCGGCATCAGGTTGATAGCCGTGGGCAGGGTGATGAATGCAAGTCCGACCCCTGATCCGGCGACTTCGCTGACCGGAACTCCCTGCTGAAGAGCCATGTAGCCAAGCACACTGAAGATCATTATCCCGGAGATGATGCTGAATCCGCAGTTGATGAATACGGTCATGCAGGCGTTATTGTTTATATCCGAGTCCTTGGGCAGGTAGCTGGCGTAGGAAAGCATAATGGCAAAGCCGATTGAAAGACTGTAGAAAATCTGACCGAAGGCATCAGCCCAGACCTTGCCGTCTGCAAGTGCCCCGAAGTCCGGCTTGAAGAGCCAGTTCAGCCCTTCGGCTGCCCCCGGGAGCATGAGGCCTCTGCCGATGAAGACAAACACCAGCAGAAAAAGGACAGGCATGAAAATCTTGTTAATCCTTTCAATACCACTCCTTACACCTGTGAAAACAGCAGCATAGGTGAGAAGCCAGGCCGCAGCGGTTGCGGCGAGGATTGAATACTGAATTCCGCCCATATCCATAGGTGAGTCGGTCAGTCCGAGGAAGTCCTTGAAAAAGAATTCCTTGGGAACTTCTCCCCAGCCCTGGGACAAAGCCAGAATGAAATAGTTGATGGCCCAGGCAACGACGACCACATAGTAAGTCGTGATAATGAATGAAACCATTACCTGCCACCAGCCCAGCCATTCCCATTTTTTGGAAATAGATGCGAAAACCTTGGGGGCGGAGCCTTTAAAGCGCTGACCAAGACCGAACTCAAGAATCATGAAGGGAATACCCGCAGCCAGAAGGGCAACGAAATAAGGGATCAGAAAAGCTCCCCCTCCGTTTTCATAAACCATATATGGAAAACGCCAGATGTTTCCCAGTCCGATTGCGGAACCGACTGCGGCCATAATGAAGCCGGTGCGGGACCCCCATGTTTCTCTCTTTTGCATGTTGAAAACTCCTTGAAGATAAATCCGAAGCCGGAACTCTGTCCGAAATCGGTACGACTATATATAAATGATCGAAACAACTCCCGGTTATGAGACTGTTCCAGTCCTTGTATCTGATCAACTCATGGGGTGCTGTGCCGTTCAGGGCAATAGCAGGTATTAACTAGAGCATTAGCAGGATTTCACAGATAGGAAGGGGCGTTTTAATTAAGGCCCGGGAGTGAGGTGTTAACACCATTCAGGGTGCTAAATGATGATCAATTGCGGGAACAGAATGCGAATGCAAAACATTTATCACGATAAATGTCCAGACAAAAAATATATCATAAATTAATGATAGAGTTTTATTATGGATTGTTTTTGAGCATGTGGCTTAAAATGTGGTTAAATAATTTGAAATACGAAAATGTTTAATTGCGCTGTTATAAGTCTGGGGAGCATTCTGTACTTATTCTGAAGTTGCCAGATTTTCGGTTCGGGAGTAGGTTCCATGTCCATGACTCCCGCAATAAAAATAGCTAAGAAGAAAAAAATTAAGTTCAAAATCCATGAGTACGACCACGACCCTTCTGCCGAGGCTTACGGAAAGGAAGCTGCGGATAAGCTTGGCGTCGACCCTGACCTTGTCTACAAAACATTGGTTACTGCTGACGGAAAGAATTTATTTGTTGCAATAGTTCCTGTAATGAAACGGCTTGATCTGAAGAGCCTTGCCAAAGCAGTAGGTGTTAAAAAACTTGCAATGGCAGACATCAAAGTGGTTGAGAAAACCACCGGCTATGTCGTAGGTGGAGTTAGTCCTTTGGGGCAGAAAAAAAGATTACCGACAATAATCGATTCCTCTGCAGAAAATTATGAGACAATTTACGTCAGTGGCGGGCGCAGGGGGTTGGATATTGAGCTTTCTCCCCGGGACCTTTCTTCATTGCTTGGGGCCGGGTTTGGGCTCATATCCCGTTGATTTGCGCCTCGTTCTAAAGTTTTAGGTATAAATGTACCGCGGACTCCAGGCCTGTGCTTCGGTGCATGATTTCCCTGCTGCCTATAAATTCAGGTTGGCTATGTTCGTCCTTTCTTTTTTCTCCCTCCCGTTATTTATTAAGTTCTTTTACGTATTTTAACGGTACATATTATTATTCTGAATTTCCGGTTCATATTTTCTGCTGATGTTAATCCTCACCGGAACACTTAAACATCTTTTTACAGTTTACAAATTGACTCAGTGAGGGCTCTGAGCAAGATTGTTCCGGAAATTAGGCAATAATGTTCAAGTGTGTAACTGTACTGACACATAAGATGATCACGAGAAACAAAAAAACAATCGTTTGATTAGAAATGTGTTTTACTGAGTTGCTTTCCCGGGAAATGAAGGAACAGATAATTCTGGATTAAATTATGAATGAAAATAATAAGAATCTACTGCACGGGCCACACGATATGTCGGATAAAAAGGCCGTTGTGAGAGAAAGCTATGAGCAGTTGTCATCAAGTGAGGGATTGCACTGGAATGGGGTGGCTGTTCAGCGGGCAAGGGTATACTGCTTCGACTTAAAAGAATTTTCCACTCCGTTCCATTGTTTTTCCCTGCTGGTGGACGGCCCGTCCTCAATGGAGGTTGTGCGGGATAATAAGATACATAAGGTGACAGCCGCTCCGGGGTATATGCACATCAGGCCCGCTAATTTTAAAGTGTCCGCAAGGAGTGAAGAGCCGAGAGAGTTCGTGCAGGTAGGTCTTGATCAGTCCCGGCTGTTGAATGCCGTAAACGGTGAACCATTGAGCGATAATGTCGGTTTCCGGGCCGCACTCAGCGTCAATGATCCTCAATTGCGAGCTCTTACCGAGGCGCTTATTGCCGAAGCTGAAGCGGGAGGACCGAACGGCTCACTGTTTGTAGATTCTCTGACCACAGCACTGGCCGTTCACTATGTGACGGGCTATGCAGATATTCCGGATAAAAGGTCCGGGAAGGAGTCCGGAAGACTGTCCGCTGACCATTTGTCCAGAATTGTGGATTATATGGAGGGGCATCTTGGGGCTAATCTTACTCTGGGAGATCTGGCGGACGAAATAGGAATGAGCAAATACTATTTTTCACGGGTCTTTAAAGAAAAAACCGGCTCCACTCCCTACCAGTTTTTCCTGACCAGAAGGCTTGAAAGGGCCCGTAGAATGTTGTTGGAGGGGAAGTGGTCCATTACTGAAATTGCCCATCAGCTCAATTTTAGCGACCAGAGTCATTTCAGCAGGGTGTTCAGGAAAAAATATGGAATCAACCCCAGAGCTTACCTTGAAAAAATATCGTGATTTTTACTTTCGGTTATTTATGTTGGTAAATATTGCTTAAGAAGCAATAATTAGAGTAATTTTTAACACGAAGCAATTTTGTTCAGGTTTTCCAACAATAATATTCAAGCATTCTTTTTTTGCTGAGCGTAATTGAAAATGAAAGCTCATATCCCGATTCTAAAAATCGGGAGCAGGGAAAGCATAATGGAAGCAGATTTGTCAACGGGTTGATTCTGACATGTTTCCAAACTGTTTTCCCGGGAGCAGATGAAGGTGTCAGGAGTTTCGGTGTGAAACCAAATCAGCAAAAGAAGGTAAAATCATGAAAAAATTGGTAATGCTTGCCATCCTCACCACTTTGGTGCTCGGACTGGCCGGCACCGCATCCGCGGTTGATATTGAGGCTAAAGGAAAGTTCCAGTTCCAGATGAACCTCATGGATAACAGTGATTTTCTGGCTGCCGACAATAACGGCCAGCAGGAAGATGACCTTAACTTCTACTTTAGAGCTCGTACACAGTTCCGCTTTGTTGCAAATGAAAACCTCATGAGCGAACTGTACGTTGAATATAAAACCCGTGTGGGTGGTTCCGATTCCGATCTGAACTCTGAATCTTCCGATCGTGATCTGGGAATCAAAAGAATGTTCATTCAGTACCGCTATCCCGGTACCGAAGTAATGACTACAGCAGGTATTTTCTCTATCAACCTGCCCGGAGCAGCTGCAGGCAACATGGTTCTGGCTGATATCGATGCCGGTGCTATGGTCGTAAGCTCCCCCATCACTGATGAAGTGGGCGTATCTGTCGGTTACATCCGTGCCTATGACAAGAACTCCACTGACAGCTCAGGCTTCACCACCACCGGAATGAATTCCGCTGATGAACTTGACCTGTTCTACGCATCAGTTCCGGTAACCCTTGACGGTATCGAAGCTACCCCCTACTTCATGTACGGTCTTATCGGTAAAGATACCTACAACGGAATCTCCGGCCAGGAAGGCCTGACCGCTCCCGGTTCAACTAACTTCACTGACGATGCAACTGCATGGTGGGGCGGTACTTCCTTCACCCTGAACATGTTTGATCCCATCGTTTTCAACGCTGACTTTGTTTACGGTGCCATTGATGCAGATCAGGACCGTAACGATCGCTCCGGTTGGGGCATGGATGCCAATCTGGCTTACACCGGTCTGGATTATGTAACCCCCAAACTTCTCTTCGCCTACACCTCCGGTGAAGATGATGAAACCGATAACGGTTCCGAACGACTGGCTGTTGTAAACAATGACTGGGCATTCGGTACTTACTACTTCGGTGGTTCCGATCTTACCTCTACTGATCTGGACAGCAACCAGCAGGTAGGTTTCTGGACTCTCGGTCTTTCTTTCGAAGATATTTCCTTCTTCGACAAACTGACCCACGATGTTCACTTCCTGTACATCAGAGGTACCAACGATGCTGATCTGATCAAGAACGCTGCCCCCGGCACCCTTACCAATATCTCTGCCAACGGCATGTTTCTGACTGATGAAGATCAGGCTTTCGAAATCGACGTGAATACCAACTACCAGATCTATGATGAACTGGCTGCTATCGTCGAATTCGGCTACATCAACATGGACCTCGATGAGGACACCTGGGAAAACTACGACACCACCCGCGCCGGTGAATCCGACCCCGCACTCAAGTTTGCACTGGGTCTGGTTTATTCTTTCTAAAGAAACCCGGTTTAATCATGCCTGATACCTTTGGCCGGAGACGAAAGTCTCCGGCCTTTTCAGTTTGGAGTAACCGGGAGAGGATTCTGGTCTGTTTGTTTCAGAAAGTGTATTCTTTGCTTAAAACAGGCGGAAAAAACTATGAGAGCTATTTTGATTGTCACCTTTATTATTGTTTTCAGTTCATTTTGTAGTGCTGCAGAGTATCCTGCGTACAGTGGTCTCAGCCCGGAAATGAAGGCTTGTCTCCAGTCGCGGCTAGGGGCTGGCCTGCTAAAGAAGATTGAAAAAGGGATCACGCCCAAAAAGAACAGGCGGTGGCTTAAAGCGGATAAGATCTATGCAAAATGTCTTTTGAATGAAGGAGAGCCGATTCCTGAAGGGCTGCCTTATTATGACGGGCTATATTTTGATGCCATGAGTCAGATTGATGAAACGGTAAACATGCAAAGGGCTGTCAGGCTGGTCAGAGAGAGTGGCGTGGATTGGATTGCTTTATTTGCCCGCAGCAGAAAAAGGCTGGGTCAAAATGAAAGGGAAGTCAGGCGTCTAGCCTCTGCAAATCATGATTTAATAATAACCGGAGCACCAAAGTATTTCAGACACAAAATTGATATTGAAGACGATTATATCGAAGCAACCGTTAAAGGGATTGATAAATACGGATACCGCTTTGTGGGTGAAATTCTATATACACATGGGGATAAGAAAAGTGGAGCCTCATACCGTTCCGGTGAACGCTATACCGACCCTTCGCTGCCGGGGACGGAAAAACTTCTGACCCGGTTGTCCGGAAAGGATGTTCCTTTAATGACTCATTTCGAGGTTTATGCCCCGGAAAGAGATTTTCACCGATTTCACAAATTATATGAGCGTTGGCCGGATCAGATTTTTATAATACCGCACATGGCCTTTGGCTCTCCCGGGCAAGTTGCTGAATTTCTTGAGCGCCATCCGAATGTGTATATGACCATATCAAAGAAGGTTGTTCTTATGGATAATTTCAGGGATGACCGCAAGCTTGAAAAGACAGGGACGGCAATGATGGAGGGAATGGTTCTTAAGCCGGAATGGAAAGAAATATTGATCAGATATCAGGACAGGCTCTTGAGCGCTACTGATGCGCACATGAAAAAGCTCTGGTACGAATATCCGGTTCTGGTTTTTCTGAATCGAGTGGTGCTTGGCCAGTTACCTTCTGAAGTAGCCGAAAAGATAGCTTATAAGAACGCCCGAAGAATCTATCGTGTGGAGATAAATTAGGGTTGTATGCAGTATGGATGAGAATTTTAACCTGCAGGAGGCTGCGGGTAAGGTCTACTCTGTGTTTATGTGTCTGAAAATATAAATATGGGGACTTAACAACGTCTTAGCATTCCGTGACATTTTAATCCTGCCTAACCTCAAAATTCATCTGACTTTTCTTCAAGCCCGCTGGCATAAATTCGTTTCATCTCAAAATATAGTTTGACAATCAAATTAAATTATAGGAGAGAAGTTTGATTGCAATTTAATTTGTAAATCAAAATATATTAATTTCAAATTATGTGAGGTCCAAATGGAATTAGATTCAATTTTCTGGGTTGCCGTTCAGTCCAGCCTGTTTCTGGGACTTATTCATGGTGTCAATCCCTGCGGACATTCATGGCTGGTGCTTGCTCCCTTTGTGTACGGGGAAAAGAATGGGAAAAGGGTATTGTCATTGACTACTGCATTTATAATGGGAACGACCTTGGCATGTTTGCTCATTGGCCTTACTCTCGGGTCTATTTCCTTGACCATCCCTGAATCACTGACATACATCGTGGATATAGTCACTATGGCGATTTTGGTATTGCTTGGCGGGGTGCTGATCATTAAGCCTGAGATACTGCATAGCCATGACCACAGTCACGATCATGGGCATCATCATGAGCATAACCATGATCATTCTCATGACCACGGGCATAACGCCCATTGTTCAGGATGTGCGTGCAGCGCAAGCGGTAAAAACTCGGCTCTACGCAGTGTGACCTTCTGGGGACTGTTTTCCATCGGGTTTGTAAATATGATTGTCCCCTGCCCGACAGTAGCAATCATGTATAAGTATGCACTCGATTCGGGCAGCGTTTTCAAAGGCACGGCTGTTTTTGCCTCCTACGCTTTGGGAACTGGACTTGCCCTTGCCGCAGTAATTTATGCCATTTTCCGTGCGGCCACTTTTGTGCGTACCCTTGGGCAGGATTGGGTTGAGCCGCTTGTGATGAGAACTGCCGGATTGATGACAATCGGTTTTGCCGTATACAGCTATTCAACTTTATAATTCAGAAAGGTGAGGTCTAAGTGCTTAACAAGCTCAATCATGCCGTAATAGAATTCTATGAAAAGCTTTCTTCGTGGGAACATGACGTGGTCCGTGAGAAAGGATTGACTCTTCCACAGATGCATACCCTTGAAGTACTGGGCATTCATGAGGCTATGCGTATGAAGGAGCTGGCCCAGCGCATGGGAATCACGACCGGGACACTTACGGTTCTGGTGGATAAACTGGAAGCCAAGGGGTTTGTTGTCCGCAAACCGCATCAGACAGACCGGCGTTCGATTATGGTTGAGCTTACTGAAAAAGGTCAGGAAATGTTTGAAGAGCATGACCGTCTGCACCTCAGACTGATAGAGGAACTGACTTCGGGGTTCACGGAAGATGAGAAGGAAATATTACTCGGTTGCATTGATAAAATGAATGCTGCATTTTAAGAAAAAAAGTGACGGGTATGACTAAGCAGATCATGCCCGTTTTTTGTTGATCCGGTAAGCCAAATGATATTTTAAAACATAAGCTTATCTCATTTTGAACATGATAAGAACATCTGTGGAAAACTTTTGTAGCTTGTGGCTCGTGCCTAGTGCCGCAAGGGATGACGGCGGTCTGTCCTGAAAAAGTCTAGAAAGGGTTGACCGTGAACGGAAGTTTGTTAGACTGCTTTCAGTCGTCAGCACTTCAGGAGTTCTTTTCCGCTTTCTGAGCATTTGAAAAGAATTTGCGGGAACCCGGTTTGTTCCGGGGCGGTTCTGCCGCTGTAAAGCCAGCACCCCGGCCTGAAGCATGCCTGCCCATCGGAGGCAGGTAATTTCAAACTGACCGGAATTCGTGTTTCTGACATCTTCCGGTTTCAAAAGTCCTGCGGGAAGGCCTTCCGGGCACCCGCGCCTTAAGTACACATTCTTCAGGGATATTTGAAATCCCCGCTCAGGCAGTCGGAGATCTGTCAAGCTATACTGCGTCCTTTTGACTGGCGTGAAGGGTTGTGTACGGACAACATTCTAACAGGTAGTTAAATGCCCAAACAAATTCTCAAACGTGACGGTTGTCTCGAGTCCTGGTCCACTGAACGTATTTCAGAAGCTATTTTCAAAGCGCTTAAAGCAAGTGGAATCAAAGACCCTCTTTTAAGTAAACGTCTCGGCAGAAAGGTTGAGGAAAAGCTGGCTGAAGTCGATGTGCCGGAACAGGAAATGGTTCAGGACATGGTTCAGCTCGTACTCATGGAAAACCGCTTGTATTCCGTAGCTGAACGCTACATCATTTACCGCGAAAAGAGACGTGAACTGCGCAGACAGGACGAAACATACCTTGATATCGCAGGTACAATCGAAAGCTATCTGGACCGTTCCGACTGGCGGGTCAACGAGAACTCCAATATGGGGCACTCCTTTCAGGGGTTGATGCTGCACATGTCAGGAGCAGTTCAGGCTCGCTACTGCCTGGAAAAGTATCCTGAAGAGATCAGACTTGCCCACGAACACGGCTACTTTCATATACATGATCTTTCATTCGGTCTTGCCGGATACTGCGCAGGATGGTCCCTGCGTGATCTTCTGCTGGATGGTTTCGGGCTTAAAGGCCGCTGCTCTTCAGCGCCGGCAAAGCATTTTGATTCTGTCACCGGGCAGATGGTAAATTTCCTCGGAACACTCCAGAATGAGTGGGCAGGAGCACAGGCTTTCAACAACGTTGATACCTATCTGGCCCCCTTTATCCGCTATGACGGCCTTGATTACGAGCGGGTGAAACAGATTGTCCAGAAGCTCATCTTCAACCTGAATACCACCTCCCGCTGGGGTGGACAGAGTCCGTTTACCAACTTTACCTTTGACCTCGTTCCTCCCAAGCATATTGCTGACGAACCGGTTATCATCGGAGGTGAGTTACAGGATACCACCTACGGCGAATACCAAGAGGAAATGGAAATGATCAACCGGGCCTTCGTTGAGGTTATGCTTGAGGGCGACTCTGACGGCCGTATTTTCTCATTTCCTATCCCCACTTATAATGTAACTCCGGATTTCCCCTGGGAAAGCGAAGTCGGCGAACTTCTTCTGCAGATGACCGCAAAATACGGAGCACCTTACTTCCAGAACTTCATCAATTCCGATCTGAATCCGGAAGATGTGCGTTCCATGTGCTGCCGTCTGCAGATGGACCTGCGCGAAATCCGCAAAAAGACCGGCGGTCTTTTCGGTGCCGGCGACCTTACCGGTTCCATAGGTGTTGTTACCCTGAACCTGCCCAAGCTGGCTTACCTTGCTCAGGGCGAGGAAGACTTCCTTGATCTGATCACCGAGTATTCCACTCTGGCCAAAGATTCTCTTGAATACAAACGCAAGCTGGTTAGTGCCAACTTTGAAAACGGAATGTTTCCTTTTTCCCAGCGTTACCTCAAGAACGGCTTCAAGGGCCACTTCTCCACTATCGGTCTGATCGGCGGTAACGAGGCATGCCACAACCTGCTTGGCAAAGGCATTGATACCCCTTCAGGTTCCAGACTCATGCAGCGTGTTCTTCACCACCTGCGTGATCTTACCGTCGAGTTTCAGGAAGAGACCGGAAACCTTTTCAACCTCGAAGCCACACCGGGTGAAGGAACCTGCTATCGCCTCGCGAAGATCGACAAGAATCTTTATGCCGATATCTACAGTTCCGGTGACAGTGTCCCTTACTACACCAACTCCACCCTTCTGCCTGTTGGATCGACTGAAGATGTTGTTTACGCTCTTGAGCATCAGAACGATCTGCAGACTCTCTACAACGGCGGCACAGTATTCCACACTTTCCTCGGTGAAGCTGTCCCCGACACCACCGCGTTGAAGAACTTCATCGTCAAAGCCATGACTAACACCAAGATTCCTTATATCTCGGTGACTCCGACTTTCTCTGTCTGCGAGGACCACGGCTATATCTACGGTGAGCACTTTGACTGCCCCGAGTGCGGCAAGGAAGCTGAGGTCTATACCAGAATTGTAGGTTACTACCGTCCTGTAAACCGCTGGAACAAGGGTAAGCAGGAAGAGTACCGCGAAAGAACCGAGTACAGCTACAATTCATGCTCCTGCGACAGGTAGTTCCGGACCTGATTTGATCAGGACCAGTTACATATCTTTGAAAGTAGACAGGCCCGGAGGATCAATCCTCCGGGCCTGTTGTTTCTGGAGGACTGTCCTTCCGGGTTGAACTTGCTTTAGGTGAGTTCCGGATGTAGATTCACAGGTAATGCTAACCCGTAACAAAAAAAGACTATGATATTATCCGCCAGCCAGTTGCGCGCTTTGCGCCAGAGAAATGATGAGGAGTTACGCAAGGGTAATTTTGCCAAACATGGCTATCCGGCGAACACTATTCAGGACCTTCTCCACACCATTGAAGCCTTGAAGAGCGAGAAAAAAAAGTGGAAGAAGGTGGCGCAGGAGCGCGGAGAGGTGTTGAACAGAATGTCAGGGTTGTTGGAAGATTATAATAAATCAAAATAGATAATCTATAATGGTTCAAAAGACCCCGCTCTGTAAGTACAGAGCGGGGTCTTTTGATTTTTGATTCTATTTATATATGTAAATTGTAAAGCAGTGATTGATCACTAAGACTTCAAACTGGATATCTTCATTGCGTATTATATAATTGAATTATAAATTCGCATTCCATTTACTAAAATAATACAAAATAAATAAAGAATTGTTATAGCGGAGTCACTGATTCTGGCATGTCTAATTATTTTTGTAATAGTTAAATTGGGGCGAAGTTGTGAAATTTAAAAGTATCAACACCAGTCTGGCAATACTGATTGCAGCTGTTGTATCTGTTTCTGTGGTGTGTTTCGTCATTGTGGTCAGCACAATGACCAATTCAGCTGTTCTCAAAATTCAGGAACAGAACATGGCCGTTCTGAACAATAAAATTGTTAACGATGTGGAACAATTCTTGGATTTTACCAGAACTGATCTTCTCGACTACGCAAGCAGTCATGATGTTCAGAGGGCTTTTAAGGATAAAGCGGTTGCTGATGAACTGGCAAAACAGCTTGGGGCAAAGCTCAGGATTAACAAAAAGATAACAACTCTGGCAGCTTTTGACCGAAACGGAAAAGTCGTTTTCGGCGTGCAGGCGGACGGCTCATCTGCTGCGGGGGCGGACCTGAGTTCCCGCAAGTATGTGAAGCAGATATTGAATGGCAGAGATTTTGCCGTATCTGAAATATTGAAATCTGTCCTTACCGGCAGGTTGATCGTAGTTATGGCGGTGCCGGTGCGGGACAGTCAGGGAAATTTGTTGGGCGGATTTTTCGAATCTGTAGATTGGCAGCACTACGCAATGTCCATGATCGGCGATATCAGCATAGGGGATGACGGATACGCCTATATAATAGACGGTTCCGGGAGGCTGATTGCCCACAAGGTCGATCAGAGTATTGTTTTGAAAGATCTGTCGGGTCTGGACTTTATCAAGCACAGCCTTGCTTCCCCAAAAGGTAAAACAGCCTATACTTGGGAAGGAAGGGATAAAATTCAATTTTTCCAGAGAGTGCCCTCAACCGGATGGGTGGTTTGCATGTCTGCATACGATTCGGATCTTACACGTGCTTCCACTGAACAGCGCAATATACTCATAGGAATGGGGCTGTTGATGATTCTGGTACTGGTTGGAGCAATCGTTGTAACCATTCGCAGGCAGGTGACTGGCCCAATGGCTCATATGAGAGACTTTACCAGTGAAATCGCCAGTGGAAATTTCAAGGCTGAACTAAAAGGCCGTTACGTATGTGAGCTTAAAGAACTGGCAGACAATATTTCTGAAATGGTGGATGAGCTCAAGAACAAACTCGGTTTCTCTGAGGGGGTTCTCAATGGTATTTCTATTCCCTGCGTTGTCGCAGATGCAGATGAGAAATCTCTTTTCATGAATCAGGAACTGCTTGATCTGCTGGGTAAACCGGGAGTTCCTGAAGAGTATCTCGGGCGTACGGTAGGGGATATAGTCTATAGTGAGCCTTCTCGTAGAACTGTTGCGGGAAAGGCCATGAATGAAAAGTCGGCCCAGAGGAATATAGAAGTGGATCTGCCTATATCTGGTAATCGGGTTCGAAATACTCTGGTTAATGCTTCCCCACTTTATGATCTGGATAATCAGATGCTAGGGGCATTTATCATGATCACCGACATGACCGAAATTCGTGAGCAGCAGCGCAGAATTGAGGAAAACAACATCATGATTTCCGAGGCTGCGGCCAGTGCTACCGAAGTTTCCAATCAGGTTACCAGTTTCTCAGAGGCTCTTGCAGCACAGGTTGAACAATCCAGCCGTGGAGCGGAAGAGCAGTCCATGATGGCCAGCGAAGCCGCAACGGCAATGGATGAAATGAATTCCACAGTATTTGAAGTAGCCCGCAATGCTTCAACCGCTGCCGACCTTGCCCATGATTCGCAGTTAAAGGCCGGTGAAGGGGAAAAGATGGTAGCGAAAGCAGTGGAAACCATATCCCAGATTCGTTCACGTTCAGAGCAGATGCAAAGTGACATGGCGGAATTGGGTAAGCAGGCTGAAGGAATAGGCAATATCATGGATGTAATCAGTGATATCGCTGACCAGACAAATCTGCTGGCTTTAAACGCGGCAATTGAAGCGGCCCGGGCAGGGGATGCCGGACGTGGGTTTGCCGTGGTCGCTGACGAAGTCCGTAAACTTGCTGAAAAAACCATGACTGCCACAAATGAAGTCGGTGAGTACATTACGACCATTCAGAACAGTGCCCGTACCAATATCGCAAATACTGAAGATTCCACCAGAGCTATCAATGATGTTACGGATATGATCAACCAGTCCGGTGATGTGTTAAAGGAAATAGTAAAAAGCATTTCCGAAACAAGTGATCAGGTCCGTTCCATAGCTACGGCTTCTGAAGAGCAGTCTGCCGCCAGTGAGCAGATAAGCCGCTCCACCGGGCAGATAAATTCTATAGCGAGTGAAACTTCTCAGGCCATGAATGAGTCTGCCGAGGCTGTAGGTAAAATGGCAGATCTTGCACAGCAGCTGGATACTATCATCGCACGGATGCAGGGATAATAATATCTCCAAATCCTGACTACTATTGTTTGCAAGCAGGCTGGGGCTGTCTTTCAGGGCGGTCCCAGCCTGCTGATACTGAGCTTTCTCTGCTTATGGTTTAGTTTCGATTGATTATGCTGGCGGCTTCTGGCCTTTTATCAACGGTTTGATGATTTTATATTTTGCTTAGTGTTAGACCTTGCCACTTCTATTCCAAAACTCTTCCGATCTTTAAAGTCCATCTTTCCTGCTATCTCCATTGGTCTTCTGTGCTTTCATTCGCGAATGCACTGCGGTCTGTTTGTGTGTGGTCGATTACTAGATACTAAGGTTGCTCAATTATAATAATTGAGTGGGAGTTAGTATGCTATCTGAATTTTCTAATAATAGGTGGATAGTCTATCTTAGGGAGGGTCGATTAAAATAATCGCAGGAGAGAAGGGAAGTGTTGGTTAAAAGTATCAATTCAAGAATTGCAATACTCATTGCTGTAATCGTGTTTTTCTGTATTGCAGGATTTATTGTTGTGGTCAGCAGTATGACCAATAGTGCCATATTCAGGATTCAGAAGCAGAATATGGAGGTCTTGAACGGGAAGCTTGTTCACGAAACAGACAGGTTTCTTGATTTATCCATTAGGGAGTTGAAAGCCTTTGCAAACAGCAAAGAGTTCAAAAGAGCTTATTTTGATACCTACTCCCGTAGTGAGGTCGCTAATTCTCTTGGAATCAGCATCGCCGAACACGGCGGAATTACTGCAATAGCAGCTTTTGATAAAAAAGGTAAAATTGTCTTCGGCAAAGATAAAGCCGGTCGGGATTTGAGCGGAATGAATGTCAGCAGCAGAGGGTATGTCTCCGAGGTACTGGGAGGCAGCAATCTCGCTATGTCGGGGATTCTTGAAGCTAAAAATGGAGACGGCCACTCCATGATGATGGCGGTTCCTGTTAAGGACCCTACCGGAAAGCCTTTCGGGGGTGTTTTCATAGCTTTGGACTGGGATAAATATTCCAGTGAACTTATTGGAGACATAGCCATAGGCAAAACGGGATATGCCTATATCATGAATTCAGAAGGTGTTGTTATTGCTCATAAAATGAATACCGCACTTATCGGGAAGGATATTTCTTCACATGAATTTGTCAGAGAGTCCATAGCCCGTCATAAGGGTTTTGTTTCTTACAAGTGGGATGGGCAGGATAAAGTTCAGTACTTTCAGACTGTACCAAGAACCGGGTGGATTGTATGCATGACCGCCTATGAATCTGATCTTACCAGCGCAGCTGCAGAACAGAGAAACATACTTGTAGGGATGGGAATCTGTATGATTCTGGTTCTGGTCGGTATAATTGTATTTACTATCCGTCGCCAGATTATTGTCCCCATATCCGGGATCAAAGATTATACCGCCGAAATCGCGCACGGTAATTTAAAGGCGGAGCTTAACGGCAGGTTCAGTTGTGAGTTGAATGATCTGGCCGAGAATATCAGATTTATGGTTGAAGAACTTAAGAACAAGCTTGGTTTTTCAGAAGGAGTGTTGAACGGTTTGGTTCTTCCCTGTGCCATCGTTGGTCCTGATAACAATATGCTCTGGGTTAATACACATATGTGCAAACTCATCGAGCGTCAGATCAGTCCTGAGAAAGTTGTGGGAATGAATCCCGGAAAGTTCTTTTTTAATGATAGTAATAAGGAGACTCTTTCCCAGATAGCTCTCCGAGAACAGCGTCAGATCAGAAAAGAAACTGAATACAGGACCGAGTCTGGAACTTTAAAGCATATCTCCGTATCAACAACTCCCTTTTATGACATGGACGGCGAATTACTCGGCTCAGTGGCCTTGTGGTTTGACATGACCGAAGTACGGCAGCAGCAGCAGCAGATTGAGGAAAAGAATGTCATGATTTCCGAGGCCGCGGCCAGCGCAACTGAAGTTTCCAGTCAGGTTTCGAGTTTTTCGGAAGCGCTTGCAGCTCAAGTGGAGCAGTCCAGCCGTGGAGCGGAGGAGCAGTCCATGATGGCCAGTGAAGCCGCAACCGCTATGGATGAAATGAATTCAACAGTGTTTGAGGTTGCCCGCAATGCATCAACGGCTGCAGATCTAGCTTATGAGTCCAAAGTGAAAGCCGGCGAAGGCGAAAAAATGGTAGCGAAAGCGGTTGAAACCATTTCGCTGGTCCGCGAACAGTCAGAGCAGATGCAGAAGGATATGTCCGAGCTGGGGCTTCAGGCTGAAGGCATCGGTAGCATCATGGGCGTTATCAGTGATATCGCCGACCAGACTAACCTCCTTGCGTTGAATGCGGCCATTGAGGCGGCCCGGGCTGGTGATGCGGGTCGTGGTTTTGCCGTGGTTGCGGATGAAGTCCGTAAACTTGCTGAAAAGACCATGACCGCTACAAATGAAGTCGGTGAGTATATAACGACTATTCAGAACAGTGCCCGGACCAATATAGACAACACACAAAAGTCAACTCAGGCTATTAATGATGTCACCGATCTGATCAATCAGTCCGGGGATGTATTAAAAGAGATAGTTGAGAGTGTGTCGGAAACCAGTGATCAGGTCCGCTCAATTGCTACGGCTTCTGAAGAGCAGTCTGCCGCCAGTGAGCAGATAAGCCGTTCTGCAGGACAGATTAATTCTATAGCGAGTGAGACTTCACAGGCCATGAATGAATCCTCTGAGGCAGTAGGAAAAATGTCCGAACTTGCTCAGGAACTGAACCGGATAATCGCACGTATGCAGGGATAGAGTGAAGTTTGTTGTTTGGAAATCTGCCTGGAGTATCCGGGGTCGCCTGATTATTAGGTCATAGAGACCTGTAGAAAGAAGCAAAAAATCCCCCCGGTCGGGCATCTGACCGGGGGGATTTCTTTTTGTACTATGACTTAGGTCTTATAGAATCCACCAGATAGCGGCGAGTCCTGTTAGTGACATTGTGATAGTGTAGGGGAAGGCCAGCTTAACCATTTCGCCGTAGGAAAGTCTGATGACAGGCGCAATGGCGGAGGTAAGCAGGAACAGGAATGCAGCCTGACCGTTAGGAGTTGCAACACTGGGGATGTTGGTACCGGTGTTGATGGCAACTGCGAGCAGGTCGAACTGTGCCTGATCAATAACGCCGTTCTGGAATGCCTGCTGGGTTTCGGATATGTAAACGGTTGCAACGAACACGTTATCCGAAATCATGGAAAGCACACCGTTGGCAACATAGTAGGCCGCCAGCTGGACTTTACCTTCAAGAGTGAGAACATACTCAATTATCGGGGTAAAGAGATGCTGGGAGTGAATGACAGCAACGATTGCGAAGAAAACAACCAGAAGTGCGGTGAAAGGCAGAGCTTCTTCAAACGCATGCCCGATACGGTGTTCTTCAGTCACGCCGTTAAGAGCGGTAAGCAGAACGATAACAGCAAGACCGATCAGACCAACTTCCGCAATGTGCAGCGCAAGAGCCAGAACAAGAAAAACCGCAGCACAGGCTTGGATGAACAGGGAGGCTTTTTTCTTGAGACTCATTTCTTCGTCGTTCTTGCGATCTTCCTCTTCAAGAATTTCACGAACATTCTGTGGCAGTTCAAACCCGTAGCCGAAGATTTTGGTTACTTCAAGCATAACGCAGGTCAGCATACCCACAACAAATACAGGCATGGAAACGGGGGCAACTTCCATAAAGAACTTGATAAAATCCCAGTTCATGATGTGACCGATGAGCAGGTTCTGCGGCTCACCGACGATGGTGCAGACACCACCCAGAGCTGTACCTACAGCTCCATGCATGAGCAGGTTTCTGAGGAAACCGCGGAATTCTGCAAGATGGTCGACACATTCTCCACGCAGCATTGAGTCATCTGACAGAGAACATTTACCGGATGATGCGAAGCGGTGGTAGATTCCGTAGAATCCATAGGCCACTGCGATGATAACAGCGGTAACTGTAAGCGCATCAAGAAACGCAGACAGGAAAGCACCTGCAAAGCAGAACAGCAAAGAGATGACTATCTTGGATTTGATTTTGGTCAGGATCTTCGTAAAAACATACTGCAGCATGTCTTTCATGAAGTAGATACCTGCGACCATGAACATCAAGAGCAGGATTACCGGGAAGTTATGAAGTGTTTCATCATAAACTGCCTGCGGTGTAGTCATTCCGAGAGCTACAGCCTCGATCGCGAGAAGTCCGCCTGCGGGAAGCGGATAGCATTTAAGCGCCATGGCCAGGGTGAAGATAAACTCACCTATCAGTACCCAGCCTGTGATGAACGGTCCTGCCACTGCGAGCAGGACGGGGTTGAGCACGAGAAATCCGATAATGGTAAGTTTGTACCAGTCGGGAGAATTACCTAAAAGGTTCTTCTGTAGTGCCTGTGACATTGTTTTGGGCACGGGGTTACTCCTTTTGCCGTTTTGTTGGAGCCTGCATAAGGGAAATCCAGTTGATCACTAGACAATACTAGAGATCACTGGGCTCCAACGGGTCGATTGACAGTTCCGGGTAGAGTCCTTGCAATTCACCTTCGGGATAAGGCTGAAGGATATTGAAGGAAATGTCCTGGGTTTGCTGGGCATGTCCTGCGGTTTCGTCAGAACCGTCCCAGAAGGCACCGTTGCATTCGAGAATATGTTCAATGCGGTGCCTGAAACCATCTACAAATTTAGCTCCGATACCTTCAAAGGTCATGTTTCCAAGTCGGAACTGGCCTTTGAGTGCAGCGAAGTCAGAGAGAGGAATCGAGTGCATTTCGAGATCTTCTTGTTTGCTGATGTAGCCCCAAACAAGAGAATTGTCAGGTATTTTAATGGGCTCTTCGGCGTCGATTATAGTGTGAGGCATTATAATTGAACCGGCACCGATTTGTATTTTGCAGCCCTCCTTACCATTTAAAAAGGAGTTGAAGCCTACAAAGACCTGCTTGCCGAGATGGCAGTGAATGACTTTGCCGCCATGTGCGGTTACGTCATCGCCTTCGTAGACAGAGTTAATGATGTAACAGTTTTCCTGGGCGTTTGCCCCGGGGCCGAGATCGGAATTTTCGATATAGGCCCGCTGCGCCACAAGAACGTTTTTATCCACCTTGCATTCGCCCTTGTAGACTGCATAGGGGCTTACGGAAGCTCCCTCAGGCACTTGGACAAGGAGCTCAGGTTTGACGGAAGAGTAGATGGGCACGAAGTCTTCTTTGCGTTCATCAAAGAAGTCCATGAGTATCCCTTTCGGTCTGCTGTCTTCCATGCGAATATATTTTTCAATGATTTCTTCCGGGTACTGATAGTTGAACTCAAAAGCTCCATCAGCTTTTACCCAGATTCTTCCTGCTTTGATGCGTTTGTGGGAGAGTTCCCCGGCCTGAACGTAGGAGTATGCTCCTACCGCGCAGTCGTGGCAGATGGAGAGGTCTACCGATGCAAACGGCTCAAGAAAGCAACCTTCTACGGAAGTTCCGTGGATGTTGGCATAGTGCAGGGATACAGTGTTTGAGATTTTAAATGATTCAAGGTTCTCAGGGTCGTGGGAGTTGTTGTGGACCAGGGTCTTCATGAGGAAGCTGTCCCTGATTTTGATGACTTCGTCATCCCTGAGTTTGATTTTCTGTCCCTTGCACTCAACAACACTGCCTTTTCTTTT
Source organism: Maridesulfovibrio salinus (assembly GCF_055394525.1). NCBI lineage: Bacteria > Pseudomonadati > Thermodesulfobacteriota > Desulfovibrionia > Desulfovibrionales > Desulfovibrionaceae > Maridesulfovibrio > Maridesulfovibrio salinus. The sequence goes on from NZ_AP042461.1 coordinate 838,613, forward strand.
GAGCTCGTCACCACGGATATCACTCTTGTAAAGAATGGAGTGGTTTACTTTGCATTTTCCTAGGAAGTATGTTCCGCCGATGCTTGAGTGGCGGAAGTTGAACATAAGAGGGTGCGTGTTGGTAAGAGCGTAGAACGCGTAGTAGAGCGCGAAACTGTCTTTGGGGATAAGGTCCTTGATGTAAGGCCCTACATCTACAAGAGGTTCTCGCAGGTTGATGTTTACACGGCTGACAACATGGTCAATCAATCTGTCCAGCTGTTTCATAAAATCCTTCTCGCTTTTTGTTTTTAGTACCGGAAGTCGTAGGCGGAAACCGGTAGCGGGTTATGAAAGCAGGATGGTCCCGGCTCGCCCGCCGGGACCATCCTCCCCTGTAATTCGGTACTTATAACCCCATCTAGCTAACCGGGCAAGGTCTTCAGTACTTCTACCGGCATGCCCATGAGGGGCCATATGAATTTGACGAATATTGCGGTCACAACCATCAGCAGAATACTGGCGGGAATACCGTACATAAAGAATTCTCCGGTGGTGAACTGCTTGGAATCGTAAGCGATGGCGTTGGGAGCCGCGCCTACCAGCAGGAGGAAGGGCATACCTGCCACAACCAGAGCGGCAAAGAGAATTACTTCAGGTGCAACGCCAAGGTATGGAGCGATAACCAGTGCCACCGGAAGGGAGATGGCAATGGCCGCCACGTTCATGATGAAGTTGGTCATCATCATTACGAAGAAGGCGATGGACAGTATGAATACAAATCCGCTTGCTTCCTGGAAGAGTACCAGCCAGTTGACAGCCATCCACTTTGCGGCTCCGGTATCCCAGAGGCAGAAGCCGATAGACATGGCGCCGGCGAAGAGCAGGATGATGTTCCAGGGGATATCTTCAAGGTCGTTGATATCCAGGATCTTGAAGACAAAGAAGGATATTGAGGACACCAGAATAATCGCTGTTTTATCAATAGCTTTTAGTTCAGGAATGAATGATCTCAAGCTCATGATCAGGATTACACCGCCGACCAGAATTGCGGCGACTATTTCGTCTCTGGTCAGGGGGCCCATCTGGGCATTCAGGTCACGGGCTTTTTCGCGCAGTCCGGGGATGACATCTTTTTCGGGCTTCAGAAAAATCATGAAGAAGCCCCAGAGCAGGAATACCATTGCCCAGCCTATCGGGGCCATATAGTAGGTAAGCTCGAAGAAAGTTACATCCTTGCCAAGGATTTCGTTGTAAAAACCAATTGCAACCGCGCCACGGGCAGCACCAAGCAGGGTTACGATAGAGCCTGCACCGGCAACGTAAGCCATACCGATGAAAAGGCCTTTACCGAACTTGGTGGGCTTGTCGCCTTCTCCGTAAAGGGAGTAAATAGCGAGCAGCAGCGGATATACGGTTGCAGCAACAGCGGTGTGAGCCATAATATGGGTCAGAAGAGCCGTTACAATGAACACACCAAGATATATGCGGCTGGTTTTTTCGCCGACGATCATAAGCATCTTGTAGGCAAGGCGCTTGGTCAGGCCAGTTTTGGTGAAAACCAGACCGATCATGATGGAGGCGAAAATGAACAGAACCGAGGGGTCCATGAAATCTTTGAAGGCCACTTTTGCAGGACGGATGAAAAACATTACCTGCAGTACGCCGATAGCCAGAGAGGTTACACCGATGGGTACAACTTCAAAAACCCACCATATGCCTGCCAGAAGGAAAACGCCGATAGCTCCTTTTGCTTCGGGAGTAAGGACAAAATGCTGTCCTCCGGGGTCAACGGCATCCGGCCAGGCCGGGCAGTAGTAGACAATTGCAAACAGGGATAGGCCCAGAAGCATGAAGAACAGCCTCTTGAAGTCAAATCCGGGTTTGGTTGCAGTTTCGGCACTCATTATATCACTCCTTGAAAATTTCGGCTGTTTATATCTCGCAGGCGAGAATAGAATTTTTCACTTTTTCGAATGCGTCCCCAAGGCGCAGGACACCGGTGATCTTCCCGTCTTTCTGAACCAGCAGGGGCTGGTGAACTCCAAGGACGAATGCGTGCAGAGCCTTGTCTATGCTGTCCTCCTCATTAACAATTTCCACTTTCTGAGGAGTATGCATAATTTCTTCAACTTTTGTGTCTGCTTTTCTACGGCAGATGTCGGTCAACGGTTCAGACCAGAGATTGAAATCACGGTAGACTCTCTGGACAAAATCCTTGCTGAGAGCATTCGGATGGCGGGTGTTGTCCATTTTGAAATATGAGGGTTCCATGTGCTTGAAGATATCAAGCATGGTAACCTTGCCTATGACCATGCCTCCCTCGTCTTCCACCAACAGGTCACGGTGAGGATGGGGCAGATTTTCGTCTTCGGCCTGCTGGGTCAGTCCCTGCATGGCTGCAAGCAGAGTGGTGTTTTTTTTGACCCGGGTGTATTCTTCCACCGGAATCATGAGTTCTTTGACTTGAGTATTTTTCACGTTTCCCCCTGTATCGGTTGGCCGGTTTGCCTTGCCGCGCTTAGTGCGCAGATTCCTCGCAATATCTGCGCAGAGTCTTTACAAGAGCGGCGATGTCGACCGGAACTGAAATTTCAGCACATGCTCCAAGATTCATGGCTTCAATGGAAAGCGGGATCTTGTTGTGCCTGTTGATTAAAACAACTTTCAATTCAGGAATGTCTGTTGAAATAAATTCCATGAGGTTCAAAGAGCTTCTTCCGAAGCCGGACAGCCCCAGTACAATGCCGTCAAACCTGTTTTCCCTGATGAGTCTTTCAGCTTCCTCAAGGGTTCCTGCACCGGAAATATCAAGACCCTCATCTTCAAGACGCAGGACAAGGTGTTCACGAAACTCCGGATCTTTTTCAACAATCATTATCTTCATGTGTAGAAAGGTGTCTTTTGCTGCTGGCCGGGAATTCGGTTTTTGCAGCACCCGCTTTACAAAAGCAGATGACGTGCCACATGAAAATTAATCCAACGATAACAGATTATTAACTTTGCAGGAAGAAAATATGTTTCTTTTTGTTGAAACATAATGAGCCATTGTGAATAGTTTCTCAAGAAACAATATGAAACATAATGAAACTAAAATAAGTAGAAAAGACTAGTTATTATTGATTTATAAGGATTATTTTAGAAGATAAAAGCCGGTATGGAAATTCATCCCGGAGGCAAGCTGATCTGCTTTGTAATAATCCAGAACTTTATCTACCGGACCGATCACATCATCAAGAACATTAATGCCTTTCCATTTGAGATATTGATAATGCTCTTCATCAATACCGCCGCAGATCACGGCATTTGTTTTTTCTGAAGTAGCCAGGGCACAGAGTTCGTCAGCAGAATGTTGAGGCAGGACTATTATGCGTTCTTCCAGCTCAGCGCTGCGGCTTATTTTGATCAGCATTACATCCGTGGCCAGATCAAAGCGGGGAGCGACTTCATCGTCCAGCAGGGGGATAAGGAGCTTATGTGGCATAATCAACCTGTGATGGAATGTTTCTTGAGCTTGCGCCAGAAGGTGGATCTGGACCATCCAAGCAGTTTCGCCGCTTCACCTTTGCGGCCGCCGCATTTTACCAGTGTGTCCATGATCATCTGTTTTTCAGCGTCATCCCAGCTTGTTGCCTGGCGGTAACCGTTTGAAACAGGGACTTCCTGAAAAATGCTTGAAGATTCCGAAACAGGTCGTAGAATGTCCTGTTCCGTCATATAAGCCGGGAGGTGGCTTGTTCCTATAAGGTCCCGGTCGCAGAAGTTGGCTGCGTATTCCACTATGTTACGGAGCTCGCGAACATTGCCCGGATATCTGTAGGCGGAGAGTATTTTTGCAGCTTTTTTAGTAAAGCCCCTGATTTTCTTATTCAGTTTGGTGCAATATTCTTTTAGAAAGTGCTGCTTGAGCAGGAGTATGTCTTCTCCTCTTTCTCTCAGTGGCGGAAGGTGGAGGTGGACAACATTGAGTCTGAAAAGCAGGTCGGCACGGAAGGTTTTATCCTGAACCATTTGTTTCAGGTCTCTGTGGGTTGCCACTACGACCCTCACATCGGCATTGAAGCCTCGTGAACTCCCTAGAGGATGTACTACCTTGTCATCAAGAAAGGAGAGGAGTTTGACCTGCAGAGACAGCGGGAGGTCACCTATTTCCGTTAGAAAGAATGAACCGTTGTGTGCAAGCTTGATGCGGCCCGGTCTGTCTTCATGGGCTCCGGTGAAGGCGCCTTTTACATGGCCGAAAAGTTCTGATTCCAGAAGCGTTTCAGGAAGTGCCCCGCAGTTGACCTTGATAAAAGGTCCGCCGGCCCTGTCGGAAGCGTTATGAATGGCTTCAGCGAGAACGTCCTTACCGGTTCCGGTTTCACCTGTGATCAGCACAGACGAGTCCGTTGCGGCAATTGACGGAACCATGCTGAAAACTTTGGCCATCTGGGGACTGGTTCCGATAAGCCCGCCGAGGGAATATGCATTACTTGCGCTTTTACTGAGCTCCGCTACCTGACGGATATCCTGAATGGTCTCAACAAAACCTGAAATAATCCCTTCGCTGTTGAAAACCGGCGCAATGGTCAGCCTGATGGGGATTATCGTTCTCGCGCGGTCCACTATGTCCGCGTCAACTGAGACCGTTTCAAAATCGGCCTTTTCCGCCATGATGGGACAGCCTTTGAAGCAGTAGTCGCAACGCAGGCCAAGGTAGCATTTCAGCCCAAGCATGGAGTCCGGCTCCGCTCCTGTTACGGTCTGCCATGCCCGGTTGACGACCTGAATACGTCCGTCAAGGTCAAGGACTGCGACACCAACAGGAACTTCGTTCAGAAGGTCCGGCAGAAAAAACTGGTGGCCCATCAGGCCGTTTACTATGTAGGTATGCTCACTCTTCACAAGCACTCGATAACACGCCTTTGCAGGATGGTAAATTGCGCTGTGTCTCCGGTGTTTTCAAACTCTTTATTCGGATGTATGTTCAACAAAAGGAAATCAGCATGAAAACATATATATTCATCCCACCTGTCCGTAAGCCCACCGGCGGTATTACTGTCTTTTGTCAGATCGCATCCATTCTTGAACGCAATGGTTACGATGTTAAACTTGTAATGCGGGAATCGGGCAGTTGGATGCCGCAGATTGCTGAAGGCTATCCCGCGCCTCTACATTGGGATGAAGTAAGGATTACTCAGGATGATCTCTGGCTTGTGCCGGAGGGCTGGGTGAACAGCCTTGCACCGGGGCTTAATGCAGGGGCTAGATGTCTGGTTTACTGCCAGAACTGGGCTTATCTGTTTTCATCTCTGCCGGAGGGCGTTTCATGGCGTAATCTTCCGGTTTCATTTCTTGCTGTTTCCCATCCGGTAGAATGGTTCATGCAGCAGACCGTTGGGCAACAATCTCCCATTCTTCGGCCCGGAATTGATACCGAACTTTTCCATGCTCCGGACCAAAAGCCGTCAGGCAGGATTCGGATAGCGTTCATGCCTCGCAAGAACAAGGCTATGGTCAGTCAGATCAAGGCTATCTTCGAGTCCAGAAATCCGGGGTCCGATATCCGCTGGATCGAGATTGCCGGAATGGATGCGAATGGTGTGGCTGAGACTTTGAGGTCCTGTCATGTGTTTCTGGTTTCCGGGTTTCCCGAAGGATGTCCGCTGCCGCCTCTGGAAGCGCTTGCTTCGGGATGTCTCCCGGTGGGCTTTTCCGGTTTCGGGGGCTGGGATTACATGCGTCAGCTTGACGGGGCTGTGTTCAAACCCTGGTGGCCCCTGCGTGAAGTTCCGTGGTCGGGCAACGGTTTCTGGTCGGCTGATGCGGATGTTCTGGACGCCTCTTTCAACCTCGAAAAGGCAATAAATCTATGGAATGAAGGCGGTCCGTCCCTTGACACGGCACTTGATGCGGGGCAACAAACCATCCGGTCATATTCTTTGAAGGCTCAGGAGCAGACTGTTCTTGATATCTGGAGCAGGTTTTGATCTTACGGTAAGAATTCGAAGTAATCTCTTTGTTCAAATAGCGTTTAAGCGCATCAAATCTATATCCGCAATACCGGCGGGAAAATATAATCATGGCGAAAAAGAAGAAAAAAGTAAGGGCGCTCCCTCAGAGTGTCGGCATTAATATTCCTGGCGTGGAAACTCATGCCCATCTTGACCTTGAGGATTTCCGCGAAGACCTGCCCGAAGTAATTGCTCGTGCTAAGGAATGCGGAATCGGCAGAATCGGTAACGTTTTTCTGGGGCCGCAGGCTTATGAGCAGAACAAGGTTCTTTTTGACGGTTATCCGGAAGTATTTTTTATGCTCGGGGTTCATCCCAATGATTCCGGAAAGTTTGTTGATGCAGATATTGAAGCGATGCAAACAGCATTCAAAGGGGACTCCCGTCTGAAAGCCGTAGGTGAGATCGGACTTGATTTTTATTGGGACCGTGTTCCCTATGATGCCCAGGAAGACGTCTTCCGTAAGCAGCTTGTTATGGCTGAGGAGTTAGATCTTCCTGTGGTTATTCACAGTCGCGATGCCCATGAAAGGACAATGGAAGTTCTTGAGGATTTCGGATGGTCGGGCAGGCCGCTGCTCTGGCACTGCTTTGGCGGTGATGCGGAAACAGCTAAGAAGATCATTGATCACGGTTGGTATATTTCCATCCCCGGACCTGTTACCTATAAAAAGAATGAGCTTGCACAGGAAGCAGTAAAAGTGATCCCTATGGACAGGATGGTACTTGAAACTGATTGCCCATTCCTGACTCCCGAACCCTGGCGCGGCAAGAGAAATGAGCCCGCCTTTGTTGTTTTCACCGCAGCCAAGGTGGCTGAACTGAAAGGGATTGAGGTCAATGAGTTATGGAAAGCCTGCGCTGAGAATGCAACCGCCTTTTTCAACCTTTAAAACAGATCTCCGAATACCCGTGAGGTTTACATGATTGAAAGCAAGGTGGTTGATTTCATGGGCGTGCGGATGCATGCGTGGACCATGTCTGAAACGGTTGAAGAGATTTTCAGCCGCCTGAAGTATGGTCTGTTCACCCAGCATGTAGTGGTCAACGTTGCGAAACTGGTCAACATGGACCGTGATGCCTCATTGCGTGAATCTGTCCAGAGTTGCGATATCGTTAATATCGACGGTATGGGGGTTGTGTGGGGAACAAGATTTCTCGGGCTTGATGTGCCTGAAAGAGTGGCAGGATTCGACCTTTTCCATGAACTGCTTAAAAAGGCGGCTGAGAAGAATGAACCTGTCTTCCTGCTCGGTGCCAAACCGGAAATTGTGAAAAAAGCCGTTTCTAATCTTGAGCATAAATTTCCGGAACTTAAAATAGCGGGCTACCATCACGGATATTTCTGGGATGACGAAGAAGCAGTGGTGAAGGAGATAGCCGAGTCCGGAGCTAAAATGCTTTTCGTGGCTATAACTTCCCCCAAAAAGGAAAATTTCATCAACCGTTGGAAAGAGCATCTCGGCGTGAAATTCGTCATGGGCGTGGGTGGTACTTTCGATATTGTGGCCGGGAAGTCGAAGCGTGCACCGCAGTTTATGCAGAAATGCGGCATGGAATGGCTTTACAGGCTGATGCAGGAGCCGGGACGTATGTGGAAACGCTACCTCGTCACCAATACTCTTTTTGCTTTGAAATTGATGAAACACAAAATTTTTAAATGAAAACAGTTATACGAAGAGCTTCCCCTGAAGATTATCCGCAGCTTTGCACTGTCTGGCTTGAAGCCTCCATTGTGGCCCATGACTTTGTCGAACCAGGTTTCTGGGGGAGCAAAAAGGCTGATATGCGTGATATCTACCTGCCCGGATCGGAAACATGGGTGATTGAAAAGAATGGCATCCCGGTGGGCTTTTTAAGTCTTGTAGAGAATGTTCTTGCAGCACTGTTTGTCGATCCGTTTGAGCAGGGCAGAGGCCTTGGCTCAAGTCTGATTGGAAAAGCCAAAGAATTGAGGCCGGCACTGGAACTGACAGTATACAGGGAGAATCTCCGGGCTGTGTCCTTTTATGAAAAGCACGGATTCTCAATTACTGAAGAGCGCAGGGATTCGCACACTTCTCATCAGGAATATGTAATGAAGTGGAGCGTATAGATCCGGTTGAACTGATCAGCGTACTCCCAAAGCCTCGTATATCGCTTTCATGTCCACATTCTGCCGGACCACATCAGCCAGCCTGTCCAGAGCCTCTTCCATACCGAAAGTAGTCTGGATTTTTTCAAGTTTAGGCAGTCCTTTCTTTTCCCGTAATGAATCAATGAACCAGCGCCTAAAAGCGTCGGCGTCAAAAATTCCGTGCAGGTAGGTTCCCCATATCATGCCTGACTTGATTCCAAAACCTAGCACTTTGGAAATGGGGACACTTCCATGGACACCTTGCGGGACAATTGCCGCACGCACAGTGGGCAGCAGCGGTTCGGTTTTGCCATGGTGAATTTCGTAACCGCTTACTTCCAGTTTGCTCTGGGAATGGACACCCCCTGTGCGGGTGAGTGTCTTTTCCGGTGCTAGGCTTGTCTGTAATGGCAGCAGCCCCAGACCTTCAGCCGTGCCCCCGGATTCGATGTTATCGGGGTCGGCTATGATCTGGCCCAGCATCTGAAATCCACCGCAGATTCCGACTATCACTGATTTATCGCGCAGTGCTTTAACGGCATCATCCAGCCCGGTTTCTTTCAGGTGTTCAAGATCGGAAATTGTGGACTTGCTTCCGGGCAGGATTATGGCGTCCGGAGTTCCCAGATCGTCTGGTCTGTCCACCACCCGCAGGTTAACGTCCGGTTCATTTTTGAGAGCATCGAGGTCAGTAAAATTTGAAATACGGGGCAGGTCTATACAGACAATTTCCACGCAGTCTTTGCGTTTGCCCCTGCTTCCGGACTTCGCAAGATCTTCTTTGAATGAGACAGAGTCCTCATCGGGCAGGCCTAGATGATTGATATAAGGTATGGTTCCCAGAACTGGTTTTCCGGTATGGCTGAGAGTGAAATCCAGAGCCGGAGTAAGCAGCGAAGCGTCCCCGCGGAATTTGTTGAGCAGGAATCCGCAGACCAGTTCGCGCTCTTTGGCTTCCAGAAGATCCATGGTCCCGGCCAGAGAGGCGAATACTCCTCCGCGGTCAATATCTCCGGTGATAAGCACTTTTGCTTCCGCATATTTGGCCATGGCCATGTTGACGATATCGTGCTGTTTGAGATTTATCTCCGCCGGACTGCCCGCGCCTTCGATAACCATTATATCGCTTTCAGCACTCAGTGAGTCGTATGCATGTTTCACCGCCTCAAAAGCCTTGGGTTTGTATTTCACATAGTTCTGCACCTTCATGTTTCCAACGGATTTTCCCATTACAATCACCTGCGAACCGACATCCGTGGATGGCTTGAGCAGCACAGGGTTCATGCGCACGTCCGGAGACATTTTGCAGGCCGCGGCTTGGGTGACCTGTGCCCGGCCCATTTCAAGTCCATCGTCAGTCACAAATGAATTAAGGGACATATTCTGGGCCTTGAAAGGGGCTACCTTGAAACCGTCCTGCAGAAAAATACGGCAGAAAGCGGCAGCCAGAATGGATTTCCCCGCATTGGAGCATGTACCCTGAATCATAAGGGCGGGAGTTTTTGGCAGCTTTTCTTCGCTTATCTCCATTCCGGTGAAAGAACGCAAACCGTTGATGAGGGCATGGTTCTCCTCCTCGGTACGAACGGCAATGCGGAAATATGTTGAATCCAGTCCATCGAAATTATCGCAATGGCGCACCGCCACTCTTCTGCTCAGCAGGTGCTCAATAAGACCGCTAGCATCCATTCCTACCCGCTGTACCTGACAGAGCATGAAGTTGGCCTGTGAGGGGAGAACCCGTAATCCCGGAATCTGTCCAAGGTCTTTTACCAGTTTTTCCCGGAGCCGCGTTGTTTCCTCGATTGTCTGTAGCTCGTATTCTTCATCACGGATACAGCGCAGTCCCACTTTCTGGGCCAGAATGTTGACCGACCAGCAGGGAAGTACATTCCTGATCTCCATTATGATGTCCGGGGACGCAAAGGCCAGACCGAGTCTAAGTCCCGGTATTGCGTAAAATTTGGTCAATGAAACAATAGTTATGACATTTGGAGGACGTTTTCCGGTGAGTCTTTCCAGGCCGGGTACGAAATCGGCAAACGATTCATCCACAATAAAGCGTGAATCAGGATGGCGGCGGGCCAGGACTTTCAATTCAGCCGGATCAAAGGCTGTTCCGGTAGGGTTGTTGGGCTGGGCCAGAAAGACCAGAGCCGGGGAAGCTTCAAGAAAAGTTGAGAGGGTATCGAAATCCGGTGCGAAATTGTTCTGTGGGTCAAGGGGGATCTGTTCGGTTTTCAGTCCGGCAAGTTTACAGGAGCGTTCATAGTCGACATAGCATGGAACAGGTATTACGGCTCTTTTGAATCCGCCGATGCGGGCAATAGCGGCAATGAGTTCGGAGGCCCCGTTCCCGGCAACGCACTCTGTTGGCCATACTGAGTATTTCTGGCAGGCAGCCAGCGTCAGCTCTGAACATTCGGGGTCAGGGTAGCGCTCCACTTCATTGAGGGCTTTGACAACTTCCTGCTGGAGCCATGCCGGAGGACCGAGCGGATTGATATTTGCGGAAAAGTCCACAATTTCGGAAGAAGGGCAGCCTGCTCTTTCCGCGAGTTTGCGCAGGTTTCCGCCATGGGCGAACCTGCTGTTCTCCTTAGCCATCTCAGCCAGCTGATCCTGCAGTGATTGTTCTTTTAAGGACTTCATACGCTTTCTCTCCAAAGAGTGTAGGAAATTTTTATACAAACTCTATAGCGATAAATAGAATTTGATTCAAATATTGATATAATTTTAGCTGGCAGCAACTTTATACTAGTTTAGAGGTGGTTAAGTATATTAGTGACTCTGCTCAGGCAATCTGATTACGGAGATAAACAATACTTAAATTCAGGAGACTGCGATGAAATATGATCCGATTAATTTCAAGGATAAGCTGGCAGGATTCAACGAACACTGGTCTCCGCGGGTAGTCGCGGAAATGAATAACTATCAGTTCAAGCTTGCTAAACTCAAAGGGGAGTTCGTTTGGCATGATCATAAGGATACCGATGAGACTTTCATAGTCCTTGAGGGAAATCTGGTTATTGAATTCGAGGACGGGAAGGTCGAGTTATCATCCGGTGAAATGTTTGTTATTCCCAAAGGGGTCTCTCACAAACCCGTTGCGGAGAATGAATGTAAAGTCATGCTCATTGAACCGCGCGGGGTTGTGAATACCGGAGCGAGTGGCGGTGAACTTACTGCCGAAAACGATGTCTGGATTTAGCTTCCGCACATTTTATTGATCTCAACAACCTTGGGATGCCCGGAAGGCAGCAGCTGACTGAAAATATTCATGGCCTTGTTGCAGTATTCGGCAGACTCTTCCTCCTGTCCCTGTGATTTGTGAAGACGGGCTAGCTTTACGTAAATGTCAGCTGTCGGAGTCGCTTGCTCTCCGTATATCTCAAGACATGTATCAAGTGCTGTTTTGTAAAGGGGCTGTGCCTCGGTTGGTTTACCTGAGTGCATGTAGATGTCTGCGAGGCCTGTCTGGCAGTTGCGGATTGTGTCCTGGGTGCATTCATCGCAGCCCACTGCCGTACTCAAAGCTTCCCGGTATAGGCCTTCCGCGTTGCGGTAGTCCCCTATCTTGATCGCCATGTGTGCTGCTTCAGCAATGTGGACGATGCCGGCTTTACCTGTTTCGATGCTGTTTATAAATGCCTCCATGGATTCCTTGTAATCAAGATCGGCTCTGGCGAGAAGCCCCAGGTGGAACCATGCATCCGCCTCCCTTCTGGCATAGGCTTCTTTCCTGACTCGCGATTCTCTGGCTATGTTATCCCATATCGCTCTTGCTTCCTGTGTGCTGCCCGCGGCGAGCATGGTTTCTGCCGATTCAATTTCTGTTTCAGAAATCCATCCCCTAAGAACCTCCAGCTCTCCCGCCAGACCGGCCATTCCCTTCACCGCCTTTTCGTAGCCGGATTCAATGAAAGCAAGTCGTTCCTCCGCTTCTTTCAGCGCGGCGGATACTTTGCGTTTTTCAGGTGACTCTGCATCTGCAATATTTTTGAGTTCAATTTTGAGCTCGTTTATTTTGCGTTTCAGTTCCTGCTCGTATTTATCGAGTGTAAACCTGGCTTCTTCTGATGATGGTATCCGGTATTTGCGGGTAGCTGCGAAGCCCACCAGGACAGCTATCCCAACGAGGGCAACCCCTGCAATCAGGGTTTTTGTTTCGGGGGGCAGAGCATCAAACCATTTCTGATGGGAGTCCGCTGGAGCTGTAGCCGCCTCCAATATGGTTGCGGAAAGTAGAATGCCGGAGAAAACAAACACAAAGAAGGTTGATTTTAGACGATGATTGTTTTCATATTGTTTCATGATGTGCCTCTGTTGGTTTTGATCTTTTATAGGCATGTCTCAGAACAATATCATAGGCAGCGGTCGATACAAAGCTTCTTCTGGTATTATCAAGAGTTAAATCTTTTCATGAAAGACTGACTAAATATCTTTGTTGCCTGAAAAGGACTCCTGTTAATCGATTCTATCTTTTTCCTGCATTACCAAATTTCCAGAAGTTATTGGGATTCGATCGGGCATTGTAGTTTATACTTGGGGTTAATATGGGAAATTATGCGAATTTCTTGAATAAGTTCCTAAAAAGATAGGGTGCAATTTGAGCTCTGGCAAAGTCGAAGATCACGCAGGAAGCGGCAGAGCGGGAAAGGGGCTTTCCAACAGGGCTGATTTAATCCTGGCCGTCAAGACAGACAATGCGGTTACGTCCTGACTGTTTGGCCCGGTAAAGTCTTTTGTCCGCCTTTGAAAGAAGTTCATCCGCATCAGGTGTTCCGCATTCCTCAATGGAAGCAACTCCTGAACTCATGGTGATTCTGATTTGACCTTCCGGGGAGCTGATGACCTTTTCTTCGCACGTGGTACGGATTCTTTCAGCCACAATTTCAGCTTCATCTTTATGGGAACCGGGCATCAGGATTACAAATTCCTCTCCTCCGTACCTGCACGGAATATCCACCCCCCTGCGGCTGGATTCCTGCAAAACCTGCCCGACTGAACGCAACACGGTATCTCCGGTAGCGTGCCCGTATTTGTCATTGACATCTTTAAAGTGATCCACATCAAGCATAATCAGTGATAACGGTCCGCCCCTTCTTTTATATCGCTGTACTTCCTCCCGCAATCTGATGAACAGGTAGCGGCGCATGTACAATCCGGTCAGACTGTCCTCTATGGTCTGGCGGAACAGCTCCGAGTTTTCGAAAGAAATCGCTGCAACCGCTGAAATGATACCAAGCTGGAAAATTTCCGCCAGCTCCCATTGGCGTTCCTTCTCCCGGTAGAGAGTTACAAAGCCCCTGACCCGGTCGCGAGAGCCTATCAGGGGCACGCACAGGCAGGTCTTATCAGAATCACAGCAGTCAGCGGGGAGAGGGTATATGGATTCATCACATACCGGGCGCACAACCGGCTTGAGCGACTGAGCAGCTTCGATCATGGCTTTATTGAGGGGGATTTCTTCATTGATGATCATCCTTCTCTTTTGAAATGATGCAGCAACTCCTTTGAGTTGCTTGTATTCATCATACATCATCAAAGTTGCGTCTTCACAGGAGCCGAGGTCGCAAAAAGCTTCAATGGCACGGTCGATGAGAACGTCCCGGTCAACTTCCATGGTGAGGAGTCTGGTGGCAAAATTGACAGTCAGCAGGGTCGCGTCAAAATCGAATTTATCTATGCTCATGGTGGGTGATGCCTTTTAGGGATCGGGTGGAAAAGTTTGATTTTAAAATCAGAAAATAAATCTGTCTATCAAAATGAATGGCCTAAACTGTTACATGAAAAAGGCGAAGTTGAACAAAAGTTCAACCTCGCCCGTACATTTCAAAAGCAGATTCCAAAGAGCTCGTGTAATGTAATACTGTTTTCAGCAGGTTTCTGGATTTTTGAATCCCTTCGCGCCGACACTCAGGAAAGTGTTGCTATCCATGACTCAACTGGCGACTGAGTCCGGGAACAGCCCGTGCGCGGAATTATTATTCCTTAAGGACAAGTCGCCTTGCAGGGAGTGTTTCAAAGATATAAAGCATCAAGGATGCATTAGACCCCAAGCTTTTCGGCAATAGTTTTCGCGGCCCGTCGTCCTGCGCCCATGGCGGAGATAACAGTTGCGGACCCTCCAGCAATATCACCTCCAGCATATACACCGGAGATTGAAGTTTCTCCGGTCTCCGCATCGGTAACGATATAACCCCATTTGTTGGTTTCAAGACCTGGAGTGGCTTCAAGCAGAACGGGGTTGGCTCCGGTTCCTACTGCGAGGATAACCATGTCCACTTCCAGTTCCTTGGTCTTGCCTTCAACAGCAACCGGGCGGCGACGTCCTGAATCATCCGGCTCGCCGAGTTCCATAATTTGCAGGGTCATGGATTTTACATGAGAATTTTCATCTCCATTGATCTCAATGGGGGAAGTCAGCAGTTCAAGCTGCACTCCTTCTTCAATGGCGTGATGCAGTTCCTCGACACGAGCAGGCATTTCTTCCTGAGTGCGCCGATAGGTAATGTATACGTTTTCGGCTCCCAGTCGCAGAGCGGTGCGGGCGGCGTCCATGGCCACGTTACCACCACCGATTACGGCTACATTGCGTGGTCTTGGAGCGGGAGTATCGTATGTTGGAAAGTCATATGCGCGGCCCAGATTGATACGGGTAAGGTATTCATTGGATGAGTACACACCGACAAGGTTTTCTCCGGGAATATTGAGGAACCATGGCAGCCCGGCTCCGACTCCTATGAAAACAGCGTCATAACCGTCATCAAGCAGATCCTGAACAGTTACGGTCTTGCCACCCACATAGTTGGGCAGGAAGGTAACACCTTTGGACCACAAAGCGCCTACTTCGCGGGCAACGATGTTTTTGGGAAGGCGAAATTCCGGGATACCGTAAACAAGTACTCCCCCGACTTCGTGCAGCGCTTCGTATACAGTAACGGGAACACCTCTGGCTGCAAGGTATCCGGCAACAGTCAGTGAAGAAGGTCCGGAACCGATGCAGGCTACTTTGAACTGATCGTTGGGCAGGCTGCATGCAGTGTGGCCGGTGATCATTTCACAGGCGGAATCACTGTCGAAAGTGTCGGCTACAAATCTTTCCAGACGGCCGATTGCCACCGGTTCGTATTTTTTGCCGAGAATACAGGCGCCCTCGCACTGGGTTTCCTGCGGGCAGACCCGGCCACAGACAGCAGGCAGGGAGTTGGTTTCCTTGATTACACGGTAGGCGGAAGGAATATCGCCGTCGGCCAGATGCTTTATGAAGCTTTTGATGTCGATTTCAACAGGACATCCTTTCTGGCAGAGCGGCTTTTTACACTGCAGACAGCGGGCCGCTTCAGCCATGGCCTCTTCTTTGGAGTAGCCCAGGGCAACTTCCTGAAAGTTCTTGTTTCGGACATCCGCCGGTTGTTCCGGCATGGGGGTACGGGTGGGGGTGAAGTTCTGTTTGTTAACCATGATCCCTCCTGAACAGGTCCATTGAGACATTCTCCTGCTCTTTGTATTGGGCGAGGCGCATTCTCAGTTCATTGAAGTCGACTTCATGTCCGTCGAATTCAGGGCCGTCCACACAGGCGAATTTGGTTTCTCCGCCGATATTGCAGCGGCATGCTCCGCACATACCCACACCGTCTACCATGATAGAGTTCAGGCTGACAGTGGTTTTTACTCTGAAAGGTTTGGTCACTTTCGCCACCGCTTCCATCATGGGAACAGGGCCGATAGCCACAACTTCTGAAACGTCCTTGTCTTTTTCAAGGCGGTCGCGCAGAACATCGGTAACAAAGCCTTTATGGCCGGTGCTTCCGTCATCGGTGGCTATAAGGAGTTCGGGGCAGAAGCCGCCCAGTTCATCGCAGAAAAGGAGCAGGTCCTTGCTGCGCGCACCTACAATGGCGACGACATGGTTGCCGGCCTCGTGGTGGCCTTTGGCAATGTGATGCATGGCTGCGATTCCGGTTCCGCCGCCGACACAGATAACAGTGCCGGACTTTTCAATGTGTGTGGGCTTGCCCAGCGGACCGCATACATCAAGGATGGTGTCGCCTTCATTAAGTGTTTCAAGCAGGGCGGAACTTTTACCTACAACCAGGTAAACAATAGTGATGGTGCCTGCTTCCGGGTCAGTGTCAGCAATTGTGAGGGGGATTCTTTCACCTTTTTCATGGATACGCAGAATGACGAAATTACCCGGTTTAGCCTTGACGGCAATTTGAGGACAGTCAATGACCAGCATGCTTGTCTGGCCGGGGATAAGTGCCTTTTTAGTCAGAATTTTGTTGCTCATAATCTCCTACACTGCTTAAGTTTAAGGGGAAGTTAATTCTTTGGCCCCCGGAAAGCAAGACTTAGTCTTCTGCACTTGCCAAACATGCCAAGTAGTATTATATTTAACATTACTTAACATTTCTTTATTTTCATGAGCTTCCATGGATGGAAGCCGTAACTCCCGCGTATCCTTCAGGGATGATTGCATAACATTTGCAGATACGGCGGATTGCCACATGTGGCGGTCGGCCTTTTTTTGTGCGTGGGGAGCGGTTTTTCCGATGGGGTAAATAATGAAAATAGCGGCGCAGGGTATCAGCAGATACGCTGAAAATATGAAAATGTGGTCCGGGCAGACGGAAAAGGAAGTCGAAAGGGTAACCGCACGTGTAAAAACGCGCAGTTTCGGTTTTCGAATTGGTAAGCTGGGCGTAAACTTCACTGCAAAGGACCTCGAATTTGAGCCGGGTGAAGCCCAGAAGGCTTCACAGAAATTCCGTTCAAAAACCTATCCTCGAACCCAGAGCGAAGAGCGACACGTCCAAAATGTTTATCAACAGTTGGCGCTGACGCAGGCGACTCTTTCGGAGGACTCCGCCACATTCAGTCCCGGGAGTGCCGGCTACATGCGAACAAGAGCGGTTAACGCTTATTCTCAGCAGGCCGCAGCTCTTGATTATGCGCTTCCGGGTAGCGCGCTGGGCAAAGTCTGATTCCAAAGAACATCCAGAAATAGTCTGCCAAAGCAGTAGCTTTAATCTTGCACGGACTTTAATCTTCTATCTCTCCGTAACTAACGGGAAAAGTTAGCAGTCCACTTCTGAAACTGTGCAGTAGTGTGCAGATTTGTATAAAATCTTCCTTTTGACGTAATATAATTTGATGGGTCAATCAATCGTTTTTGTAATAAAAATGAAACAAATGTTTCTGAAGTGATTTTTTTCAGGTTTTATCGGCATTTTTGATAGATTATAGTTTCTTACGCTCTTTGCTGCATACTGCTTTGCAGATAAATTATATCTCTGAAGAATGATGGGATAGTATCCGATGTAAAAATTAAAAGTAATTCTTAGATGAAGTGTATGTGAAATCGTGAGGTTAGATCCTTTTCGGCATAGTTTGCTGTATATATTAATGTCCACCGGGATTTCACTGCATATTGCAGATGGAGTTTTATCAACAACCGGATCTCAAGTCTTTTCTTGCTGCTAAATTCAAAAAAGGGCATGTGTTACTGGCTTTTTAAAGACATTGGATTATAAAAAACCATCGGCTTGACTTGGATTCAGTTTCAAAACAGGCTGCGGTTACAAAGGCATTTGCAGCAGAACAGACCGGGAGTATTTTAGTGAGTGAAAGCAGTCTTCTGTCAATTATCGTACCTGTTCATAATGAAGATCAGGTCCTTGATGTATTTATGGAAAGGGTTTCAGGGGTGATGAAAACAGTCCCTGATGTCAGGGTGGAATACCTTTTTATTAATGACGGAAGTACCGATAACACTCTTGCGGAACTCCTCAGGCTCAAAGAAATCCATCCTGAAATAAAGATTATAGATTTCAGTCGCAATTTCGGTAAGGAAGCCGCTCTTACTGCAGGGCTTGAACATGCTGCCGGTGATATTGCCGTACCTATCGATGCTGATTTGCAGGACCCGCCCGAACTCATACCCGATATGATAGCACTCTGGCGTGATGGCTTTGACGTGGTGCTCGCCCGCAGAAGTAACAGGGACAGCGATTCTTTTCTGAAAAGGTTGACCGCGAAATATTTCTATAAAGTGAACAACATGATTTCCAACCCGCCTATACCGGATAATGTAGGTGATTACCGGTTGATGTCCCGTCCGGTTGTGGATGCTCTGAACAGTCTCCCCGAAAGCAAGAGATTCATGAAGGGCCTTTTTGCGTGGGTGGGGTTCAAGGCAGCCCAGATCGACTATGTGCGCCCCGAGAGGGCGGCCGGAGAATCCAAGTTCAATGGTTGGAAGCTCTGGAATTTCGCTTTGGAAGGGCTCACCAGTTTCGGGACGGTTCCGTTGCGTATATGGACTTACATAGGGGCCGCTGTTGCCGGAATCTCATTCCTCCTGACCCTTAAGATATTGTTTCAGGTTTTGTTTCTGGGGGTTGATGTTCCCGGCTATGCTTCTCTTATGGTCACGGTTTCGTTTCTGGGTGGTCTGCAGCTTATAGGGATCGGGATCATCGGGGAATATCTGGGGAGAACTTATATGGAGTCGAAACACAGACCTGTATACATAGTCCGAAGAATTTTATAGGGAAAATATCCGGAGAAATTATGTTGAATTTGAGACTTTCACCTGAAGAAAAGAAAACAGTTTATATCCTGTTCGGAATGACTTTTTTATATATTCTGCCGACCATCATATCCAACACTCCATACAACGATGACTTCAGCAGGATCATCATAGGTAATTCATGGGATGACGACGGGCGTCTGCTGCCATCCATTCTTGTGCGTCTCCTGAACCACGCCACAACCATATACAGCCCCGCCCCTCTCCCCTTGTTGTTGTCAGTTCCGATTTTCGTACTTGGCGGACTGCTTGTCCGCAGGCTTTTTGTGGATCTTAGTGATCCTTATCTGTCCGGGATTATTTCTTTCGGATTTATTGTGAATCCATTTCTGATCTGCCTGTTCCCCTATCAGTTGGACAGTCTCGGGCTTGCCTTGAGCCTTGTTCTACTGCTTGTCCCATATGCTGTCGTCATGCCGGAAAGCGGCAGGAAACAGCTTCTGTACTATTATTTGAAGTGTTCTTTATGCCTGTTTCTGAGTTTGAATTCGTATCAGGCATCGTTGGGATTTTTCATGTCTTTAGCTGTGATAGAGCTTGTCCACAATGTCAGTCGCGGCAGGTCTGTCGAGGCGATTGAATTTTTATTTCACAGAATTCTCCAGTTGATTTCAGCTTTTGTGGCTTACAAACTGTTTTTGAAGCTGTTTTTTATTGCCAATATCGCGCGCCGTGCTTCCGGGGCAGAGACTGTTTCCTTTTCAGCGGAAGGATTCGGGCAGCTTGTAGATAATTCCGTGGTGATCGTATCCTCGGTTTTCGATGCTCTCAGTCAGCAGCAGATTATTTTATTTTCGCTGTTGTTTCTGGTCTGCATTGTTTTTTGCATTATGCTTTACAAAAGGGCGGTTTTAGGCAGTGATCTGAAGGCACTGCAAAAGATGGCCCTTCTGGTCGTTCCTTTCGCTCCGGTGATTCTTTTTCTGTTCTCCTTTGTGCATATGGCTCTGCTGAAAGATTCTGCTGCTCTCAATCTTCAGGTTTTAACTTCCTTTTGCGGTCTTTTTGCTTTCATGTTTTTGGTTCCGGGGTGGTTGTTCCGCAGTTCAATAAAGACTTACTGTGTGCTGGCTCCTGTTTTGATTTCAGCTTTCGGTTTCAGCTACATCATGGGTAATCTGGTCAAAATTGAAGCGGACTTTCATGAGCCGCAGCTTGCATCAATTGTCGAAAAGATAAATGACAGTAACCCACACAGAGATAATATTGTTTATTATTCCGGTGGTCTTTCCCACTCAAAATACTATTATCGTCTGGAGGACACGTTTCCGCTGATACACAGCCTGGATACCGGCAGTTCGTGGAGCGTCAAGTATAAGCTCCCTTATTACGGATGCGCGGTTAACAATTATCGTGATATCAGTGATGATGCCATGTATTCCTCGGTTGATCGTGCCTCTCTGCCTGTCATTGCCGACAGCTTTTATTATACACTTTACAGGTACAACTCTGACTTTCTGCTGGAGTTCAAAAAACGTTAGTTGCCATGCGAAATATCTTTGACCGCCATTTCTGGCTATATATACTTATTGGTTTGTGGGGAGCCGTTGTAGATTTCGGGTCTTTCTTTATTCTGGACTCAGTTTTTGAGGTCAACTATCTGGCTGCGAATACCGTCAGTTCGTGTCTCGGAATATTCAATAATTTCGTCATGAATTATAAATTCAATTTCAAAGTTAACGATAATTTTGCCAGACGGTGTGCTGTGTTCTTCGCCATCGGTTTGAGTGGGATTGTTGTTTCCAATTTTATCCTGCTGGGACTTATCGGCTACCTGGGGCTTAACAGTCTTTTGGCGAAATTTATTGCATTGGGTATTGTTGTTGCCGCTCAGTACACGGTTAACCGCTTTTTTACGTTCCGGGTTAAGCAGCAGCAATGATGCCTGTCTCTGCCGACTGCCCGATGCTGTGATTATTTTGTAAGCTATCCTGAGGCAGCTGGTTTCTTGGTGGATTGTGCTGTTAAATCAAGGTTTTTTAGCCGCAGCGATCCGTTGGCGTAGAGAGTAAAAGCTATTAGACAGATACGGACAAATACCGTAATAAGAAGTCCCTTAACCTTTGTTCTGGGTTGTTAACCAAAATTACAAATAACCATAAGCCGACGGACGCTTAAGGTCCGCCGACAGTTATTAATATGGCAAAATTAGAAAATATAAGAAATTTCAGCATTATTGCACACATTGACCACGGGAAGTCCACACTTGCGGACCGTATTCTTGAACTTACCGGGCTGGTTTCCGATCGTGAGAAAAAAGACCAGTATCTGGACAAAATGGAACTGGAGCAGGAACGCGGTATTACCATTAAAGCCCAGACTGTCCGTATTCCATACAAAGCTCAGGATGGTGAGGAGTATATTCTCAACCTCATTGACACCCCCGGTCATGTTGACTTCAGCTATGAAGTTTCCCGGAGTCTGGCTGCTTCCGAAGGTGCACTTCTGGTAGTTGACTCTACTCAGGGAGTTGAAGCCCAGACTCTTGCCAACGTATTTCTGGCACTGGATCACGATCTTGAAATTGTCCCGGTGCTTAATAAAGTCGATCTGCCAAGCTCGGACTGTGAGCGCGTGGCTCAGGAAATCGAAGAAGTTATCGGTCTGGACTGCTCTGAACCGCTTATGATCAGTGCTAAAACCGGATTGAACGTTGATCAGGTCCTTGAATCTATTGTAACCGATCTTCCTCCACCGGCTGGTGACCCCGAGGCTCCCCTCAAGGCCCTGATTTTTGACTCCTGGTATGATTCCTATCAGGGAGTGGTCGTGTTGTTCAGGATTCTGGATGGAACCCTTAGTAAAGGGGACAGAATCCAGATTCATTCAACCGGGCGTACTTTTGATGTTACCACGCTTGGTGTCTACACTCCCGAACCGAACAAGGTTAAGTCGCTTGCTGCCGGGGAAGTAGGATTTCTTTGCGCAAGCATGAAGGAACTCAATGATGCTCCGGTTGGTGATACCATAACTCTTGCTTCCAACCCGGTAGAGGAACCTTTTCCCGGTTTTCAGGAAGTAAAGCCGATGGTTTTCTGCGGTCTTTATCCCGTGGAGCCGGCTGAATATGAGCCCCTTAAAGCCGCGCTGGAAAAGTTGCAGCTGAACGATACCGCTTTTTCCTTTGAGCCTGAAACCTCAACTGCTCTCGGATTCGGTTTCCGCTGCGGTTTTCTGGGTCTGCTGCATATGGAAATTATTCAGGAACGTCTGGAGCGTGAATTTCAGGCTAAGCTTATTGCTACTGCTCCATCTGTTGTTTACCGTGCAAAGCTGAACAGCGGTGAGGTTCTTGAAATTGACAACCCCAGCAAGATGCCTGAAGGCGGAGATCTTGAATCCCTTGCCGAGCCCTACTGCCGTCTTGAGATCCACGTTCCCAACGATTACGTGGGAGCCGTTCTGAAGCTTTGCGAGGAGAAGCGCGGTATTCAGCAGGATATGCGTTATCTGACATCTTCCAGGGTTATCATTACTTACGAAGTTCCTTTCGCGGAAATAATGTACGACTTTTTCGATAAGCTTAAATCTCATACCAAGGGATACGCTTCGCTTGACTATGAAATTATTGACTTCCGTGAGTCCAATCTTGTGAAACTGGATATCCTGATCAATACAGATCCTGTGGACGCCTTTTCGGCTATTGTGCACAAGGATTCCGCTTATCCCTTCGGGCGTTCGCTTGCTCTCAAGCTTAAGAGGGCCATCCCGAGGCAGATGTTCGAGATTGTGATTCAGGCTGCAATAGGCCGTAAGATTATCGCCAAGGAAAGGGTTGCTCCTTTCCGCAAAAACGTTACAGCCAAATGTTACGGCGGTGACATTACCCGTAAGCGCAAGTTGCTTGAAAAACAGAAAGAAGGTAAAAAGCGCATGAAAAAGATGGGTAATGTCGAGATTCCGCAGGAAGCGTTTATGGCAGTATTAAAGGCTGGCGAAGAATAAATAAAAATGCTACTCCCTGCGAAAATTACGCAGGCGAATAGAAGGATATTATCATGAATCCCAGATGGCAGAGCACTGTCAAAGAATATATCGAAGCGCTTTTTATCGCGCTTCTGCTGGCCCTTGTAATAAGAACTTTTGTTGTACAGGCTTTTAAAATCCCTTCAGGTTCCATGCTGCAGACTCTGCAGATTGGCGATCATTTGCTTGTAAGCAAATTTTCCTACGGGGTTAAGATTCCTTTTACCGGAAAGATAGTACTTCCGGTGGGAGATCCAGAGTACAAGGATATTATTGTTTTCAAGTACCCAGGTGATCCCAGTAAGGATTATATCAAAAGGGTCATCGGTGTGCCTGGAGATACTGTGGAGATCAAGAACAAAAAGGTCTTCGTGAACGGCAAAGAGCTGAATGAGCCTTACGTGCAGTATACTGACAATGCCCACGTTTCAACTATGCGCGACAATATGCCGCCGCGGGTAATTCCTGAAGACGAGTACTTCGTTATGGGGGATAACCGTGACGGTTCCAATGATTCCCGGTTCTGGGGCAATGTGCCTCGTGAGAATATCTTAGGAAAGGCGTGGATAATCTATTGGTCATGGGGTGGTCCCAAGACCGTTCGCTGGGAGCGTATTGGAGATTTGATACATTAGCTCAGCAGGTTGAAATCTGGATATAAGAAAGCCCCGGTACTTCATGTGCCGGGGCTTTAGTTTTTCAGTAAGTGTCGTCCAGGCAGTCTATGGTTGATTCCGGGTTTACAAGCTTAACCAGCTGGGTAAGAATTTTCTTGTTTATCCTGTCGATGGTGATGTTCAGCTCATCTGTTTTGCGTAGGGCTTTTCGTATTTCAGACTGAATCTTCGTTATGCGGTTGGTGTAATCGCTGTTCAATTTAAAGGAAACTTCATGTCCGTCTGAGGATGGGATGTATTTTCTGCCGACTTTCAGACATCTTAATTTGTAGTGATACATCAAAGTATTGATTTGAAATAAGCCTCCGTACTGGGTGTGCGATTTCTGGCGGAGATGCTTTGCTTTGATGTATGCATCATTGTCCTCTGCAGTGAAGTCATCATGAGTGCCCCAATCGAAACAATTAATGTAGAGTCTTTTTTTATCCAATAAATCCAGTCTTAAACTGTAATCTCCGTCTTCTGCTCCATATGAACCATAGTCTTCGTTCCATCCCCCTGTTTCCTTGAATGAGCGGTTGTCCATCATAAATAGGCCACCCGGATGAGATCCGTTCCTGTCCGCTCTATCCAGCAGTTCTTCACCAAACTCGGTCCTGATTATCTTATAGTGGGCAGGGGTATAGAAAATGGGGTATGAAAGAGCACTGACATCCTTGTGTTTCTCGATCATCTCACACATGGTCCTGAGCCAGCCCTCTTTAGAAAAAAAGATATCGTTATCTAGTCTTAAATAGCTGGAAGCATCGAACTGTGACCAGATGTAGTTTGTCGCAACTGCAGGTCCCATGTTCTTGGTGAACCTGTATGCAAAATTAATTTTCCCTTGGTCGAGGAGTTCTGTCAGTACTTCCCATGTATCGTCGGTGCTGGCATTGTCTACTACACATAGTGTGAAGTCGCATCCTGCATATTTACAAATAGTATCTATAGTTCTGCGGGTGTGCGCACTCCTGTTATGTGCGGTTACTGCGATGCATACTTTCCCTTTGGGCAGGAATTGTGGCATTAGTCCGGGCTCCGAAGAATGGGTGGGTCATAATCTTGATACATATTTATATTCCTTGATATTTCTAACCCTGATATATTTTAAAAGCAACCAGCGTTGAAGAATCGAAATTGTATGTGTCTTGTGTTCCGGCATAAGTTGTAACAATCATGCAGATGATGCATAATCATAGCACTTTTACTCTGTTCTTATAATTAAAGGTGAGGGGCATATGGGTAGGATTGAATGGCATGACGGCCTTAATCTCGGAGTTGATGAAATAGACAGCCAGCATAAAGAACTTATCTCAATCATTAACGATGTTCTTGAGCAGGTCAAAAAAAGTGGCAGTGATGCTGTTGTTGACAGTCTGCTTGCACAACTGCGGGAATATGCTGTGCATCATTTCAATGCGGAGGAGAGTTTCATGGAGAAAATTGATTACCCCGAATTGATGAAGCATAAACAGATACACAAGCAGCTCAAGGATCGCGTGAAGTATTTTCAGTCATCAAGGTTCAGAAAAGAAGATGTCTCGTGGGATGAGGTAAAAGAGTTGCTGTCCACATGGTTGATTGAGCATATTCTGCGTGAAGATTATAAAGTTGCCCAATATGCCAAGTCTGAGGGAGGAGGCTGGAAAAAGTAAATTTTTCCAGCCTGTGGCAGTGATGCGGTTATTTAATTTTCGCGCATTTGTATGTTGCAGAATCTGGATTAGAGGAATTTGATGTGCTCAGAAGATCTTTACTGCTTTACTTCATACTTTTTCTTATTCTGCCGGAACATGAATGGATTCCGGGGGTGCAGCAGGCCTTGCGAAAAGAAATCCCTGGACATAATCCGCTCCTTTATTCCTGACCCAATTCCACTCTTCAAGAGTTTCAACTCCCTCTGTAATTGTTCTGGTCCCTAATTCTCTGGCCATGTTAATAAGGTTTTCAGTTATCACGGCTTTATAGGGGTCGCTGTCAACATTGCGGATCAGTTCCATATCTATTTTTACAAAATCAGGTTTAAGTCTGGTCAGCAGATTCAGTGACGAATATCCGGCACCGAGGTCGTCCAAGGCTACTTTAAAACCATTCTTCCTGTAATATTCCAGTATACTTAACAGGTGTTCAACATTTGTTATTTTTTCAGTTTCAACAACTTCAAATATAATCTGTTCCGGTGAGATTCCGGCTTTGTTTATAGCCCTCATTGTCGTCTGCAGACAATACTCAGGATTATAGATTGTTCCGGGGGTGAAGTTTATGAAAATATTTTCTTTCAGGCCGAATTTTACACAACCTTCTATTGCAGACATCCGGCACGCCCGGTCAAGGTTGAAAAGTAGATCGGCCTTGGCCGCGATATCGAACATAATTACAGGGCTGATCACTTCTCCATCTGCGCTTTTTCCTCTGGCAAGGCATTCATAAGCGAAAACAGAGGAAGGGTTTCCGGCTTCGACAATCGGCTGGAAATGACTGTATACCCTTTTTTCCTGAAGAGTTTCAAATAACCATTTGCCCTGTACTCTGGCCAATATGCTCTGCAGGGGCTGCATTTGTGTGAGATGGTGAAATGTCAGTTCTTCCTTGTCAGCGAGGATGAGGCATTTTGTGTCTTTAAGCTCAAGTTCACTGACTTCAACCAGAAACTCATTACATAACCGGTTAAGTTGTTCACACTTGAATCTGACTGCGAAGATACCTTCATGCAGGGTGTAGTAGTCCATTCCCATTTGCTTGAGGTAACCCATAATTGCATTTGAGGTAGGGGCAACCGGGGGAGCAATGAAGAGGGTTCCCTGTTCAGGTATCGGTGCAGGAAGACTTTCACATCTTGAGCAGCCTTTATTCGTGGAAATTCTATCAATTTCGATCATATTTGAATTATTCATAAATATCGCAGTTGGTCAACCTTGAGCCTCTTTAACTTGGAATGTAACCGTCTACCTAATTTCTTGCAATGGTTCCATAAAACTTATATCAAGGGCACGTTTATTCTTTTCATAAATAATCAAGGGAAGTGGGCCGGTTATGATAGCGAAGGTTTCCTGTGCAGCTCTTATGGGTATTGATGCGTTCAAGGTTGATCTGGAGGTTGATCTTACTCGGCAGGGAATGCCTGCGTTTACCATGGTGGGCCTTGCCGAGGGCGCGGTAAAGGAGAGTAAAGAGCGGGTCTTTTCCGCACTGAAAAACAGCGGCTACAGGCTTCCACCCTCCCGGATAACTGTCAACCTTGCTCCGGCAGATATCCGCAAGGCCGGTTCAGCTTATGACTTGCCTCTGGCCGTCTCATTGCTCGGAGCGGCGGGAATTGTTGATCAGGATAAACTGGATGGCTGGTTTCTGGCAGGAGAGCTTTCACTTTCAGGCGGTGTAAAGCCTGTGCATGGCATCCTGCCACTGGCGATAGAAGCTCGCCGCAAGGGAGCAAACGGGCTGATTGTAAGCCCTGAAAATGTGAATGAAGCGGCAGTGGTAGAGGGGCTTGATGTTTATGGTATCCCCACTCTAGCGGAGCTGGTCGATTTTCTTACCGGAGAGATTCAGCTTGCTCCGGCAGAGCTTGATACTTCAATTCTTTGGGAGAGACGTTGCAGCCATGCAAAGGACTTTTCAGAAGTAAAGGGGCAGGAACACGCCAAGCGTGCCATTGAAATCGGTGCTGCGGGAAATCATAATTTGCTTTTCATCGGCCCTCCCGGAAGTGGAAAAACCATGTTGGCCCAGCGTATTCCCACAGTGCTTCCCCCTCTTGTTTTTGAGGAAGCCCTCGAAGTTACGAAAATTTACAGTGTATCCGGACAGCTGGACCGGGACAAATCATTGCTTGTCACACGTCCGTTCCGCTCACCCCATCATACAATTTCCGATGCAGGTCTTATCGGCGGAGGAGCCTACCCCAAGCCCGGAGAGGTTTCTCTGGCTCACAGGGGAGTTCTTTTTCTGGATGAACTACCTGAATTCAAGAAGAATGTTCTTGAGGTGCTGCGTCAGCCTCTTGAGGGTGGCGAGGTTACAATTTCCCGAGCAGCAATGTCTCTTTCCTATCCAGCTGACTTTATGCTGGTAGCGGCCATGAATCCCTGCCCCTGCGGTTACTATACAGATGACAGGCACGCCTGCTCCTGTTCGGCACAGGCAGTGGCAAGATACACTTCCCGCCTTTCCGGCCCCCTTCTTGACCGTATTGACCTGCAGATTGAAGTCCCGGCAGTGGACTACAAGGATTTACGGGATTCTTCCGGACTTGATTCCGCGACAATGCGGGCGAACATTGAAAGAGTGCGCGAAATTCAGGCCAAAAGATATAAGGACATGCCCATTCTGACTAACAGTGAACTATCAGGTTCTTCACTTGAGAAGTTCTGCAGGCTGACAGAACCTGAGCATGTTTTTCTGGAGCAGGCTGTCCGCAGTCTAGGCCTGTCCGCCCGGGCCTATACCAGAATCCTGCGCATCGCTCGGACTATTGCCGATCTCGGAGGAGATGAGAATATTCAGGTTCCGCACCTGGCTGAAGCGATCAACTACCGCAGTATGGATCGTCAGACAGGGTAGAAGTCCCTTGTTGTAACAGAAATGGAATCTTATCTTGTTGTCTCTTACAGTTTCTCAGATATGTTCTGTTTATGTTTAAAATCAAGAATTGCAATTTTAGTATAAGATTCCTTCTGCCGTTTGTGATTGGCTCAATTGCTGGTGGAGTTCTTTATCTCGCAATCGGTTGGTGGGGATTTCTATTGATTTTTCCTTACATCGGCGGGTGTATATCTGCCGGAATAATTGTGTCCTCCTGTTTGAGGGGGAAAGATAAAGATCTGGGGCGTAAAATTGCAATCCTGTCCATCTCTCCGGTGTTTCTGATCTTTCTTGGATTGATACAGCGAGAGAATCTTCAAATTGAGGAAACCGTTTTTTATGCGGCTTTTTTTCTGAGCAGTGGAGTTTTCACCCGTGTGCTCATTCATTACGCCGTTGCCAAAATCGGTGGCCCGCTGATCTGGGGAAGAGGTTTCTGCGGATGGGCATGTTGGACTGCAGCGGTTCTGGATTGGCTGCCAATTGCTGAAAACAGGCCGATTCCTCGGAAAATGATCTTTCTCCGCTGGCCCGTTCTTTTAATTTCACTGCTTGTCCCCGTTCTGTTTTTGATAGCAGGGTATGACTATCAAAGACTTCACATTGATACCGCGCAAGGCAAGCAGGGGCAGCTTTTGTGGTTTATCGCCGGTAATCTGTTCTACTATGCATCCGCCGTTTTTCTGGCTTTTATCTATCGTAAGAAAAGAGCTTTCTGCAAAATTATGTGTCCGGTTTCGCTGGTGATGAAACCGGGAACTTGTTTTACTCTGATCCGGAAAAAGCCTACAGGCAATAACTGTATCAATTGCGGAAAATGCAATGAAATATGCCCTATGGATGTAGATGTAATGAGTATGATCGGTAGCGGTATGCCTGTAAGGTCCACGGAGTGTATTATTTGCGGCCAGTGTGTCAACGTTTGCCCTGTATCGGCGGTTGATTAGTTCCGGTTAGTGTAATATTACCTACCAAACAGGTTGTAAACAGGAGGGGTAATGAAGTCTGTCATGAACACCGCTACTGAGCAGCAGGAGCTCTGGGATAAGGTTTTTACCGAATCTCAGGCTTACTTCGGTGATCAGCCCAGCCTGCTGGGTGAGAAGGCACTCGCCCTTTTCAGGGAACATAGCGTTCGTTCGGTGCTTGAGACTGGATGCGGTCAGGGGCGTGATACCTTTCTTTTCGCAAGGGACGGGATCAGGGTTACGGCTTTGGATTATTCACGAGCAGCTTTGGCTGAAATTGAGTCCCGGGCCGGTTCTGAAGAGCTTGCTACCTATGTTGATCCAAGGTTTTTCGATGTACGCATGTGCATGCCTTTTGAAAACGAAAGTTTTGATGCCTGTTTTTCGCACATGATGCTTTGTATGGAACTGACCAACTGTGAAATATCCTGCCTCATGAGCGAGCTTCACCGCGTTCTGAAACCCGGTGGACTAGCCGTGTATTCTGTAAGAAATATTTTTGACAGGCACTACCGGGCAGGAGAGCATCTTGGCGAGGATCTCTTTGAAGTGGGGGATTTTGCTGTACACTTTTTCAGTGAAGAGAAAATCAGGGGACTTGCCAGCGGGTTTAAAATCCACAGCATCGAAAGAATGAGTGAAGGAGCTTTGCCCAGGGATCTTTTCAGCGTTGTTATGGAAAAGACCTCGAATAGATTCGGTCCTACTTTTGCTTCGATCGGCGCGCGTAATGAGCCTTTGGCCCGGAATCGGTCTTCTGCTCCGAGTCCCTGTCCCGGAGCTACATGATAATTTTTCTGCCGTTTCAGTTGAAGCGCAAAATAAGAAATAATTAGAAAGCCTCCGGCAGATCTGCCGGAGGCTTTCTAATTGACTTTATTTGAATCCAGTCTTGCTAGAGCAGTTCTTTCAGGTTGGGCACGATGGCTGGAACTTCTTTTTTGTAATCAATATATTCCCTGCCAAAGGTTTCTTCCAACTGCTCTTCTTCTTCCGGAATGAATTGCAGAAATTTATAATAAGCCAAAAAGCTCATTCCGAATAACAGCCATGCCTGTGAGGCAAATGCGGCACCGGGGAATATGAACGATATCCACGCAAAATAGAGTGGGTTGCGAACTATCGCAAAAGTTCCGGATTTTTCGAGGCGGTTTTTCTGCACTGCCTTCTTCACGGCGGTTCCGGATATAAACAGAAAGGCTATACCGATGCCAAGCAGAATACCGCCGGTGATGTTGAAAGCCGCTCCCGGGAGGAATCTCATCAGGAATATCCTGGGAAATATAAGTGTGATAATCAGGCAGGCCACACAGTAAATTATGGTCGGTTTGAATATCTTGGGACCAACACCGAATAGAATCTTCTTTTTCTCTTCCATTTAACTCCCCTGTATTTTGATGCTTCAGTCACAGTTGTCGCTTGTTTGATAATGTTTCAGATACTTATATAAATTTGAATAAGATAACTTATTTTGTCAACAAAAACCGGAGAGCGGAACAACTGTAGATTCATTTTGAGCTTATAATTTTGGAAGGTTTGGGTGAAGTTTTCTGGTGAGCAGTATTGGTTTTTAATCCGGTTTTGCGTTCCAGTTCCCGCCATAGGGCAGAGTAGGATATTGCCGCATCGGATTTGGGGTCGAAAACGTGTAACGGAGAGCGTTCCACCCCCATTCTCTCAACATTTGCCCGGGCGGGGATGACGTTGTCACAAAAGACTCCGGGAAATTCCTGTTTTGTTTTAAGCACCAGCATACGATGACCGCTTTTGCGGCGGTCTACCATGTTGAAAAACGGGATGATTTCCGCGGTTGAGTCGGCAAGGCTCTGCATGTACTCGGTCACCTTGAGGAAAGTCTGTTTCGAAAGGACAGCCGGGATAAGCGGCATGACAATATAATCTGTAGTGGTAAAAACTGCATCGGACAGGTTTGATATGCTGGGCGGGCAGTCAAAAATGAAAAGATCGAAATCATTACTGAATGCTTCCATTATCTTGCCCATTTTTTTGCGTGATTTTTTGCTGTCATCCATCACAAGATCCATATTTCTGTACTCGAATCCAGCGGGCAGTATCGACAGGTTCTCATAAGGAGTAGGTTCAACCAGAGTTTTGATAAGCTTTTTATCTTTGATAATCTTCTTAAGTTTAGTGCTTTGTAAAGGCTCAACCCCAAGATGAAAAGTCGCAGCTCCCTGCGGGTCAAGGTCCCAGATCAGGGTCCGGTAGCCGTTAGCGGCACTTAAATATGAAAGATTAACTGCCGATGTTGTTTTCCCGACTCCGCCTTTCATGTTGTAACATGCTATTGTTTTCATAACTTGGCACCACTTTGCGATGTTTGTTATCTTCTTACTGTTTGGAATTGGACACCAGTGAGATTTTGTAACATCTGTTTTGCAGGTATATTTTTACGAAAATGGATATGTCCAAAACACATGAATACATTTTGAAAAGTATCTTCTGTGATCTTTAGTTTACTCTTAGCCTAATTTGCAAAACAATTCAAAGACGTTGATGTGCATTAAAGTTAATTTTGGATAAAATACAAAAAACGGGATCCTGAAGATTCAGGATCCCGTTCGTTAAGGCTCTCGAAACTGCTGTGTCTTGCAACCTGCAGGCTTTGATCACTTAAGAGGTGTGTGAACAAAAGTTATTTCAATCTCTTCCTTCATCCCCGCGATAAATTCGAAAAATTCCCGCTCCTGATGAGGGCTGTAGCGAATGAGAAGAATTCCCTTGAATCTGTCTGCAATGGTGAAGAGTGCCAGATTATCCGCGGCCTCCATGAGAAAACGGAAAATAGCTATGTCTGACGGTTTGATCTGAATATAAATACGCTTTGACTGTTCCGGCGGCGGGGGAAGCGGGCGCGGACGTGGTTTTCTTTTTCTGCGGGCCATAATACTTCTAGGCTTGAAGGGTTAACTGTGCCCCCGTATAATCAGGGGGCACACAGGTGTGCTGAGCATAGCTTCTCAAAAAGACTCAGCACAGAATATTACATAATTTTGCAGCTGTCTTCGGTTATGAGGACCATGTATTCCCAGCGAATTCCACCCCAATCGGGATAGTAGAGTCCGGGTTCTATGGTAATTACCATTCCCGGTTTGAGTTCTCCTTTGGCAATCGGGCTTACGCTCGGCATTTCATGTGTCTCAAGCCCTATGCCGTGGCCCAATGAATGTGTGAAGTATTTTTCAACTCCGTATTTTTCAAAAACTGCCTTGGCGGTATGATAGGCGTGCTGGATGGGCAGGCCGGGACGCAAGGTATTGATTGCGGCCATCTGAGCTTCCTGAACCTGTTCGCGGACGGTCAGAAACCTTTCAGAGGGTTTATCGCCGATCCAGAAAGTTCTGGTCTGGTCGGAGCAGTAGTCGCCCATTCTTCCACCCATATCAATCAGAACGAGATCCCCTTCCTTGAGCTTATCATTGCCCGGAATAGCGTGGGGAAGAGCGGCGTTGGGGCCGATTCCTACAATGGTAGGAAAAGAAAGCTCGGATGCTCCGTTATTGCGAAACAGCTGTTCCACTTCCCAGGAAATTTCATACTCGGTCATCCCTTCCCTGAGTTTCGGCTGAAGCAGTTCATAAACCTTATGGTTCAGAGCGCAGGATTCTTCCATGAGTCTGATTTCGTCTTCATCCTTGATCAGGCGGAGATCTTCAACCAGTCCGGAAACCGGTTTGAGTTCACAGAGTTCTGTTAATTTTTCGTGTTCAAAAATATTTATGGATTTTGGGTCGTATGCAAGTTTGCTGAAGCCGTTGGCTTTGAAAAAATCGCGTAAGGCATCATATTTTCGTCCGGAATATATGAAAATATCCTCTTCATTCCAGACCCTGAGGGCCGCGTCATGGTATCTGGGGTCGGTAAGCAGGAAGTCACGTCCGTCCGGATTGATTATGAGCCATCCGGCAGTCTCGTTGCATTGGGGGTCGTGGAGTTCAAAGCCGCTCAGGTAGTACCTGTTGGCTGCAAAATTGACTAAAAGCGGGGGATGGCCGCGATCCTTGAGGATTCTGCGAACATTCTCCCGCCTTTTTTCATAGGTGGAAGCTGGAATTGTCATGTGTGTAACTTTAGATCCTGTATGTGGTTTCAGGCTGACCGTTAACCATCCTTTCAGCCCATTCTACACCCTGCATTACCGAATGATCCATGTTGGAGACCTCATACTTCCAGCCACCGAAGCGGCCCCGGGAGTATATGTCCATGGATTCAAGAGCAGGCTGTAAAATCTGTAACGCTTCATCGCGTTGCAGGCAAGGGATGGGGTAGCCGTAATCCACATTTATGGACCAGCGGGAGATAATGTCCCTGCGGTCTGATTCTTCAAGCATGGTTGTGTTTACCAAACCGCTTTCGACTTCCTGAACCACTTTTGATTCGTCCACCTTCTTATCCTTAGAGTAGGAGACTTCGCACATCAGAGCACGTCCCTTCCCGGGAACAGGTGTGTTGTTGGGTGAGTAGTTGTGGAAATTTGTAACTCTGTAAAACGGACTGTCGTTTTCAGGGAAATACATCCAGCAGCGGGAGTCCGGTTTGGAGGATGAAAGACCTATTCCCGTGACAATAACTCCGTTGTGTTTGAGCATATCTGCGGCATTTATAAGTTTTTGATCAGCGTTTTGCAGCCAGCGCGTGGTCAAAATATCCACTGGGCCGGTGTTGAGCAGGTAATCGTATTCATAGGAGGTGCCTTTGCTGTCCCTGATGATCTTATTCTGCTGGTCGATTGAAACAATTTCTGTGTCGTATTTTATGTGTCCGGAAACTGTTTCAGCCAGCCTCCGGAAAATCGCTCCGGTTCCGCCTTTCAGGGGGAATCTGAATTTATTGTTAGGTCCCCATGAAAGCTGGTCCCGCTCAAGAAGGATGTTCTTGAGCACTGACCGAAGGTCAATGACGCTGACCCGTTCACCGATCCAGGAAAAGGCCATATCCCGGGGATAGGTTGCCCATACTTTATAGTTGTACGGCATCATGAAATGTCTGGCGATGCCCGCTCCGAATATTTTGTTAATCCATTCTTCGAAGTTTTCCGGTTCCTCTTCGGCTCTCTCTCCGGGCAGAAGGCCTCGCACACACTCCCATCGTTCCTGGTTCGGAAGGTAGCGCACATTGTTTTGAAAGGGGTAGGGGACCCAGGTGCGGCAGGATCTTACCCATGATTCCCGCAGATGCTCTATGTAGTCACCTTGCAGTAGTTCATCGAGAAGTCTGTCGTAATATTCATAATGTGAGAAGGCGACATGTCCGCCTATGTCCCATGTGAATCCTTTGTCATCGGTAAAGCTTGAGGCAAGTCCTCCAGCCCAGGAATTTTTTTCCAGTACGATGAAAGATTTTTCACCCAGTTCGGTAAGTCTCCTCGCTGCGCCAAGTCCCGTTGGACCTGCGCCGATAATGGCATATCTGGTTTTCATGGGGTATTCTCCGCCTTGCGTTTATTAGCTTTTGTGAATTCAAAGCAAGGGGTGTGCCACCAGCTCAATTAACCACGAAATAGCGATAAAATGACTATGTCACTGACCTTTCTTCTCTTCGTAACAGGTTTGTAACCAATCTCAGATAGACAGTTTCTCGGTGACAGAAAACGGACACGGTGAATCTGGGTCTGAAATCAAATTCCACATTTTGGAGGAAATAATGAAAAAAATTATCGCTCTTGTTGCTGTAATGGTAATGGCATTTGCAGGTTCCGCATTTGCAGGAACCATCCAGGTTAAAGGTTCCACCACTGTTCTGCCTCTTATGCAGAAAGCTGCTGAAGCCTTCATGAAAGCCAACCCCAACGTTTCCATCTCTATTTCCGGCGGTGGTTCTTCCAACGGTGCCAAGGCACTCATCGACGGTACCACTGACATCGCCATGATGTCCCGCGACATGAAAGCCGCTGAAGTTCAGAAAGCTACAGACAACGGTCGCGCTCCTGAACAGTTCATCGTTGCCCTTGACTGCATCGTCCCCGTTGTTAACCCCGAGAACTCTGTTGGCGCAATGACCAAAGACCAGCTCTTCGGCATCTACACCGGCAAAATCACAAACTGGAAAGAACTTGGCGGCGAAGATGCAAAAGTTGTTGTCATCTCCCGTGACACTTCCTCCGGTACCTACGACTGCTGGAAAAGCAAAATCATGAAGAAAGACGGTAAGAAACATCGTGTATTCCCCGGTGCACTGCTCCAGGCTTCCAACGGTGCTGTAGCTCAGGCTGTCGCAAAGAACAAAAAAGCAGTTGGCTACGTTGGTCTCGCTTATCTGAACAAGGAGCTCAAAAGCGTTACTGTTAATGGTGTATCCGCTTCTGTTGCCACAGCTAAAGACGGTTCCTACCCCATCTCCCGCGGTCTGAACCTCTACACCCCCGGCAAGCCTTCCGGTGAAGTAAAAGCTCTTCTTGATTTCATGATGAGCCCCGCAGGCCAGAAACTTGCTGCTGACACCGGCTTCATTCCCGTAAAATAGTATCCGGGATGAACGGAAAACCGGGTCCGATATAATAGAATACTCCGGGAGGCTGGAGCCTCCCGGAGATTTTACGCTAATTAGAACAAAATAAAATTTATCAGGGGAAAAGTCGTGATCACGTCCCGCAACATCTGTTTACTTCTCATCATACTCGCAGTTGTTACCGGAGTTTATGCCTATAAACTCGGTACCAGGTCCGAAGCTGAACAGATCTTTATTTCCGCTGTCGAGAAGGTGGAGCAGAGGGGAGACTATTCTATGAGTGCCGTTGGTGCTCTTAAGAAAGTCATGATGCTTTCCACTCATGAAGTAGCTGAAAGCACGGAAGAGTCCTCGATTACAGCTGCTGAAAAGGAACTCCGGGTCAAGGAGCTCAATTCCGAGTTGAACAGGATTTATACCTTTGTACGCACCGACTCCGAAGTCATGGGTAAGAATAAAGGAGACAAAGAAACCCTGCAACTCATCAAAGACAGTGCAGAGAATATGGTTTCCTCCCGTTCCACAGGCTGGTATGTTTTCAGTGGAATACTCGGGCTTATGGGCGTGATTATCTATACTCTGTCTTCACTTGACCTTGGCCGCCGCACAATAGAGCGCATGATTCATTCTTTTTTTCTGGTCACGGCATTCACTTCGGTTCTGGTTCTTTTCCTGATTATGGTATTTCTCTTTGTCGAAGGGCTTCCCGTATTCCACTCTGTTTCCTTTACCGACTTTATTTTCGGGTTTGAGTGGTATCCGACTGATGAGCCCCCGGCACTCGGTATCTGGCCTCTTATTGTCGGTTCTGGTGCCGTTACTCTTCTTTCCTCTCTCATCGCCATACCCCTGGGCGTAATGACAGCCATTTACCTCGCTGAAATCGCGTCTCCTAAAATTCGTAATATCGTAAAGCCTGCTGTGGAAATGCTGGCCGCATTGCCCTCAGTCGTTATCGGTTTTTTCGGGATGGTTGTTGTCGCTCCTTTTCTGCAGAATACTTTTGATATCGCTGTCGGTCTCAACCTTTTCAACGCTTCTGTCATGTTGGCGTTCATGGCGGTTCCCACTATCACAAGTATTTCAGAGGACGCTCTTTATTCAGTGCCTGCTGAATTGAAGGAAGCTTCTCTGGCACTGGGAGCAACCCACTGGCAGTCTATTTACAAAGTGATGGTCCCCGCATCCCTGTCCGGTATCTCAACCGGGGTTATTCTTGGAATGGCCCGCTCGATCGGGGAAACCATGGTTGTGCTCATGGTCGCCGGTGGAGCCGGACTTCTGCCTACTTCGATCTTTGATCCGGTACGCCCCATGCCCGCGTCTATCGCTGCTGAAATGGGCGAGGCTCCGTACCACAGTGAACACTATTACGCACTTTTCGCCATCGGCATGGTGCTCTTTCTTTTCACAATGGCTTTCAACCTTGTGGCCGATTATGTCTCCCACAAGTATAAACAGGTCGGTTCTGCCACCCTGTAGCCAGGTACATGGACGTAAAACCACCGGGGAATGAAAATGAACAATTCCGCTGAAACCATAGAGCAAGTAAATTCAATGATGGAAACTAATGAGCAGGTCTCTGAGACCTTGATCGATCCGGGACACAGCAACCACTCCACAAGGGAAAAAATACAGAAGCTGTTTTTTCTGCTGTTCAAAGGGGCTGCAGCCATAAATGGTTTAGCCCTGCTGATTATCTGCGGATTCGTGCTTTACTACGGCCTTCCGGCCATGAGCTGGGAATTTCTTACCGAGGCCCCAAGAAATTCAATGACAGAGGGTGGGATTCTGCCCTGTATCGTGGGAACAGTTGTTCTCAGTTACGGTGCGTTGCTAATTGCGCTTCCCTGGGGTGTGGCGACTGCTATTTATCTTAATGAGTACGCCACCTCGCCCAAGCTGGTGCGTATTATCCGCCTCGGGATCAACAACCTTGCCGGGGTTCCGTCAGTTGTTTTCGGACTTTTCGGGCTGTCTCTGTTCGTTACGGTTATGGGCATGGGCGTAAGTATCATGGCGGGAGTCTGCACTCTCGGCGCGCTGGCACTTCCTCTCGTAATCGGTGCATCTGAGGAAGCTCTCAAGTCTGTTCCGCAGACTTACCGCGAAGCTTCTCTGGGGCTTGGGGCCACCAAGTGGCAGACCATCTATAAGGTTGTGCTTCCAGCTGCGCTGCCCGGTATGCTCACCGGGTCCATCCTGACATTGTCCAGAGCTGCAGGTGAAACCGCTGCTATCATGTTTACCGCGGCTGTATTTTTCACTCCGGAAATGCCGCAGTCCATTTTTGACGATGTTATGGCTCTTCCCTATCATATTTATGTACTTGCCACTGCAGGTACTGAAATTGAAAAGACACGACATATCCAGTATGGAACATCATTGGTCCTTATTACTCTGGTTCTGGGTATGAACATGATTGCTATTTACATCCGCGCAAAGATGCAGCAGAGAATAGCAAAGTAGATATTTAACATCCTCACCCTCTTGACCGTGCTCGAAACGGCCCGCTCCTACCCCGGATGCGGGCCGTTTCCTGTTTGATATGAACGGTTACCCGGTTTTGTAACGCATGTTGTGCGTTATTTGGAATTTTTAAAACGGAGAAGGGAAATCAGGACTGAACCAGTCCGGCGGACAGTTCCCAGCATCGGGTCTTGCACACCCCTGCCATATGCCTCCCGCCTTCATAGCCTTTTCAATCTCGTTGAGAACCAATCTTTTTTTCTGCACCCACCCGGGGGCAATAAGCTCACCGGGTACAGCATCCGCTTTCAGGCGGTGAATAACTATGTCCGGGCGTAAAATGGAGATGGCTCTAATGAGCATGGAAATATACTCGTCCTGAGTTATGGGAGAGTAACGTCCATTTTCAAATATGGAGTGCAGCGGAGTTCCTTTGCCGACAAAAAGGTTATGGAATTTGATTCCATGAATGGGCAGTGAATTAAGAAATTCAACCGATTTTATAAACTCCTCCTCTCCTTCACCCGGCAGTCCGGCAATGACATGTGCACAGACAGGAATATTGTGTTTGTCTGACAGGTGGACTGCTTTGGCAAAGCAGTCGGAATCATGGCCGCGGTTTATTGTCTTGAGAGTCTGGTTATCGGAGCTTTGCAGACCCAGATCAAGCCAGACTTCGGGGAGATTGAGATTCTGAATCAGTTGCAGTTTTTCAGAATCAAGACAATCCGGGCGCGTACCTATACATATTCCTGCAAGTCCTTCAAGTCCGTGCAGTTGGTCCAGAGCACTCTTGAGCTCCTCGGCTGAACAGTAGGTGTTGGAATACGACTGGAGATAAGCTAGGTAAAGCCTGGCGTTATAAAGTCCGGACAGTTTTTTTTGCCAGTGGCCCCATTGCTCGGGGATGGACATTTCAAGGGCATGGAGACCGGAACCGGAACCTTGAGGGCTGCAGAATATACAGCCTCTTCGGGATATTTTACCATCCCTGTTAGGGCAGGTGAAGCCGAAATCAAGGGGAATCTTCTGCACCCGTTCACCGAATGTCTGTCTCAGCCGGGCTGCAAGGCCGTAAAAGCGATACATTATTTACCTTCGATTTTATTTATGTTTGATTAAAAAATGTAAATCCGCCTTTGAAAGGCGACCTCTTTTGCGCCCGCTAACTATTCCGGGCAGAGTATGACGAGCTTCATGATCGGACCAGGGAGATGTTGGGAGCCACTAAAAAAGTGTGGCTGAACAAGTCGTGTAATATGTTGCCTGTACTTGCTTCTTCTGCTAGTTAACACCTAGTAATTTCTTTTGATAGACAAGCGTCCGTCCAATCGCGGCCCGTTTTTATTTCAGAATCACTTTTTTTTGGAGTTCCCGGATAAATATGGCTTCAATTTTCGATAAGATACTCGGTTCGTTTTCCAGTGACCTCGCAATTGACCTTGGTACAGCCAACACCCTGGTCTATGTGAAAGGTAAAGGTGTTATGCTCAGTGAGCCCTCTGTGGTTGCTGTCAAGCGTGATGTCAACGGGGGCAGCAAGGTTCTTGCTGTCGGTTTGGAAGCCAAGAGAATGCTTGGCCGAACTCCCGGCAATATCGTTGCGATCAGACCCATGAAAGACGGTGTTATCGCCGACTTTGAGGTTACTGAGGCCATGTTGCGGCATTTCATCTCAAAAGTCCATAATATGCGCCGTCTTGTAAGACCCAGAATTATGATCTGTGTTCCTACGGGAATCACACAGGTCGAAAAAAGGGCCGTCAAGGAAAGTGCCCAGAGCGCAGGAGCAAGAGAGGTCTACCTCATTGAGGAGCCCATGGCTGCGGCTATCGGAGCTAATCTTCCCATTACGGAACCGACCTCCAACATGGTTGTTGACATCGGCGGCGGTACTTCCGAGATCGCAGTTATCTCTCTGTCCGGTATTGTTTATGCCCGCTCGGTTCGTGTCGGCGGAGATAAAATGGATGAAGCCATCATGCAGCACGTTAAACGCAAATACTCAATGCTCATCGGTGAATCAACTGCTGAATCCATTAAAATCAAGATCGGTTCCGCCTTCCCGCTGGAAGAGGAAATTGAAATGGAAGTCAAAGGGCGGGATCTCGTTACCGGGATTCCCCAGAATATCCTGATCACTTCCGAGGAGATCAGGAAAGCTATTTCCGAACAGGTGGATTCCATTGTGCAGGGAGTCCGTGTTGCTCTTGAGCAGACTCCGCCTGAACTCGCAGCCGATATTGTCGACCGCGGAATCGTCCTCACCGGCGGCGGTGCCATGCTCAAGGGTCTGGACCAGCTTTTGAGTCAGGAAACGCATCTGCCGATCACCGTGGTGGATCAGCCTCTGGATGCTGTCGTTATCGGCTCAGGTAAAGCTTTAGATGAAATAAACATCTATAAAGACGTAACTATTGATTAACTCCGCTTGCCGCGGAGGAATCGAGTGCACCGGTTACGGCTGAGGGCATAGTTTTTGCCGGACTTTCTGTCTGGAAAAAGCTATGTCCTCAGAAGTCCGGTTCTAAAAGGGGGCGGGGCTTGGTGATATGTCCATGCGGCCCTTTTTTTGTGTGTTATGGTTTTTCATTTACTGACTCAGCTATTTTTTGTTGATTCCTGCTACCCAGAGGATTCACTGTGAAACTCAAGCGTGCTGCTATCGCCGTAATTATCGGCCTTTTTATCTACCTAAGCCTGTACTCGTGGAACCTCAGGTCGGGACAGCTTGACCGTCTTTCCGGCTTTACCGGGCTGGAGGTGGTCAAGTGGGTTCTCTGGCCTGGTGAGTGGGTTCACGATCAGGCTGTTTCTTTCTGGGATCGTTATATCTATCTTGTCGGCCTAAGAGAGCTTAATGACAATCTCAGTTCACAAAACAGTCTTATGCGGCTGGAAATAATGAAGCTGCGCGAACAGGCTGCTGAAGCCGAGCGATTTGAAAAACTCCTAGGAATGCAGCCTGTGCAGGGGTGGAAGACTGAAGGTGCAAGGATAATAGGCCATCGCATGGGACCTTCTGCGGCACTGGATTCGGTGATTCTCGCCAAGGGCAGCCTTTCCGGGGTGATTTACGATACCCCGGTGATGACGCCTGACGGTATTATGGGGCGCGTGGTCGAGCCGGGATTTACGGCTTCACAGGCTATACTCCTTACCGACCGCAACAGCAGGATCTCGGTCCGAGGACAGCTCAACAGATCTGCCGGGCTTCTTATCGGTAATGGAGCCGGGGAGCCGTTGAGTGTTAAATATATGAAGCTGAACGCTCCCGTAGACGATGGAGAGATCCTTGTCACTTCCGGTCTGGCTGGGATTTTCCCTCCCGGTCTGCCTGTCGCGCGGGTACTTTCTGTAGAGCGGTCCGATATTTCCCTGTTCCTGAAAGTGGAGGCCCTGCCTCTTGTTGACATGAAGAATACCGAAGAGGTGCTGCTCCTGCAAAGAGTCTTGCCTGTTAATTCCACAGTCTCAGTCAATTCCACTATATCTGTTAATTCCACAGGCCCTGAGGGAAAATAAACATGTCTTCTATCCTCTGGTGGGCTGCATTCACTTTTGCAGGGCTGTGGGCCCAGAAAATGGTGCCGGGAATTGACTTTCTGGCTCCCGGGATTCTTTTGTGTGTTCAGTTGAACAAGAAAACTCATGTTTTCTGGCTGATACTGGTCTGGTCCCTTGTCCAGGACGGCATAGGCGGACTGCCATTCGGCTATTCAATTATCTGGTATCTTTCCATTCTCGTCCTCTACCGCGGAGGAGAAATGTTCTTTGATGTGCACTCGATCATGTTCGCATTGCTTTGCGGATGCCTGCTGGGTGTTCTGCATCCGGGGTTGACCATGATGATGTCTTTGCTGGCGGATATGGCTTTTGTCCCGGATCGGTACATTTATGAAGGAATTCTTCAGGCTGTGATTTTCCCGTTCGAATGGCTGTTGTTGAAGTCTTTTTACCCGGCAGAGGTACGGCATGAGTCTTCATGAATCGAGGAAACAGAACCCGCCTAAAAACGGCTTGCTGCTTTTGCAGGGGCTGATTCTTCTCCTTTTCTGCATTTTTGCCCTGCGTTTCTGGTATCTTCAGATTCACAAGGGAGATTATTTTGCCGAGCAGGCCCGTAACAACCAGCTCAGACAGGATAGCCTCTATGCTCCCCGCGGACTGATTCGTGACCGGAACGGCCAGTTGCTGGCGGTGAATGAGCCGGCTTATGCGCTTGGTCTCGTTCGTGAAGACTGCAAGGACCTTGATGCCACCTTGAAGACTGTTTCCAAATGGACGGGTGTTGAACTGGCAAAGGTTGAGAAGACTTTTACGAAATCGAGGCGCCGGGTGAAGCCATTTGAACCCTTGATTCTTGTTCCCAACCTTACGTTTGAACAAGTAGCCCTGATTGAGGCTAACTCCCTGCATTGGCCGGGACTTGAAATTGTGGTCAGGCCGCGCCGCAGATACATTCAGGGGCCGCTTCTTTCCCACGTTCTGGGGTATGTGGCGGAGGCCGACGAAGAGGAACTTGAAAAAGACCCGGATCTCGCCGTGGGGGATTATGTCGGCAAACAGGGCCTTGAGTATGTTCTTGAGAAGCGTTTCCGGGGAATCAAAGGCCGCCGGCAGGGAGAGGTTGATGCCACGGGCAGAAGGCTTAAGGAACGCATTCTTACTCCTCCTGTTGCCGGTGAGGATATTGACCTGTCTATTGATCTTGGAATTCAGGAGCTGGGCGGAAAACTTCTGGAAGGTAAGGCCGGATCGGTTTTGGTGATGAACCCTGATAATGGACAGATACTGGCTTTTGTGAGTGCTCCGTCTTATGACAATAACGCCTTTACCACCGGTCTGAGCAAGAAGCAGTGGGTTGCTTTGCGGGATGATCCCCGCACCCCGCTGCAAAACAGGGTTATCCAGTCTGTTTATCCTCCGGGCTCGGTTTTCAAGATGACTGTTGCCGGAGCCGGGCTTCATTATGGGGTTATCACCCCTGAGGATACTGTTTACTGTCCCGGCTATACTAAACTCGGTAAATATACTTTCCGCTGCTGGCGGCGGGGCGGACACGGTGAAACAGATCTGGAGAAATCACTGGTTCAGTCGTGTGATGTCTACTACTACAAGCTGGGCATGAAACTTGGAGTGGACAGGCTCAGTGAATACGCTTTCAAAGCCGGGTATGGCAAAACTACAGGTATTTCCCTTCCCCATGAAAAATCAGGTCTTATTCCAACCCGTAAGTGGAAACGCAAAAGGTTCGGAGAAATCTGGCACCCCGGGGAGAACCTGAACTTTTCAATCGGCCAGGGATACACACTGGTGACCCCTTTGCAGGTAGCAAGATCAATTGCTTCTCTGATTAACGGGGGCAGACTGCTGAGGCCTCAGCTTCTGGCCGGTGAACCGGCTGAAGAGCAGGGGCGGATACCACTTACAGATGCTCAGCGTGAGCTTATCCGTAAAGCCATGATTGAAACTGTCGACGGGCAGCGTGGAACAGCCCGCAGGCTGCGGATGAAAGGGGTGGTTATCGGTGGAAAAACCGGAACCGCTCAGGTTGTCAAGCTCACCGATGAACTCAAAAAAATGAAGGATGAGGATATCCCTTACAAATACCGCGACCATGCCTGGATGGCCAGTTTTGCGGAAAAAGGGACCGAGCGCTATGTGGTGGTGTGCATGGTGGAGCACGGGCTGCACGGAGGCTCCGGAGCCGGACCGATCGTGAAAGCCATTTATGACTATATTTTCAAAGATAAAAAGCCCGAAAAAAAGGACAGGAAATAAATGTCGCCCATAGACAGAAGATTGCTGACTCATATGAACTGGTTCCTGCTGGGGCTGGCGGCTATGCTTTTTCTGGTTGGTGTTCTCAATCTTTATTCCGCAAGCGGCTTCCGTCTTGAAGAGGGAATGAGTGTAAGTTCCTTTTATCAGAAACAGCTGATCTGGGGACTTATGGGGTTTGCCGGTATGATAACTTTCATGCTGTTTGATTATCGGCATCTGGAAACCATTGCCTGGCCCCTGTTTCTGGTCACTGTGGCACTGCTGCTGGCTGTTCCTTTTGTTGGCAAGACCATTTACGGGGCCCGCAGGTGGCTCGATCTGGGCTTTTTCAATTTTCAGCCCAGTGAGATGGCCAAAATAACTATCCTCGTCATCGGGGCCAAAATACTTTCACTTAGTAATGATCCACTGGATATCAAAAAACTGGCTTATGTCGTCGGGGTGGGGCTTATCCCGGCAGGTATGGTCATAACTCAGCCGGATCTGGGCTCGGGGTTGAACATCCTTCTTATTCTGGGAGGGATGATACTCTACAGAGGGCTAACGCCCAGACTTTTCAAAACTTTGGCAATAGTCGGCCCCTGCCTGATCCCGGTCGGCTGGCTTTTCCTTCACGATTATCAGAAGCGTAGAATTATTTCGTTTATGAATCCTGCAAGCGATCCGCTTGGAGCCGGTTATCACATTATCCAGTCGGAAATTGCCATCGGTTCAGGGCAGATATGGGGCAAGGGATTTCTGGGCGGAACTCAGTCGCAATTAAGATTTCTTCCGGAGAAACACACAGACTTCGCAATAGCCGTTTTCGGCGAGGAATGGGGTTTTGTAGGGGCACTGTCCCTGCTGACCATGTTCTGTGTTTTTCTTTACCAGATGGTGGTGACTGCCAGAGAGGCCAAAGACCTGTTCGGCAGCTACCTTGCGGCAGGCGTGTTCTTTTATTTCTTCTGGCAAATCCTGATCAATATGGGTATGGTCCTCGGACTAATGCCCGTAGTGGGAATTCCTTTACCATTCATCAGTTACGGGGGCAGCGGCACCGTAGTCAATCTTTGTCTCGTGGGACTCGTTCTGAACGTTTCCATGAGGCGTTATGTATTTAAACAGGGGTAATAAAGCCGTATGTTCGGATTTTCAAAAAACGGCTCAGGGGAGAAAGGAGCTCAAATGGCAAAAGATGAAATAAATGCGTTTTTAGGCAGTGGTACCGATTATCAGGGGAAACTCAATTTTCAGGGAGCTGTGCGCATTGATGGCAACTTCAATGGTGAAGTAGAGTCTGAAGGAACTCTGGTTGTCGGCA
Source organism: Maridesulfovibrio salinus (assembly GCF_055394525.1). NCBI lineage: Bacteria > Pseudomonadati > Thermodesulfobacteriota > Desulfovibrionia > Desulfovibrionales > Desulfovibrionaceae > Maridesulfovibrio > Maridesulfovibrio salinus. The sequence continues at coordinate 883,505 of NZ_AP042461.1, forward strand.
AGGAAGCCCGTGTGGAGGGTGTTCTCAAGGTTGGACAACTGGTTCTGAGCGGCAAGGTTACCGGTGAGGTGTACGCAAGTGAGAAAGCCGTTCTTCATAAAACTGCCAATCTTCAGGGGAACCTGATTACCCCTGTGCTGGTTGTGGAGGAAGGAGCTGTGCTTGAAGGCCGTGTGACCATGACTTCTCCGACTCCGGAAGCAGTTGAAACAGAAACTCAAGAAATTAGTTAAAAAAATAACAAGCCAGTATTCACGCGGGTTGAAAAGGGAAAAGTAAGCAGTTCAAATTGAAAAACCCTTTGACACAACCTCTAAAATTAGCTACACCGCGACTGACTTTGGACAAAAATTCACAACCTTTTCGGGAGCAGGCATGATTGATTTAGATATTAGCTTTTTTATCCAGTTAGCGAACTTCATCATCACCCTTCTTGTTCTCAACCTTCTCATGTTTCGTCCGATCCGCGAAATCATTCGCAAGCGTGCGGAGCTTATGAGCGATCAGCTCTCTAAAGTTGAAAACTTCACCGAGCTGGCCGACACAAAGGTCAAGGATTACGAAGCTGCTCTGGACGGTGCCCGCAAAGAGGGCATGGACATCCGGAATGACTTCAAAGAACAGGGAGCCGCTCAGGAACAGATTCTGCTCGCAGAGGCCGGAAAAGTTGCATCCGCAACTGTGAAGGAAGCTCGTGCGGAAGTTGCAGCCGACAAGGGTGCAGCAATGAAAGTTCTTGGTGGCGAAGTTGAAGCATTTGCTCAGAAGGTTACAGCCAAGGTTCTTGGCTAGGCCTAATCAATATCGAAGGGGGGTTTAGCCTTGAAGCGGAAAAACATGATCATGGCAACAGCCGCTCTTTCCGTACTGCTTGCAGCAGGCGCAGCCTATGCTAGCGGTGGTGAAGGGGCACACGAGATTCCCTGGGCAAACTTCGGTTGGCGTGTACTTAACCTGATTCTTGTTATCGGTATCCTTTATAAATTCGCCGGTGATAAAATTGCCGGTCTGTTTAAAGGCCGTCAGGCAGGAATCAAGCAGGAGTTGAATGATCTGCAGTCCCGTAAGGAAGCAGCAGAACAGAAACTCCGCGACGTTGAGTCCAGTATTGCCAATCTGGAGCAGGAAAAGGATGCTATCCTTTCCGAAGCCAGGACTCAGGGCGAGGCCATGAAGGCAGCAATTATCCAGAAGGCAGAGCAGACTGCAGAGCAGATCAAAGCTCAGGCCAAGGTCTCCGCTGAACAGGAAGTCAACGTTGCACTCGACGAAATGCGCGCAGAAATGGCCGATCAGGTTATCGAAGCAGCTGAAAAAATCGTCAAGAGCAAACTGACCAAAGCTCAGCATGAGAAGCTCGTGGATGAATACTTAACTAAGGTGGTGCTCAATTGACCGGGAACATAGTCTCACGCAGATACGCCAAGGCACTGTTCTCTGTTGGCCAGAAGCAGGGAGAGAAAGACCTCGCGGCGTTTGGTAAGGCACTGTCCGAGTTGTCCCAGATCCTGGAAGAATCCCCGGAGGCCCTGAGGCTCTTCCAGAATCCTGTTTTCAGTGCGGATGAAAAGAAAGCCGTGCTTGAAAAACTGCTTGAGAAGACCTCGGCAGGACCTGTGGTGAAAAACTTTTGCAGCCTTTTGGCCGACAAGGGACGCCTTCCGGTACTTCCTGAAATCGCAAGCGATTTCGCCGGAATGCTGGATGACGTCCAGGGTGTCGTCCGGGGCAAGCTCGTGACTGCAGTCAAACTGGCTGTCAAGCGGCAGAAAGAAATCCAGACTCGTCTTGAAGAACAGCTGAAGTGCAAGCTCGAACTCGAGTTCGCAATGGACAAAGACATCCTCGGCGGTGTTGTCCTTCAGGTTGGCGACAAGGTTCTTGATGCAAGCATTCGCGCACAGCTGCAAATGATGAAAGAACAGATTAAAAGGGGTGTATAGGGCCATGCAGATTAAAGCGGAAGAAATCAGCAAAATCATTGAAGATCAGATTCAGAATTATGAGTCTAAGGTCGAGATGAGCGAAACCGGTACCGTACTGTACGTGGGTGACGGTATTGCTCGTGTTCATGGTGTTGAGAACGCAATGGCTATGGAACTTCTCGAGTTCCCCGGCGGCCTGATGGGCATGGTTCTCAACCTCGAAGAAGATAACGTCGGTGTTGCACTGCTTGGTGACGATACCGGAATTAAAGAAGGTGACCCGGTAAAACGTACCGGCAAACTCTTCTCCGTACCTGTTGGTGACGCTGTTATGGGACGCGTTGTCAACCCTCTGGGTGAGCCCATTGACGGTCTCGGCCCCATCGAAGCGAAAGAAGAGCGCCCCGTTGAGCTCAAAGCTCCCGGCATCATCGCTCGTAAATCCGTACATGAGCCCATGTACACCGGTCTTAAGGCTATTGACGCCATGACCCCAATCGGACGTGGACAGCGCGAACTGGTTATCGGTGACCGTCAGGTCGGTAAAACCGCTATCTGCGTTGACGCTATCCTCGCTCAGAAAGATTCCGGCATTCACTGCTTCTACGTAGCTATCGGTCAGAAAAAAGCATCTGTTGCTCTGGTTGCCGATATTCTCCGTAAGCACGGTGCAATGGAATACACCACAATCATTTCTGCAACTGCTTCTGAGCCTGCACCTCTGCAGTTTATCTCTGCATACACCGGTGCCACCATGGCTGAATACTATCGTGATAACGGCAAACACGCTCTTATCGCATACGATGACCTTTCCAAGCAGGCAGTTGCTTACAGACAGATGTCTCTCCTGCTGCGTCGCCCTCCGGGACGTGAAGCATTCCCCGGTGACGTTTTCTACCTGCACTCACGCCTTCTTGAGCGTTCCTGCAAGGTTAATGATTCCCTCGGTGCAGGTTCTCTGACCGCACTGCCCATCATTGAAACTCAGGCCGGTGACGTATCCGCATACATTCCGACTAACGTAATTTCCATTACCGACGGTCAGGTTTACCTTGAGCCCAACCTCTTCAACTCCGGTATCCGTCCTGCTGTTAACGTAGGTCTTTCCGTATCCCGTGTTGGTGGTGCTGCTCAGATTAAAGCTATGAAACAGGTTGCAGGTACTCTGCGTCTTGACCTTGCTCAGTATCGTGAACTGGCTGCATTCGCAGCTTTCGGTTCCGACCTTGATAAGGCCACCCAGCAGAAACTGAACCGCGGTGCCCGCATGGTTGAGCTTCTCAAGCAGCCTCAGTACAAGCCCATGAACGTAATGGAACAGGTTATCTCTCTGTACGCCGGTACCCGCGGCTACATGGATGAAGTTCCTGTTTCCGCAGTACGTAAATACGAAGACGAACTTCAGGAGTTCATCGCTAACGCGAAGCCTGAAATTCTGGAAGGTATCAAGACCAAAGGTGCTCTTGACGACGAAATCGAAGGCAAGCTGAAGGCCGCTCTGGAAGAGTTTAATAAAGGTTTCACAGCTTAATCCAGGGAGGTACTGATGGCTTCTCTTAAGGATGTCCAGAACCAGATAGTCAGTATTAAAAAGACTAAGCAGATTACCAAAGCCATGAACATGGTTGCGTCGGCTAAGCTGCGCGGTGCTCAGGATCGTATTGAGCGCTTTCGCCCCTATGCTGACAAATTCTATGAAATGCTTGGCGATCTGGCAGCAGGTGCCGACTCCTCAGTCCATCCGCTGCTTGAAGTCCACGAAGAGATTAAAAGCGTAGGCATCGTGCTTGCGACTTCCGATCGCGGACTTTGCGGTAGTTTTAATACGAATATGATAAATGCAGCCCTTAGACTGGCTGCAGAAAAGAAGGCTGAAGGCAAAGCTGTAAAGTTCTACTGCGTAGGTAAAAAAGGTGCTGCCGCTGTTAAGAAGACTGAGCATGAACTCGTTGAAGCATATAACGATGACATGAGCTCTTTCGACTTCAACCTGGCCATCAACGTCGGTAACAAAGTTATCGATGCTTACCTTGCTGAAGATCTTGATGAGGTTTTCCTTGTATTCGGTAAGTTCGTAAACGTCGCAAGCCAGCCCCCGACCACCCTTCAGATCCTGCCCATGTCTTCCGAGGCAGCAGGAGAAGAAGCAGAGTCCGGTGCTTCCAGCGAATATATTTACGAGCCTTCTGTTGAAGGTCTTCTCGCAGAGCTTCTGCCCCGTTTTGTAAAGGTTCAGGTTTACCGCGGTCTTCTCGACACATCCTGCAGTGAACACGCTGCACGTATGGCTGCCATGGATAACGCTTCCAGAGCATGCGACGATATGACCGAAACTCTGACACTGCTTTACAACAAGACCAGGCAGGCAGCTATTACTGCGGATCTTATGGACATTGTCGGCGGCGCAGAAGCGCTGAAAGGATAATATAGGGGGTTACTCTGATGAGTAAAGTTACAGGTAAAATTGTTCAGGTTATCGGCGCGGTAGTTGACGTCGAATTTCCTGAAGGGCAATTGCCCAACATTCTGACTGCGGTCGAGATTGACAACCCGAACAACACAGACGCACCTGACCTGGTGTGTGAGGTAGCACAGCACCTCGGTGATAACGTTGTTCGTACCATCGCTATGGACGCTACCGAAGGTCTCGTTCGCGGCATGGAAGTTGTAGCAACCGGTGAATCCATCTCCGTTCCTGTTGGTGAAGGCGTACTGGGTCGTATCCTTAACGTTGTTGGCCGTCCCGTTGATGAAATGGGTCCCATTGACGCTAAAGATTCCATGCCTATTCACCGTCCAGCTCCGGAATTCACTGAGCAGTCCACCAAAGTTGAACTGCTCGAAACCGGCATCAAGGTTGTTGACCTACTCGTACCCTTCCCCAAGGGTGGTAAAATGGGCCTCTTCGGCGGCGCAGGTGTTGGTAAAACCGTTATTCTGATGGAAATGATCAACAACATTGCGAAACAGCACGGTGGTAAATCTTGCTTCGCAGGTGTTGGTGAGCGTACCCGTGAAGGTAACGACCTCTACCACGAAATGAAAGACGCAGGCGTTCTGGAGAAGTCTGCTCTCGTATACGGCCAGATGAACGAACCTCCGGGAGCGCGTGCTCGTGTTGCACTGACAGCTCTGACCATCGCTGAGTACTTCCGTGATGTTGAAGGTGAAGACGTTCTTCTCTTTATTGATAATATCTTCCGCTTCACCCAGGCAGGTTCCGAGGTATCCGCACTTCTCGGTCGTATGCCTTCCGCTGTTGGTTACCAGCCTACTCTGGGTACTGACCTTGGTGGACTCCAGGAACGTATTACCTCCACCAACAAAGGTTCCATTACCTCTGTTCAGGCTGTTTACGTACCTGCGGATGACTTGACTGACCCCGCACCTGCTACCACCTTCTCTCACCTTGACGGTACTCTCGTTCTTTCCCGTCAGATTGCAGAGCTTGGTATCTACCCTGCGGTTGACCCTCTTGACTCCACTTCCCGTATTCTCGCTCCAGATGTTCTGGGTGCTGAGCACTACGCGACTGCCCGTGAAGTACAGATGGTTCTGCAGAAATATAAAGACCTTCAGGACATCATCGCCATTCTCGGTATGGATGAACTGTCCGATGAAGATAAACAGACTGTTGCACGTGCTCGCCGCATCCAGCGTTTCCTCTCCCAGCCTTTCCACGTTGCTGAAGTTTTCACCGGTACCCCCGGCGTTTACGTAAAGCTCGAGGATACCATCAAGGCATTCAGAGGAATCCTCGACGGTAAATACGATGACATGGCTGAAAACTCTTTCTACATGGTTGGCGCAATCGAAGAAGCCATTGAAAAAGAGAAAAACAAATAGCATAGGACGCGATTATGGCTAGTAAGCTCCTTTTGGAAATCGTTACTCCTGATCGCAAGGTCCTTTCCCAGGAAGTCGACTATGTCGGCGCTCCAGGGATTGAGGGTGAGTTTGGTATTATGGCCAATCACATACCCTTTCTTTCGGCTCTTGGCGTAGGCAACCTCTATTTTAAAGAAGGTGCCAAAACTCACTACATTTTTGTTTCCGGCGGCTTTGCCGAAGTAGGAAACAATAAAGTGACCATTCTCGCCGAAGTTGCTGAAAAGGCCGTTGAGATCGACATCGCTCGGGCTCAAAAAGCTCAGGAAAAAGCGAAGGCTCGTTTGGCTAAAGCACAGGATCGCATTGAATCCGCTCGCGCGCAGGCCGCTCTCCAGAGAGCACTTGCACGCCTTAGCTGCAAAGATGCGGCCCAGAAGGCCGGGACTACCACTCACTAGAGCTTAGTTTCGCCTTAAAGCCCCATGGCTATCAGGGAGCAGACTGTTTTAACAGTCTGCTCCTTTTTTTATTTAAATCCGAATTTGAAATTATTTACAGAGCATGTTGGCAGGGTTGATCCAGAATAAATGATTACGGTTAGGATTATGTGAAATAATTATTAAAGTGCCAAAGCAGGGTGCTGAAAAAACAGGGAAAAATAAAAAGGCGTTTTTAAGTTTACGCATTTACTCAGAAGCTTCAACCTGTTAACTAGTCTCGAGCAACTTATTTTGGAGACTAGTCGATATGGAAAAATCATTTGCCTGCGCCCTGGTTCTGGCCGGTGGCAAGGGAACCCGTATGCATTCAGATAAGCCCAAGGTTCTCAAGACCCTGCTCGGCGAATCAATGCTTTACTACGTATATAAGGCTTTGACTCCTTCACTTGGCGAAGATATTTTCACCATTGTGGGATTCGGGGCGAACTATGTTGAAGCTGCTTTTCCTGAAATGAAGGACCGTTTTGTCCTTCAGGCTGAGCAACTGGGAACAGGCCATGCGCTTCAGATGGGCTGGGAAAGCATCAGCAAATGTGACAGGGAATACTGTCTCGTTATAAATGGTGATACCCCGCTTATAAGTGATAAGGCCGTAAGCGATTTTCTTGAAGCTGTTAAGGAAGATCAGGCCGATATATCCTTTGTTACTATTACACCTGAAGATCCGTGTCAGTTCGGTCGTGTTACCCGGAACAAAGCCGGGCAGGTTACCGCTATAGTCGAGGCCAAGGATTACGATGAAGAGATTCATGGTCCGGTAAGCGGTGAAGTCAATGCCGGGATATACTGCCTGAAAGTCTCGGCAGTTGACGGACTCCTTAGCAAGCTGACCAACGATAATAAGAGCGGCGAGTATTATATCACAGATTTAGTTGACCTTGCTGTGGATTGTGGCATGAACGTTACGGCTGTTAATTGCGGTAACTCTATCGATTTGATGGGGATAAACAGCCCTTACGAACTTGCGCATGCCGAGTCTGCTTTACGCGAGCGGACTGCCGTGCAACTGCTTAAGTCCGGCGTCACATTGCATAACTGGGAGTCTGTGATTGTCGGTCCGGGTGTTGAAATAGAACCCGGGGTCGAGATAACAGGTCCTTGTGAAATTTACGGAAAAACTGTAATCCGCCGAGGGGCTGTTATTGAGTCGCATGTTCGAATGGTGAACTGTTCGATTGCCGCCGACGCCCTTATCAAGGCTTACAGTCATCTTGAAGATGCCGATGTTGGGCCCCAGTGTATGGTCGGTCCTTACGGAAGGCTGCGTCCTGGTGCTGTTCTTGAAAAAGGCGCCAAGGTTGGAAATTTTGTTGAAATGAAAAAGGCTGTGCTGGGCGAAGGAGCCAAGGCTAGCCATCTGACTTACCTCGGTGACAGTGAAATCGGGGCAGGGGTCAATATAGGAGCAGGAACCATCACCTGCAATTATGATGGTAAGAACAAACATAAAACTGTAATAGGCGATGGTGCCTTTATCGGTAGCAACACAGCGCTGGTTGCGCCTGTGACTATCGGTAAGGGTGCTTTGATCGGAGCCGGTTCAACCATTACTAAAAACGTAAATGATGGAGACCTGGGAGTTGCAAGAGGCAAGCAGGTCAACATATCCCGGACTCCTAAGAAGTCTTGATTTTGTAAAGATAAGGTATTAGGTTAAAACTATGGAAATAATCGCTCAATTGGAAGAACGTTTCGATAAAATGTTGCAGAAAATAAAGCAGCTTGAAGAAGAAAATGCCTTTCTTCTTGAAGAGTTGGAACAGGAGAAGCAGCGAAAGGACGAAGTCCGTGGTCGCATAGAGGTTCTCCTTAGCAAGGTTGAAGGTAATCTCGAATAAGAGTTTTTAACAGCCTGACCGGACTTATAAGTCCTACAGGTTACTTGTAAAATTCTACAGGATGATGGTATTTAAAGCGCCATGCCCCGTTATACAATACCCGTTCTCGGTCTTGAAATTTCTTTCAAGACCGATGCGGATAAAGAAAGAATAGAAGCCGCAAAAGATGTTCTTGAAGAAAGATTCAACGAGCTCATGCGGGGAGGCAAGGACGTGAGTAAGGAAAAGCTCCTGACATGTCTGGCGCTCAGCCTGGCTGATGATTACCTTGAGAACAGCCGAAAGCTAGAAACGATGGAAGAGAAAATTAACGCGCTGTTAGAGAAGTGATAAGTTGTGCATTGCACGACATTTTAAGATATACTGAATTTCCCTGGGGAGTGCGTGTTGTCATATGGCTTTTGAACCAATATAGAAAGTAAGGGAGCAAGCATCGCCGGAGTGGTGTGCAAGCCCGGAATATACCGGGAAGCCTGAAACTTCGGGGGCAGCGCCCACCTAGTTAGACTCGGTTCTAACAAGTACGGCAACACGGCATCTCCGGGGTCCCCGGGCGGGAATATTTTCCATCAGGAAAATGAAAGAACTTATTTGGTTTTGGTCCCGCCATTCTTTCCAGCTATCCTCTTCTTCAGCCCTGTCTATTCTCAATTCTCCATTTGAAGATTATTGCAATCATGTCCGGTTGTTATGATCGGTAATTAAAAATCAGGTCCGGAGAGGCCTGTCACTATAAAAGGAGAATGGCATGTTTGGGGATTTTTTTCTGATTTTATTTGGAATGGCCCTGGGTGCCGCAGGCGGCTATGCCCTGCACCGGTATGTGAATTCCAAGCGCCTGGCCGACTCGCAAGGGTTGGCGGATAGGATCGTTCAGGAGGCCCGTAAAGAAGCTGAAGCAATGAAGAAGGAAATCAAGCTTCAGGGTCAGGACGAAGTATATGCTCTTAAAAGAGAGCAGGAAAATGAGTACAAGGAAATGGAGCGCGGCCTGAAAAAACAGGAAGAGCGTCTCCAGGAAAAAGAAGAGCGTCTTGAGCAGAAGCTTGAGAAAGTTGCTAATAAAGAGTCAGAGGTTGTGGCTCTTGAAAAGCGCATGATCAAGAAAGAGAAAAAGCTCGAGGGGCTTCATGAGGATCTCGAAAAACGTAAAGATGAGCATGAGCGCAAACTTCAGGAAGTCTCCGGGCTGACCGCAGAGGAAGCTCGTGAAAAGCTCATGACTGAAATCGAAAGCCGCACCCGCCATGAGGCTGCCAAGATGGTTCGTGCTATCGAAATGGAAGCCAAGGAAGAAGGAACCCGCAAAGCCAGGAAAATTCTTGCCCTGGCTATTCAGCGTTATTCCGGAGACTATGTCAACGAACAGACCGTAACCGCCGTGACCCTTCCTTCAGAAGATATGAAGGGCCGCATTATCGGTCGCGAGGGTCGTAACATCCGTGCTCTTGAAGCAGCAACAGGTGTTGACCTTATTATCGATGACACTCCGGAAACTGTAGTTCTTTCAGCTTACAGCCCTCTTAGAAGGGAAGTGGCAAAGCAGGCTCTTGAGCGTCTTATCAACGATGGTAGAATTCATCCCGCCCGCATTGAAGACATTGTCAACAAGGTGGAGCAGGAGATGGACGTAAAGCTTCGTGAAATAGGTGAACAGGCTACTTTTGATGTCGGTGTGCATGGCATCCATCCTGAGATTGTGAAGCTTATCGGTCAGCTTCAGTACCGTACCAGTTTTTCTCAGAATGTACTGCAGCACTCCCTTGAAGTCGCATTTCTGTGTGGAATCATGGCTGCTGAGCTTGGTATGGACGAGAAGATCGCAAAACGGGCAGGTCTGCTGCACGATATCGGTAAGGCTGTCGACCATGAAATAGAAGGCCCCCATGCTGTTATCGGTGCTGATCTGGCCAAAAAGCACGGTGAAGCTAAAGAGATCATCCACGCTATTCAGGCTCACCACGAAGACGTTCCACCCAAGTCCGTTCTGGCAACGCTTGTTCAGGCTGCCGACTCACTGTCCGGAGCCCGTCCCGGAGCCCGTAAGGAGCTTCTGGAGAACTATGTCAAGCGTCTTGAAGAACTTGAAAACGTTGCTACAGGGTTTGATGGTGTGTCCAAGGCATACGCCATTCAGGCCGGTCGTGAGATCAGGGTTATGGTTGATGCGGAACGCGTTTCCGATGACAACACACATATGCTCTGTAAAGACATTGCCACCAAGATTGAAAACAACATGACCTATCCCGGTCAGATCCGTGTAACCGTTATCCGCGAACGCCGTTCCGTAGGTTATGCGAAATAGATAGATATAATATTGCGGCCCGGAACCTTCCGGGCCGCTTATCCCCGCCAGACTGCCGATAAAGGCCCGACTGCCCTCTCTCCGACATATCGTGTATAGCACTCGAACCTTTCTCCACAGGCTGGCTGTTTGCAGCCTTTTTTCTTTTGATGCGCTTCGCGCTTTAGATTATTTTATTTCTCTTCCGGCGGCTGAAAGTTCATAGCCGTTAACCGGGAATTCCTTGCTTGAGGCTTGCGGATGTACTGAGTGGGGTGGATGTTGTACATAAGACAACCTGTCGGGCTTACGCTTTTGTGACGGATAGGTCGGGTGGTTTACCGTATGTGCCTGTTTTGATCAGTTCGCTGATGGGGTAATCTGTAAGGTTGGCTAACAATAAGGTGAGTTATGCGGATTCTCTTTCTTGGTGACATAGTGGGCAGGCCCGGACGCAAGGGGGTTGCCTTAAGGCTTGGTGAACTGCGCCGTTCACTGAAGCTGGATATGATCATCGCCAATGGCGAGAATGCATCACAGGGGATAGGTCTTTCCGCCAAAAATGCCCGTGAACTTCACGAGTATGGAGTCGATGTGATTACTTCGGGTAATCATATATGGAAGTATTCAAATCTTTATTCCTATATGAATACATCCGAGCGCATTGTGAGGCCGGCGAATGTGCCTGAAGGTGCGCCGGGAAAGGGCTGGACTGTTTTTAAAGTTCATGGTGAAGTGCCTGTTGCTGTTTTGAACCTGCAGGGGCGAACCTTTATGAGTCCGTCCGACTGCCCGTTTAAATGCGCTGACCGTATTCTTGAACAGCTTGATCCAGACTTTAAGATAATCTTTGTGGATTTTCATGCCGAGGCAACTTCAGAGAAGCAGTGCCTTGGCAGATACCTTGATGGACGGGTCAGTGTTTTTATCGGAACGCATACGCACGTTCAGACCAATGATGCCCGGATTTTGCCCGAAGGGACTGGATTTATGACCGATGCAGGTATGTGCGGACCGACAGACTCCTGTTTAGGCCTGACTCCGAAGCCCGTGATTAAGAGATTTGTTACCGGGTTGCATCAGAAGTGGAAAGTCGCGGGAGGCCCGGTTGAACTGCAGGGTGTGCTCATGGAAATAGATGAAGAGTCAGGAAATACCACGTTCATTGAAGCATGGAAATCGGGCGAAATGGTTTTGTAGAAAAAATTTCATCCCGACTTTAGGCTCTTATAGCGAAAGGGTATGGGAAAACAAAAAGACCAATAAAGCCTATGCAGGCTAAAATAATTATAAAGAGGTTTTAACCATGAATATTTACGATGAACTGAAGTGGCGAGGGCTGATCAATCAGGTTTCTGACGAAGAGAAGGTACGCGAGTATCTGGATACTCCCGGTCAGACCATGTATTGCGGCTTCGACCCCACTGCCGACAGCCTGCACATCGGTAACCTTGTTCCTTTGCTGTGCCTCGTCCGGATGAAGAGAGCAGGGCACAATCCGCTGTTCCTTCTCGGGGGGGCTACCGGGCGCATCGGTGATCCGAGCGGAAAGGATAAGGAACGCGAACTTTCTTCCGAAGAAAAAATTGAATCTCAGGCTCAGAATATCCAAGATCAGATCGAGGCGTTCTGTGAGAAAAATACCGGAGAGAAAGCCGAGGTTGTAAATAACTACGACTGGACTAAAGGTGTCTCCTACCTTGAAATGTTGCGTGATATCGGCAAGCATTTCACCATCAACTGGATGATGGCCAAAGAGTCCGTCAAAGGCCGTTTCGGCCGGGATGATGTGGGTATTTCCTACACCGAATTCAGCTACATGATCCTTCAGGGATATGATTATTACCATCTTTATAAGGAGAAAGGCTGCCAGCTTCAGATCGGCGGCGGCGATCAGTGGGGTAATATCACCGCCGGATGTGAACTCATCCGCCGCAAGGCTCATGGTGAAGGCTTTGCTGTTACTTTTCCGCTGATCACAACCGCTGACGGCAAGAAGTTTGGTAAAAGTGAAGGGAATGCTGTTTATCTCAATCCCGAGATGACCTCACCTTACACATTTTATCAGTTCTGGATTAATACCGATGACCGGGATGTTGTTCGTTTTCTGAAGTATTTCACTTTCCTTACTCAGGAAGAAATTGCCGAGCTTGAGAAAAAGCACGAAGAGGCTCCGCACCTGCGTGAAGCCCACAAACGCCTTGCTGAAGAAACCACCATCATGATTCACGGCAAGGAGGAACTTGAAAAAGTTCAGGCCGCAACAGCTGCTCTTTTCGGCAAAGGTGATATTAAGTCAGTTGACGCCACGACCCTGCGCGGTGCTATGGAAGCTGCACCGGGGATCGAATACGCTAAAGCTGAACTGCCCGATCTTCCGCAGATCCTCCTTGATCTCGGAATGGTCAAGTCCAAGGGACAGGCCCGTAAGGATATCAAGGGCGGTGGGCTTTACATTAACAATGAACGCGTATCTGATTTTGACTACGTTCCTGCTGAGAGCGATTTTATTGATGGCGAATGCATGCTTATCCGCAAGGGTAAAAAGAATTACGGTCTGGTGAGTGTTACCTCGTAACTCTTTGTGGCCTGCACCTAGTCCCGGATTAGTCAGTTAAATACATAATCCAGATTCAAGTGACGTTGAACTTTCAGGTAAGATAAGTTCTTCTTTAGCAGGATTGATTTTATCTTTCACTGAAATATCATAATCGAATTAAAAAACCGCACTGTTCTTCTGTGGACAGTGCGGTTTTATTTTTGGAGGTTTTCCGTTAACGTAGCAAAGCTCTTAAATTGGTGTTGAAAGGGCAGTACAGGAATGAAGCCATAGGCTTTATTTCGATTGTATTTACTGCCGGAGGATTTTCATGCGCTTGTTCTTTATAATGATGGCTTTTTTATTCGGGGCACTTGCCCCGACTCAGGCCGGAGTCAACTTTAAGTTGCGCGGTTTTGTGGGAGACCCTGTTCTAGCCGCACTGATTTCCTTCGGTGTCGGGGCGTTGGTGCTACTTTCGTATATACTTGTTATGCGTGTGCCGATCCCCGGAGCATCTGTTGTGCTCAAGGGGCCGTGGTGGATGTGGACCGGTGGATTCATGGGGGCTTTCTTTGTTGCTTCGGCCGTTATCGTGGCCCCGGTTCTTGGAGCTGGGACCATGATGTGCTGGATGGTTGCCGGACAGATGGTGGCTTCTATTCTTCTGGACCACTATGGACTCATAGGTTATGCCGTGCGTGAGGCATCCCCGGTGCGTATTGCAGGGGCACTTATGGTAATTGTCGGTGCGGTGCTGATAGAAAAATTTTAGTTGAACAAATCTGAGAATGAAGGAGTGGGATCTTGCTGGATATTCTGCGTAATAATTTTAAAACTCTTTGGGACAATACAGTGCTGGTCTGTCGCATGATCAAGATCGAGCACTCAATTTTCGCTCTCCCTTTTGCATATATGGGCCTGTTCCTTGCCGGTGGCGGTTGGCCGGGCTGGGTTCCTTTTCTGCTGCTGACAGTCGCGATGATTGCGGTGCGCTCCTTTGCCATGGCTGTAAACAGACTTTTTGATATCAATATAGACAGTGAAAATCCCCGGACTCGGACCCGTCCGTTAGTTACCGGTGAACTTACCCCGCTCTTTACCTTTTTCTTTATTGTAGTCTGCGCCGTGGTATTCGTTTTTGCCTGTAAAGGTATGAACGAACTCTGTTACAAACTTTCCTTTTTTGCGCTTTTCTGGTCAGCATTTTATTCTTTGACCAAACGGTTTTCCTATCTGTGCCATTACGTGTTGGGTTCTGTGCTCGGTCTTGCTCCTGTGGCAGGCTGGCTCTGCGTGAAGCCAGAATTCTCACTTACCGCGCTGCTTTTTTTCTGCGGGGTGATGTTCTGGGTTGCAGGTTTCGATATCCTCTACGCTACTCAGGACCGCAAGTTCGACCGTACCCGTGACCTTCACTCCATTCCCGCCAGTCTGGGATTGCACAAGTCACTGACTGTTTCAACTTTCAGTCATGTGAACACGGTTATCTTCTTTTTGCTGGCAGGACTTTCCGCTGGACTGGGGTGGGTTTACTTCAGCACTGTGGCCGTTGTGGGCGGAATACTCCTTTTTGAACATCAGGTGATTTCAGCCGATGACATGAGCAAGGTCAATATGGCTTTCTTCACTTTGAACGGGGTGATATCAGTCCTTCTTTTTGTTGGTACTATGGCCGATATTTTTCTGTAAAAAATAGAGACTATTTACCAGTTGAAGTTTTGAGCCGCCTTTCAGGCGGCTCTTTTATTACTGAATATCAAAAGTAATTAAGCGTACAACAGAGTCAGCTTATGCTGTTGGAACAATAGAGTAAATAAAGTTGAACTTCAGTTATGAAATGCAATTGAGTGGTCTGTGTTGCCTAGCCTAATTCATGAGTGTCACATTGTTACGTGATTGTTAAAAATGGGTGGACATCATTTTACAAACTGCTTAGCTTCTTTCCGCGAGGTTTAATATAGAAGGTTTTTCGGTTTGGAGGCTTGAATTGGAACTCACTGCGGGCGTTCTGCCTTTCATACCGGTCTCTGTCCTTTTCAGTGATCGGAATGAAATTGATCAAGGCAGTATCGAATGGGAAGTCGCAGTGAACAGGAGACGTGGCCTGAGTCGGTCATGAGGAATACCAAGGAGAGCTGTCATGAACAGGGGAAATGTAAAGTTCCTGCGTTTATTCGCATGGATCTATTTTGGAAGTCTGATCGCAGTTGCTCTGGCCTGCGGTCTTTATTTTTTTATGTCCGGTGATGACCTTTCACTTGCCGGCAGTTTTGTAGTGATTCTGATCAGTTTTTTTGCTGTCCTCGGCACTGGATTGCTATACCAGTTGAATGCCAGAGTGCTTCGCCCGGTCAATTGCATAACCGCATTTTCCGGTAAGGTTCTTAGCGGCGAATACACTGAAGCGGATAAGTGTACTTCTCCGGGGCTTGATGAACTGCGGCTTGCGGTAACGAAGCTAGGAGAAGGGTACAAGGAAAGGCTGGGATTCAGTCGAAGTATACTGGAAGGCCTGCCTATTGCCTGCTGCATTGTGGATACTTCTGAGAAGATAACATTTCTTAATCAGGAATGTATGGACATGATCGGTTCCAGTGAGTCTCCGCAGTCATACTACGGGCGCATGATCTCCCAGATTTTCTATAATGATGACCGCAAGTCCCTCATTGGATACTGTATGGATGATGACAACCGGGTCATGAACCGTGAGGTTATTTTCAAGCATACTGATGGCAGTGATATTAATATTCTTGCCAATCTGTTTCCGCTGCATGACGTGGTGGGCAATGTGATCGGCGGATGTTGCCTCTATATCAATACTACCGAGCTCAAAAAGCGGGAATCTCACATTATAAGCCAGAATGAGCGTATTGCTAACGCTGCTGAGCAGGCCAACAGTGTGGTAAGTGATCTGGGTGAAGCCGCAAGTCTGCTTCACGGTCTGGTAAATGAAGCCCGTAGCGGCGCGGTTGTTCAGACCGAGCAGTCCGGACAGGCCGCAACAGCCATGGAAGAGATGAACGCCACAGTTCTTGAGGTTGCCCGCCATGCTCAGGAAGCTGCCGGAGATGCCGACAGCGCCAAACATCAGGCCCAGGACGGGGCACAAGTCGTGACTGGAGTTGTTAAGGCTATTGATGAGGTTGCCGGACAGGCTGCCACTCTTAAAGAATCCATGGAAGAACTCGATAAGAAATCTGAGGATATAGGCAATGTTCTCAGTGTTATTGAGGATATTGCCGACCAGACTAACCTTCTCGCACTTAACGCTGCGATTGAGGCTGCCCGTGCCGGTGAGGCCGGACGGGGATTTGCCGTTGTGGCGGATGAAGTCCGTAAGCTTGCCGAGAAGACGGTGCAGGCTACCACTGAAGTGCATAAGGCCGTTTCAGGAATTCAGCAGGGGGCCAAGGCCAATGTACTTGCTACAGAGGCAGCTGTCGCTTCTGTTGAGAGAAGTACCGAGCTTGCAGGACGGTCCGGTGAAGCTCTGGAAGGGATTGTATCAATTTCGGACTCAACCGCGGATCGTATCCGTTCAATAGCTACAGCTGCAGAACAGCAGGCGGCTGCAAGTGAACAGATTAACCAGTCAACGATTGAGGTCAGCCGTATTTCGAGTGAGACCGAACAGGCAATGGTTCAGTCTGCTGAAGCGATTGATAAACTCACCAGTCTTGCTGATGAACTTTCAAGGATTATCAGGGAGATGCAGTGATAATTAATCGTTAATAATGAATAGTATCAGGATATTGAAACTGTCGCTGCAGATTATCTGTTAAAGAAATACTGCCGTTTATAGAGCAGTCTCTCTTTTAAACGTACCGCGAAGACGCTTAGATAAACATCAAAAAACACAGACCTTAACGTGCTTGATTGCGTTAAGGCCTGTGTTTTTTTGATTCGGGCTATACTTTTTGTGAGATTTGCCGGAGAGCCTGCGTTGTCCTTGTTATAGAAAGGCCGCTCAGGTTCTTTGAATAGGAGGCCCCTCACTTCCGGTTTCCGGCAGATTCCGAGAGCGATCTTTTTCCTCACAACTTGAGGATTTTTTTCTTTTTGGGTCAGAATCCGTAACGGAGATAATCCTTGTCTTTGCGGTTTATCATCTGCATGTAGCGGTAGCGGCTTTTTACCTGGGCTTCTTCAAGTATGGAGTATCCGGTGTTGCGGCATTTTTCACAGGCTGCTGCCGGTATTTCGACTCCAAAGCCCATCGGCCCGTTTTCTCGTTGAGTTTCCACTTTGAGCAGCCCCCGGCAGTTATCACAAAGGAGCAGGGATTCAGTCTGTGATTCGGTGAAGCCTTCAGTGTCGTAGAAAATATTGCGGTGCCTGACAGACCATTTGCCGCTTATTACCCCTTCGCTGCTTTCTGATGGCGGATTAAAATAAATATCTCTGACTCCGTCACATATCTTGGCAATGTAATCCATGATTTCATCAGATTCGCGCAGGGTATCGGGATTGAATCCCGGTTCCCGGACGTGGGAGTAATCCACTCCGGCCATAGCCAGACTGATACCGAGGTTAACATAGGGAAGTGCTCCCTGAATGGCATACCCGCCTTCAAGAACAGCTATATCCGGTTTGAGCATGGAGTTCAGAGCTGCGTAACCCTGCGCTGAGAAGTTCATGTTTGTTATGGGGTCGGTGAAATGATTGTCCTGCCCGGCTGAGTTGATGATCAGGTCCGGTTTGAAGTCATCAAGAATAGGCATGACCAGATCTTTCATTACCATCATGAATCCAGCGTCCGCAGTACCGGGCGGCAGGGGGATATTGATGTTGCGCCCGAGTGCTTTCGGTCCGCCCGCCTCTTTGGGGAATCCCGTTCCGGGGAAAATGGTGCGCCCGTCCTGATGCATTGAGATGAAAAGGGTGTCGGGGTCATGCCAGTATACATCCTGTGTTCCGTCTCCGTGGTGGCAGTCTGTATCCACAATGGCAATACGTTTCGGGCCGTATTTTTCGCGGATATACTCGCACATTATAGCTTCAATGTTGATGGCGCAGAAACCACGGGAGCCCTGAACTGTTTTCATGGCGTGATGCCCCGGCGGGCGTATGAGTGCAAATGAGCGGTCTCTTTCTCCTTCCATTACCAGTTCGGCGGCTTTTATGGCGCCTCCGGCTGAAATGAAGTGCGAACGTGTGGCCACTGACTCGGCCTCGGGAAAACAGAAATGCACCCGTTCTATATCTTCAGTGGAAGCAACTTCCGGCTTGTATTCGCGAATACCTTCTATGTCGAAAAGGCCTTCTTCCCGCAACTGGTCCTGTGTGTAGAGCAGCCGCTCTTCTCGTTCAGGGTGGGTGGGGGAAATGGCCCAGTCGTAAGCGGGGAAAAAGATAATTCCCAGACTGTTTTCAGCCTTGAGCATGTTGACTCCGTGTTAAGAATATGTCCGGACCACGCCGGGTTTGATCTGACATTTTACCCTGATATTTCGACCTACCTTGCTGATGCCGTTGACCATGTTGAATGAAGAGGAAGAGGTGATCTGGGCGTTTGAACCGTCGGAAGCCACGTGCATCTCACCCAGGTGGGCGAGCAGATGGTTCATGGCGTCTTTTTCAGCGTCTTCAAGCTTGTAGGAACGGGGTATATTTTCCCTGTGTCCGAGTGAGGGAATGAACATCATTCCCCTTTCGGTATCGGCAAAGAGCTCCAGTTCTGTGGTAGTGCGGGTCAGGGCCGCGCCGATGGCGTTTGCCACATCGTAGTTTTTGGGTACTTCGGTTGAAAGACGGAATTTGCGGAAAAGATTCATTTTCATGGCCTGCGCAGGACCACCCATTACATAAATTTTGCGGGGTATAATCCGCCTGTTCTCCAGCAATTCGTGGATGGTGTATACCGGTTGCTGGTTGATTTCGTCCACCAGTTCACGGGTTGAGGAATGGATTTTTTCCACTGCATAATCAATGGCCCTGTCAGCAAGTTCTTCAGCTTCAAGACCGTTTTTAGCGGCAAATCCTGCGAATCCCGCTTTGGACTTGTCCATGTTCCCGCATTCACAGGATCCTTTCCAGATCAGTGCATCAGTAAGGGTCGGGATTTCACCGCCGAAGGCGATTGACGGCCCCAGCCTGTTGGGGCCGACCCGTACAGTTTTATCCATTACCGAAACAGCCGAGTCCCCTCCGATACCGATGGAGTGGACCTTAAGAGCCCTGACCAGTGTAGGGTGAGATCCGATGTTGATTCCTTCCTGTTCAATAAGGGGGCTTCCACCAGCGAAAATTGCTATGTCGGTGGTGGTTCCGCCGATATCGAAAATTATGGAGTCGTGGGTGATGTTGCAGAGGGCGATAATACCCATGACACTCGCTGCAGGTCCGGAGAAAATGGACTGTACGGGGATCTTGCGTGAGAGAGGCAGCGGCATTGTCCCGCCATCGGCCTTCAGAATATTTACTTTGATATGCCCCAGTCCCATCTCTTCAAGGGTGTCGGCAATGGCGTCGGCGAATCCATTAAATATTCTCCAGACGGCGCAGTTGTAGAACGCGGTGGAAATGCGGCGCGGAAAGTTGAGCCTCCCGGTCAGCTGATGACCCAGAGTGATGAAGTCCGCATTGTCTCCCACTGCCAGTTCAATCTCTTTTTCATGTGCCGGGTTACGTGGAGAGAATTTGGTAATGGCCGCATATACTTTGACACCTGATTTTCGGCAGGAAGCAATGGCTTCTTCAAGGGCCAGATTATCAAGCCTTTTTGTCTCCGAGCCTCGGTGGTCGAGTGAACCCGGGATGACATGGAAGTCTTTGCAGACCATGAAAGAATGAGGGTCCAGTCCGGGACCTGCTGAGACAATAACTCCAACGTCTTCGAAGTTGCCCTCAACAATCGCGTTGGTTGAAAGGGTGGTGCTCAGGTTGAGCTGTTTTATTCGCGCGGAGTCTGTTTCGCGTACAATCGCCCCCAGACCGTTCTTTATAGATGAGAGCAGGTTGTCGTGCTCGGTGGCAACCTTGACCTGCGCCTCAATCCCGTCCGGGCCGATGGCTACCGCGTCTGTGTGGGTTCCTCCCACGTCAATTCCGAGAAGGAGCATCTGGTAAATCCTTGAAATTTATCCGGTATAATTGTTCCGGGTATTGAGCGGACCGTGCTAAACGGTGGAATCCGGTAGAATGCAATTGAGTGCAATGCGCATTATCCGGATTTTAAGACATTCATTTAACTAGCACCTCGTCATTGCCGGAGTAAAGGGCTTTTACCGTAAGCGGTCATTACCAGCCTGTGAACGGTTCAGACTGGAGTTTTGGTTATGCCGAGTTTTTTCATGCGCGAATCGAAAGTCGAGCGGTTAACCTGTGCAGCCCGGGCTGCCTGACTTATGTTCCAGCGATATTTTTCGAGCAGTTGTAAAATATATGTATGTTCCATTTCTTTCCAACTCATCTCTGTAAGAGACAGTGGACTCAATGGGGCAGAAGTCTCTGCTTTTCGGGGTGATTTCTGTCTGTCCTTGATTCTTTTTTCCGAAACTATACCCGGCGTTGCAATGTGGGCAGGCAGATCGGTTATGTGAATGGTGTCTCCCGGGACCATAGCCTGAAACTGTTTGACCATATTCTCCAGTTCACGGATATTTCCCGGCCATGAGTATTTTTCCATGGACTCCATGGACCTTAAGTCCATTTTTTTGGGAAGCATGTGATTGCTGGCAGCTTCACGGTTCAGGAAGTATTCGGTCAGCAAAGGGATGTCGTCCTTTCTTTCCCTCAGGGCCGGAAGTTTCAGCGGCAATACATTCAGCCGGTAGTAAAGGTCTTCACGAAACCTTCCTGAGCGCACGTCCTCTTCAAGGTTCCGGTTGGTTGCGGATATGATGCGGACATCAATCTTTTTTGACTGTGTCCCACCGAGGGGTTTGATTTCATTTTCCTGCAGAACCCGCAGCAGTTTGGCTTGAAGGTTGATATCCATGTCGCCGATCTCATCGAGAAATACAGTTCCCCCGTCAGCTGCTTCAAACAGCCCGGCCTTGTTGCTGTTCGCACCGGTGAAAGCTCCTTTGACATAACCGAATAATTCACTTTCAAGCAGGTTCTCGGGGATTGCGCTGCAGTTTTGAGTTAAAAAGGGTTTGCCAGCCCGGGAGCTTTGCGCGTGGATTTCTTCTGCAAAGAGTTCCTTACCAGTGCCGGATTCACCGTAAAGAAGTACCGGGTAATTCGTTGCGCCGAAATTCTGAACCTGTTTTAATGCCTTGTTTATTGAGGGACTTTTGCCGACAATATTTTTCTGTCCTCGAATGTTGTTCAAGGTAAGGCTCAGTTGTGCATATTTACGCTGCTGCTTCTGAAATTCGATTGAGTTGCTCAGAGTTATTGCTCCAATATCCACAAGGTCCTGAAGCATTGTAAGATATGAGGGGTCGAGGTTCAGCCGGTCCCCCGAAGCACTGGTATCGATAACCTGAACCGCCCCGTAGACATCCTTTCCTTTAACCAGCAGGGGAAAGCACAGGATAAGTTTGCTCTTAATCTTAAAGTTTTCTTCGATGATACTGTGATGTCTCTCATCTCCGGCTTCGGCGATGGTCATTCTTCCCCTTTCAATCACCCAGCCCACGATACTTTTATCGGCAGGGGAAAGTCGGACACCCTTTACGCTTTCGCTCTTATTGCCAAGGGCTTCAACACACTCGTACTTCCCTTCCTTTTTCAGCCAGAGCGAACCTCGTTCAACATTTTGAAGCTTTAGAAGTAAGGTCAGTATGGTCTTCTGCAGTTTTTCCGGATCAAGTTCCTGGGAAAGTGCTTTGTAGTCGTTTATTGATAGGGTCATGATAATTATTAGAGGTTACCGCTATTTAAGATATATTATGAAATGTCGTTAATATTATGTATAATCAACAAAGTCCAGCAAATAAAAGAGAGTCTTATCGATCTGGTTGCAGCAAGAGCCCTTTGAATAAAGGTAGTTAGGGATTAAAGTTGTTTTGGCACGTTTGATGCTAAGAAAAGGTTAGCTTGTTAGTCAAGTATGGACCGGGTAGCCCACTCCACCTCCCCGACCCCTCCGGGCTCCCGGTCCATAAATTTTTAACACACTTCGGCCGCAGTTATCCAATATTACATGGAGAGAGATTAATGACAGGTGTAGAATCGTTAATATCTATGCATCGTAAGGAGATGAGTGCGTTGCGGGAGCAGGCCCGTCTGGCTCGCAGAGAAAGAAAAACCAGTGAACGCGAACTGGATCACGCGCTTAACGAACTGCGAAGCCAGTTGAGTGCTGAAATGCCTTCAAGGACTTCCTCCTCAGTGTTTCGCGGGGCTGTGGCCTTTATGTTTCTTCTGCTCGGAGTATTGAGCTATTAATCAAAATTTTGTGTTTGCCGCCTATTAGGTTGGATAACTGCCGAATAAAAACCGCCTTTCATCATGAGAGGCGGTTTTCTTGTATGTGTCTGAGTCTGTTATTTGGAGTCGCTTGAAAATGATTCAGCAGTTTTTTCGAGGTTCGTAATCCAGTCTTCTGCAAGAGGGTCAGCGACGAGTACTTTTGCTCCTATGGAGGAGGCAATGGCTTCGGCACTTTTGCGGGAAAATTGTGGTTGTATGAAAATAGCTTTGACAGAATTGTCTTTGGCAAATTTGATGAGTTCTGCCAGTTCTCTTGGGCTGGGGTCTTTCCCTTCCGCTTCTATGGGGATCTGCCTTAATCCATAGCTTTCAGCGAAATACCCCCATGAGGGATGGTAGACCATGAAACTTGTTTTCCCTGCATTGCCTGCAAAAAGATTTAAAATTTTCTGATCAAGATTGTTGATCTCCTGTGCAAACTTGAAATAGTTTTCGTTGTATGTCTGAGCGTTTGCAGGGTCTTTCTCTGTCAGGGTGTCTCGTATTTCCATGGCTATTATTCTGACCAGAGGAGGAGAAAGCCATATATGCGGGTCTGCAATGAAGTTCTCGTGGTGATCATGTCCTTCATGGTTGTGTCCGTGGTGTTCGGCATGCTCTTCGTGCTCATCGTGATGGGCGTGTGCTCCCATTGCCATTCTGGTCACGGAGTCGCTTAAGTCTATGAATTCCATGTTGCGATTGGCGGACTTGAATCGGGGCAGCCAGGCTCTTTCAAAAGGAACGCCTATTGCGTAGTATATGTCCGACTCGCTCAGCTGGGCCATTTGTTTGGGCTGTGGTTCGTATGTAGCCGGACTACTGCCCGGCCGGACCATTACATTGACGCTTACAAGTTCTCCCCCGATTTTTTCCACGAAATATTTTTGTGGAACAATCGATACCGTGACCTTTAGGGGAGAGGCCAGCGCAGCATCGGCAAGTAGCATTATGCAGGTCAAGGCTGACAGTATACATAGTAGTGGTTTCATAAATCTAACCTCGCAGTGATGATATTGATATTCAATTCTCATCTTATTCATTATATATTAACGGAAGTCAACAGAGTATGTCAGAACTGTTTATCGAAAATTTCATAATGTTCAGTTCAATTGCAGTGGCAATTGTTCTGGAGGCCGCTCCTTTTCTGCTGCTCGGGTCTCTTCTTGGGGCCGCTTTTGAGGTTTATATGAGCAGGGATAATATTGAAAAGTATGTCCCGAAATCTGTTCCGGCGCGTATTCTCTGCGGTATAACAGCCGGGGCTTTGTTGCCGACCTGTGAATGCGGTGTGGTCCCAATTGTAAGGCGCATGATGGGAAAGGGAGTCCCCGCTTCAGTTGCCATACCATATATGTTGGCGGCTCCGGTCGTAAATCCGGTGGTGTTGGTTTCCACCTATGTGGCCTTTCGGGGGGATTGGGCCATGCTTGGGTGGCGGGTCCTTTTCGTGGCTGTTCCTGCTTCAGTGCTGGGGTTGATGTTTCAGCGGGTCGTAGCGCATGATCTGCTGAAAGGGCTGGTTCCCATAGGAGGGTTTGCAGATTCTGGTTGCTCCTGCGGTTGTGAGAGTGTTTCCGGTTCCGGCTTGTCCACTCTTTTATCCCATGCAGGGAGTGAGTTTCTGGAAATGTCAAAGTTTCTGATTCTTGGGGCCTGTGCCGCTGCATTGTTCAAAACTTTTGTTCCCGCAGATGTCGTCACTTCTTTTTCGGGGGAATTGCTCCCTTCTATTATATTAATGATGGGACTGGCTGTTGTTCTTTGTGTCTGTTCTGAGGCCGATGCCTTTGTGGCTGCTTCTTTTTCTATGTTTCCAAAGGTGTCGCTGGTCTCATTTATTGCCCTTGGGCCCATGCTTGATATTAAGCTGGCCGTGATGTTTCTGGCTGTCTTCAAGGGGCGGGTCGCTATGTGGATTATTCTTGTTCCGTTGCTCACGGTTTTTGCCATGTCTGTTGTTTTAGGGGGGCTGGGGCTGATATGAGTATGATTTATTGCCTTTTTGATGCTTTGGCTCTCGTGTTTCTTGGTGGATTCATGGTCTGGCTTCCGCTTTCTGGTCCTTATTGGCATTATCTGAATCCCAGATTTGAATTATTGACGGCCTTCAGTGGGGCAGTTCTGCTGCTTCTTGGGGGTGTCCGGTTGTTCGCGCATAGCCATGGGCACGGGGTGTCCAGAAGCTTTATTGCATTGTGCTTTACGGGGCTATGTCTGTGGTCGGTGTCCGGTAATTCTGTGGTGGATATGGAGGAGGATCTTTCTTTCTCTGATGTTTCAAGGAGTTCCCGTGTCGAGGAAGTGGTTGCCCGTGAGAGTTTCGATGGAAAAGAGTATCTCCGAATGAATGTGGCAGAGGCTTTTTCTATATTACAGTCAGGTAGAGGGCAGATTGCAAAGGATGTGGTTCTGCGGGGAATGTTGCTTGAAGGAAAAGGTCCGGATGGCAGTTTTTACGTGGTTTTATCCCGCGTCGCCATTGTCTGCTGCCTTGCTGATGCTGTCGGAGCCGGTATTGTGCTGGAGGGTAATCTGCCGGTGCCGGAAGGGCAATGGGTCAAAGTTTACGGCAGGCTTGTTGAGTCTGCTTCCGGCAATCCTTCATTTGAATTGCCCGGGGTTGTGGCTGCTGTTGTTCCACCTGATTATCTGCTTGCAGTGGATCATATCGAGAAATGTGGTGTTCCCTCAGTTCCTTTTATTTTTGAGTTTCGGGATGCCGAGCCCTTCGCCTATTAAGGTTGCATGCTCTTTTGAGTTGTCAAACCGGAGGGAAGCTTGGTTCTCACTTTTAGTTAAGAGGGTGTTCCGGAATAGAGAGTAGAGTGTCTTCCTTGTCTTCTTGTTTCACGCTTAGCCTTGTTCTTGGGTTTTCGGCTTCTCTGTTGCCTTGTTTGGCGTGCAGGTCTGTTGGTGTGAACTTGTTTGTTCGTTGACTTCTTAAGATAATAAAATTCTGTTTTTAGGATATAATGAAGGACGCAGCACTAAATTTAGTGCTGCATTTTTTATTTAAATGTTTATTTGTCTCATTTATGCGCTTTGTATTTATATGAAAATTTCAAATATGTATTTTAGGTATATTTTTACCTTGTTTTGGGTTAGGTATTGACCGTTTTTGGCACAAACTGTGCTTAGTAGGTATTGAATATTCATTTTTGAAGGACAAAATTTGCAAATTTGCAAAAAAGAACTGGTTTAGAATTGCAGTTGGCGACAAAATTGTAAAAAAGATAATCAACGGGGGTTGATATAAAATGAATGCGGCGGATACTTCTTTCATTCTTGTTTGTGCGGCTCTGGTCATGTTCATGACTCCGGGGCTGGCCCTTTTCTATGCCGGCATGGTGCGCAGCAAAAACGTGCTTGCCACTATCATGCAGAGCTTTATCATGCTCGGACTGGTCTCAATCGTCTGGGCTGTAATCGGTTACACTCTTGCTTTTGGTACCGACATCGGCGGTCTCATCGGTGGAATGGACTTTTTCGCACTCAACGGTGTGGGGATGGATACTGCCGGAAGTCCTGCTGATAACCTGCCCCATCTTCTTTTCATGATTTTCCAGTGCATGTTTGCAGTAATTACTCCGGCACTTATCACCGGAGCTTTTGCCGAGCGGATGAAATTCGGCGCACTTTTGATTTTTTCCACCCTCTGGGTGATTTTTGTATACTCCCCCATGTGCCACTGGGTCTGGGGTGGCGGTTGGATGGGAAGTGACGGAGCCCTCGACTTTGCCGGTGGTGCTGTTGTTCACATGAGTTCTGCTTCAGCCGCTCTTGCCGCCTGTCTGGTTATGGGTAAGCGTAAAGGATATGGTAAAGAACCTTTTATCCCGCATAACCTGCCCATGACTCTGCTTGGTGCCGGTATCCTCTGGTTCGGCTGGTTCGGTTTCAATGCCGGTAGCGCCCTTGCTGCTGACGGTCTTGCTGCCAACGCTTTTGTTACTACCCACATGGCTGCCGCTTCTGCTGTTCTGGGCTGGCTGCTTGTTGAAACAATCCATGGCGGCAAACCTACAACTCTCGGCGCTGCTTCCGGTGCTGTGGCCGGTCTGGTTGCCATCACCCCTGCTGCGGGTTTTGTAACTCCCATGGCTGCAATTGTTATCGGTTTCGGCGGTGGAGCAATATGCTATGGTGGCGTGCTGCTTAAATCCAAACTGAACTATGATGACTCCCTTGACGTTGTCGGCATCCACGGTATCGGCGGAACTTTCGGTGCGATCGCAACCGGTGTTTTTGCCAGCATCGGTGCTGAGGGACTGCTTTATGGTAACCCCGGACAGCTCTGGATTCAGATTGAGTCCTGTATTGCCACCTGGGCATACTGCTTTGCGGTAAGCTGGATACTGTTCAAACTTATTGACAAGTTTTATGGACTCAGACCTTCTGAAGAGGATGAAGTCGCCGGTCTTGACGTTTCCGAACACAGTGAAGCCGGGTATCAGATCTAAGTTGTCCCGGCGGGCACTGGATTTGATTCAAGCCTGCTGGAACTGCTGACTGGTCATGTTTTTCCTCCGGTGGTAGAAAGGTTGGGCCTCTCTGCACTCCTGGATAGAATAAAATTTAAAGAATGAGGTTTATATCTGATGAGAAAGATTGAAATAATAATCAGACCTTTCAAGGTTGACGATGTGAAGGAAGCCATTGCTTCGCTGGGCTTAAAGGGAATGACAGTGACCGATGTCAAAGGATTCGGTCGTCAGGGCGGACATAAGGAAGTTTACCGCGGTGCAGAGTATCAGGTGGATTTTCTGGCCAAAACCAAGGTTGAAATCGTTGTTGATGCAGAGCGTGTTCCTGAAGTCATTGAGGCTGTCAGCGCTGCTGCAAAGACCGGTAAGGTCGGTGACGGTAAGATCTTTGTCATTCCCGTAGAAGAAGTAGTGCGCATTCGTACCGGTGAAACCGGTCCTGAAGCGATCTAGATTCAGCGTTTATACCTGTTAATTCAAACTGATGAAGCTTTTCGTTTCACGTAAGGGAGCATCCGGTGCGCTGGATGCTCCTGCAAGATCATAAAAGCGGAAAGCAAATCATATTCAAAGCATGAATCAGGACACAGCCCCCGAAACCTCTCTAAGAGGTTCAATAGATAACCTGCTTGCCGGACGGGAAATCCTTCTTGCGGCATGCTCCAGGAGCATGCCGCGGGATTTCCCGCAGCAGATGTCCGCACTGGTGGACACCTATTTCCGGGAACGGGTGGCCGAGGCCGTAGATAACAGGATCATCTCAGTTGACGAGAAGCTTTCGATAGTGGCTGTAGGCGGTTATGGACGGGGACATCTTGCACCTTTTTCCGACCTGGATGTCCTGATCCTGTCTGATCATATGTCCGGTTCAGGGCTTGAAGAGCTTTCAGGGTTTCTTTTTCATCCTCTGTGGGATCTCAAGTTTGATATCGGTCACGGTGTCCGGACGGTCAATGACAACCTTGAGCTGGCAAAGTCGGATAGCAAGGTTCTTGCCTCGTTGCTTGATCTTCGGTTTATTGCCGGAGAAGAAGAGCCGTTCAGAAAGCTTTTTGCCGGGTTTCGGGAAAAGGTCCTGCCGCAAGCCGGAGATTCCTTCTGCCACACCCTGTGGGAAAACCGCAGCAAGATGGGCGTGGGAATGGATTCCGTCGTTCTCGAACCGGATCTCAAAAACGGCTGGGGAGGGCTGCGGGATGTTCAGTTCATCAAGTGGTGCGCGGATGTCAGAGGAGGGTTCTATCCTTTGAATCAGGAGGATCTTGTGGATCTATGCCGCGATGAATCTCTGATTATGCGTGCACGCTGTGCCGTTCATCTGACCAGAAAGCGTAAGCAGGATAAACTTATTCTGGAGGTTCTGCCTGACGTAGCTTCGCTCTGCGGAGTGAAGGGCTATAATCCCGCCAAGAGAGGCAATGACCTGCTTGCCTCGATACACAAGGCCATGGTTCGCATCAGGTCCATGGGGGATGCCCTTTACAGGGAATCGATAGCTCCCGGCTCTCAAAGTTTTATTGGCGGGGAAGATCCTTTAGGGATTGAAGAAGCTCTGCAGATTTTCAAAACGAAATCCCGGACAGGCGAACCGTTAACCCGTGACGCCAGAAGAGCTGTATCAAAGATCGAAAGCGGGGCCGGAGTAAGTGTTGAAAAGGCTTTGATCAGCCTGATTGATATTCTGAAAGGCGAGTACGGCTGGCGTGCCTCGCTGGAAATGCTTGACAGCGGTTTATTCAAATCTTTTCTGCCGGAATTCGCAGAAGTCGCGGAGCTTGTTCCTTACGATGGCTACCATCAGTACCCCCCCGGGCGGCATTCTCTCCTGACCGTTCATAAATGCTGCGACATTTTTCGTGATGAATTTGCTGAAGGAGGAAAGTGCATCTCCGGGCAGGATTTCGATGCTTTGGTGCTTGCCGCACTCTTTCACGATATCGGAAAGGGGAAGCCGAACCACAGTGAACGCGGAGCAAAGATGGTCGAAGATATTCTTTTCCGCACTGGATTGCCGAATCGTTTCAAGGAAGATGTTATTTTTCTGGTGCGGGAGCATCTTTTGCTGGTCCGTTCTTCAAGAGCCATTGATTTAAGTTCAATAGAGGCTCTGCGCGCAATTGCCGAAACTGTAAGGTCCGCCCGCCGTCTGCGGATGCTTTTCATCCTGTCCATGGCGGACTCCATGGCCACGGGACCGAGGGTCTGGAATTCATGGAGTGAAGCTTTGCTTCGTGAAATTTATGCCGGACTCGAACTGGTGCTGACTGACGATAGTTACTCGGAACTTGAGAGTGAAGATATACTGGCCGATGCTGTCCGCAAGCTCTGGCTTGCCGCGTCTGACAGGTTTGAATCGCAGAAGGTAGAGGCTATGATATCCGTCATGCCTGAACGCTATCTTCTTGTTGAGGACCCTGACGAGATGGTTCTGCATATGAAGCAGGTTCTGGACTTTAACAAATTGTATGAAAGGGATCTGGTCCGCAAGCCTTCTGGAAGAGGCGGAATGGGGATCAATATTGTCCGCAGCTTCCCCACTGAAGATGAAAGGCGTATAAAGCTGGTAATCACCGCCCGTGATCAGTACTTTCTATTTGCAGCTCAAAGCGGTGCTTTGTCCCTGCATTCGGTCAATATCCTGTCTGCTGAAATTTTTTCATGGGCTGATGGTACTGCTGTTAACACATTTCTGGTAGAAGCTCCCTCTGAAAATGCTCCTTCCGATATATGGGCCAGAGTCGAAAGGACCATCCTCTATGCTCTAACCGGAAGGCTTGCCCTGGATTACCGTTTACACAAAAAACGCAGCTCAGTTTATTGTCGTAATGTCCCCAGCCGGGTCCCGACAAGAGTTTCTCTGGATAATGATTCAAGTGACACGTGTTCTATAATCGAAGTCATTACGCAGGATCGTTCAGGGCTCCTTTATGATATAACCGCGCTTTTTTCCCGCATGAATGTGAATCTGCAAATGGCCAGAATTTCAACCACCGGACAGAGCGTCTTTGATGTTTTCCATGTTGAAGGGCCTGAAGGAGGTAAAATTATTGATAAGGACCATGCCGCTGAAATTGTCAGTGCGCTGGAGTATACTCTTTCATCCTCTTGAATATTGATTCATTCAGTACTGTCTAACGCAGTACATTACAATTTTCCCTGCCAACGTGCTTTTCTTTAAGGAGTCGACTTATGTCTTCGAGGCTTATGATTCATCTGGTATTAGAAATTTTAGTTATTTTACTTCTGTGCCTGCTCATGATTTTGATGCCTGAAACTTTCGCGGGGAATAATCCGGTTCCGATAATCGGGCTGTTCGGTTCTGCGGCATTGCTGCTGGGAATTTCTTCTTTTCTGGCGTCCCGGAAAGTCGGAAACTTCAGCAAAGCTACTGGCGAATGGCTTGAAAGTCTTGTTACAGAAAAGTCTTTCAAAGGTGATATTAAAGATTTGAGAACCCATCTTCCTGCTTCGGCCGCTCTTGAGGAGCATATGGAATCCCTGAGTGTAAAGCTCCGTGAGGCTGGTGAACAGTGCGAAATAGAAATAGCCAAACAGCTTGAAGCCTACAAGCTTGCTGATGAAGCAAGAATGCATGGCGAACAGGCCCGTTGTAAAGGGCTTCTGTCTGCGGCCGGTACACTTGAGAACGCAGTGGAGGGAATCCGCAGCAGTTCCTCTTTTCTTGACAAAGCTTCAACCCGGGCCAACGAAGGGGCGGGAAGGCAGCAGGAGTATCTTTCTTCAGTCGTTTCTTCCATGGAGCAGATAGATGTTTCCATACGCAATTCGGTAGAGCGTGCCGAGTCCGCGGCAGTGGAAGCTGAGCAGGCAGCTGAAAAGGCCAGAGAAGGAGAGCTGGTACTTGATCAGACCATTGAATCCATTAACTCTGTAATGAATAACACCAATGAGCTTAATGATCGTGTTGAAACCCTCGGTAAGCAGGCCGAAGGGATAGGCAGCATAATGAGTGTAATTTCAGACATTGCCGATCAGACCAATCTTTTGGCTCTTAATGCCGCGATTGAGGCTGCAAGAGCCGGTGACGCCGGACGAGGATTCGCGGTTGTTGCTGATGAGGTTCGGAATCTTGCGGAAAAAACTATGGAAGCCACCCGTGATGTCGGTACAGAGATAGGCAGGATTCAGGAGCATGTGCTCAAGACTGTTGACGGGGTCAACCATATCACCGGATTGGCTGGTGATGCTTCGGAACTTGCTTCTCGTTCAGGGCAGGCTTTAGGTGAAATTGTCGAACTTGCAGCCAAAAGTTCAGAAGGTGTAAGGCATATCGCCCGGGAGGCTTTAGAACAGGCCGAGGCCAGCAACAGTGTGCGCGAGGCCGTGACAGAAGTTCACATGATATCGGATGAAACCGGTCAGGCCATGAATGGAGCGGATGAGGCGGTTGTCGATCTCGGAGCGCGGATCACTGATCTGGATGATATGGTCGGGGTTTTCAAGCTTGTGGGCAATGGAAAGGTCCAGGAGGTAATTGATTCACTGGCAAAGTCTTCGGATATTCTCTCCCTCGACCGTGAATTGCAGGAAAGGGCTATGCGCAGTGTCGTCCGGAATAACAGCTTTCTCGAATTGCTTTATGTGACAGACCATACCGGAAAGCAGACGGTGAGTAATATCAGCGGTCAGTGGGACAACTACTCGGTAGACAAGTCCGCATACGGAAATGACTGGAGCAGCCGTGAATGGTTCAGGGGAGTGGTTGAGGACCAGACCATCTTTATTTCGGATGTCTATAAATCCAGCGCAACCGGGGGTAATTGCATTACCGTGTCCGGTCCTTTTTTTAATTCCAGCGGAAGGCTGATCGGAGTTATCGCGGCAGATGTCAGAATCAGCGGCTAGACCATTCATATTTTATAAATATTTCAGACTATACTGCTTGGTTTAGATTGTCATGGTACGCAGTTTGAGAATATTTAGTATTTGATATACATTTAAATTTCCAATCCCCGGTTCATTTTGACACCGGGGCATATCTTTATCTGGTTTTCCGGAAACACTGTAATCAGGGTAGCGGAAAGCACTTGTCTGTACGCATTTTCTTGCCAAAATGGCGATATTTTTCTAAGGGAAGCCTAGCTTAATCTATGAAGAGGATGGTCTCATGAAAATACTTGTTGTTGGATCTGGTGGAAGAGAACACGCTCTGGCCTGGAAAATCGGTCAGAGTCCCAAGGTTTCGGAAATTTTCATTGCACCCGGTAACGGCGGAACCCGTCTTGAGGGAACCAACGTACCCATAAAGGACGACGATCTGCCCGGACTGGTCAATTTTGCCAAGGATAATAAGATTGATCTGGTTGTTGCAGGACCCGAGCTGCCTCTGGTGCTGGGCATCAAGGAAGCCCTTGAGAAAGAGGGGATTCCCTGCTTCGGTCCCGGAGCTTATGCGGCAAACCTTGAGGGCAGCAAAGCTTTCTCAAAGTTGACCATGCGCGATTCCGGTGTTCCCACCGCACCTTTTCAGGTTTTTGATGAATATGAGCAGGCCAGGGCTTTTGTGGAAGAAAAAGGCGCTCCTATCGTGGTTAAGGCTGACGGTCTTGCTGCGGGCAAGGGCGTGGTTGTTGCTTCTACCGTTGAAGAGGCTCTTGAGGCTCTTGACGAGATGATGGTTAAGAAAGTTTTCGGTTCCGCAGGTGAGCGGGTTGTGGTTGAAGAGGCTCTCAAAGGTGAAGAAGCTTCTTTTCTGGCTTTTTGTGCCGGTGAAGACTACGCACTTCTTCCTTCCGCCCAGGATCATAAGGCCGTCGGCGAAGGCGATACCGGACCCAACACCGGAGGCATGGGCGCATACAGTCCGGCCCCGATTCTGCCTCGCGAAAAATATGAAGAGACCGCGGAGCTTGTGATCAAGCCTATCCTCAAACTCCTTTCCGACCGCGGTGAGCCGTTTACCGGTATTCTTTATGCCGGACTGATGTATACTGCAGACGGTCCGTCTGTTCTTGAATATAATGTTCGTTTCGGCGATCCTGAGTGTCAACCTCTGCTCATGCGTCTGGACTGCGATCTGGTTGAGATCATGCTCGCATGTGTGGAAAACCGCCTTCCCGAAGTGGAAGTAAAGCTTAAGGACGAGACTACTCTCTGTGTCGTCATGGCTGCCGGCGGTTATCCCGGTTCCTATGATAAAGGGGCGGAGATTAAAGGTATTGAGGAAGCTGAAAAAGTGGAAGGCGTCAAAGTCTTTCAGGCCGGAACCACTTATGACGAGGGTAAAACATTAACCAGCGGCGGGCGTGTTCTGGGTATTACTGCTCTGGGGGCGGATCTTGGAGCGGCTCAGAAAAAGGCTTACGAAGCCGTGGCTCATATCTCTTTTGATAAAGCCTACTTCCGTCGCGATATCGGTGACAAGGGTCTTAAAAAATGAGTGCAAAAGTAGCTATCTTCATGGGGTCCATTTCCGACAAGGACACAATGCAGCCTTGCTCTGATCTGCTGAGCAAACTTGGTATCCCCCACGTTTTTACTGTTTCTTCCGCACACCGTACACCGGAGCGCACAGCTAAGCTGGTCAAGGAACTGGAAGAAAAAGGTTGTGAAATATTTATCTGCGCAGCGGGGCTTGCAGCCCATCTTGCCGGAGCTGTGGCAGCTAAAACAATCAAACCCGTAATCGGCGTGCCGATCTGCGGTTCCGCTCTCGGCGGGATGGATGCCCTGCTGGCAACCGTGCAGATGCCTCCTGGATTTCCTGTAGGCACAGTTGCTCTTGATAAGGTCGG
This sequence comes from Maridesulfovibrio salinus, assembly GCF_055394525.1. Lineage (NCBI taxonomy): Bacteria > Pseudomonadati > Thermodesulfobacteriota > Desulfovibrionia > Desulfovibrionales > Desulfovibrionaceae > Maridesulfovibrio > Maridesulfovibrio salinus. The sequence continues at coordinate 917,030 of NZ_AP042461.1, forward strand.
AGCACGGAACGCCGCATGGTTCGCGGCCCAGATTATTGCTCTTCACAATGAAGAGGTGGCGGGTAAAATCAGGGAAGCCCGTCAGGGGTTCATTGATTCCGTTGAAAAAGCAGCCGCGGAATTGGAGAGCAATTAGAGTCTTCTAACTACTCTCTGTATCTGTATTATGTTGAATGCCAGCCGTGGTCGATTTTAATCGGCCACGGCTTTTTAAATATTTTTCAGGAGGACTGTGACTGAAATATGGCGAACAGTTTTCTTATTCGGGTGGCGTTTTTGGGCGGTAACAGGGAGTTGGTTTAGTTGAGCATATTATTTATGGTGTTAAGAAAATCCTGCTGCGAAAATGGTTTCACAAGGGCTTCAGCCGCACCAAGAGCTTTGGCCTGTTTGAGGTATTCCAGACCTGTGAATTCTCCGCCACCGGAAATGACCAGAATCTTACTTGAGGGCTGTTTCTGTTTTACTTCCATTATTGTCTGGATTCCGTCCATGTTGGGCATGAATATATCCAGTATGATCAGGTCAACCGGGTTGTCATCAAACAGGGTCATACCTTCCTCACCGTCCATGGCGGAAAGTATGTTCAACTGCTCATTACGCAGGTAATGCTTGATCAGATCAAGCATTTTGGGATCATCATCTACAATAAGGACTGTTTTCATATAAAATCTTTACTCTGGTTAAAGTTGTTTCTACCGCTTGTTTAGCCCAAGATGCCTCGAAAAGGATTAATCAGCAATATTAATGGGGTTATAGAGCTCTTCTATGATTATCTTTTTTGCGCCTCACTGTTTCCGGGAAGTTCGCTGATAGCTTTACCTACTTCTTCTTCCACCTTTTCGAATAGTTCCTTTGATGCTGCAAGATCGTTGTTACGGGCCGCTTTTTCCAGAGAGTCGCTTATGAATTGTGCTGTCACAGCGCCGACAGCACCACATTCGGCTTTGAGTGTATGGGCTTGGGGAACTATGTCTGCGGTTCTTCCTTCCGTTAAGGAGTATCTTATTTTCTCAATGTGTATAGGAGCTTCGGTTCTGAAAATAGCTATTGCCTCCTCAAGTAACTCTTCATCGCCGGAGAACCTTTTCAGCGCCCCGGCTATGTCAAAGCGTGCAGAGTTATCATTCAAGTTCATTGTTTCTCCGGATTGTTTTGGAATAGCTGATAAATTGTTTTTGTGTTTTTGGGTGTCCATATACTTTCAAGGCTAATTTTCATCTTAGCCTATAGAGACTTTTGATTCAATGATGGTTTTAAAAAAAGCATAAGAAAAGCCCCGGATGAATGTCACATCCGGGGCTTTTCTTGTCTTATTATTTGATTTTGATGATTAATTTTTATTTTCAAGTTCTGCGTACCAGCCACCGGCTTTGGTGAGCAGGCTCTGAATGCGGCCTACAAGGGCGTGAGGATCGTTGAGGTATCCTTCCAGAAGCAGTGCGGACTCCAGAAGCTGTCTGGATGACAGGGCGATGAAATCATCGTCTGCGTTGACCTTGAAGATATTCAGCATGGAGCGCAACAGGGGATGGTCCGCGTTGATCTCCATAGTTTTGGTGGGGATGGTGTTATCCTTGTTCATGGCCTTCATGATTTTTTCCATGGACGATGTCATCTGGCCATCGGGGTTGATCAGGCGGCAGGGGGAGTCTGAAAGCCGTTCGGAAATTTTGACTTCAGCAACTTCGTCACCGAGTATTTCCTTCATTTTGGCGGCCAGAGCTTCCATGTCTTTTTCCTGATCTTCGGAAAGAGGTTCCGGCTCATTCTCTTTTTTGGCGGATTCGAACTTATCCAGCTTTTCAAGGTCCGCGTATTCAGCGGCTACGAGGTTGAATCCTTCGACTTCACGCAACGCTTCCATTACGAATTCATCAATAGGTTCATACAGGTAGAGTACCTCAAGGTCTTTGTTGCGGAAAATCTCAAGATGGGGGTTGAGATTTGCGGCCTCACGGCTGGCAACGACCGAGTAGTATACTTCCTTCTGGTCTTCTTTGGCGCGTTCAATATAATCGGCGAAAGAAACAAGGCTTCCTTCTTCTGCCTTTGAGGAGTCGAAGCGCAGAAGTTTGGAGTATTTTTCGCGGTTGACGAAATCCATGTGGCCCGCTTTGAAAATCTTGGAGTGTGCCTTCCAGAATTTAGCGTATTTTTCAGGATCGTCTTTGGCGATTTTCTCAAGCTGTCCCAGAACCTGTTTGGTGAGGGTCGCGCTGATTTTGCCGATGAGCAGATTGTCCTGCAGGGTCTCACGGGAGATGTTCAGGGGCAGGTCTTCAGTGTCAACTACACCTTTGATAAAGCTCAGGTATTCGGGGAGCAGGTTCTTGTTTTGTTTTTCAATGAGCACGCGGCGGACATAAAGGTCAAGTCCCCAGTTGTCACGGTCCATGCCGAAAATATCGAGATCTTTTTCAGGAATGAACAGCAGGGAGTTGAACTGCACGGGCGCGTCTACAGAGAAGTGCAGGGTATCAATCGGGGGCTGAACATCGTAAGTCAGGAATTTGTAGAACTCTTCGTACTGTTCCTGCTTGATCTGAAATTTCGGCTCACGCCAGAGGGCGGTTACGGTGTTGACCCTTTCGCCGCCGATCATAATCGGGAAGGATACGAAATTGGAGTGCCTTTTAACGATGTCTTTGAGGGTGTCATCGGAACCGAAACGTTCTGCGTTGTCATCGTTGAGATGGATTTCTATGGACGTACCGTGGTCCATTTCCGCTTCGATTTCGGTGAGCTCGTAGGAGTTTTTACCATCAGAGACCCACTGGATTGCAGGCTCGTCCTTTTTGTAGGATTTGGTGCGGACAACCACGTGGTCGGAAACCATGAAAATGGAGTAGAAACCGACACCGAAACGACCGATAAGAGAGTCCAGACTTTCATTGGACTCTGCTGCCTGTTTGACGAATTCAGCAGAGCCGGAATGGGCGATGGTTCCGATGTTGCTCATCACTTCTTCGCGGGTCATACCGATTCCGGTATCGGTGACAGTGATGGTCTTTTTCTCTTCGTCATAGGCAATAAAGATTTCCGGATCGACTTCGTCATCCAGTTCCGGATTGCTGTTGATGGCGAAGCGCATTTTATCAAGGGCGTCAGAAGCGTTGGAAACCAGTTCGCGCAGAAAGATTTCGCGGTTTGTGTAGAGTGAGTGAACAAGGATGTCCAGGAGCTGGTTCACCTCAGCTTTGAATTCAAATTTTTCAGTCTGTGCAGTCATTGTTTTCCTCCGATAACGTGAAATTTCCTCCCGGCCTTAAACGGTGCAAAGGCCGGAAAGGTAAATGAAATTTATATTTGGAATGCCTTGCAATGAAGGCCAGACTTATTTAGTTACGGCTTTTAGCTTGTCAAGAAGGTACTTCTCCATTTCTCGGCGATCTTTGCGTAAACGGATCATTTCCGCTTCCATGATGGACAGTTTTTCTTTGAGCTGGTCGTTTTCAGACTTGAGGGCTTCAATTGATTCACCCTGCTCGCCGAGTCCTTTTACCGCTTTGTCCATGCAGCTCTGTAAATCTTCGGGAAGGGCGTTGTTAGCTGGCATACAGGCCATAAGTCCCTTCAACCCTTCGTTGATGGATTTCGCTATCTCCGCCCCCATCGCTGCTGCCATCTGAACCGCAGGTTCAAGGTTTGCCTGTGACATGGGAGCGGGGGAGGAACTCTGGGAGGCTGGTTGTCCGGATGGGGATTCATGGTCAATGGCGACATTTACAGGATAGAGCCTGGACAGTTCAGCCATAACGTCATCGGCTGTGTGCCCCTGTTTGAGCATGCCTGAAATAAGCCTGAACACTTCTACCGCTTCAGGGCGGAATCTTTTCTGCCTGTTGCGTCCGGTGCTCGGCAGGTATTGGGCGAATCGGTTCTTCCAGTAATGGAGAGTTGATTCAGGTACTTCCAGCAGACGCGATATTTCTGCGATTGACAGGAGTTTTTTATCCGGCACTTTATGCTCCGTGTTGAGGCTTGAGGTGAGTGGAATAAAAATTTCTGGATTATTATTATTTAATTTTAAATTCGTTTTGTGTCAATAAAGTATCAGTTTCTTACACAAAATGTTGGAAAGTGAACATTTGGTGTTCGAAAAAGATCATTTGCCCCCATTGATTCCTCTTGAATAATGGAGTAGGCGGTCAGTCAGGTTTGTATATTTAATGGTTTTGGTACCTGATTGAGACACCATTAATGTTTTTAGTTTTCGCGGAATGTGATAAAAAGTTTTTTGGCACAAAAATACTGCATGTTTTGATGGAGATTAGTCTTGAGTTCTGAAACCATACTTCTTTTCGATGTAGGTAATACAAATACCAAGATCGGGTTTTCCACCCGGGATGAAATCGGCCCCTCATACACCTTGCCCACCGATCCGGGAGAGACGTCCGATTCATGGGGACTGAGGCTAGTGGAGATCTGTCGTATTGCAGGTTATGCGCATACGGATATCGCCGGCGGGGCTGTGTCCTCGGTTGTTCCGCCCATGAATCCCATCCTTAAAAATGCAGTGGAGCGTTTTTTTCCCTGTGAACTCCGTTTTGTTCCCCATTCGATCCCTCTGCCGCTTAACAACAAATATGAAAGGCCGTGGGAAGTTGGTGCCGACCGTCTGGTGACAGCTTTTGCCGGGCGCAGAATCAGCAACAGTGAAAAAATAATTGTTGTGGATTTTGGAACAGCCACAACCTTCGACTGTGTTGTCGGGGATGACTATCTGGGTGGATTGATCTGTCCCGGAGTTCTTTCTTCCACCAAGGCGCTTGCTTCGGGAACCGCCAAGCTGCCTCATATCTCACTTGAGATAGAGTCTGATCTGATCCGGCCGGGCAAGTCCACTGCCGACAGTCTTAATCAGGGACTTATATTCGGATTCGCGGCAATGGTGGAAGGACTTAAAGAGAGACTTGGCAAAACTCTCGGCGGAGATGTTGAACTCATCGCCACCGGAGGGTTTGCTTCTAAAATAGCTGAGGTTTGCCTTGCCATTGACCGTGTGGAACCGACCCTCCTGCTGGACGGATTGCGCATGGGCTGGTTCGGCATGAAAAAATAGTTTAAGTGTAGGTTTTTGCCGGGAGTGAGTCCGGCATTTCCAACTAACCGGAAACGTGTTGATTTATTTTCAAGGAGAAATGTCATGAGCACTATCGTAGCCGTATGGGCCAGAGAAATTCTTGATTCCAGAGGCAATCCCACCGTTGAAGTTGAAGTGGTTCTCGAGTCCGGAGCAACCGGACGTGCCGCAGTGCCTTCCGGAGCATCCACCGGTACCCGTGAAGCCCTTGAACTGCGTGACGGCGACAAAGACCGCTACAACGGTAAAGGTGTTCAGGTTGCAGTAGCAAACGTTCGCGAAGAAATTGCTGAAGCACTTGTCGGGCAGGACGCTCTGCGTCAGGTTACTGTCGACAACCTGCTCATCGAACTCGACGGCACTGAAAACAAGGAGCGTCTGGGCGCCAACGCAATGCTCGGCGTTTCCATGGCTGTTGCCAGAGCTGCTGCCAACCTTCTCGGTATTCCTCTTTACCAGTACCTCGGCGGCGTTAACGGTAAACTGCTGCCCGTCCCCCTGATGAACATCATCAACGGTGGTGAGCATGCACCCAACAACCTGGATATCCAGGAATTCATGATCATGCCCATCGGTGCTGAGACTTTTGCTGAAGCCCTGCGCATGGGTGCAGAGATCTTCCACACCCTCAAAGGTCTGCTGGCTGCTGACGGCCATAACACCGCAGTTGGTGACGAAGGTGGATTCGCTCCTAACCTTGAGTCCCACGCTCAGGCTTTCGAATACATTATGAAGGCTATCGAGAAAGCAGGCTACCGTCCCGGTGCGGATGTAGCTCTCGCTATCGATGCTGCTGCTTCCGAATTCTACAAAGACGGCAAGTATGTTCTTGCTGGCGAAAACAAGGAATTCGACGCCAAGGGCATGATCGATTTCTACGCTGATTTCGTAGAGCGTTTCCCGCTTATCTCCATCGAAGACGGCCTTGCTGAAGGCGACTGGGACGGCTGGAAGGAAATGACCGATATCCTCGGTGAAAAAATCCAGCTCGTTGGTGACGATCTTTTCGTAACCAACCCTGAAATCCTCGCAGAAGGTATCGAGCGTGGCGCATGTAACTCCATTCTGATCAAACTGAACCAGATCGGTACTGTTACTGAAACCCTCGACACCATGGAACTTGCCAAGCAGGCAGGCTACACCAATGTTGTATCCCACCGCTCCGGTGAAACCAGCGACCATTTCATCGCTGATCTCGCTGTCGGTCTCAACGCCGGCCAGATCAAAACCGGTTCCCTGTGCCGCTCCGACCGTCTTGCCAAGTACAACCAGCTGCTGCGCATCGAGGAAGACCTTGAAGATGATGGCATCTACTACGGTCCCGCTTTGAAGGAAGCCTTCTTCGGCGAAGACTAGGAATATGCCTTTATAAAAATCAAAAAGGGGCCGTGGCGTGATTGCGCTTCGGCCCTTTGTATTATAAAGGGGGCTTGTCCCACCAACGTCAGCACGGAGAGATTTTATGCAGGTTCTTAATGGTAAAGAAACAGCTCTCACCATTCGTGAAGAGCTTAAGGTAGAGATAGACGGACTTAAGGAAAAAAACGGCAGAGCCCCCGGTCTGGCCGTCATTCTTGTTGGAGAAGATCCCGCTTCTCAGGTTTATGTACGCAACAAGGAAATCGCCTGTGAAAAAGCGGGTATTGTTTCCAGTGCACATAGAATTGATGCGGGCGTTTCTCAGCAGGAACTTGAAGACCTGATCCAGAAACTCAATAAAGACGACAGCATTGATGGCATCCTGCTGCAGCTGCCTCTGCCCAAGGGGCTGGACAGCCAGCGCTGCCTCGAGCTCATCGATCCCGGCAAGGACGTTGACGGGTTCCACCCCATGAACGTTGGTAAGCTCATGCTCGGACTGCCCGGCTTCCGTTCCTGTACCCCCGCAGGTATCATCACCCTTCTTGAACGCTACAATCTGCCCACTTCCGGCAAGAAAGCCGTTGTCGTTGGGCGTTCCAACATCGTTGGCAAGCCGCTGGCAATGATGCTCATGCAGTACGGTGATTTCGCAAACGCGACCGTAACTGTCTGCCACTCCCGCACCGACAACCTCGCCGAGGAAGTTAAAGGAGCGGATTTCGTTTTCGCCGCTATCGGCATCCCCAAGTTCATCAAGAAGGAAATGGTCAAAGACGGCGCGGTTGTTGTTGATGTAGGTATCAACCGCACTGAAGAAGGTCTGGTAGGTGACTGCGACTACGCTGCACTGGAAGACGTTGCTTCCGCCATGACTCCGGTTCCCGGTGGTGTCGGCCCCATGACCATTGCCCAGCTGCTTATGAACACCGTGCAGGCTTACAAGGAGCATGTCGGGGCTTAATTTTATCTTAGCAGCAATATGCTTTTCAAGTTGAACGGGCCGTTGTATTCTTACAGCGGCCCGTTTTTTATCCGCAACCAAGTCACCTCAGGGAGCATAAGCAATGCAGCATCGTCTTAAAAATATGCCTTTTTTTCTCACTGTTTTGATCTTCTTTTTATCAGCACAATGTTCCCTGCCTGCAGATTCATATGCCGGAGGTGGGATTGATCCTGCCGATCCTATGGTAAGAGTGACCTCACCCAAAACAGATATTGATGTCGAGGCGGCTCTGATAAAGATAAGTAAGGATGTCAGTGAAAAAACGGGAATCAAAGCATCGTTCATTACTTATTATTGGCAGACTTTTGATGCGGTGGTTTATGATGGTAAGAGAAATAGCAAGCCTCTATTTGTAGATCTGTACGTACCGGGGTTCTTTGATGATGATAAAGTTAAGGAAATGATGACAGCAATTGCGGATGCGTTGGTCGAACACACCGGAGCTGAACGTAAATGGATATTTATCCATACTCATTTTCCCCTCCCGGGGCAGGTTTACATCGGGGGCGGCGTTGCCGAGTGGGATAGCTATCGGGGTAAGGCTGTTGAGAAGTGAAGTATCTCTCTAATCATAGTGTCTAGTGAATTTAATGCCCCCTGTCTGTGATAGACAGGGGGCAGCCATTTCTTTTGCATAAATTCAGTGTCGGTTATTTATAATCCAAAGTTACCCCTCAAATAGCTTCTCAAATATCCCGACAACTTCTTCCTTCTTCATCTTGTATGGATCAAGGGAAAACAGGAATCCCATGGCGGTCATGGCGTTTTCTGCCAATGCTTCACACTGGGACTTGTCGAGGTTGAAGTCTTTGATATCCAGATTGTCGCAGCCGATGTTTTTGATCAGCTCTTTCAGCGCGGCGATGAATGCCATTGGACGTTCATTTTCAGGAAGTGCCTCAACATCCACTCCCATAGCTTTTGCCATAGCCGGGAATCTTCCGGGTACTTTTTCAGCCATGAAGGTGAAGTAGGGGATGGAGAGCATGATCAGACCTGCGCCATGGGTGACTGAAGGGTCGAATGCGGAGAGCGCGTGCTCCATGGAATGCTGGGAGATACAGCTGGAGGTGGACTCCACCAGTCCGGACTGGGTGCTGGCCCATGCGAGGGCCGTTCTGGCTTCCATGTCGCTGCCGTCTTTTACCGCGCGTGGCAGGAATTTGTTGATCAGCTCAATTGAGCCGAGTGCGAAATGATCACTGGCGGGCTGGCTGATGTTTGCGAGGTATCCTTCGGCTGCGTGGAAAAAGGCATCCATGCCCTGATACGCTGTGAGATGCGGCGGAACGCTGACCATCAGTTCGGGATCGACTATGGATAGCACGGGGAAGGTCTGGGGAACCATGCCGAACCCGATTTTTTCCTGTGTCTCCATATTCGTGATAACTGTCCATGGGTCGGCTTCAGTTCCGGTTCCGGCAGTTGTCGGGATGGCAACAAGCGGCAGTACCGGTTCGGTTACGGGTTTCCCTTTTCCTGTGCCTCCGTGGATGTAATCCCAGTAGTTGCCGGGGTTGTTGACCATGATTGCGATGGATTTAGCGGAATCGATGGGACTGCCGCCGCCAAGCCCGATTACGAAGTCACAGTCGTTTTCACGTGCGACCTGCGCGCCTTCAGTTACATGATCAAGAATAGGGTTGGGCAGAATTTTGTTGAACACTACTGATTCAATTCCGTGTTCCTTCAGAGCATCTTTTACCATATCCAGATAGCCGAATTTGATTACTGATTTACCGGCAGTTGTTACGATGAGTGCTTTTTTACCGGGCAGTTGCATGGTTGCCAGTTCCTTGATGCGTCCGGGACCGAAAATAATGTTGGTGGGGATGAAAAAATTAAAGGAAGTTTGCATAAATTCTCCTTAAGTGATTGTTTCTTGGCTGCGATGCCTTACTTTGAACAAAGCTAATTGCCAAAACCTGCTACAATATTTGATCAGACAAAGCTCAGCCGGAAAATGTTCAAAGATCCAATCTGTTGTCTGTTTCAGTAAGACTTTTAAAGGTTACAGCAACTAAACCTCTCAGCAAATGTTTTTTTGATTTTATATCTCATCTTTGTAATTTGAGGAATACGACTTTAATTCGATCTTATTTTTCCATTGGCCGGTTATGATAAAGGCAGGGGGTTACCGCTCAAAGTTGGCTGGTAAATATTAATAACCATTCTTAATAAGCTTGCCTTAAAATCAAAAGTGCTTATTCTATGCACTCGCTTGCAGCAAAGGATAAACTTACGAAAGTGAGGCTGAATTATTTTAACCGCTGCAAGATTGCATAGCTGATTTTGAGATCGGAAGCTGGCGATAATTGAACATGGTTTTACAGATATGGAACTCCAATAGTTTCACGAAAGTTATTTGGAACAGATAAGCCACGGCGTGATCGCCGAAGAAATTTAATATATGAATAAAAAATCCATCCATATTGAAGGCGCGAGACAGCACAACCTCAAAGACCTGAATCTTGATATTCCCCGTGATCAGCTTGTGGTGGTCTGCGGCCCTTCCGGTTCGGGCAAGTCCACTCTTTCTTTCGACATAGTCTACGCGGAAGGACAACGCAGATATGTTGAATCCCTTTCGGCTTACGCCCGTCAGTTTCTGCCGCAGCTGGATAAGCCTCAGGTTGACAAGATTGAAGGACTTTCCCCGGCAATTTCCCTTGAGCAGCAGTCCACTTCGCGTAACCCCCGTTCTACAGTGGGTACGGTGACCGAGATATACGACTTTCTGCGTGTCTTTTTTGCCAGACTGGGTAAGTTTCACTGTCCCGAGTGCGGCATTCCCATTGAGGCTCAGACTTCAGATGAGATTCTGGACCGTATCATGGCTCTTGAGGAAGGCACTAAGTTCATGCTGCTGGCCCCGCTGATTGATCATCAGAAGGGGACCCACAAAGATCTGCTGAAAAAGCTCAAAAAAGAAGGCTTTGTGCGAGTCCGGGTGGATGGGCAGGTTTATCCCATCGATGATGTGCCGGACCTTGAGAAAAACAAAAAACATAATGTGGATCTTGTTGTGGACCGTCTGGTCATCAAAGGGGATATGAAGAAGCGTCTCGGCGATTCCCTTGAGCTTGCTTTGCGTTATGGTGAAGAGTCCATCGTGGTGTCGGTAATCGGTGGTGATGATATTTATCTGTCCACCATGTCCACCTGCCCTTCATGCAAGATCAGCATGCCCAAGCTTACCCCGCAGCTTTTTTCTTTCAACAGCCCTCAGGGAGCCTGTACCCTGTGTTCCGGTATCGGCAGTGTTGAGTATTATGAGCCTGAGCTTTTGGCCCCCAACAAGGGGCTGTCGCTTAAGACCGGAGCGGTGATTCCCTGGAAGTCGCCTAAGATGTTTGAGCGGTACGAAGAAGATTTCCGGGCTTTGGGCAAAAAGCACGGATTCAAAGTTACCACTCCGCTGAGCGATTTTTCCGAGGAAGCACGGAACGCTTTATTTTACGGGGATAAAGAGCTTGGCTGGGAAGGTGTGGTGGATCTTCTTGAGGTGGGCCACAATCTGGGCCGCATCTGGCGGGATGAACTGTCCCGTTTCAGGCAGTCCCGTCCCTGCCCTGCCTGTAATGGTGCGAGGCTGCGGCCCGAATCTCTGGCTGTTAAGGTGGAAGGCGTTTCCATTTTCGATTTTTGTTCCATGTCTATCCAAAGGGCTCTGGACTGGCTGGAAAGTCTGGAGTTCAAGGGACACGATCTGCTTATCGCTGAACCTTTGCTGAAAGAGTTGACCCACCGCCTCGGCTTTATGGTTAATGTCGGTCTTGATTATCTCAACCTTGGCCGGAATATGGCGACCCTTTCCGGTGGGGAAGCCCAGCGCATCAGGCTGGCCGGTCAGCTCGGTTCAGGTCTGGTGGGTGTTACTTATGTTCTGGATGAGCCTTCAATCGGATTGCACCCCCGTGATAACGAACGGTTGCTTAAAACCCTGCGCTCCCTGCAGTCCCGGGGAAATACCGTGCTCGTGGTGGAGCATGATGAATCCACCATCCGGCATGCCGATCATATTATTGAATTGGGGCCCGGGTCCGGGATGCTTGGCGGGGAAATTGTTTATCAGGGCAGCGTTAAGAAACTTCTTGATAAATCCAAATCACTGACCGCTAAATATCTGCGCGGCGAACTGGTTCTGGATATGCCCGAAGAGCGGCGTGTTCCCAAGGACTGGATCAAGTTAAGAGGGGTTAAAACCAACAACCTCAAGAATCTCGACGTGGATATTCCGCTCGGAGTTCTGTGCTGTTTCACCGGAGTGTCCGGGTCAGGGAAAAGCTCCCTTGTGGTGGATTCCATGTATAAGCATATGGCACTGGCCCGGGGAGTTAAGGTTGATCAGCCGGGACGCATTGAGGGGATTGAAGGGATAGAAAAGATTGAAAAAGTCATTTCTATTGACCAGTCTCCCATCGGCCGGACACCGCGTTCCAATCCGGCAACATACACCAAGATCTTTGATGAGATACGTAAAATATTCAGCGGGTCCAAGGAAGCAAGGAAGCGGGGTTACAAGCCCGGACGTTTCAGCTTCAACGTGCGTGGAGGACGCTGCGAGGCGTGTAAGGGTGACGGTCAGATACGGGTGGAGATGCACTTTCTCCCCGATGTCTATGTGACTTGTGACGTATGCAAAGGCAAGCGTTACAACAGCCAGACCCTCGAGGTTGATTACAAAGGCCGCAATATTGCGGAAGTTCTTGATATGACTGTTCGTCAGTCCCGGGCATTCTTTGAGAATCATCCCACCCTGAAGCGCCGTCTCGATGTGCTTGAGCAGGTGGGGCTTGAATATCTGCAGCTCGGGCAGCCTGCAACCACTCTCTCCGGTGGTGAGGCGCAGCGTATCAAGATTTCCCGTGAACTCGGCAAACGGAGTCTTCCCGGAGCGTTATATATACTTGATGAACCTACCACCGGATTGCATATGCATGAGGTAGGCAAGTTGATCAAGGTTTTGCAGCAGCTTGTCGATAAAGGGGCCACTGTTATTGTTATTGAGCACAATACAGATGTGATCAGGGCCTCTGATTATGTGTTCGATCTCGGCCCCGGAGGCGGGGAGTCGGGTGGACAGATAGTTGCTCAGGGTACTCCTGAGGAGATTGTCGCCAACCCGGATTCTGTGACCGGGCGTTTTATCTCTTAAGGACATGAAAAAAGCGCAGTCTGTTTCGGCAGGCTGCGCTTTTCTTTATTCCATTTCCACGTATTCGATTTCCAGATGTTCCAGAAAGTGTCGAACCTCTGATGTGAATTGCGGAACATCAATTATGTCCTTTGCAACGGCCTTGTCTTCAATAAGCATCCCCAGCCGTGATAATTCTTCAAAACCGTATGCAGCTCCAGTTCCTTTCAACTTGTGCCCTAGCATTCTGATCTGTTCAAAGTTTTCTTTCTCAACCGCGTCTTCAAGCTCCAGCAGTTCCTTCTGCCTGATTTCAAGATAACGGGGCATGATCTCCTCAAGATCTTCATCAACTTGAACAACTATGCGCTCGCTCATTTGTTCCTCCGAAAAAGCTGTTTCTTTAACTGAAAGAGATGATCTTGGCTGTATTAATTAATATTATCCGTTCCCGGGATTCTTTTCTACTTTTTTCAAGTTTTTATCCTGATCCTTTTCAAGGTCAGCATCAAGAAAGTCCGATGTTTCAGGAAGCTGTAGGAAAAAATTATTATATGAGCCTGTTTTGGCGGGAAGATTCTCAAATGAACAGTCGAGAACGTGCCCTCCTGCTTTGCGGTCCTCGGTTATGAAGTGCCAGTGAAAACCGGGTACCCCAATACCTTTGATATAGGCAGGGCATTTTATGCCTATCATCGTTCCTTTGATTTTGCTGAATTTAAATATGCTTTGTTTTTTTACTACATCAATGAGCGGCGGGTATGGTTTTTTCTGAGCCGGAACACTTCTGGTCCGGACTGTGCTGAACATGCCGTCAATCCGAATGGCGTAAAATATGTTGTCCGAAACAAGGGCTTCATTCACTTTGCGGTTGAGTTCTTCAAGGGACGTCACTCCTTCAAGCTTGAGTATGGAGTCGGTCTTGAAAAAAACTGCCACGGCATAAGGAGTTCTGGTGGCTTTTGGGACTTCCTTTGCTTTTCCCCGGTCATCAATTCTGAAAACCTTGCCATCAATAAGGACCATTTCTCCATCGAGTGTATTGAATGTTCCTATACCGGTGTCTCCCTTTTCAAGGAGCATGGGCATTGTAAGTTCGCCATCATAATTGCCAAGCAGCAGGGAGTTAATAGTTGAATACTGGTAAATGGTATCCCCTGCCGAACAGAAGTTGGCTGTTGCAAGGGTAAGAACGATAAACAGTAATATTACTGATGTGTTTCGCAGAAATTTTTTCATATAATAAAAGGTACGGAAGAGTTCTGAATTACTGAAATGAGCCCTGTCGATTGAAAGTCCGTAAACTATTTTCTGCCGAGATCATTCGGGAACATTCTTTTTTCAAGCCGTTTCATCCAGATATCGCCACTGTGAGTGGCAAAAAGAATTTTACGGCCTACATTTCCACCAACATCCATTCTGCTCGGATAAAGTCCCTTATCCGAAAGACAGTCCAAGGCGGCGGCAACATTTTTATTCCCGATTCCAAGGGCAGAGGGCGGGCGGACCTGCGTGGTTGTAAGACCCGTTGCCCCGCCGAAGAGTTTGACTTCAATCTCATTCTTTTTGACCCCTAAACGCAGCATGCATTCTAGCAAATGGTCAACTGCTGTGTCCACATATCTGCATATCTGTATTGATGGACCTTTTTCCTTCTTACTTTCAGCCCTGTAGGGCAGAAATGCGTGACAGATTACCCCCTGTCTTGCCCTTTTGGAATGCATTGATATGGATACACAGGAGCCAAGAACCGTAGAGACGATAGTAGGTTTCACTCCGATGTATGCATCTCCGGTATGGAGAAATACACGGGGGATTTCGGAGTCTTTGAGGGGCATTGTGGAGGTCCTTTTTTTAGAAAAAACATTCATAATATAACAATATATTATCTGTGGCCTTTTTCCTAGGAAATTATTTCTACGTATATTGTTATGTTAAATTAACATCACTTATTCTTTGTAGTTACCATTTCAACGACCTCTTCAAATTCTTCAAGAGGAGCTGCCCCAGTGACGGTTACTCCGTTGATAAGAAATACGGGAGAAGCCGTGAACCCGAGTTTCTTTGACTCCCTGATATCCCTAAGGACCGTATTCCTAACTTTATCCGAATTGGTATCACGCCGCAGTCTGTCCATGTCCGCTCCAACTTTCTGCGCCAGCCTGTTCAGTTCATTGAGACCGTTCTTTTTGATTTTGAGGCGGTTCTCCAGAACAAGATGGTTGAATTTCATGGCCTTACCGTGATCCTGAAGTGCTATGGCTTCGTAATAATGGGCGGCAGGAAAAGACATTTTATGGATTCCCAGAGGGTTATGGCGATATCTATAGCTGATATCCGGATACTTCCGCAGAAGCTCACGGATGGTCCTGTCAGCCTTGCTGCAGGTTGCGCTCTGGAAGTCAGAAAAGACAATTATGGAGACAGGGCTATCCGGATTACCCCATACAGGACGTTCCGGATGCATGTCCGCTTTCTTGGGATTTTCCAGTTGCTTCAGTCTTCGGTTTCGTATTTTGGCTTTATTTTTCTTTTCAAGGCCCACCTGCAAAAGGTCATACAGTTTGTCCTCATGTCCCTTGAAGCTATCGAAGATTATTTCGGGGTTTTGTTTCAAAATCTCTTTAATGGATTCCCGCAGCATTTTCTGGTCAATCCCGCTATTATCAGCACAGGCTGGATGGGCCCAAAGCAAAAGGGCCGCGAGTATTGAAATGAGTACCCTGCCCATGATATCAATCCTGTTTTGAAATCTGTTCTGCAGCAGCAAGAGGGGAACCATAAATTTCAAACATGGTTCCAAATCCGGAAATCTCGAAAACTTCACTTATCATTCCGCTTATGCAGGCAAAAGCGATATGGCCATCGACAGCTTTAATCTGTTTGGCTGTAAATAGAATCGCTCGCAATCCGGCACTTGATAAGTACTCAAGACTACTCAGGTCGAAGACAAATCTGGTTTCCCCGCTTTCAATAAGCCGGCAGACATTCTCTTCGAAATCCGTTGAAGTAATTGCGTCCAGCCGCCCCTTCACGTTGACGATACTGATCCCGTTATATTTCTTTGTATTGATTTCCATTTGGTACCCTTGGAAATATGATTTTGTTTATTTTATTATGGAGCTTCTAATCTCATTTATTTGGCGGAGTTTGTAAAGAGACACAGTGATAGAATCGCCGGGGCCTGCCATGATTGCGGGGACTTTGTGTGGCGGTCCTGATTAAAAAAAACAGGGCTGCGGATAAAGACCGCAGCCCTGCCAAGCAGAAATCGTGATACTGAACTGTTATTTAGTCTGTTATTAAAATTTGTATCGTACACTCAGCAAACCGCCGAACGCGCTGTCCTGCTCGTTCTTTCCCCCGAATCTGTTGCCATGTTTGTCATATGTTTTTGTTGTACGGGAAAAATAATATTCCGGACCCACCGAGAGCGACAATCCTTTGAGCGGGACGCAATCATAATAGAGTCCGGTTTTCATGGAGCTTATTTCTACATAACCCGATTCAGAGACAGTGCTGCTGTCCTTGAGTCTGTAGGTTCTGCCTTGGACTGAGAAGGCCGCACGTATTTTTGAGCTTTTGGAGAAAGCGTATCCGGCTTCATTGGCGGGGAGTCCTATATTCATGAAAAAACCTGAGCCGTCCTTGTCGAAGTCCTTGAAATTTAGTCCAACGAAAGGCATGGCTGAAAAGCGGACAGAGTTGATGAAGGCGCGTGCACCGATCATGGCTGTCCAGTTTTCGTTAAATATATAACCTGCATACCCACGGATGGCTCCACCAAAGGAATCACTCATTTCCTCTTCAAAAGCGGAAGTCGCGGTTATCCCCGTGCCGTAGAACCAGTTCTCCGAGATTGTTCCGTCATGGCTGTATCCGAGGCTTATCCTGTGGAGGGAATTCCATGGATCATCATTGCCATTGCCAAAGCTTAGCTGTTCCACTTTGTCCCATGAGTAATGCTTCCCTTCATAACTTAAGGTAAACGCACCTGCTTTGACTCTGACCTGACCGCCCGCAACACTTGAGGATGCATCGGAATCTTTGTAGTCGGCTGAACCGGTGAAAGAACCCTGAGCTCTGATATCTACAGGAGTGAATAGTCCTTCATCCCGGGCAGAGACCGGTGATGCGCAAAGCAGGATTAATAGGCCAAGAAGACAGAGTTGCAATTTGTTCATGTATTTTCCCTTGGAGTGTTCGCTTATATGGAGTCTTTTACGGTCAGAACATTAACAGAAACGCAGGCTTCCTGTCTCCAGAAAAAAAGCCGTTTGAATTGACAATTTTTATCAAGTTTTACATGTCCGGATTGTGTAACTTTCTCACTGCCGCTGGCTACTGCCTTATTTTAGAGATTTCGGCAGATGAAATCAGTCCACCTGCTCATTGGCTTTAAGGCGCAGTTCATAATCAACGAACTGGCTGAGAATCAATGATACTCCGGCCAGTGCTGCGGCCCCGAGAAAGACTATGCGATAGTCCTGCATCCAGGCTATGCCACCCAGAGCTGGAACAAAAACTGCGGCGATATGGTTGATGGTGAAGCTAACAGCCATGCTGGGAGATATATCTTTCGGATCGGCTATTTTCTGGAAGAAGGTCTTGATGGCGATGGTGAAGTTGAAGAAAATATTGTCAAGGACATAGAGAATACCTCCGACAATCGGGCTGTCTGTGTAGGCATAGGCCACAAAAATGAGCACAAGGCTGGTGTATTCAAGGGTAAGGACCTTGCGCTCCCCGAATCTGTTGACGGATCTGGCAATGATTGGATTGACGAAGTAGTTGATGACATTATTGATTACAAAAAGTGCGGCAATGGCCTGAATGGAGTAGTCAAATTTTTTGACCAGCAGAAAAACGGCGAAGGCTACAAAAATCTGGCGCCTTGCCCCTGCTATGAAAGTAAGGGCGTAGAAGAGCCAGTATTTGGAGCGGAAGATCATCTTTTTGTGCTGGACAGGTATTTCTGTCGATGAAGGGTCCTGAAACAGGCAGTAAATTGCGGCGGCTATAGCTATCAGTCCCGCCCCCAGAAAGAGTTGCTGGTAGCTGAAAATCCCCGAGATAGACAAAATGGTTATGCCCACGGCAATATTGGTTGCAGCAGCAAGGCTGCGCAGGCGGCCCATCACCAGAGGTGCTTCAGAGTACCCGAAATATTGCAGCGTGAGGGATTGATTGAGTGTTTCGTAGTAGTGGAACCCGAAAGACATCAGTAGGGTAGTGAAGGCTATTCCTGCGAAAGAGGGCATAAAGCCTGTTATTGAAATTCCCGCACCCATGACCGCTACGGAAAGGGCGGCCAGCCGGTGTTCCTTGATGAAAATTAAAACGTAAATAACCAGAAGGGCCAGAAAGCCGGGAATTTCCCGGATCGAGCCGATCATGCCGAACTCTCCGCCGTCAAGTCCGGCTATTTCAACCGCAAAGTTGTTTAAAAGGGTTCGCCAGCCTTGAAAGCCGATGGCTGTCGCTATGGTCAGGACCAGCAGAAATATATACATTTTGCGGGAAGTGAGATTTTTAGTAGGCACTTTCTTGTCCTTGAAATTTGTAAATGCGTTACGGCCTTGAGCCGGGAAAGGACAAAAAAGCTAATCTCCCGACTTTTATAAGACAAGCAAAAAGATGGATGTGGGTGGTCACATATCCCTGCACGGCAAAGTCGGCTGCGCCACCACATGAAATAAAATTATGGGATACGGGCGATGCATGCACTCTCCCATTATTCCATGCTCAGGAGTTTTCCGTTGAATGATTTTCCTCCTCCATATTGTGTCCGGGTCAGCAGCCGGGCAAAAAATGTTATCATCAAGCTCATTCCGGATAAAGGAGTGGAAGTTGTCCTGCCCAGAGGAGTGGACAAAAGAGAGGTTCCGGCTTTTCTGGAGAAGAGAAAAGAGTGGATTCAGGAAAATATAGCGAAGCTGGAAGGCCGGGGATTCTCACTGATTCCTGCCGGTCTTGAACTGCCTGATGAAATACGATTCGAAGCTAACAGGACAGTGTATTCTGTCCGGCGGGTTCGCAATCGCAAACCGGGACTGAAAATGAGGCGTAATGTTGATAAGCTTCAATTGAGCGGCAGCGAATGGAGTGATTCGGATGAGCTTGCGCTGCTCAGGAAGTTTGTGCGTGAAGAAGCCCGCAGGTTTCTGGTTCCGGAGCTGCAGCGTCTTTCCCGGGAATTGAACCTGCCCTTTGGTAAGGTTTTTATCCGTTCACAGCGCAAACGCTGGGGAAGCTGTTCATCCAAAGGGAACATAAATTTAAATATGAAATTGATGTTTCTGCCCTATCATCTGGTCCGCTATGTTCTGATTCATGAACTCTGCCATACTGTACACTTGAATCACTCTGCCAGATATTGGCGTCTGGTGAAAATGGTCGTTCCAGAAGTGGATAAACTTGAAAAGGAGTTGGGACTTGCGGGACAGCTTGTCCCCGGGTGGGTGGATTATGAACAGGAACAGAAGTAACTCACAGTTTTCCACATGATGTATATACCTTAGGTAAGTGTCTATATTTAAAAAGTATTTATTATTTAAAACCTGTCCAGAACTATTTTAGCATCCATTACTCACGTAATTCTGATTCATGCGGGGAGCAGACCTCTAACCAAATTCGTTGCACTTATCAAGCCTTCAATGTTGTCTCTTAATATTTTTTATCGGTATTTTTTATCAAAGCACTTCCTGTCGATAAATATTCCTGATATGTAAAAGTGTGATTAAAAAATGGAGGGAATATACAGATGAGTAATTCAAAACCTGCCGGTTGTTCCAAGCCCGTTGGTAACGCCTCGGAAAAGAACAGACCGGAAATCAAGACAGAGTCCTCCGAAAACAGTCAAAAAGGAGCTGAAGTTATGATTAAAGCCGGTCAGAAGGCACCTAATTTCACTGCTGGTGCATACCAGGACGGTGGATTCCGTGAGGTAACCCTTTCCGAATATATCGGTAAGTGGGTTGTGCTTTGTTTCTACCCCGGTGACTTCACTTTTGTCTGAGCAACTGAGATTTCTGCGGTCGCAGAAAAAAAATCCGAATTTGACGCTCTGGGAGTACAGGTCCTTTCCATGAGCACAGACAGCATGTTCGTGCATAAGATGTGGGAACAGGAAGAGCTGTCCAAAATGATCACTGCCGGAAAGGTGCCTTTCCCCATGCTGTCCGATGGCGGAGGAAAAGTTGGCGAGCTTTATGGTGTTTATGATGCAGATGCCGGCGTGGACGTCCGTGGCCGTTTCCTTATTGATCCCGATGGGGTTATTGTGGGCTATGAGGTGCTGACACCTCCTGTGGGACGTAATGTTTCCGAAACACTGCGCCAGATTCAGGCGTACCAGCTTGTGCGGGAAACAGGCGCCGCCGAAGTTTGTCCTTCAGGATGGAGACCAGGCAAGAAGACTCTCAAACCCGGTCCCGGTCTTGTCGGAAAGGTGTGGGAGGAATGGCAGGTTCAGATGGCTTTTGAGTAATTATGCAGTCTGGGCGCCCCGGATCTTAATTGATCCGGGGCGCTTTTTTGTAAAAATGCTATTCTCCGCGGATACTGATTGTGTCACTTCCAATATATTTTTCAAGAATCAAATCAAGTTCTGATTTGCCGTTGTTTTTTCTCTGTTTGATTTCATCAAGAGCCTGTTGCATGGCATTTACAAAGTCATCATCAAAGTCTTTGTTCAAACAGAAATAAAGGGGAAGATCCATCATAGTGAATGACATTTCAAAATCCGCCGGATCCAGTCCGCTTTCACGGATCAGGGAAGGAGCACCTGTGTTGGACTGACTGATGAGGTCCACCCTGTTTCGGTCCAGCATTTTTATCTGCTGTTCGTCTGAAGCCACCTTGGTCATTAAACTCTGCGGGTAATTAAATCTGTTTTCCAGGATAGATTGCGGGGCACTGTCTCTGATTACAGCGATTCTATATTGCCTGAGTTCGGCTTTATCCTTTACGAATATCATCCTGTTTTTTTTACTCACCAGTCCAAGTTTTAATGTATAGATAGGACCGATCCATTTATATGAGTTTTCCCTGACCGGAGTGCGGGCTATGCTGAAAAGGATGCTGTTTTTGTTTGTTTTGGTATAGCGAAGTGCTCTTGCAAGCGGAGTATGTTTTATAGGATTTATTGTAAGGTGATGTCCTCCCTTTTTTATCATGGAATTCAGCACATCCACCGATATTCCGGTCAGCTGTCCGGATTCTGATAGGTAGTTGAAGGGAGGGAGGTTGCCGTAGTAAATCTTTAGTTCTCTTGCCCGGGCATAACTGCTTGAGAGGCAGGCAAAGACAGCAACCATTATAAATGCTGCAATCTTTACGGTGTATGATTGGTTTTGTTTAAATTTCATGTAGGTTTATAATTACAGCAGCTCACGTGAAACTAAATATTCTTTATGCTGAGATGGTCTGCTTTGTTTTTGTAAGGCTAGCATATAAGTAAAAGGCCGGACAATAAAGAACTGCCCGGCCAGTGACTCTTGGTGAAGTCTTGTCCGATTCGTTAGCAGGGCGGAATTTTTATGTAGTGAAGATAAGTTGCCCTGGCCATTTTCTCGATATTTAAGATGATTATGGTCGCAGATTTTGTCTCAGTGCTGTTTCTTTTTTGTCATCTTAAGATTAACTGTCATCCACAATTATAGTGGGGAACATTCCCTTTTTTTCTCCCCCGAGGTATGGCTGAAAAAGATTGTAGGAGACACTTTGCGTGCGTTGGGCGTGCCCCCGTGATTCTTTCTCCCCGTTGTAGCGGGCTCCGTTTTCTACGAGAATATGTTCGACGCGGTTCTGGAAGTCACGAACGAATGCTGCTCCGTCACCTTTAAATGTCATATTACCTATTTTCAGGTCCTTTTGCTTAGCAAATTCGCTTAAGGATATGGCCTGTGTCTTCAGGTCCTCCTGAGTGCGGACGTAGCCCCAGATAATTGTATCATCGGGAATATTCAAGGGTTCGGCTGCATCAATGATGGTGTGCGGCATCACAATGCATCCTGCTCCCACTTTGATCGGGGTCTTGCGGGTTCCGTAAAGAAATGAGTTGAAGCCGATGAATACCTTTTCACCTATATCGGAATGGACCATCTTTCCGCCGTGGGCGACAACCACCAGATCGGACAGTCTGGTATCGACTATGTAACTGTTTTCCTGGGCGTTGGAGCCGGTTCCCAGAACAGAATTTTCAATGTATGCCCGCTGCGCCACCAGTGAGTTTTCACCGAGAACACAGTCTCCTCTGATCACGGAGTAGCGGCTCAGAAAAGCACTCTCGGGAACAGGGACTGGTGCTTTGGCCGCGAGTGAATCGTAAACAGGCAGAAAGTCGCTTCTGCGACCGGTTAGAAAATCTACGAAAAGTCCCGCGAGTTCTCCATTCTGGTCCCATGAAATATATTTTTCAAGTGTCGCCTGCGGGTAGTTGTAATCAAATTCATATTTTCCGTCGGCTTTAATCCAGACTCTGCCCGGGTCAATATAGACGCGGGAAAGATCTCCGGCCTGCACATAGCAGAAATTTCCCAGAATACAGTTATGCAGGACAGAAAGGTCCACGGTGGAGAAGGGCCCCAGGTAGACACCTTCAGTAGTGGTCCCGTGGATGTTGGAGTAGTGCATGGCAACCGTGTTCAGGATGCGGAAGTATTCGGGAATTTCCGGGTTGCGGGAGTGGTTGTGGACAAGGGTTTTGATCATGTAGCTGTTTATGACCTGAATCACTTCATCCTGATACAGCTCTGTTTCCACATCTCCAACCTGAACAATGGTGTCCTTCGTCTTGAGTTCATCTCCGCGGATATCACTCAAGTAGATTATTGAGCGGTCCACATCACATTTCCCGAGGAAGTATGAGCCGCCGAGGTTGCTTTCCTGAAATCGAAAGTAAATCGGATGATCAATGGAAAGAGCGTAGTAGGCGTAGTATTTGATGAGATCGTCAGTATTGATTGTGCTATCAAGGACCTGCTCAACATCAAGACCCATGGGTTTCAGGTTGACGTTGATTCTTGAACTTATGTGTTTGATCAGTCGTCTTATTCTTTCCATGTCAGTCCTTCCTGTTTCAGCCTGATTAAAGACGCCGCCAAGGGCGAAAAAAATGTGAGGGAGTAATAATTTGTGTTCGAATGTGCCTTGTAAATTGGATATTGACGTAAGTACATCGTACTTTTTATTGAATATGATAAGCCCCTGCATAATCAGATGCAGGGGCTTTGAGTAACTTATTTGAAGGATTCAATTGCTTTTTTAAAGCCTTCTCTTGAGCGTTCGATAACTTCAACGCCAACGCAGAATGCCAATCTGAAGTATCCGGGGTAGCCGAATCCCGTGCCGGGAACGGCCAGAATCTTTTCTTCCTGCAGGGCTGCGCAGAATTTGACATCATCACCACCCGGAGCTTCCGGGAAGAAGTAGAATGCTCCTCGGGGCATGGTGTAGGAGTAGCCTGCTTCGTCAAGAACGGAAGCCATGGAATTGCGTCTTTCAAGGTAGATGTTTTTATCCACCTGAGAGCCGAGAGCTTTCTCCAGAAGTTTCTGTCCCACGGCTGGAGCGTTGACAAAACCAAGAATACGGTTGGTCAGAACTAGTCCGGCCATGAGCTGCTCTTTGCCTGGCATTTCCGGGTTAAGCAGTGCGTAACCGACTCTTTCCCCGGCAAGCGAAAGGTTCTTGGAGAAGGAACTTACCACTACGCTGTATGGATAAAGGGGAAGGATGGAGGGCACTTCAACTTCATCGAAGGCAAGGAACCTGTAAGGTTCATCTGCAACGAGGAATATGGGGCGTTCACGGCCTTCATTGGCCTTTTTGAGAATATCAGTGAGACCTTTGAGCTCTTCTTCGGTGTAAACAGCTCCGGTGGGGTTGTTGGGAGAGTTTATCAGAACCACCCGTGTCTTCTCATTGATGGCTTTTTCTATGGCTTCAAGATCAAGCTCGAAAGTAAGCGGTCTGGATGGAACGGTTACCAGTTCACCACCGGAGTTCTGAGCGTAAAAGCCGTATTCAACAAAAAAAGGTGCAGGGCAGAGAATTTCATCTCCGGGTTCGAGTATGGCCCGGTATAGAGCATTGATGGCACCTGCCGCACCGCAGGTCACAATAAGGTCGGAACCTGAAACCTTTACTCCCTGCTCTTCAGAAACTGCCTCTGCCAGTTTTTCACGCAGGGTGGGGTAGCCGAAGTTGGGCATGTAGCCGAAAGCAAAAGGTTCTCCGGCACATCCGGCCAGTTCCTTAAGTCCTTCTCCCACAGCTTCGGGGGCAGGAACATCTGGGTTGCCTAATGAGAAGTCGCAAACTGCTTCCTCACCGTATTTCTTTTTGAGTTCCATTCCGGTTTCGAACATTTTGCGAATCCAGGAAGAGCGGTCAATGTAACCTTCAACCTGACTAGAAAGAAGTTTCATATCTGTCTCCATTATTATCGTTTAGTCCTCTCCCGGTAACTCTGTGAGGAGTAAGGCCGGGGACGGAGATGTTTTGTTGATTTTCTCCGGACTCTTTAAAAATATTGGCGGATATTGCCTGCGGCGGAGCTTTTTTCGAATACTCCATAGGAGCAGGCGCACTTCGAAGCCTGAAAGGGCTGTTTGAAGATAAAGTATTCCTGCCACTAAACATAGCGGCAGGAATGTCGAAGTGTATCCGTTTGGGCCTTTTCAGATATAGCCCGGCATGCGGTCAGGGCTCAGAAAGGTCTTTTATGATCTTTTCCTGCCCCTGCTGGGCCTCCGGCGTCTGCCGGTGTATTTCTTTTTCTTCTCGACTTCGGGTGGTCTGTCTTCAGAAATTTCGCGATCCATTTTCGGTGCAGGCTTTGGATCGGAATTTTGTCTCGGCTCAGGCTTTGGTCCGGACTGTTGTTTCGGCTGCGGACTTTTCGGGCGGCTGTTATTGATTTTCGGCCTTGGTTTGGGTTTGCGTCTTTGCTCCGGCCTTGGATTCTGTTTGGGAGCCGGTGGCTGTTCCGGTCTGGCATGAAGAGAACTCTGATAGAGTTCGTCAAGTAGCATCCCTACAAGGATGCATTGTTCATCATCTTCGGCCAGTTGCCGGACTAGATCTTTGTATCTGGTTATTCTTTCCCGCTCGAGTATCGTTCTGGAGCGGAATCTGGTTTCCAGAATTGTGGTCAGTCTCTCGTTGATTGCTTCCAGTACCTGTTTGTCGTCGGGCAGGGAGCGTTCTTCAAAATTGATGCTATATGAGGTCCCGATGCGTTGAAGTTCCAGTTTCTGGATAACATCAACCAGTGAAATGGCAATTCCGGAAGCTCCTGCACGGCCGGTACGTCCTGCGCGGTGAATGTATGATTCCTTGTCTTCGGGAGGTTCATACATCACAACATGGGACAGGTCCGGCACATCGATCCCACGTGCTGCGATATCCGTGGCGACAAGAAAGCGAACGTCCCCGCTTCGCAGCTGTGCAAGTACCTGTTCACGTTTAGATTGAGAAAGATCCGAGGTCAGTTGTGCCGCGTTGAAACCGAAATTGTTCAGAACTGCGCTGACAAATTCCACATTGGCCTTGGTATTACAGAAAATGATGGCAGAAGTGGGATTTTCCAGTTCCAGAATGCGCATGAGTTGACGTTCACGCCCCATGGATTGCACTTCATAATAAACGTGCTCAATTTCGCTTACGTGAACCTGTTTGCTGCTGAGGCTGAGCATTTCAGGTTTATACATGAATTCTTTTGCCAGACGCAGTACATGCTCGGGGAATGTAGCAGAAAACATGTATGTGGAGATTGGGCGCCGGGGCAGGTAGCTTCTAACTTCACGCATGTCCGGGTAGAAACCGATGGACAGCATGCGGTCAGCTTCATCGAAAATCAGTGTTTCAAGATCCTCAAGATCGAAAGTACGGTGCAGAAGATGGTCGAGTATCCTGCCCGGAGTACCTACTACCATATGTGCGCCTTTGGAGAGCATTTCTCTCTGGTGTCCGTAGCCCACGCCGCCGTATACGGAAAGGACTCTCAGTCCGGAGCCTTCCAGAATTGTCTGGGCTTCTCTTTCAACCTGTTTTGCAAGTTCGCGGGTAGGAACAAGGATAAGCGCCTGTGTGTAGTTGATATTAGGATCTAGTTTTTCAAGCAGAGGCAGGACAAATGCACCGGTTTTTCCGCTTCCGGTCTTGGCCTGAACCATGAGATCCCAGTTTTTGAGCTGATAGGGAAGGGATTTTGCCTGAACCGGAGTAAGTTTGTCCCATCCGGCGTTATCTAAAGCGTTTACTATTGATTGGGGTAGGTCTTCTTTGGCGATTTCCGGCAGGGCGGCTTCTGGCTCAACCACTTTATCCGGTTCGTCATGAACGCTGTTTTGCATTGCATCAGTGGGTAGGTCTTCTTTGGTCATATAATTTTCCTGTTAGAACTTGTACTTCAGCCCTTTAGACTACGCTATAACCTCCCACTCTTGCAAAGGGTATTTTAAGCAAAGCAAAATTGTATCGGATTTAACTATCATAGTGGGGTGCATTAATCAGCGATAACGATTTGATTTTAAAATATCCGGCAGTGTAATCAGATTCTGTTTATTAAAATTACAGGGGTTATAATGATCGACAGAATTATGTCAGCCCGCCTTTATTTTATTGTCAGGTGCATTCTTGCCGGTGTCTTTCTTTATGCCGGAGCGGGGAAGCTGCTTGATGTGAATGGTTTTGCAACGGTTATAGGCGGTTATGGACTACTGCCTGACCAGTTGACTCTTTTGGCGGCGGTTATTCTGCCTTTGGCTGAGATAGTCATTGCAGCGGGGCTGGTATGGGATGTTCGTGGAGCTTTGGCTTCATACACGGTTTTGCTTTTGATTTTTATGGCGGTTCTGGCTCACGGGATAAATATGGGGCTTGATGTTGACTGCGGGTGTTTTGCTCCGGGTGATCCGGAAGGAAAGGCCTATCATTCGTTGCGTGAAGCCCTTGTCCGTGACGCGTTTTTGCTTGTCGGCTGTCTTTATCTGTATCTGTCGCGCAAGTCTAGGGGATGCCGTCCCCGGTCTATTGTGTCTTATGCTGTACGTTAATGAATTGAATTTACGGAGGATGTCGTGATGAAAATGTGGAAAAATTTTATTTCTCTTTGCGCTGTTTGCTCTCTAATGTTTGTAATGGTCGGTTGCCTCGGTTCCGACAAATTCGTTCAGGAAGTGGAAAAAGAAAAAGGTGCGATCAAGCTCGTCCGTGAGGTGCAGCGTGGAGGCTACGATGTTATCAGCACTGCAGAGCTTAAAGGGCTTATTGATAAGAAAGAAGACATGGTTATCATTGATACCATGCCTTACGAAGCCAGCTACAAAAAAGAACATGTTCCCGGTGCTGAGCAGTTCCTCTTTCCCATTCCGGATATGCTTGAGTGGGATGTTAAGGAAACTGACGGTAAAACCAAAGAACAGTTTGTAGAAATGCTTGGCCCCGATAAGGACAAGCTGATTGTCATCTACTGCGGATTCGTCAAATGCACCCGCAGCCACAATGGTGCCGCCTGGGCCAAGAAGCTCGGATACACTAATGTAAAGCGCTATCCCGGTGGTATTTTTGCATGGAAAGGTGCCAAGAATACTGTTGCTTCCGTTAAGTAAAAGCTTTCTGGATATACCTTACTTGAAGAGGCCGGGGCAGTTTTGTTCCGGCCTTTTCTTATGCCTCTATGCCAATCAGAATACCATCCGGTTCCCTGCCGCCTTTCTGAAGCATTTCACCCACAGCCAGACAGGCTGTCTCCAGGTCTACCCGGGCAGACAGTTCACAGGCCTCACTCAATTCTATTATTGCAGACCCGGCTGAAGGAAAAGCTTCTATCATTCCATTACTGAACATGAAAAGACGGTCTCCCTTTCCCATTGAAAGAGTTTTACAGGGGGGGAGCCCCAGTCCGAGGCTTCCCATTTCATCGCTCTGGCGCTCAATGAGTACGGGAGCTTTTCCTTTCTGCTGGTGTATTACAGGTAACGCTCCTGAGTTGACCACGGTGAACTGGTTGTTGTCCCGGTTTACCTCGGCATAAATTCCGGACAGGCTGACCTTTTTATTCAAGACTTTTTTAAGTTCTATTCCAAGGTTGCGCACAACAGTTGATGGTGTAAACAACGGTCCGCTGTTGTTTGCGAGCAGGTTCGAAACAATATTATAAAGACCGGGATGTGTGACGGGAGCGCTGAAGTTCAAAAGTATATGTCCTTCAGATCGTTCGGACAGGTTGACCGATTCATGAATGAATATTTCAGATTCGTTTTTCTCTGCCGGATAAAAAGCTGTATTTGTTTTGAAACATCCAGTCTGGTCAGGTGTCCGCTTTTCATCTGAGTAGGAAGGTTTCAGAAATCTTTTTTCGCTTTCAGCGATCTGCAGGTGGGTTTTAATCCGCTGAAGTACATCTTTGTATTCAAATGGCTTTACTATAAAATCAACTGCCCCTGCATCGTAGCCCTTGGAAGTGCTTTGTGGGTCATCCAGCGCGGTAAGAAAAATGATCGGAATTTCACATGTGTCAGGAGACAGGCGCAGGGCGGCAGCACACTCGAATCCGGTTTCGCCGGGCATCATTATATCAAGCAGTATGAGATCCGGGTTTTGGGTTTCAGCCTGTCTGCGCCCGGATTTGCCGTTGTTGGCGGTTATGGTTATATAACCATGCTGGCGAAGAATAACTTCGAGAAACTCCAGGTTGAAAGGTTCATCGTCAATGATCAGTATTTTAGGGATGAAGCTTGGCTTGACGGGCATAATCTGAATCCTTTACGGGCTGTTTGAATGGTGAGTGGGCTGTTCTGTTAAATGAAAAATATCAGAAAAAAGTTTTTACCATTTTTTTCATAATTGTACATTATTCGGATTTACATATTGCCAAAAAACTATTGTCCGGGATAGCTTGGGGTTACAAATTAAGGATTTAAACCGGGCTGTAAGAAAATGGTCCTGCCCTTGAATCTTCATTCTATCAACTCGCGAACACTGTAGCAATAAAGATTGTGCAAGAGAGGAAAAGGGGAGAAGTGCTTGGCTGCCCATGCCGGTTTTTATTCAATGTGTTCTTAAGAGGATTGCTCAGGTACGGCAGCGGTGGATTTAGGTTCTGCCGCTTTTTATCCACAATTTTATATCGCAGGAGTATGGTCATGTTGATAGGTATACCTAAAGAGATCAAAACCATGGAGAACAGAGTCTCAATGACTCCCGGTGGGGTTGAAACACTTGTCCGTCGCGGCCATGCGGTGGTTGTTGAGCAGGGGGCCGGGATAGGGTCCGGACTTGCGGATGAGGAGTATGTTGCGGCCGGAGCGCGAATGGTCACAGTCGAGGAGGCATGGGCTGCTGAAATGGTCATCAAGGTCAAGGAACCGATTGCATCTGAATACAAATTTCTGCGCGATGATCTTTTGCTTTTTACTTATCTGCACCTGGCCGCTGATGAGCCGCTGACAAAAGCACTTCTTGATGCCGGAACTACCGGTGTTGCATACGAAACCGTTCAGCTTCCTGACGGTTCACTACCCCTGCTTACCCCCATGAGTGAAGTCGCCGGGCGTATGGCCGCTCAGGAAGGAGCCCTGCATCTTGAAAAACCGAAAGGGGGACGGGGTATTCTGGTGGGTGGTGTTCCCGGGGTTGCTCCTGCAAATGTCATGGTCCTCGGTGGCGGAGTGGTGGGAACAAACGCAGCCAAGATCGCCGCCGGTATGGGGGCAAGGGTTACTATTTTTGACGTGAATCATTCTCGGCTGCAGTACCTTGATGATATTTTCGGGGGGCGAGTTACCACAATGACTTCAACCGAGCCAAATGTCCGCGCAGCGGTTACCCAGGCGGATCTGGTCATTGGGGCGGTTCTTATTCCCGGAGCCAAGGCCCCGAATCTGATTACCCGGGGCATGCTTTCCACCATGAAAGAGGGATCCGTTATTGTCGATGTAGCTGTTGATCAGGGCGGGTGTGTGGAAACCATAAAGCCGACTACACATACTGATCCGACTTACGAAGTTGAAGGTGTTGTCCATTACGGTGTTGCTAATATGCCTGGAGCTGTACCCAGAACATCCACTTTTGCTCTCGTAAACCAGACTCTTTCATATGCGCTTCAATTGGCGGATAAGGGGCTTGATGCTTTGCGGGTTAACCCGTCCCTCAAGTTGGGACTCAACACCATGGGCGGCAAACTGACTTATGCGGCTGTTGGTGAGGCCTTCGGCCTTGAATCAATAACCCCGGATGAAGCCCTTTCATAATTACTTTTATTGACTGGTTATTTTGAGGGCGGAAGCTGAAACTTCCGCCCTTTTTGTATTTTTACAGTCTTTTTTTGAAACGTCTGGAGGGAGACCGGTATTTAGTGTATATTGAAATCTATTGCCCGGACAGCTCAGTTGCGTGAGATCTGACTTTCAATTGAATCAGAACGCGGTATTTACGGACAGTTCAGGACAGGTCTGTAAATTTTATTAGCATTAAGGGGTGGTGTGTCCTGATAAGGTAGTGAGTTTATGATAAATTATTCTAAAATAATATGTCACAACGTAGTTGTGTGCGCACTTTACTGGGGAGTTTCGCATCTCAACTGGATGATTTTCAGTAGTGTCGGGGTTCTGCCGATGCCTGTGTGGCCAGCTGCAGGTGTAGCAATCTTGTACTCCCTCTATATAGGGTGGGCTGTCGCTCCGGGGATTGCTGTCGGGGTAATATTTGCGACTCATTTTTCCTTGGGAGCGAGCTGGGCGTTTGCAGTCGGTATTTCAGTCATGAATACACTGGGCCCAGAGCTGGGCGCCGAATTGATAAGAAGGAAAGTCGGAAGAAAATTGCGGTTCAAGAGCTTTGGTGAGCTGGTATTTGTCATGTCGGTAGGCATCGGGCTGGTACCCTTGCTTGCCGGCTTGGGGGGAATCACCAGTAAATATATTCTCGGGCTGCTCCCGGATGGAGAATTTGCCGTATCGGTAGCCCGGTGGAGCCTGGCTCACTCTTTTGGTAATATTATTCTGGCCATGCCGGTACTGGTCTGGATTGAGAGTAGAAAGAATCATGAGTAAATCAGAATTTTATGCGGGCAGGGATCTGCTGTTCTCTTTTATGTTTGCAGCTGTATGTCTCTGGTTTCTGGATTCAATCATGGAACTGCTTTGGTTTAATCCTGACTCGCAGAGTCTGGGAGATCTATTGCTGCCTCTGGACAGACCTCATGAAATGTTCTCACGGACCCTTCTTGTCAGTACGGTGCTGGTTAGCGGTGGAATCGTCTCACGGATGTATGGCAAACTGGTTCTTTCGGAACGCCAGGCCAGAAAGAATGAAGAGGAATTGAGAATAACCTTCCGGTCCATCGGTGATGCGGTGATCGCCACAGATGCAGCGGGGGGCATAGCAAGGATGAACCGGGTCGCTGAATACCTTACAGGATGGAACATGGCGGAAGCCCTTGGAAGGCCGCTTCAGGATGTTTTTAACGTGATTAACGCCAGAACCGGTGAGCCTTGTAAAAGCATATTGGAAGATGTCCTTTCCCCCAATCAGTCTTACGAATCTTTTGCCCATAGAATGCTGATTTCAAGGTTTGGAGTTAACTTCAGAATCGCTGACTCAGCGGCTCCTATCCTGAATGAAGCGGGGGCCGTTTTGGGTGCGGTTCTGGTCTTCAGGGATATCACTGAAGAATTCAAACGGGAGGAGGAGCTTCGAAAGCTTCGCAATTACCTTTCCAATATTATAGATTCAATGCCTTCCGTCCTGATCGGAGTCGATGCTGAAAAGAGGGTTACTCAATGGAACGCTTCAGCAGAAAAGGCGACAGGTATTACTCCTTCAGAAGCCAAAGGAAAAAAACTGGAAGATGTCTTTCCGCGAATGACTGATGAAATGGATAAAGTAAATGAGGCCCTCAAAGATAAAAAACCCAGATTGGAGCTGAGAAAACCGCGCAAGACATCTGAAGGGGTCCGCTATGAGGATATGACTGTTTTCCCGTTGACTTCTAACGGGATAGAGGGGGCGGTAATCCAGATCAGTGACGTGACTGAGCGTTTTAATCTTGAGCAGATGATGATTCAGACTGAAAAAATGATGTCTGTGGGCGGTCTTGCGGCTGGAATGGCTCATGAAATTAATAACCCACTGGCGGCTATTGCGGGAAATACTCAGAATATCAGAAATCGTATTTATAAGGACCTCGACAAAAATCATGAAATAGCATGCAAATGTGATGTTTCCATGGAAGGAATAAGGAAATACCTATCTGAGCGGGAAGTCCCCGAAATGCTGGAGGTAATCGCCGGTTCCTGTGAGCGTGCGGCTACAATTGTGAGTAATATGCTCAGTTTCAGCCGTAAAAGCGATAAGCAATTCAGGCGCTGTAATCTGTTGACCCTTCTGGAAAAGACTATTGATCTCGCTGCAAACGATTATGATTTAAAGAAAGACAACGACTTCAGGCAGATATCTATAGTAAGAGAGTACGATGATGAGTTGCCTGAGGTTCTTTGCGAAGAAAATGAGATCCAGCAGGTTTTTTTGAATCTGCTTAAAAACGGAGCTGAAGCCATGTATGATAAAAATTATGCACATGGTGGCCCGAAATTTACACTGCGTGCCAGATCGGATGGTGATATGGTTCTTGTTGAAATTGAAGACAACGGGACGGGGATGCCGGAGGTTGTCTTGAAAAGGGTGTTTGAGCCTTTTTTTTCAACCAAAAGTGTAGGCAAGGGAACCGGCTTGGGATTGTCTGTTTCCTATTTTATCATTACCGACCAGCATGGCGGGACTATGGAGGTGCAGTCAAAACCAGGAGACTGGACCCGTTTTTCGGTCAGAATTCCGGTAATGGATTGAGGTGAAGAATAATGAAATATTCTATTCTTGTTCTGGATGATGATGTCCATGTAAGGGAGAGTTTAGCAATCAGCCTTGAGGATGAGCTTTTTAATGTCTATGAAGCAACAAGTTCCGAGGATGCTCTTAACCTTCTGAGCGGGGTTGCAGTTGATCTGGTGGTAGTGGACCTGCGTCTGCCGGGAATGAACGGGACAGATTTTATTAGTGCCGCCAGTGCGAGATGGCCGGATATGAAGTTCATTATCTACACCGGGTCTCCCGAATTCAATATTCCGGTAGACTTGTCACTGATGCACAATGTTTCCAATTCTGTTTTTCTTAAGCCTCTGCCTTCAAGCGATGTGCTTGTCGCCGAAATAAGGCGCATGCTTAAGTAGAATGATTTATCATTGAGGTTTGCAACCAGTAGGGGTAAGTGTTTGCCAGCCATTATATAGAATGTTTGGTGGAGCACTTAAGGAGATTGAATTGGCTAAGCAGGAAGAAGAAATTATTTATGTAGAAGGGAAAGCCCCTACTGAACCGCCTCCGGAGGAAGGGCTTCCTCCGTGGATGGCAACTTTTGCTGATATGGTGACCCTGCTGCTTTGCTTCTTCGTTCTTCTGCTGTCTTTTTCCAATCAGGATATTGCCAACTTCGAAACTCTTAAAGGTTCGATGCGTGATGCTTTCGGTGTCCAGTTTCAGGATTCCGGTGCAAAGCATATGGCCTTTTCAGAAAGCCCCAACACTGCGTCTTCGCAAAGTGCCAAGGCAAAGAAAGAAATGGAAGCTCTGGAAGTGGATATGAGAGCTTTTATTACAGCGGGCAAACTGCAGAAACTCATGGCTGTGAATACTGACCAGCAGGGAGTTCTGGTAAGGGTTCCGACCCGCGCTATTTTCAAGCCCGGCACAGCGGAAATCAATCCGAGAGCGGTCGGTCTGCTGAACAAGGTCGCTTCGGTGATGAAGAAAAAAGATTTCAATCTGGTCGTCCGGGGGCACACGGATGACCGGGCAACTCATAATAATATTTACAGTTCGAACTGGGAACTCTCGGCTGCCCGCGCGGCGTCATGCCTACGTTATATTCTGGGCAAAACCGGAATTTCATCCACAAGGGTTAAGGCTGTGGGATATGCCGGAACCAAACCTTTGGTGCCCAATACATCAAACAGGAACAGAGCAATCAACCGGAGGGTTGAGTTTTATTACCAGCCGCCATCTGAAAAATGGTAGCTTGTTGGATTTAGTTATTAAAACGTCCGAACCTATTTCATGCAGATTCGGACGTTTTTGACTTTGAAGCAGCCGTTTATTCATGACTTTTTCTTGCGTTTTTCCCACAATTTCATTTCTTTCATCTTTTTACGCCGTTCGCGCTGAAGCGATTTGCAAACCAGGGGCGTTTTCTTGGCATAACCCCACTTTTCTCTGTACTCTTCAGGAGTAAGCCCGAATTTGGCGAGGTGACGTTTGGTCAGCACCTTGAACGATTTTCCCGATTCAAGACAGATTATGGATTTTTCCCTGATAGCTTTTTTGGGGTCTACAGGTGGAACCTGCTCTTTGGAATTCTGTTCCGTTATCCCTTCACTTATTTTTTGAATGCCTGACGCCAGTCTCTGGACCATGGAGGTTATTTCATCTTCGGTCATGGTCCTGACACTAGCCTGAGCTTTAACAATTTCAAGTGCTTCTTTTAAGTGGTCTTCCATTTCTCCTCCTTTCTATTTTCTAAAAGTGTAATTCAAAGTCAGCACTAAATGTACTTGTGTCTATGGCAGTAAATTTTACTGGCAAAATGTGACAGACGTAAAAAAACGCTGCTGTCCATGAAGATAATTTTGCTGATATATCTTCACCATCTCTCTGTTAGTCGTTACTGCAGGATTAAATATTATTAGCATTATCTCGGGAAAAAGGTGAAGTAGAATGTTTAAAAAAAAGTTGTTTCATTCATTTGTTGTATATTCAAGTGACGTCCATGGCGTGTAATGATTTGTAGCTCTATATAAAAATAAACCAGAATATAGGTATATGGGGAGAAGCTATTCCTTGCAGGATGGCATAAAATTATAACTGAATTGCTGCTATACGGATTTTCTTCTTCATCGCGGTAACTGTTGGTATGGATTGCTATTTACTGTTTAGAATAATTTCAAATGCATCTTTTTTAATCACATCCTTACTTTTTTGGTAATAGTGGGCTATATATTGAGTATAATCTTTATCTGCCCGGATTGACGACAGGCTGTTCTGGGAAGGTGCTTTTTAAAAATATACATAACTCAATATGCAACCTGTGAGGTTTGACCATGTCTAAAATTGATTCCCTTGAGCTTTTGGAAAAGATGGGAGGAACCGATGCTGACTCTCTTACAGAGTGTATCAGTAGGCACCATCTTTCCAACCTCGGTCGGGATTACAGCCGGCCGGACCTATTTTCCCTGTATCAGGCTCTGGCCTTCTCGCTGCGGGACAGACTTGTCGGTAACTGGATCAAGACTCAAAGATCCTACTATAACCAGAGGGCGAAAAGCGTTTATTATCTTTCTTTAGAATTTCTTCAGGGAAAGTCGCTGGGTAGCAATGCCATGAGTCTGGGAGCGGAAAAGGAATGCAATGAAGCTCTAAAGAATTTTGGTGCGAATCTTGATGATGCGGAGAGTGCCGAAGCGGATGCCGGACTTGGAAATGGCGGGCTCGGCAGGTTGGCTTCGTGTTTTCTTGATTCCATGGCTACGCTGGGCATTTCTGGGTACGGCTATGGAATCAGATATGAATATGGAATTTTCAAGCAGGCAATTGAAAATGGAGAGCAGGTGGAGCTGCCTGATGACTGGCTCCATTCCGGCAACCCCTGGGAGTTCCGCAGGCGGGGGTTCATGTTTGATGTTAGGCTTTACGGTCGCGAGGAACAGTATACGCACGAGGATGGTTCTCCCCGTCAACGCTGGGCTGACACAGCAAAGGTGATGGCTATGCCGGTGGATATGCTGATCCCCGGCTACCGCAACGGAAATGTGATCAACATGAGATTGTGGGAGGCCCAGCCTGCCCGGCGGTTCAATCTGGACCTGTTCAACAGCGGAGACTATATCCGCTCCATGGAGGACGCGGTCCGGTCTGAAACAATCTCCAAGGTATTGTATCCCAGTGACCAATTGACTACCGGGCGGGAGCTACGTCTTGTCCAGCAGTATTTTTTTGTGTCGGCGACCATGCAGGATATGATGCGCCGCTTTAAAAAACTTAAGCTTGATTATTCGGAACTGCCGAATCGGGCTGTTGTCCAGCTTAATGAAACCCATCCCGCAATAGCCATTCCCGAACTTATGCGGATTCTGGTGGATGAGCATATGTTGAACTGGGATCAGGCCTGGCGTATCTGCAGGCGCACTTTTGCCTACACAAACCATACTGTAATGCCCGAAGCCCTTGAAAAGTGGCCTCTTGATATGATGCGCAGGGTACTGCCCCGGCACGTTTCCATCATCTTTGAAATCAATCGGCGGTTTATGGAAGATGTAAAAGCCAAGTTTCCCGGTGACGAAGAAAGGCTTAAGCGGATGTCTATCATTGAGGACGGTGAGGCCCCTCAGGTGCGCATGGCCTGGCTGGCTGTGGTGGGCAGCTTCACCGTTAACGGTGTCTCCGCTTTACATGGTGATCTGATTCAGAAAACTATTTTCAAGGATTTTGTGGAGATGTTTCCCGGCAGGTTTACCTCGGTGACCAATGGGATAACTCCCCGCAGATGGTTGAAGCAGTGCAACAACCCCCTTTCGGATCTCATTACTGAAAAAATAGGTCCGGAATGGGTGACCGATCTTGACCGGCTGCGCGACCTTGAGCCATTCGCTGATGATTCGGAATTTCAGGAACGCTGGTATGATTGCAGACTGAAAGCCAAGGAACGGCTTGTTGGGTATGCCCGGAAGGATTACGGACTGTATCTGCCTGCGGACTGGATGTATGATGTTCAGGTAAAGCGGATTCATGAATATAAAAGGCAGGTTCTGAATATTCTCCACGCGGTCACTCTTTACTGCCGGTTGAAGAATGATCCCGGCAGTGTCTCGGTTCCCAGACTGAAAATGTTTGCGGGCAAGGCTGCTCCGGGATATTTTCTGGCCAAAAGAATAATTCGGCTGATCAATTCAGTTGGTGCGGTGGTGAACTCTGATCCTGCTGTTAACCATAAGCTTCGGATTGCTTTCATGCCTAATTACCGGGTGTCTCAGGCGGAAAAGATTATTCCGGCAACAGATCTTTCAGAACAGATATCTCTCGCCGGAACGGAGGCTTCGGGAACCGGAAACATGAAGTTTGCTCTAAATGGAGCCCTTACCATCGGGACTCTTGATGGTGCCAACATCGAAATAATGGAAGAAGTAGGGCGTGAAAATATGTTCATCTTCGGAATGGACTCCTCTGACGTGGTGACCCGCAGATATAACGGATACAATCCTTCAGAGGTGGCATCATCCGACAAGGAGTTGTCCGAAGCTCTTCACTACATAGGAGACGGTACTTTTTCCGAAGGAGACCGTGACCTCTTCCGGCCGGTTCTTGATTCCCTGTTTGATGGTGGAGATCCCTATATGGTGCTAGCAGATTACCGGGCTTATATTGACGCACAGGATCAGGTGGATGCCCTCTGGCTGGACCGTAAAAACTGGATCAGGAAGTCAATCCTGAATACAGCCGGGTCCGGCAGATTCTCCAGTGACAGATCGATAAAGGACTACGCAGCGCGGATTTGGGGAGTCCGCCCCATGCAAAGCGAATCATAGAGCTTGTTTAAATGAAAATATGAGTACAGCCGCTGTGTTTTATGGCGGCTGTATTTTTATGCGTGGAAGGTTGCTTTTAAAAAAGGATTTATTTTGAGCCCTGAATGTGTTTTGTTCTGTTTCAGCTTTAAGGGGATCTTAGTCTCCCTTTGCTTTCCAGTGTAAATTTTATATATTGCTTGTTTCCTAATGACCTTGAAAAACGGATAACTGAGAAATGGATATAAAAGTACGCCCGGTAACAATTTTATTGCTTATTATCATGCTGGTAGTCGGGACAGGTGTCGGACTTTACCACTACGGCATGTTTGACTCCTTACTGTCAGAAGAACAGGAAAAAACGACAGGCGATGCCGGTCAAGGTCCTGTTGTGCGTAAAGAAGTAAATGATCTGGTTCTGCCTTTGAAGTCTTCAGAAGGTGAGTCTGTGGATATGAATGGCCAGGAATTGAATGAATCAGAGATTTCGCAGGGGGACATGGTTAAGGCGGCAGAGGAAGGGGAACAGCAGATGGCTGAAAATACAGTGGCCGAGGTCCGCCCTGAAGCTGCTGATGAAAAAGGACAGGAAGAACCTGAGTTAGCCAAAACCATGGATTCTTCTGCTTCCGTCCCTGAAAAAAAGACTGAGCCGGAGAATAAACAAAGAGCATCGGGTGTAGCAGGTTTCCTCAGCATTAAATGCGAGGCCGGAGCAATAGGCATTGAAGTTCCTTTGGACGCAGATGCGGGCAAGGTCAAGTGGTTCAACCTGGACAAGCCGCGCAGGCTTGTTGTTGACATGGCAGGCAAATGGGAGAGTAAAGGAAAGTCCCTTTATCGTTTGAAGAACTGCGGGGTGGAAAAGGTAATAGTCGGTGAGCATCCTGATAAGCTCCGGTTTGTATTTTATCTTAAACAGGAATTTCCTTCGAAAGTAGCTCCAACCGTAAAATCGATCAGTCCCGGCCTTTTTATAGAATTTAAGTTCTGATGCAATGCTGATTGTGCCTGAAGTCAGCATGGGTATTGGAAATTATTCATGCACAGGTTGCGCCTGGAGGATCATCTTTGTGGGGCTTCAACTGTATTTATATGAAATCTTATTCTGCGTAACATAAATGTAACAATCGGGTCATTGCTCTGTAACTCGTTATAGATATCAAGGGACAATCGCATGATGGCCGTGAAGGCCGCTGCGTTGATCTGTCTATTAACTCGGGGTCGCAGAGGGTTGGCCCGTTTATTTATTTTATATGAAACTTGTTACGGAGAGTGTTCCAATGGGGCAAGCTGTTAAAATCGCTTCCAGAAATCTCGACTTTTACTATGGTGACTTCAAGGCTCTTGAAGATATCAGCATGGACTTTGAAGAAAACAGGGTAACCGCGCTTATCGGGCCTTCCGGTTGCGGTAAAAGTACATTTCTTCGCTGTCTGAACAGGATGAACGACCTGATCCCGGGTACTAAGGTGGATGGAGATCTTACTCTTGATGAGGAAGATATCTACGCTCAGGGGTTGGATGTTGTTACCTTGCGGAGACGTGTGGGTATGGTTTTTCAGAAGCCGAATCCTTTTCCCAAGTCAATTTTCGAAAACGTGGCTTACGGACTGCGCGTCAACGGAATTCAGGATAAGGAATTCATTGCACGCAAGGTGGAGGAAAGTCTCAAGGGCGGTGCTCTCTGGGATGAGGTTAAAGATCGCCTCCACAGCTCCGCACTTGGTCTCTCCGGTGGTCAGCAGCAGCGCCTGTGTATTGCCCGCGCCCTTGCTGTCGAACCTGAAGTCCTGCTTATGGACGAGCCTGCTTCCGCTCTCGACCCTATCGCGACTCAGAAGATTGAAGATCT
Organism: Maridesulfovibrio salinus; assembly: GCF_055394525.1. Classification (NCBI taxonomy): domain Bacteria; kingdom Pseudomonadati; phylum Thermodesulfobacteriota; class Desulfovibrionia; order Desulfovibrionales; family Desulfovibrionaceae; genus Maridesulfovibrio; species Maridesulfovibrio salinus. The sequence goes on from NZ_AP042461.1 coordinate 956,093, forward strand.
GATCCACGAGCTTAAAAAGAATTTTACCATCATCATTGTTACCCATAGCATGCAGCAGGCTGCCCGAGTTTCCGACCAGACGGCATTCTTCTACATGGGACGTCTGATCGAGGTGGGCAACACTGAAACGATGTTCACCAAGCCCAAAAATAAACAGACAGAAGATTATATCACTGGTCGTTTTGGTTAATTCCCGTTGGGGATATTCTCCAGCGGTGGCCGTTCAGATCCGTTTGAGTCCGCAGACGGAAGTTTATATGATTACGGACATTCACAGTTCTTTTAGGAGACGATAGGTATGGAGCAGCGTGCTAATTTCACGAGAAAAATGGATGATCTGAAAGTTCTGGTTCTGCGTATGTCCAGCATGGCTGAGACTGCAATGCTTAACTCTGTCAAAGCCCTTGCCGACTGCAATGCCGAACTGGCCGAAGATATTATCCAGAATGATATCAAAATCAACGAGCTTGAGTGCGAACTGGACAAGTTCAACATTGAGCTTCTGGCTCTTGACCAGCCAATGGCCAGGGACTTGCGTTTTATCGTCGGCTCCATGCGTATTACCAGCAATCTTGAGCGCATCGGTGACGAGGCTGTAAACTTAGCTCACAGGGCTGTTTTTCTCAGTACCCGTCCTCCGCTGCCTTTTAACCAGCTGTTGGAACAGATGTCTCAGGTGGCAAGCGATATGGTCAGCATGGCGGTAAAATCTTTTGCCGATGAGGATATTGAGCTTGCGAACAGAGTCTGTGGAATGGACAATGAAGCAGACAGCCTCAATTTGAGGATTCTTAAGGGACTGATCGAGAATATGGTTTCCGAAACAAGAATTGTAGAGCGTGGAGTGCATCTCATTATGGCAGCCAGCCATCTTGAACGTATTGCCGATCAGGCAACCAACATCGCTGAATCAGTTATTTTTATAAATCAGGGAATCAACATCAAGCACCAGTGCCGCGGTTAGCCTCTCGGACTTTTTAAAAAGATGATTAGGGCCGGATTCGTTCCGGCTCTTTTTTTTTGCACGTTCGAATAAACCTTGTCAGGCCGAAATGCTCTGGTGAATTAGGTTTACATCAGCCCTTTTTTAGGATAGAAGCAATTCTCTTAATCTCAAGCTGGAAAACCTTATCCGGAAGATTTAAAAATATCTGGCGGGTAATGGCTGTGATTAAGTTATCCCTTAACGGGCATTAGGGACAAATGCGGTCAAGAAGACCAACGGACAGTCTGGGCATCGGCTGCCTCGGAACGCATGAGCAGGTTGGATCCAATGCATTTTTCCCACAATATATATGCCGAAATTTTGTCCGAGGACATCGTTGTTGGAGGTAACCCATGGAAAACAATGAAAACATGAACGCCGAAATGGAAATGGACTTTGAGGCTGCCCTCGAAGATTATCTTAATGCCGATTTCGGAAACCTGGACGAAGGAAGCATCGTTTCCGGTGAAGTTGTAAAGGTCGACAAAGACTTCGTCCTTATCGACGTAAACTTCAAGTCCGAAGGTCAGATTGCCGCATCAGAATTTCTTGATGCAGAAGGCAACATGACTGTTGAGGTTGGTGACAAAGTAGACGTTTTTGTTGCTAACAAAAACGAAAGCGAAGGAACCATCCATCTCTCCCGCGACAAAGCCAAGCGCATGCAGCTCTTCGACAAGCTCGAAGAAATGCAGGAGCAGGAAGGCGTTGTCGAAGGCAGAATCATTCGCCGCATCAAAGGTGGTTACACTGTTGATCTCGGCGGAGTTGAAGCATTCCTGCCCGGTTCTCACGTTGATCTGCGCCCCGTTCCCGATATGGACGCTCTCGTGGATCAGACTTACGAGTTCAAAATTCTTAAAATCAACCGTCGCCGCAGCAACGTTATCGTTTCCCGTCGTGTTCTTCTCGAAGAACAGCGCAACGAAATGCGTTCTCAGCTGCTCGGTACCCTCGAGGAAAACCAGACCGTTACCGGTAAGGTTAAAAACATCACCGAATACGGTGTGTTCATTGATCTCGGCGGTCTCGACGGACTTCTGCATATCACTGACATGTCCTGGAAGCGCATCAAGCATCCCAAGGAAATGGTTGCTCTCGGTGATGAGCTGGAACTGAAAGTTCTGAACTTCGACAAAGAAGGCCAGAAAGTTTCTCTCGGCCTCAAACAGCTCGTTCCCGATCCGTGGGAAGACATCTCCGGTAAATACCCCGAAGGTGCCAAGTTCTCCGGTAAGGTTACCAACCTCGCTGACTACGGTGCATTTGTTGAGCTTGAAGCAGGTGTTGAAGGTCTGGTTCACATCTCCGAGATGTCCTGGACCCGCAAGCTGCGTCATCCTTCCCAGATGGTTCGCGTAGGCGATGAAGTGGATGTTGTTGTTCTGGGTGTTGATCCCGACAAGAAACGCATCTCTCTTGGCATGAAGCAGGTTAAACCCAACCCCTGGGATGTTGTTGCTGAGAAATTCCCCGAAGGTACTATCCTTGAAGGCCAGATCAAGAACATCACTGAATTCGGTGTGTTCATCGGTATTGAAGACGGCATTGACGGCCTGATTCACGTTTCCGATATCTCCTGGACCCGCAAGGTTCGCCATCCTTCAGAAGTTTACAGCGTGGGCGATACCGTACAGGCTAAAGTCCTCACTGTTGACAAGGAAAACGAGAAGTTCACCCTCGGCGTGAAACAGCTTTCCGAAGACCCCTGGTCTCAGGTTCCCTCCAAGTATCCTGTTGGCTGCACTCTTGAAGGACTTATCACCAACATTACCGATTTCGGCCTCTTCGTTGAAGTTGAAGAAGGTATTGAAGGTCTGGTTCATGTTTCTGAGATCTCCCACAAGAAGATCAAGAATCCTTCCGAGATGTTCAAAGAAGGTGTTACCATCCAGGCTAAAGTTATCCATGTGTCTGCTGACGAGCGCCGCCTCGGCCTCTCCATCAAGCAGCTCAAGGAAGAAGGCGAAAAACGCCAGTCCAAGGAATTCCGTTCCGGTCCTGCCGACAGCGGCAACTCCCTGGGCGAACTGCTGAAACAGAAACTTGCCGATGCTACTGAAGCAAAGGCCGCAGAGAGCGAGGATGAAGAATCCTAAGAAAGGGTTCTCTGTCAGACATCCGTTTCTTTTCGGTTTAAGTCTGCTTATTATGGCTGTAGCCCTCATTTGGGGGGCTGCAGCCTTTTTTCATGGCAGCGCCGTGTTTTCATCCGGAAAGATCGGTATAGTCAATGTTCAGGGAACCATCACCGAATCATTGCCTACGGTAAAATTCCTGCGTGAACTGCGCAGGGATGAATCTGTCAAAGGAGTGCTGTTGCGCATCAACTCCCCCGGCGGAACGATTGCACCCTCTCAGGAGCTTTACCATGCGGTGAAGTCCTTTGCGGATGTTAAACCTATTGTTGCCTCATTCGGTACAGTCGCTGCTTCAGGGGGTTATTATGCAGCTTCTCCTGCCACGAAGATTCTGGCCAGTTCCGGGTCTATTACCGGATCTATCGGGGTAAAAGCCGAATACGCCAATTTCAAACAGCTTATGGACAAAGTCGGAGTTCAGCCGATAGTCATCACAAGCGGCAAACTCAAGGGGGCCGGTTCTCCATTTTCAGAACTTACACCCGAGCAGCGTGAATATCTTCAAGGCTTGATCATGGATATACATAATCAGTTTGTGGATGATGTTGCCAAAGCCAGAAAGCTTAAGCGTGAAGATGTTGAGAAAATTGCTGACGGACGTGCCGTGACAGGCCGTGAGGCCAAGGAAATGGGGCTTGTTGACCGTCTCGGAGGATTTGAAGACGCAGTGGCTGTACTCAAGGTCCTGTGTAGCATTGAAGGTGATGTTGCTGTTGTGGAAGGCCCGGAAGAAGAAAAACCTCTTCTCCAGGAGTTGCTTGGCTATTTCGGTATTAAACCTGAAGGAACTGCCACTGGTGACGGGCTTATAATATCTTTTTAGGCAGGACATTCAGTTGCTGCTTTGAGCTCAGGAGCCTGCCTGTCTTGATTCTCTATGATGGTTTGCCGGTAAAAATCAGCTGGGGTAAACTTCTCTGGCAGAGGATGTAATTATGAAGTGCACATTTGCTGGAGTCGGTTCCGCCTTTGATGCCGGGCAGACAAATACATCCATTCTCATTGAATCTACGGACAGTTCCATACTTCTGGATTGTGGATTCAATGCGGGGCATTCTTTTGCCAGAATCTCTGAACGGCCTGCGGATCTTGATTTGTTGTGGATATCGCATTTTCACGGTGACCACTTCTTCGGGATTCCATTTCTGATCGGTTATCTTTTCAGTTCAGGAAGGACCAGGGATTTCATGATACTCGGCCCTGCGGGAGTAGAGGAGAAAGTTATTTCGGCTATCGAACTTGCCTATCCAAGTCTCCTTGCGAAACTGCCCTTTAGACTCGTGTTTGAAGATGTTGCCCCCGGAGACCAGTTATGCAGGGCAGGATTTGAAATCAGTTTCTGCTCTGTTGAGCATTCCCAGTCGGCCTTGTCTGTCCGTGTTGGTAAGGATGGGGCAGCCGTTTTTTATAGTGGTGACGGCCGTATGCTTGCAGAGAGCAAAGCTCTTGCTAAAGGTGCAGACCTTGGGATTATGGAAGCATATTATGTTACAGAGCAGGTTCAGGGGCATTTTACAGTTCAGGAATGTATAGATTTTGCTACTCTCACTGAAATGAAGCAAGTTGCACTTGTGCATATGGACCATTCTGTGAGAACCTGTAAAAAAGATGAGATAGTTAGATTATTAAATAAATATGAGTCTATTGAGGCTGTTGTGCCTGAAGAAGGGCAGAGTTTTCTGCTGGGTGAGACCGATAGGAAGCAGCTATGCGACAAGTGAGGATTAAGTGGCAACCCAATATGATCAGATAGTAAGGGATTATTTTGAAGGGCAGTCGGGACAGGTTATCCTGCTCAGTGATGAACCTTCATTCTATAAGCTCCTTAGAGGTACGCTGTATAAGATACTGGCTATCCGCCGTGATTGCCTCGGTTTTTTTCAGGAACAGTCCAAGGCTATGCTGGAAATCAAAGACAAGACCGGCAGCGGGGTTCCGGTGTTGGTTTTTGTAGAGCGGCTTTTAAGAGGAAAACCTTCTGCCGATTTTATTCTGAATATCCGTAAGCTGTTTCCTGAAGTAAAGCTTGTTGTACTCACCGGTGAAATCGGTGAGGAGGATCTAATTTTTCTCCATGAGCTGGGTGCCAACAACATAATTACAAAACCTGTTTCTGTGGACAGTCTGGTTCAGAAACTGGCTTTCACAATCAAACCTCAGGGGAAGCTTAACCAGCTTGTTGAGGGGGGAAAACAGCTTCTCAGGCGTGGCGAACTTGAGAAGGTTATGCAGATAAGTGCAAAGATACTGGAAATCAAGCCGGACAGCCCCGCGGGACTTATGCTTCTGGGGGATGCTTTAAGCGGTATGGGGCGCAGGGATGAAGCCCTGAAAGCCTACCTGAAGGCTCATAACCAATCAAAGGTATTCATGGAGCCGATAAAGAAGCTTGCTGAATTCTATAAGGGCAATGACGACAATGAGTACCTGCGCTACCTTAAAAAGCTAGATTCAATCAGCCCTCTTAATACGGAAAGAAAGTGTGAAATAGGGCGTGTCTATCTTGAGCGTGAGGACCTTGACGAGGCTGAGTCATATTTTGACCAGGCTGTTCGATGCGCTGTGAGGGAAGCCCACAGTTACCTGTCACAGGTAATGAGCGGCATTGCCGAATCTCTTTTCGATGTAGCTCCGGAAAAGGCGGAGAAGTACTATTCAAAACTGCTTGCCGTAAAGGCCGGCAGCCTGACTTCCGAAGACCTGGAAACCTACAATAGGCTTGGGATTGCGCTCCGTAAACAGGGCAAGTGGAGGCGTGCGGTTGAAAACTATCAGGAAGCTCTGAGAGTCGCGCCGAATGAGGCCGGATTATACTATAATATAGGGCTGGCTTACTCGGACGGTAAAGAGTATGCTTTGTGCGCTAAATACTTCAAGCGTGCAGTGCGCTCGGAGCAGATGGTGCATAAGTCTGCACCTTCTGTGGCCAGAAATATAGCCGGTATTTTTCTCAAGGTGGGAATGCATGAAGAGGCCCGGGTTGTAATTGAAGAGGCCATGAGTGAATTCCCCGATGATGAAAGGCTTAAAGCCCTGTTGAAAAAGGCCACGGCTAAAAACTGATTTCTGCTTATAGTGCTGATAAATATAGCTCCAGGATTGTTCCCAGATGACTTTCTTCACCGTTGTGGTTTCTTGCTTTATCCTTTTTCTGATACTTTACGCACGCTATATGAATGCAAACGGGGACATCTCCAAACGCAGGATCCAGCTGGAAAATCTTCGTGATCAGGTTGAGTTCAGAGTCAAAAAACTCAGGAGAGGAACCGAGCAGATCAATAAGGAAATCGGAGAGGTTTCAGAGAGAATTGAGGAGTTGAAAATTCTGCTTGAGGGACCGTTGGAGGATATGGATGATTCTTGACTTGATCCTTTTGGCTGTAATTCTCATTGCTGCTTTGATTGTAAACCGGATGCTTTCCAAATGGCATGATGAGACGATCAAAGTCATCAGGCGTGAAGAGGATAATTTGCGGCGTAGCATGTCTAGTGCTGTTCGTGAGCAGAAAAAGGCACTTGTCAGACTCCGTGAGTTAAAGACTAAGCTGGTCAATCTTGAACAGGCTGCAGCAGACAGTAATCTTGATTTTAAGGGAATGTAAAACTAGTTGATCAGTAATGACGCAACCCCGTAGGCATAAATATGCACACGGGGTTTTTGTATGTACGCTGTTTGAATCAGAAGCTGAGATCGCCTGAAGTCACTGGGTCACTGTTGGTGAAATCTGCAATAAGTGTCGCAGAGGTAGAACTGTCACCGTCCCCATCATAAAAAAGCTTGTCATTCACATCGTCATAGACAAAATAAGTCTGACTGTCGGCAAGCCCAGTCTGACCGTCAAAGTTTGATATTGTGGTAAAGCGTGAGACTGCGGTTGAGTCGAAGGCTAGACTATCGAATTTGAAAGTATCTTCCCCGCTCTTGAAATTATCAATGGTATCTCCACCTTCAGTAAGGGCATTGTAAACCAGCTGTGTGCTCTGTCCGGTATACAGATTAAAAGTGTCTGACCCGCCAGCCCCGGTAAATGTGTCAGCCGCGGCACTGTTGGCTGTGAATGTGTCCCCGTTACTTGATCCGATGACGGCTTCTATTGATGACATGGTGTCTTCATCAGTGGCCGCGATCAAAGATGCGGTTCCAGCTGCCAGGTCAACACTTATGCCGCCACCGCCTGCATGGTATGAGTAGTCAACAATATCAGTTCCGGTTCCGCCGATAAGTGAGTCAAGGCCGAGCCCGCCGATGAAGGTGTTATCCCCTGACTGTCCTTCAAGACGGTCATCTCCGTCCCCGCCATCCATGTAGTCATTGCCTGCCCCGGCGTATATAATGTCGGAGTCAGCCCCGCCGCTCATGTGGTCCTGACCGCCATTGCCCCATATGGTGTCGTTTCCGGCACCTCCGGTAAAAGTAGAGTTGTGCTCTCCGTCAGCCAGCTTGTCGTTTCCGTCTCCACCTTCCATGATGTTGTTGCCATAGTTGGCTGCAATATCATCATCTCCTATTCCGCCAATGAGTGTATTGTCTCCACTGCTGCTCCGGATATGATCATTTCCATCGCCGCCATCCACGTAGTCATTTCCTGAGTGGGTCTGAATGGTATCGTTACCTGTTCCGCCATAAACTGTAGCGGTTCCTAGGACGGTGTCGATAGTATCATCTCCACCCATGCCGTAAACAGTATCGTTTCCATCGTGGGTAACAATGTTATCAGCGTAATTTGATGCGATAACCTGTTCGAAGCTTGAACCCGCAACGTTATCTACATCAGTTCCTGCGGTAACGGTGACCTGATCCGAGGCGTTGGCAAGTCTCATGAAGATTCCAGATGATGCATAGGTGTAGTCGAGAGTATCAACTCCTGCTCCGCCATCAAGGGAGTCAAGACCATCCCCACCGGAAATATAGTCGTTATCGTTGCCGCCGATGAGGATGTCTGCTCCATTGCCACCGGTAAGACTGTCATTGCCATCAGCACCGTAGAGAGAGCTGCCACCGCTATAAGCAATAAATATATCTGCGTAAGCGGAGCCATCAATATTTTCCACACCGGTTATTGTATCAACATCAGTTCCAGGGACAACCGTAACAGTTGCATTTCCTGAGTTAAGGTCAAGAGATACTCCTGTAGAAGCATAAGCATAAGAGATGGTGTCAATTCCGCTGCCGGCATTGATGGAGTCTACCCCATCTCCACCGGAGATGGTGTCGTTGCCGATTCCGGTATCCAATGTGTCATCTCCGGCCCCGCCGTCAACATAGTCATTTCCGTCTCCGCCCCAGAGAGTATCTATGCCGTCAGCGCCGAAAAGAGTATCATCTCCCTCGTTACCGTACATTCTGTCATCGCCGGAAGTACCTGTGAGAGTATCATTGCCGCTTGTGGCTGCAACAACTTCAAAACCGCTGATTGTATGCACATCTCCACTTGGTGAAAGGGTTACTGAGGAACCCAGATCAAGGTTGATGCTTGTTAAGCCAATACCGTAGTATGATAAAATATCAGACCCTGTCCCGCCGATCAGGGAGTCTGTTCCGGTACTTCCTGTGACCCGGTCATCTCCGGCTCCTGCATCAATGGTATCGTCTCCGCTTCCACCTGCGATTGTATCGTTGTCGTCCCCGCCTTCAATGAAGTCATTACCGCCACCACCGTCAATAGTGTCGTTTCCGGCGAGTCCGGTAATGTATTCATCTGCGGAGGTTCCGATAAGTGTGTCGTCAGAAGCTGTTCCGGGAATCGGGGTAATACCGCCGGTAACGGGCATCCCGTCAACAGCTATATTCATCTGTGAAACAGCATCTCCGGTAACATTGGCTATGAAATGTTGTCCCCCGGCAGTGTTGCCGTTATCGTCGTACCAGAGATTGCCATCTGTATCGTAAACGAAACCGGGATCTGTCCCGAGTAAATTCGCAGTGCCGGTGTAGGATCCGCTGTATGATTCAAAACCGGACGCAGGGCTGTAGTTTATACTGCTAAAATCAAAAATGTCGTCAGCTGAGGAAAAGTTCTGTACAACTTCACCGGTAGGCGATGTCCCGCCAAGATCAGAGTACACGAAAACATCGAGTCCGGTCCCGCCGTCTATGATATCAGCTCCGGTTCCGCCTATTATGATATCATCCCCGGCACCGCCCAGAATGGTATCGTTACCACCATTACCTTCAATGTAATCGTGATCATCTCCGCCGTTTAGGTAGTCATGGGTGACCCCGCCGATTATGGTGTCGTTACCGGAATCGCCTTCAATGGTTCCCTGTGCGGCTGCGTAAGGACCGCCGGAGGGGGTAAAGGTTACACTGTCGTCTCCAGCTCCACCGTAGATGTATGCCACATCCCAACTGACGGTTACCTGGTCGTTTCCATTGCCTCCGTATACAGTGTCTGTTCCAAGGCTTAGGGATATCCAGTCGTTTCCGTCCCCGGCATCAATGTAATCACTGTTTTCGCCGTTGTGGATTGTGTCGTCTCCACTTCCACCGTAAAGAGAATTGGAGCCATAGCGCCCGCGGATAATGTCATTTCCGTCCCCGCCATAAACAATGTCGTTCCCATAATCTCCGTTTATGGAGTCATCTCCAAGACCGCCTATCAGGGTGTCGTTTCCGTAGCCGCCATCAATGGTATCATTGCCATTGTACCCTTCAATGAAATTGTCTCCACTACTGCCGCGAAGGCTGTCATTACCCGAGCCTCCTTCGATATTCTCAATGCTGTCGAGGCTGAGAGTGTTGATTACTGTTCCTGCAGCATTTTCAATGGAAGCGGAGCCGGTGGTCGTGGTGATGCTGACATTTACATCAGTGGTAAGTGACTCAAATGAAATTGTGTCATATCCGGCTCCACCCTGAATCACGTCATTTCCCAGAAGCGGCTGAAATTCGTTGTCCCCGGCATCGCCAATCAAGTAGTCATCATAGTTGGAGCCTATCACTCCTTCGATATGCAGCAGGGAATCCTGACCGTCCGCACCGGTTGAGGTTCCGGAACCGAGGTCTACTGTTACACTTCCAGTGGCGTCAGAGTAGGATGCGTAATCCAACTCGCCCGCGGATCCTGTCCCGCCGTCAAGGTAGTCGTTTCCGGTTCCACCATTGAGCAGGTCTTCTCCTTCGTCTCCGTAGAGAGTATCTGCGCCATCGAGCCCGTAAAGATGATCATCAGCCTGAAGGCCGTAGATCGTGTTTGATGAAGAGTCACCTGTGAGAGTGTCAGAGCCGCTGGTCCCGGTGATCACCGCACTTGATGCAGCCTGCTCTGAGTCTGATTCCGTGTCTGTTTCGGGTGCAGGTTCCTCTCCTGCGGTATCCTGGTCTTCGTCCAGGATTTCTTCATCATCTGTATCCCCGGATTGTTCTTCGCCCGGATTACTTTCGGGTGGGTCATCCGGTTCTGTAAGCGGAATTCCCCCTTCAGCTATTGTCTCACCCAACCCACCTTCGGGGTTGGTTTCTTCTACGGGAGATTCGTCTCCGCCTTCAGCGGGTTCTTCGCCGCCGGCTGCGCCTTCAGCTTCAGCTTTAGCATCGTCCTTGCGGTCTTTTTCTTCTTCGACTTCTTTTTCTTTGCCGGGAACTTCCTTTATATTTACTTTGCGGGGGTCGAATTCTTTTTCCTTGACCAAAGGAGCTTCCGAACCCTCGAGATCGCTCTTGGCATGTATAACACTCCCGAGTTCCTCTCCTTCCTGTTCTGATTCTCCGCCCGGCTCGATATCGGCAGGCAGTTCTCCCTGCCCGATTTCTGCTGCTACCTGAGCAGTCTGTTCGCCGTCCTGTTGCTCTTCTGATTGCTGTTCCGCCTGATCTTCGCCCTGTTCCTCATTTTGCTCTTCAGTCTGTTCTTCTACAGTATCTTCATCGTCATCCCTTTCTTCCCGCTCATCATCGCGCTGCTGCTGGATTTCCTGTTCCTGTCTGATGTTGGCCGGAGCTATTTCACGGAAGGTGTTGAATTCCTGCATGCTCAGTGAGCGGACAGGGGAGAGCGCACCGGAGCTTCCCACATCAACAAGTCCCATGGACTGGCCGATCTGGCGGACTGCACCGGTGATATTACTCTGGACAATGAGAGCCTTGCCGGAGTGAATCTGTTCGACTCCGTGCTTTTCTCCGTTACCGGGGATGACTTCATGAACAGTGGTGGTCCCCCTGATACCGATGGTTGCCAGAGGGGTTCCTACTTTGAAACGTTCGGGGTTCTGTTCGGCGATTTTACCGGTGACCATACGGAAGGTTCCCTGGGTGATATCAACCAGAAAGTCCGAGGCTCCGTTTTCTTCGTATACGTAATCGTCGAGGGCTATGCGGGAGTCCGCGCCTTGAGAAAGGAGTGTGTCGTCTATAAATCTGATTTCCACATTGCCGGACGCACCAGTTACAAGCTCCTCTCCCTGATAAATGGGGGAGCCTGCTTCCAGTGCCCGCATCCCTGAAGCGGATTCGGCATATACTTCACCTGACAGTCCGGTAACTACACCGATTTCATTCAGGTTTTGTGTACTTTCAGGCATCAGATCTCCTAAATGCTGCCTCTTTTCTGTGAAAAGAGATTCGTCAAAGGCTGATTAGGAAACTTTACAAATATAAAGATATGTACTTTTTGCCTTCTAAGCAAGTTTTAAAATGTTTCTCTTGTGTAACGAAAAACTTTTGCATGTATTATGCCTTTCAGTTTGTGTTTTGCTGAGTCGGTTATTTAATCATAAATATGATGGTAGGTTGTGAATGTTTTTAAATTGTGTCTGTCGCATTATAATGGTGTCATTAGAGAAAAAAATGCCGCTTCTGCAAGCAGAAGCGGCATTTTTCAGTCTATAGCAAGTTTGACTTAGGTAACAACAGAGATATCGTCCGCGCTCATATCGTTCACACCATTAAGTGTCGCGATAAGTGTTGTCCCGCCTGACTCACTGCCGTTGCAGTCATACCAGAGTTTATCATTGGTATCGTCAAAAACGAAACAGGCTTCGGTTCCTGATATTCCGGAATTGGTTCCATCATATTCTTCAGATATTTTCGCAAAGTTGTCATCGGCTGCGGAATCGAAATCCTCTCCTTTGAACAGAAAGCTGTCTTCACCTGAAACAAAATTGAATACATTGTCGCCGCCTTCACTTCCGGCTTCATAAACGAGCAGGGATTTCTGTCCGTTGACGAGGGTGATTGTATCGTTTCCTCCGGCCCCCTGTATCGTATCATTGGGACTGCTGGGGCAATCCGGGATTATTCCGCTGCTGGCGGTGATGGAGTCGTGTCCAGAACCCCCGACTACAGCTTCTATGCTGCTGAAAGTATCGGTATACCCATCATGTGAGGCGGTTCCGGACCCGTCCGCAAGGTCAATGGTGATTCCGGTACTTGTTCCGGCAAATGAGATTGTGTCACATCCATCTCCGCCGATGATGCTGTTATCACTTTCACCGCCTTCAAGAATATCGTTTCCGTCAGCGCCATCAAGCCAGTCACTGCCATCGCTGCCTTTGAAGTGGTTTTCCTCTTCAGAGCCGATAATGGTATCATCTCCACCGGTTCCGATGACATTCTCAATGTTTTTGAGGGTGTCGGTTTCCCCACTCAGTTCACCGGATTCGTAGCCGCTGGCGAGTTTCACAGTGAGTCCGTCATAGCTGGTATCGTAGGCATAGGATACCCAGTCGCTGCCTCCACGTCCGTCTATGGCGTCATTTCCTCCGCCTCCGGTAAAGGTCTCCCCGGCACTGCTTCCGGTAAAGGCGTCGTTATATTCCGTGCCGATGAAATTTTCCACTCCGGTGACGGTAAAGCTGCCGCCGCCATCATGAGGTCCGGTGGCGCTGCCTGTGGTGTAATTCACTGTTACAGCAGAATCCACTTGTTCAAAGGAGATTGTGTCGGTCCCTGTTCCTCCGTCAAAGTAGTCATTGCCGTCACTGATAATGAGTGTATCGTCTCCGTCTCCACCGTAAAACGTGTCAGCATCAGAAGCGCCAGTATAGGTGTCGTTGTTGTCGGTTCCTATGAAGGTGTCGAAGGAGTCAAGCAAAGTGTCCGTGTCGGACCCGTGGGTTACGGAGTTGGCGGCGATATCTATACTTACCCCGTTGTTTTCCAAGTCCGCATAGGAGACCGTGTCGTAACCATCTTCGCCTTTGAGCTTGTTTGAGCCTTCACCTCCGAACAGGGTGTCATTGCCGTCCCCGCCTTTAATGGTGTCATCTCCGGCAAGTCCCATAAGTATGTTGTCTGCGGAAGAACCGTAAATTTTGTCAGCTCCGGAACTGCCTTCGGCGTTTTCTATGTATCTCAGAGTGTCTGTTTCAGAACCGATCACTGCGCTGCCGTCAGTCCCTTGGTGCAAGGTTAGCGTAACTCCTGAGGAGGTGTAACCGTATGATACCCAGTCTTCGCCGTTGCCGCCATCCAGAGTGTCGCAGCCCTCTCCACCGATGAGGTAGTCATCTCCCGCCTCACCCTTTATGTAGTCGCTGCCCGCACTTCCATCAAAGGTGTCACTTCCGGAACTGCCTTTAAATATATCGTTTCCGGATGAACCTTTGAATTTTTCGATGTTGACAATAGTGTCCAGCCCGCTTGCGTGATGCGTTGCTGTCCCTTCTCCTGCAGCGCTCAGAACCAGTTCTACCGGATCACTGTAATCCTCATAACTCAGGCTGTCTTCTCCGGAGCCGCCGTCAATAAAGTTGGAACCGTTACCTCCGTCTATGAAGTCTTCCCCGCCGTTACCTTTTAAAGTATCATCTCCCTCTCCGCCGGAAATGGTGTCGTCTCCTGCATCTCCCAGAATGAAGTCATTGCCGCCTTCCCCTTTCAGAATATCCGCGCCTTTGCCTCCGTCAATGGTGTTATCGCCGGAATCTCCATTGATAATGTCGTTTCCAGAAGTTCCAATGACGTTTTCGATGTTTCTTATTTCTATCAGGCTTTGTTCAACTTCATTGCTGTCAAATATGCTTGCCGTGGACGAGCCTAGGTCAACATTTACGGTATAGCCTTTGGATATATTTTCAAACTGGATCCAGTCACTTCCGTCCTTGCCGTCTATGTAGTCTTTATTGTCGTCAGGGGAGTCGGGGTGATAGTCTTTGCTGAGAAGAGGCTCGAACCTGTTCGACCCGTCATCGCCGATAAGAGTGTCAGCGTAATCTGAACCTATAAGGCCCTCTATGTTCACAAGGGTATCATTCCCGTCTGCTCCGGTGGCAGTTCCGGTTCCTGTTCCGCCGAGTGTAGCTGTTATGCTTCCTTCCGCTTCGGCGTATGACGCGAAGTCAACCTGATCTTCGGCTCCGGTTCCTCCATCGAGGTAATCATCTCCGGTAAGTCCGGTCAGGGTGTCGGAAAGTTCCTGCCCATAGATAGAGTCGGCATCTGCGGTTCCGGTGAGATTGTTTTCCTCTCCTGAGTCTCCTACAATCGCTCCTTCCGGGTATTCTGAATCGTCTTCATCTGAATCGCCATTGCCGTTACCACTGTCGTCACTGGTATCGGAGTCTCCGCTTCCCGCGAGAATTGTGTCATCATTGTTTTCAGTTTCATCAATGATATCTTCTTCGTCCTGTTCGGAGGTGTTTTGGCCGTTACCTTTAGCGCTTTCTTCCTCAGCGGGCTGCTCTCCGGATTGTCTTTGTGACTGATCGTTTTGAACTAATTCCTGCTTGTCACCTTCTTTCGGCGGCTCAGCGAGTTTTTGCCCGTTGATTTCCTGCTGGTTTGGTAAAATATCGCCGCCGGGATTTATCGCGCCTCCGTCCGGAAAGAGAACACTGTCTATGTCTTCACCGGCGGGAGTGTCTCCTCCTCCGGGAGTTACATCCTGAGGAATTCCATCCTGCTGTTCCTGAGGTTGTTCGGCTGGCTGTACGTCATCCTGTCCCTCCGGACCACCATCTCCCTGATCCGGGGGCTGCGCATCACCTTGTTCTTCATTCTGCTCATCAATTTGGTCCTCATCGTCATTGGCATTCTTTTCCTGCTCTTCACGGCCGGATTCTATTTCCTGTTCCTGTCTAATATTTGAGGGTGCAATCTGGCGGAATGAATTGAATTCCTGCATCGTGAGCGGGCGAACCTGCGAGAGTCCCCCGGAAGAGCTTACATCCACCAGTCCCATGGACTGGCCTATCTGCCGTATGTCTCCGGTTATGTTGCTCTGGACAAGGAGTGCTTTTCCGGAATGAATCTGTTCGACACCGTGCTTTTCGCCGTTTCCCGGGATTATCTCATGGACAGTTGTGGTTCCCCTGATGCCGATTGTGGCAAGGGGAGAGCCTACTTTGAATTTGTCAGGATTGGTTTCGGCTATTTTACCGGTGACAAGGCGGAATGTTCCCTGAGCCATATCCACGAATAATTCAGACCCTGATTCGTTGCCAGGATCGTAGGCGTAGTCGTCAAGTGCAATACGGGAATCAGATCCCTGGGATAAAAGAGTGTCATCGCTGAAGCGGACTTCAATATTGCCGTCTGCACCGGTAACAAGCTCTTCTCCCTGATAGATGGGGCTTCCCGGTTCAAGTGCTCTTACACCGGAAGAGGATTCGGCAAAGGCTTCCCCTGTAAGGCCGGTAACTACACCTATGGAAGGGGCTTGTGCTTGTGAAACAGGCATTTGAACTCCAAGATTATACTTGTGTTATTTGTAGAATAGTGTCTTCGTGGGTGGTATGGAACCTTAAATAATAAATTATCCGCAAACAAGTCTTAAATGTACTAAAAAGCGGACTGTCTGATATTTATACTAAGCTGCAGGGTTTTCAACTTGTCCTTATGCCTGAAGAACCGGACTGTCTGTAAGTGGACAATTCCTTCCTGCATCGGGCATGAAGTGGGAATACTCAGGCAGGGCATAGCCAATCTTTTGAATACATTGCTTCTTGTGTTATCTTATTGAAATGGTGTATGCTTTGAACTGTGTATAAACTGTAATCGTGTTGATGGATCAGAGGGGGCCGGATGGGAATTTTCAAAAATAACGAAGAGAGAGCTGAAAAGATACCTGTCTGGCTCAGGGTGACCATTCCTACTGTAGCCTCTCTGGTCCTTTTCATTCTTGTTATTTTTGCTGTTCACATGCCTGCAGTTCGTGATGCCATGCTTGCCCAGCGCAAGGACTCATTGAAGCATATGACCCAGGTGGCACTGGGGGTGCTTGAGGAAATGCGCGATCAGGAGCGTAAAGGGGTGCTGACCCCTGAGCAGGCTCGCAAGAAAGCCGCTGATATGATCGGGAAAATGCGTTTCGGTCCCGCAAAGAAAGACTATTTCTGGATCAATGATGAAGACGCTGTGATGATCATTCACCCCTATATGCCTGAGCTTGATGGACGGGATCTGTCCAAATTCACTGATTTCAAAGGCAAGCCCCTTTTCAGGGAGATGGTCAATATCACCAAGGATGACGGCGACGGCTATATTACCTACTACTGGCAGTGGCAGGACCAGCCGGACAAGATCCTGCCTAAAGTTTCATATGTCAGACGTTTCGAGCCCTGGGGCTGGGTGGTAGGAACCGGGCTCTACCTTGAGGATATCGAAGAAGCCGCATCGGTTCATAACAGGGAACTGGCAATGATGACACTGGTAATCCTGGGGGTTATCAGTCTGCTGTCAGTCTACACTGTTCTCCAGAGCCGGAAAGCCGGACAGCGTATCCAGGAAAGTGAAACCCTGTTCAAGGGGGTTTTCAGCTACAGCCAGCAGTTCATGGGGATTTTAACCCCCGAGGGAGTGCTGCTGAAGGTGAATAGAGTGTCTCTTGATTTTGCGGGCATAGAAGAAGAGGATGTTCTCGGCAGTTATTTCTGGGAGACCCCGTGGTGGAATTATTCCATAGAAGCCCAGCGGGCTTTGAAAGAGGCGATTCAGGTAGGTTCTCTGGGAGGAATCGGCAAAGGACTATTTGAGCATTACGGCAGGGATGGTGAGCGGATTATTGTAGATTTTTCAGTCAAGCCGGTAAAAGGCCCTGACGGGCAGGTCCAGTTTCTTATCTCCGAAGGCCACAATGTAACGGAACTCAAACAGGCTCAGGAACGGCTGTCGGTCAGTGAGGCGATGTTCAAAGGAGTCTTTAACCAGTCGCTTCAGTTTATGGGAGTAGTTTCACTGGAGGGGATTCTTCTTGAGGTCAATCAGACAGCTTTGGATTTTCGCGATACCAGAGCTGAAGATGTGCTGCAGAAACCTTTCTGGAACGGCCCATGGTGGCAGGAGCCGCCTTCTCTGCAAGAAATTCTTAAAGAAGATATCCGCCGTGCTGCCGATGGTAACGTTATCCGGCGGGAAATAAAAATTGAGCCGGAGGTGCTTGGGACGCGCTACATTGATTTTTCTTTGAAGCCTACTTTCGATGCTGATGGAAAAATATTGTTTCTTCTGGCTGAGGGACGGGAAATCACCGAATTGAGAACAGCCCAGAACCAGTTAAGAGATCTCAACCGGGATCTTGAAGAAAAAGTTGGAGAGCGGACCAAAGAGTTGAAGAATTCAATCAGGCGGTTGGAAAATGCCCAGAATCAGCTTATCCAGTCTGAAAAAATGGCCGCGCTAGGTGATCTGGTGGCCGGGGTGGCACATGAAATCAATACACCGGTAGGAATCAGCGTAACCAGCATCAGTTATCTTGAAGAAAAGCTGAAGGAGATAGACCGCAAGGTTGCCGCCGGAGAGCTGCGGAAATCTGATTTTGATAAATTTTTAGGGGTCGCCCGTGAAGCTACCAAATCAAGTATGTTGAACCTCCACCGCGCGGCCGAACTTATCGGTAACTTTAAGCAGGTTGCAGCTGATCAGGCGTCCGGACAGAAACGGACAATTTATTTGGGTAAATATATAGATGAAATTCTGCTGAGTCTTCGTTCCAAATACAAGAGGACCAAGCATCAGATTCATGTGAACTGCCCGGAGGATCTGCAGTTGAATACTTATCCCGGCGCGTTCATGCAGATTTTTTCAAACCTCATCATAAACTCCCTGCTTCACGGTTTTGAAGGTATTGAGATGGGAAATATCGATATCGGAGTAGAGGTCACAGATGAAAACGTTGTGGTCCGTTATACCGATGACGGTAAGGGGATGAGTGAAACCAACCTCGGCAAGGTCTTTGAGCCTTTCTTTACCACTAAGCGCGGGGACGGCGGGACCGGGCTTGGAATGAGCATCGTATATAATCTGGTTACAAGCAGACTGGGTGGAACGATAAGTTGTTCAAGCGAGGAAGGGCAGGGAACAGCATTCACTATCCAACTGCCGCTCGATATGGTTGTCGATTCCTGATTTTCTTGATTTACAGGCCCTTGACGGGTTAATTAAAATTCATATCTTTAGAACTGCCGTACCCTACCGGGTAGGGTGGTCTTATCTGTCGCCTTATGGGGCGAAACACACATGACAAAACAGGAAGTTACAGGAGTTTTAGAATATGACAAGTCAGATTAAAACCTTTTTTCTGCTTGCCGCTCTGACGGCAATCATTCTTTTTCTCGGTGGTATGATGGGTGGTCGTACGGGGCTGGTTATAGCATTTGCTCTGGCCATGTTCATGAATGTGGGAAGTTACTGGTACTCGGATAAGATAGTCCTTTCCATGTACAAGGCAAGGCAGCTTTCGCCCAATGATGCGCCGCAGGTTTATTCAATGGTTGAGGAAATGGCGGCCAATGCCGGTATTCCCACCCCAAGGCTTTATGTAATAGATCAGGATTCCCCTAACGCTTTTGCCACCGGACGTAATCCCGAAAACGCTGTGGTGGCTGTCACCAGCGGCATCATGCGAATTCTAACTCCGGATGAGTTACGAGGGGTTATTGCACATGAAATAGGACATATAGCCAATCGTGATATTCTTATTCAGTCTGTAGCTGCGGTTCTCGCGGGTGCAATCATGATGATCGCGAATATGATGCAGTGGGCCGCGATATTCGGTTTCGGCAATGATGATGAGGAGGGTGTAAATCCCATAGCTGCAATTGCTCTGGCGATAATTGCCCCCGTAGCAGCCACCCTGATTCAGATGGCAATCTCCCGTTCAAGGGAGTACCTTGCGGATTCAACCGGCGCGCGTATTTCCAATGATCCCAAAGCACTGGCATCCGCTCTTTATAAACTGGATGCTAATGCCCGCAATCTGCCTATGGATGCTAACCCGGCTACCGAGAATATGTTTATAGTCAACCCGTTCAGCGGCGGGAACATGGCTAACTGGTTCAGCACCCACCCTTCTACTGAAGAGCGTATTGCAAGACTTATGGCTATGTCCCGTAATTAAGATGTCCAGGTTAATCAGAATATTTGTTTTTATGGCTGCGGCAGTCGTTATGGCTGCCCAGCCTGCTATGTCCGCCGGCGGGGACTCCCTGCGAATGACTCCGGTGGTAAAAGCTGTTCAGAAAACAGCGCCCGCGGTTGTGAATATCACTGTTACCCGTATCGTTGAGAGGGGCATTTCTCCTTTCGGGCAGATGTTCGGCGGGGATCACTTTGATTCTTTTTTTGACGGATTCCCTGCGCGCAAACAGAAATTCCGCTCAGTCAGTACCGGGTCAGGAGTGATTATAAACGGCCGGCGTGGATTGGTTCTTACCAACGCACATGTTCTTTCCGGCGGAAGTGACATCAAAGTCAGAACTATTGATGGGGACGAATTTCCTGCCGAGATTGTAGGCTCTGACGCTGATTTTGATCTGGCAGTGCTTAAAATAAGGGATGCCAGAAATCTTCCGCAGGTGTCCATGGGGGATTCATCCGGAATTTTCATTGGTGAAACGGTGATCGCCATCGGTAACCCTTTTGGCTACACCCATACGGTCACCACAGGTGTTGTATCCGCCCTCAAGCGCACGGTTAAATCGAAACAAGGTTCTTTTACTGATTTTATCCAGACTGATGCCGCAATCAACCCCGGAAACAGCGGCGGACCGCTTTTGAATATTCTGGGTGAGCTCATAGGTATCAACACTGCCATTCAGGCCCAGGCAGAAGGGATAGGTTTTGCAATACCGATCAACCGGGCTAAACGGGTGGTGGAAGAGCTTCTTGCGTCCGGTAAGGTTTCTCCGGTATGGATCGGGGTGAGCGGTCAGGACCTTGACCAGAGTTCCGCCAGTTATTTCGGCCTTTCCCGCGTTCACGGCCTGTTGGTTGCCGAGGTCTACAAATCCACTCCCGCTTCAAGAGCACAGTTGGGGCCCGGTGATGTGATCCTTTCTGTCAACGGTATTGAAGTCGAAGATAAGGACAGCTATCTGGCCCTTATGCGTGGACAGACCCGCAGTGAAGATGTCGTACTTGAGGTTTTGCATGCGGAAAAAGTTCGTAAAATCAGACTGCGACCTCAGTCGTTGACTAACGGGCAGGTGCAGAGCTTCGCATGGTCCCGTTGGGGGATGGCTGTTGACCGTGACAGCCGTGGCCGTGGCATGCTGGTCACAAAGGTGAATAAGAACAGCCCTGCCGGAAGGCTCGGCCTTCAGTCCGGCGACAAGATTCATCAGATCGGTAACCGTAGAGTCGGATCGCAGCAGGATTTTATTGACGCATTCCTGCGCTACCGTATGAACAATAAAGTGATGCTCAAGGTTCAGCGTGGGCGCAACTTCTACTACGTGAAACTAAATTCCTAGTCTGGTCGTGGTAATCCTTTGAACTGTACGGCTTTGGTCATATTGGATATGGCCTGGAAGCCGGATAAAGCTTTGAAAAACACCCGCAAAAGGAATAATTTTGCGGGTGTTTTTTGGCAATAGGCGGCCTGCTCAAGACTGCCGGAGGGGTGTGGGGCTACAAGATAAAACGGTAACAGTTTTTCCTGTATTGAAGCTTAGTCTCCGTATTTGTGCAGAACGGAGTAAACGGGCCCTTGAGGTGTCAGAACGCTCTGGTAAAGCTTGAAACAGGTGACTGTTGTTCTGGGTAGCTCTATGGCATTGATCCTGCGGATAAGATCAGGCCAGTCATCTTCAGCATGTTTTTTTACCCGTCCCAGAGTCAGGTGGGCGTGGCATGGTTTTGTGTTCTTTTCAAAATCAAGTGCGCAAAGTTGTTCATCCACAGCAGCGGCATTGGTACAGATCTCTTTTGCCCCGTCACCAAGGCCTATCCATATAACGTGCGGTTTTTCCGGACCCGGAAAGAAGCCGGAATTTCCCGCGCTCATTTCGAATGGGACGGCTGGTATTTCAAGGAGCTTTTTGTGCAATGCGGGGATAAAATCTTCAGACACACTCCCCAGAAATTTAAGGGTAAAGTGCATGTTCTCAGGCTTTACCCAGGCTACTCTGGATTTTACTCCTTGCCGTAGTTCGCCAAAAGCGTTACCAAGTATCTCCTTCCATTGGTCCGGAACCGGATGTGCAATAAATGTGCGTATCTTTTTCATTTTATTTCCGTCTGTTATATCTGTTTTGATCAGGGTGTGGAAAAAGTGAAGAAAAATTTCAACATTGCGAACAATATGTCATCGTTCCCGCTGTTGCAGTTGGGATTATTCACATAGGTGATATCAGGAACAATTGAGAAATTTTCAGTTATACTCGCCTGATAATATGTTTCGTAATGATATTCCATGTCTCTGTTGGAAGTGTGGCGGTTGCCCTGCACTCCTCCTGCAGCCACTCCCCATACATCATCCTTGCGGCTTTGAATGGGCCCCTGCCAATGTGTTCCGGCTGACCATGTCCACGTTATATTGTTGACCGCACTGTTTCCCCGTCCGATTCGGGCGAACACACCGAAGTTCTCGGTAATGTCCTGATCCATATTGAAGCCGATTCCCCAGTTTTCGGATGTCCCGTCAGTGTCCAGCCTCGGCTGAGCATATGTCTCGGTCCACAGGAAGAAACGGTAGTTCCCTTCCTTTTTCACTGCCCGGGTTGTGAATGTGATCTGTCCTCCGATAAGGGGATCATCTGCCATGTCTTCAAAAGCGTCTTTCTGTTGATCACTGTCAAGGGCACTCCGTCTTGACGCCTGGGTAAAAACAGTCATTTTCAATGATTCCATCGGCTGAAAACTTGCTGCGACTATGGGCAGTGCTTCATCAATGGAATCGAAAATTGGCTCGTTGTTGAAAATGGTGTTGATGAACTGAATGCGTCCGTTGCCTGCAAAGCGGTTCTCATCGATGAATGACTCGGGGTCGGTCCACCCGAATGTCACGTATGCTCGTTCTTCCGCTAATTTCCGGGTATAAAGGACATCGGAAACAGAGATCTGACCTCCGGCAGTGGTGCGGGAGGCCTGGCTGTTAAGGGGAGAAGCCACCAGTCCCCGGCTGGAAGGGTTGCTGCCGGTATCAGAATAACCGCCCTGCATCTGGAAGAAAAACTCCCCATTCTCAGTAGGATTCCAGTTCAAGCGCAGCCGCGCCTTTACAGCGCCTTGATTTTTGCCTTCTCTACTCTCGCCGTCTATTTCCGTGCCCGTGTACCCATCCCAATAGGTCAGAACATCTCCGGAAATACTCAGGGGGCCAGTCGCATTCTGGAGTCTCTTCCACTCATTGTCGAAAGAGTGCAGCATGGCTGACTTGTTGTCGTCGCTTTTCCTACTTTGAGCTGAAGAGAGGTGCAGGTCTGCACTTTTTGCAGTAGATGTAAGTAGAAGTGAGATAATCAGCGTGAGCAGGAAAACGTATTTAGTCATGGCAGACTCATCACTCTTTTAGGATATCCAAAAGCCGTTCGAGAACTTTCTCCAGGCTTTTCTGTTTTACATCCATCCTGTCACCGGAAAAGACAAATTTTTCAGCATAGGTCTTTCCGTTGACATGCCAGCCCATCCAGACTGTCCCTACAGGTTTGTCCGGGGTTCCGCCTGTAGGTCCTGCTATGCCGGAAAGAGAAATCCCAACTTCTGTTTCCATGGCTTTGCAGATTCCCTCGGCCATAGCCCTGACAGTAGGCTCACTTACAGCCCCGTGTTCTAGTATGGCAGTTTCAGGAACATTGAGGTGAGCCATCTTGATTTCATTGGAGTATGCAACTATGGCACCGGAAAACCAGGCCGAGCTGCCGGAGAAATCTGTCAATGTGGCGGCGACAAGACCGCCGGTGCAGGATTCGGCTGTACTCATGGTCCAGCCTTTTTCAACGAGAATTCTGCCGATAGAAGGAACAATGTTATTAATCATGAAGCTACACTATATGGAATTCTTAAATATTTGAAGCGCGGTTTTCCATATAATTGTTGCCCGGTCGGTACTTAGTGCTTTACATCATAAGGAGTGTTCTTATCCGGATTAGTTACCGGAAAATTATTTGATTCATGTCTTCAGGGAATAACCGATGATTATCAGGAATGTTGTGGAATATGTCTGGGAAAGGCATCAGTCCCACTGGAACTGGATTATAATGCTGGGTACGGTTCTTGTCTTTCTGATGACTCTGTGGTTCCGTTCCTTTCTTCTTTTTTTTGTCTTTATGTCCGGAGTGGTTGCCTCATTATGCGAATTGCCACCCGCTGTGCCTCCATTCAAATTAATTGAGAGAATTCTTAAAATTGAACGCAGGTGGCTAAGGTCTCCTTGGAGCTGGAAAAAGGGGATGCAGACATTCGGCCTTTTTTCGGGGATGATTTTTGTGTGTACTGCTGCATGGTTCGGAAGCGCAATGGCACTGCTTTTATTTATAGGGATTTGTGTTAACATCGGCTGCGTTTACGGCAATAAGGCCATGGGGATTGATGATTTATGATCTCCCGGATGGGTTAAGGGCAAAAAGATCCTTTAAAAACCGTAAGACATTAGGTAGTAGCAAGACAGCGCGACAGTATGGATATTTGCTGAAACAGCGATTTACTCTGAAGCAGGTCGACAATTATTTCAACTGAACGGGATTTCAAAGGAGAGAGTTCCTTTGACCGTCTGAGGCTCAATTGATCGTCAGAGGCGAAGAAACGCATGGATCCCAGACCTGCGCAGGGTTGGCGCAGGTATTTTGTATACAGAGATGAGGAGAATTTAAATGCTCGATTTGAAATTTGTTCAGAACAATCTGGATGTGGTTCGTGAAAGCCTTGAAAAAAGAGGCGCTAAGCTTGATGTAAATGAATTCAAAGAACTCGATGACCGCCGCAGGGAGCTGCTGCAGGAAGTGGAGGCCCTTAAAGCAGAGCGTAATTCCACTTCCGGCGAAATCGCGAAGATAAAAAGAGAAGGCGGCGATGCTTCTGAAATAATTGCCCGCATGGGTGAAGTTTCTTCCAGAATCAAGGCTCTTGATGAGGACTTGAAAGATATTGAAGCCGCTGAGCGTGACTGGCTGGTCTCCGTTCCCAACATGCCTGACGAATCTGTTCCTTTCGGTAAAACCGAGGACGACAACCCTGTGGTCAGAGTTTGCGGCGAAAAACCGGAATTTGATTTTGAACCCCGTGAGCACTGGGATCTGGCTGTGGAATTGGGAGGAGTAGACTTCGAGCGTGCTGCGAAATTGACCGGCGCAAGGTTTGCCGTACTCAAAAAATGGGGCGCAAAACTGGAAAGGGCTCTCACTTCTTTCATGGTTGATATCCAGACCAATGAGCACGGTTATACTGAAGTTATCCCTCCTTATATTGTGAACCGTGACTCCCTTTTCGGAACAGGACAGCTGCCGAAGTTTGCCGAGGACCTGTTCAAGCTTGAAAACTGGGAATATTTCATGATTCCCACTGCTGAAGTCCCACTTACCAACCTGCACCGGGATGAAGTGCTTACTGAAGAAGAACTTTCCATCGCTTATTGCGCTCCCACTCCCTGCTTCCGTTCCGAGGCAGGTTCCTACGGCAAGGATACCAAAGGGTTGATCCGTCAGCATCAGTTCCACAAAGTGGAGATGGTCCGCTTTGCACATCCTGACAAATCATTTGATGATCTTGAAGCAATGACAGGTCACGCCGAGGAGATTCTCAAGCGTCTGGGGCTTCACTATCGGGTAATTACCCTTTGTACTGGAGATATCGGTTTCGGTTCCGCTAAAACATATGACATCGAAGTCTGGCTGCCGGGACAGGACAAATACCGTGAGATATCCTCCTGCTCCAATTGTCTTGATTTTCAGGCGCGCCGCGCGAATATCAAGTTCAAGCCCAAAGATGCTAAAAAAGCACGGTTTGTTCACACCCTCAATGGTTCCGGGCTTGCCGTCGGGCGTACCTTTGTGGCTGTAGTGGAGAATTATCAGCAGAAAGACGGTTCCATTGTTGTGCCGGAAGCTCTGCGTCCTTACATGGGTGGCATGGAAGTGATTACTGCTGATTAGTTTTACACAATCTTTTTGAAAGATATCAGGACCGGTCCATCAGGGCCGGTCCTTTTTTTTGTCCTGCAGTAATTGAGAATTGTAGCGAGGGTACAGCATTACGTTATGTTTCAACAGTCTCATATGTTTAACTTTTGAGAAACGAAGGTGTCACAATAAAATGCTGAAAGCATGTATGAAAAGCAGTTGTTTCAATGGGGGGATTTTTCAGGAGGGGATAATGAGAAAATTAATTTTTTGTACAGTGATTGTGGTTCTGCTCATTAGTGTCGGGCATTCCTGGGCCGGAAGTAAACTTGTTGTGTATACGGTACAGGATAATGTTGAAGCCCGGTTGTTGGCGGATGTGTTTATGGAGAAGTATCCGTTCGTAGAAGTCGATTTGATATGCGGGGAGCAGTCCGGGGTGATAAACCGTTTACGCGGGGAATGGGCGCGCAAAGTATTCTATGCGGATGTAGTGATTCTTGAAGACAGAATAGCCATGGAGGGTCTCAAAAATAAACATTGGCTTCTTGCGCACGGACTTGCCCGTCTTGATAAATATTCCACTGAATTCTATGACTCTTCTTTTTTCTATTTCGGCACAACTATGATTCCTACCGGGATAGTTGTCGGCAGGAATGCTTCCCTGAGGCCCCGGGCAATCAAGGATCTTCTTAGTCCTGCGGCAAATGGTAAAATCATTATGGGCAGTCCGCTGTACGACTCTTCCGCTGCGATCAATATGCACTCAATAATTCAGCACCCGGAGCTCGGGTGGGAAGCTATCTACAATCTTGCTAAAAATGGTGCGGAAAACAGTAACTGCTGCCATGGTGTTCTCGAGGCCGTGGCCCGTGGGGACAAGGAATTCGGCATTGTTGCCGCGACTAAAAGTGTGCGCAAAATGATAAGTAAGCTTGGTTTGGATTTTGTAATTCCGGATGAGGGGGCAAGCATTATGACCAGGCCGGTAGCTGTGCTTGCCACCAGTACTAATCATGATGCAGCCAAAGCTTATGTGGATTTTATGCTTTCGGAACAGGGGCAGAAAATTATGGCCAGTCTGGGGCAGCATCCTGCGATGAGCGGTATCAGTTTTTCAGGTAAAAAATCAGATGCGATAAAGGTTATGCCTCTGGACGTTTCAAAAGCTTTTGCCAATGACAAAGTCTGCAGGGAAAGGTTCGCTGCCGTATTCAGAAAGTAGGGGGCTCCGGGCTAAAGATCCAGTCCCTGTTTCTTGTAGTCGTTAAGCTTGTTGCGAAGGGTGCGAACGGATATCCCAAGCAGTTCTGCTGCCTTGGTACGGTTGCCCTGAGTCTGGTCCAGACTTTTGATGATGAGTTTTTTTTCCATTTCTGAAATGGGCATAACCTCAAAAGAAGCCGCGACCCCGTACCTACGGAAAAACGTCGTCCTTCAAAGCTTTCCACAAACCTACCAATTGATGATATTGTCAGCTTAGCCATGTCAGCCCTCCTTGTAAGTTTCACTTTTACTGGTATTCTACCAGATTAAACCCGGGAGTGCTGACATGGTATTTTTCGTGTTGTTTTGGAGTTTAGAAGGGGTGTCCATTGTTAATAAGATGAGTACCAGACATGGTGGTACTGGCACTTCCAGCATGGCCATAGTAACGTACAAAGCCTGTGATTGCTTCCGCTGCTCCGGTGTCGGTTGACTTCCATTCAATTCGTGCCTGACCTTTAACGGAAAAATTTCGAGATCTGTCTTGCAGGGCAAACTGACGTGTGCCATAGGGAGGTATCTCTTGTATACCGGTTGGAGGGTTCATATGGAATGTTGCATCGTTTCCGTCATCATCAAGAATTGTAATTTTGCATGTGATGGTTTCGTTGGTTGTGTTTGATATATATATATCAGTGTACGAATAGCTATATGTACCTAAGTATTTAAAATTAATCCCCGGAAGCAACAAACGCCCCTGAGCGTTAAAGTCTGATTGCGCAAATGCAGAGCTGCAAATCAGCAGAATTGCAGCTACAAAGATTAAAGCTGAGATTGAATTTTTTTTCATCATTTCTCCAGTTATTTAAGTGTTGTTATTCTTTGATTAGCTTTTTCGGTATGATTTCTTAAATCTTTATAGAGTGTTGTTAGAAAAAGAATAAATTTTGAATATGGAAGTAATGATAATAAATTGGCGTTGGTGAATTAATTTACACATTAAAGGCATTCAGCTTGAATTTACAAAGCCCCTTGCAACGATGTCGCAAGGGGCTTTCTTAGTCGTGCTCAGCGGCACCAAGTACCGATTCGGTACCAAATCAATTTAGGATCGCCTTTTCTTGTGCGGCACAATGTCAAGCACCCCGCTATGAAATATTTCAGTTTAGCAAGAAGGCTGTCACGAGTCTCAGCTGCTCCTGCCGGGAGCGGCAGATGCTCAAGAGCAAATATTGCTGCTTTACTTCAATTGTCTATTCCTACCGGTTCAGCAACACCTAGAGCCAGAAGTAAAGATCTGATGCGTTGTTTAGACTTGCGTATTGAATCCGTGAACTGGTGGCGCCTTCTCGATAAAGCAAGGAATACTTCTTCCTTTTCATTGGGAATAGCAATTGATCGAACCAATCCTGAAGCTGCAAGCTCAACTAGTTTTATACAATCGAGACTGTCGGTTTTGTCGGTGGCAGCAACTGGGCGAGGAATACGGCTTGGAGCAGCAACAATGACTTTGATGTCTGCTGAGCGCTGGCTGCGGGCAAGACCGAAACCTGTCGTTCCGGCCTCGTACTACACAGTTGAAATGTACATCGGAAGAGAACTCAGTCTGTTGGTGATGGCTTTTACATCTGCAGGAGTTGTCCAACTATCAATCATTCCGTCCGGCCTGAGCAAGGCCACACTAAAACTGCGTTTATGGACATCAATACCTACGGAAAAACGTTGCCCCTCAAAGCCTTCCACAAACCTACCAATTGATGATATTGTCAGCTTAGCTATTTCAGCCCTCCTTGTGAGTTTCACTTTTACTGGTATTCTACCAGATTAAATCCGGGAGTGCTGACATGGTATTTTATTTCGGTACAACTCTATTGTCACAGGGATGGCACTCCGCAGGGATGCTAGTATGAAATCTTTGAGTCTGTGCTCCGGATGAAAAGTAATGCGGTATTGTTGCCGCGACTGAAATAGTGCGGAGAATGATTAGCAAATTATCTTCGAGTTTGTGATTCGGGTGTAGGGGCTCCGGGCTAAAGATCCAGTCCCTGTTTCTTGTAGTCGTTAAGCTTGTTGCGAAGGGTGCGAACGGATATCCCAAGCAGTTCTGCTGCCTTGGTACGGTTGCCCTGAGTCTGGTTCAGACTTTTGATGATGAGTTTCTTTTCCATTTCTGAAATGGGCATAACCTCAAAAGAAGCCGCGACCCCGTTTTGAGCCGAATTTGCTTCTGAACCGGGCTGATTATCAGCCGAGTCCGGCTGCACATAATTTTCATCGGGCATCCATGCGTCCGGATCATTGAGAAAGTGCTTGGATTCGATGGGACCGCCACCGGCCAGAAGTACCGCCCTTTCCATCAGGTTCTGAAGTTCACGGACATTGCCGGGCCAATCATAGCTTAAAAGCCATTTCACCGCTTCTTCGGAAAATTCAAGTGTGGGAAGACCGTATTCGCTGCAGTTTTTGTTCACGAAAAATTTAGCCAGCAGCATTACATCATTGCCGCGCTGAGCCAGAGCGGGCAGTTTAAGAGGGATCACGTTCAGGCGGTAGAAAAGGTCCTGCCTGAATTTTCCTTCTTTTACTGTATCTTCGATGGCCCGGTTGGTGGTTGCCAGCACCCGCACATCAACTTTCACGGTTTCAACTCCGCCTACGCGGTCAATCTCTCCTTCCTGAAGCACCCTCAACAGTTTGGCCTGCAGGCCCAGTTCCATTTCGGTAATTTCATCAAGCAGTATGGTTCCGCCGGAAGCCAGTTCGAATTTACCGAGCTTGCGGCTGATCGCCCCTGTGAAGGCTCCTTTTTCATGTCCGAAGAGTTCGGATTCAAGCAGGTGCTCCGGGAGTGCCGCACAGTTGATCGCTACAAACGGCTTGTCACTGCGGTCGGAGTGGTGGTGCAGAAATCTGGCGAACATTTCCTTACCAGTACCGGATTCACCTGAAATAAGCACCGTGGCTTTGGATTTTGCAACCTGTTTGGCAAGTCCGAGAACCCTCATCATGGCAGGATGCTGACCTATAACCTGATACCTACCTTGAGTTCCTGAAGTATCCGCTCCCTTGGAGGGGGCAGGAGTGCCAAGGTCTTCTTCTGTGGGCATAGTCGGTGGATGCTCATCCGGAAGCATAAGCTTGATCTTTTCCCAGGAAAGAGGCTCAAGCCAGTAGTCCCGGGCGCCGAGCTCCATGAATCTGCGGGCTTCATCAGCGGATCCGGATCGGGAGAAGACCACTACAGGGGGGAAATTTTCAATGTTGACTGCTTCTGCGAGGAGTGCCTGAGCAGAGTAGCCCTGCATCATGGGTCTGGTAAAAATCAGGCAGGGTTTTGACTTTTTGATAAAATTTATGGCCCCGGCAAGGTTGTCGGCAAGGCCGGCTTGATAACCGGCTTCTTTCAGCGGTGAAAACACGGCTGTGACGGACTGGGGTTCTGCTATGAAGAGTAATGTACTGTCAGGCATGGGCTTTCATATCTTTAAGTGGAAACCTTTTCAACTCTATATATATTGAATGTCGATAAATTTTAACTTTCTGATCGTGATTAGTCTAACAAATACTATAAAAAAATCTTGTTTCTATCCCGGCTGGCCTGAAAATAATAATGTTTTATTTAGAGATAATGAGCGGAAGTAATGAAATCCCCCTTTCTTTACCATTGATAAAAAAGGAATATTTCTAATGAAAACGCAAAGATTTTTAAATTAATTTCGTGTTACGCAATAAACAAAATTGTGTGGTTTTGCTTTTTACTAGAAAAGAGAGGGGTGTTTTTAACAAAAATGGCGTTGGCTGAGATATAAAATTCGCGAAACGCTAAAATAGAGAACTTTCGTCCAAAAATGACCGGGTCTTGCCGAATTTTGTTCCATTTGATAACCCATTTTCTCTGCGTCTGAATAAATTTTTTACGGGATTTGTACAAAAGTGATAAAATTTAACAATGTCAATAAATATTATGGCGACTACCACGCTCTGAGGGATCTCGACCTTCACATCAAAAAAGGTGAGGTGGTTGTCGTCTGTGGTCCTTCCGGATCAGGAAAGAGTACCATGATCCGCTGTATTAACCGTCTTGAGCCCATTCAGGAAGGTGAAATTATTGTAGAAGGGATGAGTGTGAACGATCCCAGGGTCAATCTGCCTTTGCTGAGGGCCGAGATCGGGTTCGTTTTTCAGTCATTTAACCTCTATCCGCATATGACGGTTTTGGAAAATATCACACTCGCACCTACCATGGTGCGCGGAATGAAGCGCAAGGATGCTGAAGAACTGGCCATGGAGTTGCTTTCCAAGGTCAATATCCCGGACAAGGCGGGCGATTATCCTTCCCAGCTCTCCGGAGGTCAGCAGCAGAGGGTGGCTATTGCCAGAGGTTTGGCCATGCGCCCCAACATCATGCTTTTCGACGAGCCAACTTCAGCACTGGACCCGGAAATGATCAATGAGGTTCTGGATGTAATGAAGGCTCTGGCCCGTGAAGGCATGACCATGGTCTGTGTCACCCATGAAATGGGTTTTGCCCGTGAGGTTGCGGACCGCGTAATATTTATGGATGAAGGAGCTTTGATTGAGGAAAATACTCCCGATGAGTTTTTCCACAATCCGCAGCATGAGCGTTCCAAGCTCTTCCTGAGCAAGATCCTTTCCCACTAGGAAGCTGGCGGTGTTCCGGTGTCGGAGCCCGCTCTTATTGTATACTGTTTGTCTATTTCCACGCAGGAGGAAAGAATGAAAAGGTTTATGACTCTGGCTCTCGCAGCCGCTCTGGTTATGGCTTTTGCTGCTACTGCTTTTGCAGGCCCTACTTATGACAAAATTATGAAAGACAAGGTTGTTAACGTCGGTATTATGACCGACTCCATCCCCGGTGCTTTCTACAATGCCAAAAAAGAATGGGTCGGCTTCGACGTCGATATCGCCAACGAAATCGCAAAGCGTATGGGCGTTGAAATCAAGCAGGTTCCCGTCAATAACAAGACCCGCATCGGTTTCCTCCAGCAGGGCCGCATTGACATGTCTGTTTCCAACATGACTCACAAGCGTTCCCGTGATAAGTCCATCGACTTTTCCATTACCTACTTCTTCGATGGTCAGAAAATGCTCGCTCCCAAAGGCAAGTTTTCCTCTCTCAAGGATTTCGTAGGCAAAAAAATTGCCGTTATGCAGGGAACCACTTCCGAGCTTAACGTTAAAAACCTGCTCAAGAAACTTGGCGATGCCAATCCCAAAGTTATCTCCTATCAGAAAGAGTCCGAGTGCTTTCAGGCGCTGCAGATGGGTCGCGTAAATGCATGGTCCACCGACTCCACCATTCTGCTTGGCTACTCCGCACAGGTTCCCGGCAAGTATGAACTGGTTGGCGATTTCTTCTCCAATGAGCCCTATGGTATCGGCCTCCCCGAAGATGATTCCAAGCTTCGTGACAGCGTTAACTTCATTCTTCAGGACATGTGGAATGATGGTACTTACGAAAAAATCTACAACAAGTGGTATGGTCCCGACACCAAATACTACTTTCCTCTCACTGAAAAAATCGAACAGTGGCCCTAGGGGGCAGTTGAAAACCGAACGGTTTTCTTAAATCGCATCTGAGTGATCCAAGGCGGGGCTGATTGTATCGGCCCCGCTCTTCCCTGAAGACATAATTAAGTTGTCTGGTGGTGCTGTAGCCTGATTCCCGGGAATTTTCACAGCTTCCTGCTGTTCGGATGAAAGTCTGAATACGGGCTTCTGTCATGGACAACGGGTGCTTGTTTTTGATCGTCAGAGTTTGAATTGTCTGACTAAAGCGCATGGCGCGTCGATATAAAAAAGAGAAAGTTTTTAAAATGATCAACCGTTATCTGGAAAAAACATGGGTGCAGTACCTGTGTCTGGCTGCTGTTACCGGACTGCTGGTCTATTATTTCGGCTGGGTCTTCGACTTCGGCTACAAGTTTGACTGGAGTGTCCTTTACAAGGAAGACCCCTCTTACGGTGAAGTCCTCGGTGAGATGCTTATCGAGGGGCTCGGGCTGACCATAAGTATTTCGCTCATGAGTTCGGTCATTGCGCTGGGTCTTGGCATACTTTTCGGTCTTGGCCGTCTTTCGCAGTTCAAGCCTGTTTATTATTTCTGTACCTGTTACGTTGAATTTTTCAGAAACACCCCGCTGCTGGTCCAGCTTTTTTTCTGGTATTTCGCTCTGCCGATGGGCCTGCCGGAAAATGTACGTGATTTTCTTTTTGACCAGAATTTTGAAATGATAACCGCAACGGTCGGGCTTGGTATCTATACTAGTGCCTTCATGGCCGAAGTTATCAGGGCCGGTGTCCAGTCCATCCCGAAAGGACTTCTGGAGGCTTCCTATTCTTCGGGGCTTACCCCTTTTCAGACTCTTACCAAGATTGTCCTGCCTCTGGCTTTCAGGGCCGTCATTCCCCCTCTGGGCAGTGAGTTCCTCAACAACATGAAGAACTCATCTCTTGCTATGGTCGTTGGCGTTGCGGAACTCTGCTGGTCTTCGCAGCAGATCGAGTCCCTGACCTTCAGGGGGTTTGAAGCAACTACGGCAGCGACAGTTATTTATCTTTCCCTGTCCCTTATCATTGCCGGTATTCTCACTCTGGTTAACTGGAAGTTGCAGATTGTTCCGGTTAAGAACCGGAATATGGGACACAAAGCAGCCCATATGCTTTTCTGGCCTATCGAGGCTCCAATTGTATTTCTGGCCCGTATACACAGGCGGATTATGCGCAAGCGCAAGGTGGATGATTTCAACCTGACCCGCGCCCAGGCTGCCAGAAAGGCTTTTTTTGCCAAGTTATCCATAGTTCTGGGTTTCATCTGGAAAGGTGTCTTTGTTGCCACTTTGTGTGCTCTGCTTTTCAAAGTCGGGCAGGGGGTTATGAGTTTCAATTTTCAGGTAATCTGGGAAAACCTCGGAACTATGCTCTGGTGGCGTTTTCCCAATGGCGGGCCTGATGAAATACTCTGGGGGCTGGGAGGTCTGTCCTTCTCCATCCTTATGTCCGTTATCGCCATTTCCGTGAGCTTTTTTATTGGGCTGATAGTTGGGATCGGACGTACATCCAATAATAAACTTTTTCTCATCCCCTCCACTCTTTATATTGAACTTATTCGTGGTAACCCCCTG
This sequence comes from Maridesulfovibrio salinus, assembly GCF_055394525.1. NCBI lineage: Bacteria > Pseudomonadati > Thermodesulfobacteriota > Desulfovibrionia > Desulfovibrionales > Desulfovibrionaceae > Maridesulfovibrio > Maridesulfovibrio salinus. The sequence continues at coordinate 989,782 of NZ_AP042461.1, forward strand.
ATTATGGTTATTTTCTGGATTTACTTTTTTATTCCCATTCTCACCGGACAGTTCATGAACGTATTCTGGTCTGCAACAATTGCCCTGACTGTATTTACCGGGGCCTATCTTGCCGAGATCGTACGTTCAGGAATACAGAACCTTCCTCCCGGACAGTTTGAGGCTGCGGTCTCCACAGGGCTTACCTACTGGCAGGCGATGCGCAAGATTATTCTGCCACAGGCTCTCAAGCAGATGCTTCCTGCCATTGTCGGACAGTTCATCGCTATCTTCAAAGACACCTCCCTTGCTTTTGTTATCGGGGTACTGGAGCTTACATTCGTAGCACAGGGACTTAATAACAGGCTGATGATCTACCCCTTCGAAATCTATACCTCAATCGCACTTTTGTACTTTATTTGTTGCTACCTGATGAGTCTCGTGGCAAGACGACTCGAACGGAAGCTGTCAACCGACACTTTCCGTCTGCAGATGTAAATAACCTCCCTCTCTCTGTTTCGGCAGGGGGAGGGCTGTTGACATAGAAGCGTTTGGGAGTTGTCTAATGCTCGGTAAGAGTGTCCCTGTTTTCTGTTATCACGCCGTTTGCGAAGAGGACGGCCATTCCCCCGCCCAGTTTGCTTCCCATCTCGATATGATGCTTGAGATGGGCTTCAAAACCATAAGTGCGGACCATCTTTTTGAAATCTGTATGGGCCGCAAGCTCATAGATGACAAGTATGTGGTCCTCACATTTGATGACTGTCACATAAGCAACTGGATCAATGCAGTACCCCTGCTCGAAGAACGGGGTATGACCGGGGTCTTTTTCGCTGTCAGTGACTTCATAGGTGAAGGTCCGGTCAGAAGCAGTGCTGATGTCCGGGAAATGCTGCCCATGCGCGAATCGTTCATTAATGTTTTGTCAAAGAACGACAATTCCCAGTTCATGAATGAGGCGGAGCTGAAGTCTCTGGTCCATGACAAAGGTATGGAGGTTCATGCCCATACCTGTCGCCATCAGGGCTGTTTCAAGGATTTTAGGTCCAAAGGCAACTACTCCGCTAATTCACACTGGTCCACATGGGGGATATATCGCAAGTTCAATCCCGAGCTGCCTGTTTTCGATAATGGCAGTGCCTTTGCCTATAACGGGTTCTGGCCTGTATTCCGTAAAGGCAATGTATCGTTTAAAAGACGCAGTGACGAGGACAGGCGAAAGTTCTGCCGTGAAGATTTCAATCGCTGTATTGAAAAAATACAGAAGATTAATAAGGCCCGCCGCCAGTACCTTTGTTGGCCGTGGGGGCATTTCGATTCCATTTCCATGCAGGAGGCGGCTGCGGCCGGTTTTTCCGGCACCTTCACTCTTGAGCGTTCCGCCAACATGCTGGGTACGGACCCGATGCGCCTTAACCGGATAGGTGTCGGCTCCAGCAAGGATGCGCAGTGGATTAAAAAACGTCTGCTGATGTATTCCAACGAAGCATCAGCAATGGTCTGTTTCAAGTTTTTCAGTAAGCGCAATGACATAGGTAACGTTCTTTATATAACAGATACCGAAAAACTGTCCGGTGGTAGCAGGCAGCTGATCAACAGTGCCAGAGCAATGCTGCTTGCCGGGGTAGGTGTTGTTGCGGTTCTGCCGCCTGAATCAGGGCTGATTCCCGAGCTGGAAAAAATCGGGGCTGAGGTTGTGGTTCTTGATGATTTCAAGAACATGATTGCCGCGGCCGGTTTTCTTTCCGAGGTAATCGAAGAGCATCAGGTGGACGTGGTGCACACTTTTCATAACCGCGCGGTCAAGATAGGTTGCATGGCCAAGGGGCTTTCCCTGCTGGGCGGGAAGAAGTTCAAGCTGTTCTTCAACCGTGGGGTTATTTATAAACCCAATCCGCTGGCTCCTCTATTTTCCCTGATTGGAAACGGCTATATCTGCAATTCCGCTAAAAGCCGAAATGTTCTGTTAAAGCACGGGGTGCTCCCCAAGCGTGCTCAGGTTGTCTATAATTCATTTGTCGGCGGAGGGCGCAAGCCGCGCCGCAATATTGAGATCACAGTAATCTATGTGGGTAACTCCGGGCACGCCAAAGGTCCGGATGTGTTTATCCGTTCCGTTGACCGGCTGCTGGGTGAGAACTCATGTGAAGGCGTGAGGTTTATCGCCGTGGGGATGAAGGACCTTGCGGAATACCGTGATATGGCGTCTGCTTCTACTTTGGAACGTATTGAATGTCCCGGTTACATACGCCATGACGAGGTTGTGAAGCTGCTTGCCACCTCACATATTTACGTTATGAGCTCTCGCCAGGAATCAATGCCTAATACTCTTCTGGAGGCTTTTGATGCCGGACTGGCCGCAGTCTGTACCAAAGCCGGGGGAACTCCTGAACTTATCCGGGACGGTGTGAATGGTTTTCTCTGTGAAGTGGAAGATGTAGATGCCTTGGCCGGAGCCATGAGCAAGCTCATAGAGGATGGCGAACTCCGTAAGGATATGGGCCGCATTAACCGCAGGATAGTGCGCACCTGTCTGAGCTCTGCCGCCAAAGCGCAATCTTTGCTGAAAGTGTATTCCTCTCTGCCTAAAGATGCTCCCCAGACTGAATTGCCGGATATTGACAGTCTTATTGGAAAGTAATTTTCAGTTAACTGGGCGTTTTATTCCTGCACAATGAATGTTATGTGCATCTCAGCAGGTTCATTACTGTTGAAATATATCTGTGCGGGAGAAATTCATGAGTAATACATACTCCGATTCCTATTGGTCTGAAATGCATTCCGCTGTGCGCCGGAAGCTGCTTCTGGGTTCAGTGGGAGCCCTGCATCTGCTTGAAACCGGACTAATGGCCCTTGAGCATGACCCGCAGCTCGGAGTCGAACTGCTTTTTGCGGCCTATTCCTCAAGTCCGCTTGATGGGAATATTGCCCGTCAGATTTCTCAGATTGAAGGGGTCACGTCTCTTTTTCCCGTTTCCACCGTTGCCTGTCTTCAATCTGTGGTCCATTTCTGGAACAGGCCGGAAAACCTCTCCTATTTTTTGCGCATTACTTCCAGGCGCGACGATACTAAAATCAGGAAATATATCAGTTCATGTCTTGAGAAAGATCCCGGGAATATTTTCTGGGTTCATCAGGGGCTTATTTATGCCGGAGCAGCATCTGATTTCCAGTTCGGACTTGAGGTCCTGAGTAATGATTTCCCCGGTGATTTAATGCCTGCGGTAAGTAGTTCCCGAGCTTTTTTCCGGTTTATGCTTGGTGATTATGTTGAATCCTTCCGGGAATTAGTAGTTGCCACGGATGTTTTTGGTAGCAACAACGTGGCTCATCTCGCAGCGTCTGTTTCTCTTGCACGCGGGGATCGCAGCTCAGCAGTCAAAATCCTCGCCGGAGCGGTGGAAGAGCAGCCGTGGCGCACTTCCGAGGCTTTACGCCTTCATGATTTGAGCAAAGGGGTGGACGGTTCTCTTGCCTCTTTGCCCGGAAAATTGGCCATACTTCTCTATTCCTACAACAAAGCTGAAGAACTGGATGCTACTTTGCGCTCCCTTCATGAATCTGATCTCGGAGATTCAAGAATTTTCATGCTCGATAACGGCTCTGATGACGGGGCTGCAGAAGTTATCGACAAGTGGGAATCGATTTTTGACTTACAGATGGAGCGTGTGGACCTGTCTGTCAATGTCGGGGCCGCTGCCGCACGCAACTGGCTGATGAATATTCCGCAAGTCAGGGAGTGTGATTTCGCCCTGTATCTTGATGATGATGTGGAAGTTGAGCCGGACTGGCTTTCACGGCTCGGCGCGGCGGTCAGGGAGTATCCTGATGCGGGCGTCTGGGGATGCAGAGTTGTGGACCATTATTCCCCTGCGGTATTGCAATCGGTTGACCTGCATATTGTCCAGCCCATGAGGGACGAGGGGGACGGTCCCGAGGTAGATCTCACAAAGATTGCCCCAAATCCTTTCAAGGTGTCGGATCTGCACCACCAGCTTCTTGACGCCGGTTATTTTGACTACCTGCGTCCCTGTTCCTCTGTTACAGGCTGCTGCCATCTTTTCCGGACTTCCAAGCTACTTGACAACGGGGGCTTTTCCCTGTTCCTTTCTCCGTCGCAGTATGACGACATGGAGCATGATCTGCGCAGTTGCCTCAAAGGGGATTTTCCGGTTTATCAGGGCCATCTGCGGATTCTGCACCGTAAGAGAACGGGGGCGGCAAGCAGGAGTAGTGTTGTTCAGGAAGGTAATGCTCTGGGCAACAAATACAAGATGCAGGCTATGCACCCCAGAAGTGAAATACTGCAGATCATGGCTGATGAAGAAAGGCTTCTTCAGTCGGATATGGAAAAAAAGATGAGATTTCTAGTGGATAATGAAATTATCCCCGGATCGAAATAGAGGGAGAGTATAATGTCTGATCATGATCAAACTCAGGAATTTCTGAATAACCTGCCTGAACTTGAGCCCGGTAAAACTTTCGGTTTCGCCTGCCATCCCGGCGTGCGTTGTTTCAATGCCTGCTGTGGTGACCTCAACCTCATGCTTACACCTTATGATGTACTGCGTCTTCGCAAAGGGCTTGGTCATGACAGCAAGAAGTTTATTCATAACCACGCTGAAATCACCCGCACTCCGGGGATCGGTTTCCCAATGTGCAAGCTGCGCATGCTTGATAATGCAAAACGCAGTTGTCCTTTTGTGCGTGAAGAAGGCTGCTCCATCTACGAAAATCGTCCCGGAGCCTGCAGGACATATCCTCTCGGCCGTGCGTCACGCATGGGCGAAGACGGTGAAACCATTGAACAGTTCTTCATTGTGCAGGAACCGCACTGTCGCGGTTTTGAAGAGGAAAAAGAATGGACAAGCGAGGATTGGCTCAAAGATCAGGGTCTTGAGAGATACAATGAAGTCAATGACCGCTACATGTCCATTATGACCAGGGCACGGCAGGCCGGAGCGGCGCTGGATGAGCGCAAGCTTAATATGGTTTTTCTTGCCTTATATCAGGTCGATAATTTCATAAATTTCGTCAAGGATATGAATATGTTCACCCGCCTTGATGTGTCGGAAGAGCGGCAGCAGGCGATCCTTAATGATGAAGAGGCTTGCCTTGATTTCGCGCTTGACTGGGTTGAACTTCTGGTTCTCGGAAGCTGTGAAAATTTAAAACCCAGAAAATAAATTTGTTGAAAAGTGCAGTAAGGGAATAGATTTGATGATCTATTCCCTTATTCAACTGAAGTATAGATATTTGCGCTTTAAATTAATTGTTTGTGGGTTTTGGGGTTGAATGTTTATGCGAAAGTTGTGTGCTCCTAAAGACATTTAATTCAGATGTGTCGGGCAGCATTTGTTTCTGTGCTTAACCTGCATCCGAATCTTTCTTGACAGTCTGATTCTCTATTTTGTCATCAAAGTAAGGGTGTTAAGTCGCTGGAACCGAAAATTAAAGACGTCCAGAAGTCCGAGGCCATTCCTGAAAAAGCAAGATAGTTGATGAAATAGTGGGCTATAATTGCCGGATAGATTGAGCCAGAACGCCACCGGCAAACCATCAGAGCCGAGCCGGTGATCGCGGTTGCAATGATGACTGCGGGCCCCTGACTCCAGTGGATGAGACCGAATATAGCGGCTGAAACGATAAAGATCTTTGGCGTGGAATATCCGCGTTCTTTAAGTGCACTGAAGGCAAGCCCCCGGAAAATGACTTCTTCCGCAATTGCCACGAGAGCCAGACCGAAAGTCATGTCAATCTGATTAAGAATCGGATTGCTGTCCATTATTGCAGGGTCCAGAAAGGGCATGGGGAAAATCCCGCTCCAGAAAATAATTCCGGGCTCATCAAGGCAGAACCCTGCAGTTGTGAGAATGACAGCCCACGTCAGAAGTTCATTCAAGGACATCCTGACCAGTCCGAGATCTTCAGCGGTCAGATGTCTTTTCTGAAGCATTCTGAATAAAAACCACAATGGAAGAAGCTTAAGGGTGTAATCTATAGCGATCCAGAGTGTGAAGCTGGTGACATAGGCTGTGGAAAAGTCATTCAGGTAAAACGGGAGGGCTGCAATTGCCAGAATTGTGGTCTTATCTTTGTAATTCATATCTTTTAGTCCTTGCCAACCGGTTATTTCTGTTTATCATTACCAGATCACACCTTAAATGGGAGATTTTTTTGAGTCAGGAACTTAATGTAGAGCTTCGCAGTCCCAAGATTGTTACTGCTGAGGAATTTGAAAAGATCAGGTCAGAATCTTTGTCCGGTAAAAAAATAGTTTTTACCAACGGATGTTTTGATATCCTCCATGCCGGCCATGTGGACCTGCTCTCCCGCGCGGGTGAAAATGGGGATTGTCTGGTACTCGGGCTTAACAGTGACAAATCTGTCCGCTCAATCAAAGGCGAGAAGCGTCCTGTCACAGGACAGCGGCAGCGGGCCTTTGTGCTGGCAGGACTTGAATGTATTGATTACGTTATTTATTTTGATGAAGACACTCCGTACAATCTGATCAGCAGAGTGCAGCCTGACGTGCTCGTTAAAGGCGGGGACTGGAGTGTCGATAACATTGTCGGGCGTGACATAGTTGAGGGACGTGGTGGTGAAGTTCTTTCCCTGCCGCTGCTGCCGGGTTATTCAACTACCTCGGTAATACGTTTTATCCGGGAAAACGAAATTGAATAGGCCGGACCTCTCCGATGCAGTTTCAAATCGCGGATTTGTATGCTAGATATTATTATCTTTTTTGATATTTTTTAGTTTTCAGTGCTTGACATGTGTAGCGAGTTATGGGTATTAAGCTCGACTCGCTTGGCGAAACGGGCCAATAGCTCAGTTGGCAGAGCCCCCGGCTCATAACCGGATGGTCCCAGGTTCGAATCCTGGTTGGCCCACCAAATTTTATCATATGGATACATATCAGAAGATGATCCTGACTTTTCCGCTTTTCCAAGTTTGAGAAAGCTCATATGCTCCCGGGGGAAAACCCTTGCGGGAGCATATTATTTTAGCGGATCATGGTTTGTGTCTGTAGATTAAATGCGGTAATAATTGAATATGTCCATCATGTGGCTTCAGGGCTTCGGATGGTTTAAATTCACGGTAGGCGTTATGAAAACAGCAGAAGTTGTCAGCCGGATTGAAAAGATTGTTCCATCAGGATTTGCTGCCTCATGGGATAACTGCGGTGTACAGATAGCCGGAGCCGAACGCAGGGTGGATAAAATTGCCGTGGCTTTGGACCCTCTGCCCCAGGTTGTTTCCAGTGCCCTTGACTGGGGGGCGGATTTCATTCTGACACATCATCCTTTGGCTATTGAGCCAAAGCTTCCGGTCAGACTGGACTGGTATCATGACGTAATGCGGCAGGTCCTGTGCTCGGGAGTTACTCTTTTTGCCTCCCACACTTCTCTGGATGTGCAGTTCAAGGGAGCTGTATCCTGGCTTGGACGGGACCTTAAGCTTAAAAATCTTGAGGTACTTGATCCTGTTGCGGAAAATGAGTCCGGTGATATACTGGGCTACGGCTGCATAGGTGACTGCACAGCCCCCGTGGTTTTCGGTGAATTTGTTGAAAGCGTTTCAGAGCTTTCCGGCTGCGGTGTTGTGGCTATCTGCGGGCCGGAACCTGAAAAAGTTACCCGTGTGGCTATCTGTCCCGGTTCCGGATCGTCTTTCATGGACAGGGCTTTTGCCGCCGGAGCGGATGTGTTCATTACCGGTGATGTTAAGTACCATCCTGCGCAGGAGACCGTTGGCGCGGTTCTCGATGTGGGGCATTTTTCTCTTGAAGAGGAGATGATGCGCCGTTTTGCCGTTTCTCTGGGCAGTGAGCTCGGAGAGGGTATTGAAGTTAAATTTTTCAGCGGACGAAATCCCTTTGCCTACCATGTGCCCGGGGAAGGCGTCCGTCGGTCCTGAAAGGGACTTTGATTACAGAGAATCCAACAGTTCCGTAGAGGCCTTACGGGATTGTATAATGTTTTATAACGGACTGGCCGCCTTTGCGGCAAACCAAGTTTCCGAACATCGATGTGGCGGAGGCCTTTGAAGGCCGTCCGCAAAAGGGGACCCCAGAATGTACGAAAAACAGATAGAACAGCTTGTAATCCTGCAGAAGGTTGATGACGAAATTATCCTTCTTGAAGCGGAAATCGATCAGGCACCCAAAGATGTAGCCGCTCTTGAAGCACGTCATGAATCTCTCATGAAGCGCAAGCAGCAGCTGGATGAAAAGCTTGACCTCCTCAAAGAACAGCGGAAAAAGCTTGAAACCGAGATCGAAGAAGACTCCGTTAAGGTAAAAAAGAGCAAAAGCAAGCTGATGCTTGTTGGTACCACCAAGGAATATCACGCCATGATGCGTGAGATGGACAGCCTTGAAAAGCTCAACCGCCTTCGTGAAGAAGAAAAAATTACCGTTCTCGAAGAAACTGCGCGCCAGACTGAATCTCTGGAAGAACTCAACGCCAAGATCAGCGATCTCAATGAAGAGCTGGATGAAAAGCGTGCCGGGTTGAAAGAGAAGCTCGATGCAGCTAATGCAGAACTTGAGAAGCTGACTAAGCGCCGTGACAAGGCAGGGGACGTTGTTCCCAAACCCATCCTCGGCCGATACGAGTTTATCCGCTCACGTCTTTCCCATCCGGTGATTGTTCCTGTTGAAAACGCAGTCTGCTCCGGTTGCAACATCATGATTCCTCCGCAGGAATATAACGTGCTGCAGGAAGGAAAACAGATCCTGAGCTGTCCCAATTGCCAGCGCCTTATCTACTGGATCGAACATATCCCCGAGGCTGCAAAGCCGAAAGCTCTTCAGAAAGAAGAAGCAAAATAAAATCTTAAAGATTCGTCCCTGTGAGTTTTTTGCTTATCTCGCAGGGGCGTTTTGCCTTAAGTGGCATTGAATTTTGGAGTTGGACGGATCATCGCCGCGGTTTTAGTACCGGGGAGGAAAGTCCGGGCTCCGCAGGGCAGGGCGCTGGGTAACTCCCAGCGGAAGTGATTCCGGGAAAGTGCCACAGAAAACAGACCGCCGCGGTGATTTCACCGGGGTAAGGGTGAAACGGTGGGGTAAGAGCCCACCGGCGGGTATGGTGACATATCCGGCCAGGTAAACCCCGTCCGGAGCAAGACCAAATAGGGAAGTGTTTGAGGCCGGCCCGGCCAAGCTTTCGGGTAGGTTGCTTGAGGTGTATGGTAACATGCATCCTAGAGGAATGATGATCGTCCGCCTTTTGGCGGATACAGGACCCGGCTTATAGTCCGACTCCTTTTTTTGAATAATCGGGCAGCCTTCGGGCTGCCTTTCTCATATCTGACAGGGGATGAATCATGAGCGCATCCGGTGAAGTGTGGGCTGTCCTGCTGGCGGCCGGCAGTGGGACCCGTCTGGCAGAAGCTGCGGGCGGAGTTAAAAAGCAGTTTCTTGAATGGAAAGGATTTCCGCTTTTCTGGCACTCTGCACTGACTTTTTCAAAGACACCAGCTGTGAAGGGTGTTGTTTTTGTTTTTCCACCGGATCAGGTGGAGGAAATGAAATCTGTTGTGGCGGAACTTGATGGTTCAGATTCACTGGGAATGCCATATAGAATAACAGCCGGGGGCCTTAGAAGACAGGACTCGGTTTTTAACGGGTTGAATGAACTTCCTTCCGGGTGTACTCATGTGCTTGTTCATGACTCGGCACGTCCTTTTGCTTCGGTTTCCATGGTCAGTAACATAATTGATATGCTGCACAGCGGTATGGATGCTGTCATTCCGGCGGTCGCTGTTACTGATACCATCAAGGAAGTTGAAGACGGCATAGTGGAGAAGACTCTTGTCCGGTCACGGTTGAGAGCTGTTCAGACTCCGCAGGGCTTTTCGCTGCCGCAGCTTTTCGCTGCCCATAAACAGGCAGATGTGGAGGGCTGGGATGTTACAGATGATGCTTCCATGATAGAAATGGCCGGTAAAAATGTTCATATCTGCCCCGGTGAGGAAGGAAACGTAAAAATGACCAATCCTGAAGATTTGAAGCGCATTGACGAAGGCAAAAGATCTTTGCCTTGCGTGGGCTGGGGATATGATGTCCATAAGTTCGGTGAAGGGCGTCCCATGATTCTCGGGGGAGTGCCGATTCCCGGCGGGCCTGAGGTTATCGCCCATTCCGACGGGGATGTCCTCCTGCACGCGCTGTCCGATGCAATCCTCGGGCTTTTCGGTGGTGGTGATATCGGAACCCATTTCCCCGATACTTCGGATGCCTGCGAAAACATGTCCAGCGGTATTATTCTTAAAGAGGTGATGGTCAAGGCCGAAGAGGCCGGGGTGGAAATTGTCCACGTGGATCTGACAGTTATCGCCCAGATTCCCAAGCTTTCACCACATCGGGAATTGATCCGCAAGAATGTCGCTTCGGTCATGGGGCTTGATAAGGCGCAGGTAAATGTTAAGGCCACGACTGAAGAAAAACTCGGCTTTACAGGCGAGAAAAAGGGAATAAAGGCGGTGGCCGCTGTAACCGGGTTGAGAACCATATCCTGAGGCTTGAAATGGCTGGCGGAAAATCCTTTACAAAATTTCTGATCGTGTTTGTGATTCTGGCCGGTATAATCGCTGGCGGGTATTACAAGCTGGAGGATTTTTCTTCCGCGAAAGTAAGGGAGTTTGCAGAGCGTTATGATAAGTGGGTGCGGGTAGATTTTGACAGGGCGATGATCAATCCGTTTGACCAAAGCCTGAATGTCTGGGGAATAAAATGTGATTTCGCATTCGGATCTACCTGTTCTGCCGGAAAAATAGTTATTGAGGACTTCGATCGTGAGCATCGGATTCCGCAGTTTTTCAAGGGACGTATTGAGGATGTTTCTGTTCCGGTAGATTTTATGAACTTCGGAAGCTATGCCTCTGAATTGAGAAAAGCCGGTTATGAAAAACTGAATTTTGACCTTGAGGCGGACTACATATATGAAGTTCGGACACGGCGTCTTTCTGTCAAAAAAATAAGTTTTGACGGTGATGATACAATGCGCCTAAGCGCAGGATTTGATCTTGGGGATATGAAGCTGCAGAATCCCGGATTGAGTGGGCTCATCGGGGTCAGTATGCTTGATGGCAGGCTTGTTGTTCAGGATCGTTCATTTACTTCCAGAATGATTGAGTTTGCCGCTGAGTCTGAGAATCTGGGATCTGATCAGTTCAGAAACAGATTTCTGGAAGGTCTACAGCTCAGAATGCAGGAGGCCCGCAGCCGTGGAAACGGGCATGCGGAAAATTTTTATGGCGGATTGAAAGAATTCATCGAACGCCCCGGAAAACTGATGCTCAGGGTGGATCCGGTTGAACCGGTTCCTCTGCTCTATATTTTCATGGGTCGCAGTTTTGAAGAGCTGCTGGATGTTTACGGAGTAACGGTTGAAACCGAAAATCCATAATAATCTGAGCATCAATGGACTTTATTCAAGAATAATAAGGAGTGGCTATGCGCCTTTACAATACACTTAAGCGTAAGAAAGAAGAATTTGTTCCCTTAAACGGCAATAAGGTCAGCCTTTATGCGTGCGGAATTACCGCATATGACCTCTGCCATATCGGACATGCCCGCTCTTCCGTGGTCTTTGATGTTCTGGTCCGGTATCTCCGTTTTAAAGGTTATGATGTGACTTTTGTTCGTAACTTTACCGATATTGATGATAAAATCATCAACCGTGCCAATGAGACTGGAGTAAGCTCCATGGAACTGGCTGAAAAATTCATCGGTGAATTTTATGTGGATATGGATAAGCTCAACATCCTGCGCGCAGATATCGAGCCGAAATGTACGGAACACATTCCCGAGATGATCGGCCTAACTGAGACTCTCATCCAAAAGGGGCATGCGTATCCAACTCCTTCAGGTGATGTTTATTTCAAGGTCCGCTCTTTTGAAAATTACGGTAAGCTGTCGGGTAGAAATATCGAGGATATGCAGTCCGGAGCCCGCATCCAGCCCGGAGAAGAAAAGCAGGACCCTCTTGATTTCGCTTTGTGGAAGGCAGCAAAGCCCGGAGAACCTTCATGGGAAAGCCCCTGGGGCAAAGGCCGTCCCGGATGGCACCTTGAGTGTTCCGCAATGAGCGAAAAGTATCTTCCTTTGCCGTTTGATATCCATGGCGGCGGACAGGATCTGAGCTTTCCCCATCATGAAAACGAAATTGCCCAGAGTGAAGCGGCTACCGGAAAAGAGATGGCCCGTTTCTGGGTTCATAACGGATTTGTGCAGATCAACTCCGAGAAAATGTCCAAGTCACTTGGAAACTTTTTCACCATCCGTGATATAATTGCTAAATTTATGCCCGAAACTCTGCGGTATTTTCTGCTGACAATGCATTACCGCAGTCCGCTGGATTTTTCCTTCGGAGCTCTTGAGGAAGCTGAAAAAGGTATCAGGCGGGTGTATACCGCTATCGAGCAGATTGAAGAGGCTTTACTGAAATCCAAATGGTCCAAAGCTGCCCTGCCCGAGGAAGTTGTTGCCGAGATTGCAGATGCCGAAAAAGGTTGGGCTGCTGCAATGGAAGATGACATGAACACTGCCGCAGCATTAGGTCACATGTTTACTCTCATCCGACTTGCCGGACGTATTGCCGAGGAAAAGTCTTGGCGTAAAAGCGAGGGTGGGCGTGATGCCTGGACCCGTATTCTGGAAAATGTAAAGAAATGGGGTGAGGTTCTCGGTATATTCACAGAAGAGCCAAAGATTTTCCTCGAAAATCTGAAGCAGTGTATGCTTGAACGCAAGGGAATCGAAGTGAGCAAGGTGGAAGAGCTTGTATCAGCAAGGCAGGAAGCCAGAAAAAATAAAGATTTTTCCCGTTCTGATGAAATACGGGACGAGTTGATTTCTTTAGGTATTGAAGTAAAAGATACACCGCAGGGCGCTGTGTGGAATGTGATCTAAGCTTTAATAAGATTTATAATTTATATTTGGAAACCGGACGTCAGTCCGGTTTCTTTTTTTTTAGCTAGGGAGTATGGTCGGCTATCCTTAATCAAGAGTGAGGTTTGAATGCGTTTAGGCTTAAGTGGTAAAAGTATCTGCGGGGTAGTCCTTTTTTGCACTGCAATATTTTTCGCAGCGTGGCTGGGGGCGTGTTTACTTATGGAACGAAGTTCCAATGAAATTGAAAAGGTTCTTATGAAAGAGAATCTGACCCGGGCTTCATACGCTATCTCTTCTGAAATACGGACTTTGGAGAGTTATTGTCGTGACTGGGCATGGTGGGACGACAGTTACTCTTTCATGTCAGACAAAAATGAAGAATTCATCAAATCCAATCTCACTGAAGATGTGATGATCAATTTAAATCTGGATATTTTGATATATCTGGATCGTGAGGGAAGAGTTGTTTCCGGTCGGTTTTCTGATGGGGCTGAAACATATTTTGAGTGTTTTGGAAAAGATGGCTGCATGGGTGCTGAAATTCTTGCAGAAACCGGTTCTTTTGGCGATTCGGGGCTGATAAGGATGAATCATAAGATAATGATGGTCTCGGTTCAGAAAATTCTTAACAGTGAAGTGCAGGGAAAGTCTCCGGGATATGTTGTTATGGGGCGCTTTTACGGTGACCCGGCAATCAAGCGGTTGGGAGATGGACTCCTGCTTGATCTGTCCTTCAGCGCTCTTGATGGGATAAGTTCAGAGAAAGTATTTTTCAAGGCGGTTGACCCCGGTGATGATACAATAAAAGGTTTCATGGTTCTTGATGATTTGGACGGCGAACCTCTGGTTCTGCTTCAACTTGAGATGACTCGTGACGCCCATGAAATAGGCAGTGCCATGACCCGTGCCTTTGTAATATGCTTTATGGGAGCCTTGGTTGTTATCGGCATTGCCACCATTGTTCTTCTCAACGTCAACTTTGTTTCAAGAGTAAAGAAACTGCAGGCTCAGTTAAAAGGGGATTCATTTAGTGGAGATGAGCGTCAGACAGTTCTTATAAGTGGAAACGATGAATTGACTGATCTTTCCGCCGCCATAAATGATACACTGGAACGTTTGCAGAATGAGAAGGAAAAGGCCGTGGTTGCAAACAGGGTCAAGAGTGAGTTCCTAGCCAATATGAGTCATGAAATTCGCACTCCCATGCACTCCATTCTGGGAATGGTCGAATTGCTGAAGGAAACGAAGCTTGACGAAGAGCAGCGGGATTTTCTCAATATTGCGGGAACAGCCGGGGAATCCCTGCTCTCAATAATCAACGATGTTCTGGAAATATCCAAGATCGAAGCAGGGCATCTCGAAATTGAGTGTCATACTTTCTTGATTGCAGAGATGGTCGAGAGGGTGGTCGGTATGTTTGAAACTGACGCCCAGAGGAAGGGAATTAAGTTATCCTGCGTTATTGATGACAACGTACCGGAAAAGGTTGTCGGGGATCCCACCCGGATCAGGCAGGTTCTTTTGAATCTAATCAGCAACGCCGTGAAATTTTCTACGGGTGGAGCAGTTGAGGTCAGACTTCATATGGATGAAGGAAGGGTTATGTTCTCTGTGAAGGATAACGGGATCGGTATACCCAAAGAAAAGTTGGATATTATTTTCGAAAGCTTCACTCAGGCAGATTCTTCAACGAGCAGAAAATATGGTGGAACGGGACTTGGGCTCCCCATTTCACGCAAGCTGGTGGCTATGATGGGAGGCGATATGTTCGTCAAGAGCAGGTTGGGTGAAGGCTCGGAGTTCTCTTTTTATGTTAAGCTTGGATAGCCGTTGTGGTTTATATGCTCTATCCGGTTTTTTGATTGCTTTTCTTTTCAGGTATTGACATTATTTATTCAAATCTTAAATCATGTAATGAACCATTAACAGGTTGTGAGGTTTGAAATGAATGATATTCTCGGTCTTTTGGCTATCTTCGCAGTTGTATTTGTAATTGTGAAGCTGGTCATTCCCAAGATGGGAGTTTCGCCTTGACAGATTGGAAAGGGTTCCCGTGGGGAATCTGACGATAAGAAGGGCGGCGGTTGCGGAGGCTGATCAATGCCGATTTATGAATATAAATGCAGAGAATGCGGGCGTCAGTTTGAAGAGCTGGTCTTCTCTACAGCGAAAGAAAATCCGATATGTCCTGAATGTAAAAGCAAAGATACTGAGAAAATACTGTCAACATTTTGCGGAAGGTCTTCTGGCGGAGCAGATTTTATGCCGTCCATGCCTGAAGGCGGCTGTGGCTCATCTGGATTTTCGTGAGGTTGATAGGTCTCTTTCCGGTCGGAAAGTATTTAAAAATCCTCCTGAATTATCATTTCAGGAGGATTTTCTTATGCGTAATTTTTTTTCATAAAATCAATTAAAGTCCTGATCCGGCAATCGTAGGTGTGTTCGGCCAGAATCCGTTTGCGCGCTGCCTTGACTATGTTCTGCCTTGCCTCACTATCCCCGAGGTACTTTTGAATGAGTTCCGGAATTTCATCTATTGAATTATATATGGCGATCTCTTTTTCTGGCTCAAAGAGTTTTTCCACCTGATAGCGGTGGTCTGTTAATAGGAATCCATTACATGCGGGAACATCAAAGACTCGTTGGTTCACAGCTCCCTTCATCTGCTGGCTGGTGCAGTTGAAATTGATTTTAGAGCAGGGATAAAATTCAGGAAGATCATTGTAATATGACAGTTCCCGGTGATAATCCCAGTTGTCTTCTTCGTCTAAAAGTTGGTGCCAACCATCATCTCCCACAATTAGCGGATTGAAATCCAGAGTCTTTCTTACGCAGGAAAGGCGGTATTCTAGTGTGGCTTTCCAGATAATCAGGGTTTCGAAGGCAAGTTTCCGGTATGGTGAGATCAGATTTTCATAGTGTGGCAACAGCTCCGGATAATTCGCAGAGAGAAAATTTAGCACGGAAGGCTCAGAGTTCCTTCCAAAGTGGCGAGCCACATCCTCCCATTTCTCAAGGAGTATTCCGGAAAGCCCGGCGGCCTCAAGGCGTTTTTTCGTCTTGTGGACCATAGAATTGCCAACAAAGGAAATATCTCTGGCCCATCGATTTTTAATGCATCCTTTGGAGGGGATAAAACGGGTCTGGTCTGTGCCGAGTGGGAGGTGAAAAATGTTGCTGAATCCCATGTCGCGAAGAGCATCCATGCGATCAGCGTCCCAGGTGAATATTACAGTCTGTGCATTCGCCTGCGCCTTGTAAAGCGGGAGTATAAGCTGGGGATTATCCACAAACCACGATGCAAGCGGAACCTGAAACTTATGAAGGAGGGTGTTCAGAACTCCTTCCTGATCCACCCCCAAGTGGTTGACCGTGAGCACGAAATCAGGGCGGAATGTGTCCAGTGCCTTGGAAATTCTGCCTACAAAGTTTTCAAGCTCCATTTCCTTAGTGTCCATATTGATGAACATGTGGGGAATTCCCTGTCTTTGGCAGGCGGAGACGATTTCTCCCATTAAAAAATACTGGCTGGTCAAAAGCAGAATGCGCGGTACAGGGCTCCGAAACTTGGGCCAGGATGGAAATTCAGGTTTTTCCTCGGATTCTTTCTGGAGGATAGTTTCAACCTGGATATAAAAATCTGAAAGACGCAGATAAAAGGGAATCTTAAGAAGCTGTATCTTTTGGCCGAAATTCTCCTCAAGCTCAAGTATATGCCGTGCTGCGTTCAGAGGGGAGGAAGTAGTGATCCATATTACATTCGGAAATTTACGCAATTCGCTTCGGAGGCCGGTTGCTTCAAGAATATCTGGCTGATTGTCCAGAATGAGCAGTGGACGGTCTTTTCTCTTTGCCAGTATTTTTGCCGCTACTCCTGTTCCTGCTCCGATAAGGACAGGGGTATGGTCTTTCTCCAACTGTGCGGCAAGTTCGGTTTCTTTCCGGTGGCCGAAGCGGCCCCACATGTGTTTTGTTTTTCCGTCACAGATTATTCTGACATCATAAGGTCCAGATTCTTCTGTGAGCAGTTCTGCTTGGCAGGCTTTCATGATTGCCCTACCACGAATCGCGCGCAGGTTTATGGTAGAAAAATTCTAGCCTGCGGTTTTTACGGCGGTTTTCGGCAGTGTCATTTTTAACAAGCGGTTGCGTATCTGCGTAGCCTACTGCTTTAAGCCTTTTGGGTGCAATACCGCCCTTTTCTATTATGTAGCGCAACGCGCTTGCCGCTCGGGCAGATGACAGCTCCCAGTTTGTGGGGAATTTTCTGGTCCGTTTTTCCGAGTTGTCAGTATGCCCCCGGACAACAAGGTTGTAATTGTGCTCCTTGAGGAACTCGATAACCTTGTCCAGAATTTTGCTGGCACCGGGGTTCAGTTCTGCAGTTCCCGGTTTGAAAAGTGATGCTGAGTCTGCGTTTACCAGTACCCCGTCCCGGTCAGCCTTTACTCCGGTAGATTTTCTGGTGGCCTCTTCTTGATCCAGTAGGGCCTTGATTTGCAGAACCAATCCCAGAAGTCTTTTGTCGTTGCTGTCCATCTTGACTTCTTTACGCTCAAGGTCTGACGGAACCAATGAGAGATGATCCGCTTCTCTGCGTTCAATTTTAACACCGAATGCATCCCTGATGGAACCAAGCAACTCTTTGAACTTGGCAAGGTCGTTGTTGGCAAAAGAAAGCAGCAGAACGAAAAAGCAGAGCAGCAGAGTAACCATATCGGCGAATGTAGCCATCCACGGAGGAAGTCCTTCTTCCGGTGGTGGGCTGTTATCCTTTGGTTTGATAACAACTATTTTTGCCATATTCTGCCTTGGGTCTGTGCTTTGTTCTGGTAAAAGCCTGGATTAGGCTGATGCGTCACGCATTGCAGGAGCGAGGAAAGACTGAAGCTTCTCTTTCACTATGGAAGGGTGCTCCCCTTTCTGGATTGCAACTACCCCTTCGACCATTATCTCCATGTACAGCGATTCTTCAAGGGAACGCTCTTCAAGTTTCTTAGCCAAAGGTAGAAAGACAACGTTGGCCACGACAGCACCGTAAAGAGTTGTCAGCAACGCAACTGCCATGGCAGGACCGATGGCATCGGGGTCGCTCAGATTTGAAAGCATATTTACCAGACCGATCAGAGTACCGATCATCCCGAAAGCTGGGGCCATTGTTCCCATACCTTTCATTACCGCCTGCCCCTGAAAATGCCTTTTCTTCATAAAGTCGATTTCGATTTCCATGATCTGCCGCACGAGATCACCGTCAGTTCCGTCTGCTACGAGGATAATTCCTTTTTTGAGGTATTCATCATCGATTGAAACTTTTTCGAGAGCAACAAGACTCTCCTTTCTGGCTGTTTCGGCAAGAGCCACGATCTGATCTATAATGGCTTTCGGGTCACTGGGTTTGGCGAAAAAACCTTTAAGGGCAATTTTAAAGGCTTTCAGTACAACGCCCATGGGAAACATAATGAAAGCAGAGGCAAATGTTCCACCGAAAACAACTACAACAGATGGGGGATCTATGAAGCCGGCGGCATTACCACCCATGATAATAGTGGCTACAATGAGTCCGAATCCCCCGACGATACCGATTAAGGTTGCAATATCCATATTTTTTCTATTTTTTTAGTGCGGGTGAACCCACTTTAATTTCATTGTTTTCATAGTAGAAAAGTACATTCTCAAGCGGAGTGTCGACCTGCATGTAAGCCTGGCCGATGCTTATTTCAACTCCGGGTTTGACAAGTCCCCCAACCATGATTTTGCAGCTTTCCAGATTTTCTGTCTGCTGGATTTTGTCCCACAATTGTCTTTTCTTGTTTTTGAGAAATCTGATCTTCATTTCATTTTTCTCAATTTTCTGTCTGAAATCAGACGTAGCCGCAGCTCCGTTGCTCATAGCCTTAAGAAGTACATCAACATTGTTTTTAAGCAGCGAAATCTGGGCTGAAATTTTGTCAATCTGGAGCAGAAGCAGCGGGTTGTAGCCTACGATGACCTGAGCCTGTGCACTCAGCCCGCCCCCAAGCTGTTCTCCCACATAAACGTATTGACAACTGTAGCATTTACCGCCAGCCAGTCTACCTTTAACTGCGAATTTTCCTTCACAGTATATATTAGTATGCATGCAGTTTTTATCAATGATAATATTTCCACCACTGACAAGTGTTGCATTTTCGCAAAAAGTTGTTCTCAGGGTCTTTTTCGATTCCACATGGGCCTTGCTGTTGCCCTTTATTCCACCATCACATTTGAGAAAACCTGCGGCATGCACGTTTGCCTGCTCGATTACACCCTTAACATTTACATTATTGGCCTTAACATCGAGACCGGATTTAATTGCTCCATGGACTACGAGGTCTCCCACAAAAAAAATGTTCCCGGTGGAAATATTGACGTCACCACGAACATTCAGCAATTCCTTGACCGTGATCAGGCCAGATTCATTGTAGAATACATAGCCGTTTTTAGTGGCAATCAACTGATCCCTGTTCTCAGGATTTGTCTTGGTGTTAGGCCCGGCAGGCAGCTTTTTGTCTGTAAAGTGGCGGTATCCGTATGGGCATTGATCATCGGCAACCTGCTCATCCCACTGGGCGAGGACCTGCCCTGTGATCACACTCTGGACATAGCCCATGTTGTAGTAATCAACACTTCCGTCGCTTTTTTCCACCGGTTTGAGATTCTGATAATCGAAGTCTGGGTCAAAGTAGTGTCTCAGGCAAGGCATTTAAAAGCTCCGGACCGGTAAAGGCTGTTCTAGATGATTTCCCGTTCGTCTTCGATGATAGTGAAAAATGATATAAGTCTTACGAGTTCGAGTGTTTTGCAGATCTGCTCACTCGGTTTAAGAAGAAACATGTTTTTGTTTATACTTTTCAAGCGTGAATTCAGGGAAACCAGAAATCCGATGCCGGAGCTGTCCAGAAAATGTGCTTCGGAAAGGTCGGCCACTACTGCATTGACTTCGGCAGATTCACTTTTGGCTTCAGCCACTTCTTTGAAATCGTAAATGGTTTCTATGGTGACTTCCCTGCCGCATTTGAGGGTCAGAATGCCGTCTTCAATTTTTATTCTTTCCTCAGCCATTTTTTTTCCTCTATTATTCTGGTCAGCTTGATTGTATTTTTACCGTCTTTCTGTATCAATTCGAAGGAGTCCATAAGTTTGGACATTATAAACATCCCGCGTCCGCCAACGGCTTCAGGAGCCGGCATGCTGAAGTCTATGGATTGGGAGCACATGCCTTTACCCCAGTCTGATATTTCGAATACAACCATCTTGCCGGGGTCCAGGGTTATTGCGAGCTCAAGTCTGTTGCATGGCTCATCATCTTCATATGCATGGCGTGCGACATTGGAGCAGCCCTCGGTAAGGACAAGGTCAATATCATGGAGCATATCCTCATCCGCGATATAGTCTTTGAGGATATTTATTGCCTTGCGTGCAACTTCTCTGCTTTTTTCCGGTGTAGGAACTGCTTCCAGCACATAATTATGCATGAATGCTCCAATTAGAATCGCTGACATTCAGTCAGCAATGACAGTTGTTACAACTTAATGCTATGTTCTCATCTTAAGTTCAATATACCTAATCCTCACTTTTTAGCAAAGGAAGTCAAGGTAAAACAGGAAAATCAGGCAAAATCTCTGGAATCAAGGATAATTGTAACAGGCCCCCAGTTGACGAAATCCACATTCATCATGGCCCCGAATTCTCCTGTGGCAACCTTTCCCGGGGCTTTTGCGGAAACATCAGCTGTGAACCTGTCACATAATCCGTGTGCAAGATCCGGCGCTGCCGCATCAGTGAATGAGGGACGCCTGCCTTTTTTGCAGGAGGCATAGAGTGTGAACTGGGAAACCAGCAGAATGTCACCTTCAATGTCAGCCAGTGATTTGTTCATCCGCCCGTCATCATCTTCAAATATTCTGAGTCCGATCATTTTGTCGATCAGCGTGTTCCAGACTTTTGATCCGGGAAGTTCTTCACTGTCCTCTTTACCGAATCCGACCAGAACCATTATTCCGGGACCGATCTCTCCGACTGTGTTCTCTTCAACATCAACCTTTCCGCCACTGGTCCTTTGAATTACTAGCCGCATTACCTAATCCTCGAAATAGCTTGCGACGGAAGAATCCTTTTCGGAAACAGAGGCGTAGACCATACGGACATGTTCATTCGCGATTCTTTTTTTCATTTCCTGATAAATATAACGGGCTATGTTTTCCGAAGACGGGTTGCGGTGCTCAAAATACTCCACACTGTTGAGGTGCTTATGGTCAAGAGTATCAAGGACTTCTCCAAGTTCTTTCTTCAGCTCCTTGAAATCCATAAGTATTTCAACTTTTGAATCAAGGTGGTTGCCTTCTATTTCAACTTCTACGCCGAAGTTGTGACCGTGCATGTTTTCGCACTTTCCACCGTAGTTTCTGAGCTGGTGTGCCGCGCTGAAGTCCTTTTTGACTTTGAGTCTCCATTTTCCTTTGCTCATATATTTCTCCGTATCATTGTCGTTATTTAGCAGTAGTTCCTTTCGGAGTGCCCGAAAGGAACTACTATCTTAAAAAAGTAAGTGTATCAAATAGTTAGCCGCGAAGGGGTCTTTATAACTTATTGATCATTGAATCAGGGAACTGTTTCCGTTTCCGTTTTTCCGCCATTGGTTGAATTCACGCCAGAAATCACCGTTGGGGCGGATGTTATAGCTATGTCCCAGCCTTAAAGTGCAGACGGAATTATCCAGAAATATCTGCAGTGTCACCGGGGCAGAACCGGGATATCCACCGAGTATGGCTTTGAGTTCAGCTATCCCCTCATCGGAGCACAGACTGTGGTGCACGGGAAGTGGAACTGCCTCCTGACATCCGGCCTGCGCATTTTCCAGAGGACTGACTTCATCAGCCATCACCTTGGCCTGTGCCAGACCTTCCTCTTCACCATCCTCCGGCGGAGGATTGTCAACTTTGCCTTTGATCAGCAGGGGGATATCCTGTCCTAAATATTGAGCTGCCCCTTCGTATGCGTTGGGAAATACAATAAGCTCTCCGGAACCGGTCATGTCTTCCATATTGCAGAAAGCCATCTTTTTTCCTTTCTTGGTTATATGCTCCTTGAATCCGGTGATGATCACTCCCAGTCTTATCTGGGCTTCATGGGCCATCTGTTTGCATCCTTCTATTGTCTGCAGGCCCAGTCGGTTCATTTCGTGCCTGTAGCTCAGGAGGGGATGACAGGTCAGATAGAACCCTAGGGCTTCCTTTTCAAGTCTCTGCATTTCCTTGTCATCCATCTCAGGTAGATTGAACTCTTCAAAAGTAACAGTTGCAGGCTCCTGATCTTCTCCTCCGCCTCCGAGCATATCCAGCATGTTGATCATCCCGGAATCTTTTTCTTTGGCTTTTTTCTGACCATAGGCAACAACCCGGTCAAGCGATGCGATCATACCCGCCCTTGAGCCGCCCATTGAATCAAAAGCTCCGGCGCGGATCAGGTATTCAATTACCCTTTTTGTTACCCGCCTCAAGTTCACGCGAGTCACAAAATCTACAAAATCATTGAAGACTCCATTCTGTCTGCGTTCGGCCACAATTTCATTAATAGCTTCTTCGCCGACATTCTTGATCCCGGCCATCCCGTAGATTATGTCCCCTTCGTAAACCGAGAAACGAGCAATACCCAGATTGATATCCGGCTGGCGGACAGTAACATTCATATCTCGGCAGGCGTTGATATACATGATGATCTTATCAGTATTGTTCATTTCTGTGCTCATCAGGGCAGCCATGAATTCCACTGGAAAGTGTGCCTTTAAATATGCTGTGTAATATGAAATCAGTGCGTATGCAGCCGAATGTGACTTGTTGAAGCCGTATGCCGCGAACTGTTCCATGAGGTCGAAGATGTCGTTGGCTGTTTTTTCAGGAATTTCGTTTTCGCGTGCTCCTTCCAGAAAACGGACTCTGTGTTTGGCCATTTCCTCGGGAATCTTTTTACCCATGGCTCGCCGCAGAAGGTCACCCTCACCGAGAGAGTAGTTTGCGATGGTCATGGCAGCTGCCATAACCTGCTCCTGATAAACGATGACCCCGTATGTGGGGGCAAGGCTTGGTTCAAGGGTAGGCCAGAGGTAGCTGACTTCTATTTCTCCATGTTTACGCTTGATGAATTCATCAACCATCCCGGAGCCAAGTGGACCCGGGCGGTAAAGGGCCAGCATAGCGATGATGTCTTCAAAACAGCTTGGTCTCAACATACGCAGGTATTTACGCATGCCTGAAGACTCAACCTGAAAGACCCCGTCAGTGTCACCCTTGCAGAAAATGTCGAATGTAGCGGGATCGTCCAGAGACAGAGTGTCCAGATCCGGAGCCTCCTTGCCCTGAAGACGGATGATATCGAGGCAGTCCTCGATAACGGTCATGGTTCGCAGACCCAGAAAGTCGAATTTGATCAGGCCGACTTTTTCGACCTTTTTCATATCGTACTGGGTTACAATTTCACCCTTTTTACCCTTATAGAGTGGCAGGTAATCGGTCATGGGTTTGTCTGAGATAACAACCCCGGCAGCGTGAGTTGATGCATGCCGGGACATTCCCTCAAGACGGGTTGCGATATCCATCAGCTTTGCGATCTTGGGGTTGGTGTCCACCATGTTCTGGAGCTCTGGTATGGCTTTGACCGCATTAGGGACTGTAATCTTAGCTTTTTTAACTCCGAGGCCCTGCGCTATGATTGCCGGATCGTCAGGAACCAGTTTGGCGATAGGGTCGGTTTCGGAGAAGTGCATACCCAGAGCGCGCCCCACATCCTTGATTACCGCCTTGGTTTTCATGGTTCCGTAGGTAGTGATCTGGGCCACATGGTCAAAACCGTATTTTTCAGAGCAGTAATGGACAACTTCAAGACGGCGGCGTTCGCAGAAGTCGACATCGATATCCGGCATGGAAACACGCTCAACGTTCAGAAATCTTTCAAAAAGAAGGTCATAGGGGAGCGGGTCCAGGTTTGTGATGCGAAGAGCCCACGCAACGATTGATCCTGCAGCCGAGCCTCGGCCCGGACCTACCGGGATTTTATTGTCTTTGGCCCAGTTGATAAAGTCCTGAACGATAAGGAAGTAGGCTGGGAAGCCCATCTCGTTGATGACGCCAAGCTCATACTCAAGCCTGTCCCAGTATTTTTTCTCGTCAATCTTATACGGGGCACTTTCAATGCGCTTTTGCAGGCCTTCCTTGCAGAGCCGGACAAATTCGGTCTCAATGGTCATTCCTTCCGGAAGTTCATACTCCGGGAAGTAGTAGTTGCCCAGCTCGATTTCCAGATTGCACATTTCGGCAATCCTCTGGGTGTTGGCGATTGCTTCCGGAACATGGGCAAATTCCTGTTCAAACTCTTCCTGCGGCTTGAAATACAGCTGGTCTGTGTCCATGCGAAAACGTTTCTGCGCATCCACAGTGGTCTGGGTCTGGATGCACAGCAGGAGATCGTGGGCTTCATAGTCTTCCTGGGTCAGGTAGTGGCAGTCATTGGTCGCAACCAGAGGCAGGCCGGTTTTTTCTGAACACTGGATGAGCAGATCGTTGGCCACTTCCTGATCCTTGAGCCCATTGGATTGAATTTCAAGATAGAAGTTGCCGGGAAAAATTTCGGCATACTGTTTAGCCATTTCAACCCCGGCATCAAGACCTTCATTTCTCAGAGCACGGGGGATCTCTCCGGCAAGGCAAGCGGAAAGAGCGATCACTCCTTCACTGTATTTATTCAGAAGATATTTACTGACCCTGGGCTTGTAATGAAAGCCTTCAAGGAAGCCAAGCGAGCAGAGCTTGATGATATTTTTATACCCCTGCTGGTTCTTGGCCAGCAGCACAAGGTGGTAACGGTGTCTGCTGTCTTTTCTGGTATGGGCAAGTTCATCATCGATATCACCGGGCGCAACGTAGACTTCACAGCCGATGATGGGTTTAATGCCCATATCCATTGCCGTCATATAGAATGTGACTGCGCCGAACATTGATCCGTGGTCAGTAATGGCTACTGCGGGCATGCCGAAATCCTTGGCCTGCTGGCATAAATCCTTGATGCGGATCGCTCCGTCCAGAAGGCTGTATTCGGTGTGGACATGGAGATGAACGAATTCTGACATATTTATCCTTGGTATATCTAGGTCTTAAGCTTTAATCTGTTTAGACAGGCCCAATAAAGTATCGGGCTTTCACGTGTGTACGTGTTATGATTCGTTTTGATTTTGACGGGGTTTACTCCGGCAGCCAATGGAGCAGAGCTCCTTCGGAATCTCTTTTACAGAGATCTGTATGGATGATTAAATTTTGCCGGGTGGGT
>NZ_AP042461.1:1020000-1262500 GCF_055394525.1 Maridesulfovibrio salinus
CCCGAAGTCGGCGGCAGCACTAGTGGCACCTGAGTACCACGAGACACGTGAAACCTCGTGGGAATCTGGGAGGACCATCTTCCAAGGCTAAATACTACTTAGAGACCGATAGCGAACCAGTACCGTGAGGGAAAGGTGAAAAGAACCCCTGTTAGGGGAGTGAAATAGAACCTGAAACCAGTTGCCTACAAGCTGTGGGAGCGGACTTGTTCCGTGACCACTTGCCTTTTGCATAATGGGCCAGTGAGTTAATCTGTAATGCAAGGTTAAGCAGCGATGTGTAGCCGTAGCGAAAGCGAGTCTGAACAGGGCGACAAGTATTGCGGATTAGACCCGAAACCAGGTGATCTATCCATGGGCAGGCTGAAGCTTGAGTAAAATCAAGTGGAGGGCCGAACCGTTGTAAGTTGAAAATTACTCGGATGACCTGTGGATAGGGGTGAAAGGCCAATCAAACTTGGTGATAGCTGGTTCTCTCCGAAATATATTGAGGTATAGCCTCAGGAGTTTTCTTGCGGAGGTAGAGCACTGACAAGGCTAGGGGTCCCACCAGATTACCAAACCTTATCAAACTCCGAATGCCGTAAGATATATCCTGGGAGTCAGACTGCGGGTGCGAAGGTCCGTAGTCGAAAGGGAAACAGCCCAGACCGTCAGCTAAGGTCCCCAAATCCATACTCAGTGGAAAAGGTGGTGGAGTTGTATAGACAGCCAGGAGGTTGGCTTAGAAGCAGCCATCCTTTAAAGAAAGCGTAATAGCTCACTGGTCTAACGATTCTGCGCCGAAAATGTAACGGGGCTAAGTATGGTACCGAAGCTACGGGATGCGTCTTTGACGCATCGGTAGGAGAGCGTTCTCAGATGGGATGAAGGTGAATCGGAAGGTTCGCTGGACTAATGAGAAGTGATTATGCTGGCATGAGTAACGATAAAACGAGTGAGAAACTCGTTCGCCGTAAGACTAAGGTTTCCTGGGTAAAGCTAATCTTCCCAGGGTTAGTCGGTCCCTAAGGCGAGGCCGAAAGGCGTAGTCGATGGAAAACGGGTTAATATTCCCGTACCAGCAAGTGTGTGCGATGGAGGGACGCAGTAGGATAGCTCAGCCGGCTGTTGGATATGCCGGTGTAAGCACGTAGGCTTGGGAAATAGGCAAATCCGTTTCCCTTAAGGCCGAGATGCGATGCCGTAACTTTACGTTTGAAGTGAGTGATTCCAGACTGCCTAGAAAAGCTTCTAAGTTTAGCACTTGTTGACCGTACCGCAAACCAACACAGGTAGTCGGGTCGAGTAGACCAAGGCGCTTGAGAGAACTCTGGTTAAGGAACTCGGCAAAATGATCCCGTAAGTTAGCGATAAGGGATGCTCCCGACGGTGAAGTTATTTACTATCCGAGCTGTCAGGAGCCGCAGAGAATCGGGGGGGGCGACTGTTTACTAAAAACATAGGTCTATGCTAAGTCGTAAGACGATGTATATGGACTGACGCCTGCCCGGTGCTGGAAGGTTAAAAGGAGGTGTTAGACTTTAAGTCGAAGCTCCGAATTGAAGCCCCAGTAAACGGCGGCCGTAACTATAACGGTCCTAAGGTAGCGAAATTCCTTGTCGGGTAAGTTCCGACCTGCACGAATGGCGTAACGATCTCCCCACTGTCTCAACCAGAGACTCAGTGAAATTGAATTACCGGTGAAAATGCCGGTTACCCGCGGTAAGACGGAAAGACCCTGTGCACCTTTACTATAGCTTGACATTGGGTTTAGGGCTATCATGTGTAGGATAGGTGGGAGGCTTTGAAGTCGGCACGCCAGTGTCGGTGGAGCCAACCTTGAAATACCACCCTTGATAGTCTTGAATTCTAATCCAACGCCGTTATCCGGCTTGGAGACAGTGTCTGGTGGGTAGTTTGACTGGGGCGGTCGCCTCCCAAAGAGTAACGGAGGCTTGCAAAGGTTCCCTCAGGCTGATTGGAAACCAGCCGTTGAGTGCAAAGGCATAAGGGAGCTTGACTGTAAGACAGACATGTCGAGCAGGAACGAAAGTTGGTCTTAGTGATCCGGTGGTCCCGCATGGAAGGGCCATCGCTCATAGGATAAAAGGTACGCCGGGGATAACAGGCTGATCGCGCCCAAGAGTTCACATCGACGGCGCGGTTTGGCACCTCGATGTCGGCTCATCACATCCTGGGGCTGAAGCAGGTCCCAAGGGTTCGGCTGTTCGCCGATTAAAGTGGTACGCGAGCTGGGTTTAAAACGTCGTGAGACAGTTTGGTCCCTATCTACCGTGGGCGTAGGAGAATTGAAAAGGGTCTGCCCCTAGTACGAGAGGACCGGGGTGGACGAACCTCTGGTGTTCCTGTTGTCGCGCCAGCGGCACTGCAGGGTAGCTATGTTCGGAAGGGATAACCGCTGAAAGCATCTAAGCGGGAAGCCTGCCTTGAGATTAGTTCTCCCTATGCTTAACGCATCTGAAGATTCCAGGTAGACCACCTGGTTGATAGGCCGGAGGTGTAAGTGTGGCGACACACTCAGCTGACCGGTACTAATAAATCGTGCGACTTATCTTTCTTCTCTTCCCTATAACTTTAATTTTGCGTATTGCACGCCATCTGCGAATTTTTAAATCTGAGCCAACTGCTCATGTATTGAGAATACACTTCGCATCTGGCTTCAGATTGATAAAATTCACATCTGACGCACACTACACAAAATTGAGTTGTAGAAAAAATCTTCTCTGTTTTAACAATATATTTTGCTCATCGTAGCAGGCAAATTTGCTTGCGACCACTGAGGAGAGGCCACACCCGACCCCATTCCGAACTCGGAAGTTAAGCTCTCCATCGCCGATGATACTGCTGGGTAGCCAGTGGGAAAGTAGGTCGTCGCAAGCTTTTATTTCAAAGCCCCCTTGTGAACAAGGGGGCTTTCTTGCGTTTAATGCAGGAAATTAAAAGGGGAGGGGGATTGACGTTTGGATCGGCCGAAGAGTAACACGTTAGAGCTTCACATATTTTAAGCCAATGAGGTTGCTGCGGTGCTTAAAGATAATAGTACATATGAACACAATACATTTGATAAGGAAGACTTAAGCGAACAAACGATTTCTGAGTCAGTTTTTTATGGATGTATTTTTACAGCTTCTAAGTTTCAGGGGGCATCGTTTATTGATTGTGAATTTCAGGAGTGTTCATTCATAAACTGCAACCTGGCTTTAGTTAGAATGCTTAATACAAGAATACTGGAAACTGTATTTAACGGATCTAAACTGCTGGGTATAAACTGGGGAAGTGCTGGTCCTGTCATTAGAGCTGAATACATAAATTGTCTGATGGATAACTGCGCCTTCAGTGGTATGAATCTTACTAAAGTAAAATTTGAATCATGTTCTCTTAAGGAAGCTTCTTTCAGCAATTGTAAATTGGTCAATGTTAAAATGGATGAATGTGATTTTTCTGGTTGTCAATTTCACAAGACTGATTTGTCCAAAGCTGATTTCAGCTCTTCCAGAAATTATTATATAAATGCTGAAACAAACATCCTTAAAAAAACAAAATTCTCATTGCCAGAGGCAGTTTCTCTTCTGGCCAATCTTAATATAGAGCTTACCGACTGATATTCATGCAGATTGCCATCCACCTGGTTTTGTTTCTAATTGCCACCTATTACCATACTATATAAAATGCTTATCACTGTTCTGTCTGCGCTTACTCCATTGTTTTTGATGATCATTGCTGGGGGCTTCTGTTATCGACAGCAGATACTGCCTGAAAATACAGCTACTGTTTTAAATGGGTTTGTTTACTATTTTACGTTGCCTGCCTTGTTATTCGGGTCTCTGGCAACGACCCCTTTTGAAGAAATTGCTCAGTTACGCTTTATAGGCGGCTATCTAACTGCCATGATCATTGCATACTGGTTGATGTTTGTGGGGTCCCGACAACTTTTTAAAGGACATTACACTGAGAATGGGATGCGGGCCTGTTCTGGGAGTTTCCCAAATTCCGCTTATCTCGGGTTGCCTATAATGATGTATTTATATGATGGGGGCAGGCAGGCTCTCATTGCGACAACTTTGGCAATCATTCTTCCTATTGTCTTGGTTATTATGGTTGTAGCTACTTTTGAGCTGAGCAAAGCTGACAAGAGTAAATCTTCTCTAGAAGTCATCTGGCAGATCGCGTTATCCATGCTCAAAACTCCTCTAATCGGAGCTTCTTTCGCAGGGGCTGTTTTTTCTTTTATGCATTTTAAGCTGCCCGATTATATCACTGTCGGATTGCATGATTTCGGAATGGCCTCAGTACCGTGTGCTTTATTTGCAATCGGGATAATGATTGTAAGACAGAAAATGGAAATTAAAATATCAAAAATTGCGGTAGTAAATCTTTTCAAGCTGATAATTCATCCGTTGCTTGCAGCTGCTTGTCTGGTGGCGTTTGGAGTACATGGAGAAATGCTTCTGATGGGAATTATTCTGGCTGGTATGCCGATTGCCACAATTTCATGTGTTCTAGCGGAGACGTATCAAACATGTGAGGCTGAAACATCTGCAACGGTTTTAGTCTCAATGATTCTTTATAGTGGAACCCTGATAGTGACACTGCTCATTGCAGGGGAATTCGGTTTGAAAATTACCAACTGATGACAGGCAACATTCCTCCATGCCCAGGTCCTTGGGGTCTGGAACACTATTTTTGCATATCGGACCGCAATGTAATATCAGGCCATTTTTTGCAAAGCTATTGAGCGAAGCTGTTGCATTTTTTCTTTGTTTTGCAAAAGAGCCTTCATTTCAGGGTTATTCGAAATAATGAAAGATATTAAGGCCGTCGTTAGCTCGGAATCGTATTTCTTTTTGCTTTCCGTTAGAATTATGGCTGCTAGAATGGGGTTGAGTGCAGCCCGCTGACTGCGCTCAGCTATCATGCCGCAAAAAGCGTCTGCTATAGCGCAAACCCTTGCTTCGAGTTTTATTGCATCCCCCCGCCTTCCTTTGGGATAACCGCTGCCATCTAGCCGCTCATGGTGGTCAAGCACACAAATTTTGACTATCTCATCCTTTATATCCAGTCTATTGAGCATTTTTT
Source organism: Maridesulfovibrio salinus (assembly GCF_055394525.1). Taxonomy (NCBI): domain Bacteria; kingdom Pseudomonadati; phylum Thermodesulfobacteriota; class Desulfovibrionia; order Desulfovibrionales; family Desulfovibrionaceae; genus Maridesulfovibrio; species Maridesulfovibrio salinus. The sequence goes on from NZ_AP042461.1 coordinate 1,025,080, forward strand.
CCGCTATATCAACGTGCTCCTGCATGCGCATTCTCTCTTTATACAGGAACTGTCCTTTCTTCTCTGCTAAGGAGGTGGGAAGCTGAGTCATACCCAGATCATGAAGAATAAGACCCAGAGCCAGAGAGCTCATGTCATGTTTCTCTCCGGGTTTATAAATTAATTTAAGATAGATGGCGGTCCCGACAAAAAGAGTGTTGACCACGTGGCTGCAAAGATCTTTATCCCGTCTCAAGGCATTGAAAAAGTGTACCCACCTGTTGGGATCAATCCATACGTATTCACAGTAAACAGCGAGTACTGTTTTAATCTCTTCCAGTGTCTCATTGACTGGGTTTCCATAAAAAGTCCGAACTTTTTCGAGAACTCCATCGAAGAAGATCTTCGCAGCATCCGCTTCATCAATATAATGTTCAGTAAGTAAGGATCCAAGATTTTTACTGATATGCCCCGCTAGTCTCGAGTAGTCAGTTTTGGAAATAAAAAGATTCCCGCTATTGCAGAAGTTGGCCACCTGCTCCTTTTTTTTATCTGAAAGCCTTGTATCTTTCTGGTATAGCGGCACAACTCTCCCAACTTCATCGTCATATATGCATAGAGCTACAGGTAATTTATTTCCGAAAGTGCTGACGATATTTGTGCTGATCTGTAAGAACTGTTCGGAGCCGATGTCCTGAGGGGGAGCCGGTTGTGCCATATCTGAATCCTTTCTATTAAAAATATTAAATTTCCTGAGAGGATTAATAGATTATTCTAACAATAGGAAAAAGTAAACGCTATTGAACCACTTTACCTGTGCCTTAAGTCACTTCGGATATATAAATTAAATACAAGAGTGTTTTTATTAGCGCTCTAATTTGTCTTGAGGTGATTCTATAAATAGGGTAGTTAATTTTGAGAGGGAAACAAGATAGTTATGAATGTGTATGCATTTCGCAAGCAGATGAGGAAATAAAAATTATTATGGTGAAATAACATGGGTGACAAAATTTCAGATAATTTTTTGGGAACTTCCAGGAGTATTATGGAGGAGCATCCGGATTTGAAAGAGAATCTTGAAAAAGTTATGGGCAAAGTCGCTGATTCACTGGTCAGGAAAAAATATGTTGAGTCTGAGAAAGAGCAAGAGAAGACGTGTGCCAATCCGGAAAAAAAGTCTTAAACTGTTTTGCCTAATATTACTGGTCGCTGTGCTTTGCACTATGCAAAGCACCAGACTGCAGGCAGGCAGCAGTCATGTTGTACGAGTGGGAGTGACCCACTATCCGCCGTGGATGAAGAACAAAAGCGGGGCTGTTGGGGGGTATGATTTTGAAATGCTCCAGATCATGTTTAAGCAGTTGGGGCTGGAAGCTGAATATATCCCTATGGTTTTCAGTGACATCCTTAGCGGCCTCAGAAGCGGGGATCTTGATATTGCTACCAGTCTACTTTTTAGAGAGGATCGAAACGAGTATATCAGGTTTATATCACCGCCTTACCGGACGAAAAGTGTAATTAATTTTTATTCGCGAATAGATTCAGGGATTACAGTCAGAAAGTATATAGATATAGCCGGTATGAGGGTGGCGGTAGCTAAAGGAGCACGCTATTTCCCAATATTCGACCTTGATGATCGGATGGTTAAGGTCGAATATCACAGCCAGAAAGAAGCCTTTAAGGCTTTGGCTGAGAAGGAAGTGGACCTAGCTGTGTGTGCTGCCTCTTCAGGTGATCATTATCTACGTGAACTTGGAGCCGAAAACTATATCCAAAGCTGCAGCTTCAGTTATGCTCCGCGGTTTATGCCTGTTTATATTGGTGTATCAAGGAAGTCTCCTCTAAGTGAGAGAGCCGAAGAGCTCGGAGGGGTGCTCCATTCAATGCAGGATGGAGGATTACTTGAGAAAATCGCCGGGAAGTATTCAGTTTCAATTCATTAAAACAGGTTGTCGCAGGAGCCGTAGGATTTCATTTCCCCCCGGTAGGCTGAGAGAATGTCTTCTTTAGTAATGAATCCTATGAAATGACCATTACGCATTACCGGCAGAGTCCTTTTACCGCTGCGGTTCATTAATTCCAGAATCTCTTCTGCACCTGCTCCTTCTTCAATGCTCGGGGCGGTTCGATCTATTGCCACTTCTCCAATATTGCTTTGCTGCCGGTCCGGGTCAAGGATCGAGGACCGGGCGGAAACAACATCCACCATGCCGAGAAAACTGTTTGTAGCACTATCAATAATCGGAATATGAGTCTGGGTGGTGCTGGTAAGCATTTTCATGAAATCACTCACCGGCATTTGCGGACATACTTTGGTAAGATCTTTATGGATAAGTTTTTCAGGGTCTATATCAGCCAGTATTTTGGCATCGGTTTTGGGGCGCAGCAACTGGCCCTTCTCAACAAGGTCCTTGAAGTAGAAAGATGCCGGTTCAAAGGCGTGGGTCAGCATGGATGATAAAAAGGTTACAATCATAATATGCATCACTGCGTGGTAGCCGTTAGTAATTTCCAGTACCAGAAATACGCTGGTTAACGGGGCCTGCATTACTCCGCTGACTATTCCCGCCATTCCTAGAAGGGCGTAAGAACTTTCCCCGGTCAGCCATTGAACGGGGATCAACTGGGTTATTGAGCGGTAGAATATAGTTCCGAAGAGAGAGCCTATAACAAGGCAGGGGGCGAATATACCTCCGAGTCCTCCACTGCCTAAAGTAAGGGAAGTGGTTGCAATTCTGGCAATGAGCATGAGGCCGACAAGCGACAGTCCGCTCGGCAGGGTCCCGTGAATGGCCATTTTTATGGAGTTGTATCCTTCTCCTAGGGCATAAGGGAAGAAAAGCCCGATCAGCCCCACGCAAAGTCCCCCCGAACAGGCTTTTATCCAGGGTACGTTTGTCAAACTTGAGCTGATTGATCCAATCTGCCTGATTGAACGGACGAAAAATACTGAGACAATAGCCGAAAGCAGTGCCAGTAGAACCGATACACCAAGATCGGCGAAGCTCATTGGGGGGAAGTCCTGGCTGAAAGGAATTACATTTCCCTGAAGCAGCCGGGAAGTCTGTGTTGCCACGACAGAAGATATGGCGATGGGTATAAGGTGATAGGGAGTCCATTCACCGAGTATGATTTCTACGGCGAATATCATGCCGGTGACAGGAGCATTGAATATTGCTGATATGGACCCCGCAGCACCGCACCCGATGAGGGTCATTCGGGACTGGCCACCCATTTTTAGCGTCCGGGACAGGTTTGATCCCATAGCCGATCCGCTTACAACCACCGGCGCTTCAGGCCCTGCAGATCCCCCGCTGGCAATGGTCATCAGGCTTGTCACCAGTGAACTCAAAATAGATATGGGTCTCAGGATTCCCTGTTTCAGCCCTACTTTCGCAATTACCTCTCCAACTCCATGCCCTCCTGATTCCTTGAGAATGTTACGGCTCAGGAAAACGGCAGCTCCGGCTCCTGCGGCGGGAAGCAGAAAAATCCACCAGTGATCCGAGTGGGTGGTCCGCAAAGCGGATAGATAATCAAGGGTTCTGTTGAGGGTTACCGCTGCCAGAGCAGAGCATATCCCGATCAGGGTCGCCGCGAGAATTAGAAGCGCGTTTTTGGACGGAGTGCGTTTATGAAGAAAATCCCTGAGAGTCGCTTGATGGTGGCCTGGCTGATGAAACATCTCATATCCTGGATTATTCGGTCAGTACAAAATTCCTACTACAGCTCCGGTCATGCAGGTAGCAAGTGTTCCCCCGATCACAGACTTTGCGCCCATTTCCACAATTTCAGCTTTGCGGTCAGGGGCGATAGAAATCAGTCCTCCGATGAGGATACCAAGGCTTCCCAGATTGGCAAAGCCGCACAATGCGTAGGTCATTATCATTGTAGAACGCGGTGACAGGCTTCCTTCAGGAAGTCCTGCCAGTTGCAGGTATGCGAGAAATTCGTTCAAGATTGTTTTGGTTCCCATAAGTGAAGAGGCCGTGAAGGCTTCTTCCGCCGGAATCCCCATCAACCATACGATGGGCCACATTATGAATCCGAGAACTCGCTGCAGTGTAAGCGGTTCTCCCGCAATATCCGGGAGAAAGGTTAGAACCTGGTTGGCAAGGGCTACGAGCGCTACCAGGACAAGAAGAAGGGCGATTACATTGACAAGCAGGCTTACACCGTCTGAAGTTCCGCGCACAATAGCGTCCATGGAACTTGAAGCCGGAGAATCTATACTGAGCTTTTTCTCTTCTGATATGCCGGACAACTCGGGAACCATCAGCCTTGCTATAAGGATTGCGGCTGGCGCGCTGATGATGGAGGCGGTCAGAATATGGCCGATTGCACCGGGGATTACCGGTGAAAGAATACTTGCATAAAGAACCAGAACTGTACCGGAGATGGTTGCCATTCCGCTGATCATCAGCGTCATGAGTTCACTGCGGGTCATACTTTTTACGTAAGGGGAGATTATAATCGGGGCTTCGACCATGCCGACAAAGATATTGGAGGCAACGCCAAGTCCCAATGCACCGCCTATGTCCATGGTTTTTTGCAGTATTACAGAGAAACAGCGAACTATAACAGGAATTATCCGCCAGTAAAAAAGCAGTGAGGAAAGGGCGCTCACCACAAGGATAAGAGGCAGGGCCTGAAAGGCAAGTGTCCAACTGGCTCCCGGGGACGTTTCTTTAAAAGGCAGTGGGCCTCCCCCAATATAACCGAAGATGAAGCTTGTTCCTGCAGTGGTCGCTTCCTGCAGAGCATCAACTGCGTGGTTGAGGTAAAGCATGGCATTGCTGAACATGGGGATCTTGAGCATCAGCCCCGCTATAAGAAGCTGCAGCGCGACCCCCGTGACAATACTTTTGATACTGATTGATTTTTTGTTTTCACTGAAAAGCCAGGCCACGGTAATGAGGCCGATTAAACCCAACATGCTTTGGAACATCTATTCTGTTTCCCCTTTTACTGTATACTTTTTTATATTATGAGATTTACACCATAGTTATACACCGCGCAACTGTGGGAAACCATTATGTTTCACAAGTTACGTTCACATGGTTATTTGTTGGGAAAACGAGCTTGGCTCCGTTTTTTAGTCGGCAAAAAAAGGTTTCTGAGTTATAAACGTATATCTGAAGTTAAAAAGAGACGTATTGAAATTGAACGCCTTGAACCTTTCTGTATTTAAAGCTATTATATCGGACAAAATAATATTTTGCGTATAGTGGAATATTAATGTGAGATGGCTTTATGTTCTGGGTCTGAACCTCTGCTAAAGGGATATTTTTATGAATGTGGAATTAGCCAAGCCGTTTATCAAGGCTGCTGTGGATGTCCTGTCCATGATGGCCATGGTAACACCCAAACCGGGTAAGCCTTATGTTAAAAAAGATAATGCCGCGATGGGTGATGTCAGCGGAATTGTGGGGATTACCGGGGATATGAACGGAACTATTTCCATAACCTTCACCAAGAGTTGCGCTGTCACCATAGTTAAAAACATGCTCGGTGACGACATTCAGGATATTGTCCAGGATGTTCAGGACGCGGTGGGGGAAATAGTCAACATGATTTCCGGACAGGCCAGAGCAGGGCTTGTTGAACAGGGATTGAATTTTTCCGGCTCCACTCCTTCAGTTATTATGGGAGACAATCATACCATCTCCCACATTTCATCCTCAACGATAATGGCTATCCCGTTCAATTCAGATGCCGGTGAATTTACAATCGAATTCTGTTTTGAGAAGTAGCGACAAGTTTCAATAATAAAAAGAGAGAGTTGCAGATATGAGTATGTTAACCGGATTCAGAGAAAAGTCATTTCTGGATAAGATCAGTATTCTCAATGAAATAGCCACAGGGAAAGATGCTGCGGAGCTTGACGATCTGCTTGATCTTTTCAAGAACCCTCTTGATGACACTTCTGTGGATTACATGGTTGTTACTGCGTTGAACGGGCTTTTGTCTGCGGATGAGGCGAACGCAGTCAAGTTGCTTGAATCGGATGACGACAAGCTCAAAGTGCTTTGCATACGTCTTTGCGGTGAATTCCAATTCAAGACCGCAGTTCCGGTATTGCTTAAACTGGCTGAATCAGACATGGAAGCGGACCTGTTGTTTGAAGTGCTCACTTCTCTGTCTAAAATAGGTGGTGATGAGGCCAGAGATATTTACAGGGCCAACCTTGAGAATGAAGATGACCTTATTACGGTAATGTGCATCGAAATGCTGGGTGAGCTGCAGGATGAGGATTCAATTGAAGGTCTCAAGTCATTTGTGATGAGAAATAACGAAGAGGACCGTTATGAGGTCTGCGACCTCACCACCTGGAAAGCGGTTGAAGCTCTTGCCGCTATCGGCACTGATGAGTCTCTGGGGTTCATAGTTGAGAATCTGCATCACCGAAATCCCACTGTAAGGAGAGTCGTCACTGATTCTCTCACTTCGCTTGGTAAAGACGCGGTTGTGCACATCAAAAAAGTTATTGCGCCGGGGGCGGATAAAGATGATATGATCCTTGCCGCTAATGTTCTCGGTTTTATCGGAGAGAAGGAAGGGCTTGATGTGCTCATGGATGCCCTTGAAAATAATTATTCTGATGATTCCAGTGTAAGATACGCGATTTATGAAGCAATCGGGCGGATCGGCACAATGAAGGGTGTCGTCAGCCTTATTGATGGTCTTGAAGACGAAGATGAACTGATTACTGTCGCCGTTGTTACGGGGCTGGACTCTCTGGTTAATCCGGGTGTGCTCAAAAAGCTGGTCGAAATGATCAGTGAGGGCGGAAGTAAAGGCGGAAAGATTCTCAGGGCCATTGTGACCGCCAGGGCGGTAAATATTTTTGAAGGTCTTTACAATGAAGGTAAAATCGGACGTTTTTTGATGAACGCCGTAGCGGCTTCCAAAGACCATGTTGTTCATGATGCTTTCCGTGAGAAGCTCCGTGAAATAGGTGGGGAAGAGGCCGAGGCTGATCTGGCCCGTCTGCCTGAAAGGGCTGTCGGCACCGGTCGCAGAGCTCTTGCCGTGGATGACTCCAAGTCAATGCTGGCCCTTTACCGCAGTATTCTTACCGGAGCAGGTTACGAGCCCACGGTAGCGGAGAACGGACATGAGGCTTACCTCTATGCTGAAAACGGAGAGCTTTTTGACGTAATTATCACTGACATGAATATGCCGGTTATGGATGGAATGGAACTGGTTTCAAAACTGCGCCAGACTGACGGTTACGAAGATATCCCCGTGATCATGGTTACAACCGAGTCTGAATATTCACAGCAGGATCTGGCCAGAAAGACCGGGGTGAACGATTTCATCACTAAACCGTTCACCGCTGATCAACTCAAGTCCAAGATATCGGAATTCGTGAATTAAGTTCTATAAGAAAGACAATAAAAAAAGGAGGGTTATCCCTCCTTTTTTTATTCTTTAAACAAGGCTTTATCTTTTTCTGATACACTCAGCGACTATCCTGGTTACTCTTCTGCTGTACAGCATTGCCACGTGCCCCATTGCTCCACAGCGGATAATCCGCCACGAACCGGAGAAGGGTTTAAGGTTTTCGCCTGGCAGGACCATCTCGTCTGCCGGTGAAATAATTGCTGTCTTGCTGATATCTTCAGGATATCTAACGGGGTTCTCTCCTTTGAAGAGAGAGCTGTCGGGATGCAGACTCCGGCCCAGTCTGCCGGGGGCAATTCGTGCCAACACACTTCCTCTGAAAGGTGTCCCCAATGTTATTATCTGCTGAACCATTTCTTTGGTTTCAGGATTTTCAGCCGCTCCGGAAATAAGCAGTCCCCCCAATGAATGGCCGACAAGGCTTACTTTCTCCGGTCTGCAGTTGGAGTTGTATATTTTTTTAATTTCCTTTCTCAGTTCAAGGACCAGTTCCGGGTAGGAAGTTGTGAAGCTGTTGTATTGCCATGTTTTCAGGTTGGCGAATCCCTGACGGTTGAGCCTGTGTTTCATGGGCAGCCATGCCATTTTATTGTGGTACAGCCCGTGAACGAGAAGAATCGGACGGTTATCGTCAGCTTTTGCTATCAGGGGGATTCTGTCCAGAAAAGTGAAAGGCCTAGTCAGGATCGCGACAAAAAGACTTGTCCCTGCTGAAATTATTGCACTCCATAATTCTTTTATGTTTGAACCGAATGTTTTTTGTTTCATTTCTTTGCGGTTGAAAAATGCCGCAAAAAGAAGCAGGGGAGCCGGAAGAAAAAAAAGGATGATACTGCCAAGGATAAGTCGGTTAACCATAGTGTGCTTGTGTGAAAGAGTTATTGTTTAGTGTCGGCTTAGCATGAAATGTACTGCTTGTTTTCAATTGACGGAAATTGTTTCAGTCTGCAACATATTTTAACATTTCCAAATCAAAGTGGAGTTGACAATTGAGCCGTAAAATTCTGAGCCTCGATATCGGCAGTGGAACACAGGATGTCCTTTATTACATTGAAGGGGTTGAAATAGAAAACTGTTTCAAATTTGTTTTACCTTCTCCGGCTAGAGTGGTGGGCGATAAAATTCGTGAGTTAACTGAAAAAGGTGTTGATATTTATCTTACCGGAAGAAACATGGGTGGCGGATTCGGACGTGCCGTCTTTCCCCATCTTGATGCCGGACATAAAGTGTTTGCCCATCCCCGTGCAGCACTTGCACTTGGAGATGACCTCAAACGCCTTGAAGGTAAAGGTATAATTCTTAGCGATTCTCTTCCCTCCGGCTGTATACCGGTACACCTTTGTGATTATGATCCGGGTTGGTGGCAGTGCTTTCTGTCCGCAGCCGGGCTTGATTATCCTGATCTGGTTACTGCTTCTGTTCAGGATCATGGTTATCATCCGGGCAAGAGCAACCGTATCGGAAGGTTCAACCTCTGGAAAAGGCTTCTTGTCGATAATGAAGGACGGCCCGAGAGCCTGCTCTTTAACAAGGTTCCGGAAGAATTCACCCGCATGGCTGAATTACAGGAGTCCATAGGCGGAGGCCCTGTTGCCGACACAGGTGCTGCGGCGGTACTAGGCTGTCTTTTTGTGGATGAAATCATGGAGCACAGCTACAGGGAAGGTATTTGCCTTATCAATGTCGGAAACAGCCACACAATTTCTTTCCTGCTGTATAAAGGTGCTGTTTTTGGAGTCTACGAGCACCATACCGGGAACATGGACCCGGAAAAACTATGGAAAGATACACAGAGCTTCAGAGCCGGTGAACTTACTTTTGATGCAGTGTTTGACGACTGGGGGCATGGCTGTATGACTCTGGACCTTCCTGCGGAAGCTTGCGGATTCAGCCCTACATATGTGATGGGGCCCAAGCGTGCCATGCTTGAAGGTTTTCCGGTGACCTTTCCTTCACCGGGGGGGGACATGATGCTTGCCGGATGTTTCGGCCTGATTAAAGGTTTACAACTTAAGGGCAGTTTATAATCAGCATTGTATTCAATAATATTCAATGCGGTCTTGCCCAAATTGTCTATAAGGGATAATGGTATAACAAATTATCACAGTTTATATTAGATATGAACATTAACTGAAGTTGAACATTGTACCGTAATTCATACTTATGTTGCGCACCATTCTGTTTATGATGCTGACTGTACTCCCCGGCTGTTCAGATGTACTGGCCGAGGGGTGGCTGTCCAATACGCTCACCGAGCTTGGCTCCGGTAATCTAGACCGTATCCTTGTGATCGGAGCCGCGATTATCATCAGTGTATTGTTGGCTTTCATTGCTTTTTTATATCTAAATATCGATAAAAGGAAGAAGGTGGAGACTGAACTGCAGCGTGAGCGGGATCTCATGGGCAGTATTATGGAAACCAGTCCCATGGGGATTCTGGTGATTGACAACGATGGTAGAATAATATTTGCCAATGATCAGGCTGCCCGCGTTCATGGTGTTGCCCGTGAAGATATCATCGGGCGGCAGCATAATGACCCGGTATGGAAAATAACATCCCATGACGGATCGCCGTTTCCCCGGGAGAGACTAGCCTTCAACCGGGTAATGAAGATACGTAATGCCGTTCTTGACATAAGGCATGCAATCCACTGGCCTGACGGCAGAAGAGTGCTCCTTTCAATAAACGCTTCTCCATTGTTTGCCCCAAACGGGGAGATCAAGAAAGTGGTGGCAACTGTTGAAGATATTACTACCAGGAAAAAGGTTGAAGAAGCCCTCAAGGAAAGTGCTTACCGCTTTCGCTCGCTTGTGAAAACAGCAGAAAGCATCATTATCCTTCTATCTCCGGACAAAAAAATTCTGGAATTCAATCGCATGGCCGAGGAACTCTTCGGGCGGACCAGACATGAGGTTCTGGGAAGGAATTATTTTGAACTTTTCGTACCGGAACGTTTATGGGGTGACTGTACAAATCAGTTCTCCACAGTTCTGTCCGGCACTCCCCTGCGGCTACAGGAGAATAGCGTTCTTGTCGGGGATGGTGAAGAGCGTCTGATTCAATGGTCTTACTCCCGGTTATTGGACGCTAAAGGGGATGCCCTTGGCGTTCTTGCGGTCGGACAGGATATCACCGAGCGTAAAAGGGGTGAGGTTGAGTTGTGTGAGGCCAGAGACGCTGCCGAAGAAGCAAGCCGGGCCAAGAGCGAGTTTCTTGCCAACATGAGTCATGAAATAAGAACTCCCATCAGTGCCATTATCGGAATGAGCGATATGACTCTTAATACGGATCTTACCCATGAACAGAAGGGATATCTGGTTACGGTCAAGAAAGCTGCCGAGTCCTTACTGCATATAATTAACGATATTCTCGATATTTCCAAAATTGAAGCCCGTAAGATGGAACTTCGGCCAAACGATTTCAATCTGTATGAGATGCTGGACAAGCAGCTCTCTGTTCTTGGGGTTCAGGCAGAGGAAAAAGGAATAGAACTCAGGACCTGTGTCAGTGATCAGGTCTCGCGTTGTTACCATGGTGATGAGTACAGGTTGGGTCAGGTTATTATGAATCTGGTCGGAAATGCTATTAAATTCACTGAAAAAGGCTATGTGGAAGTTTCTGTTGAACATTCCGGAAGTTATGTTGAAGGTGCAATTCTTGAATTTAGGGTCAAGGATACCGGAATAGGTATTTCCGAAGATAAAGCCGGGAAGCTTTTTGAAAGTTTTGTTCAACTCAATGCAGGGTATTCCAAGCGTCATCCGGGCAGTGGTCTTGGACTGGCAATTTCCCGTCAGCTTGTTGAGATGATGGGTGGAAAGATAACATTTACCAGTAGAGAAGGGTGGGGCACAGAGTTCAAGTTCACTGTCAAACTCAAGTCAAGTGAAGGCGAGTGTGTTGAAACCCAGACTGTAGAAGATTCAAATATGGAAGAAAACAGCACGGCTGGTGCCCGCATATTGCTTGCGGAGGATAACGCCACCAATCAGGTATATATTTCACATTTTCTCACCGAAGAAGGTTTTCAGGTACAAACAGCGGAAAATGGTATTGAAGCTCTTGATATACTTGAGAAAGAAGGTCCCTTTGACGTGATTCTCATGGATGTCCAGATGCCGGAAATGGATGGATTGCAGGCTACCCGCCATATAAGGGAATCCGGGAATGATATCCCTATCATTGCCCTTACTGCATACGCGATGGAAGGAGACCGTGAAAAGTTCCTTAGCAGCGGGATGGATGCATACTCATCAAAGCCGGTCAAGATAGATGAACTTGTCAAGATAATCGGAAGGCTTGTTCCCAGGAAATAGAAAGGCCGCCGGACATCATGGACAGGCGGCCATCAATAAGATTCGGTATAATTTTATTGTTCAGTCTGTTTCTCTTCAATATTGCCTACAAGGTCTTTGTGAAGAATTCCTGCAATCTGTTCCTTGAAGTCCATGAGTTCTTTATTGTTTATCCCTTCGATAATGTCTTGCGCTGACTCAATCTCATCGAAGCCCTTTGTTAGGGAACATACCAGATGGATGCCAATTTTTTTACCTTCCAGATCCACCACTCCGAGTATGTTGGATTTTTTTATCTTACGGCGGACAGACTGGGGCAGATGGGGAATCTGCAACAGCATTTCCCTTGGATAGAACAGGTAGCCGAAAGAAAATTTCTCGGCGGTAAAAGCGTCATTTTGAAAGCCGCTGTTGAGGTCCAGCCCGCTGTCTTTAGCAGATTCAAGCATCTGCATTATATCTGAAGCAATACTTTCCGCGTATCCTTTATCCATTTTCATCCTCCTGTGAGACATGGTCTTAACCTGAATTGACTGTGAACCATCAGCTGAACAGTCTTATTTCCGGTCAGACAGCCAAAGGAGCAACACCCTTTGGAGTCATTATTGTTGTTTCTGAAATTTTAGAGTCATCTTCCGGTTTTGAAATGACTTACAACTCTGGTACACTTCTTTGCCGGAAAATGAATCAACCATTTGCCCGGTGCTGATGTCAAGTGCGCAGTGCCGGTTCGGTGGTAATCAAAATGTAAGGTGGGATAATGAAATCGTTTAGACATGAACTCTGGTTTGAGGTCCCGGGGCGGCGGGCATTTATTAATATTACTCCTGATGTGGAGAAGTGTCTTGCCGAGTCCGGTGTAAGTGAAGGGCTTTGCCTGGTAAACGCCATGCATATAACAGCAAGTGTGTTTATAAATGACGATGAATCAGGTCTGCATCATGATTATGAGGTCTGGCTGGAAAAGCTGGCCCCGCATGAGCCGGTCAGCCAGTATAGGCACAATGGCTATGAAGATAATGCGGATGCACATATGAAGCGGCAGGTCATGGGGCGTGAGGTCGTTGTTGCAATTACGGACGGTAAGCTTGATTTCGGTACATGGGAACAGATTTTTTACGGAGAATTTGACGGAGGACGCAGAAAAAGGGTTCTTGTTAAGATAATTGGCGAGTGAAGAAGTCCCGGTAATCCTTGGCATGGGACTCCTCAGGGAGTCCTTCCATTCATGTTTTTAGTGATGTTCTGCCCCATGGTTTAAAAACCGAGATCAGAACCAGGAGGATTAGACAGCCGAATACAGTGAAAGCTGTTATTTCGTTAAGCAACTGGCTGCGCAGGTATTCCGGTGTCTGCAGCTGCATTTCTCTGGCGTTGCCAGAGAGCCTGCTCATATGTTCAAGCCATGGCATGTAGAACATGAACCCGAAAATGATGAACCCGATATTCACCACCCACTTTACAATTATCCACCGGAATCTGAAGAATCCCCAGTTGCTTTTCAGGGCGAAGACAAGTCCTGTTGCAAGACATCCCAATGCTCCCGAAGTAACAACATAACGGTCGATCACCATTAGGCAGAGATCACGTCCGTAAAGGGCTTCTCCTGATTTTGTCGTAACCATGCAATGCAGCAGGACCATGGAGAGGGCTCCACCTCCCCAAAGGCAGGCACTGAGCATGTGCAGTGCCTTCACCCACTTTGTCTGGCTGGTTGTCAGCTTTTGTGTCATAACGTCCGGTTGTAAAGAGCCAGCATACCATTCAGCAGAGATTTCTGCTTGATGGGTTTGGGTAGAAAATCATCTGCACCGGCTTCAATGCATTTCTGCCTGAAGTCCGATGAGGCGTGGGCCGTAAGTGCCAGAACTCCAGTTCGTTTTGCGTTTGAGTGTGCTTCCATCTCCCGGAAACGTCTCAGGAATTCGTAGCCGTCCATTACCGGCATTTCCATGTCCATAAGAATCAGATCATAACTCTCACTTCGGACCATATTGAGGGCCTCTTCACCGTTGGCGGCCATGTTCAGTGATATGTCGGTATGCTTCAGGAAATGGCGTACAAGTTCTCTGTTAGGAATGTTGTCTTCGGCTAGCAGGACCTTTATGGCGGGCATTGCTGGAAGATCTTTCTTGATCGGAGCTGAGTCCGCGGCTGTGGTGATCCCCAGCATTCTCATGACAGTGCGCAGAAATGTCCTTCTCGGCGGAGGCAGAATCATCCCTTTGCCTTCAATCCCCTGCTCAAGGTGCTTACGGTCAAAACTTACTCCGCGCTGAAGCATAAGAACCGGGGGAATCACAGTTCCCTGTTTCCTGAGAGATTTCAGGAGTTCCACTCCCGCTCCATTGTCGAAATTGAGATCATAAACCAGCAGGGAATATAGGGTTTCCTGTGGCTGGGAAAGAAGTGCTCTCAGTGATTCAGAATTGGAGCAGGGTGTAGTGGTCGCTTTGAAATAATTGAGGGTTTCGCAGAGTGAAGTCAGTGTTTTCTGATTGGATGCGGCAACCAGAATTTCCGAGTAGTTGAGGTCCGGCTGCTCTGTAACAGGAGCTTTTGCGTCCCGCGGCAGCGGCAGGGTGATCATGAACGAACTGCCAACTCCGGGAGTGCTTTCCGCGCTGATGGTTCCGCCCATTAACTCTGTAAGTTTTTTACTTATGGAGAGTCCCAGCCCGGAGCCGCCGAACCTTCGAGTTGTGGAACTGTCGGCCTGGGAGAAAGGAGCAAAGATTGCTTCAAGCTTTTCCGGGGCGATTCCTACTCCGGTGTCGGAGATAATGAATGCTATATCATCCGAGTCCCTCTGGGCACTGCGCTGAACAGTTATGCTCACTTCTCCGCAGGATGTGAATTTAACCGCATTGGAAAGAATGTTCAAAAGTATCTGCCGAAGTCTGGTGGGGTCTCCAAGTACGAATTCCGGAACATCCGGTTTGAACCGGCATACAAGTTCGATATTGCGGGTTGACGCCGCAGTTGCCTGCAGCCCTACAATGGATTCGACTTCCTGAAGCAGATCAACTGGAATTGTTTCCAGAGTTACGTGGTTGGCTTCAATCTTGGAAAAATCAAGGATATCATTGATAATTGAGAGCAGAACTTCTCCCGAGGATTCAAATATATTGACATACTCGGCCTGTTCGTCTGTCATATCAGTATTTTTAAAAAGGTCTGCCACACCAATGATAGAGTTCAGCGGTGTGCGGATTTCGTGGCTCATGCTGGCTAGAAATGCACTTTTGGCTTCATTGGCTTCTTCTGCCTGAATAATGGCGTTTTCCAGCTGTTCTTCTGTCTTCATATGTTCGCGGATTTCATCGTTGAGGTCTGACGTCTTTTCTTCAACAAGTTTGCTCAACTCTATGCCTTTCCTGCGTATGGCCCTGAAGCGAAGCTGCACACCGACGACCAGTGCGCTGATAAGCAGTAGTACAACCAGTGAGATGAACCACCATGTCTTCCAGAACGGTGGAATAATATTAATCTTGATGCTGGTTCCGGTTTCGTTCCATATGCCGTCACTGTTGGATGCTATGACTCTGAACAGGTAGCTGCCGTGGTCAAAGTTGGTGAAGGTAGCTGTCGCCTCGGAGGAGGCATCGATCCATTCATCATGAAAACCTTCAAGTTTATATCTGTACTTGTTCAGCTTGGGATTCTGATAATCCAGAGCGGCGAACGCGAAGGTGAACATCGCATCCTTGTAGGACAGTGTGATCTCCTTGGTTTCAGAGATATTGGTCTCCAGGCGGGCGGGACTGTTCATTATATTAAGCCCGGTGATGACAACAGGCGGGGGAGTCGGGTTGATCCGTATCTTTTTGGGATCAAACATGTTCATCCCTTTTAACCCGCCGAAGTACATTGTTCCGCTTTGGCCTTTGTTATAGGCGTTGATCCAGTATTCAATACCCTGAAGGCCGTCAGAAAGCCCAAAATTCCAGACCTTGCCGGTAACTGGGTCCAGTGTGGATATCCCTTTGAAAGTGGAGACCCATACCTTGCCCTCACTGTCGAGACAGAGTCCCTGTATACCATCGTTGGCGAGCCCGTCTTTTTCCGTATAGCGGGTGAAAACTTCTGAAACAGGGTCGAATCTGTTGAGGCCCGCGTCTGTCCCGATCCAGAGGGAACCGTCAGCAGCTTCCGCAATCGGGGTAACTCTGTTGTTGGATACGGAATTGGGGTTGTCAGGATCATGCTTGAAGTGCTTGAAAGTTCCCTTCTCACGATCCATCAGGGCCAGCCCTGCATTTGTCCCGAGCCAGAAATTATGGTTGCTGTCTTCGAATATATTTCTGACCCTTTTATGCTGAAGACTCTGCGGATTGTCAGACTCCGGCATATAACGCTTGAAATTTCCAGTGGAGAGATCAAGTCGGTTCAGACCCTTTTTGCTGGTTCCTATCCACATGTATCCCTTACTGCCTTCATATATCCACCAGATATTGTTCTGGCTCAGGGAGTTATTATTCTTTTTGTCTCTATAATATCTTTCTACTATGCCTTTATTTTTGTCGATTACGAAAACACCCTTTTTGCGTGTGCCCACCCAAATCAGTCCTCTGGAATCCTGAAAAATACAGTTGATCCTATCTCCGTTAAGATTCCATGGTTCAGGGGAGTCTTCATTATAGTTACGGGTTTCACCAGTTCTGGGGTTGAAGATGCTCAGGCCGTTTTTGTATGTACCTACCCATACCAGCCCTTCATTGTCTTCAAGAACAGCGCTTACCTCCTGCCCCGGCAGAGTGGCCTTTTTCCATGGCTGTCGTCTGAGAATGCCGAAAGCCTGCATTTTAGGGGTCAGGATACTAAGTCCGTCTGCATAGGTTCCAACCCAGAGAACTCCGGAGTTGTCCTCAAGTATCTGCGTTACTTTATTGTCACTGAGGCTGTGGGGGTCCAGCTGGTTTTTCTTGAAAAAAGCGAATTTCATTTTTTCAGGACTCAGTTCGGCGGTTTCCGGATATCTTCTAGCCAGTCCTTCTAGGGTTCCCAGCCATAGGTTACCGGAGTTGTCTTCATATATGTCGTTTATTTCGAGAGAGCGGAAGAGTGTCTTGAATTTATCTGTTCCGGGAGTGTGGATAGCAATTCCCTTTTTGGTACCTACCCACAGTTCTCCCTTTTTCTTCTGATAGAAGCAAAGTACTGTGTCATCACAGATAGTGGACGGGTCTTTAGGGTCGTGTTTGTAATTCTTAAAGGTCTTCTTATTCTCCTGAAACAGGCTCAATCCGGCAGCTGTTCCGATCCAGATCTTCCCGTCAAGGTCTTCGAAGATGGTTCTTATCTCATTGTGGCAGATGCTTCCGGGATCATCTGACTGCTGAAAACGTTTGAACTTTCCAGTCGCTCGGTCATAAATATTCAGCCCGCTGTGTGTTCCCACCCATAGCCTTCCTCTGGAATCCTCATAGATACAGCGCACTGTTTTGCCGGAGATGGACTCGGGGTTATTTTCTTCAGGGATAAAATGTTTGAAGGTATCGGTTTTGCGATTGTATAAGTTGAGTCCTCCGCCTTTGGTCCCGATCCAGAGTATTCCTGAACTGTCTTCGTAGAGGGCTCTTATATTACCGTCTGAAATGGAATTAGGGGATTTCGTGTTACGGTATACTTTTATGTGTCGCCCATCGAATCTGTTCAGACCGTCGTAAGTACCGAACCACATGAATCCTCTGGAATCCTGTATCATGCACAGCAGCGATGACTGAGACAGCCCTTCATTCAAAGAAAACCTCTGAAATCGCAAATCCTGCTGAAATGCCGATGCGTTGTGTGCTGTCGCAAGGAACATTGATATAAGGAGCAAGCAGGTGAACCGAAAAGAGCGTGTTTTGCCGTACATATATTTATCCGTGGCTGGCTGTTGTTTTACTGTTTTACCCAACTTCAGTGTGAAATATTCAAATTGAATATATAACTGTGAATCAAACATATATTAAAGAATGCAGCTGCAAATATATACAGTATAAATTATTCAAGGTCACACGTTATTAGTTTGATAATGTCGGTGTTATTCTTTCTAAAGCCCATTCCACTTCTTTTTGCGTTATTACAAGGGGGGGAGCAAACCTTATAATATTGTCATGAGTTTCTTTGCAAAGAAGACCATGCTCTTTAAGTTGCTCACAATACTGTCTTGCCCCGCCGGCGTTTAACTTGAACTCAACAGCCAGGAGAAGGCCTCTTCCCCGCACTTCTTTTATTTTAGCATTGCTTATTCTTTTCAGTCCGTTAAGAAATCTTTCCCCCATGGAAGCCGCATTATTTATCAGGCCTTCATCTGTTAAAATTTTAAGTGCTTCTCTGGCGATTGCGCATGCAAGAGGGTTGCCGCCAAAAGTTGAACCATGCTCTCCCGGGCGTAGAACTCCGAGCACCTCACTGCTGGATAGTACAGCGGACACAGGATAGAATCCCCCTGAAAGGGCTTTTCCTACAAGTGTTATATCAGCTTCCACTCCTTCATGTTCTTCGGCCAGGAGTTTTCCTGTCCGGCCCAGTCCTGTCTGTATCTCATCAAAGATAAGGGCGACATTATGCTCGGTGCATATCCGGCGGGCTTCTTTCAGATATCCTTCGGGAGGGATTATAACTCCGGCTTCACCCTGTATGGGTTCAACAAGAAATCCGACGGTATTAGGGGTGACTGCTTTTTCAAGGGCTTTGGAGTCACCAAAGGGGATGACTTTGAATCCGGGGGTAAATGGGCCGAATCCTTTTCTGGATACAGGGTCTGTTGAGAAACCTACAATGGTGATGGTGCGGCCGTGAAAGTTGTCTGCGCAGACAATTATTTCCGCCCGGTCTTCCGGAACTCCCTTAACCATATATCCCCATTTGCGCACTGCCTTGATAGCGGTTTCCACCGCTTCAGCCCCACTGTTCATGGGAAGAACTTTATGGGATCCTGTAAGTTCGCACAGTTCCTGATAGAAAAGGGCAAGCTGGTTGTTTCGGAAGGCCCTCGATGTGAGAGTCAGTTTCTCCATCTGGGTGGCCATGGCTTTTTGGAGACGTGGATGGCAATGCCCCTGATTCACGGCCGAGTATGCCGAAAGGCAATCCATATACTTTTTCCCTTCAACATCCCACACCCACACTCCTTGCCCGCGTTCAATTACTACATCCAGAGGTTTGTAATTGTTGGCCCCGAGTCTGTCTTCAATCTCGATATAGTCCGATTGCTTCATGGAATGCTTCCTTTATATAATTGTTTTATCCAATCATAATACATGCGTGTTGATTTTGCTAGGAGGAAGAATTAGTTTACTGAACTATCAGTGAATAAAATTCAGAAAAGAAATATTATTGAATCCATAAGTTGATATCTGCTGCTTAAGTGTACGAAATTGAATGAACAATACGGGTATATCTCTGTCTGTCGTATATATCTTCGTTTAAATTATAAGTCGATCTGGATGATTTGAAGCTGTTTTTATTATATAGGTAAAGGTAGTGGAAGAATATGGGGATCATATAATGCGAAATATATTATTTGTTGATAGCGCTGGAAGTTGTAATAGCTCTTTCAGGCGGCTTGTCGGGGATAAAGTCGGCCTGACTTGTGCTGCAAGCGCAGAGGAAGCCCTTGACCTTCTGAAAGATACGGCAGATTTCCAGGTGATTCTGACAGACTATAACCTGCCGGGAATGAGGGGAACTGAGCTTCTGTCCAAGGTTAGGGAGGCCTTTCCCGGTATCGTCCGAATTATGATCTGTGGCAAGCTCAATCAGAATATAGCAATCAATGCAATCAATGAATGCGGGGTGTTTAAACTGTTGACTAAACCATGTCCGGCAAGTGTTTTGCGGATGGCTTTAAGGGACGCGTTTGAACATTATCGGGTACTGAATTCAGATAAGGATCTTCTCGATGACAGTGTCAGAAGTGTGATCCGGCTTGTCAATGAGGTGGCTTCGCTACTTAAACCGGAGCGCAATGCCCGCACAACAAGGATTATGCCTACCATCAAGGCTATGTGCCGCAAGCTTGGAGATCCTGATCCGTGGAGTACCGAGGTGGCCGCTGTGCTGTCCATGATAGGCTTTGTTTTTCTTCCTGACGAGTTGATGGAAAAAGTTGAGGACGGTGTTTTTTTGGGTGGTCATGACCATGAAACCTATATCCAGCATACCCGGTATTCAGCCAAACTTATTTCTGGAGTGCCGCGTCTTGAAAATGTTGCCACAATTCTATCTCTTCAGGAGGCAAACTATATTCAGGACAGCAGAGACGGGGGGTTCGCCGGTGATGAAATACCACTGGGGGCAAGGATACTCAGGGTTGTTTCAGACTATGACCGTCTGAGCATGGGAGATCGTACTAAGGGGGAGATTATTTCCATGATGAAAAGAAGGGCGGAACTGTATGATCCTAAAGTCCTTGAGTGCCTTGTGGGGGTCCTCGGGAGTGACGCCACTTTTTATATCAGAGAGGTTTATCCTCTCGGTCTTGAAGCGGGAATGATTCTCGCCGAGGACGTGTACGGCCTCGTTAAAGGTAAGATGCTGAAATTCCTCTCTGAAGGTCAGACTCTCAGTGATAAGACAATTGACTACATCCATAAGAATGGTGAAACAATACTTGACGTGACAAAAAAGATAAAAATCAGGGAAAATCTTGTTCTGCATAAACCTTCGCAGTCCGGGGAGGCTTGATGACCGGGCAGAGCAATAAAGAATTCAGGATCGAGGTCGAAAGGTTGCGCCCAGGAGTCTTTATCAGGGTTGAAGGTGTGCCCTGGTACAGACATCCTTTTTTGACCAGCAGCTTCAGAATCAAGACCGAGGAACAGATTGAGACTATTAAGTCACTTGGTGTCAAGAAGGTGGTCTGCATACCGGATAAAAGTCTGGTTCCACCTTTGAAAGAAAGTAAAAATAAAGAAATAAAGCCGTCTTCCGCTTTGCCGGGAGAGAATCCGGTTCCTGATGAACTCTACGAAGAGAAGAAAAAACGGATTGCGATTCTCAAGGCTAAAAAGGAATCTGTTTCAAGGGCGGAACAGCAGTATTCCATCTCCGCAGAACAGATTGAGAATTTAATGACATCCATCAACCGGGGGAATGCACAGTTTCTGGAGGAGGCGGTACAGCTTTCAAGCGAGCTTTCGGGGTATTTTCTTAAGGATAAAGAAGCAATAATGCATGTTCTGAACCTTCAAGGGAATAAAAAGGATACACTATACTACCATTCACTTAATGTCACCGTACTGGCTCTTATCCTTGGCCGTGCCTCCGGATTGGAAGACAAGGAAATGGAAAGTCTTGCTCTGGGGGCCATTTTTCATGATATTGGTAAATCAAAAATAGATAAGAAGATCCTTTATAAAACAGGACAACTTACCAAGCCGGAAATAATGCTGATCAGAAAACACCCTTTTTTTGGTGTTGAGCTGCTTTCCAAAAGCGATAAATTTCCACCGGAGTCTATGACTGTGGTGTACCAGCACCATGAGCGTTTTGACGGGAAGGGTTTCCCCAGAGGGCTCAAGGGCAAAGACATCTGTAGACTGGCGATGATCCTGTCCATTACTGACTTTTATGACAAGCTGATCAATAAAAGGGATAATACCAAGTCGCTGACTCCGTATCAGGCTCTATCGTATATGTTTTCCAAATGTGGACATATGTTCGATAAGGAATTGCTTTCCATATTCATCAGGTGCATGGGGATTTACCCTCCCGGTACGGTGGTGGTTCTTAATAAGGAGATCGTGGGAATGGTTGTTTCGGTTAATCTGGCTAAGCCGTTACAGCCCAGCCTTGTTCTCTATGATCCTCAGATTCCGCAGGGAGAGGCGCTGATAATTGATCTGGAACAGGAGCCGGATCTTTATATCACCGACTCCATTAATCCATCAAAGTTGTCACCCGAAGTGTATGAGTATCTGTCGCCCAGATCCCGGATCACATATTTTGTGGACCCGAGCATGCCTTCTAGTGACTCTCATCACCGCTGATAGTTATTGCCTTTTAGCTGACTCGGCAGATAACTTTTCAACCCATTTTGATCCGGTGGGCGGTTCATAATATGCAAAGGCATCGATGATTTCGGAAGGAGTGGTCCCTGTGACAAGTTTTTCCCGGTGCATCCCCTTGAGGAACCCCTCGTTGACAACATTATCGAGGAATCCGAGCAGGGGGTCATAGTAACCGTCAACATTGAGCAGTCCGCATGGTTTAGTATGAAAGCCCAACTGTGCCCAGGTAAAGATTTCAAATATTTCGTCCATGGTTCCTATCCCGCCGGGCATGGCGATGAATCCATCGGACAGTTCTGCCATGAGTGCTTTTCTTTCATGCATGGACTCTGCGATATGAAGTTCACTCAGGCCGGTATGTGCAACTTCTTTCTGCACTAAGCTTCTCGGGATAACACCAACGACATTTCCTCCGGCTTCCATGGCGCTTTCGGCGAGAATGCCCATCAGTCCCATATTTGAACCGCCATAAACGGTGGTAATATTTCTACGGGCAAGTTCCCTGCCCATGGCACGTGCCGCATCGGCGTATTTCGGATCATTTCCCGGATTGGCCCCCAGAAAAATACATATGCTTTTCATCATTTATCTCCGTCAGAAACCGATTTGAGTATTTTGGGAGTATCGGCTCTGTAAAACGAGTTATAAGCCAGAGTGAGCAGGACCGCAAATCCAGCCGAGACAACCCCTAGGGCCGCATTGTAAAAGGGGGGGGAGGCAAGGGCCAGCCTTATCAGAAGGGTAACCAGCGCAAAGCCGGAGTTCCTGAATACTGCATGGAATTTCGGTAGAAACCTTTGAGAGATAAGCACAAGAAGTATGTCACTGAATATGAGAATCGTGTAGAATGTACTGAAAAAATCAAATGCGCTCATTCCGTTTATGAGCAGGCAGAAATCATATATTCCAAGCCCGGCAAACAGGACCAGAAGCAGTAAGGCCACCAGTTTCTTGGAGGCAACATAGCGGAATTTGAATGAAGGTTTCAGAGGCTTGCCCGGTCTCTGTATGCGGTAGTAAATACCAAGCAGCACAAAAACTGCGAATGCCCCGACACCATCGGAAAGAATCTGGTAAATTGGTGTCATGTTTCCGGTGAAAGAAATCGGTTCCGGAAAGTTCATCAGTTCCTTGAAAGAGTTCCTCATCAGTATTAGGCACAGGATTTCAAACTGTTTGCCAACGGATTTTGCAAAGGAGCAGGGAAGCACAAATATCAGGCTGATAACCTCAAGGACCAGTACCAGTGTAAAGGCAATGCCTACTGCGGCGTAATGACTGGTCGGGGTTTTGGCTGCTATGGCCTCGGGGAGCAGACCGTGTCTTCCAAGTTCTATTCCCAAAAGAGCCGCGATGAAACAGGTGATCAGCAGCCCGGCCACTCTGCGCTGGGTTTTTTCGTTTTCCCAGAAGGCGTGCAACGGATCAAAGGCAAAGGTTGCCAGTTCGTATACTGAGTATTTCATTTGAATTTAACTATAATGGCTGTACAGTCATCTTCAAGGGCTAACCCTTTGCGATGGTTATGAACCTCGCCAAGAAGTAGGTCCACGATATCCTGAGCCTGTTTGTGGTGGTTGTCGCTTATTATCTGTTTAAGCTTGTCTTTGCCGAATGTTCTGCCTGAAGGGGAGTGGGCTTCCCATATCCCGTCCGTGTAAAGGATAAATATCTGCCCTGGTTTAACCCGGGTCAGGGTTTCTTTGTATAGAAAGTGCTCATCCACGCCCAGAGCCATCCCTTCTCCTATGAGTTCTTCATAAGTATCAGTCTCAGGGGTATAAAGCAGGCCCGGATCGTGTCCGGCCCTGATCCAGTTCAGAGTTCTTTCCTCCGTATTACATATGACAGTGAAGGCGGTCATGAAATGGCCGGTCTGTATACAGTCTTTGGTTATAAGGCTGTTGACCCGGCATACAACATCGACCAGAGGCAATCCCTGTCCTGTAAGTGACCGGATGTATGCTCTGGCACTGGTCATGAGCAGAGCGGCACTTACACCATGTCCTGATACATCACCAATGGCAGCCGCGAAAGTTTTCGGACCGCAAATGCTGCAGCCGAGAAAGTCGTAGTAATCGCCGCCCGTTTTTTCTGAAAATGTGCAGCGTGCACCTATATCAACCCCTTCTATTTCCGGCGTTCTGCGGGGAAACAGAGATTGCTGGGCTTCATCCGCCAGTGAAAGCGCCTGCTGGGTGGCGGAGTGTTCACGTAACTGGGGAACCATATTGTTGAAATTGGCTGCAAGTTCTCCAAATTCATCCTTGGAGTGAAAGTCTGCCCGTGCATCCCAGTCACCGTCTCCTACTTTGATCATCGCTTCCGAAAGAGTGCTTACCGGTCTGGAAAGGCTTTTGGAGGCAAAGTAGGCTACCAGTGCAATTGCACAGATCACGAAAATGGCTATAAGAGAAGTTCCCTCGTACTGGTTGGCAACACTTTCCCTTACGTATTGCTCGGCTTCGTCAGCTTCTGCGGTAAAATCTCTGACCGGTGTGATGATGAGCAGTGACAGCTGTCTGTTTACCGGGCTGTATGTCCAAAGAGACGGAAGTCCCTTGAAATTCATCTGGATTACACCAGATCTACCTTCATCAACATCTTTGATCAGGGTGCTGAATTCGGGGCTGTCTTCTTTGAGCCATTCCGGTTCCGGCGGGGCAAGCCAGAACATTCCTCTCATATGCTGGCGGCTTGTGTCGGGCTGATTATCACCCACTTTACCGACTATCAGCAGTTGCTCAGGATTATCGTTTTCCTCCTGAGCTGAGGATACCATCATTATCTTTGTTCTTTCCGGTTTATCGGTGACAAGTGGGTTATCCATTGCCGCGCCGACGGGGATGACGAGCGATGTTAATCCAAGAAACTTCCCATCATTATCCAGCAAAGGAGCGGAGAGCCGATAACAGAGAGTTCTGGAAGCCGCATCAAGAGACGGCAGAGCCCAACTTATCTTCCTGTTTTGCTTGATCTCTTTGTACCATGGGTGGGTTCTGGCATCATATTTACGGGGAAAAGAATTATGAGCCGGGTAGGAGGCTACAAGGCCGTCATCGAGTATTATTTCCTGCCACAGGGCGAGGTCTTCCAAGGTTTCTCCACAGGCTATGAAAGCATGGATCAAGGGAGATATTCTGGTTATCTGAGGCATAGCCTGTTCAGGGGTAAGCCCTTCGGGAATCCAGAAAGAAATCCTGTCTGGAGCGATTGGAAGATCAATCAGATCTCCGCGCTGGACAGCGGCCATTCTGTGCTCTGCTTTTCTCATCATTCCGTGGCCAAGCAGGGCTGTCTTTTTATAGGCCGGGTCATTAATCAGCTCCGGCTCATTGATGGTTTTATCCAAGCTTGTGATAAAGGGCTTTACTTCAAGAGTGGGAATATCGTCATCAGTAAGTCGAAGTTCGGCTTCACTCTGAATGCTTTTTAGGGTTGTTCTGTACAGCCTGTCTTCAAGATTTATAAGAGCTGCGGCCCCTTCTGCTTCTTTGGCAAGGCTTTCGGTTGCCCGTTCCAGCAGGGTCACTCTGGTCTGGGTCTGTAAATCTGCTCCCAGTTCTTTCAGCGAGTTTAAGCCATGCGTTTTAAGCACAGCCAGAGGCACCAGTGAAAAAGTAAGGAGGATTATAAGTATTTTCCAGCGGATCTTCATAAGCGCATTTAACCCCATCCACCGTGATTGTTCAATCAGAAAAGAAATTTACATGAGAGGTGAATTTCCAAAGAAGTAAGTCAATAGAATAACGACACCGAGCGATGGCAGCAGGTTGGCCAGATTTATACGTTTTATTTCCAGCAGAGTAAGACTTATGCCGATAATGAGCAGCCCACCCGTAGCAGTCAACTGGTCGATTATAAGCGGAGAAAACCATTCCTGAAAAGAATTTGCAAAGATGGTCAGGGCTCCCTGGTAGATCAGAACAGGAATGAAAGAGAATAGAACGCCAAGTCCGTAGGATGAGGCCAGAGCGATGGAAGCGAAACCATCCAGAATGGATTTTGTGTAGAGGATCGTTGCATCTCCTTTGATGCCTTCTTCAAAAGATCCGATGATGGCCATGGCCCCAATGCAGAAAATCAGAGACGCGGTGATCATGCCGTCCACAAAACCGGAATCTTTGGAGCCTACTGCGCTTTTAAGCTTTCCGGCCAGTCTTTCGAACAAAGTGTCCAGTCTGAGTATCTCCCCGACTACTCCACCTATGAGCAGACTGAAGATAAGTATCAGGATGTCTTGAACTTTCAATGACATCTGAATGCCTATGAGGATAACACCCAGCCCAAGAGCCTGAAAAATAATCTGACGTATACGTTCGGGAAAACGGCTGTGCAGGATAATGCCGATGATGGAACCGCCGATGATTGCGGCACCGTTGACAAGGGATCCGGTAGGTATCATGGGAATCTCTCTGATTGGAAATGTTGTGGACAGGCGAATATACTTATCACTGAGGAGGGACCTTTACAATAGTATTAATGTCGGGATTCTGGAGGTTTTTGCCAATAAATGATGACATTGGTGAGTCAAATGAATCCAAGGCAGAGTCAACCGGGTAAATTGTATTGACATCGCTCAAAGCATGGAATATTAACAATCCCTCACATATGCCGGGATGGCGGAATTGGTAGACGCAGCGGACTCAAAATCCGCCGGTAGCAATGCCTTGCGAGTTCGAGTCTCGCTCCCGGTACCAGATATTACAAGGACTTACAGCTTTTGTGTTGTAGGTCCTTTTTTAGTTTAGTGATTAGTTATCCCACTTGTATCCCACTTTTGTGTGTGAAGTGTTTGGTCAATATGTGAATTGGGTGCCTATCTTTGTAAGAATTTGCCTCTTGAGGGGGTAAATAATGCTGAAAGAATCATTAATTGCGTGAAATTCTGTAAGGTTTGTGTAGGAGGACATTCCTGTCCGGTTAAGCTGAAATAAAAAAGTCCAAAAACTCCTCGAAAAATGTTATGTAATTGGTATCTAAGCAATACAAAACAAAGGAGAATTTGGACGTGGCTTATAGTAACACAATTCTTTCCCAACTGCTACAGTTGATACCGAGACATGTTTTTGAGGCTGTAGAACGGCAGCATCCAAGCGTAAGAAAAGCTCGCGTTTTTACGCGCTGGGCGCAGTTTGTATCTCTGGCATTTATTCATCTGGCTGCACGGCCTTCCATGCGTGATGGGATCCGCAATCTGGATGCGAATTCTCAGCAATACTACCACCTCGGTATCAAGCCTGTTTCCCGATCCACGTTTTCTGATGCCAACAAAAAGCGTCCTGCTGAATTTTTCCAGACTTTGCTTGGCGAAATGTACAAGCGATGTGAGGCTATTTCCCCTGTTCACAAATTTCGTTTTAAAAACAAGCTGTTCAGCCTTGATGCCAGCACTATAAAACTCTGCTTGGAAGTCTTTCCGTGGGCCTCGTTCCGCAAAAAAAAAGCGGGAATCAAGCTCCATACCTTACTTGATCATGACGGCTACATTCCTGCTTTGACGGTTGTTACCGATGCCCGGCAGCATGACTCCAAGGTCGCCAAAACGCTCAAGCTTCCCAAAGGATCAATCGTGGTTTTCGACAAGGTCTACAACAATTACCAATGGTTTGCAGCCCTTATTGAATCTGGAGTGAATTTTGTTACTCGCCTCAAGAAAAACGCAAAATTCAAAGTCGTTAAGCGCAATCCTGTCAAAAAGAAACAGGGGGTTACCTCTGACCAGATTATCCGAGTCAAAACACGAAAAGGCAGTCTGGAGTTACGCAGGATCGGCTACCGAGACCGCGAAACAGGTAAACATTACAGCTTCTTGACCAGTAATTTGTCACTTTCTGCGAAAACAATCGCGGATATCTATAAAGAACGTTGGCAGGTCGAAATTTTCTTCCGACTGATCAAACAAACCCTGAAAGTTAAATCATTTGTCGGCAAATCTGAAAATGCGGTTCTGAGTCAAATCTATGTGGCCATGATTGTCCATTTGTTGCTGGCTTACTTGAAATTCAGATCCAAGATCGGCTGGAGTTTGCAACAGATGATCCAGCTTGTGCAATTAAACGTTTTCAGACGCTTTAATTTAGAAGATCTGTTCGATCCACCAATAAAAACATCAAAGATTAAAGAAGGTTATCCATTGCTGGAGATGGCGTGTTAACCGGACAGCATTGGTAGGAGGACATTAAAGTTAGAAACTGGGCAATTTATAACCTCCTGAATTTACGAAGGTCATAATTACAGATTAAAAAATAAAGTTGGGAACTGCATTGTGCTTTCCAACAGGAATAATAATTGGGTAAGATTTGGTGTTCAACTGCGAAGATTGGGGGCACACTATGATTATTTTTTTAGATCCTTGATCCTTCGAATGTCTGCAGTTTTGCCTAACATAATTAGAATGTCATTCTCGGCAATTACGTATTCCGCTGGAGGTATCAGGAACAAATCTTCTGGAGCAACTTGCTTAATAGCTATAATGTGAACATTGTACTTCGCCCTAAGGTTTAACTTAATCAGGCTCTTACCAATAAATTTTTCAGGAGGTTCAATCTGTATTAAATCGAAATCTTCTCCGAGCGGAATATAGTCCAAAATATTAGGCCTTGACAGTCCTCTTGATATTCGTAAGGCAGAATCCCTCTCCGGATGTATTATTTCTGTAGCACCCACTCGCCTTAATATTTTGGCATGGTCATCATCAAGAGCTTTGGCGAGTATTCGTTTGATACCTATTTCCTGAACATATAGACAAATGAGTATGCTTGTGCTTATCTTAGTTCCGGTCGATATTATCGCCGCATCCATTTCCTCTAGCCCAAGTGACTTAAGAGCTTCCTTGTCTGTTGCATCAAGAACCATGGCTTCTGTTGCGTATGGATCGATAGCTTGAACCCTGTTTTTATTGCAATCTATGGCAACAACTTCATTACCATCTTCATATAGAGCCTTCGCTGCGTAAAAACCAAAATTTCCCAAACCGATTACAGCAAAACGTTTCATTTTATATCCTTATTTTTCAACCAATCATTATATTTTCTTCTGAATACTCAATGCTTCGCTTAGTTCCGGACCCGATAATAATATAAGTGAAGGCGAGAATACCAACCCTGCCGATAATCATCATCGTAATTATCCAAAATTTTCCCCAGGAACTAAGTTCAGCTGTGATTCCCATTGACAGCCCGACTGTTCCAAATGCAGAAACTGTCTCAAACAAGTAGGCCAAGAAATAATCATGGGAACCTAGTCCATTGAGTCCTCCTCGTGAGCCTTCTGCCAACAGCATGAAGAAAACGATCCCGATAATCCCCAAAGCCATCATAGTTAGAGAAATACTTCGGGCCACTGTTTCATGGGGAATGCTCTTTTTAAATATATTAGTGCGACTGTTCCTTTTTATCCTGCTTGCTGTAAAAGCCACAAGAAGTGCTAAGGTTGTTGTTTTTACGCCTCCTCCACAAGATCCTGGAGAAGCCCCGAAAAACATTAGAAAAATAATAACTGCAAGAGTGGCATCCTTCAGAGAAGCAATATCTACTGTATTGAAACCGGCGGTTCGGCATGTGATTGACTGGAAAAGAGATGTAGTTATTTTGCCAAAAAGATCAATATCATTCTGGGTACTGCTTTCAAGAAGTCCAAACGCTACGGCCCCTAAGATAACTAATATTAATGTGGTGAATAAAACCATTTTAGTCTGTACCAACAATCTAGATCTCTTTTTAGCTCTATTTTTGATCCATAATTTTATGTCATAAAGAACTGGAAAACCAATTCCACCGACAATGATTAATAAGCATATTGTCAAATTTAACAACAGACTATCTCTATATCGCATCATACTGTCTGGAAAGAGAGAGAATCCTGCGTTGCAGAAAGCTGAAACTGAATGAAAAATGCCTCTATAGACAGCTTGCGCTATTGGAACTTCATGAGCCCAATGAATTGTTAGTAAGGCTGCCCCTAGCAACTCAACCCAAAATGTAAACAAAACCACGTTTTTGATTAAATGGAAAATATCTTCTCTGGGGGTATGAGCGAAAAGATCCTGAACAAGAAGCCTGTGTCGGTATGAGACACTTTTCCCAAGCCAACGGAAGAGTGCAACAGAAATCGTCATTACCCCCAACCCTCCGACTTGAATGAGAACTAAAATAACCGTTTGTCCGAATGGAGAAAAATAAGTACCTGTATCAACAACAACTAATCCCGTAACACAAACCGCCGATGTCGCAGTAAATAGCGCATCTAGCCATGAAATGTCCTGGCTAACAGTGGCTATAGGTAGCGTAAGGACGAGTGTTCCCATAAAGATAGCGGCAAGAAAGCTCAATAAAAGAATGAAGGCTGGATGCATTTTCATGATTTTAATCCGAAATGTCATAAATACATCTGGGGTTCAGGTAATACGGGCAATTGTAATGTTCCTTAGTCAGGCAAATATCATGAAGCCTGTTGCCACCCAAAACCATTCTGTCCAGATATGCCCCGCAGACAGTCAGTTCTCGTTGCGAGTCGATTCGGCTATAATTTAGTTTTGGGCAAATTTGTTTCAGTTGATAGCTTAATTGGTACTCCGGATCAAATTCTAATTTAATAAATTCATTTAAACCGGTTAGTTCCTCTGT
Organism: Maridesulfovibrio salinus; assembly: GCF_055394525.1. NCBI lineage: Bacteria > Pseudomonadati > Thermodesulfobacteriota > Desulfovibrionia > Desulfovibrionales > Desulfovibrionaceae > Maridesulfovibrio > Maridesulfovibrio salinus. Next base: position 1,055,390 of record NZ_AP042461.1, read on the forward strand.
AAGGTCAAATGTACTTGCATAATCGACTCCTGCTTTTTGCAAGAGCTCGAAGACTCTTTTATTACATTCATCAAGCAACACAAGAATGGGAATCTCTTTGCTGAGTTTATTCTCTTTCAATATTGAACAGAGCTCAATTTGTGTCATTCTTTCTTTAGATTGAACATTTCTCATCGTTACAACAATTAGTTCAGGTTGCATTGTAATCGCTTGATGCAAGCACAGCACAGGAGAGTTCACTACGTCAATACCAAGAACTCCATTATACATTTCCTCATTCGAATCACATAATAAGATTTTCATAATGAATATTCCTGCACTTTACATATACGGTTGTTATTTTTGTTTACATTTTGTTTCAAATGCCAATGTTTTTATTTTGATTAGGTCTTTTAAAACTTTCAGGATACTGATTATAATGACAAAAAATTCAAGTCGCCCAAGAAACATGGCAAGAGTTTCAGCCCAAAGAGCTCCTGTCGGCATTTGAGCGGATGTAACCCCGACAGAAAGGCCGACTGTTCCAAGAGCAGATGCGAATTCAAACATTGAGTCTCTTAAACCATAGCCGTAAGCGCATAAAATCATGACCCCTGTTCCATAAGTTGCGAAATAAATGAACATAAAAACAGCAAGTTGCCTGATTTTTACTTCACTGATGAAAACGCGGCGTTGACCTTCCCAGATCGGGAGTTCCGTGATTGCTGACCTGGGCAACAGACTGCGCTTGATTTCACAAAAAAAGATCTTAAGGAGAAGATAAATACGGAATTGTTTTATACCCCCGGCAGTCGAACAGGTTCCTCCTCCGATAAGCATTAGAATGAGCATGATGAGCACCCCGAAGGAATTCCATTCCCCATACCCCACAGTTGAGAATCCGGTGGTGGAAAGTGCTGAGACAGCCTCGAATATAGCCACGCGCATTGCTTTCCCCAGATGGGGATACAGATTCTGACTGGTAAATATAAAAATGGCTGTTACGGACAAAGGCAACAGGCACGACATCAATTTCACTTCCCCGTTTCTGGCAACAAAATTAAGTTTACCTCTCCAAAGCAGCCACGCAGTTACAAAACTTAAGTTGCCTAATATCATCAAGGGCAGGCTAACAGCTTCAACAGCTAGAGAGTTCCAATGACCGATGCTCTCCGGGTACGTAGAGAAACCACCAGTTGAAATGGCCGCAAAAGAGTGATTGACAGCATCAAACGGAGACATTCCTGCCAACCAGTATGCGCAAGAACCTCCTGCGGCGTACGCAGTATAAATTATCAGTACCAAACGAGCCGACTGCCGAACGTGAGGTACCAATTGATCACCGCGTCCTTCGGCATTTGATATTCCTGTTCCGGTTGAACCGACAATGGCGGACATCATTATGATGGCCAGCCCGGCTCCTCCTGCCAGCTGAATAATACTTCGCCAAAGCAGAATTATTCGCGGAGCAGATGTCACGTCCACAACAGATAATCCTGTAGTAGTCCAACCGCTCACAGATTCAAACACGGCATTGGAAAATGAAAGATTAAGGATATCGATAAATGGAGCAGCCGAAAATAAAATTACCAGAATCCAACTCGCAAGAACGATAATCCCACCTTCCTGCACAGAAATGGTTGATTCAGATTCAGACTTGAACAGTTTCCACATCCCTCCACCGCACAAGAGAAGACCCGTCGCCGGAGAGACAAAAGAGAGTGCGTAAACAGTCTCCTCGGGATCAGTTATTAAGATTAAAAGAGGACTCATCATTATGAGGCCGGCCAAAAGGAGAATTACGCCTATTGACGAAAAAATAGCCTTATATCGTTCGGCCAGATACTCTAATTCGCGCAAAGCAAATACCTCTTAACTATCATCGATCAAAGTTCTCCCGTCAGCAGTCTTAACACCTTTCCATGATTTTCCGGTATGGTGATCAGAACAACCCGATCCTCTTCCTGAAGGTAATTCCAGCCACGGGGTACAATCGGCTCATTATCCCGAATAACCACCGCAATTAATGAATTCTCAGGAAGAAATATGTCCTTCAGCTGTTTGCCTATGACAGGGGATTCCGGCCCTAAAACGGCTTCAGTCACGTTGACTTTGCCTTCACCGATAGGCAGTAAATTTAAAATTTGCTCCAGCGATGCCCGCTGTTCAATCAGACTGCCTACAATTTGTGTGGTCGAAAAAGCGGAGACTCCCAAACGTTCGAATATCTCAACGTTGTCAGGATCGTTAGCCAAGGCAATGGGTCTTGGCACGTTAAATCTGAGAGAAGCCATCTGGCATATTATGAGGTTGTCCTGATCATTCGGAGTGATAGCGAGTATCGCGTCCGCCGCCATTGCTCCAGCCTCTTTAAGGAGCTCAAAATCACTACCGTCACCCCAAAGTACAGTTGCTGAAAGGTTACGAGCGAATTGAACGCACTCCTCTTTGTCATCATTTATAATGACAATTTCATACCCCTTGGCTGTAAAATTGCGACAAAGGAAGTAAATAGTTTCTCCACCGCCAACGAGTATTATCTTCATGATACAGCTCCATTACTGTTCGAACGCCCTTTTGAAACCGATTGTAAGAACATTTCGGCGGCTACAGATGTCGGGCAGATTGTATCTATCTCCAATTGAGCGTAGATCTCTTCCCGCTTTGGGTCGAAAACTCTGGCCACGACATGCGGGACATGAAAAATTTTCTTAGCTACCTGAGCAACCATGAGATTTACATTGTCAGCGTGAGTTGTAGCGATGAATACATCGGCATTCTTCAGTTTGGATTCTTTCAGTATTGCCATGTGAGTGGCATCTCCATTGATTCTAAATCCACTGAATTCTGACGATAGAGAGTCAAAAGTTGATTCAACTCTGTCAATAACCACCACCGAGTTACCTTCTTTGCTGAGACTATTGGCCAGATGAGAGCCTAGTCGCCCGCAACCTACAATAACAATATACAGGCTATTCATCCGGTTCTTCTCCAGCTTTTGCTTTTTGGGGTTCCGCCTTATCCTGTCCAAAATCTATTTTACTTGTTTTAAACCAAGATGTTGTACGCTCCAAATTAGTCCATGCAGCCTTAAAAGAAGGGTCCATGTCTAAGGCAGCCCGATAAAATTTTTGAGCTTCAGACCTTTCTCCCTTTAATTCAAACAATGCTCCAAGAATATTGTAGGCCTCAGGTTGTGCCGGATCAGCTGTAATGGCTTTTTGGGTTGTTTCCCGCGCAAGGGCAAAGTCTCGATCAGAAACATAAAGTTTGGCGAGTTCTATAAGCGTAGGATAATCTACCGCAGTATCTGAATCGAGTTTTTCTCGTTCCAGCACCTGATGTGCAGTTTGTCGTATTTCTGTCGGGCTGAACGGCTTTTGAATAAAATCAATTGCACCAAGTTTCATCGCTTCCACGGCAGATTCAACAGTTCCATGAGCTGTAATTATGATTACCCGTATTTTGGGCCAATGCTCTTTGATTCTGTGAAGAACCTGCATCCCGTCAATTCCCGGCATTTTTAAATCCAGAAAGACCAAATCTATTTGTTCCTGATTTAATTTTTGGAGCGCATCCTCACCGTTGACGGCGGTTAGTATGCGTACTCCAATTGCCTCCAGGGACTGTGACATGGTTAGCCTTATGTTCTTTTCATCATCGACAATAAGTACTGACGGTTCCATTGTTGAAATCTCCTTAGCTGGTTACAGGGATAGCGAATGTAAACGTACTTCCGTTACCTTTTGACGATTCCACCCAAATTGTTCCTCCATGTGCCCGAACAATTTCTTTACAAATTGCCAAGCCCAGACCACTTCCTCCTGCTTCCTGACCTTTTACCTGCACAAACTTCTGGAAAATTTTCAATTGATATTTTTCGGGTATTCCCGGTCCATCATCATGGACAGATAAATGAATATTATTACCGATTTTTTGGGCCTTAAGAGTGATGCACCCTTTGTCTTTTACATACCTGAGCGCGTTAGAGACAAGATTGCTAAGAACCCACGTTATTTTATTGGCATCAGCTCTTATGGTGGGTAAATCACTAGGAATGTCATATTGGAAATCAACTTGCTTTATTTCCAGTTGGCTTTTGAAAACCGCACGGACATGTTCAAAGAGAGTTGACGCAGGTACATTTTCAAATTCCATTTCAATTCTACCTGCTTCGATTTTTGATAAATCCAGCAAGTCGTTGATCAGGGCTTTCATCCTGTGAACTTCTTCATGTGCTGCTCGTAAGAGATCCAAGTCAGATTCAAGTAATGATTGCGAGGCATGCTCTAGTAAAAGATCAACACTCATCCCCAGACTGGTTAATGGTGTTCGCAATTCATGGGATGCAGCCATTATGAACTCACTTTTTAGCTGCTCAACCTCTCTAAACCGGGTAATGTCTCTAAGGAGGAGTACAATGCCTGAAAGATTTTGCTCTCTTCCTCGTATCGCGGTTACGGAAAACAGGTAATGTCTTGTCTGTTCATTACGAATAAGAGCCACAACTCTTTGCTCATCCGGTATGTTAGGGGGGCGTCCTGTTTCAACCGTCTTTTGTACCAAACTGCACACTTTCGGGTCAGATATTATGTCCGAGCAATGCTTTACTATTGGAGCGGTGAATGGAATTCCAACCATTTCACGAGCAGCAGGGTTAATGCTTGTCATTTCAAGATTAATATCAAAGACGATCAGGCCGTCTTCAATACTCGATAAAATAGCTTCCCCCTTATTTTTCTCTGAAATTATCTGCTCAATGTTCATTTCATGATAATGAAGGAGCTTAGCAGCCATTTCATTGAATTCATTTGCCAGACGACCCAGTTCATCCCCGGTCTTAACGACCACATGAACAGAGTAATCCCCGGATGAAATTTTTCTTGATGCCGCCATAAAATTTCTAATGGGGCGAACAATTCGTTCTGCAAGAAGGAGGCTGAATATCAGTGCTACTATCAATGAAGTTGCTGCAACAATTGAAGTTGACCAGATAGCTCTTTTGGCGACTTGTTCAGCCTTCAGACTGGCCGAGTACATGGTCTCCTCATTGAGCTTTCGCAGTTCGATACAGGCTTCTCTTACTTCAATGAAAAGTGGGTAGGTAGACTTCTGATATGAAGAGGGGGAAGGTTCGGAATCTATTTCATTATTTAAATTCGACCATTCTGAGAAATGCTTACGAAAAACGGCATAGCTGGTGTCGATCCTTGTCACAAGGCTATCTTCACCATTAATCGTGATGTTATCTTTCGCCCTCGCCAGCCATTCAAGAAAAGAAGCTTCATTCTCCCTGAACATGGTAGTCCCTTTTTCGGTCTCCCCAAGATAAATGAGCAGGATCCCACTATCCTGACGCTCAAGTGCATCAACCATGTTCTCAGCCGCAAGAATGCTTCTGTAATTTTCACTTAGGATAGCCTCTGAGGCTTTGCCAAGAGAGATCAAATTGAGGATGGACCAAGCTACTACCAATCCCATAAGAGCAAAAGCGACCCCGTAGCCAAACAATATTTTCTTTTTTAATGTCATAGCATTATCCTCAGCATCATTTTGGGTAATCTGCTATTGTGTAGCAATATGCATGCCGAAGACAAACTATAAGAATTTAGGTGAGTTCAGTTCGTTTAAGATGGGTGTCTATTGAAAAATGAAAGATAGACTTTTTGTGTGATTGCAAAATGCAAGGGAACTTCCCCCTAATAAGGAAGAGATAATCCGAGCAGGAAAAAAGGAAAAAGACGGTTAAATCCCGTATGCCTTTCGTTTCCTCCAAAGAGTAGCCTGATCTATTTCCAGAATATCTGCGGCTTCCTGAAGTGACGAAGACTGAGCTATGACACGTCTGATATGAACTTCTTCAATTGTCGACAGCGAGACTTTAGCTCCGATTGAAGGGTAGATTTTAGCTGGAATTATGTTTCCGGGCAAATCATCAAGCCCAATTTGATTTGCATTGCCCAATATTACCGCGCGTTCGATAGTGTTGCGCAATTCTCGAATATTACCGGGCCAAGAATGAGAAATTAGAATTTCCTCAGTCTCAGCTGTAAATTTACACAGTTGTCTATGATTGACTTTACAAAAATAGGACAGAAAGTCGTAAGCCAACGGCAGAATGTCTTCTGTTCTGTTGCGAAGCGGAGGAATAACAATATTTATTACATTCAGGCGGTAGAATAAATCCTCTCGGAATTGACCGTTGGAGACCTTGTTTTCCAGATTGGCATTAGTCGCAGCAATAATGCGGATATCAGCTTTACGTGAAATGGAATCTCCTAAGCGTTCATATTCCTTGTCTTGTATGAGCCGTAATAATTTGGCCTGCACCTGAAGATCCATGTCCCCGATCTCGTCTAAAAACAAAGTCCCGCCTTCACAGGAGGCGACTCTGCCGAGGGTATCTCGAATGGCTCCGGTAAAAGCTCCTTTCACATGCCCGAACAGCTCACTTTCCAACAAATCTGGAGGGACCGCTGGACACGAAACAACCGCCATCTGCTTTTCTGCGCGGGGGCTCCATTTGTGTGTTGCTCTTGCAAAGGCTGTTTTTCCTGTTCCACTTTCTCCTTGAAATAGAATAATAGCTTCCGAGGATGCTGCCTTCTCTAAAGTTGCAATCATCCTTTTCATCTGTGCGTTTTTGCTTTGAAGCCTGCATTCAGGGCCGAAACGCTGTAAATCTTCTTTTATTGTTGAAAGCTCTGTTTCAAGTTTGCGGATTTTTCCAATCCGCTGAGTCAGAATTTTAACTTGGTTCGGAGTGAATGGCTTTTCAATATAATCGAATGCGCCCTGTCTCATTGCTTCCACTGCAGTTTCAATTGATGCATGTGCGGTAATCATAACAACTTTCATCCAAGGTGAGCCTGACAACAAAGTCGGTATCAATTCCATCCCATCGTTCTCACCTAGTTTTAAATCCAAAAAGACCGCATCGAATGATCTTATGCGGGCCTCTTCCTGTGCATCCTCGGGGTTGCTGACAGCGATAACGGAGTGCCCTTCTTTTGCCAGGCAATAGGACAGAGTTTTGCGAATGTTTACCTCATCGTCGACGACAAGTATGCTGAGGCTTGGATTAGAAATGATTGTCATATGTAGGTGTGGTATAGGTTTTATAGTCAGCTCGTCCTGCCTGCTGCTAAGCGAAATTCGAGCTGAGTCTTCCAGACAATTAGGAAAATTATTTTCCTGGGACAGGCAGGGATTATTTTGAAAAGATCTAATGTAACATGTTACATTGCCTAAATAACGGTTTGGCAATTGCGGATCAAGTTTTAATAATTCGGACTGGTAGCGTATCCTTTGAGGTGGAATGCGCAGAAATAATCTGGCCTGTGCGAACAATATCACTGGCTATCATTTTGTGTCTATAATGTTGATGTTGGAGTCTAGATCATTGGGCGATTCAATTCCCCATAAATGACCATAAAATACGGTCAGTTTGGCAAAGATCAAATAAGATAGGTTAAATCGCATTTTCTTTGTTGATGGTCGTGCTGTTTTGTGCTCTAGTCCCTCCCATTTATTCCAAATATCTTCAAGAAGTTCGGTTGTGAGTCTATTGGAATGGGATATATAAATGCTGATCTGGATGATAATAGAGGGAGCTTTTGGTTGATTTTGTCTTTTACTTGGATGAGTTGCAGAATTAAAAGCTTCTGTAGAACTTATGTTAGTCCAGAGACACAGGCTTTCTACAGTTGACCTTAATCAAGGCGCATATATAATGAGGCTAAAATGACTTGGATATTTCACTTTACTCACTATAAGAACCTAGAATCGATATTGAATACAGGTGGTTTGAAGTGCGATTCAGAAATGGTTAATAAAGATCATGCCATCGTGGGGAACAGGGATATCAAAACTCGTCGCTTTTTTAAAAATGTGACGGTCCCTCCGAACGGTGTCGTCGCCGACTATGTCCCATTTTATTTTGCACCTCGGTCTCCCATGCTCTATTTAATTCATAGAGGGAATGTCCCTCAGTGCGATTATTGTCAAAGTGAAGTTGTTTATTTGTGCACTAAAGTTGAGGGTGTTATCTCGAAAGCTGAGTGCTGTTTTACTGATAGGAATGCGGCATTGAATTTCGCTTCTTTCTATAAGGACACCTGTCAGCTTCAAGATGTGGTCGATATGCCATTGATGCGTGAAAGGATGTGGAACAACACTCCTGATGACCTAGACCGCATGGAGCGTAGGATGGCTGAGTTTTTAGTCCATCGCTTTTTTCTGTGGGAATTAGTTCAGTTTATTGGGGTGGCTAATATGGAAGTGAAAAATTACGTTGATGGACTGCTTAAAAATAGTGGGCAAGACGTTACCACGGAAGTCAAAGCCAATTGGTATTATTAGAAGAGGTATGCGATGATTATTTTGACAGAAGGCAATTTGCTGAAGTCTGATGCTGAAGCCTTAGTGAACACAGTAAACACTGTGGGAGTTATGGGTAAAGGAATCGCGTTGCAATTCAAAAAAGCATTCCCCGAAAACTATGAACTGTATGCGAAAGCATGTAAAAAAGACAAAGTTGTTCCGGGAACAATGTTTGTAACTAAAAGCACTGATTTAATTGATCCTAAGTACATAATCAATTTTCCAACCAAGAAGCATTGGAGGGGGAAGAGTAAGATTGAGTATGTAGAGGAAGGGTTAAACGATCTTATTAAGGTTGTGCAAGACAAGCATATAAAATCAATTGCCATACCCCCGTTGGGGTGTGGGCTTGGGGGGTTATCTTGGGAGACCGTTCGCTTATTAATTGAAGGGGCTTTTGCTTCTTTACCTGATGTAGATGTTTTTCTTTATCCCCCTAAGGGGACTCCTTGCGCGAAGTCCATGCCAAACAGAACAGCTAAACCCAAAATGACCCCTGGAAGACGGTCATTGCTTGGTGTTCTGTCTCACTACGCTTCAATGCGATTCGATCCTGAGTTTACACTGATTGAAACCCAAAAGCTTTGTTACTTCTTACAACTTGCGGGCCAGCCTCTAAGGTTGAATTTCGTCAAATGGTTCTATGGCCCATATGCAACGAACTTAAAGCATGTGATAAACTCACTTGACGGGCATTATTTAACTGGATGGGGTGCAGGAGATGAACGACCTCTCGTTAAGCTCCAACTCGTAAATTCAATGCAGAGTAAAATAAATGATGGTTTAAAAAAGGATCAAGAACTTTCGGATCGGATTGAAAGAGTCCTTGATTTAGTGGAAGGTTTTGATTCTCCTTATGGCTTAGAATTGTTGGGAACCGTTCATTGGGTAATTACTCAGGAGCTTGAATGCGAAGTTGATTCTGAAAAGATTTTTGGATTGATTAGCAATTGGACTGAGAGGAAAAGCAGGATGTTTCAACGCTCTCATATTGATCTTGCAATTGAACGTCTAGAATCCAAAGGCTGGCTTCTGGATTGCCCGATTTAGCCACTTCGAATACGGAGCAAAATCGACTTTCCGATCAACTCTCTTTATTCGCTCAAGCATCAGGATAAGGCGGAAATACAATGAAGTTACCTTGGGGACAAAATCAATACGACATCCTTGCACCTCGTATTCCTTATCTCAGACACTTGCCGACTGTCCTCTGGCATAATCGTAACATGTATGCAGTGTGTGTTAAGCACAACTCGCAAAAGAGTTTTAAAAAAGCCGCTGAAATACTTGGTTATTATTTCAGAAGAGAAAATAAATATGATTTTGCGCCGTATGTACTCGAAAATCACGATGAGAACCTTCAGTTAGTACTGCTCTTGAAGGAACAATACCGCCGTTCTTACCATGTAATGGGGTGCTTAGAGTTTGATTATGGGCAGCGGTATTCAGATATCCCTGAAGGATGGATGCTCGCATGGGCATGGATGCATCCATATATCCGAAGTAATGGTTATATGACTGCTTTGTATCCGCATCTTCTCGAACGATATAAGGAATTTTATTTTGAGTTCCCATTGTCCAAGCCAATGTTCCATGTGGTGCAGAAATGTGGTTCGGACAGTCAAAAGAAATTATTTGAAGTAAAATATTAGGCCAGCAAAGGATAAGTCAGAACCCTGCCTCCAGATCAACTCCTTTGATTTTAATTTGTTCGTCCTCATGCTCCATTTTGTAATCATCTATAAAAACTTCAAGTTCACTGTTCAGTAAATGGACCATATTTTCCCCCTCTTCTGAGTGGAGTTCGGCATATAAATATATCTCTAGCGCCTTAACTGCTGGGCAAGATTCAGGCATCCTTTTGCATTGGAATAGAACTTCTTCGGAGTGCTTTTGAATTATTTCCGCAGTAGCAAAAATCAGAGCGGCCCCGACGTGTTGCCTCCTTTTGTCTTTAGCAACGTAGATTCTTTCAATGTAGCAATTGACGGAAATATCCTTTTCTAAAGGGTAATATCGAATACTTAGGTTGAATTGAATAAAACCTATTGGGGTTTGGTTGTCCGCGGCTGAAGTCGCATAGAGAATATATGGGTGTTCTGCCAACACAACAACATCATCGTAATCTTCCCAATGTTCTGTCCCAGAGGACTCTATTTCTGTTCCATCAATCCGAGCTATAGGTGATTCACTATGCAGTTTTGCTAGTGCCTGAGCTGGGAACCCTTCAGCCCCACAGTAAATATTGATGTGCGGTTTTGTCAGAAATTCGCTTTCTCTTGAAGAGTCCAGCCAGAGACACATGTATTCATGCCATGCTTCATATATTAAATTGTCCGTTTTGTTGGGGCCAGAGTAGATTGGAAAATTTAGAGTCGGGAATGGTGAAATATATTTTGAATTCATTTTGATATGGTAATTTTTGATTACAGAGTAGGTGAAAATCTTATTCCTTGAAGAGTGAGATAATTTTTTTTAAGTCTACACCTACACCTGAAATATTTGGCTGCAAAATAAACGCATCTACTAGTGCACCAGATTCTCCCGCCTTGATTTCTTTGGCTACTCTGAAGTCTGTAAGTCTTTTTTTAGAAGTAATATCTGAGAAAATTTTACTGACTACCTCGATTACATCTGTAGCTGTGTTACAGATATTTTTTAGGGGTATCAAAAGCATGTTATGTTCAGTTGGTGCTACTCTCTGTTCTAAAAAGTCATGAGGATTTCTGGTCGTAATAAGAATTGCAGGTAATACATGTTCTCCGTCCATGCCGTTCACGTTATGCCACGACAAAACTTCATCCGTAAAATGATGTCCTACGGTACCTTTGAATACAACAGCGTCATTTTTAGAAGCATGATCGGAAATTTGGTTAAAGTTAGCGAACAAGGCATCGCTAATTGGTTCCTGCCATCCGTAATCTAACAAATATATGTAGAATGACCTTTCGACATTAGCGGGAATTTCCCCCATTGAATGGATCATCAATCCCATTCTACCTTCCTCCTTTTTATTTACTATCAGAATAACTAAAAGCCTTATTTATTCTAACTAAAGAGCTATGTGTGTCAAATTTGAAAGTCGTTTTAGTCTCTCATAGGTTACTTTTGGTTATTATCGGTTACTATTGGTTACTATCTGTTATTATAGGATATTTTTCAAAAGGTGTTCCGAAATAACGGAAAATCTCATATAATCTCCCGGAGTCCGAAGGCAGGACAGGTAAGGTAGTCCCACCTTTTCAAGGTGGTCTCCCTTACGTCCTGCTCAGCCATGGGGCTGAGATTGGCTTATTCGCCTTCGGCTCAACGCAAGTTGCAGACGGAATTCAGGACTCCTGAATTTTGGACTGGCATTAATCGTCTAACTATGGAGTATATGAGATGAACAAAAAGGATACTAAAAACAATGAATTACAAGTTGTTGTAGAATTGGTAATGGAAAATAATCAGCCGATGGTCTCATCTTTGGTTGTGGCTGAATTGTTTGAAAAGCAGCACAAACACGTCCTCCGAGATATTCGTGATCTGGAAATTCCAGATTCTTATCGCGAGTCCAATTTTGGACCCACATCAATTGAAGTTTCCCAGCCCAAAGGAGGAAAGAGAGAAGAGCCTGCTTTCAACATGACCCGTGACGGCTTCTCACTTCTTGCCATGGGATTTACCGGCAAGAAAGCCATGGAATGGAAAATCAAGTTTCTGGAAGCCTTCAATGCCATGGAAGCTAAACTGACTATTCCGCCGGTTGAAGGGAAGATTCAGTACAAAAAAGCATCGCCGGAAGCCGTAAAGTCATTTGAAGGTGTCGCCCGTTACTGGTGCTTTCTGGAAGGGATTCGTTGGGAGCAGGGCAAAAGGCAGATTGAAGGGGCAATCAGGGTTCCAGATCTTTATGAAATGGATGCGATGGCCATGAAGAATGCATGGACTTATCTCAGGATTTGTATGCGCATTGTTCCGCCTAAAATGCGTGGTAAGGATATATGTTCGAAAGACGAATTGTCTCCGGTCAACGGGTTGCTTGATTACTGGGCTTATTGTGGCCAGTCCACTCGTGACGAGCTGCTTGCAAAATTATGTGGAGACATGTGCATTGAATCATTGGAGTGCCTGCCTAAATCTTATGTGCCTCATGCAGTAAGTCTTATCTGGGAAGGCATTAACCATGAATCAGGTAAGACGAATGCCCTCAAAGAAGCAAGTCATTAAAACCTACGTCTCCAAAGAGGAGTACGAGCAGATCAGCGCAACGGCAAAGCAATGCAGTCTTTCCTTGTCTGCTTTTGCGAAAGCTGTTTGCCTGGGACATGAGATTAAAAGTCGCACTGACCAACAGGCGCGCCTGGAACTGCTGAAGCTTAATGCCGATCAGGGTCGTCTGGGCGGTTTGCTCAAGATGTGGATTCTTGATGATGACCGGCACAGAACGGATGTTGAAGCTTTGTTGGAAGATCTCCGCCGGCTTCAGAAAGAAATAGTTCAGAAGGTCCGTACTATATGATTAGCCGCAGGATTTCTTGCAAGCCTCAAAACGACAATTATCGGCGTTTGGCCGATTACATTGCCGATGCCAAGCACAAGGGCGAAAAGACCTTGATGTCCTGGTGTGCTGGCTGCTGGGCTGGTGAGGATTATGAGCTAGCGATTCAGGAGGTCATTGATACTCAGGATCTGAATCAGCGCACCCGCAAGGAAAAGACCTATCATTTGATAGTTTCCTTCAGGCCGGAAGATGAATCCGTTCTCATGGAGAAGGATTTCAAAGAGATCGAGCAGGAGTTTTCCAAGGCCTTGGGCTTTGAGGAGCACCAGCGGCATTGTGGCGTTCACAAGAATACCAACAATATTCATATGCACATCGCATATAATATGATTCATCCGGAGAAATTGACTCGCTACGAGCCTTATCGGGATTTCTACAAGCGCGACCGGCTGCACCGTGAGTTGGAACAGAAGTTCGCCTTGAAATTCGATAATGGCAGGAAGAAAGATCAGGAGCCTAAGCGCAGCAATGACCGTGCTGCCACTTATGAAGCTCACTCCGGCCAGCAGTCTTTTGATTCGTATGTGAAGGAACGCAAGGACTTTATCTTGAAGTCTCTTGATAAGGCGCAGGACTGGCATGAATTTCAAATGTCACTTGCTGAGATCGGGATCGAAGTTCGATTGCGCGGGAATGGTTGCAGCATCAAGGACCGTCATTCCAAGACGGCCATCAAAGCCAGCCGCCTTGACCGGGATTTTACGAAAACCAAACTTGAATCCAAGCTCGGTCACTATCAGAAGTCCAAGGGGATTGTGGTTAATGAGAAGGATAGGTATGTCGGCCGACCGCTGCATAAGCACCGCGGTGAACTGTATGCTGAATATCAGGCCGCTGTTTCCGGCAGGAAAAAGGCTTATGAAAATCTGCGCGAAGAGCAGGATGGTCGCTGGAAGCAGACCAGTTCCTATTGGGATGGCAAGATCAAAGCTCTTAAGAATGACAAAAAACTTAGAATCAAAGACCGTAGTCGGCTAATTGCTCTTGCTGCCGGCAGAAAGACAGAGGCTATCGAAGCACTCAAAAAGGAAATGTCCGGAAAGCGCGCGGAGCTACGTGAGCAGACTCCGTTTAACCGCTGGAACGATTTCTTGAAATGGAAGGCTGAGAGCGGTGATGAAATCGCCCTGAAGGTCCTGCGGTCGAAGAAGAAGCCGATCCAAAGCAATCCTTCTCCTGTTTTTGATTCCCCGGTATCAAAAGTTTCTGAACTGAAGCTTAAGCAGAGTCGGTTCAGAACTGATTCAAGCTTGGCGTGGAAGGATAAGCGCAGGCTGTTGTCCATTTCCAAGATGCTCCAGTTGCAGGCCGAAGAGGCCAAGCGCACTGCCGATCCCAGAAAGCGTAATCTGGATCAAATGACCTGGCGCGTCGATTCTTCCGGAAACGTGCTCTACACTTTGAAGAATGGAGCCATGGTCAAAGACAATGGTGATAAGATTTTCTTCAGCGTGAATGATCCTGCAGCCGTTCAGGTTGCACAGGGATTTGCGCGGATGATGTTTGGACGGAATATTAAGGTTTCTGGGAATGAGATTGGGCGATTAAATTTGAAGAAAAGACAAACAATATCACGATAAAAAGGGTGTTATGTAGCGTTTGCACAAAGATCTTCTTGGCCCCGGTTTTTTCTCCTGCGTAGACTCTCTGCAAGAGCTCGCTCCGAACAGATATATCTCATCAGTTGCGACGCAGATATGCCCTTGGCTGCGTCAACAAATAGGATCGTTATCAGGATGGTCTTAATAGTTACAGATTAGTGGAATGCATCCAAGTGCCACTGGTGACGGAATAGATCTGCCCGTAATTTTTACACCGCCACTGATGCCTCGTCTTAATAAAAAGGAGATCAGCACTTCCGCTTCCGCGTATCGATCATTACGGATCCCCCTGCGTCTTCTGTATCTGATTTTGGATTTGTCTATAATCTTACTTGCCATCTGGGCGAAGACATATATGCCCTATGGATGAGGTTCTCCGAAATTTGAGTATTAAATATGCTGTCTTTATATGAAAAAAAGTATATGCTATTCTGAATATAATTTTTAACTGTGGCAAGCCGAGTTTGAGTTAACAAAAAACGGAGGAGGTATGAAGCGAAGGACAAAGTCTATCCTATTTATTTTGCTTGGTGTGCTTATCGCTTTTCCGCTTTTCAGCATGACTTATTATACGATGGTCAGGACTTCTACACCGGAATTCTGCGGGTCATGTCATGAAATCCGTCCTGCCGTATTGGCTTGGAAGTCTTCAACGCATGTCAATAATGCGCAGGGATTTGTGGCGGATTGCATGGATTGCCATCTGCCTGCTCCTCACGACACGTTTGATTTTTTTTATACCAAGTCAGCGCATGGCCTCAAGGATGTTGTGGCCCATTTCACAGGCGGAGCGGAGAGCTACGACAGGCAGATAATGAAAGAACGAATCTGGGCGACCATGAAGAACGATCAATGTATGAAGTGCCATCGCAATATATTGCACATGCCGGGCAAGCGGGGGGCAATGTTGGCTCACCGTAAAGTTCTTTATGCAGCAGAAGGAACGGAATACAAGTGTACAGACTGCCACAGGGACCTCGTACATAAAGACAGACCGTTCTACGATTACAAACAGTTCAACGCACCGTATCAGGCAAACGGTTTGCGTGACCTAGGGATTTAGGGGGAAATGGGATGAGGAAAAACATATTCTTACTATTTGCTTTCAGCTTTTTATTTTTCTGCACAACAGTAGCCTCAGGGCAGAATTATCCCAAAGTGCGCGAGCTCCGCATGGATCGCTCAACTCCACCTCAAGGGGTTGCTTGCATAGAATGTCACAAGCAGGAGACACCTGGGATTTTTGCAGACTGGGCTATGAGCCGTCACGCTTCAGCTGGCATCACTTGTCTTGACTGTCATCAAGCACAGCCGGGAGATAAAGACATCGCCATAGATCATGAAAAATATTATTCCAAGGGTGATATGCCCATGGGTGAGAAGAAGTACTATGTTCCCATTGCTTCTCCAGTTACCCCCAAAGATTGCTCACGTTGTCACCCTGACGAAGCTAAACAGTATTCCAAAAGTAAGCATGCCAACACTATAGAAATCATGTGGAAAATAGATCCATGGCTTAATCAGGGAATGAACTCCGAAAACGAGCGTAAAACAGGTTGTTATTATTGTCATGGCACAGTCCTTAAAATGAAAGACGGCAAGCTCGATCCGGCCACATGGCCTAATGTTGGTGTCGGCAGGTTGAATCTGGATGGCTCTCTTGGCAGTTGCACCAGTTGCCATACCCGTCACCGCTTCTCTGTAATGGAAGCCCGTAAGCCTGAAACCTGCGGACAGTGTCATCTTGGCCCAGACCATCCTCAGATTGAAATCTATAGTGAATCTAAGCATGGTGACATCTACCAGGCATTCAAACAGGAATATAACTTTGACTCCGCTCCGGGAGCTTGGACTCCCGGCGTCGATTATCGAGCTCCGACCTGTGCTTCTTGCCATATGTCCGGCTCAGGAAAACAGCCAACTACCCATGATGTCACAGAACGCCTTTCATGGGAACTTCAAGCTCCTTTGACAGTTCGTCCACAGGATTTCAAACCATTTCCATCAGGCACAGATTGGAAGGTCGAACGCTCCAAGATGAAAGATATCTGCAAGCAATGCCACGGCACAGCATGGATTAATGATCATTATGAACAAATGGATAAAGCGGTTGAGGAGTACAATAACGCTTACTACAAACCAGCCAAAAAAATGCTTGACCAGCTTTATGAAAAGGGCTTGCTCGATAAATCCAAGTTCTTCGATGAACATCTGGAAGTCGAATATTACGAACTTTGGCACCATGAAGGGCGCCGAGCCCGTATGGGAGCGGCTATGATGGCTCCGGACTATGCATGGTGGCACGGGTTCTATGAGTGTAAAAATCGGTATAATCAGTACATGGAAGAAGCTCGTCATTTGATTGAAACCAACACAAAAGCATACAGATATCCCGACTTCCCGAACACGGGAGGAGACACAACCAGACCAGCGAAGATATTTGATAAAAAATAAAACCATAAACCGAATGTATCAAGGGGCTACTGGTCCCGATACATTGCAAGTCATTGCAGTTGTCTAGTTTATAACCGCTGCACGACAAAAGGCTAACGGCTTTGAATCAATGAAAATGAGATAGAAAATTCCAACCTTAATTAAGTGGAGGACGTCATGTTTTGTTTTCAATGTCAGGAAACAGCTAAGAACTCGGGTTGTACTGTTAGGGGCGTTTGCGGAAAACCTGAGGAAACTGCCAACTTACAAGACCTATTGATTTTCGTAACCAAAGGAATTGCAATATATGGTCAGAAGGCCAATGAGTTGGGGATCTCAATTCAAGAAGAAGGTCGCTTCATAGGAGAGGCTCTTTTCTCGACAATCACCAATGCCAATTGGGATAATAATCGCTTTATTTCATTAATTGAAAAAGGATTGAAAGTACGTGAGGGACTGAAAGAAAAAATACATTATCAATACCCGGATCTTCGTTTTGATAGTCTGCCCGAGGCCGCCGAATGGATAGCTGAGACCCCTGACGATTTTGCGGCAAAAGCCAAAAAAATAGGCATATTGTCAACAGCTGATGAGGACGTTCGTTCATTACAGCAATTACTTATCATCGGGCTTAAAGGTATCGCCGCATATGGAGAACACGCTGCTGTTCTGGGGTATGAGAAAGATGATATCTACAGTTTTTACATGGAAGCCTTGGCATCAACAACAAAATCACTGTCTACAGACGAAATGGTTGCAATGGTCATGAAAGCTGGTGACATTGCAGTTGATACAATGGCTCTACTTGACGAAGCGAATACCAAAACATATGGCAATCCTGAAATATCGGAAGTAAATATTGGAGTCGGGGCCAATCCGGGAATTTTAATCAGCGGACACGATCTTAAGGATATGGAAGAACTTCTGAAGCAAACAGAAGGAACGGGAGTTGATGTCTACACACACGGAGAAATGCTTCCTGCAAACTATTATCCTGCCTTCAAGAAATATGGTCATTTTGTAGGCAATTACGGAGGATCATGGTGGAAACAAAATGAAGAGTTTGAGTCATTCAACGGGCCGATCCTGATGACAACAAACTGTCTGGTTCCGTTGAAAAAGAAAAACACCTACTTGGATCGGATATATACGACTGGAATGACTGGTTATCCGGAAGCAATTCATATCGCTGACAGGCCAGAAAACGGCACAAAGGATTTTTCTCAGATAATTGAAAAAGCCAAAACATGTGCTTCTCCAGTAGAAATAGAATCTGGTAAAATAATAGGTGGATTCGCGCATCATCAAGTTATTTCGCTTGCGGACAAAGTTGTAGAGGCTGTAAAGTCCGGTGCGATCAAACGTTTCATAGTCATGGCCGGATGTGATGGCCGTCACAAATCAAGAGATTACTATACTCAGGTTGCAGAAGCCTTGCCAGAGGATACTGTAATTCTCACTGCAGGTTGCGCCAAGTACAGGTATAACAAACTCGATTTGGGTGATATCGGCGGAATTCCCAGAGTCCTGGATGCCGGGCAATGCAATGATTCATACTCTCTTGCTGTAATTGCGCTCAAGCTCAAAGAAGTCCTCGGTTTGGGAGATATTAACGACCTGCCGATTTCGTACGATATTGCGTGGTATGAGCAAAAAGCGGTAGCTGTCTTTCTGGCCCTCCTTGCCCTTGGCGTGAAAGGAATCCGTCTTGGACCTACCCTTCCGGCTTTTTTGTCCCCAGATGTTGCCAAAACACTGGTCGATAATTTCAACATAATACCGATCGGTGAAGTTCAGGAAGATATTGAGGCCATGCTCTCCGGCAAGTAATGATATAACCCCAAAGCCGTTTCAGTCTAAGTGATTGAAGCGGCTTTGATCTGCCTTTCGCGTTGGAAAAATGTTCAATTCGTTCTCCTTAGTTTTAGAATCAGTTACCATCGGCAGAGCCGGGGGTAGCTGATTCATTACTGCTTTAAAGTATTTAGGCACAGAGGGCAGAAGAGAAGAATTAGCTGGAATTGTTTTAGCACGATAGCGAAGTGTAGGATAATCTTAATAAAAGTCGTGAGTCCTTATCAGAGCTGAAGAAACAGGAATCCCCCCTCAGAGTTTCCTGCTATCTAGCCATTCCCATGCCCTTGGCGTTACCCATGCCGAGGGCTTTCTTCTGTAATTTGATATAGGCCTCGTTTGCGATCTTCAGATTGGTTTTGCGCTGCCGGAGGATGGTTTTCTCTTCATGAGACCCGTCAGTCTTGAGACGGTTTCTAATTCTGGCCTGATGGCTTTTGATGAATTCTCTGAAGCCGTCCAGAGGCAGGCCACCTAGCTTTCTTTTGCCGGCATATGTGGATGCCGCTTGCTGATAGGCTTCGCAGTCATGGACCAGTTTCAGTGACTGTCTGGCCTCTTCGAGCTGGGTTAAGCCCGGCTTGATGCTGTTGACCATTTCTGCCGAGTTTGCGAATTCTTTTTCCTGAATGAGTGCAATCTGTTCAGCTTTCAAGATAGCTTCAGGATCTTGCGCTTCGGCCAGCTCCTTGTACATGCCCAATGTATCCTTGAGGCCTTCTTGGAAAGCTAATGCTTCAGGTGTAGTTTCTTTCTGATGGTATGCTTCCCAATCATCACTCAGTTTTGTTGCAAGCTTAACGAGCAAGCCAGTTTTTGCCATACTTTTCATTTGCCTCCGTAAGATCAAGGTTAGCTTTTTTCAGTTCTTCAACGCCAATGGTGTCCTTCAGAGCCATAGCAAGATGCGGCGGCATGGGAAGTTTTTTGCGTAGCTCATAAGCTTCATCGTGTTTGCCTTCAGCATCCAGCTTCCTGATTTCCTGAATGATTTTGAATTTTTCTTCACGGGTGTACTTTGCCATATTTATCTCCTGTTAAGTGTTAATTTGCGGCAGGAGTTAACCCCATCGCTTTTTGATATTGAAAGTTGTCATAGGTAAAGTCAAATGCTTGTGTTTATCCGAGGTATTTCCGGGCCAGTTCGCTGAACTCTTCTTTGTATATTCTTCTTTCATCCGGTGTATTTATAAGTCTTTGGAAAAGATCATAGTCAAACGTGATTGTTTTCTTGAAAATATCTTTATCGTCGCACGTTACAAAAAACTGCATTGTTTCTTTAAAGGTGTTATCTGAAGACTTGATTTGTTTATGCTTGGCAAACCAGAAAAAAACTTTTTCGTGCCCTGTCGTTACGAATTGATCTTTATTATTGATAGTTCCAGTAGGGACTTTTTTGATGAGTACTTCACGTAGCTCGGCATCTTTGATTTTTCTGCCCCATAAATTTTGTGCCCTAGACAAATAAACAAACACCCATGGGGCATTTATAAGGTTACCTCCCCTGTACAGGTGACCTTGCTCTGCTACATACCATTTGAGCATCTCTTCAGCTAAATGCGGGGTCATGACAATCCCGGAATAAAGTTGAAAAAGATACGCAACCTGATCAAAGTTCTCTTGCAGAGAGGTTAAAATTTGTTTTTCCCGTTCCGTGCATGCCGGCTTACGGCTATTTTTGGAAAGATCGTTTCTGGGATGAGCTAGAGAACAGCTTTCAAAGGCTTCTTTGTCGAAAACTGCAAGTCCCGGTATGCTTTTGTGGTAATGTTTTGCGTAGGGACGGTCTGTATGCTGTAGTTTTTTGTTTAACCCTATTATTTGTATAGGATTATTGCAGGCTGGGCAGACGGCAAAGTGCAGCTCGTTACTATCCTGTTTTTCGTAATACGGGGGTAGTTTTCTAGTTGTCATTTCAAATCCTTCACGTGATAGCATATTAAATTCAGTGTCGCTGGGTTTGAGCTTATATATGTTCACTTACTATTCTCGCTTAGGATAGTTTTTGAAAATGTTGTCCAGAGAGTGTCTGAACTCAACGTCTAACCACCAATCTTCCGGAAGAGGTGGTATGTTGCCTTCTACTTCTGCCACGCGCAGGCAACATAGGACTGTGCGAAGTCCCAGGGCAAATTGATGGTAGTTATCCTGCATAGAAAAAACAAGCTCTTCACCGCATTCATCACATATGACCAGTTCATGACCGTCTTTAATAGCGTGAGCCGGGTTTTCCAGTGAATTGGTGTGATCGTTATTTTTCATGATATTGTCCTTTATTTAAGCGGCCCCCCTCAGACCCGCTTGTTAATTTACATTGCCATAGCCATAGACTGCTGCTTTTTCGCAGTGTTATGTTGTTTGAAGAGCCCGGATAGCTGTTTTTTTACTTCCTCAAGTCCGGCTGACTTGTGCAGATCATTAAAGTCGCTCAGACCTTGTTCTCTTTCTGCTGCAGTGAATTTGGGGATTATGGCAGAGCCACCCACAGCCTTAGCTGCTGCTTCGGCTTTCTCGACTCCCACATTTTTTTCCAGATGATGGTCATTGTCGCCTGCGATTACAATCTTGCATTGCGGGTAACTTTCTTTCAGGGCCTTGGCGACCGGTTCAAGGTTTGAGGCATCAAAGGCAACGACGGTCGGTTCATTGGTCGCCATATGCACGCTTGCAGCAGTGGCGTATCCTTCAGCGATAATAATTTTGCCACTGCCGTTGAATTTGCTTTCAGGATCAATGGCGTGGAACATCCCGGCCTTCAAACCGCCTTTTTCAAAGAGCTTGCCTTCCGGAGTAATGGTTTGCAGGGTGTGGATATGTCCGCGCACGTCATGACCGGGCACAAGCAGATCCCCGCGTTCGTTAACCTTGACCCCGTAGCCCGGAACACCTTTTTTAACGAGGTATTCCTGCTGATTGGTGGCCCATTTGGCGTTGGTCCACTTTGCAAAGGATCGTTTCGAAGCCTTTTCCCGCTGCTCGGCGAGGGCTTTCTCTCGTTCGATCCTTTTCTGGGCAGCCTGTGCTTTGAGCTTGGCCTTTTCTTCAGCAGTAAGTTCAAGACCGTCAGCTTTCCAATTCATTTTAAGGCCGGTTTTGTGGTTCTGAATGAATCCTGCAGGGCGGGCGTCAAGGAATCCTTTGTATGCGCCGTCTTTTGAATTGGGCTTGCCATCGATGACCGGTACGCGCTGAAGAGATCCGTCCATGATCGGCTCCTGGCCCTGAAGATCAAGTCCGGCTTCCTGCAGAGCCTTGGCGAATTCCTGCACAGCGTTTGCCTGCGGAGTATTGACCTTTTCTTTGGGCAACCATTTGGCAAGAGGCGTGAGGTCTGTTCCGGTTGCAGCAAACCACAGTTTCTCGGCTTTATCCCAGCGTGCGCCGAGCTTCTTGGCTTGTCCTTTTTCCCGGTAGGGAACATTGAGATAGGTCTTTTCGGTGGCAAGCCGGGATTCCTGTTGTTTCTCCTCCTTATGTGCTACGTTTTTGTTTTCCGGCAGCCACGTATTGAATTGTTGCAAGTCGGTTCCTTCAGGGGCAAACCACATCTTTTCTTTCTTGTCCCACTTGGCTCCAAGTTGCTTTGCCTCATCTTTTTCAGAGAAGGGCACTTTGAGCCAGGTCTTGCCATTCTCAGGAATTCCATATTTTGATTCGCGCTGCTCCAGCTTGGCTTTGTCCGGACCGGAAACTGACATGCCTTGCTCCTTGGTTGCTTCCTTGCTGCGTTCCTTCTCAAATCCAAGAGTGTAATCCTTGATCTTTTCAGCACTCTGGCAGGCCCGAACGATCTCATAAGGATCTTCCTTCAAAACCTTGACCCAACTTTTCACATAACTGGCATGCTGGTCCGGATTATGGCTTATTCCGAGTTCTGAACTGGTCATCCAGCTTGCTATTTCCGCGCGTAGCTCTTCTTTGGCGTAGATCTCCGAACCGAAAGGACCGAATTCACGGTCCAGCCGTGATTCATGGCCGGTCCAGTGTCCCAGCTCATGCAGGGCGGTGCTGTAATATTTGTCTGGACTGTCAAAGGCCGCGTGCGGGGGAAGATGAATCTCATCGGACGAAAGCCTGTAGAACGCCCGGTTGCGTTGATCATGGGTGATGCTGGCTCCGGAATTCTCCAGAATGGCTTCAGCCCGTTCATCCGGATTCCACGAGATTTCCCGGCCATCCCATTCTGGTATTCCGTCAATCTGGCTGGCGTGGAAGACATTGGAAAACCGCAGGATAGGTTTCTGAAGTTGGACCTGTTTGTCTTTCACATTTCCATCTTCATCCCTCTCCGGGTTGCCGTTCTCATCCTTAACAACCTTGGTCTGGGACATCTGCCAGAAGACTATAATCTGAGACTTGGAGCCCTTACGGACCTGCCAGCCTTTTGATTCAGCCTGCTTGTAGGTCATGAATCTAGGATCATTCAGTCCGTCAGAACTGAGCATGACCTGATTGATTCCCCGATAGACTGCACCGGAGACAGGGTTGAAAGCCGGCTGAAATTCACCTGCTTTCCATGGTCTCTGCCAGGGGGCGGTTCCCTTTTCCAGTTTATCGATGATGTCTTCGGCAAACCGCTGATAATATGGTGTCTTAGCTTTTGCCATGCTGTCATTCCTCCGTTTCAATTTCTTCAGGGTCGAAGGGATCAAAAGAAGCGTCTTCCGCTTCTTCAAGCGTAATTGCATCTTCTTCGAAGGCTCCCATGTGGTCGGCCAGTTCCGGGTCAACTTCGATTGCTGCACCGGGATTTTCCGTCATTTCCCGGTCAAGCTGGTTGGCCTGTTCAGTCAGGTGTTTTTTGATCTCGTTGTCTTGGCTCATTTGTTCTCCTTGGGTTTGAGGTTTAGTTTTCAAATTTCGGTGTCCCTTTCTCATCAAAGCAGCGGAATTTACACTCAGGAAATCCGCTGCAACTCCACCAGAACAAGCCCTTGCGTTTGGCAGGCCTGCGGATCAGACCTTTGCCGCAATCCGGGCATTTGTGTTCAGCAGATATTTTCAGCTTGCTGGCAGGCTTTGCCTTGAGGTCCGGCTTGCCGGCTTTGTTGGGAAAGGTTGCGTTGCAATCGGGATAGTTGGAGCAGCCCCAGAATTTTGTTTTACCTTTGCGGGGCTTCAGGAAGCCGGTTTTGCATTTGGGGCATTGCACAGAATTACTCTTGATATTGAGTCCTTCACGTTTGACGCGTGCGATCTCCTGAGCAACAGAACCGTCTACCTCCTCGATGAGCTGAAGGTAATCCAGTTCGCCGGCTTCGATCTGTTTCTGCTTTTCGTGCCAAAGGGCGGTCATGTCCGGTTTTACTGCGAATTCCGGCAGAGCATCATGAAACTCCCTGCCCAGCTCGGTGCTGATGACTTTCTTGCTCTTCTCCGTCACAAAGCCACGTCTGAAGAGTGTTTCAATGTGAGAATCGCGTGTGGCCGGAGTTCCGATTCCGCCGGACTCGTCTTGCTTGTCGCTATCTTTGTCCATGAACAACTTCTTGATTTCAGGGTCAGTCACGTACTTTGCGACCGAAGTGAGATCCTTGAGCAGGCTCTTCATGGTGTAGCGTGCCGGGGGGTTGGTGAATGACTTCACTGATTCTGCGGATTCTACTGTGCCGGAATCATCCTGCTGGAGCTTGTGCAGCTCCGGTTGCTTCTCGGCTTTTTCGTAATCCTTGAGATATTGTTCATCCAGCAACCGCCAGCCAGGTGAGCTGTTCTGCCTGCCTTCTGCCTTGAATTTGTGGCCGGATATTTCCAGTTCCACTTTTGTGGCCACAAACTCTGCCGGAGGATAAAACTGGGCAATGTAGAGTTTTACAATCAGATCATAAATGCGTTGTTCGTCCTGATTGAGCTTGTCCAGATCCGGTACATTCATGGTCGGGATGATGGCATGATGCGCGGTGACTTTCTTTGAGTTGAAAGCCTTGGACTTGAGGTTCGGAGCCGCATATTCAGCCATGTCTCCAAAAGCCGGAGTCAGGGCCTGCAAAAGCTCTGGTGCTTCTGCGTGCCGATCGTTATTGAGGTAACGGCAATCACTGCGGTTGTAGGTGATGGCCTTGTGCTGGTCACGTAGTCGCTGGGTAATCTCCAGAACCTTTTTGGGTTTGTAGTTCCAGAGTCCGGCAGCATCGGCCTGCAGGGCCAGCAGGTTGTAGGGCAGTGGAGGATCATTCTTTCGCTCAGAGGTCTGAATAGAAAGAACCGTGGCCGGCTTGCCTTGAACCTCGTTCGCAATCTTTTTCCCAAAGACCGCATCCGCGATCCGGCCTTTTTCATCAACCGGCGCATCTTCTGCGGGAATATATTCGGCTTCCATCAACTGGTTCGACATATCAATTTGTGCTTTGACAGTATGATAAGCCTGCTTTTCGTGTCCTTCATGAGCACGGTCACGGGCAACCACAAGACCGAGGATAGGAGTTTGGACACGGCCAACGGAAAGTACGCCCTGATAGCCTTTTCTCTGGGCCAGCGTGGAATAGCAGCGTGTCAGGTTATAACCATACCGCTGATCACAAACCGCACGAGCCAACGCGGACATGGATAGCCCATGGTACTTGCTGTTGTTATCCATGTTCTCAAGGGCTTTGAGAATTGCGGAACCGTTGTTGTCGTTGATCAGCAATCTTTTGGTCGGTTTTTCTAGCAGACCTGCAAACTCGATAACTTCATCGACCAGCCGCTGACCTTCCGGGTCCGGGTCGCCGGCATTGACTAGCTCGTCAGCTTGATGGGCAAGGTCAATAATCTTTTTGAGATGATCGGCGTGTTTGCTTTCAGGGGCATAGGTGACCGGCCATTTCATAGGCAGGGTATTCAGATCCCAGAGCTTGTAACGCTCATCGTGTTCTTCCGGATCAGTCAGCCGTAACACATGACCCCAAAGCCAGGTGATACGATCTCCGTTTACTTGAAAGGCTGCTCCGGTCGGCCTATCTGGTCCGCCCAGTGCTTGAGATATGGCTAAGGCTACATCCCGTTTTTCCGCGATGAATAGACGCATGATCTATCCTCCGAGTTTAAAGGTTAAAACAGGTACAACCCTCCGCACCTGGTCCATATCCACCAGACCGAAGTAACGGCCGTCAAAGCTGTTTTCGGTGTAGGTGGACAGGGCCAGACCTTTGGCAGAGGGGATAACAGTGGATTTCAGGAAAATTGGAAGCTGCCTGCCATGCTGATCGTAGGCTTTGGCTTGTGTGTGCGGGAGCAGTTCGGAATTAATGCAGACTCCTTCAGCGGAGATCTCAACCGAATCTCCGGGAAGACCGGCTAATGTCTTGAGCAAGGGCCTGTTACCGTTCAGGCCCAGATAGTGACGCTCAAGGGAAATTTGAAAATAGGGATTGTCTTCAGCAAGACTGAAGGTGATCAGGTCGCCCCGCCCAGGCTTACCGGGGACAATCTGGTAGATTCCATGGGGCATGGAATCGGTGAAGTTGACCCGATAGCCCAACTCATGAAGCAGATAGATAATGCCCAAGGCATGGAGAAAGAACAGGATCAGCAGCACTTGTTTCATGCTGCGTTCCTGTTGATGTTTTTGATCCAATAGGACTTACGCCAGGTGCGTCTGGATGCTTCTGTATTGGGAGGCATGGGGCAGAGCGCGTCAATGGCTTGCAGCTCTTCATGTGTTTGAGTGCTCAGCCATGCTTCAAATTTTTCATTCTGTGCAGCCTGCTTAGCTTCTTTGGATTTTTTCTTGTCCAGCTCCTGCAGTTCACGGATGACAGCTTTCTCTTTCTTGGCGTTGGCAAGGGCCTGCTCATTGGGAGTTAGAAAACCAACAGGCCTGCGCCATGTGCCTTTATCTTTCAGAGTGGCAAAGAGGTAATTGCAAGGACCCTTGCGAGCTTCCGGAAAAGTATCGTGTTCAAGTTCCCATTCAGCGGCATGCAGGGAGTTTTCGATATCAAGAATTGTTTCATCGAAGTAAAGCCGGTGCTGAATGATCTGGCGTATTTGATCCGGCCCGAATCTTTCATCATGGAGTCGGGGCCAGAGGATTTGAAATTCGTCTGTGCTGATCGAAAGCAGCCTGCGAGCCCATCGTTCTTCTTCATTCTCTTCAGAACCAGATAGATTTTTTATCTGTCTATCTAATAGTACCGGGTTTTGATACCGATCAGCTTTGGTATCAGGATGCGGAATTGAATTGCCTTCAGCCTTTGATTGGCAGGGCTTCACGCCTTGTTGGACTGCTAAAACAGCATTGGTAACAGGATACCGATCACCATTGGTATCAAGATCGGTATCATTGCGGTCATGATACCGGTCATGTTCGGTAACACCTGGCTGATACCGATCAGCATTGGTAACATCCTGAGCCGGGTAAGCTTGCAACAACTCCTTCATGCGCTCCATGGAGGCGTTGTTCAGCTTGAGGATGATACCAAAGCGAGGACCGCGCTCGTGCGTCCTTTTGGTGTAAATCCCAGTCTCGTGGCCTTGTTTTATGACCCTTCGCGCAGTAACTTCGCTGCAGGATGCATCGCTGGCAATGGATTGAATTACAAGGGATATTTCATCCTGTTCAGTCTGGTCGGCAATTGATGCGATGATACCGAACACGCGTTTGCCCTGATTGGATAAGCGGGAAAAGAGCGCGTCTGTCTTGTTGGTTAAGTTTAAAGATTGGGCAGGGCTGCCTTTATGGTCTTGCCTGTTACCAAAGTTGATTTGATACCGGTCAGCATTGGTAACACCCTGCACTTGATACCGATCATGATCGGTATCAAGCAACAGACCGTATTCCTGCTTGTAAAGACTCAGGAAGAACTCGCAGCGTTCTTTATATAAGGTGATTATGCTTCCGTGCCTGCGTCCGGACCTGTGATCGGCACGCTTGAAAAGTCCTGCTTTTTCGCCCTTTGGAATGGTGCGCAATACGCTTAATTTGCTGCATCTTGCGATGTGTTGCAGGCTGGAGATGACAAAAGGAAACGGCGTTCCTGATACGTCTGCGGACGGGCCGGATTGGATCAGGGCGGCAAGAATCCTTTTGCCGGTAACAGAAAGACGGTTGTAGAATCCGGCAACATCACGGCGCATAAGCTTTTTCAGATGATCGGTATCAGCTTGCTTCTGATACTGATCATCGCAGTTACCAGAATCGTAGTTTTCGTATTTGTGTGCCGTTGAAGTCATGGACTGATTCCTGGAAGATAAGGTTCAGTTGGAAATTAAAGAATCTGGAATTTGAAATAGCGGACCATTTTGAATTCACTGAAAGCTGTCTCCAGCTCGGCAGGGAATTCCTCAGAATAAGCAGGTCCGGCAATCTGAAACACCCAGAACTCATCAGCCCAGAGGATAAATTCTCTGTTGATCCGCTCCCAGCTTTCCTTGTCCACGGATATTCCGGAGCTTTCTACAGCTTTTTTGTGGGACAGAGGAGAGTAGACAAGGTAGCCTTCCTTGATCAGCCTTGCCGCTGCTTTGTTTGCCTCGTAAACGAGTTCATCCTGAGCGGCAGGGCTTTTGTGCCAGTATGGAAAGGCCATATAAATTTTCTTTGCTTTCTGCTGCTTACAAGATGGCTTCAAGGTCGAACGGGTCATTGTCCTTTCTCCTTTTGGTCAGATCGGTTGAAATAAGGTCTCCAACGCTGATTCCGTCAGGCATGACGCAAAGGTCATCACATCCGGGGCAGCGCACCTGTATGCCCATTTTCATGGCCCGGTGTTGACCTGGCTTTTTGCATTCTCCGAAGAGAGGTTTCAGGAACGGAATTCGTCCCTGGTCTACTTCCAGCAAGGGGCGGCCAGACACCTGTTCCGGAGGCAGGAACATGTATGGAACACGTCCTTCACCATGGCAGACCGGACATCCAGGGAGACCTGTCTTTCTGGTCCCATTGGCGGTCATCCATGCAGAGCAGGCCGGACAGGTCCGGCAGGCTTCACGCGGGAAGCGCACAGGGAGCAGAGTTTCAATTTCAGCATTCTTCATAGTCAGCAGTCTCTTCAATGAGCTCATCCATCTCTGCATTCAGATCAATTTCCGGTTTGCTAGGCGACTCCTTTTCCTCAACCGGTTCATGAAGAAGATCTGATTTCTCCGGTGCTGGAATCTTCGATCTTTCAAGGAACTGCGGATCAAGAAAAAAAAGAATCTGTCTGCCGTAAATTGGCGCAAAGCCGGCGGGGAAGATGAGCATGTCTCCGGCTTTGGTTATTTTACCGTTGCTATCCTTTTCTGCTCCGGGAAGGCGCATGCATTCATCGGGAGTGAGCAAGGCGCGTTTGGCTTCGGAAAGACTCACGTTGGCCCTGTTCATGTGTCCGCTTCGTGTGCCGGACAGTGAGGTCTTTTTTTGGATGATGGTCGTTTCCCCGCTCATTTTGGAAAGCACCTGAGCGGTTTCGATTTTGTTGGGGGCGTAGGCGATACGCAGATGGCAGTTACTCATAATGGATTCTTCTTTTCCGTAAGCGGATTGGAGCTGAGCGAGATCCTGCACAATGATGTAAGCCTTGATTCCGTAGCCGGCCATGAAGGCCAGTGCTCGTTCAAAGATTTCCATTTTACCCAGAGACGTGAACTCATCGAGCATGAGTAATAAGCGGTGCTTGTAGCCCGCTTTTACTTCTCCGCCTGAAAATTCCATTTCTTCGGTCAGCCGGCGAAGAACTATGTTCAGGATCAACCGAACGAGCGGTCGTAAGCGGTCTATGTCAGAAGGACGAATGACAAGATAAAGAGAAACCGGCTGATCGGAGTTCATGAGATCTGCGATACGGAAATCGCAGCCGGAAGTGGCTTTGCTGACCACCGGGTCCCGATAGAGAGCCATGTTTGCCACGGCAGTGGATACAACCCCTGAAAGTTCGGCGTCGGCCTTGTTGAGCATTTCCCGTGCTGCAGCGGCAATGAATTTTCTGATGGCGATTCTTGCATCCTCGCTCATCTCATTTCCGAAAAGGGTTTCAAGGTGTGCAACGTGATCCTCGCTGAACATTTCCTCGAATAGTTCGGACATGTCGCGGTTCTCGTCGGCCAGCATCAGAGAGAGGTCGTTTAGAGTGGCGTGACGGCCTTCATTGATTAGGAAGTGGATCAGGCAATGCAACATTGTACCACCGAGGAAAGAGAAGGCGGCTTTGTTCCAGTAGTCCTTCAGTCCTTTACCGTCCGGATCGACAATCATGCTGGCGATGTTCTGGGCATCAGGAATAGCGTGGGGGCCGCCGAGCCTGATCTCTGAAAGGGGATTGTAACGCGCGGAGCTGCCGGATGTGTCAGTGGGGTCAAATTTCATGACCTTCTGACCTTGAGCTTTTCTCCAGCCTGAGGTTAGAGCCCAGTTTTCACCTTTAATGTCCAGAACGATGGAACTTCCGCCCCATGAAAGCAGGGTGGGCAGTACCAGACCGACGCCCTTACCGGAACGGGTGGGAGCGAAAGCCATAATATGTTCGGGACCGGCGTGGCGCAGGTAGCGAAGGACCTTTTTGTCCTGCCAGCCACCGACATAAACACCTGAGCCGCAAAGCAGACCTGCTTTTTGAATTTCTTTTTTGTCGGCCCAGTGCGCTGTGCCGTGGATGTCATCAATTCCTTTAATTCTCCTCATAGTTGCGACGATGATGAATAAGGCAACAAGTTGAGGGAAGACGAAGATCATTTCTGCTTCTGAAATAATAACATCAAGTAACTTGTGTGGTTCTAGTTTTTGAATCCAAAAACAGATCATCCACGGCCAGTAATAATTTTCGTATACAGTTTGCCCCAATGCCTTATGATGACCATATAATTCCGCTGTGTTCTGAGTGGCGTATCCCATGGCAACTAGAGCCAGCAGAATAGTGAATGTTAGATATATCAAACCGGTCCATGAGCGTTTGCCTTTTTTACCTAGTCCATATGCATTCTTCATGTCAGCTCCTGTATGGCTTGTAAGGACGGGCGAACACGATGTCCTTGGTCACGACCATGTTGAAACGCTTGCCCGGCGCGGTGCTTATGGCGGGTTTGATGCTCATGTTGTTTTGTAAAAGCGAAAGGGTGGACTGGCCGAGCTGACTTGAAAGGGCCGAGCCGAGTTCATCCTGCAAGCTGGGATTGTCGCTTGAAGATGAGCTCCTGTTGAAAGTGTCCATAGCGTAGGCCATGCCGCCGCTGATCAGGCTCATGATTGCTGAAGAACCGAAGATGCGCAGATAGTGATTGTCCACGTCTCCTGAATAACCGGCATAGCCGCCGATATCGGTTCCGGGCATGATTCCGAGGGTGATTGAAGAGCCGTCCGGGAAGATTATTCTGTTCCAGGCCACAAGCACGCGCGTCTGCCCTGCAGCAACTCTGGAGTCGTAAACACCGATCATACGGGATCCTTGAGGAATGAGTATGAATTGTCCCGTGGCAGTATCGTAGATGTTCTGGCTTACCTGCCCGATAATCTGGCCGGGGAGATCCGAATTAATGCCGCTGATCATAATTCCGGCAATGACTGATCCAGTCTTCAACTCAAAGCGTTTACCGGGAACCCGCTCATAAGGGAGCTGCCACGAACCATCCTTGGCGGCTCGGGTGCTGAGAAAGTCTTCCTTGTCTTTCCGGTCATTACTTTCAACTGCTGCAGGGTCAGACATATTCGGTAATGCCAGAGGATGGCGTGAACGAACATCTCCTGCCGAAGTCTGGATTATCCGGGCGTTCTTTTTCTCCGGAAGAGCAGTTTGAATTTTAAGCGGAGCTGCCAAAGCCGCTTTCATACGTTCAAGTTTGAAAGTGCGGAGTTCCTGAAGCTCTTTAAGCTTCTGCTTTTCTGCTTCAGTCGGCTCAGTCGGTCGAACCACAGTAACTAAAGGCTTTTCCTGAGCCGGAATTTCCTGCGGCTCTTCTTTTTCTTCTTTAGGGGGAAGCGAAAGCCCGGCTGATCTGTCCGGAGTCTGAACCGGTTGTTTCATGTCCTCTTCAGAGATCGGTGAAACAAGGCTTTCCGTGGTTTTTTTAGAATTGGAAGTCGAGCTTTGGACGGCAAAGATCAAGACGATAACCAGCAGAACGCCAACCGCAATTCCTACGTATAGGATACGGCTATCCAGCTTGGTTACTTTCACTGTCGGGCGTGCAAGGCTGTTAGGAGAATCTGACATGACCGGTTCCTATTGAGCCTTGATGATATACATGAGTGCGATATTGCGGGGACGGTTTTCGTTACCGGTACCTGCAGTGGTTGAGACGCCTGTTCCGGAACCGGAACCAGAAAAACTTGAAGAGTAATAGCCACCAGGACCGTGTCCTCTTTCAAAGCCAAAACCTTGATATAAGTTGTTCTGTTCAATCGGGACAGAAACACTTCCGGATATTGAAACAGAAATTGTTGTGGTATGGCTGTGAGCCTCCATTGCATCACTTTGAGAGCTTCCTAATGCTCTTCCACTGTCTAATCCTCTTCCGTTATCCCAGCCCCGGATAAATTCACCGCGCAGGTCTGGAACATTTGGGCCGACTGCAGCAGCCAGTTCCGGATAGCCGGCTGTTGACTGGCCATTGCATTCAAGCCAGCCATCCGGAACGGTTGTTCCTCTAAATGGAATTACGCCTCCAATGGGAGTGTCGCTAACGCCCTTTGCCTGCACTGAAACAGAAGTCGGGTTGAAACTGGTTGCATCCCCGGCAAAGGCTTCGGGAGTGTAGGACAGGACGATCAGAACCGCCGCCAGCAGGAAGATGCAGGCGGAAATAACCATGAGCAGAGTTCTGAATGACATTGGTCTCTTTTCTTCTAATTTCATGATCTTCTCCTTTAGTTACAGGTGGTCAGAACCATTACTTTGCCGTAGCCAGCGGGAGGGGATACCCATGTGTCGGTTACGTCTTTGATTCTCAGGTGTACCCGCCAATTGTCGCCTTCATCGGTTGCCCATGACTGGACAGCGACGAAGGCCTGCGACTCTGAACCCTCGGCAAAGACGGCCGGAGCCACAAAGATTTGTGGTGCGGAAGTAACTCCTGGTGGACAGGTGGGCTTGGGGATCAACTCCCCGTCTGAAGCGTAAGTTGCATCCTTGAAGAGTTGGGAATTGCCGGTATCGGCTAGTATTTGCGGTTCACCTTCACGGCAGATGTAAAGGCCGACTGCAGGATCAAAGAAAATGCGGCCTTCTTTATCCGGATCACCGCAAAAGCCGGTAGCATCGATGTCGTCTATGGTATGCTCATCGAACTGGATTTCCTTCACGTTCTCAATGGCGTGGTCGGTCATATCCAGTTCAGTGGACATTTCGTTCAGTTCCGGATGACCGGGAACTTCCACACGGTAGAGGAAATCCTGACTGAGATCGCCTTCACGCAGGAAAGCTCGTCCGCCTATGTGTCCGGGACTGGGTACAGGAATATTGGTTCCGGCAAGGTTTACGGTCCAGCCGCCGTAGGACCCGCGCAGTTCCGTTGAGCTCTGGCCGGGAAGGTCTCCGGTGGGGATGTAACCACCGGCTCCTCCGACCATGGCTGCGGCTGAAGGAGCTGAAGCAGTGCCGAATCGTTTGTCGTTTGCGGCCGTGCGTCCGTCATAGGTCAGGACTACAACTTGTAGGTCGTCTGTATTAGGTTCAAGTACATAGATTCCGTAACGCTGACCCCAGCCGTTACGGTCCTGGAATCCTGCAGGAAGGAAGTTGCCTGAACGAAGCTGGGCCATAGTAACTGTGGTGGCACTGCTGGCAGTGGATGAATCTATCAGATCAGAATAGTGCTCCTTGGCATAAGCGGAAGCCGCATCAAGGACTGTTGCGAGATGACTGCTGACATTCTTTTCGTCCACATACCGAAAGCCTCTGTCCATCATGTCTGAAAGCATGGGGATCATCAGCGCAATGATGAAAAGTGCGGCAATGGCATCCACCATGCCCATCCCGGCCTGTTTACTTTTAGGGTTAAATTTCATTTCAGCTCCTATGGGGTGATTACGCTGACGATGCTGCCGGTTGGTATGAAATCTGGCAGAGCTATGCCCGTCCCATTGGCGTTAACCAGTGATCCGTTTCGCTTGATTCCTACGGCGTAGGAATTCATGAACAGCTCCATAATTTCCGCTGCTTCACCATTTTTGACCGGTCCCCAGACGTATAAGTTCCCGCCGTCCGGTCGGTTGGTCCATGCACGCATGGATTTCCAACCGGACGGCAGGTCAAGGAGTGACACTGGAATGGCAATCCCTGCTAGAGCAGAAGGATTGGCGAGAGCATATTCATTCACTGCGTTGCGGTAGATCCCGAAATTGACGGCAACGGCCCGTGCCTGATCCATTTCTGAATGTGTGAGCAGCGTTTCCGGAGTGACCATTGCCAGCACACCGAGCAGGGTGAAGAGTGCAGCGAGAGTCTTCATATTGAATCCAGCCCTCCGAATTGAATCCGGTTCTTCTGTTCACGCATTTCTTCCTGCAAACCTGCCATTTCACCGTTCTTGATTTTTGCTCGCAGTCCTTTGTAATTTTCATTGAAAGGGGCAAGCAGGAACTGTGGAACGTGCAGAATCTTTTTTCCTTCTTCATTTTGTTCAAGTTGCTGATGCACGACGGCAAGCAGTCCCTGTGCTAGGTTCTGGCTGGCTATTTCTCCGTCAGTTTCACGGGCCATGGTTACTAAACGTTCAAGGGCTGTTACGAGATCAAATCCGTGCATGGTTGCGATGACGATTTGTTTGTCTGAACCAAGGCAGACCCGCAGGGCTTCACTTGCTGCGTGCTTGCTGCGGATTTCACCGATATAGATGATGTTGGGTGAAGCGAAGCGGTGTGATCGTTCAATGCCTTCTGCCAGATCTTCTTCGCGTTCGATTTCTGCCTGAAAGCAGAAACCGTATTCACCATGCTTACCGTCAAGGGGCATTTCTGCAGGATTTTCAAAGCTGACTCCATGGCCGCCTAGCGTTGCAAGACGGGTCGCTACCAGGGAAGACGCGCTGTAGGTCTTACCGGAGGCCTGCGCACCGGTGAAAAGCACCAGACCTTTGCTTTGTTCTTCAGAGAGAAGCCACTTCGCAATCGGTTCCGGCATGCCTATCCTATTGAAGTTTTCAACCTGTTCCTGAATCCGGCGTAGGAAGAAAACCTTGCCGCTTCCCCAATCCACGCCTTCGTACAGAGCGACCCGGTAGCCGATATCTTCATGAATGACCCGAAAAGTGTGTCTTTCACTCTTTTCATGGACTTTGAGGACTTTCTCATGAAGGAGCTTGATCTCCTTCTTGATTCCGTCCTCGCAGGGGACAAGTTTCTGGCCGCAGGAATCGCAGCCTTTCATGAAAGCCTCCCCGCTCTCATGAAGAATCAAATCTGTGAATGATGCACTTTTGAGTTCCATCTGAAGCCTCTGTTAGTTGGAGGTGAAGACTATGGTGTTGGCTTCGGAGAGTTGTTCGGAAATTGAAGCAACCATTCCACTACCTTGTGTGATCTCAACCCCGTTAACGGTGATTGATTCCCAGGACTCAGCCTGGAATGTGGCCATCTTTACGCAGGCGTATTCCGGAACATTATTGTGGGTAATGGTGAAGGTGGTCGGATCTGCTCCGGCTGCAACGGTAACGTCGCCATTCCAGACATTGCGCACGGTTCCACCGCTTTTGAGCATTCCGTCAGGAACAATCTTGTTGGTGACGGCTATCTCTGTGGTCAGGCCCGTGAAATCGGGTTCGCCTTTATAGAGGTTCTTCACGTCAAGGCGGAAGGTGGAAAGGTTCTGTTGGGCACTTGTGACCTTGTCACTTTCAATTCCTTTTTTAATCATGAACGCGGAACCACCCAGGACAAGTGCTGCGATAAGCAGCGCGCCGACTGTTTCAAGTAAGGTCATTTTTTATTCTCCTTAGTAAGCTATGTTTTGACCGAGCTGTTGCTGGATTGAGGAAATCGCCAGAACGATATTGGACACCACCGCGACAATGCTGATGATGCAGAAAACATTGATGAATTTGGCCTGTGATTTGATCTTCTCGGTTCCTTCCGTCAGCATTTCCTCGGCAATGAGATGAAGCTGGCTGTCAAAGTTGGGAAGCCGTGAGTAGATGCGCAGGTCCTCAATTATTTCTGTGGTGGGGAACTGGTAGCCGGAATCATCCAGAGCCTGCCCAAGTCCCTTACCGAGACTGAGCTGAGCCTTTACGGACTTGAGACGTTCCTTGAGCCATGGACTTGTCCCGGGAGTAGAAAGCATCTCATTGATGGCTTGTGAAAGCTGTATTCCCGATTTCATCAATGTGGATAGGGTGAACAGCCATAGGCTGCCGATTATCAGTCGGTAGAAAGACCATGGCGGAAC
The DNA here is from genome assembly GCF_055394525.1 of Maridesulfovibrio salinus. Lineage (NCBI taxonomy): Bacteria > Pseudomonadati > Thermodesulfobacteriota > Desulfovibrionia > Desulfovibrionales > Desulfovibrionaceae > Maridesulfovibrio > Maridesulfovibrio salinus. The sequence goes on from NZ_AP042461.1 coordinate 1,091,461, forward strand.
AGAATCAAAGCGAACGCGGACTTTGCCGGTCCAGATTTTGATAGTCGCCAGAGAGAGCAGGAAAGCTAAGATGATTCCTGCAAAAAGGACTGTGCCCGCTGTAGAATCGATAAAGTTGGAAACCCGGTAGAGTGCTTTTGCTCCACCTGCCCAGTGTTGCGGATCAGAAAGCTGGGCGAACTTGGGCATGGCATACCTTGATAGCACCAGCAGCAGGGAAATAAGCGCGCAGATCAGCAAAGCCGGATAGGCCAGAGCTTTGCGCATGGAGCTGATGATTTTTTGCCGGGCCTGAATCAGGCGGACTGCGAGATCAAGGGCTTCGTACAGTTTAGCGGAATTAACACCGCTATTGATAAGCATGACTTCTTCAGCGGGAATGAATCCGTGCATGGCTTCATCAAGCTTGCTTCCGGAATCCAGACGGGAGGAGACTTCAGTCAACACACGGGCCAGAGGACTGCGCTGCTTGGCGTATCTTTCCTGCAGCTCCGTAATACTGTCTACCGCGCTTACCCCATGGCGGGTCAGAGCAGCCAGCTTTCTGTAAAAGCGGATACGAACTGACTCTCCGAAGAATAACCGGGAAATGATTATGGTCAGATCAGTTTGCTGCATTCGGAGCCTCCACGGTCTGAGATCCGGCCAGCTCATCAAGGTCTGATGCGGAGAGGTTGAAGTCGTCAAAGGCCTTGGCGTAGTTCAACGGAACACCGAGTCTTTTTTCGGTGAGATACGGATCTATAAGGCCCTGTTCAACGAGATCTATTGCATGGTTCACAAAGGTCTGGCCGTTTTGTTCATAACGCCAGTGCTTGTATGCCCCTTCGGTGTTCCCTGCCCGGATGTTGCGCAAAATCACATGGTCGGTAGTGACTATTTCAGAGGCTACAGTCTGGCCGATGATTCCCATGCCTGCGCATTCTTTACATCCTTCACCCCTGATATGGACGTTATCCATTTCATTCACTGCTCTGAAAAGGCGGTTCAATACCGGCTTAGGCAGGTTTTTGCGACGCAATTCGTTATCTTCCGAAAGCTCGGTTATTTTTCTGATGGGCATCTTGCAGTGCGGGCAGAGCACCGGAACAAGACGCTGATGGTGCAGACCGGAAAGAACTGTGTGGTCGCAGAGATATTCAAGCGGGTCCGGATAATTGGCAGCTCTAAGCAGGGAAACCATTCTCTGGATGATCCCGAAGGCACTGTTTGCATGGACTGTGGTCCATACTCCGTGACCGGTCTGCGCGGCATCAAGAGCTGCTGAAGCTGCTTCAGCGTAGCGGATCTCACCGATCATGATCACATCCGGGTCACAGCGCATTAAACCGGCTATGGCTCTGCTGTATTCTTCGCCTCTTTTGCCTTTATCTCCAGTTCTGACTCTGATCTGTTTAATTCTTTCAAGCGGGTATTCCACCGGATCTTCAACCGCCAAAAAGTTCTTTTCCGGATTGTCCCTGGCCATGCTTTCCATGATGTGTTTCAACGCGGTTGATTTACCTGCACCAGTAGGCCCTGAAAGGAGTACCAGGCCTGAACGCTGGGTGAGGAACTGGAACCGGCGTATATGTCTTTCAGAATAACCGAGAGTTGCCAGTCTTTCCTGAAGGTTACCCTTGGCAGTGGTGCGGTCATAAAGCAGTCGCAGTGCCATTTCTGTTCCGCTTCCATTCTGGGCCATGGCCTCTTCAAGGGATTCGGTGTGAATGCGTATGGAGTGAACGTCATTGGGAAGATAGTCGCGGTTTGAAATTCTGGCATCCTGACTTTCAGTGGCCACAAATGTCGAATCCGCCTGATTGGACATAGTCTGATAAATGGCGACAATGATCTTCCGGCCTGTTTCCCCCATCAATTGTTTGTAGTCCTGAACCATTCCCAGTTTACGGAATGTTATGGAGGTAAAAGGGCCGTGATCCGTGATGTGAATGTCCGATGCTCCCTGTTCGTGAGCTTCAGCGATTATCTGAATGGCCAGCTTCTGGATGTCGCTGCTTGTTTCTGCCCTGGTGAAGTGTTTATTACGCAATTTCTGAAATTCGTCGGACTTCATCCTTTCCATTTCAGTAAATCCCTTACGGGCCGCGTAACTCAGGAAAGACATCAGGGTAGCGTCATCTTCCACTTCTGATGAGATGATAATCTTGCCGTCCAGAAACAGGACACGTTCCTGAAGACTTGAGGGAATTTCGTTGTCAGTCATGTTTTACTCCTTGAACTTCAAGGCAATGTTCCTGCCGTTTGCACGGACCAGAACTTTCTTAGGGGTTATGGAAACTACTTTTCCGGGACCGGCATTGTTACCGACCCGTACAGTCTCGATACCTGCGGGACTTGAAAGGGTAGCGGAAAGCCTGCCGTCCACGCCTTGAATCGACACAACCTTGGGCCATGTCGGACGGGATTTCTTTTTTGATGTGGTTTTGATGCTTGAGGTTTTGGCCGGAGCCGGAATCGGAACGGTCAGCTCAAGCAGTTCCTTTTCTTCCTTGGCAAGTTTCACTTGAAGCTTTCGATATTCAATCAGGCTGCGCATGTTGTTCATGTCACTGATGCTTACCGCCGGTCGCGCAAGCACAGCGTCCTGCGGTCCCGTCTGCACAGTTGGGTCAGGCCTTGTTTCCTGTTGAGGGCTGGCGGTAGCGTTGTTTGCCGGCTTGAAATTTTCCTGTTTCCCGGCTTCTGCGGTGCTGTTTGAATCAGTCATGAACGCAGTGATGGCCGTACCGTTTGCTGCGCTGAGATTGGCTGTCGCATTTGTGGCGTTGCCCAGTGCGATGTTTCCAGTCGCATTAGTTGAGCTGGTGGCGTTTCCCGTATCCACATCGATAAGGAGTTCTCCTTCCGGATTGAGGTCAGACAAGTCCTCAGCGAATGCCGGAGTGGCTATAAGCAAGAGCAGAAAAAGCAGGCTAGTAACTCGCATAAATCTGTCCCTCCAGGGTGCATTTGTTGTTGGTGAAATCGATTTTAGAAAGGACCAGGCAGGGGATGGAATCCATTGCCCTGAAAAGCGCGTCCTCAATCGTCACTCCGAGCGGCAGAGCGGAAAGTTTCCACTCCCCCTTGACCCACGGAGCTGAGACGGCAACGGCTTTCTTGAGGATTTTGTTGTTTAGCTTTTTGGTTTCAGGAGCCTGCCATGTCAGACTCAGCCTGGCCCCGAGATTGCGCGTCAATTCATAGAGGCGCGCTGTTGCAACGTCCTTACTTACAAGGCTTTGCTCAGGACGTTTCTCAGCTTCCGGGTAATCAATGGTCAGATCCGCTATCTCCGGCCTTGATCCAAGGGTTGAGTTGACAGTCTTAATGCTGGGGCGGTTGGTGAAATCTGCTCCTTCCAGATGCAGCCAGGCCATGTATATTCCGTTCGAATCACGGACAATGGAATTGAGCTTCCAGCCTAGGGAATAAGGTTCCGTGTTACGCACCGCGCGCAGGAATTCATGAGCAAATGTCGACGGCAGGGGCGTTTCCTGCCAGACCATGGAAAATATCTGCTCCGGATCTTTTTGGATTGTTTCCTGCTTTTGGAGTTCTTTTTGGCGTGCTTCATTGGCGATTCTGCGTTGCTCAGCTTCACGCAGATCCTGCTGATGTGCATTCCACATGTACCAGCCTGTGCAGGCTGAAAGAATGATGGCCGCTCCAATGATGAGTTTCAGGTTGGAGTGTTCAGGGTAGAGAGGTTGAACCCGCTCTGAAGCTTTAAGCAGCCCGTCAAAATGGGATAGGGCTTCTTCAACTGTCTCGCAGATGTATTGATTGTCCCAACTGGACATGGACTTAAGGCTCGAAAGGTGGGCTTGTGCTTCCGCGCGGGAGCTGAAGAACTGATCACCTTCAGCAACAATCGTCTTCTTGCTGACTGCGCAGACCCACCAGCAATCGTCCGCAAGGCGGAACATGCCGATCCAGGTTTCGGTTGATCTCTCCACCAGAGCACAGGCCAGAGAAGGCAGTCGTTTGACCTTAGCTCCTTCGCAGGAACCAAGACCATACTGCTGTTTGCGGGGAACAAGGCAGTTGTAATCGCGGTCCTTGAAATCTTCGGCCACAGAGCGGGCCTTTTCAAGGAGCTGTTTTTTACCTTTGTCTTCAAGGATCTGCCACCATAGGCCGATGGCGTATTCTTTCTTTTTAATTCTGATACTGCGCATGGTTATACTCCGGCACTTTCCATCTCAATGGTGATAATAATCAGGCTCTTGCCGTACTTCTGACTGTGGCCGCCCGCGCTGATACCGAATCCTTTGGATTGCTGGTCGGTTTCCTGCTCAAAGCCTGCAAGGACTAAGGTCTGGCCGCATTTCATTTTGACCCGCTGGCTGAAGCTGCGGGTGGAAACCTGCGGGAGCTGAATGGTCAGATCTCCGGAAGTGAACTCTTCCATGGAATCAAGGGAGGAAAGGGTGATGTTGTATTGCAGAATGGCCTTACGGTTGTTCATGATGTGCGGGATCACGGTCATGGAAAAGCCGGTGGAAACTTCACCAGGCGTCAGTTCCGAGGTCTGCATGGAATTTTCCGTGGTGGTGGAGCTGATACCGGCAAGGTAGGTGTCGCGTTTGACCACCTGAACTGGCAGGGCCTGGTTATTCATGACAATCCCGGAACCGGACGTGAGCAGGGTGGTGCGTCCCCGCTGCTTCAGAGCGCGGAGCATGAGCTTGGTGTCTTTCCAGTTCCCGTCCAGAATTGCGGCAGTAAGAGTTCCCGCTCCGGAAATGGTGCTGTAGGGCTGGCCGCCGAGCATGCTGAAGCTTGATTGGCCGGCTTTAAGAATGGATTCAATATCAAAGCCCACATCAGCATTACGATTCATCTCCAGAGCCCAGACTTTTACGGCTAAAGCTACCTGCCTGCCCATCTTGGTGTTCAGGGATGTGATATAGTTTCCGACTCTGCGCAGAACAGTGGCGGTATCGGTAACGGTGACCATTCCGGCTGCTTCGCTAATTACAACCCGGCCATCCTTGGAAAGCATTGCTTCAATGGATTTTTCAGTATCCTTCCAGACATTGCCTTCAAAGCTGGCTTTGTTGGTCTGTGAAGTCTGGCTGACGCTGTCTGAGGTCTTGGTGGTCTGGCTTACTCCTTCCATACTGCTGGAATCGGAGGAACTGCCGGAAGTCTGGGACTTGTTGGTAATGGTTGATTCGTACTTGATGTTGCCCGGAGCCACTGCAAGGTTGAATGACCTGGTCTGCAGACGAGCAATCTCAACCTTTCCGCTTTGCTGGTCATATTCCCAGCCTAGACCGAAAAACTCACATACATAGTCAAGTAATCCCGTTAGCTGGCCATTATACCTGATTCTAAGCTTCTTAGGACCGGTGGAAGTTTTATCCTTTTGTTGGATAATATGTTTATTGTTTTGCTCTACTTCAATGCGTAGCGGAACAAGTTCACTTATTCTCCTCGCTAGTTCCGGAGCTGTTCCTACAGCATTTAGGGTAACTATTTTGGAAAAGACAGTGGGCAGTTTGTGTTGTTGATTCAGCTCCACCGGAGTGGCTCCAAGGTATGGAGCATGAACAATAGAAACAGTCTTCTTGCTGCTGGCAGCTCTCATGGAGGCCGCACGGCTTTTCACCGATCTTTCCTGTTGGGAGGACTGGAGCGGAGCGCAGCTGCAAAGAGTAAAACAAGAGATGAGTATGAGAAGCAAAACGCGTTTCATGCTTAATCCTCACTGACAACGATGTGTTTGTTCTTTTGATAGAGAGTCACGCGCAGGGAATTTCCGTTGGCGTGCATCCTTGAGAAGAGGCGTTTTACGGCCCTTGGAAATGTGTCCCTGAAAGTTGCGTGGGACTGCATTTCAAAGTCGTGGTTAGCCTTCCAGACAAGTGTGTATTCAGCACGACCGGCCCAGCGTTTGAGCTGATCACGCAGACCACCGGGAACGATGGACCAGTTTTCATTGAGAGGAGATTCGACCTGTTCGGAATCACCACCAACGAACTCGAAGAAAGCCGGCGTCTGAGTCAGCAGTCCGGACTTTTCGAATCCTTCAAAAGTCAGGTTGTAGACCTGCCCGAAGGACCAACCGTCCGAAGAGCCGAGGTACAGATAATAAAGGGTGCTGTTGGTTATGGAATCGAAGACCATGTTCATATCAAGGACATTGGGATCAGTAGTCTTGGGGCTGAACTGAAAACCCTGTTCACGGAGATTGGCTTCGAATTTCCAGCCGCAGGGATTGTCCGAAACAGTCAGGTGCAACACGGTGCGCCCCGGAGGGTAATGAGCTGCAACCTTGAGTGCCGCTTCCTCGACGATGGACTCCACTTCGTGTTCTTCGTACATGGGAGCAGCCTGTTCAACGACTTCGACCTGTTTGGTCATATTGCGAAGTCCGTTGCATCCGGTAGGGAAGAGAAGAAGGATGATAAGGAACAGAACTCTCATTTGGTCACCTCCACCCGTGTGATTTCCACCTTGGCCTGATCCATTCCGGTTCCGGCCACGAGGATTGCTTTTTCAAAGACCTCATCAACGATCATGGCATTGCCTTTGACCCGATAGTTGACGATCGCTTCCTGCCCGGCCTTTTCAACCAGCAGCACGGGAATTTCTGTTTGAGAGGACGTTCTCGGAAGCTGAATGAAAGTTCTGATCCCATCATTGTAGACCCGCATGGGTTTCCAGCTCGCGTCATCACCGCTGATGGTGTAGCTGAAATCCAAAGTGGAAAGGTCCACAGTCTTTTCCTCAATCTGGGTGGTGTTCCAGATGTCTTTTTTCTTTTTGCGCTTAAGGCTGGCCTTAAGAATCTTCTGCTGATCCTCCGGATAGATGAAAGAAACATACGGATTGTAGTCCTTTCGACGAGAGACAAGCTTCAGGTGATAAACCCTGCGGTCGGTAGTAATGACGGCAGTGGTCACAAGTCCCGCATCAAGGGGTTTGATAATAATGTGGGTGGCTTCCCTGCCCGGTGTTCCGGACTGACCGACTACGACCATCCAGCGAGCGGTATCACCGACAATCACATCATTGACGTTCTCACCAGGCTGAAGTTCAAGGTCAGAAGTCATCAGCGGGGAGCAGATGATGGTCGGCATGGTGGCTCCAAAGACATAAACAACCTTGCCATTGCTCTGCATGACCGGATTTATTTTGCGGTTGATCCACTCCTTGGAAAGCTTCAGAGCTTCCCATTCTTTGCTATTAAGACGAACGTTTGTTTTAGAGATGTAATCCGGCTGCGCCATCACAGCGGTCGAATAAGACAGATTTTTATCCGACTTTGCTGCTTTTTCTTCAGTTTTTGGCGGTAAATGCTGTGCAAATACCTTGTTCATGAATCCCTGATCTGGGTTTTGCTGACCGGATTGCTGCGTTTCAGGCGCAGCCCATCCGGAACAGGCGATCAGAACAAGGAAAAATGTTAAAATGAGGTGTTTCATTTCTGCTTTGCTCCTATTGTTCGAGAAGTTTTGCCCAGGACAATTCTGTGACGTAAACGCCTGCAGGGTTCCTGATAATTTGGCTGTCTGTGGTCGGGGGAGAAATGCGAACTTTTAGGGTCGCTTCATACTTGGTGCTGGACATGGTGACACCGGAATGGTTGCGCACTGTTTCCAGCCATTCGATGCGCCAGCTCTCAGAGCTGACCGGAAGGGGAATCCCCTTGATATCGATTTCGACAAGGACTTTCTGACCTCGTTCATATGGGTTGTTCGCTTCATACCAGCTTCTGGTCGCGCCACGAGCCGCGCCGATCACAAAAGAAGACATTCGTTGAACCATCTTTTTCTGCAGCCCTATGTCAGCGGTGACAGTCCTCCAGTTAACAATGAGATTGGCGATTTCAGCCTGAATGATGCGGTCAGAAGTCGGCTCTGCTTTATCAGCACGTTTGACGGCAACCGAATGGCCGAGTTTGTCCACTTCAACGACATAGGGAACAACCTTGTTCTGGGTTGCCTGAATAGTGTTTATGCTTAGCGAAATAAAGCAGGTAACAAGAAGCCCAAGGGCAAAATTGCGCCACTGGTTACGGCTGGTGATGTAACTGCCGTATCGCTCGAACCATTCTTCTTTGGCGTTGAGGTATGGGGATTCTTGGTTTTTAGACATTTGTAATTACTCCATGAAATTATTTGTCTGAAGAATCGTTAGGTTGTTGCATCTTGAATGCTTCATGTTGAGCTTTGACACTGCTTCTAATGCCAGCTGATTTTCCCTGGGAAAGATTGTCGCGCAGAGCGTTGGCTCCTGTTCCGGCCATATGTCCCAGTTTGCCCATGCCACTTTTACCGGCAGAGTCAGCGAAAGAGCATGCTTCTTTAAGGGCATCCATGCCGCGCTTCGTTCCAACTGCTCCTCCTATGGCCCCACTGGCGGCGGAACCAATACTTTTTACCGCAGCAGATGAAGCCGTGCTGATTGCAGTGACTGCGGAAGCCATGGCATTACCGGTGGAAACATGGGATCCATTGACTATTCCTGAAACGATGTCCGGGATGGACATAGTGAGGGCAAGGATGATTATTGATGCACCAAGAACTACAAATATATCTTCAACATTTTTGGCTTCGACATTTATGAATGAATCTATGAATGTAATGCTAAGAGAGATTAGGAGCTGCATAACAAAAAGCTTCAAGGCTACTGAGAGAGCGTAGCGTAGGAAGTTAATGGCATATTCTCTGGTTAGCTGTGCTCCGCCCAGGCCAAGCAGAATGGCACCTGAATTAAGCACGATGAAAGATTCACATTTTACCAGCATCATTTGGGCGGCAATAAGTGAAAAAGTGATAACTATTGCAATAGCACAAAGCCCTAAAACAGTACTAGTTACAGGACTCCATATTGAAGCTTCTCCCCATATTTTACCTAGTATTTCCATGCCGGATCTGAATATCGCTGTCGGGGTTGCCGCAGGTGCTCCGGCTTCTTGTGCGATATGGCTAAATAGAGTGATTATTGAGTTGGCCCATTCCTTATAGTGAAAGATGGTGATTAGCATAATGGTTGAGAACAATATGAAGAGAAACAGTTCTGATATAATTTCTTCTACAGGAGTTCTTTTTATGCCGAGTCTAATCCCTTTCCATGCAATATCTATAATGAGTAGATATTTAAAAAGGGTGAGGGAGTATCCTTGTAGCAGAGGTTCCCATTTAGCTGCCTCTGTTTGGAATTTTATTAAAAGTTTTGATAGCAGATGCGTGTCTTGGGTTGGTGCAACTGTTCCTTGGGCCTGTGAATTGGTTGTTAAAAGTACAAAGAATAAGCTCAAAGTGATAATATAACTGATCTTTGGACTTACTCGGAATTGTCGAGACTGTAGTTTGGTGCAATTTCCAATAGAAATACTCATGGTGAGCCCCTTTGGCTTAATGACTGGGATTAATAATTCTAAAAATTATTACTGATTGGCTCAGGATCGTCTCTTTCAAGTTGTTGCTTGTAGATGTGTTTGAAGAATGTTTCTTCATGCAGTTTTTGTAGCTGGGTTTCTTTTTCCCTCTTCTGTTCTATTTGTGCTTGGTTTTGAATATGCATGGCCATGAGTGCTCGAAGTTTTCTCATTTCAGAAATTTGAATAGAAGATAGTTGGTTGGCCGCTTCTAGGGCCTGCATGCGGCCTTCCGGAGTTCCCAAAAGATCATCTATGTATGAATCGAATTCTTCTGATTCGCTTATTTCTTTAAGCTGCTGACCTGATAGTTTGAAAGTCGCTTCTGTAGCCTCATCAACTCTTTCAGACCATTTGGCATAGTACTCGTAATATTTGGGGTTAACCTCTCCAGAAGGTAGCCCTACAAGCTGCTTTGCTGAATTGAAGTTCGGGTAGTAGGCATCATAAACGCCATCCAGCACCTCAATGTTTGAGACGGTCTCTTTGAGGCCCATAGTCAGTGATGCCAACTGCTTGAAATCCCGAATAACGCTGTTCTTGATGGCGAAAGGTAAGCTGATGGTATTTTTGACCATGTTGGTGTATTGCTCGATGTTCTGCTTCACCATCATGATCTGCTGCTGGGTCTGCATCATCTCTTCAGCATAAGTGCGGTACATGCTTTCCAACTGCTCGATGTTGGTTGCGCGTTCGAGCGCCTGCAGGAATTTGTCGCTGCAATTAGTGCAGGTAACTGTCATGGCGTTGGCCGGGGAGGCTGTCACTAAAATTATGAGAAGTGACATGGTAGCAAGTGTCTTGTTCATTTTGTCCTACCTAATCCAAGGAGTAATATTGTTGACTCAGCGTAAATTAAAAAATGTTTCTGATGATGCTTTATTTATGGCGGCTGCGAAGCTCTATTGTTCTATCGTCCCCAGCGCATTTCCTGGAGAAATAGAGCTTGTTAAAGACTTGGGGAACCCTGATGGATTGAGGGCATTGTCCATCAGTTTTACTCAATTTGTAGGGGTGTTACGCGAAGAACTTTGCGAAGATTTATCTGAGACACAATCATAGGATCGTCATATACGTTAAGTGCGCACGCACAAGCACTTGCTGCGTCTTCAATTGAGCATCCCCATTCCTCAAATTGTTTGAGTAAAGTTTCTGTCCTTTTTGTAAGTTCTTTTCTGCGTTGCTGCCTGATTGATTCAGCTTTTGCTTTGAGTTCTTCTTTGGTTGTCATTGGCCTTTCCTTTGGTTTTTATTAGGAATCGTCATCGCTTTTGCCTGTGCATCCCATCAAAAAATTAACTTCTATGGTTGTGCCTGCTGGAAATCTTCTCTTCAGGGCGGCAATTAATTCTTCCTGGGTAAGATCCCTTTTGTTTTCAGCGGCAATGCGTTTGTGAAGTTCTGTTACTGTCAAAGTTCCATTGGGATCATCGGAGAGGACCCGGTACTTGGGGACGTTCCCCGTGCGCACCCATTCAGGGTCTATTCCGCCAATTTCCAATGCCTTGAGGAACCATTCCGCAGGAATTGAGCCTCTTCTTTTGGCATCAGAGATAGAAGATTGGCGGATTCCAAGAACTTCTGCCATCTGGCCCTGAGTCACCTTTCCCAGTCCAAGTCCCAGACCTTCTGCTAATCGGCTAAGCATTGCGGTGAATTGTTCTGTGGTTAATTTGCCACTCATCTGAAATCTCCCTGTCTTTCCTCAAGCCACTTTTGTGGCCAGTTTTGTCCGTGGAGCTTGTCCAGTTCTTTGATTCGCGCAAGGCTTCCTTTGTCTGAGGAGCCGACAAAGGACAGGGCAACCGGGCCTAGGGCCAAGTCAATCAGTCTGCGGCCTTCAGGGGAAACAATGTAGTAGTCGCGTTTGGGGGTAGAGGATGCGATAATTTCTATCTGCCGGGAATTAAGTCCCAGATTCTGATAAAGCTGATATTGCGCTTCCTGAATTGCGGTCGCGTTTGGAAGAAAAATCTTGGTCGGGCAGGACTCCACAAGGACATCCAAAATCCCGGACCGGGCAGAGTCTGATAAAGACTGAGTTGCGAGAATTACCGCGCATCCAGCTTTACGAAGAACTTTGAGCCATTCACGTATTTTTTCTTTGAAGACCTTGTGCCCAAGCATGATCCAGGCTTCGTCTAGAATCAAAATAGCCGGTTGTCCGGTGAGTGCTTTTTCAATTCGGTGGAAAAGGTAAAGCAGGACCGGAATCAAATTTTTGTCTCCAAGGTTCATGAGCTCTTCAATTTCAAAAACCATGAAATCTGAAATTCCAAGATCATCAGAAGGAGCGTCAAGCAATGAGCCCATGGCTCCTTGGCCTGTGTAGTGCTTGATTGCTTCGCGGAGTTCATTGTCCTGAACGCTGTGATAAAAATCCGTCAGGGAACGCATCTGAGGAGGATTGTTCCGGAGCATGTTCATGGCGGCATGAATTGCATTTCTGTGTACCGGAAGGACTGTCAGCCCTTGCAAAGTAGCGCATGTTTCGATCCATTCTTCAGCCCAACTTTGTTCTGAGTCGGACTCCACATGCTGAAGGGGAGCAAAAGACAGACTAGAATAGTCGCCGGCTATTTCAAAATGAGATCCGCCGACAGCCTTGCACAGGGGAAACATGGACATTCCTTTGTCAAAGGCGAAAATAGTAGCTTTGGGGTAGCGTCTGAACTGGGCGGCAATAATTCCCAGAAGAGTGGATTTGCCCGCACCGGTGGGGCCGAATATCAGTGTGTGTCCTATGTCGCCCACATGAAGGTTTAATCTGTATGGCGTGGAACCGTCCGTGGCACAATGCATCAACGGTGGGGAGTTCGGTGGAAACATGGGTGAAGGATTGTATTCTTGACCGGCCCAGATTGTTGCTAGCGGCAGAAGGTCTGCAAGGTTCATGGTATTAATGATTGGCCTGCGAATGTTGGCATATGAGTTTCCAGGATGTGTACCAAGCCATGCTTCAAGTGCATTGATGGTTTCCACCATGCAGTGAAAGGCCCTTACCTGAACCTGCCGGCGTAATTCCCTGATAGCGTACTCCAGCTCTTCAGGGTCTGAACTCATCAGAACAATACTTGAAGTATAGAAACCAGCACCGACAAGTCCGGATTGGATTTCCTGAATTGCTTCCTCTGCATCTTCAGTCATGCTCTTGGCGTCATTATCCGTTCTGGCATTGGCACTGTTGAAAATTCCATCAATTAATTTGACCATCTTCTGGCGCCATGACTTTCTGTACTTTTCAAGCTCATTAAGAGCTTCAAGTTGATCCATAAAAATGAATCTGTTGGAAAAACGATACTCGACCGGCAAACCTTCGAAGCAGCAAAGGATGGTAGGGTAGCTTTCCGGAGGAAGGCCGGAAAGGGAAAGAACCCTTATATGTTTGTCTCCAATTTTAGGATGAATTCCGCCTCGAAGATCTTCTGTGCCGATAACAGCATCAAGGTACATAGGGGTATGCGGGAGCACGATGGGATGGTCGTCGCCGGTTATGCAACGGCTGATCAGCGTCAGCAAAGGAGAATATGTTTGAGTATGGTCAAATTCATCCGTGAATGATTCGTCTTTCAGACGTGACATTTGCATGGCTGAAGAAAGGGCGTCTTCAAGCTCATCAAGTGCTGATTTGAATTTGGAGAGAGTTTTTTCAAGGCTGTTTATCTGGGCGGCGTTTTCATAAGCCATGCTGCCCAACTTTTCGGTAAAGAATTGTGGTTTATAGCTGACTACCAGGAAGGTTTCTGTAGAATAAAAGAATCCGGCAGCCTGAAACATGCTCCGGCGTTCTTCTTCGATCATAGATGTTACGCGATCAGGAAAGAAACTGGCTCCGGCATGCGGGTATGCCGTTGATGGAGCCCGAATAGCTTCTACATGGCACATCCATCCGCTATCAAGGATCTTGAGAGCATTGTTCACTGTGCTACTGACAGCACTTAACTCAGCAGGAGTACTGGAGGCCATATCTTTTGCTCTGAACTGCCAACCGGCCATGAGTGAACCGTCCTTGCAAAGGATTATTCCATTCTCGACCATAGCGGCGTATGGTAGCAGATCCGGGAGGCCTTTTGCCTGATCTCGGTAGTCTTTAAGTTTGATCATGAAATGTCTCTTTATTTGCCAAAGGGAGTTGGTCGTGCAGGGTAATAAACCTGCTGTTTTCTGTGTCGGAGCCAGACTTGAAACATTTGTGGATCTTTCTTTGCCATCTTCTGGAAAACGAAAAGTGAAACTATCCAGAATACAATTCCGGTAATCCCCGAGATAATAGTTGTTCCACCAACACCCAGAACAATGGAGATGAGAGCGGAAACCATAACCAGTTCCCGGTCTCCGCCCATAACGAGTATTTTCCTGTTCAGTGATTCGTGGATTACGACTGTCCTCACAGAATTGCTCCTTTGAAGGACCAAGTGTTTTCAACCAGAGTAGAGCCGAACACCACGATGCAGATGGCCAGTACAACACCCAATAAAAGTTTTATAGGCCCGGTCATGTCATCATGACGAAAGATCAATGTCAGACCGACTCCGACGATTCCCCCGATCGACATGTATTTGCCCACAGGACCTGTGAAAATACCTACAAAGGTTTCAAAAGGGGTGTTGAAGTCAGAGATATTTGTTGCTGCCAGCGAATATTCAGGAATTAGGATCAGGCTAAATACAGCTAGCATCGTCAGTATGTTGATTTTTTTCATTGTAGATGTACTCCAGAATGTATTTTTGGTTCACAGAGTCGTATCCGGAAACAGTGGCTACTTCCGAAACGGTTCGCCCTGTCTTGGTGCGACGGATAAAAATTACAAAATCCACGGCCGATCCGATTAGATGCGGCATGGGGGATGTAGAAGCTTCCGCAATAAGTTGTTCAATACGTAGAAGTCCTTCAGATGCAGAGTTGGCGTGAACCGTTGCAACTCCCCCGGGGTGTCCTGTATTCCAGCTTTTGAGCAAATCAAGAGCTTCCCCTCCACGCACCTCGCCCACAAGTATCCGGTCCGGGCGCAGTCTCATTGTCGCCCGGACCAATGTCTGGATGGTTGTGCTGTGAGTAGATCTTAATAGAAGAGTATTGCGAGATTGGCTTTGCAATTCTGCCGTGTCTTCGATGATGACCAGACGATCTACCGGGGCAATTTCTGACACGGATTTAATAATTCCGTTTACCAGTGTCGTCTTGCCGGAGCCGGTACCACCGACCACTACAATGTTCTTTTTCTGGGAGATGGCAGCTTTTATTGAGTGCATGACTTCAGGAGTCATGATTTTTGACTCCACATATTGCTCCAACGTGAAGACATGGCTGGCTTTTTTGCGGATGGTAAAGGAAGCGGCCTGTACCACAGGAGGAAACAACCCCTCAAAGCGGCTTCCATTAAGCGGTGCCGCCTTTGGGAGTTCTCCTTCAACGATCGGGGATTCTTTGGTTACAATCGTATCAAGAGCACTGGCTACCAGTGAGATAATCATGGCTGTTTGAACGGACGGAATTTGCCCCGCCTCCTTCATTTCCTCGCCAAGTCTTTCAATCCAAAGTTTGCCGTCTGGGTTGACCAAGATTTCAACAACCCGTTCATCTTTCAGGGCAGAAACGATGCCCTGTCCCATATTATGGAGCAGGTTGTTTACAAGGCGGTCTTCCATTGTAAGCTCTTCCATCATGAACCCCACACAATTACAGAAATTGAAACAGCAATAGACATGCAGAACATTACCCCTGCGAACATTGCCAATCCCTTTACTGAACCAAGGAAGTTGTTCATCTGGACCTGATGTTCATTGATAACGCTCAGGCAGTTTTCAATGTTCGCTTTAACTGCCTTACTCAACAGACTATTTGTGGATTTGCGCACCTCCAGAGCAAAGGAAGAAACATGTTCTTCCATGTCTTTGGAAAGCTGCTGTCTATGGATCTGTAGCAGCCTTTCATACTCATCCAGAGCGGCGCGATTTATAGTCACGGCAACGAGGATAGGATCATCCTCATCGAGCAGCAGATTGTGCTCGTTTGCAATGAGATCGCGCACACTCTGAATGGTGAGGGGGGCGTTTTCGGGTGTCTGGTCAGACATTTCTGATCCTTACATTCCGCAGTTTAGGAGTTCTGTTTTCATTTCATTCCAGAACATTTTGAGACGCTGCCTGGTCATGATCGGCAGTTCGCTTTCCTGCGCTTCCTGAAATGACATTTTTGCGGTCAGTAAGTTCTCAATGTCCCTGCCGAAAGTTTCCTTTTTCTTCACGGGAATGCGGATCAATGCGGCAAGGCGATGTGAATTGTCTTTGTAGACTTTGAATTCTTCGAAGCTTTTTCCTTTTCTGGCAATCTGACCGAAAAATCCATTTAGCCAGATGTAAATGGGAACTTGAAAAGTCTTAAGAAGGGAACTGAGTCCGCTGAGAGTGTCAGCAAGAGCCTGGCCGCCCGTAATTACTGTATGCAGGTTGATATTGTGGCCCGCTTCAGCAAGCATTGTGAATACTTCATTGTCAGCAAGGTAGCTGGCAAGCGGGACAAAAGTGGCGGCTCCATTATCAATCACCATTTCTGCTTCATCAGGCAGGGCCATCATCAATTCAACGAGAGTGTCAAATCGTCTGGGATCGATGTCATCGCCGTTCATGATATCAAGAGAGGTTACGCCAAATCTTTCATATCCTGAGAACGTTGCGTTTACCGGATCAGTATCCACACAGCAGACTTCTTTCCCTGAATCCATAAGATGCTGAGTAAGGAAGCTGGCGACAAGGCTTTTACCCACTCCGCCTTTGCCTTGAAAAATCAGATTGATAGTAGCCATAGTTTCACTCCTTGTATTTATTCGCCGACAAGCTCATCGAGCTCTTCTTCGGAAACGTTCTTTTCATGGATAAAAGCTTGGTTGCTATGAGGTTGTCCCGCATGAGGACCGTCTCCGTAGTGGGGTATGCGGGGAGCGGAGACGGTCCTTACTGCAGGAGTGCCTGTTATGGGCGGGGATGAGTTGCGGGATTTTAAAAATTGTCCAGTAAAGGGATCGAAACGGCAGAAATGGATGTAAGTCATGGAGACTTTGCCTTCTCCATGAAGCTGCTCGTAAATGGCTTTTTTCGTGTAGCCTTGCTTAGTGAGTTCTTTGATTCTTTTTAGGTTTGCCCTGAACTCAACTTTCGCGAATCCTTTATTTTTCTGGCTCATTTTGCTGATCATCCTTTTCAAAAATATCGGGGCGTAGTTCGTGTAAGGGGATGCCAAATTTAGCGTGGTACAAGAGGACAAAATCACCTGATATTGGACGTTTATCGTTACAATGCCGGGAGATAGTTGAGTGTCTGCATCCTACAATTGCAGCCATTTCAACACAGCTAAGGTCGTGATCTTGACGATATTTTTCTAGTGCGTTCATGTGGATCATTGTGTCTCATGACACACTGGATGTCAATAGATTGTGGGGCCACATGACACATAAAGATGAATTATTGTCTGAAATTATGAGCTATAATAAAGACATAGCGTTCGCTTGGGGCATAATTATTGATAAAATCCATGCCCTTAGAGGTGACGGTAAAAATCTACAGGAAATTGGGGGCATGCTTGGCGTAGGGCATGGTACTGTCTCACGCTGGTTGCGTGGGGAGAGGGGCGGTGAGCGTACCTCATTTGCTGATATGGTCAAATATTGTAGGGCATTAAATATAAATCCGATAGCGCTTTTTCCTGATGTTCAAGAAAAAACGGTTACCCTAAGTGCATTTGATAAAGTTGTAGCTAATAATCTTGCAGAGAGTATCCGGCTTTCAGATAATACTGATCAAAAAATTGCTGCCAAAACAGGAATTATGCTTAATCGCATTGGCGCGATAGTCAATGGGGAAGAGGTCCCAACCCCAGAAGAGTTGTATCTTATTTGCAAAGAGGCTGAAACTGGTGCGTCTAGTATTCTAAACAAGGCAGCGGAAGAAATAACTAAAAATTTAAATGATACTCAGGAAAGACAACAGTCTGCTTAAAAGTTATTTCTTCATCTAATCTTCCTTTTCGACAGTCACGTGAAAGAGCTTATAGTAGGCATCTGTTTTATTTAAAGGTAATCAAGTAACCCAAAATGATTACTCAGGTAGGTCCTAATTTTGGGTTGAGTTTCAACAAACATGTCTTCGGAGAACAGTGGATTTTCAGGACAAGACGATTGTTGTCTACTTTTAATGGTTGATGTCTTCAATTAGAATAGTCCAATAAAATCTCACCTTCATAATTCATGAAAGATCATTCGTAGCTTATCAAAATTGTTCCAATCTTCTACCTCAAAACTTTGTGTGTCGTATGGAACAATTTCCATTGACACTTAAATGTGTCTTGTGGCACAGTGGTTCCT
The DNA here is from genome assembly GCF_055394525.1 of Maridesulfovibrio salinus. Taxonomy (NCBI): domain Bacteria; kingdom Pseudomonadati; phylum Thermodesulfobacteriota; class Desulfovibrionia; order Desulfovibrionales; family Desulfovibrionaceae; genus Maridesulfovibrio; species Maridesulfovibrio salinus. The sequence goes on from NZ_AP042461.1 coordinate 1,109,196, forward strand.
AACATAGCTCCGTATGAAAGTTTTGCGAGCAGTAGGTGAAGAGTAGGCAGGTATGGAAATAATACCTTGAGACCATAAGGATTAAATCATGTCACTTATCGAGGTGAGTAAATGTCATCTTCAAATATCAATTGGGATCGCCCACTAACTGAAAAGGAGTCTGCATTTAAAGATTTCGTAATCGCTGGGCTCCCACCTGTGATTGCCCGGCACGATGTGGACAAATACACAGGCGGATGGCTTTCACCTAAAACCCTACGAAATGACGACAGCAAAATGGTCGGCCCAAGGAGTCACTACAAGAGTGGTAAGAAGATACTCTATAAAAGTACTGATCTTGTTGAATACGGGATTCGGCGGTTTGGGATTATTGAAAAGGAGTCGCTGCTTTAGGAATGCCCCTCCTGGCTTATGCAGGAGGTCACCCCTTGCTATATTTAAAAATTATTGTTGGGTACGTAGCTCGGCTCAAAGCCCATTTGCTCGTATTCATCATCCTTGTTTTTGATTTTTTTAGCCTCAATGAGTTCCAGTGTTTTTTCAAGCCATTGTTTGTGCTTCACGAGAAAGTTTTGCTCTCTCTCAATTTTTTTCTTTTTATTACGTGTTACTCGTTCGGCATCTTTATAAAACCATTCTCCTGAAAACCGTTTTTTCCAGTCATTGATAACAAGATTGTAGCAATCTGCCGTAACAAGCTGATCTATGACTGTTGTAATTTTAACTCCCTGTGGAGGGTATTTTAACCAGGCTATGCGCTCTACGACAAATGTCTTTTTAAAATTATGGCCAGAATCTATTGGTTTATCGAATTTAATTTCATTAAAGTATTCTCTGATTCTTTTTTCTTTGGTGTCATTAACAGTGGTTTTGAATCTAATGTAAGAAATGGTTTTCACTCCATTGTTGGTAAGGTTAATGTCTACTTTAAGTGAACTTGCAAAATTAGCGGTCCTTTCCTTAATGGGAGTTTCTGTAGATTTTAAATTTATTTTGTCCGCGTAGTTTTGTGATGCTGTGAGAATAGATTGTCCATTTTTAAGTCTTTTTTCTTGTTCCTTGATGTCGTTGATGCTGGATTTTATTTTAACGAGTTTTTGTTGGAATTGGGTGAGTCTTTGTTTTTGCCATTCAGCTTCCTTTTTTGCTTTCTCGGCCTGAAATATATTTTTTATTTTTGCTGCTCTTTTACGCAGTTCGTCGAAAGTTAAACCATCTAACGAGTTAAGGGTGTTTAAATATGTTTTGTTGCCCCATTGAGCGTTCTGTTCACAAAGTGTGTAAACATCTTGCAATGAACAACCTAGTCTCATTGCAGATGGGGCAGTTAGAGTTATGTCTGTTTCGCTTTTCCCATTGGTCAGAATTAAGCTGAAGGATTTAGCCAGCTCCTCTCTGTTGTCTGGCTTGAGGCTGTCGAGCATTTCGATAATTGAGTTGCGGAAGTCTTTGTCTGATGTGGTATCAACTTTAGGAGAACCGAAAAATGCACAGCAGAAAAAAACAAATAGTATAATTGGAATAAATCTTTTTATGTTAGCTCCTTGGATGAAGGTATTGAAGTTTTCCAATTATATTATTTATATTTATTGATCAAGTGTGGATGAGTAAGAAATTCATTACTCAAAGAAGTGGGCTTATTCGTTGTCGGGGATAATCCTTTCCAGTTCTGGATGCTCCAACTAAATCAACCCCGGCACTGCGGTTCCGGCAGGCCATACAGGAACATACAATATTGGATAGCGGAGATATGATCTAAGTAGCTTGTGGGCAGATGCGCAACCCCTAGGAGCATGCGCAGGGACGTATGAATCAGGCTTTTGCACTGGACAAGATCGAGGCCGAAGGGACTCCGTTTAAAGAGCGTATGGACTTGATCCTCCAGCTTGAAAACTATCTTGAAACGATTCAGATGGACATAGAGCGAGCTAAACTGGCGCGAAGCTTCACGATCGAGAGCAAGAAAATAGGTGTATGGCATATCTGGAGGGTGAAATGAGTGCTAGTTTTCAAGATTATGAAGTTGTCTTAGATTCGATTCTGACAAAAGAGCAGGCTCAACATGAGATTGAACGCCATGGTTGCGATTTCCCCTGTTTTCTCTGTCAGGCTGGTGATAAAACAGAATATAAGGGCATGAAATTTTGTATTGGCTCGGTTATTGAGGTTCTTATCTGTTAGCGAGAACTGTGGTTAAAATTAAATATATATCCGTTTGGAGGCTATATGCGAGGTGTTGATAATTGTCCTTGGTGCGGGGCGTCTAGTGAATTCATATGTTCAGATTGTTCTGAAGCAACTGTTCGGGAAGTGGTTCGGCAGCATCATTATTTTAAATGCTTAAAGTGTTTGTCTCAAGGGCCATCAGCGGATTCTGAGTCTAATGCTAGGCTTCTTTGGAATTCCATGAAAAGGGAAGGACAAAAAAGCTACAAAGAAGAATTTGCAAATCTTATGGAGATAACGATAACAGCTTTAGATGTGCTCGTTTTTGATTTGTATGAAAATGCGTATGGACGTGCGGAGGAAAAGTCTATTTCAATGGATTTTGTTCCAAAATTTAAGGAGCTTTTTTTATTGTGGCACAATAATAACTTTCAATACAGTAATTATTACCAAACAGAGCATGACGGCGAGTTTATTCGTAGGAGGCTTAGCTATCATATTGATCAAGGAGAGGGCGAATTTTCAGAGAAATATCCTTCTTATCCAAAAAGCTGGCAGGATGAAGATTAAGAAGTCGAAAATTGTTTTGTTGTTTGCCTAAGTCCTCGGAAATGCTCGGGTGCAATCTGAGCAGATTGTTTAATTTACATCCAGGCTATTTCACCGAAGTTTTTTTTTCTAAGAGCTTAGTCATATTGAAAGAAGGCGATGTTAACGCTCAATTTTGAGGAAGGGGTAACTCCGTTATAAAGAGTACGGCGTTGCCGAACTGGCGCTGAACTTCGCGATCGAGGGCTAGAAAATAGATGATTTTGTATGGCAGTTTTGTATGGCAGTTTTGTATGGCGAATCATTTTAAAAAATTGAAAGTTATACTGATTGGTTTTATTTGGTCACTGGGGGGCGTTTTTTTAATGATTCTGTGTGTGGGTAGAGAGATTTTATATCGTCGTGTTTGCTTGGATTGTTCGGTTGACCGAAGATGACATTGCGGGCACGTGCTCATCAGAGAGTAGATTAATTAAAGCAATTAACATACCAAACTAATAAATACGTATCCATTTAAAGTCTTGTACTTTCTAATCAACCACGCTCGAGCCATCACTTTTGACATAAAGATCGAATTAAGCTATCAGAAAATTGTGGATTGAACACCTTCTATCGGCAATTAATACAGCCATCTACTTAGAAGTTTACTTTGAATAGTCGATTTTATTTTTTCACTATCAGGAACATCTAACAGATAAATCTGCTCTGTAATTTTTCAATTTAGCCTTTCATTTAATAAATGCAAAATATCAAAACCGATATTGACCAACTCCTTCGATTCCGCCTTTACTCTTTATCCGTTGACAATGAAGAATATTGTTCATTCAAAGGAGAATCCAACAGAGAATTTTGCCATGGGCTGTTTTTATATCCTGCGGTGATGGTTCCGCAACTTTCCTCATGGAAATTATTAGTAAAACTAGAAACCGATGTAGATAAGCTTTGGAATCGAAGGGCTAGGAGAAATGCCTTTTCCTGCTTGGTCTGTGAAAAGATGATTCTGGACGAGGCATATTTAGTCAGATTCGCGAAGTTAAAATAACCAACTTTAAACATCACCGAGGTATTGTAAATGAAGATGCTTATCGTTCTTTCAAGCTCTGACCCGGAAATTAAATGGAATGTTCTTCGACTTGGCAACTTCATGCTAAATGAAGGAGATGAGGTCACCATCTTTCTTAACGGTTCAGGTGTAAACCTTATGTACGGTGACAGCGAGGACTTTCCTATAACTGAACAGGCTAAAATATTCACCTTGTCAGAAGGTGTTCTCGCAGCCTGAGGCAAGTGCTTGAACATCCACGGTGTGGATGCACAGGAATACGTAACTCGTTCGAATATGCCTTTTCTCTACCAGAGCATCAAGGATGCAGACAGAATCCTCAACTATTAACACAAGTTCATTTTGGGAAAACTTATTTAAGGTTCTTTCAGAATGAATATGGGCTATTTCAGTGGTTACATCATTCATTGCTGTTATATTTGCTCTGCCCCTTCTAGTATGGAGTGCAGATCGTTTTGTCGAAGGATCAGCCGCAACTGCTAGACACTTTGGTATGCCTCCCTTGTTGATAGGGATGGTGGTTGTCGGATTTGGAACATCTGCGCCTGAAATGGTAGTATCGGCATTGGCAGCTTCTGAAGGTGCTCCTGGAATAGCCTTAGGAAATGCGTATGGTTCAAACATAACCAACATCGCATTAATACTTGGCTTGACAGCATTACTCAGTCCTATCACTGTTCATTCGCAGGTTTTGAGAAAGGAGCTTCCAATTCTTACGGTGGTGACAGCATTAGCTGCATGGCAGTTGTGGGATAGAGACGTTTCAAGAATTGACGCAGTTGTGCTGCTATGTGTTTTCAGTGGATTGATGGGTTGGACTATCTGGCAGGGTCTGCAATGTAAAGATGATGCTTTGGGCACTGAAATAGACCAAGAGCTAGAAAGTCAAGCGGTACCTATCAGTCGGTCATTATTCTGGTTAATATTAGGGCTGGTGTTGTTAATTATCAGTTCTAGAGTCCTTGTCTGGGGGGCTGTAGAGATAGCGCACGGCTTCGGAGTAAGTGATTTGATGATCGGGTTAACCATCGTCGCAATAGGAACATCATTGCCTGAACTCGCATCTTCCGTTGTTGCTACACGGAAAGGTGAGCATGATATAGCTCTCGGAAACGTGCTAGGATCTAATTTGTTTAACACATTGGCTGTTGTTGGGATAGCAGGCGTTATTCATCCGATGAAAGTCGGCCCAGAAGTGGTTTTCCGAGATGTTTCAGTCATGGCTATTCTTACGGTGTCATTGTTTATAATAGGATATGGATTTCGTGGCCCTGGTAGAATCAACCGAGTAGAAGCCATAGCTTTATTATGTTGCTATTTCGGGTACACAGGCTATCTGGTATGGACAACTTTCAGCGGGGCTTTTTCATAAAGTGTTCTAAACAAACCAACTTAGCGGTTTCAATTCAGTTTTGAATGAAAGCTTCGCACATCTCCAAGAAGCCGGCTAATCGGCTTTTCAATTCCAGATCCAGAACTCAGCAAATACCGTTCAGTTTTTACTGACTTTTTCAACGAAAACTGAGCTGGACGAAGCTGAAACACCCCAATAAACTACGAAGACACTATCGGAAGGTAAGGAGGGAACATACTCAAACGTAAGAATAACATCGAAGAACACTCCTGCCAGAAGCTACTGCTTTCTCTGTCAGGTCGGGAATAAAACAGAATATAAGGGCATGAAATTTTGTATTGGCTCGGTTATTGAGGTTCTTATCTGTTAGCGAGAACTGTGGGTAAAATTAAATATATATCCGTTTGGAGGCTATGAGCTTGTATTCTGAGGCATCCTTCCACGCATGGCATGGGCGGCCCATAAATCCTTTTCATCCCTAAAGGTTCATTCGCTTTAGCTGCTGACATCTATGTAAACATTCCTTTCTAGCTGCTTGGAGCTAGCCAGAGTGGAAGTCTGCAGGACTTCTTTCCGAAAGCGGTGTTCTAGACTTATTGTTCCTATTTGTATACAAAACGAAAACCCCGCCGAAGCAGGGTCTTTGTTTTATCTCAATGACGTGGGAACTTTATCGGCAGTGCCAAGAGGGGTTATGTCCACGTTCTGTACATATAAGATAGGCACAGTTTTCTATTTATGCAAGAACTTTTTTGGGAAGAGTTAAAACTAGGTTTGTCTGAAGCAAGGCTGGAAGGGTACAGGAGATCTCCGCAGGAGACGGAGTTTGACTGTGTTTTGAGGTATCTGTGGAATAGTCGATTGAGCGAGTCGTTTTATATCCCTCTTCAGAATTTAGAAGTGGTGTTAAGGAACCGTATTCATTCTGCTCTCACAAACCATTATGGTACTGACATGTGGTTTGATATTCCTCGACTTCTGCAAAGCTATCAACCAGGACAAATTGTTCTGGCTAAGAAAAAGCTTAGCTCTGGTGATAGGTCAAATGCAGGAAAGATTGTTGCCGAGTTAAGTTTTGGATTTTGGAGTGCCCTTGTTGCTCGTAGGTACTCAGCAAGTCTCGTTCCAGTTTTGCTTAAAGATTGTTTTAGAAAAGTTCCTTCAAATTGCCGGCGACAGCAATATCTATCCGTTACACTTAACGATCTAAGAAAGTTTAGAAATAGAGTATTTCACCATGAGCCTATATGGCATTTGAGGGATCTAGCAGCCAAATTTAGCATGATTATGCAGTTGGTGCTTTGGCTTTCTCCACCACTTTATAACATGACCTATCCTATGACCTATTTTAACGATGTCTATTCAAAAGGCACGCTTCCATACAAAGAGATTGTTTTGAACTCATATACTGCTAATTAATCGTATTCTTGAGATTGTATTGTAAGCAGATTTTTTCTTGCCTGATATTATACATGGACACATTCTAAAGTTTTAATTATTAAAATATTACAAAGATTGAGCTGTAAAAGTTTGTTTTGTTTAATTTACAGCTTAATCCGCAGTCAACAACTCCACAGCTCCCTGAGAAAGATCAGGACTAAGGTGTGCATACCGCATAGTCATATTAATAGTCTTGTGCCGCATGAGGGTTTTGATACGGTAGATATCAACGCCGGCAATCGCTAGCCATGAAGCGAAGGTGTGCCGCAGGCTGTGGAATACTATTCGTTGGCTTTTGGCTGTAGCAAATTTATTTAGTTCTAATTCGTCCACAATAGCCTTGAACTGATGTGAAATATTCTCACGTTTTTTGCCTCCGGCAAGAGGGGGAAAGATCAAGGCTCCGTCAGACTGTTCTTTGCGGCGCATTAGCATATCAAGGGCTACAGAATTAAGAGGAATACTGCCGCCCGGCTTCTGGGTGTTGCTGAGCATACGCACAGTAAGCAGCTTCCCATAAAAATTAATATCATGCCATTCTACTCGCTGGATTTCGCCTAGCCTCATGCCGGTGTTTAACGACAGCTGAATTGCATCGTGCAGATCTTGCCAGCATTTCCTGTGATGTGCAGCTTTGGCTTGTTCTGCCTTCTCCAGCGTTGCTGTGAGCAGCAGCTTAGCTTCTTCTTTGCTAAGGAATCTTTCCCTTTGGTTCTGGTTGCCGATCTGGGGTAAATCTACGTGCTCAATAGGGGATTGGTCAGGGAATACGACCACATCTTCAACTACAGTCGTGGCTGCCCGGTTGAAAACAGATCTGATAATAGCCATATGATGGAGTACAGTCGCATCGGCCAGCTCGTCATCGTAAAGGGTGTCCATGAATTCCTGAAGGAGATCTGGAGTAATAGCCGAAAGAGGAAATTCTCCAAGAAATGGGTGAATACGCTTGTTTGCCCGCTTAACATCATCCGTCCAGGTTTTGCGTTTTTTGCGATCGCGTTTCCATGGGATGTAGTACAATTCGAAAAAATTTCTGAAAGTGATTTCCTTGATTTGTTCTTTGGTCTCGTTTGCCTGAGCCTCGGCTTTCTTTTTGGCGTGTTGCTCTTTGAGTTCAGCAAATGTTGTTGGGCCAGATCCTTTTTTGTAGTTCTGCTGTAATGTGTGGCGAAGGGTGACTATTTCTGATACTTTCCACCCTTCAGAGGACCAGCCGATTCCTTCTTCAATCTTTTTCCCATTACGTGACCATCGGCAACTATAGTAGCGGTCAAGTTTGCCTTTATGTTTTCGGTCTGGGAATTCATAGTAGCGGAGACCTATGGCTCCTTTAACCTTTGACCATTTTGCTTTACTTGATTTCATTATCCCACTTTACTCCCACTTTTCGCAACTTTCAAGGGGCGCTCAGGGACATTTTTATAAAATAAAGTCTTTAAATACAGCATATAGGGACGCTCAGGGACACATGTTGTAGTCTTGATATTGGACTCAAAATCCGCCGGGTTCATGCCCTTGCGAGTTCGAGTCTCGCTCCCGGTACCAGATATTACAAGGACTTACAGCTTTATGGTTGTAAGTCCTTTTTTTGTTGGGGCAGAATTTGTTCCAATATTGTCCCAATTTTGGTGCATAAAAGAGAGTGTTGTTATTTCGTAAATTCTAAGTGCATAAGTTGCATCATTTTGCTGCGAAAAACTAAAACGAAATATTGTTTCAGGCCCATTGCCATTCACTTTTCAGTTGTGGGTGAGAAGACTGAGGTGATAAGTCTATAATGCAACTGGGGGGCGTAACCGGGATGGTTCGCAACCGAACAGTTAGGACCTACACCAGAAAAGCCCGGTCTCAGCGAAAGAGACCGGGCTTTAACACGCCTTAGCCATGACCCCAAACTGATGTTTGGGTAAGAATCCTTAACTCTGTTTTACTTTAAGCTTTGTTTTAAACTGCCAGAGTTGCGCAGTTTATATCCGGAGATGCCTGTTCGGGGGATACGTTGCAGTCCGGATTTATGGGGTATTTTCCGTAGTGTCTTTGGCAACACCTCCGTTGGCATTTCTCGTAAGCCGCCTGATCCGGTGAGGTTCGGGGGCGGCTTATTGTTGGAAATTTGTGTGCCGGCACTCTTTCGGGGTAATCCGGGTTCCCGAAAGAGTGCCGGGCGGGCTATCGTAATCCCTGGAGGATTACTTCCGGGTGTCAGAGGCCGCGGAAGTTGCGAGGTCTCCGGATTCTTTTGCTTCTTTGTCGCCTTCGAAATACTTGCGTGTTTCAGAGACAACAACCGGGGTGAGCATCAGAAGGCCGATGAGGTTGGGGATAGCCATCAGTCCGTTGAGGGTGTCCGAGATATTCCAGACCAGACTGAGTTTGGCTATTGCACCGATTCCAACAAAGCAGATGAATACAAGACGGTATGGCAGCACTGCTTTGACGCCGAACAGGTACTCGATAGATTTCTCACCGTAGTAGCTCCAGCCGAGAATGGTGGAATAGGCGAAGAGGACCAGACCGATGGTTACAACATGTTCACCACCGCTGAAGCCTGCACCGAAACCAAGTGTGGTAAGCTCGGCTCCAGTGGCTCCGCTGGACCATACTCCGGTGAGGATCAGAACCAGACCGGTCATTGTGCAGACAACAAGGGTGTCGATGAAGGTCTGGGTCATGGAGACCAGAGCCTGAGTGACGGGGCTTTTGGTCTGTGCAGCAGCTGCTGCGATAGGAGCACTTCCAAGTCCGGATTCGTTGGAGAAAACTCCTCTTGCCACACCCATTCTGATGGCGAGCATTATGGATGCTCCGGCAAATCCGCCTACTGCCGCTGTGGGATTAAAGGCCTGTTCAATAATGAAACCGAGTGCTGCAGGAACTTCTGCGATGTTTGCGAGGATGATGTAGGTAGCTCCACCCATGTAGAAGAGGATCATGATAGGTACGAAGAAGCCTGTTACCTGTCCGATTTTCTTGATTCCGCCAAGAATAACAGCCGCGGTGCAGACCATGAGGATTATACCGGTGATGAAAGGAGAGATGCTGTAGGTGGCTTCAACTGCGTCGGCAACGGAGTTTGACTGAACCATGTTACCGATCCCGAAAGCAGCCACAGAGGCACAGATGGCGAAAGCTGAGCCGAGCCATGGCATTTTGAGGCCTTTGGATATGTAGTACATGGGGCCACCGCTCATTTCGCCGTTTTCATCGATTTCACGATATTTAACGGCCAGAACTGCTTCGGCGTATTTGGTTGCCATGCCTACAAGGCCGGTAATCCACATCCAGAACAGTGCGCCGGGACCTCCTAATGCGATGGCTGTTGCCACACCGGCGATGTTGCCGGTTCCCACTGTTGCTGAAAGTGCGGTCATCAGGGCCTGGAAGTGAGTGATATCACCGGGTTCGTCTGAGTCTTCCTTGCGTTTGATAAGAGCGAGGTAAAGGGCGTACCACAGTTTTCTGAATTGAAGGCCTCGAAGGGAGAAGGTCAGCCATACGCCGGTTCCCACGAGCAGAACCAGCATGGGCGGCCCCCATGCAAATGCGCCAACTTTTCCTACCATAGTGTCCAGTAAAGTCATAATTTCCATGTCATCCCCTAGGTTTATTGATCATACTCCTTTATGAGCGTGGATTGGCTTCTGGTCTTGTGTTTTGCTCCGGGCACCTCTTTATTTGATTTGACGGGGCCTGGCCTTCCGCCTTTGCCCCTGCACTCCCTCTTCAGGCGCTGCTTTTCGGGCAGCGCCTGAATCAATTCAAACAGTATTCAAGGTAATGATGCTGGTATTTACCTTTCTACCCGGTGCAATATGACTTTTTGCTGCTAGTTGGGGAACAGCACGTTGTCTACGGGTACGTATTCAAGGTCGAAAGCTTCGGCTACGCCTTTGTAGGTAACCTGACCGTGAATCATGTTGAGTCCGGTTCTGATCGCGTTGTTTTCCTGTGCTGCCTTTTCCCATCCCTTGTTGGCGATTTCTACTGCATAGGGGAGGGTTGCGTTGGTGAGAGCCATAGTGGAAGTTACAGGTACAGCACCGGGCATGTTTGCAACGCAGTAGTGGATTACATCTTCTACTTCGTATACGGGATCGCCGTGAGTAGTAGGCTTGGAAGTTTCGAAGCAACCGCCCTGGTCAATGGCAACGTCAACGATCACGGAGCCCTTCTTCATGGTTTTGAGCATATCCCGGGTTACCAGTTTGGGAGCCTTTGCGCCGGCTACGAGGACAGCACCGACAACCACATCGGCTTCTTTGACCAGATCGCGCAGAAGTGCGGGGCTGCTCATCATGGGGAAGCAGTTCTTGGGCATTACTTCTGAGAGATAGCGGAGTCTTTCGAGGTTCATATCAAGCAGGGTAACCTTTGCACCGAGTCCGCAGGCCATCTGTGCTGCGTTTGTTCCAACCACACCGCCGCCGATTACGACAACATTGGCCGGAGCAACACCGGTAACACCGCCCATAAGCAGGCCGCGTCCGCCGTAGTAGCGTTCGAGGTATTTTGCGCCTTCCTGAATGGACATGCGTCCTGCAACTTCACTCATGGGAGTCAGCAGAGGAAGGTCTCTGGAAGGTCCTTCAACGGTTTCGTAAGCGATGGCGATGGACTTGTTCTTGATGAATGCGCGGGTCAGAGGCTCATCGGGAGCGAAGTGGAAATATGTGAAAACAATCTGTCCTTCGCGAACCATTTCGTATTCTGAAGGCTGAGGTTCTTTAACATGCATGACCATCTCACATTCAGCATAGATTTCAGCCGGGGTGTTGATGATTTTGGCGCCTGCAGCAATGTAGTCCTCGTCTGAAAAGCCGCTTCCCTCGCCAGCTGCTTTTTCAACCATGACTTCATGTCCGTTTGCACGCATTACTTCTACGCCGGAAGGAGTCATGGATACTCTGTTTTCCTCAGCTTTGATCTCTTTCAAAATACCAACTTTCATTTCCCAATCTCCTGGTTTGTTAAAGTTATTACCCCCAATCACACCGGGGCGTTTCTGATGAGCATCTGAGCTCTTGGTATTTTTCCTATAGGCAAGCCGTGTGCCAGTTTTGGGTAAAGCGGGGCGTTTTGTTTCTTTTTTGTGTATTAGTTCTTTAAAAACGGAGGCTTATTGATGTTGTGTGGTGGGGTGAAATGTTCCTGTGAGGCTGCTGGGAAGTGTTTTCTATGGAGGGTGGAAACTGGTAAGTGGTTTGTCTGGTTACCGCATTTTTCTAATGAGGCTTATAATTGTTCAAATTAAGGGGGTTAACAGGTGGTATAAATTAATACCGGATGGTTTCCATTCGTGTAATAGTTCGATAATGTTGTATAAATTAAAAAAAGCAGCCCCTGTGGGAGCTGCTTTTAAGATTAATTTAGTTGAATCGCTTTCAGCTTCAATTAAGAAGCATAGATGATTGCCAGGGGGATTTGTTGCTTTCGTGTCTAAGGTTGTGCTTTTCAATTTTCTTTATGAGTGCGGTGTGAGATATATTAAGCTTTTTAGCTGCCTTACGAATGCTGGACGTGGAGTTCAGAGCGTCCAGAAGAATTTTCATTTCATAGTTGCCCACCAGATCCTTCAGTGAACCGTCTTCCTTATCATCTATTGTCTGCTGGCACTGTTTAGTGCAGCAGAGCGGCTTTGCATCGAGATGAATTGCTTCGGCTGGGATTTCGTTTGAATCACTGATAATTGATGCCCGTTCAATTACATTCTGCAGTTCACGGACGTTGCCCGGCCAGCTGTAATTACAGAGTTTTTCCATAGCGCTTGGACTTATTGTCTGCTCCATTTTCTGTAATTTCTGGTTGAACTGGTTGAGAAACATGGTGGCCATGAGTGGAACATCGGAGAGTCTTTCGCGTAAGGGCGGGATCTGGATATTGAGGACATTGATTCTGTAAAAGAGGTCTTCGCGGAAATCCCCTTCTGCAACCATATCACCTAAGTTCTTATTGGTTGCAGTGATAACCCTTGCATTGACCGGGATCTCTTCCACACCACCGATTCTTCTCACAAAACCATCCTGCAACACGCGGAGTATCTTGGCCTGAGGTCCGGGTGGCATGTCTCCTATCTCGTCCAGAAAAATAGTGCCATTCTGGGCTGCTTCAAATAGCCCGGGCTTGCCTTTTTTTCTTGCCCCTGTGAACGCACCGTCAATATAGCCGAAAAGTTCACTTTCAATCAGTTGTTCCGGGAGGGCTGCGCAGTTGATGGGGATGAACGGTCCGGGCCTGCCGCTTTCATAGTGGATGCCGCGGGCAAAGAGTTCTTTTCCGGTTCCGCTTTCACCGGTAATGGAAACAATCGTATCCAGCTCCGCAATTCTTTTGGCGAAGGTGATAAGGTTTTTGACCGCTTTGCTGTCGCCTATGAAATCATCAAACTTGATTTCGATCGGAGTCATTACCGCATCTACCATGGCTTTGACTTCCTTTAGGTCTTTCATGAGCAGAACGGCGCCGACAAACTCTCCTGAAGAGTTGTGAATGGGTTTGGCTGAACCGTAGAAGTCGACACGCCCGGTGTCTGTTAGCGCTGTTTTTCTCCTGCTGATGGGTATTCTCTTCTGCATACATTCAAGAAGGAGGTTGTTTTTAGGCGTTATTTCACCAACATAGGTGTTGACGAGATTTTCGTAGGGTATGTTAAGAATGTGGCAGGCGACACTGTTTGCGGTATTGATAATGCCCTTGGAATTTACGGAAACGATACCTTCACTCATTCCGTCAAAAAGGATGCGGAACCATTTTTCTCTTTTCTCCTGGGGGAGTCTCTTAAGTTCAGTCTGGCTTTCAATTCCGGGAAGGGTGGAGAATAGCCGCAGCATTTCCTCGGCTTCAATTTTCTCATTACCGTCTATCTCGACTGAAATCTGAGCATATCCTTCCTTTTGCTCAACCTCCATGCAGATTATATTGAGCTCGTGTTTCAACATCAGCTGGGTGATGTCGAAGACAATCCCGATCCGGTCCTTAAACAGAAGTTTGAATTTTTTGCTTTCAACCATAGCGCTCTTTTTTGCTATAGGGTTAAATAGAATGTTTCATGTCCGGAAAAGTTGTGCTGATTATATGTGCTAACAATCTATCATAGATGATTTGGGGTTTTGGGTATAATGGAAGATGTAATTTGCGACATGCACTCGTGTATCTTTTTTTTAGTATTTGAAAAAGAATAGCTCGGCCCTGCTTCTTTGTGTTGAGTGACTTGTTCATTGCATGGTCTTTTCTGTTGTATGAGCAGATGTAAAAATATCTTAATTGAGGTGAAGCAGGATGCGTACCATAATCGGGATATATTGATAAAATGTTTTTTTATTAAAAAGCACTGATATAACAGAGAGTTGTCTTTGTTGTTTGGTGCGTGTTTTTGATCTGTAATTGTGAATATCTTTTTTTTGCGAATTAGTGAAGTCCTGTTTTGGAATTTTTTGTTTCCATTTATGTGTAAGTGGTTGAAATGGAATGTTTTGAATCGGTGTGTATTTTGGTTTCCAGTGGTTTGTTTTTATTCCATTGGAATTTTAAGTTGGTGCGATTTTTCTGATTTAAGCTGGTAGTGCTGTTGTTTTGCTCTGCTTTCTTCACGTTAAGCTCGTTTTGATCCCGTCGGAACCTGTCTTTGGCTGGGCAACTCAATGCAGCCGGAGAAGTATACGGTTTCATGAATATATTTTATATCTGGCATCTTGAGCTCTTCTTATGCAGGTGTTAATTACGCTTTTGCTGCTGTAAAAGTTCTGTACCGGAGGGAATATGTCTTTGGGATCGACATTAAAAAAAATGTTGGTGTGCTGCATTGCATCCTGCAATCTTATTCTGGGTGGCGTGAGCGCTTCTCAATATTCCCTGCCTGTTGGTCTCACTTCCGCTGCCGCTGAAGTCGTAAAACCATCATCTGTTTCATCCTATGCCCATAATGAATTTTCGCCTGAGGAAGATTTCAGGTTGTTTGTTCAAGTGACAGGTCTGCTGCTTCTCGCTGTTCTATTGGTTTTTTTATGGAACAGGAAACTTACGAGGCTGAACAGTTCCCTCAGCCTTGAGGTTTCGCGGCGGAGAAGAATGGAAAAAGTACATGGTGTGTTGAACAGGATTGCTCTCGCCATAACTGGAGTTTCGGGCATTGAAGAGTTTTATTCCTTTGTACACAGTCAGATCAACAGTCTTATGGCTGCGCATAATCTCTTTATCGCTTCATATGACCTCAAAAAAGGGATCGTCAGCTATCCATACTTTTCGGATGAGAAAGAATCATACCCTGAACCGAGAAAGATGGGGGCAGGACTGACCGACCATGTGATTCGCACCGGAACCCCGCTGTATCTGGATAAAAAAGCGCGAAAAAAATTAGCAGCTAAGGGTAACTACGAACTTATCGGGAATGAGTCGGAGTGCTGGATTGGGGCTCCTCTCAAACTTGAAGGCGAGACTGTTGGGGTTATAGCAGTTCAGACCTATGATAAAAAGGTTAGACTGGATAAAGATGATCTGGATGTGCTTGTTTTTATTTCATCTTATATCGGACTGGCCCTTGAAAGGGTGCATCTTCTTGAGCAGGGGAGGAGTAAGACCAGAGCTCTTGAGGAAAGTGAAGAGCGCTTCAGAAGTCTTTTTGAGGATTCGGCGGATGCGAGTGTGCTGCTTGAAAATCAAAGGGTGGTTGACTGCAATGCCGCTGCATTGGAGTTGATGGGTATGGATTCCAAGGAGGAAATGCTTGGGCTTTCTCCCATGGAGCTGTCCCCCGATTTGCAGGCGGACGGGACTCCTTCCAAAGATATGGTTTCACATATATCTGAAGAAGTGAGGGATAGTGGCCGGGCCCGGTTTGAATGGCTTGCCAGAAATAAAGACGGTGAATCGTTTCCGGTGGAAATTCTTATTACTCCCATAAGCTACAGTGATAGAGAGATCTTCCATGTCGTACTGAGGGATATCACTGAAAGAAAGGTGCGTGAGGCCGCCCTTATAGAAAGGGAGATCAAGTACAGGGCTCTTTTTGATTATGCCAGTGACGCGATTCTTCTTATGGATCTCAACAGGAAAATGGTAAGTGCCAATCCCGAGGCAGTAGCCATGTTCCGCTGCAGTTCAGAAAAAGAGTTGCTTACTTATAATCCCGCCACGTTTATGCCTCCGGTTCAGCCCGGAGGACAAAACTCCATGGAGATTTTCGAAGATAAAATAGAGAAAGTTCTCAAAACTGGTGGACTCGATTACGAGATGCTCTTCAGGCGGCTCGACGGCGAGGATTTTCTTGCGCGGGTGCGGGTAAGGAAACTTGAGGTCGGTGGAGAGATTTTCATGCAGGGGACTATCAGTGATATCACCGAACAGAGCAGGGTTCAGGAAGAGATTGAGCGTTCTGTTTCATTGCTTACGGCCACCATTGAGTCTTCTGCGGACGGCATTCTTGCCGTAGACGGATACGGCAGGGTGGTGGCCTGGAACAGTCGTCTTGCCACGATGTGGAATCTTTCGGAATTTGATCTGAGGTCAGGAATCGTTTCCGATGTGTTCGGTTTTATAGCTGATCAGGTCAGTTCTGGAGATTCAAGTCTCAGCAGCCTTTGGAATTTTTCTCTTGAATCTGATGCGGGCCAGATGGACGAACTGATTTTGCATGATGGCCGGATTATCGAAAGATACTCTAATCCGCAACGGATAGGCAGAGATATTGTGGGGCGGGTGTGGAGTTTCAGGGACGTAACTGATCGCAGGGTGGCTGAAAAGGAACTTCAGGCCTCCTATCATCGTTTGAATGATATCATTGAGTTTCTGCCCGACCCGACCATGGTTATTGACTCTGATGGAATAGTGGTTGCCTGGAATAAGGCTATCGAGGAAATCACCGGGGTCAGTAAGGATGATATAATAGGTAAAGGCGACTACGCTTATGCCTTGCCGTTTTATAATGAACGAAGGCCCATATTGATAGACAGCGCTTTGAGTGGAGGGAGTGATCTTTCCGCCGGGCGGTATGAGTCTGTGGAGGTTAAGGGGAGTATACTTTACGGGGAGGTTTATACCCCGAGTTCATTGTCGGGAAAGGGTGCTTATTTATGGGGGGTCGCCGGTCCCCTGAAGGATGATACCGGAAGAGTTGTCGGAGCAATTGAGTGCATGCGTGATGTCACCGAACGCAGAAGGGTGGAGCAGGAGCTGCAGCGGGCCAGAATCGCAGCGGAGGCTGCCACCAGAGCCAAATCCGAATTTCTCGCCAACATGAGCCACGAGATCCGGACCCCCATGAACAGTATTGTCGGATTCGGAAGTCTGCTTGAGGGGTCTGAACTTGACTCCAGCCAGAGGGACTATCTTGATAAGATGCTTTCCTCAGCTGATTCTCTTCTGTCGATCATTGATGATATTTTGGATTTTTCCAAAATAGAGGCCGGTAAATTTGTACTGGAGGAAGTTGAGTTCGAGCTTGATGAAGTGCTTGGCAAGATTTGTAATATGGTGGCGGTTAAGGCCGAGAAGAAGGGTATCGACTTTGTCTTGGCCGTTGACCGGGAGGTCCCGCACAGGGTTATTGGTGATCCTCTGCGTCTTGAACAGGTTCTGACAAATCTGGTTAACAACGCTGTTAAATTCACAGGTGAGGGAGAGGTCGCGCTGCTTGTGTCCTGTCCCGGAGATTTTACTGAAAAGGCTGAAATAGGTTTTGTTGTTAAGGATAGCGGAATCGGTTTGAATGCGGATGAGCTTAACAGTCTTTTCAGTTCTTTCACTCAGGCGGACGCTTCCACCACCCGTAAATATGGAGGTACAGGACTTGGACTGGCGATTACCAACAGTCTGGTGAGCCAGATGGGTGGGCAGGTTTCTGTTCAGAGCAACCCAGGGCGCGGCAGCCGTTTCTCTTTTTCCATTGCCTTTAAAGTTGTTGAAAAAGAAGCTCGGCTGGTTCTGCCGCCTTCCTCCCGTGGCAAGAAGATTCTTGTCGTGGATGACAGTCTGCTGACAAAAGAGTTTTTAGTATCCACACTTAAAGGACTTTCCTTTGATGTGAGCTCTAAGTCCTCTGCTCTCAGTGCGATAAGTGCTTTAAAGGATGCACGTGAAGCCGGGAATGATTTCAACCTTGTCTTCATGGATTGCAGGATGACCGGGCTGGGTGGGATGGAGGCGGTTTCCATAATCAGGGAGAGCAGGGAATTTTCTGACATGCCGGTCATTCTGATGGTCCCTGTAGATGCCGATGAGAGTTTTAGAAAGAGAGCGGCTATCAAGGGGGTGGATGCTTTTCTGTCCAAGCCCGTAACCCGCCTTTCCCTGTATGAGGCCCTGTCCAATGAGTTTGGGATGAAAAAAGGAGATGCTGGCCCCGAAGGAATAGATGAAGGCTCCTCTGAGCACATCAATATCAGCAGGAAGTATTCTCAGATGATTCTTCTGGTAGAAGACAATAAGCTTAACCAGCAGGTAGCCAAAACCCTTCTGGAAGGGTTCGGGGCCCGGGTTGATGTTGCGGAGAATGGTCGCAAGGCTCTGGAAGCTCTATGGGCTAAAAAGTACGATGTTGTTTTCATGGATATCCAGATGCCTGAGATGGATGGACTGACAGCGACAAGATTGATTCGCTCGGATGATCGCTATAAGGAATTACCGATTATAGCCATGACAGCTCACGCTATGCGCGGAGACCGTGAAAAAAGTCTGGAAGCCGGTATGAATGAGCACCTGACCAAACCTATCAGCCCCGAAGAGCTTCAGAGGGTTCTGCAAAGATTTTCCGGCAATTCGGATATTGATTTTCTTCCTGCGTACGGTCCGGAGATTGAAATTCAAGGACGGTTGCCGGAAGTTCCGGGAATCAATAGTGATCAAGGTTTGCTCAATATTGGCGGTAATCTGAAAAGTTATCTGAGGCTCCTACGTGGATTCAGAAAAGATTATGAAGGTTTCGAGGATGCTATAGAAGAAATGTCGAGATATTCTCGTTTCGCGGATGCTGCAGTCCGGCTGCATTCATTGAAAGGAGTGGCCGGAAATATCGGCGCTTCGGGACTGTATGAGCTATGCCGAATTCTGGAAAGTGATCTGAGAGAAGGTGACATTGAAACCTTTAAGTCAGACTTCAGGCTTTTTTCAGCAGAATTGCAAATGATAATTGAAGGTTTGCGGAAAATTGATAACCTTAATGATAAGTTGCGAACGGACCGGGAGTTCAACAGGGAGAAGAGCGTCAGCCTCATGAATAAAATGCATAATATGTTACGTGAGGGAGATGCGGAATCTTATGATGTTTTTGAGGAATTCAGGTCTTACTTCGATCCCGGCGGGGTTGAGGAACTGATGGAAGAGTTGACTGAACATATTGATAATTATGATTTTGACGAAGGCTGTGCTGTTTTGGGTAAAATTGCAACCGAACTGGGGATCAACCTGTCAGATGGATAGAATAATGGAAGAACGATCTAGAATACTTGTTGTTGATGATGAAAGATTGAATCTGAATGTCCTTTCCGATCTGCTGCGTCAGGACTATAAAGTTATTCTGGCAAAGAATGGCAATCAGGCTCTTGACCGGATCAATTCGGATAATCCTCCTGATCTGGTGCTGCTTGATGTAATTATGCCTGAAGTTGACGGCTATGAAGTGTTGCGCAAAATAAAGGCAAATGATCACAGCAAGGATATCCCGGTAATTTTCATAACCGCACTGGATTCAAAACAGGATGAAGCCCGCGGGCTGGAAATGGGCGCTGTGGACTACATACGTAAGCCTTTTCATCCTCCTATCGTGAAAGCACGGGTAAAGAATCATCTGACTATTGCGCGTCAAAGAAAACTCCTGGAAGCTCTTGCCAATCTTGACGGTCTTACGGAGATGCCCAACCGCAGAAGTTTTGAGATGGCCCTTGAAAATGAGTGGCGTCGTTGCCAGAGGTCAGGAGAGGTAATTTCACTGGCGATGATGGATGTGGACTGCTTCAAGCAGTACAATGACAACTACGGGCATACTGCGGGGGACGATGTACTCAAAAAGGTTGCCGATGTCCTGATGGACGAGGCCCGTAGACCGGGGGATATGGCTGCCCGATTCGGGGGCGAAGAATTTGTTATACTGCTTCCGCAGACGGATGCGTCAGGGGGACATTTCCTTGCTGAGAAAATACGGGTTGTGATCTCTGAATTGGGCATCCCGCATGAATATTCATCGGCAGGGAATGTTATTACCGCCAGTCTCGGAGGTGTTACGGTATTTCCTTCTACCGGTTCTGTCCCTCAGGATATGACTGTTGCCGCTGATTCCATGCTTTACGAAGCCAAGCGCAGAGGACGTAATCAGGTTTTGTGGACAGATCTTACTCTGTAGGGTCTGTATTTCCCAAGTGCTCCACGAATGAATCGGCCTTTAGCCTGTGTATAGGCTGTGCGCTCGGTAGGAGGCACTCATGAAGATGTACCTTCTCTTTACTTACCAATGAGCCCATGCTGCATTATTGTCTGACAGTATAAAAGATGCAGTTGTAAGCCGTTTGAGCTTTTGTTCCGGAGTTTCGTTTTTCATTTGCCTGGTGCTATTTATTGATTCAGATGGAGCCCCAGAATCGAAAGGCTGAATTTTTGTCCGTCCATCACAGCTATATCGGGCAGTTTCCCCCATTCCTCAAATCCGAATTTTCTAAATAATCCCAAACTGGGTTTGTTGTGGGAAAAGATATATCCGACCAGACTTTTAATTTTTAGATCCGGCGCAAGCTTGATTGCCTCGCCAAGTAGTTTGGATCCAAGGCCCTTTGAGCAGCAATCCTGAGCTAAGTAGATACTTATTTCTGCAGTTTGTGCATATGCGGGGCGTCCGTAGAAGGGTTCAAAGCTTACCCAGCCAAGAACCTGCCCTTCATCCTCATAGACCATTGTAGGATGCTTTTCCCGGGTATGATTTTCGAACCATTGTTTTTTGGATTCCAATGAAACTTTTTCTGTATCTGCAGTCGCAAGTCTTGTGGGAACAGCTTCATTGTAAATTTCTACTATCCGGCTAAGATCTTCGTAACGGGCGTATCTCATTCTACCAATCTCCTGAATTCCTGTTTACCGTCCTGATACTCGGTTATTCCTCCTTACTCTGTCCACAAAAAGATAAGGCCGCCGGAAAATCCGACGGCCTTGCCTATCTTAAGAATCCATCAGAGACCACCGGTCCATCCGGGGGCTCTGAATCTTCAAGACTGTATGATTAACCCAGAGGGCTGTTTTCCACTATGTTCCAGATTCCGCAGGGACAGACATTGGCGCAGAAACCGCAGCCGATGCATTTGCTTGAATCACAGACCATCTCGAAGTCTTTGCCCGCAAGTCCCTTGCGGGAAATAGCTCCCTGAGGGCAGACGGTTTCACAGAGTCCGCAGTCACGGCAGGAGCCGCAGGAAGAGCATTCCTGAGCGCAGGTCTGCATGTCTCCGAATTCTGTCAATCTGGGATCGAAGTATTCAAGGGTCATGCGGCTGTAGTCGATGACTTCCTTGGGATTCGCTTCGGGACGTTTCCCGGTGAATATTTCGTCCAGGGTTTCCGCTGCGTGCCTTCCATGTCCTATCGCATGGGTCAGCAGTCCGGGGCGGACAGCGTCTCCGATAGCGTAAACACCGGGTTCTGTGGTCTGGAAATCTTCGTTTACCACAATGTGTCCGCGGTCAAGCGCGATAGTGTCGGGAAGGAATTCAATGTCCGGAGTGTCTCCAATGGACATGATAACAGTATCAGCAGGGAGAACCTCGCCGGATTTGAGAACAACACCCTCTTCAGTTACTTCCTGAGTGAAGCAGGGATAGCGGAATTTAGCTCCGACATGTTCTGCTTCTTCTCTTTCTTTACCGAAAGCTGCGGGCTTCTGGATATCAATAAGCAGGATATCCTTTGCCCCAAGGCGTGAACATTCTGTCGCGACATCACAGCCTACGTTACCGGCGCCGATGATTACCACGCGCTCGCCCACTTCCGCTTTGCCTTTCATGGCGTCCTTGAGAAAATCAAGGGCCGGGGTGATGCGTTCATGCCCGGGCAGAGGAATGATGCGCGGTTTCTGCGCACCGATTGCCAGCACAACGGCATCGTGATTCTGGCGAAGCTCTGCAAAGTCATCGGCGGTGAGTTTTTTCTGCATGTGAACATGCGGAATAACCTTGGCTACACGGTCAAGTTCGGTATCAAGGACTTCTTTGGGGATACGGCTGGAAGGAATGGCGGAGGTGATCTTACCACCAAGTTTTTCAGCCATGTCGAATACTACCGCTTCGTGTCCTTTGCGGCGGATCTGCCATGCTACGGAAATACCGGCCGGACCGCCGCCGATAACGGCAACTTTTTTACCGGAAAGAGGTGGCAGTTCGGGAGCGGGGCTCTTTACACCTTCGCGTCCAAGTTTGGTTATATCAATTGAAGCAAGCTCTTTTACGCCACGGGTACAGCCGTCCATACACAGGTTGGGGCAAAGGTAGCCGCAGACTGTTGCCGGAAAAGGGGTGTAGGCAAGAGCAAGATCCACGGCTTCATCAACTAGACCGTCGCGGACCAGCTGCCAGCGTTTCTGTACCGGCATTCCTGTCGGACATGATGACTGGCATGGAGCCTGATACTTGCGGTTTTCCCATACGGGAACAAAGCGTCGGAGTTCTCCATGGGTGATAAGCGGAATGGGGCTGCGGTCAAGATCGGTAAGGTCGCCGATAAGTCCGCCCTGTCCGAGTTCATCATCCCAAACTTTTGCCCGGAATTCAGACATGGAAAGGCGCTTCTTGCCGGTTTTTTCAAAGGGGGACTTGGCACGGATTAGCTGCCATTCTTTTCTGTTTACGAGAGATTCGTAAATTTCAGAGCGTCCTATTTTGGCAAGGTTCTCTTTCAGGTTGGCTGTAAGCCATTCCCAGTCAGTATCGGAGATGGGCTCAAGGATAGCATCTGCGGTAGAGAATTCTCCATGAGGGCCGCGGACAAAAATGCGTCCGCCAACCATACCTACACAGGGGCGAAAGCCGAGAACATTTTCAGAGTTCTGGGGTTCGAAGCCGCAGACCACGGCGGTTCCGCCGGCCATGAATTCAGCGAAGTAGTCACCGACTGATCCGAGGACCCAGAGCTCGGGCGGTTCGAAACGCGGGTTTGTTTTGGTCATGGTCATGCCGCGGGCGCCGATGTCGCCGTTGACTATGACTTTACCCTGAGCCATGGCGTTACACGCGCCGTTGGAAGCATTGCCGTTGACAATGATTTCAGCACCGGCATTGAGCCAGCCCACGTCATCGGATACAGAACCGTGAACGTTGATCACTGTTCCGGGGAAACCCTTGGATCCGAGACGCTGACCGGAAGTTCCGATGACATCAATTTCAATGGGTTCTTCTTTGGAAATCCAGAGTCGTCCGCCAATGCCGTGTTGGCCCATGGCATCTATTTCAAGTCTGCGGGCTCCATCGGCAACCGCTTTTTGAATCCTTTCTTCAAGAATGCGGGATTCAATACGGGCGCCTTCTTCGAGACCGCTGATGCATACTTTTTCTGTAGACATTTTATATCTCCGTATATCGTGAGCTTCTGTTAAACCACGTACTTGATGCCGAGTCTGTCAGCAGCGGCACGGTCACTGATACCAAGCGCGTCCGCCATGCCGATAGGCAGTGAGGTGGAGCGGCCCAGAGGGGCAATAATCTTTTTGATCTCAGTGTCAAAGCTCAGATAGAAATCAACAACCCTTTCGGCTACTTTCTCAGGATCAAGGCGACGGTAAAGTCTGGGGTCCTGAGAGGTGATGCCCTTGGGACAAACGCCGATGTTACATACGTTGCAGCGATCCTTTTCGGAGCCGAGGCATCCTGCTCCGGCCTGCATTACGTATTTACCGACCTGAACCGCACTTGCACCAAGCATGATCAGCGCAGCGGCGTTGGCAGCGAGGTTGCCTGATTTACCGATACCACCACCCGCAATGAGGGGCAGTTCGTTCTGTTTACCGGTAGTAACCAGAGCGTTGTAACAGTCGCGCAGGTTGCTGGCGATGGGATGCCCCATGTGGTTCATGGAAACATTGTACGCCGCACCGGTTCCACCATCTTCACCATCAATGGCAAGACCTGCTGCATAAGGGTTACGGGTCAGGTTGTTGAGAACCGCAAGTGAAGTGGAGGATGCGGAAATCTTGGGATATACCGGAACCCTGAAGCCCCAGGCCATACTCATGGACTGGATCATCTTTGCTACTGATTCCTCAATAGAATACTGAGTCTGGTGGGTCGGGGGGCTGGGCAGGCTTACTCGTTCGGGGACACCGCGAATAGCAGCAATGAGCTTGTTAACCTTGTACCACATCAGCAGTCCGCCATCACCGGGCTTGGCGCCCTGACCGTATTTGATTTCGATGGCACAGGGATCAACTTTCATCTCGGGGATTGCATGGATGATTTCGTCCCAGCCGAAATAACCGGATGCGATCTGGAGGATAACGTATTTCAGAAAACGAGAGCGCAGCAGTCTGGGAGGGCATCCACCCTCACCGGTGCTGAT
Organism: Maridesulfovibrio salinus; assembly: GCF_055394525.1. NCBI lineage: Bacteria > Pseudomonadati > Thermodesulfobacteriota > Desulfovibrionia > Desulfovibrionales > Desulfovibrionaceae > Maridesulfovibrio > Maridesulfovibrio salinus. Next base: position 1,133,285 of record NZ_AP042461.1, read on the forward strand.
ACGCACGGGCATGTTCAACTCTTCGTTGAGGTAGGCCACACCCATCTGCAACCCTTCCCACATGTTGGGAGACATGGCACCGAAGGACATGCCGCCGATAACAAGGGGATAGATTTCGCGAACCGGAGGTTTCCAGCCGTGTTCCTGATAGGTTTTGAGACTTTCTTCGGGAGACTGCACACGGCCCAGCAGGGTATTCAGACGGAACTCATGGCGACCTGCGTCAAGTGCGGGGTCGGTGAGCATGGAGATACGCATGAATTTGATCTGGTCCAGCAGGGATTCACCGGAGTTGCGGCGTCCACCTCTGGTGCGGGGCTGTCCGCCTCGGTCGTTGTGGAATTTCTGGGTGGTGGACCCTTCTTCCCGCTTGGGACCGATGGCGTTGTTGGGACAGACCATGTTGCACATGGAGCAGCCGATACACGCATATGCGGGATCGGTTTTCTGGCGGATACCGTAAAAAATGGAATATTTGTTCTCGGCTTTGTTGCGCAGGCCGGCGGGAGTAATGATCTCACGCTTGCGGTGTACGCCGAGTTCTATCGCGTTGACCGGGCAGACTGAAGTGCAGCGACCGCACTGGGTACAGAGATCCTTGTCCCACTCGATCTGCCAGTTCAGGTCTTTAACGCCTAAAGTTGACGGGGTAATTGGTCTTTCTGTGAGCATGTGTTTATCTCCTTGCAGTCGGGTCCGACGATTACTGTATCGAGGTGCATGGGCTGGAAGTCTTTGGATCTGTCGCGATCCGGGATGACGGCGTCAATGCCGCAGACTTCGGAAGAGAAGGCATAGATGCCGTCTTTACCGCCCACTATGCCGGGACGAAGCTTTTTACGGTCCTGAACCATGAACATGGAACCGTCATCAAGGGTTCCGATGATACAGTTCGGTCCGTCAATGATCATCTTACGGCAGGACCTTTTGAGAGTGGCCAGGAATTCCCGGTCCGGGTGGTCCGCCATTTCGTGATCCATAAGCGGAGTGATGACGTGCTTGTAGGCTCTTATGTCGAGCCCCAGTCTTTTGGTCGTATAGTGAGCTATGTGAGTGAAGACTTCGGAATCGGACTGATAGCCCTGATATCCGGTTACTCCTCTGGACTGCAGATATTCCTTGATGGGGATAAAAGCCGTGTTTTCGCCGTTGGTCATGGAGGCTACTCCTTCAATAAAGAAGGGGTGGCAGGCGTAGAGGTTGATGGCGTAGTTGGTGTTCTGGCGGCCCTGGGCCATGATGCGGCGGGCATAGAGGTTGCGGTTTGCGCCAAGCTGGAGCCATTCGCCTATTTCAAGGGGATCGCCTACTTCTTTAACAATGATAGTATCGGGCCAGAATGAGAAGACCATGATATCGCCTTCTTCTTCACCCATTCGTCTGAGGTCCAGACGCATTTGAACAAGTTTCTGTCCCTGCTGTTCGGGAGTAAGCTCATTCCAGCCTCTGGGAACCTTGTATGCTATTGCAGCGTATGTGCCTCGAACCGGAGTGCCTTCCGGCGGTTCGGTCTCGGGGGTGTAAAGAATGCTGTACTGAGACTTGAAGCCATGGTCCATGGCATATTGTTCAAGTCTTCGCAGGCCTGCTTCGGTAAAAATGCCGGACAGGATGGGGCAGCCCTGCAGTTCCTCTTCAAAACGACCGCCAAGTCCTCTGAGACAGAGCCCCACGCCGGAACCGTCATGCCCTTCTTTCATGGTGTTGAGGGCATTGATGGCGAGCATGGGTGAAATAGGGTCGCGACTGGTAAGCGCAAATAAACGGCACATATTGTCTGCTCACTCCATGATTATAAGGTTAAACACAGTGCAGCGGGCCCGTAGCGGTTGGCAGGTGGTTTCCGAAAGAATTTTCGGTCCGGCAATCTTAAGGGCAGGCCGCTGACGTGTTCTATAAGAAAGATGTATCAGCCACCTTTGCTCTAATCTGCAGGTTTCGAATTGATTAATCTGTGCCGGGTGTTTTTTGGATTTTTGAGTTTTTTCACCTCTCAAATCAGGCACAACAGTTTTTCAGTGATCTGAAATTGAATCGAAAGCAGGTTTGTTGTGTTTGCTTTTTTACGATTAGAGCGATTCAGGAAAGCCACAATGGCAGAAAAAAACAATTTTGGCAAACAAAAATACGAAAATGAAGTTTTTTGCGGGTTGTAATACCCTTTAGAATCTCATGGGGGCAGATTTTTGTGCGGTTTTAAGCATTGTGGCAGGAAGAAAGTATGGTTTTGTTTGTTCTGCATAAGTATTTGTTTTTATATGTTTTTAGTCATTATTTGGTGCGTTGTTAGTCCCACTGATGATTGCTTTAAGGGTGCATGGACAGTTCTGTATCCTGTATGACAAAAAGTGATCAAAATTATCAAATGTGGTTTGTGAAGTTAGTCTGTAGGCAGATGATAACACGCATAAAATGGCTGTTTAGCCGCAAATTAGAAACTTTGAATCAGCATAATAATCCGTTTAGGGCTGATTGGCTTTCGGTTGAAAAATGAAATGAGTGTGTAAAATTGCAAAATTGTAAAAAATATATTTCAGTTTGGTCGAAAACTACAAGAATGTATTATTCCGTTTGCTAATTATGAGTTTGGGCACTTCCAAAAACATTTCAATAGTGTCAGGATGGTTATGGTTGTTTTCTTTGTGTCTCGGCGGAAGAGGACCGTCCGGTGTTGCTGATTCTCATGATGGAAATAATTATTGTTAAATGAATAGAGGGAGTGTGAATTAGTATGGATTCAAGTGAGATTAAAAGGGTGTTTGAAGCCTATTTCGAGAAATATAAAAAAACAGAAGGAGACCGAACTTCGTGGTCGGCGGTATGGCTGGAGAGTACGAACGCCGGGGTACTGGAGTTAAATATGACCAAATGCCCCAAGGGTTTGACCTTCAAGATCTTTGTTGACAAGAAAAAAGTTGCAGAGGTCTATGGATGGGATGAGTATTTTTCAGCGATGCAGAAGGTTGTGGATGACTATCCGGGCCTTTATGACGAGGAGAAGATTTTTTCGGAAATGGAGTTTGTTCTCTAGGGTAAGTCTTGTGGGGGGCAGTTGCTGTATCAGAATATCGTTTTTGGTGTCCGGTGGGCTCTCTCTCAGAAAGAGGCAGTTTCAGGGCGACTCTCAGAAAACCCAGCCTTGCTGGTGATTTTCTAAACCGCCAGAAGTATGATTGTCGTAATTATTTTTCTGATCCGGGTTTTCTGTTCCGGGTAAGTTGTCATAGTATTGAGTGGGGGGCTAGACCGGTTTTATCGGGCGGCTTAAGAGCGGGGTGAAATAGCTTCACGCCGATTGGCAGTCAGGCCCGGTCTTGCATCCTTTTTGCTGAGATCTAAGAAAAAACTGTCGGCCAACACCTCAGATCAGAAACCGGGAAAACTGTTCCATGTTCAAGCCAAGTTCTTCGGGATCAGGGTGGCGCTGGATTTTGAGATTGATTCCGTCATTATTAAAGGTGGCGAGGTCAATGCACTCAGGCTCAACAGGCTTCAGTCTGCGGTTGAACATAATTTTGACCTTGGGTTTTAGAGGGGAGCTCTCGTTGGTTTCAAGGACCAGAGCATAACGCTGGTCATCCAGTTGAACCAGTGTGCCGGGAGGGTAAATGCCCATTAACCTTATGAACCGGTTCAGGAATTTTTTGTCAAAATCAGATCCGCTCCATTTATACATAAGACTGAGGGTCTTGGAGGGGGACATGGCTTTTTTGTATACACGAACACTCGTAAGAGCGTCATATACATCTGCAATGGCGATTATTCTGGCGAAAGGGTGAATGCTTTCTCCCTTAAGTTTTCGCGGATAGCCGTTGCCGTCATACCGTTCATGATGCTCGACAACACCACGCAGGATGGACAGGTCCAGCCCTTTGACTTCTTTGAGAACGTTCAATCCCTGCATGGAATGTCCTTTCATGATTTCAAATTCATCTTCAGAGAGTTTTCCGGGCTTGTTGAGAACTTCATTGGGAATGCGGCCTTTTCCAACATCATGAAACATGGCGGCAATACCCAGTTTTTCGAGTCTTTTCCGGTCAAGGCCGAGGGATTTGCCAAGCAGCAGCGAGTAAAGATTGACGTTTATGCAATGGGTGTAAGTGTATTCATCGTATCTTTTGAGAAAGGCAAGGGTCAGTGCTGCCGGTTCGTTTGAGGAAATACTGTCAATAACACTACCTATCATGGGCACTGCTTCATCAACTTCTATTCTTTTGCCGTTTTTGACATCATCTATGAATTTACGGGCATAATTCAGGGCTTCCTCATGGACTTCTCTGGCATGTGGCAGGGCCTTCTCCAGTTCCCGGGCCGAGTCGGAAGCACTTTTATATCTATCAGTATTCTTTTTGGGCAATTCAGGTAGAAATGTATCAGTAAGGATTTCGACCTGAGCGGTGTCATCCGGGAGATATTTGGCTATATCTTCATACGACTCGATAAACTTATCAACTTCAACAAAAGGATCCTTAAACGTTCCCACCCCGTAGCCGCGAACAAACATTCCGGGCTTAAGGTCCTTTTTTTTAATAGCTTTTATGTTATCTTCCACTGTCATTCACCTGCTTAATCTATTATATAGCAAATATTGCGCATCTCTTTTACGCTTAGACAACACCTAAATCCAGTATAATTTCATACCTCTGAAAGATTAATAAACAGGAAAGAAGATAAAATGATTTTTTGCTGTAACATGTTCTTGACTTATTTTTACAGGGTCTTAAAATATCTTTCCTGCCTCACGAATAACTACCAACGGCAATACCTGAAAAACAGGTTCCATAGGCGACTTGACCAAGTGTCAAGGATGTTCTAGGCAGGTCTTTAAGCAGCCGGTGGATGGCTGTCCCTGTATACATCGCAGCTTCACTTTCAGGACTCGGTCTTGTAAGTGGCTGCATTTTTATTGACAACGACGGAATTATTCGAGGTTTATGAAATGAGCAATATCCCCATTTCTAAAGAAGGTTTTGAAAAGATTAAAAAGGAGCTTGCAGAGCTCAAGAAAGAGCGCCCGGAAGTAATCAGGGCCATTGCGGAAGCACGGGAAGAGGGCGACCTCAAGGAAAACGGCGGTTATCATGCCGCCCGTGAAAGACAGGGAATGCTTGAAGCGAAGATCAATTATATCGAGTCCCGCATCCCTCTGTTCAATGTCGTGGACATGGCTACACTCGGTGGCAGTAAAGTTACTTTCGGTGCTACCGTTGAGCTTGAAGACATTGAGACCGGAGCAGAAAAAACCTATACCATCATGGGACCGGATGAGAGCGATTTCAAAAAAGGCATAATCTCAGTTGAATCCCCTGTGGGTAAAGCTCTTCTTGGTAAACAGGAGGGTGATGAGGTTGTGGTCAACGCACCCAAGGGTAAAATTGAATATGGCATTGTGTCTGTAACTTTTAATGGAGTTGTATCTTAATAACGTACAACTTTTTCCGTCGACACGTTGATCAGGGCCCATCGGTTCTTGCGTGATTGAAAATATTAAACGGGGATGTGTCTGTATGACATGTCCCCGTTTTTCAAAACCGAGGGTGTTCCCTATGAAGCAGTTCACGGATTCCTCCCTTAAAATCTCAGGGTATTGCCTGAAATGCCAGTCTGTACACTCTCTGAGTTCTCTGGATGCTGTTCCGTACTGCGGGGAGTTGATGGATACGCTAGAGCGTGAGAAACGCATTGATTTTATCCTGCCGGAAGAAAAAGCGGATGAAGTTTACAGTATAGATTATGTTTTCGGTGATGCCCGGGGACAGATGTTCGGCATCATGGTCTACCTTGATGAGCATGGCAAGAAAGGTACAGCCCGGGCTTTTTCAGGGCAGTACAACGGCAGGTGGAATGCTCCCGGCTGGGTCTCTCCGATACTTGATGAGGCTGAATTTCATAAGCTTACAGATGAAACAGAACGGCACATCAAGGTACTTGGTAGAGAGATGCAGAGTCTTCTCAAGGGATCTGCTGAATACAGTAGTCTGGCGAAAAGGCGCAAGGAGCTGTCCCGCGCTTTAATGCGTAAAATCCATGGCTCTTACGATGTCCGTAATTTCTGCGGAGAATCAGCAAAAATGCCGGACATAGCCTCCACCTCCGGGGGGCTTCCTACAGGTACAGGAGACTGCTGTGCTCCAAAACTTCTGAACCATGCCGCTATTAACGGCCTTACTCCCCTGTCTATAGCCGAGTTTTATTTTGGGCGGGAAAACCGCTCGCACACCAGGGCACACAGACAATTCTATTCCTCCTGCGCAGACAAATGCGGCCTGATTCTGGGTTTTATGCTCTGCGGCCTTTAGCTTCTTAGAACTCATCTTATCCATTTTTTTCTATCAAATTCTGTCTGTTGCGGTTAAGCTGGTAGTAATGGAGGAAATAAAATGAGTTTATCCAAGAGTTACAGTAAAGTTGTTCTATCTTTTCTTATCGTGACACTGCTTGTTGTGTCAGGGTGCGCTTCACATTCTCCTTCCCCGGAGGCTGATTTTACTACTACCAGAAATACCAAATGGTTACTGGAAGACATTGACGGGCAGGGTGTAATCGATTTCGCGCACATCTGGGTCAGGTTTGACAGTGACGGAAAGATATACGGTTCAGGCGGGTGCAACAGTTTCCGAGGTCATTACAGGATTGAGAACAGCCAATTCAGCACAGGGCCTCTGGCAATGACCCGCAAGGCCTGCCCGAAGGCAATCAGTCTTCAGGAGTTCAAATTCATGCAGGCTCTTGAAAATGTGAGGACTATGTATCGCAAAGGCGGCCTGCTTCATATGGAAGGTGGCGGACACAAGATGATCTTTTCGGATTCCTATTAGAATCTGGCGCATTGGCCGGGGAATTTATGAGCAGTATCTCTGAAAAAGAATTGCAGGAATTGAGGGAGTGTCCGGACCATATCCGTGAACAGCATAAGCAGCTAAAGGCAAAATTTGCTGACGGACTTATTGACTCGGTCCCTCATGTGGCTTTTGTTGTTAACAGTGAGAGGGAGGTTGTTCTTTACAACAAAGCCATGGCTAGCCTGTTGGTTGATTCCCTGGAAGGAATTGCGCTTGGGAAACGTCCCGGGGAGTTGCTCAATTGCGGTAATACCCTGAACCACCGTTGTGGTGAATCAAACTCATGCGCCCAGTGCGGAGCTATGATTTCTCTGATCGAGGCTCTAGGCGGGGGTGTCGGTAATGAAGAATGCAATCTCCTTACCGAGTCCAACGGTATGGTCAATTCTTTTATTTTCAAGGTAACTGCCGCACCTTTGGAAATTGATGGACAGATTTTTGTTATAGTTTATCTGACAGATATTTCTGACCGTAAGAACAAGGAAGTTGTGGAAAAAATATTCCTCCATGATCTGATGAATGCGGTTAACGGAATCATGAATGCAGGGAGTCTGCTCAGGGAAGAAGCCATAAAGGATACTACAAAAGAGCTGGCGGCCATGGTTATAGACAGGGCCATGTTCATGGCCAATGAAATCAATGCCCACAGGTTGTTTGTTTCCGCAGAAAGTAACCAGCTTGAAATCAGTCCGGAACAGTTCTCCGCTGCTGAAATAGTAGAATCCGTGTGTGCTTTTTTTTCAGGAAGCCAGCTTGTTTCCGACAAGAATATTACTTTGACCATAACGGCGGAGGATTTCAATCTCATAACCGACAAGCGCATTGTTTACCGTATTCTTGAAAATCTTATCAAGAACGCTTTGGAAGCATCTCCAGGTGATGGGACCGTAACTGTTGAGGCCGTCCGTGAAGATGAATTTGCTTTGTTTACGGTGAATAACGAGGGAACCATACCCATTACCATTGCCCATCAGATTTTCAAGCGCTCCTTCTCCACCAAGGGAAAGGGAAGAGGTCTCGGAACCTACAGTGTTAAGATGTTTACAGAAAATTATCTGAATGGGCGTGCCTGGTTCGATTCATCTCCTGACGAAGGTACTAATTTCTATGTAAAGCTTCCTCTTGAGCTGCACTTGGATCGATAAGTTTCATTCATGTTTCAACGGAGATAATAAATGCTTAACAGGTCGCGAACTCTTTTTCTTTTCAGTTCCCTCGCTATTTTGCTTGTCCTGCTTCTGATTATACCGTTTTACCTTTTTTTTGATCTGCAGATTGCCAAATCTGCTTACGGACTGAAAGGCACTTTCTGGGTTACGGGTGCTAAGGCCATCAGTCTTCTTGCTCCAAAGCATGCTATTCAGACTATTTCCTTTGCCGTATTGATTGCAGGCGCTGTGGATTCTCTTGCTTATGGGCTCAGTATGAGAGCCCGCTCTCTTCTTTTGGTTGGAATGTCCAGCATGACCGCAATGCTCATCGGTGATGAGCTTAAATGGTTTTTCGGGCGATGCCGTCCACCGTTGTTCTTTGAGGACGGCTCCTACGGGTTCACATGGTTCTCTGGAAAAGGAATCCAGAATTCTTTTCCTTCGGGACATACTCTGCGGGCCTTCTCTGTTGCCACGGCAGTTGCTCTTGTTTTGCCTCGCTTGAGGTTTCCGGCTATTTTTTTAGCAGTCCTGGTTGGTGTGAGCAGGGTCGTCGCTGGAAGGCATTATCCTTCTGATGTTATGTTCGGATGTCTGATAGGTATTGTTTGTGCTGTCTGGTCTTTTCATTTTTTGTTTCCAGTGGACGAGAACAAATAAGGACAGATTTGACTGTTGAAAGAAAAGAGTGTGCAAGTTTTTTTAAAATAATGCTGGAAAATAAAGCCCGCGTATTGATTAATACGCGGGCTTTTTTGTTAGTAAACTGCCTATTGAGTCGTGTTTTCCAGTAGATTGAAATCAGCCCGCTCTTTGTGCATTGGCTCCTTTTCGGTCTTCCTGCGGCTGACATCAGTCTTTTTTTAAACAGGATATTGATTTAGCTGTTATTGCTTTATTCGCTTTTGCTGTGTCCTTTTCGGCGTTGCAGCTTGACCAGCAGAACATAAAATAAGGGCACAAACAGCACACCGAGAATTGTTGCGGCTATCATTCCCGAAAATACGGAGGTCCCCAGTGCGTGTCGGCTGGCAGAGCCTGCGCCCTGCGCTATCACGAGTGGAACAACACCGAGGATGAAGGCGAAGGAAGTCATGAGAATAGGTCTGAAGCGCAGTTTGGCCGCATCAACGGCCGCTTCGACCAGAGACTCTCCGTGTTCATATTTTTGTTTGGCGAATTCGACAATGAGAATTGCGTTTTTAGTCGCCAGTCCGATAAGCATGATCAGTCCTATCTGGGCATAGACGTTATTGTCCAGTCCCCGCAGAAACTGTCCGGATATGGCTCCGAATACCCCTAACGGGACAGCAAAAACAATAGCCAGCGGGATGATCCAGCTTTCGTACTGCGCAGCAAGCACAAGAAAAACCATCAGAACCGCAAGGGTGAAGATCACGACTATTTCACCGCCGGATTTCTTTTCCTGATATGCTATGTTGGTCCAGTCAAATCCGTAACCACGGGGAAGAGTTTTGCGCGCAACTTCTTCCATTATGGCGATTCCCTGTCCCGTGCTGTAGCCCGGAGCAGTTGTAGCCGTGATTTCTATTGTCCGGAACAGATTGTAACGCTGAATGTATTCCGGGCCGTATATTTTCTTTTGATTGAGCAGTGTGGACAGGGGAACCATATTACCGGCGTCTCCGCGGACATAGAATCGGGAAACATCTTCAGGGGTTGTCCTGAATTCTGAATCCGCCTGCGCCATAACTCTGTATGTTCTTCCGTATTTATTGAAGTCGTTGATATAGTATCCGCCAAGGAAGGTCTGCAAAGCGCTGAACACTTCATTAAGGGGGATTCCAAGCTTACGCACTTTGTCACGGTCGATGTCCACATACAATTGAGGAACATTAGCGCTGAAGGTGGTGAATATGTTCATCAGTTCAGGGCGCTTGTTCAACTCCGCAATATAGTCTCCTGCGGCCTGGGCCAGTTCTTCTACCGTTCCTCCAGACTTGTCCTGAAGCTCGAATTGTAGTCCTCCGGTAGAGCCGATTCCGTTAATCGGGGGCGGGTTGAAGCAGATTATTCGTGCTTCTTGAATTCCCATAAGTTTTTTCTGAACTTTTTGCAGAATAGCGTTCACGTGCAGAGAAGGATCTTTTCGTGCATCCCACGGATCAAGGATGGCAAACAATGTGGAAGTGTAGGAGGAGTAAGCCGCAGTTATCAGGTTGAAGCCGCCGAGGGCGAAAAAGTCGTCAATTCCTGCTTCATCTCTCAAAATGGCTTCAACTTTATTTACCACCGCATCTGATCTTTCAAGGGAAGCTCCTTCAGGCAACTGTACGTTGATCATGAAGTACCCCTGATCCTCATTCGGAACAAATCCTGTAGGGACAGTCGAGAAAAGGGTGTAAGTTCCGAAGATCAATACACCGAATACAGCCACAGCCACGGCTGACTTCCTGATGATCAGTTTTACTCCGGAAGTATAACCTGAGGTAACTTTGCCGAAGTACTTATTGAATACTTTGAAGAACCAGCCAAACGGTCCGCGCATGTCCTTCTGCGGTTTAAGCAGAAGGGCCGACATAGCCGGAGAAAAGGTCAGCGCGTTGACTGATGAAATGGCGACTGAAACCGCAAGGGTCAGAGCGAACTGTTGATACAGCTGGCCTGTTATCCCGCCCATGAAGGCAACAGGAACAAAGACAGCAATCAAAACCGCCGTGGTCGCCACAATCGGGCCAGAGACTTCTCTCATGGCCTCCTTGGTTGCGGTTTTGGCATCCATACCGAATTCATCTATTTTTGACTGCACGGCCTCTACGACAACGATGGCATCATCAACAACAATACCGATAGCCAGAACCATACCGAAAAGGGTAAGGGTGTTGATGGAGAAACCAAGAACCTGAAAAAAGGCGAAAGTTCCCACCAGGGAAACGGGTACGGCTATCATGGGTACAATTGTGGCCCGCAGGTTTTGCAGGAAAATGAAGACCACGATGAATACCAGTGCCATTGCCTCATAAAGAGTCTGAACAACTTCTTCAATGGACGCGCTAACGAACAGTGTAGTGTCGTAGGGGATGTCGTATTTCATGCCCGCGGGAAAATATCCTGATAAATCCTTCATTGTGGTCCGGACGTTTTTCATGATGTCCAGCGCGTTTGCTCCGGGAAGCTGGTAAACCAGCAGCATTGCCGCTTCCGACTTGCCCTGGCGTCCGAAAGCGGAATAAGACTTGGACCCCATTTCAACTCTGGCAACATCACGGATACGGACATTGCTGCCGTCAGGATTGCCTTTTACAATTATATTCCCGAATTCTTCTGGCTCGGTGAGCCTTCCTTTTACCCTTACTGTCAACTGGAACTGCTGGCCTGCTGAAGCCGGAGGTTGTCCGACCTGTCCTGCCGGAGCCTGAAGGTTCTGCTCCTGTACAGCCTTTATGACATCATCGGAGGTTATGCTCATACGGGCCATTTTGTCTGGATCAAGCCAGATGCGCATGCCGTAATCCTGATCTCCGAAAAGAGAAACACTGCCGACTCCCGGGATACGGGAGATAGCGTCAAACAGATTTATTTTGGCGTAGTTGTTAAGGAAAAGAGAATCAAATGTCCCGTCCGGTGAAAGCAGGCTGATAACGCAGGTCATGCTGGGGGACTGCTTTTTTACCGAAACCCCTGACTTGTTGACTTCGGCAGGAAGCTGGGGGGTGGCAAGGCTCACTCTGTTCTGAACATCCACAGTGGCCAGTTCAAGGTCCCGGCCAAGTTCGAAGGTAACGTTAAGAACCATGCGGCCATCGTTGGAACTGATGGAGTTCATATAGAGCATGTCCTGTGCTCCGTTGACTTGTTCTTCTATTGGTGCGGCGACCGTCTGCTCCACTACCTCGGCACTTGCTCCGGTGTAGACTGTGGAAATCTGAACTGTCGGAGGAGCTATTTCCGGGTACTGTGCGATCGGAAGTGTGAAAATACTCAGCAGGCCTACCAATGTGATGATGATGGATATAACTGTGGAGAAAATGGGTCTGTCGATAAAGAAGTTGACCATAGCTGTTTCCTGTGGATGCTGGATAAAAGTTATCTCCCTGCCTGAACAGGGAGATTCTTACAGATGATTATACAATTACTGTTTCTGTTCTGTGTCGGTATCGTCTTTATTCTCAAGCTGTGGCTTGACCAGTGTGCCCGGTCTGATTTTGTTGACTCCATCAGCTATGATTATTGTATTGTCTGTAATTCCATCACCGATAACGGCCTGACGGTCGTTTGCGAATTCAACCTTGACGGGTTTTTCCACTACGGTTCCGTTGGCTGCTACAGTCAGAAGAGACTTGCGGCCCTGGACATCAAGGAGAGCTCTGGTCGGGACTACGAGTGCGTCATCATAAACTTTCAATAAGGCTACGACTTTCGCATACTGCCCATCGCGCAGGATTCTTTCCGGGTTCGGGAATTCCGCCCTGATTCCAAGAGTTCCGGTTGAGGGATCAACAGCCCTGTCAGCCATGTTGAAAGTTCCGTTATGTTCGTAATAATGTCCATCGGCAAGGATAATGCGGAGATTTGTCTGTTTGGCCGGGCGTCCTTCCTTGCGGCGGGCTTCCATGTCTCTGATGGCTACAAGATATTCTTTTTCAGGAATACTGAAATTGACATAAACCGGATCGATTGCGGAAATTGTTGCCAACACGGTGCTTTCCTGTGCAATCAGAGCTCCGGGGTTGACTTTGGTCCTGCCGATAATTCCGTCCATAGGGGCGTGTATATGAGTGAAGTCGAGGTCAATTTTAGCCTGTTCAACCTGTGCTTTGGCATTACTTACATTGGCTTCAAGCACCTGCCTGTCCGTGATTTTTGAATCGTATTCTTCGCGGCTGACCGCTCCCTGTTCAAAAAGGGCCTTAAACCTTTTGTAGTCTTTTAATGCTTTGCTCAGGGAAGCCTTGCTGCTGGCAAGTTCCGCCTGGGCTTTTTTCAATGTTTCTTCATAAGGGCGGGGGTCGATAACAAATAGAAGCTGTCCTTCCTTAACTCTCTGCCCTTCTTCGAAATGCCGCTCTTTCAGGTGCCCCTGGACTCTTGAACGTATTTCAACGGTTTTCAGCGCTTCAATCTGGGCAACATATTCTCCCATAACCGGAAACTGTTGCTCCGTTATTTTTATTACTTTGACAGGTACAGCCTGAGCCTGTTGTTTCTGTTTGCTGTCTTCTCCAAAACAACCGCAAAGCCCTGCAAGAGTGAGCAGCAGTAATGCTGCCGTGATTATTCTGGGAGGTGTTGTTGCCAAGTTGTGTCTGTTCACCGGAATTTCAGCCATGCGAGTCCCCTTGATTTTTTAAATATGACCGCAAAGAACATAAAATGTATGAATTCACGGTTTTTATGCATCGTATTTTGTTAATAAATGACTCTAGCCGATTCCTATTTCAAAAAAAAGTAAATTATTTTTAGCTGAATGCTTATATTATTAGTGGTGAAGCCGGTCTTTAACTTTCCTTATTGCTTTTGGAATTTCCGCGGCCGCAGCTTCCCTGAGTTGTTGGAATCCCGTTTTGAATTCATCGGAGGGGTAGGTGCGGTCAGCAATACTTGAGGTGTACATACTGGGGATGTTATTAAGAACAACACAGACTATATCAAAGAGGCATTTGTCACATTGACAGAATTCAACTTCTTTTTTGTCAATGAAAGCCTTCAATTCTTCATAAACCGCTTCTTCCGCAAGATTTATAATATCGCCGGAACCGAAAAGTTCTTCCTGTGTCAGCATTATCTACCTCCTGTGAATTGTGAGATAATCAATTTGAGATTTATGACCTTATCAGAACATATACCATTGCCAAAATCATTTGAAGCTAATTCAGCGGAGAGTGCAAAAAAAAAGACTCTCCTGCCTTTGGGCGGAGAGCCTCAGCATTGCTGGTAAAGCAAAGCCTGTATCGCGAAGTTAATTGTCCGTTGTTCTTATGGGCCGGGGTAATGAAGGTGTGAGCTGCAGGAGTTATTAAAACTACTGTATGGCTGGCTAAGCCCGGTTAGTTTTATATGATTTTGTCTGATAATTGATCCACCTTGCAGGATGTTGTCAGTACACATGCATCCTGCTGGTTGAGTTCAATCGGCTAATAACACAGTACCATATTGCGGCCTTGCAGTTTGGCCTCATACAGGTTGGAGTCGGCGCGAGTGATCATTTCTGCAAGGGAATTATCTTTGACTGAAGTGCATCCTATGGAAACGGTAACCTTAATTCTTTCTCCGTTATGCTCCATAGTGTAGTCTTCAATTTTTTTGCGGAAACCGTTCATAAAAGGGTACAGTTCCGCATCACTCACTCCATCGAGTATCACAGTGAATTCCTCACCCCCGAACCTTGCGGCAAGGCCTTTCTCTCCGGTGAATTCCGTCAGCAGGGCTGCAAACTTTTTTAAAACCATGTCTCCAGCGTCATGCCCGAAGGTGTCGTTCACTCTCTTGAAATGGTCAATGTCCAGTATTGCAAGGCATAAAGGCAGACCATCTCTCCTATATTGCTTGAAGAGGGGTTCTGAATGTTCAAAGAAATAACGTCTGTTCCAGATTCCGGTCAGAAAATCCTTGTTGGCACGGTCTCTGGACTGCTGAAGAAGTTCAAGATTTTCAAGGTTGGAGTTAACTCTGCAGAGAATTTCTTCAACGCTTGCGCTTTTATGGATGAAGTCATTGGCTCCTGTCTTAAGGAAAAGTGGAGCTGTCCGGGATTTAGAGTCAGATGAAAGTACGATGATTCCCAGTTTATCCATAGGCTTAATAGTCCGAAGGTGGGCCGTAAGCTGAAGTCCGTCCATGTGGGGCATTGCGTAATCAGTCAGTACCAGCTTGATGTCAGGGTTCTTGTAAAACACACGGCAGGCTTCTCGGCCGTCAGCAGCACTTAATGCTTCGATTCCCTGTTTATTTAAAATGGCTGTAATCCAGTTCCTCACTGATTGAGAATCGTCAACGACCAGAACTTTGAGTCCTTTGTTCTTGTAGAGTCTTCTGACTATGCGGTCTATATATTCGGCATGGTCACTTTTTTTAAGGACATAGTCCACAATGTCTTTTTTGGAGATTTCATTCAAAACTTCTTCGTCAAGTGAGGATGTAACTGCTATGGCCGGTACATCGTGCTCTATAAGGAGGTCAATACCTTTTCCCGGGTCTGAGTCTTCCAGAATAATGCTGCTTAAACCTGCAAAGTAATTATTTTCAGTTAACATAAGTTTGGCCTCTTCATAAGTGTAGGCCATATGGCATTCAAATTCTGCCCGACGCAGTGTTTTGGCAATGAATGAAGCAGTGACTTTGCTTGAGTCTATTATAAGGACTTTTCCCATTGAGATGCCTCCCGAAGGCTTGGTTACAATAAGGAATGTTTGTATGAGATGTGGTTAATAGCTTGAAAGGCAAGTTTGTTCTTGACTTTCAAGTATCAAATTTGAGGCATAATTCTATTATTTTGTTCTGAAAGACTAAATCATTCCCTTACACATGTATCGCAGCCGCAGACAGCATACTTGCTGTTTGCACGGTTTTGTCCGAACAACAGTTTTATCTTTTTACGTAATTTATCCAATAATTCTGTATCAACATCCGTTTGCGGGCATTTGACTCCCATATTTGTGAGACAGAATGTGTGAACTGGTTTTATACCTATTTTCTGGAGCATTATCTGCGAGCAGCCCTTGCTGCACCCGTCTATGACAATGAGATCTTTCACTTTGCCTGCATCGGAAACACAGTCTTCAAGGCCTGCGCCGACTCCGGCCAGACATACCATCCTTGCGAATCCGCTTTTATTGAGTTCGACGGCAAGATCATTTGCGGCCTGTCCTGAGTTAGAACCTCCTGAACAGCTTAAGACAAGAAAGCCGGTTTCGTAATTGTCTGTCATGTTTTGCTTCCCCCTGTTTAGAGCCTTATTTGTTAATATCATGATTCGTGAAGCAAAATAAACAAGAGAATAAATCCCACCCGGATTTATGTCCGGATGGGATTTGCAGATAAAGTCCAAACCTTCAGATCATTTAAGAATACTGGGGCGAAGCGGATTTAGACATACGAGAGTTTAGTTTTTTCTAAGTCCGCTAAGGGTATATGTTGCTAAGCTCCAAGGCTCGCTGACAAAGCACTTTGCAACGAAGATAGTGTTTAATCAGCAGGGTATCGGGTTCGGGCATGTTTGAAATAGCCCGTATTAAATGATTATGTTGAAAAGATAGCCCACAATTAGAATCCCCAGCGCAACTACGCTTACGAAGACAGCAATCAGTCTGGGTTTGAGGACCTTACGTAAGATAACCATTTCAGGGAAAGAAAGTGCGATAACACTCATCATAAATGCCAGTACCGTTCCAAGGGCTGCTCCTTTGCCGAGCAGGGCGTCCACGATTGGGATGACTCCTGCAGCGTTTGTGTACATGGGAATGCCGAGCAATACGGAAACCGGGACAGCCCACCATGAATCCTTGCCCATAATGGATGCCATCATATCTTCCGGTACATAACCATGAATAGCGGCGCCTGCTGCGATTCCGAATACTACATAAAGCCACACCTTGCCGACAATTTCTTTGACTGAATCAAGTCCGAAAAGGATTCTGTCTTCAAAAGTCATTTCTGAATCCGGACCGTTGCTCTGGGCATTAGCAAGTCTGACCCAGTCTTCAACATGTTTTTCCATTTTCAGCCTTCCGATCACCCAGCCCGCCACCACGGCAACAGCTATTCCTGTAGCGAAATAAAGGGCTGCGATCTTCCAGCCCATGAGGCCGTAAAGCATTATCAGAGCAACTTCATTAACCATCGGTGCAGAAATCAGGAAAGAAAAGGTCACTCCCAGAGGAACTCCGCCCGCAACAAAGCCGATGAAAAGAGGGACTGCCGAGCAGGAACAGAACGGTGTTACAACTCCGAGAAGGGCTGCGATCAGGTTGCCGGCTGATTCCCTGCGTCCGGCAAGTACTTTTCTGGTCCATTCCACAGTAACGAAAGATCTGATTATCCCGATGCCGAAGACTGCAAGCACAAGCAGCATCAGTACCTTGGGAGTGTCATAGATGAAAAACTGGATGGCTTCACCCAGATGGCTTCCCGGAGCAAGGTCAAACAGTTCAAATGATGCGTATTTTGAAAAATCAAGAAGCTGTGAGTACAGCACAAACCAGAGAGCCATTCCCGCTGCAAGTGCTGCCCACAGTTTTTTGCCGCTTATGGGGAGGGTACGTTTCTTTGGGGCAGGCTGCGGTTCAGCCGAGCATGCGCATGGTTTCAGGTTCAGTTCTTCCATAGTAAATCTCCGTATGGTAATTTTGCCAAATAAGAAAATTTAAGGTTGAGAAAAAAGCAGTTTGAAACTGCTTTTCATTAATTAGTCCAAGCTCTTTTTCAATGATTCTTCAGCATAGGCTTTCGCCTGAGCTTCAAGCTTTTTACCCAGAAAGTTTTCAAGGCAGCTCAGAAAGCCGGGGACGCAGTCCATCGCGAGGCTGTAGTAGACGTTGGTTCCCCGTTTGCTGTGTTGGAGCACTCCTGCTTCTTTGAGCAGGGACAAGTGTTTGGATACTGTAGATATGTCTCGTCCAACAACGGGAACAATGTCACAGACGCAAAGTTCTCCACCACAGAGAGCTTCGACTATAGTCAGTCTGCTGGGGTGCCCCAGGGCTTTGAAAACTTTAGCCTTTGCTTCAAGATTCATTGTCATGGATATTCCTTGTTTTGCTATTTGGCAAAATACAAAAGTATGTTCCCTTTGTCAATTACTAAAACCCCACCTTTAGCGAGGCTCAGGCTCTGTGTCTGCCTGATTCAATTTTCCATTCCTTCACATTTTCGCGCACTTCAGAGTAAAGCTCACTGTCTTTTTTGTAGTATTCGGCAAAGACATGCAGGCTGGTTCCGCCCCGAGGGGAAAAAATACCTTTAACACGCATCCAAAGGGGGGAGAGCCTCTCCGTAAAGTGGTCAAGAATATTATTTGTGATGGTCTCCATGAAGGACTGGTGGTTGCGGTAGGAGCCCATATAAAGCTTGAAGCTTTTGGATTCGACACACAGTTCATCGGGAATATATTCCACTATAATATTAGCGAAGTCCGGTTGTCCGGTCACAGGGCAGAGGGATGTATATTCGGGAAATTCAATGCTGATGATATAAGGACGCCCGGGAAAATTATTAGGGAATGTTTCAAGGATTTCAGGGGAAGGAGTGTCATAATTATATTCTGTCGCCCCGGCTTTACCAAGAGATATAAGCTGATCGGTCTTGTCCTGACTTTTGGTGGTTTTCAAGATGTTTCTCCATATTAAAATAATCTGCGCCATCTAAAAAGGCATTCATTGATCATAAGAACATTTCGTTCATGGAGGGCTGATAGCAGCTTCCCCTGCAAAAGAAAATAAACCCGGTGTGCAAAATTAAAAATAAAACACCTTAGCATTATATTTTTGACTTAATGCATGATTACTGGCAAGCAGTCCATGTTTTGAGGAATCCGAAACAGAACTTCCGAGGTGCGGGACTTTCTCCCTTTTGCTCGTACCGGGTTGTGGCTGTTTCACAATATCAACCATCAACACAAGGGAATACAATGCTCTCTTCCACTTTTGAACGCAAAGCGTTCACTCTTCTGACCAGCCTTTTCATTGGCTCTCTGGTCATCGCGGCTGTTGTCTCGTCCAAGATTATCAACATTTTCGGGTTTTATGCTCCGGCAGGGGTCCTTGCCTATTCCGTTACCTTTATTGTCTCTGACATAATCAGTGAAATATGGGGCAAGGAAAGGGCTAACGAAGTGATTCAATGCGGTTTTATCGCACTCCTGACGGCAATTGTCCTTTCCTGGGCTGCCCTGCACTGGACTCCGGCTCCGTTCTGGCATGGTCAGGAAGGGTTTGCCAGTGTGCTTTCCAATACTCCACGCATTGTTCTGGCTTCGTTGATAGCCTACATTATCAGTCAGACCCACGATGTATGGCTTTTTCATCTTTTGAAAAAGGTCACCGGAGGCAAACATTTGTGGCTAAGGAACAACGCGTCAACAGTTGCCTCCCAGCTGATTGATTCCACTATTTTCGTTACCGTTGCATTCTACGGAGTTATGCCTGTGGGGGATATTATCATTGGACAGTGGTTTGCGAAAGTAGCCATAGCGGTTATTGATACTCCTTTTGTTTATATGGGCGTTTCGCTGTTAAAGGAAAAAGGCGGACTGGCTGCAACAGCTTGAAGATGATTTTGAGGGATTTGGCAAACTTGTAATAATTTGCCTGTATATCAACAAACGTCTGCAAGTGATAAATACCCGGTAATTGTGCTGAAAAAACAAGTTTTAAGTTTTTTCAGCACATCTTCATAGCAAAGTCTTAAAGGGCCGTAAGACTGGGTGATATTTATTTCCATGCAGATGTTGTTTTAAAAGCGCTGAGGCAGCCTTCGGGCTGCCTTTTTATTTTTCTTAAAGACTTTTTCACCCCTTACTTTTAGCTGTAACTCTGATATGATGGGACCAACATCCCAAATTCCATGGAGGAATCATGGATTCAGCATACAGATTCAAAGCTTTCTTTGTACTTGCAACTGTATTCATAACATGCCTTGCAGCCGGAACTTCCTTTGCCTCAAGGTATTATTCTCTTGAGGAATTCTTAAAGTCTAACCCGGAAGAAAAAAGAAAGTTTGAATCTTTTAACAGACAGGTTAAACGTAATTCCGTCTCTCCCATCAGTAAAAAGATCAATCTAAAAATAGCTATTGTTTATCCCGGGGAACAGGTTTCGGATTATTGGCGCAGAAGCTACCGTTCTTTTGTGAAAAGACTGGAAGAGTACGGGGTTGAACCCAAAGTATATACTTTTTTCATTAAGCCAACGGCGCCGTTGAGCAGTCAGAGTGAAGCTTTCAGGAGGGCCATGGCTACAGATCCCGACTATCTGGTTTTTACTTTGGATGCTCTGCGCCATCAAAGGATTATCGAGCCGGTGCTTATCCGCAGTCGCCCACGGATTATTCTGCAGAATATAACCACTCCCATTAAATCATGGGATGGCAAACAGCCGTTCATGTACATAGGTTTCGATCATGCAGAAGGAGCGGTGATGCTCGCTGAATATTTCGCTTCAGTCACAGGGGGTGTCGGAAAGTATGGAGTGCTCCTGCCGGGTCCGGGCTACTTGAGCGACCAGAGGGGGAAGGTCTTTATTGACTGGATGGATGCGAATACTTCAATGAACATGGTTTCCGTTTTCAGGACCGGAATTGATAAGGAAAAGGCGCGGAAAGCGACCCTCAGTCTTGTTCGCAAGCATCCTGATGTAAAATTTATTTATGCTTGCTCAACGGATATAGCTCTGGGAGCCATAGAGGGGCTCAAGGAAGCCGGAATGCATAACAAGGTTATGGTGAATGGCTGGGGAGGCGGTTCTCCTGAACTGTCTGCAATCATAAACGGTGATATGGATGTAACCGTCATGCGCATAAACGATGATAACGGGGTAGCGATGGCGGACAGTATCATAGTTGATATGCTGGGGCGGCGGTCACTGCTGCCGCTGGTTTATTCGGGAAGGTTTGAGTTGGTTCCCAGAGGAATCGATCCGGAGAAACTGGAGTTGTTCAAAAATCAAAGTTTTCGGTATTCCGATAAAAGTGTGATTAACAGATGACCAGAAAGACTGTAAAATCATTTGGGCTGACGGCTCAACTACTAACTCCCATGCTTGCTCTGGTCATGGTTATGGGGATCTTTATATTTTCGTGGTCTTTTTACCTTTCCAGAAGCACTCTTGAAAATGAACTTTCCATAGATATCGAAAAAACCGAAAGTATCGTGGATCTGGCACTTAGTAATATTCTTGAGGATATCAAGGATGATCTTATTGAGATGACCGTGGATCCGCAATTCAGAACGGCTGTGGAATCAGGAAAGGCCGATTATATTGATCAGAAACTTTATGATTTTATGAGTTCCCGGCAGGGGTATCTACTGGACGTTCTTACAGTATACAAGGACGGACAGAACTGGATTGAGGCCGGGATAATTGAACTGCCTATAGTCCAATTGCGGAACAAGTTTAAAAATACCATGAGCACTACTGCATCATGGGGATATCTTTCTTTCCGTTCTCTGAATACTATCCGTACAATGATGATCTGTGCTGTACCTGTATATAATGATGACACCGGTGAAATTTCCGGTGTTCTTTATGGAGGTATTGATCTTAATTCCAATGTATCTTTCATTGACCGTCTGAAGAGTGTCTCATCCGCTATCAACGCTGCTCTGTTCAGCAGAAAGAGGTTGATCATAAGCACATCCAACCCGTCCGGTCAGGATATGAAAAGACTTATCAATTGGTCCGAGGATGTCAGGTCAGGTGATTTTCTGATTCAGGAAGATCTTATTTTTTCCACCATCCAGTTGCTCCCGGATCAGTCGGACAGTCCTCTCTTGTATACTTTTTCCCGTAAAAATCCTGCATTCAAGTCTCTTAAAAAGAATTACATGCAGAATCTGGCAATTTTGCTTTCCCTTGCGACGCTTCTTGCGATTCTGACTGCGTGGGCCTTGCAGAAAAGAATACTGTCAGCTCTCAGGAAGTTGACGGACTACGCGAGTTCGGTTGCGCAGGGGGAGAGAGAGCTGCGGTTTGAGGCTGGCAGAGTGAAGGAATTCAACCAACTCGGCAGTACCCTTGAAACCATGGTCGCGCGACTTGATGCCAACAGCACCTATGTATCAAGGTTGTTCTCATCTGCGAAAGCCCCGATTATTACCTGCGGGGTGCAGGGAGACGTTATTGATATGAATCCTGCTGCAGAGAAAATAGCGGGGTTTTCAGGAGAGCATGTGAAGGGCATGAGTCTGGTCAATATTTTCCCATCTGAGTACAAGGACAAACTGTTATTCAATCTGCAGCTTGCGGCGGGGGGGGCTTCCACTCCTGTGGCTGAGGCTCCTGTGCTTACGGGAAGCGGAGAAAGAAGATTCTTTGTCTGGACTTTTTCTCCTGTAAAGACTGAGGCGGCAGAAGAGACCAACTTTATAGTGCTGCAGGGGCAGGATGTGACTGACAGCAGGCAGGCGATGAAAAAAGCCCGCGAGAGTGAAGCAAGGCTCAGGCAGATAATTGATCTTCTGCCTCAGGAGATTTACGCAAATGATCTTGATGGACAGTTTCTGCTGGTTAACAGAATCAAAGCTGAGCGCATGGGGCTTGAAGTTGACGATATTGCCGGTAAGTACCTTTCCGATGTGATCAAGGACCCTGTCGAGGTTACACGGATTCTGGAGGATGACCGCCTTGTCCTCAAACGTAATGAGAAGCTCCTGACTGAAGAGAGCTATATGGATCAGGCACGCAACACCCACTGGGTTGAAACGACCCGTGTGCCTTATATCTCCACTGAGAGCAATACTCCGGCCATTCTGACTATTTCGATGGAAATTACGAGGATAAAGGAAGTTGAGCAGGAATTGCAGTCACTGAACAAGGAGCTGGTGGAGCGGGTGGCCATGAGAACTACGGAGTTGGAAAATGCCAACTCGGCCTTGCTCAAATCCATGGATGAACTGCGCCAGACACAGGATAAGCTTGTGGAAACCGAAAAAATGGCTTCGCTCGGAGAACTGGTTGCCGGGGTTGCCCATGAGATAAATACTCCTTTGGGAATAAGTGTAACCAGTGCGTCTTTCATGAAAGAGATGATCACTCAGTTGCATGCTATTTTCGAGGCTGGGACCATGAAGCGTTCCGACCTTGAGAAGTGTCTGAATACGGGCGGAGAAGCAATTGATAATATCATGAAGAATCTTGAGCGTGCTGCAAGGCTGATAAGCAACTTCAAACAACTGGCGGTGGATCAGGCCTCGGATGATGTCAGGCAGATCAATCTTAATGAGTATATACAGGGTATTCTCCTGTCCTTGAAACCGAAGATTAAAGAGCATTCGCATGAATTGAAAGTCGTTTGCCCCAAAGGACTTGAAATTAATATTTCTCCGGGGTCGTTGATGCAGGTCATAACCAACCTGGTCAGCAACTCCCTCACTCATGCTTTTCCGGACAGGGATGACGGGAATATTATCATTGAAGCCAGCAGGAGCGGAAACGGTGTGCTGCTGACGTTCTCAGACGATGGTATTGGGATGACCGAGGAACAGGTCCTGAAGGTTTTCGAACCCTTTTATACAACAGCCAGAAGCTCCGGAAGTGCCGGTCTAGGTATGCATCTTGTGTATAATCTGGTTACAATGGCTCTTAAGGGCAGGATTGAGTGTCGCAGTGTGCCCGGAGAAGGGACTTCATATGAAATCTGGTTTCCGATCAACAGTGGAAATTAAATTTTACGCCCTTTCTTAAAATGGAGGGGTGATATCAAATTCCATGATTTCCTTTGTCTTGGGGTGAGCAAAGGATAGATAACGGGCATGGAGCTTCAGTTCCCCGGGTTTTGTACCAGTGCCGTAAAGCCTGTCTCCTGAAATCGGAAATCCAAGCCCAAGAGGGTGGGCGGAATGGACTCTCAGCTGATGGGTTCTGCCTGTTAAAGGAGTGAACTCGACTCTGGTTTGTCCGTTTTCAATGCCGATTTTTTTCCAGTGGGTTATGCCCAGCTTACCATGAATGGGGTCATATACCTGATACGGGCGGTTGTAGGGATCAAGCCGAAAGGCCATCTCGATTACACCTTCATCTTCTTTCAGAACTCCATCGAGAATTGCTTCGTATTTCTTTTTTACCTGCCTTTTCTGGAACTGCTCAACCAGTTCCCTTACAGCTCGTGCCGTAAGTCCAAGAACAAGTAATCCTGAAGTATCCATGTCCAGCCTGTGAACTGTGGGAAATTTGCGGCATTCCGGGAACATCTTCTGGAGCCTAGTTACGACACAGTCCTGATTTTCCGGTCCGCGGCCGGGAACGGATAGAAGACCGCTCGGTTTATTGACTACAACGATTTTACGGTCAGCATAAATAATGTCCAGAAGGTCTGTGTTGCTCATAAGTACAAAGGAGTTTTGGGTTTGAATGATGTTATCAGTACGGTCGATAGATAGAGGGTGTTACCGTAAATGTCTATTTATTGGAAGAAATAAGTTTAATATGAGTGTTACAGAATTGTAAGCCTGTTTGGTTTTCTAATTCTGTTTTTTATTCTCTTGCTCTCGCTTTGTTGCGAATTAAGTTCGTATATTGATGTGGAGCTATGAATTTAAATGATAAGTATACTTTTTTGGTGTGAAATAGTGACTTTTTTACGTGTAAATTGGCTTACGTTGGACACAAAAATCAGTAGCACTAATATTGAAAAGTTATCTGTGCGGGTTGAAAGTGGTTGTGAAAAAAATATCTATAAGTAATATGAAGGGTTAATGTGTAATTTGTAAAAAAATTCACAAAGTCCTTATTTTTTTGATTGCATAATCAAATTGGGGGGAGTATCTATTGATCAACAGATCAACGAAAGGTCTTTTAAGACTTCTTGGTTGGATCAGATTTTTAAGTCAGGAAATATAATTTTAATACATATCATTTAACTTCTACTTCCATATTAAGTGGAACGGGTAAAAAGAGATGAAAAAAATGAGCGTACTTTTCCTTTTACTCCTCGTTATCGTGGCCGCCGCAGCAACTACTGAAACTCTCGACTTCAAGGCCAAAAATGTAACGACTGTAGCGGAAGCCCGCGTTTCCGGTGCAGACACCAAAGCTGTTGTAAAAGGTCATATCGTAAGAAAAATTAATGACAACAAATACGTTTTTCAGGACAAGACCGGCGAAATCATTATCGACCTCAGTCCCAAAGCAGGATCCCTCCCTGCAGACACCACCGCTGAGATCGAGATTGAAGGCAGGGTCGAGCAGGACCTCGTCTTTGCCGGAATCGAAGCCCAGAAAATATCCGTCCTTAACTAGTACGGACCTCACAGGAATTCACATTCCACATCCAGAAAGGCCGCTTCAGGCTTCTTGAAACTGAATTGTCAGCAGTATCAAGGCCGCGTCATTGACGCGGCCTTTCTGTATTCTGTGCAGGGAAATTATATTCAAGGATGTCCGGGCACACCAGTTTAATACTGTTGATAAATCTTTTGGCGAAAGTCCGTTTTCCATTGCTGGCAGTTTGCGTATTAAGGCGGGAGAATTATTTTTAGACCGAGCTTGGATTTAATACGGTTTTATGAGCCGTTACAGAATTCATCTATTGTGTTTACTATCTTGTCTTTTGAAACCGGCTTGGTGAGGAAAGAGTCACAGCCTGCTGCCAAAATCTTTTCCCGCGCCTCAGTCAGCGCATGGGCGGTCAGGGCTACTATTACACTTGGCTTGACTGAATTTCCTGCTTCCCACCGTCTGATACTTCGTGTGCATTCATAGCCGTCCATTACAGGCATTTCAATGTCCATAAAGATGAGGTCAAAGTGCTGCCGCTGGACCTTGGAGAGTCCGTCCTCTCCATTACTGGCAATAGTCAGCTTATGGGGAAGATCTTTAAAAAACATCTGGATCAGCATGCAGTTTGCTTTGTTATCCTCCACCAGCAGAATCTGAAGGGGGGGGGCGTTTTCTGTATCGGGAGCAACCTCCGTTTCATCTACAGCCGACGGGGGCAGGTCTTCTTCCAGTGCTGCGCTTTCCTGTAGTCTGGCTCTTTCCAGAATTTCACTGACAGTTTTTTCCAGGCTGCTGATATCAACCGGTGAAAGGAGCACTGCCCCTGAAAAGTTGTCAATCATATCATGCCCTACAGTGGTAAGCAGAATTATGCGTTCTTCTGGTGCTCCGAGTTCTGTAAGCGCATTTACAGTTCTCTGCCAGTTCCAGCCATGTATAGAGTCGCGTACCATATAAAAGTCATAGCCATCCGGAGTTTGCCCCCGGTCCTTTATAAAGGTTTGTCCCATCTCAAAACTCTGCGCTTTGTCCAGCTTGCGTGCTCTGGGACTGACTCGTGTGCTTAGCGCATGTCTAGAATAATCCTGATCGTCAATTATCAATATCGCTTTGTCTTTGAGAGGTGACTGGGATACAGATCTGCGCGGATCACGTTCAAAGGGGATTTCAAGGTGCACTGTTGTCCCGAAACTCTTTTTACTTTCAATCCAGATCTTACCACCCATGGCTTCGCAGAGTGATTTGCAGATGGACAGCCCCAGTCCGGTTCCGCCGTATTTGCGGGTAGTTGAGGAGTCCGCCTGAGTGAAGCGATCAAAGATGGTTTCAACCTTGTCGTCATCAATGCCTATTCCGCTGTCCTTTACTGCGAAATGAACAAGCATCTGATTGCTTGCTTCGGATTCGGTCCTGATAAGTGAAGTTTCGACAACAACAAAACCTCGTTCTGTAAATTTGATTGCATTTCCTATCAGGTTGACCAGAATCTGCTGCAGCCTTGACGGGTCGCCGATCACCTGAACAGGAACGTCCCGGTTGATTGTATAGGCTAGTTCAAGACCTCTGCCGTGTCCGGCGTGAGCCGTTACTTTAAAGGCTTTTCCTATTATTCGGTCCAGATCGAGTTCCTTTTTCTCAAAAGAAATCTCTCCTGACTCGATTTTACTCAGGTCGAGAATTTCATTTATGAGGTGGAGTAGTGCTTCTCCTGATTCCTGCAGGATTCCGACAAATCTTTTCTGTTCACTATCAAGGTCCGTATCGGCAAGTATCTCGGCCATTCCCAGTATGGCGTTCATCGGAGTCCGTATTTCGTGACTCATTGCTGCCAGAAATTGAGATTTCGCTACGGTTCCTTTTGCCGCTTCAACTGCCATGGCTTCGGATTTGGCAATGGCTTTGACCAGTTGTTTATTTGCTCCTTCTAGCTCGTGGGTGCGTTCCTGAACATTTACTTCAAGGTTTTTGTAAAGGCTTTCAAGATTACGGCTCATATGGTTGAAGTTAAGAGCCAGCACACCTATTTCATCCAGCCGTGAGCCAAGGTTGACCGTAACAAATTTTCTGCGGGCTATTTTTCTGGTGTTGTTGGCGAGAAGGCGTAGGGGTGAAATGATAATGCGCTGAAAAAAAGCATCGAGCGCAATGATAGTGCACAGCATGCATGTGCTGAAAATTATGATCAGACTTATCGTCTTATCGTGTATTTCTCTCTTAACCCTGTCCAGCTTCAGACCTATTTCGACCCTTCCTATACTCTCGTTATCACTGATTATGGGACTGGAAACGATCATAACGTCGTCACCATATACCGGTATGTTTTTCCTGTTATGCGTTTTGGAAATAATATTACCGGATTGCAGTAGAGAAACACCGTCCTGGTCAAAGACTTCACAGAAGGCAACCTGTGGAGATTGCTCAATGGAAAGGACCAGATCTTCAACCAGAAAATAGCTGAATCGCGGAAGATATTCGGCACATGAGCGTGCAGTAAGAGCGGCCACTCTGTTTCCATGCTCATAGAGGTTGTCTTTGAGGAGTTTCTGCTGGGAATCCACAATATAATAACCTAGGAGGAAAAAGAACAGTATCAGGATCAGTCCGGTACCAATTGAGATTTTCAGACGGAGACTATCAGTCATCTTGGTTGTATAGTTCTAATGGTCATGGCTATTCTGTTTTTCAGTCTGGCTCTAATCTACGTTGATTTCACCGGTTATGATTTTTTGACGGATTTCTTCAATCCTGTTCAGAATCTTTTTGGGAATCAGGTGGCGGGTATAAACCATCTTGCTGAGTCCTACACCGTTTTCTTTAAGCCCGTAGTAAGAAGGCCCGGGAGTGAAGCGGTTTTCCATGACTGCCTTGAGTTCATCATAGCAGGCTACGTCAAGTTTTTTGATCATGCTGGTGAGCACGAATCCTTTGGCGAGAGAGTCTTGGTCAGAATCAACTCCTATGGCAAATTTGCCTTTGCGTCTGGCCGCTTCTATAACTCCGTTTCCGGTAAGCCCTGCTACAGTGAAGATCGTATCCGCACCGTCGCGGTACTGATTGAGAGCAATGGCGTGCCCTTTGTCCGGCGCATTGAATCCGGAGAAATCTCCCAGCGGAGTAACGTACGCGACATCAACATATATGCCCGGCACTGCGTAACGGGCTCCGGCAACGTAACCTTTTTCAAATTTCTGTACTGGCGGTACAGGAGTGCCCCCGATGAAACCGATTCTACCTGTCTTGCTCACATAAGCGGCAAGGGCTCCTGCCAGAAACGATCCTTCCCTTTGGTCGAAGGCAACAGAGGATACATTCTCCATCCCTTCTACAGGAACTTCTATGAGGATGAATTTTTTGTCGGGATACTTAGGAGCGTTGTCTTCAACCAGCTTGGCATGCTGGGCACCGATCAGCAGCAGGATATCACTTTGCCTGATGAGGGCGGTGAAGTCTTTTTCCGTAGACTCTCCACTTTTTTCCGGTTCAAGAATAATCAGTTTGAAATTGTACTCCTGTTGGGCCTTGCGAACACCCCCGTAGCTCATGTCATTGAAAGACAGATCTCCCAGACCTGAAGCCCCGGTGACAAAACCCACGACTGGTTGATCTGCTAATACAGAAAATGCTGAAGTGAGCAAAAAAAATAAAGATAACAGGAAGATTCTCATCATCACTCCATGGAGTTAGCCGGTTTCGTTTTTATATGCCCGCGGACCATAGTCAGGAAGTCTTTCTATGAATCGGCCACGTCTGCAGCCAATCTACCAATAATAGCTCTAATGGATGATACAGGCAACAATTGTATTATGTTAACCGGATTGCCGGATATGCAGGAGTGTATATTAAAATTGTTACGGATGCATGATTCAAAAATGAAGCCCCGGCAATTGTTCTACCGGGGCTTCGGGCTGTTGAGTAAGCGCAATCTGCGCTAAAATATAAATTGTCGGTTACTTACAGGAATTACTGTATAAGGTGTGGTGATTAAATCTATTTAGGAGTGCGTATGGCTTTGTTTTTATTAGATTTAAGTGTGTAGTAAAGCATGTTTATATCCTTGCGGATGTTCTCTCCGCGTTGTGCAAGACCCACTCCGGCGAAAATGATAAGTGATGATAGAATCTGGGTGAATGTGAGTGTTTCCCCTAGTACTATCCAGCCGAAGAAAGCGGCAATGGCAGGTACGAGATTGATAAAGGCGGAAGCTTTACCAGCGGGAAGCCTGCTCATGCCGATGTTATAAAGTCCGAAGGCTCCGAGAGTTACAAAGGCACCGAGATATCCGGCAACAATAAGTATGGTGGCGGGGTCCTGCCCCAGTCCGTCTCTCAGCAAAAGGTAGAGTCCGGGTATGAAAAACAGGCATCCTGCAGCATTTTGAACCGCGGTAATAGTCCAGGGCCCGTAGCTGGCAGACAGCCGTTTCACAAGCAGCATATATCCGGCTGCGCAGGCCATGGCGATGAGCTCTAGAGCATTGCCCAGTGCGGGGTTTACCGCATTGGAGGAGGGATTTCCGCTGAAGGTTAGTGCCGCTACTCCTGCGATGGAGAGTATCAGTCCGGTCCAGCCCCATAGTGTGGTTTTCTCTTTGAAGAAAATGCCCGCGCCGACAGCTACCATCAGAGGCAGGGAGGCTGAGATAAGCCCGGCCTGAGTGGCCGAGGTATAAGTCAGGGCATAGGATTCAAAAAGAAAGTACAGGCAGGGCATAAAGAGGGCGGTAAGTGCCAGTGCAATTCGGTCCTTTCCCTTTTTTACCGGGCCGGAAAGGCGTGCTGTGAACGGTGTAAGAACAAGGGTGGCAATGCCGGTCCTCAGCCACATTACCGTCCAGGGGTTGAGTGTCGCCACAAGGTATTTCATTGCCGCGAATGCGCTTCCCCAAAGAAGGACTGCTGCCAGGACGGCCAGTATCGGTGTTAATTGAGTCTCTGATTTATCTGTGTGCATGGTATTCTCCTTAAAAACTGATTAATGGTAACAGGACGCAGGGTCTTGGAGAATATTGCTGTTTTGGAAAATATCAGGCTGGAAATGCGCAGGATTGCGAGTGTGAAGAAGGCTAAATGTCAGTGTACTGGGACGGTGTAGCCCCTGTATATTTGCGAAATGTGTTACTGAAATGGCTCTGGTCAGAGAAGCCGCTCTGCAGGGCTGTTTCAGCAAAGGGAACTCCTGCCCGGAGAAGCCGCTTGGCGTGTTCAATTCGCAGTTGCAGGTGATAGCTGTGTGGTGGCAGACCTGTTGTTTCCCTGAATACCCGCAGAAGGTGATACCTTGAAAGTCCGGCATGCCTTGATAGTTCTTCCAGAGAAACTTTGCAGCTCAGGTTTTCATTAAGAAATTCACGGGCCCGCTTTACTGCCTGCGGCTCTTTTGTGAGGGGGACTCTGGAAGCTGTTTCACAATGACGGGTGAGTAAAGCTGCTGCGGCCCGTGCAAGGGCAGTATCAAGTGCCAGTCTGCTGGCTCCCGAACTTACAGCACGGTTAAGCTGGGTGAGTGTCCCGGTAGTCAGGCTGTCTTTTATTACGACTGACCTGAATTCAGGAAGTTTTTCCTTTTCTGCCAGATCTTTGATGGCTTTTTCGATCAGAGGGTTTTCAAAGCTGAAAACCCTGTATGTTATGCGTGTTCCTAAGTCTTTGATAACACCGGAGTGAACGAGTCCGGGGTTGAAAAGCGCTATTTCCCCGCCACGTACAAAAGAACTCCCGGAACCGGGCTGGCGGCAGTAACAGCCACCGGCATCCATGACTCCGACTGAATGGAAGCCATGCGTGTGGTTCGGGAATGAATGATTGGAGTTGATTACTTCCTGAATTTCGAGGCCTTCTATTTCTTTAGGCCGGATATATCTTACAGTACCCTTGTTCATCTGGTTCACCGCTGTGGAAATGAGGGTTGCACAAAGCCTGCTACATGGCAAGTTACAGGTTTTGCAACTGGCGGTCTTGTAAAAAATTGCTGTTCAGGAGCCCCGTTCAGCCGAGCAGTTTTTTCTGTTGAACCTGCGCTTTATTCCACGCTCCTTAAGGGCCCGGACAATATCATCAAATTCATCCAGAGAATTGGACATGACTTTGATCCTGCTGCCGTCTTTATCATACAAGTATATACCGTGTTCTTCCTGTCCGCGAAGAATAACTCCCAGTCCTATTGTTTGAACTGTAGTGCCGAAAATGAGCAGCAGGGTGGAAAGTCTCCGGCTTATTTTAGTTCTGTAGTTCTGGTAATACTCCATGTCCTCCCAGCGGATAAGCTTTTCCTTTTTTCCCCTGATTTGTGAGAACCCTTCTTTGCTGATTCTGAATCTTAATGTGCTGAATTTCAGGGCAACGAATATAAATGTCAGGCAGATTGCCGCCAGCAGCCACATTGCTGCCGTCAGCCATATCCAGCCTTTGGAAATGCTCAGGATGCTGGCCCCTGAATCTATTTCCTGCACAATAAGGATAGGCAGCAGAAAAAAAACAGGGGTCAAAACAAGGCCCAGCATGTCCGGTCCGATGACGGTGGATCCTCTGGGATAATGTATTTCATCCTCTTCGAATTGAGGCTTCGGCAGTACGAAATAAAGGATGAATCCCAGAATCAGCATAGCCAGTCCCGGAACTAAATAGGGATAGAGGTATTTGTCCGGCAGGCCGTATATGTTGCCTGCAAAATCAGAGCGTGCGCGCAGCCAGTACTTACCGTTTACCTGAAGGTACAGGGTTTTACCCGGTTGGAAGGTAACTTCATCGAAAGGAGGTTCATCAGGACTGAAAATATAACGCATATGCCTGAAGCCATACTCCCGGCTTTCCAGTTCAGGATGATCTGCAGGACTTCCCAGTTTCCTGGCCAGTTCAATCCATTCTAATCCGGAGACATCAAGTTCATTTCCCTTTGTTTTTGAAGTGACATACTCCCGGTATGAAGGTGGTGCTGATTTGGGAATGAGCGGAGCATTGAGCCCGTTTTCGCTGTTGTGGATGCTTTCATTGTACTTACGTACTTCTTTTTCAAATCCAGGCCTGAAGTTTTTAATCTCGACTATCAGAAGCTCCCCGCCGGGACAAACAATGAGAAAACCTCCCAGACATATGAGAATCAGAGCTGCGACCCTGCGAAATATTTCAAGCATGGCTTCCTGCCTTGTTTTCACTGAAGTATTAATTGATTTTCTGGTTTATAATAACACAAAATATTCCTTCATAAAACTGTTCCGGCTAACCAGCTTTGAATTGACTTTGCTTAAGGGGTGATTTTTACTGACTGTACTTGAACAATTTTTGATTCACGGGATTCAATTGACAGCAATTTAAAGTAATATGAACAAATGGCTCTGATTTTTACTTCAAATACAGTTGATATTATCCGCCGTATTCCGCGCGGAAAGGTTGCAACTTATGGCAGTGTTGCTGCCATGGCCGGAAACAGCCGCGCAGCAAGGCAGGTGGTCCGGGTTCTCCATATTTATTCCAAAAAAGAGGGATTGCCCTGGCACAGGGTTATCAACCGGGAAGGAAAGATTTCACTTGAAAAAGGTGAAGGTTATGAAAAGCAGAAAAGCCTGCTTGAAGGAGAAGGAATTCAGTTTGATTTGAGAGATAGAGTTGACCTGAAGCGTTATCTCTGGACTGGCGAATGATTTGCGGATGTATGGTCAGAATGGAATTCACAGCTTATGCGTATAGCGGAGGTTTGAATAATGAACAGCTTTTCCGTGCCTGAATTGGAAATGAATGATGGGCTAATGGTACCGGCTCTTGGATTCGGTACTTATAAACTTAACGGATCGGCCGGGGTTACTTCAGTAGTAAGTGCTTTAAGATCCGGGTACCGTCTTTTGGATTCGGCATTCAAATATGAAAATGAGGGCGCTGTGGGAAAGGCTGTTCGTGAGAGTGGGGTTCCTCGTGAAGATATACTTATCACGTCAAAAATTCCCGGCCTTCGCCACAGTTATGATGAGGCCATGTACACTATTGAGGAGTCTTTATACAGGGCAGGACTTGATTACTATGATTTTTACCTTATCCATTGGCCCAATCCCAGTCAGGATCTTTACGTTGAAGCATGGAAAGCTCTTATTGAAGCTCGCAAGCAGGGAATGGTAAGGTCAATCGGGCTGAGTAATTTTTTGCCTGAACATATTGAAAGGCTGATGAATGAAACAGGCGTGGCTCCTTCGGTCAATCAGATTGAAATGCATCCCTACTTTCCTCAAAAGGAGCAGCGGGAGTGGCACGTAAATCATGGAATAGTAACCCAGTCATGGAGTCCTCTGGGCAGGGCAAACGCTGCTCTGGAGGAGCCTCCGGTCATCTCTGCTGCGGAAAAATACGGAAAAACAGTCGGACAGGTGATTCTGCGCTGGCATGTCCAGTCAGGTGCTGTTCCAATCCCCAAAGCTTCCTCAAAGATGCGTCAGGTGGAGAACCTCTCGGTTTTTGATTTTGAACTTACAAAGGAAGAAATGGATTCGATTACCAGCTTGGGACGTCCTGATGGACGGCGCAAGGATCAGCATCCAGCTTATTACGAGGAGTATTGATGTCTTAAACTGGCATAAATAAATTCGGCCGCGCCACGAAAATGGGCGGCCTTTTTATTGTCTCCGGTAATAATTGAGGCCAAATTTTGATCTTTGGTAGGTTGTGATCAGTTTTTTTAATGATTTTTATTAAATAAATCTTTACTTCGTATGAAAAATGATTGACAAAGGGGCAACTCTGCGTGACTGGACGCACGAATACTTCTTGGCCCCCCTTGGGCAACTAACGTTCCACGTCAGTAGAAAGATTTACTTCTCCGTACCAGAGCCTTCCGATTATTCACTGGATATTCCAGTTACGACCGCTGTCGCGCGCCGTCGTTTTTATTTCCTCTCAACCAGGGCTTTTATGACCTTTATAAATTTCGACTTTGACGAGCGTCTTATCGCTTGCGTCAAAGAATGTGGCTATGTTTCCCCGACCCCGATTCAACAGAAATCCATTCCCCTTATTCTTAAGGGGCATGATTTGATGGGGCTTGCTCAGACCGGTACAGGTAAAACCGCCGCCTTTGCATTACCTATTTTACAGCGTCTGCTTTCCAGAAAAAGCAGGCATAATTCCCCTCGGGTTCTTGTTCTGGCACCAACCAGGGAACTCGCAACACAGATCAGTGATAATTTCACTGCACTGTCCCGCAAGACCGGCGTTCGCAATTCAATTGTGATAGGAGGTGTGGGTATGGGGCCTCAGATTAGAAATTCCAAATCATCACAGGTTATTGTGGCCTGCCCGGGCCGCCTTGTCGCTCTTCTGGCGAAAAAGGCTGTGGACCTGAGGGCAGTAGACACGCTGGTGCTTGATGAGGCTGACCGCATGCTTGATATGGGATTCATGCCTGATATCAGGAGAATTCTTTCTCAGCTCCCGACCAAAAGACAGAATCTTTTGTTTTCTGCTACAATGCCTGAATCGATCAGTGCACTTGCAAGGAAAATCCTTGTCAATCCCAAGACTGTTGAGATCAAGGTTACATCTCCTGTTTCCAGTGTGGATCATAAGTTCTACAGGACTGAAAACAGTAGAAAAATAAGTCTGCTGCAGGAAATCATCTCACGCGCGGAGCACCAGAGCATGCTTGTTTTCACCAAAACAAAGCACAAAGCTAAAAAGCTGGCCCGCAAGCTTTCAAATGATGGTTACAACACCACATTTCTGCAGGGCAATATGAGCCAGAACCAGCGTGAAAAAGCGTTGAACGGTTTTCGTGACGGCAGCTTCGACATTATGGTCGCAACTGATATCGCTGCCAGAGGAATCGACTGTGACCGCATAACCCATGTCATCAATTATGATATGCCTGATACCGTGGAAACATACACACACCGTATCGGCAGAACCGGAAGGGCAGGCAGGTCAGGCAATGCTATCACTCTGGCTACTGAGGACGATGCCTCACAGTTACGCGCTATTCAGCGGGTTATGGGTCTCAGACTCGACCCGCAGGGTAAGTCGGACAATGAGCGCTCCGATGACCGGAATTTTAAAAAAGCCGAGCATAGACCAGTCCGGAGATCTTCCCGCAATCAAAGACGCAGTGGCAAGCGAAGACAGAGCACTGCCGCATAGGGTTTCTAAAAGCTCTATTGCATAGATTCCGCAGACAGGAAAAACCGTCCCTTATCAGTAATGACGGTTTCAATATTTTGGGTTCATAACAAGGAGAATTCGTGGCAAAACCGAATTATGGTTTCGAAAAGCGTCGCAAGGAACTTGCCAAAAAGAAAAAGAAAGAAGAAAAGAAACAGCGTAAGCTGGAGAAAAAAGTTGACGCTCAGCAGCAGGAACTGCAGCAGGGCGAAAACGATTCTGAACAGGACTAGAAAATCTTATCCATTCAGGGTAGGTTTTTTATAGTAGTTCACTTCTGTGGATTTATATAAATTTGAAGGGTATCAGCCAATTAAGGTTGATACCCTTTTTTATGGATTTGTCTCTCTTGAAAAGTACATTACGATAAGCCCTTACCTCATTCTGTAGTTCCTTTATTCATAATCGGAAACAGAACCAGCCCTCCTGCAAGAACCAGCACTGTACCTATTACAGGCAGCGAACCGTACCCAAATGAATCAGCCAGAAAGCCGGCGGCGAAGGCACTCAGGACAGCAGCAATGGCTGTTGTCGCATTGAATATACCTACAGCCGGGCCTTCTTCCATGTCTGTCAGTTGTGCGGCAAAGGCGGTCCCGGCAACAATGAGCGGTGACCATGCCACCGGCTGAAGAATGAACATTATCGGCGCCAGCCACGAGTTTATGCCGGTATCCACATAGGCAAGAATCCCCAGTCCAAGCTGTGATAGAAATGTCATGGCTGTGCCTATCATTACGACCCTGCCGTCTCCTATTCTTTTACCTATGGCACCGGAGGGCGCGTATGCGAATATTCCGAGAAAAGCCGCAATTGCATAGTAAGCGGAGGACGGCCCCGCACTTATTGAATAGGCGGATTTCATAAAAAGCGGGTAAAGATTGTATATTATCCAGGTCCCGAACTGAATCAGAAACCAGCTGATAATAAGCAGGCCGTATGGTGTTTTGGCTTCATTTATCAGGCGTGTCAGGTGTGATGCTTTGAAACGCTCATAGTGATGGGTCTGAGGCAGAGGAGAACGGGAAGCAAGGTGTTTGCGTCTTTCAAGGTCGGGTTGTTCAGGAATGTTTCTGTCCGCCTGCGCAGGAAGATCAAGTCTTCCAAGTATAAAGCCCGGAATCATAAGCAGGGCTGCGAATAAAAGGCCCAGTTCCGGTTTCATCTGCAGAAGGGCCGCCAGTCCCAGCCCTACGGCCTGTCCGGCCCCGTAAAAGGTCTGTAGCCATCCTACCCTCTGATCCCATTCCGGCTTGGGCTTCCATTCTACAATAAACATGGCGGAGACGGTGTTGGAGGCTGCGGAACCAGCTCCCTGAAGGACAGAGAGAGCCATCCAGAACGGGAGGCTTGAAGCCAGAGGAAAGAAAGCCAGTCCTGCCGCGAGCATTATGAATCCGCTCAGGAAGATTGTCTTGTGAAGTCCTGAACGGTCCGTAAAAGTTCCTATCAGAGGAGCCAGAAGCTGGCCGATGTAAAAAGCGGCCACAACCATACCTGCCTGAGCCGCTCCTCCTGAGTGGTCAATAACCAAAGGTAGAAGGATGGGGATTATACCCAGAACAACCGCTCCCTGAAAAGCGTAACCTGCGTACCAGCGTTCAGAATATTGTTTCCAGTTTATCATTACAAGAGATTACTGTAAGATTTTGCTTATCGCAAGGATGGGTTGAAAATGTTGGATGAAGTTTGGTACAGCTCCATAGAGCCGAATAGCACTATCTACCATCTGAACGCACTGGCCTGTTTTTGTAAAATGCTCATTTCAAATACTTCCGGGCAGGCCCGCCCTGTCATTCCCATACATACGTGTAAGGGGATAAGGTGTTCCTCCCGGGGATGACAGTATCTGGCATGGGGGGCCTTTTCCCACTCGATCATGCGCTGTATCCTTTCTGATTCACTAATTTTCAGGCTGGAACATGTTTCCCTCAGCCATGCATCAAATTCAATGTTTGCGGCTTTGCTTTCAGTCGTGTCCGGAGTGAAGAAAGCCCTCATGTTATGGAATGAGAAACCGGAGCCGATAATAAGTATATTATCGTTCTTCAGCCCGGATAAGGTTTTACCCATGGCAATATGTTTTGCCGGATCCAGTCCTTTTATCAGTGACATTTCCACGCAGGGAATATCGGCTTCCGGGTACATGAGCATCAGTGGTATGAAAAGGGCATGGTCAAAACCCCTTTCAGAGTCGGTCCTGCTCTCAATTCCAGATTTTTTCAGTACCTTCTGTACCTCTTCAACCAGAATGTCGTGTCCCGGTGCGGGATATTCCAGTTCATATGATTCCTGGGGAAATCCGTAATAGTCATAGTACAGTGGGGGATTTGAACCAACGGTGAGAGTGGGGACTTCTTCTTCCCAGTGCGCGCTGACAATAAGTATAGCTGAAGGTTTGGGCATTGTTTCGGACAAGTGGCGCAGATTGGAAAGCATTTCCTTGTGTCCCTCATCTCCAAGCACAGGCAAAGGGCCTCCACCGTGCGAAATATACAGAACTCTGTTTTGGTTTTCCATTATCCCTTCCTTGTTTTATCTATAAATTATGGTCGATTTTTTAGTTAATCTGAATTCTAATTGGGCTGCTTGTGGCATAAGAACTTAATTCTTCGAGCCTTAATTATCTTTAGCGTCACCCTACTTAAAGTGATTCTTTTAAGGAATAATTTATTTATGGGCTTCAGCTACTTTTATTCTGCTGCTTAGAGATTTGGAATAATGTTTTTATGGTTGAATCCTGTCTGATGGCTGGATTTGAGTTAAGATATCCGAAGGCTGGGTAATAAGTGATGAGACTTCCGTTGTGTCCGTTTGATTTAACTAGCGCCAAAAGGAAAAGCCACCAATCTTACGATTGATGGCTTTTCCGGGAAAAGTGGCGGAGCCGAAGGGACTCGAACCCTCGGCCTCCGGCGTGACAGGCCGGCGTTATAACCAGCTTAACTACGGCTCCGCATGTGCCTTTAAGCGCGTTAAGCATCGCTTAAATGCGTTTGGTGAAAAAGCTTTTATGTAATCCTGAAACAGTTCTCAATTATAATGTTTATTTTTAATTATAAGAGAACGAGAAGCGGAGCCAGTCTCCACCTGCAGGTTTGCTATCAAGCGGATATTTTTATATTAAAAATTTATGAAAAAACCTCACCTTTCTGTAATTATACCCGTTCTTAATCTGTGGGAAATGACATCAAGCTGTCTTGAGAGTTTGAGAAAACATACTCCGGGGCGCTTTTTTGAAGTCGTGGTGGTTGATAACGGCTCTACAGACAGCACTCCTTCGAAATGTCCTGATTTTGGATACAGGCTTTTCGGGGAAAGATTCAAATATATTCGATCGGAAGAGAATCTGAATTTTGGTCCAGCCTGTAATCTTGGGGCTGCCAATTCCGAAGGTGAAATACTTTTTTTTCTAAATAACGATACTCTGCTCAGTAAAGACTGGTTTACATCTCTGCTTGAAGTTCTCAGAAATGATGCCGGAGTTATGGCGGTGAGTCCGCTTTGTCTGTTTCCTGATAATCAGCGCATTCAGTACCTGGGCATCGGCTTTACCGGAAGCCTCGGGGTGCGCCATCCTTATTTCATGTTTCCGGGAGATCACCCGGTTATCCGCAAACAACGCAGATTGCAGGCTCTGAGTGCTGCGGCCCTGATGGTCCCGGCTTGTGCTTTTTCCGAAATGGCAGGTTTTTTTCCGGAATATGTCAACGGCTTTGAGGATATGGATCTCTGCTGCCGTATCCGCCGGGCAGGCGGAAGGATTGTGCAGGACAATAGAAGTGTTGTTTATCACTGGGCCAGCAAGACTCCCGGCCGTAATCGATTCGACAGTGAAAACATGAAATTGATCAACGATCGCTGCGGAGGATGCTTCAAGCCGGATTTGCACCGTATCGCTCTGGAGGACGGCTTCAGGTGTGAGCTCACTCCGTGGCTTGAGATGATAATGCGCGAGGCTGATGATTCCGCTCTCACAGAATTGGATTCCCTTATCCGTGAGGATGAAATTTCAGAAGCGCTTTCAACTCATCCTCTCTGGGAGGGCGGATACGACATGCTTTCAGAATTGTACCGTGAGCAGGGGCGGCTTGAAGAGGCGGCTGAAATGTTGTTGTACGGCGCTACTAATTTTCCCGATCCTGAAAGGTATGCCCGGCTGGAATCTTTGGCCCGCGAATCCGGGAGACCGGAATGGGTGCGGCTGGCCGCCGGGAAGAAAGCGGGGATTCAAAGTGCTCTTTCAGCACAGGAAGGATTGATTGAACAGGCGCAAGATGTTTTGAACTGGTCCAGATTGAATAATGATTCTGAGCTGTCCGCAATCTATAAAAACTGGCTGGACAAATATAGCCAAGTGTAGCCGCTTGTTTTTCGGAACGAATTTAAACTTTAGCTTATTTATTTTATTCTTCCATTCTCTTGAGTTCTTTTTTTTGATAACAGGTTAACCTGTTTCAAGAATTAACATTGGAGGATGGAAATGAAAAATATTCTGCTGCAAACTCAATGGGGATGGCGCACCAGCGGCATTGCACTTGGGTTGATATTTTTATTGGCTGTTTTTCTGGTGAAGCCGATCGGGGTTTCCACCCAGTTTGTCATTCTGGACGGTATTGTCTGGAATGCCTTTTCTGATCAGATCGTGGTTGAAGACGGATCGTCCAAGAGCGGTTATTCAAGCCCGAATGCCTACCTTAATAAAAGCGGCGGCAAGTATGCAAAAAATGTCGCCAACCCTCTCAATTACAGCTTTGTTTTTGTCGTTTTCATGTTCGTTGGCGGCTTTATCGCTAAAAGAATGACCAGCGAGAAGTCGGCAGTTGAAGACATGGTAGCTCCGCCTGTCTGGCGCAAGCGGTTCGGAACATCGGATACCAAAAGATATATGTTTGCTTTCATCGGCGGTGTGCTGGTTCTTTTCGGAGCCCGTCTGGCCGGGGGGTGTACCAGCGGACATATGATGAGCGGCATGATGCAGACATCCCTGAGCGGTTATCTGTTTGCGATGGGAACTTTCGCCGTTGCCTTGCCAGTGGCAATGCTTCTTTACAGAGGAAGGGGGTAATATGGAAATCTTACTTGCAGCTGCCCTCGGGCTTATATTCGGCTTTGTCTTACAGAAGGTAGGTGCTGCTAATCCTCAGAAGATTATTAATATGCTTCGGCTGAAGGATCTGCATTTAATGAAAGCAATTCTTCTGGGAATAGGTGTAAGCAGCCTGATGCTGTTTGTCTTACTGGCTATGGGAATAGCGGATAGCTCCAACTTAAGCGTCAAGAGTGCCTACGTCGGAGTTATTGTTGGTGGAATGATTCTGGGGCTTGGCTGGGCCATATCCGGTTTCTGTCCGGGTACGGGAGTCGTTGCCGCAGGGGCGGGACGGAAGGACGCGCAGGTTTTCATTCTTGGCGGGCTGGCAGGCGCATTTATTTATACTCTGGTTTATGGGGCTTTCAGGGATTCATTTCTGTTCTCAAGTCTCGGCGGAAAAGTGGCATTGGCGGAAACGGGAAGCGCTTTTAGTGCCCTGCTGGGTGGGGTCCCGGGGGTTGCTGTGGCCGGAATTATCGCCCTCGTATTCATTGGTGTGGCTTTTCGGCTTCCAGATACAACCGGACGATGACCATTTTTACTCTTTTTGTTTTCTGAAGTGTTTATGAGAAAAGACAGTAAAGGTTTAATAAATATTGCATTCATCTGTTGAATATTTACTCTTCACTGTGCTATGAAAAACAACCATTAAAAATGATATGTATGTTTATGTAACACTTTAAAGGAGTTGATCATGAAAGATAAAGAGACACGCAAGAAAAATGTAATTGAAGTGCTGAATAAAGCCCGCGCCATGGAATTGCAGGCAATTGCCCAGTATATGAATCAGCATTACGGTCTGGACGACAGTGATTATGGCGAGCTGGCCGGTAAAATGAAACTTATTGCCATTGATGAGATGCGCCATGCGGAAGACTTTGCCGAGCGGATTAAAGAGCTTGGCGGAGAGCCTACAACAGAGCCTCTGGAAAAACCCAAGAGAGGCCAGGAAGTAAAAGGTATATTCCCGTTTGATGCTGAGCTGGAGGACGATACAATTGACCAGTACAACCAGTTCCTGCTGGTCTGTAGGGATAATGGGGACAGTGTTTCTGTGAAGATTTTCGAGCAGATTATCGAAGACGAGCAGGCCCATTTCAATTACTTTGATGCTATAGCCTCACATATCAACGATCTTGGTGATTCTTATCTTGCCCGCATTGCCGGAACTCCTTCAAGTACCGGGTTGCAGCCGCAGGGTTTTGTTCTATCGGGCAAAAACTAGAGCATTAAAAGCAGCATGTGTTTATGGTTAACCATTGCAGTGTGAACTGAATTTTAAATTATATAAAAAGGCTCAGGCGAATGACATTAAAGGACTATTTTGATTCGACTAAGGGATATTGTGTCTTTTCAACTTCTAACAAGTATGGTTCAGTTAACGCTGCTGTATATTCCCGTCCGCATGTAATGGAGGATGGAACTCTGGCTGTAATAATGAACAACAAGCTGAGCCATGCCAATGTCAGCGAGAATCCTAACGCCCATCTTCTGTTCATTGAAGAAGGTAAAAGATACAAAGGGAAGCGTTTGAGCCTTTCCAAAGTCAGGGAAGAGCAGGACACCGAACTGCTGTTTGAATTGTGCCGTCGCTGCAAAGATGACGGCCTTGAGCCGGAAGGTAAAACAAGGTTTCTAGTCTTTTTTAAGGTCGAGAAAGAGCTGCCGCTCATCGGAACCAATGAATAGAGATATTGTATAGAATGTTCACTGAGAGTAAGTGAATGAGCACAAAGGGTATCAGTCTGAGATTGATACCCTTTTTTCCGGTTGAAGAAGATGAACAGGATTGCGCCCGGGAATCTTAGTCCGCAGGCTCTGCCATTGCCGTTCCTTTGTTATATTGACATTCGTTCCTCTTTCCGATCATACTTCGTGCAAATAATTTCAAGGAGCT
This sequence comes from Maridesulfovibrio salinus, assembly GCF_055394525.1. Classification (NCBI taxonomy): domain Bacteria; kingdom Pseudomonadati; phylum Thermodesulfobacteriota; class Desulfovibrionia; order Desulfovibrionales; family Desulfovibrionaceae; genus Maridesulfovibrio; species Maridesulfovibrio salinus. The sequence goes on from NZ_AP042461.1 coordinate 1,175,292, forward strand.
TTGATGCTATCTCAGTATTTGGATCTTGTGCCCGGTGTTATGAAAAAACAGGGCAATCATAGGTCTTAGCTGTTCAGGCGGCGTGTCTTTGCGCCGTTCCCATCTGGTTGTTTTCGACCGGCCCATGCTGTTTCTACGGAAGCAGGTCTATAGGCATGCCCTTTTTTCATAACACATTCTCCATCGTATGGCTCCGCACACGTTTGTCTTCGGACATGGTGGGCGGCAATTGTTCTTTGCGTGTCGGCTATATGTCGATGAAAATTTTATGGAGAAAAAATGACTTTATCCAACAATATAGAGATGGAAAATAACGAATCAGCCCGGTATCTCAGAAAGCTCGGCTGGAATGATTCCCTTGAACAGGATTTAAAAGCTGCTGATGGCCATCCTGACAAAGTCGGCCGGGTTATGAGTGCTCAGCGAAATTTGTTTCTCGTCTCAAACGGGCAGACTGAAAGGCTCTGTTCTCCGTCCGGCAAGTTAATGCATTGCAGGCAGGGCGGATATCCGGTGACCGGGGATTGGGTGCTTACCGATGGTGATGTAATTAAGCGCGTGCTCTACCGCAATAACATCCTGTGCCGTGGCGAGGCCGGGGCACGTGGCAAACATGCCGTTGCTTCCATTCGTGAACAGCCCATTGCCGCCAACGTGGACATGGTGTTTATCGTCTGCGGGCTGGATCGCGATTACAATATCCGCAGAATAGAGCGGTATATGGCACTGGTATATAATTGTGCGATGGCCCCGGTGATTGTGCTGACCAAGGCGGATTTGGCTGACGATCCCTATCCGTTTTGCGAAGAGGTCGAAACCATTGCCTTTGGTGTACCCGTTGTATTGACTTCCATAAAGGATGGCCGGGGCATAGGTGAGCTGCACGATTATCTGGGAGAAGGCCGGACCGTAGCCATGCTCGGATCATCCGGAGCCGGAAAATCCTCATTGGCGAACATGCTTTACGGCAGCGATATTCAGCTCACGGCCGAAGTCAGCAGCAGTGTCGGCAAGGGGCGACATACCACAACGACCAGGGAACTTATCATCATGCCCCGGGGCGGTCTGTTGATGGATAATCCGGGCATTCGTGAGATCGGATTTTCCGCAGCAGGTGACGGCTTGGAAACAGCGTTTTCCGATATTCAGGAATTAGCGGAATCATGCCGTTTTTCCAATTGTTCGCACCTGCGTGAACCGGGTTGCGCAGTTCTTCAAGCTGTTGAATCCGGCGCGCTCTCGACTGAGCGGTTGGAGAGCTATCACAAAATGCAGCGCGAAATGGATTATGTTCAGGAGCGCAGCAAGAAGAGTGCGGATCGGCTCGAGAAGGAACGGTGGAAGGATGTAGCCATGGAGATTAAGCGGATTAATAAAAGGCGGTAGATAGGATTTCAGTTTGATTGATGAAGGACCGGGGCGGTGGCTCCGGTCCTTTTTTATTGGTTTACGGGTAATCTGACTTGGCTTGGCGGGGGTGAAGGTGTATGGGAGTGAGAAAGTTAATAACAATGGGGTTGTCGATGGATATACCAAAATTCTATTCGCTGATACTGCTAAAGCCGTTTTGCGGGACAGGGCTTAGGCGATTGACCTTCTTGCGATGTTTAAGAAGCTTCGGATTGGTGTGAATGTCTAATGGTTGAGGAAGTTGAAGTTGATTGTGGATGGTTTGAGAAGATTTAAATTATGTAGGTTTATATGCGTAATTTTATTAGAGATAAGTTGAATGTTGTATATAGTGATTTTTGTCATTCAGCTCAAAATTCGAATGGTCTTTGCCCGCTGAAAGAGTTTTCCTTTAGAGGTAGAAATTCTCCCGATTATTCAGATCCTTTGGTTAGGCAATATTATATGCTTAAATTTTTTCCCGGTTATCTAGCTGAATACTATTTGATGTATCGCTATTTATTGAATCTTGAATTTGTGCCGAATGACCATATCGAAATCTTATCACTAGGTTTTGGAGCAGGCATAGACTACTGGGGGTTTTACTTTGCAGCAATGGAAGTTGTCGGAGAGATTTGTTTTGAAGATTTTACATATACTGGTCTTGATATTAACGATTGGGAGTACCGGGACCGTTTAGGTAATGCTGGGATATATTTTGAAGATCAAGATGTGGGTGGTTTAGATGTTCTAGATTACGATGGATATAATGTAATTGTGTTTCCAAAGTCTATTAGTGATTTTCCTGATGGTGCGTTTGATGCTCTAATTGGGGCAATTAGGCAGACTAATTTTCGTAGAGGTAAAATAGCTATTTTGTGTTCTCTGATGACAAATGAATCTAGAGCATACGATAACAGTCGGTTGAGGCGTATTGTAAGTGTTTTTGTTGATGACCTTGGGTACGAATGTTTAGATGACTTAAACGAATATATAAGGATGAGAGAGCAAAATGTTGGCTTGAACACCCTTGTAGGTGGTTTTGATTACTCGTTGAACATTAACGAAACCATTATGAAAACATTGGAAAAGTGTCCAAACTATATCGCGAATGGTAAAAGCTGTGATGCTGGCTGTTCTTCAATGAACACGTATCCAATATTAAGAACTAATTATGTCAACTATGCAATACGTAGGTTGTCCAAGGAATAAGTATGAAATGGAAGAGTGTCGAAATAAAAGTTTCTGATACCGTCGTATCGGGAGTAGCCCCAGAGATAATCTCAGCAAGTCGTTCAACAGATATCCCAGCCTTCTATTCTGATTGGTTTTTTAATCGTCTTGACGCAGGCTATTCTAAGTGGATCAATCCGTTTAATCGAAGGGCGCAATACATATCTTTTGAGCGAACAAGAGCAATCATTTTTTGGAGTAAAAACCCACAACCCATTTTGCCGTATTTGAACGTATTGGAAGGAAGGGGAATAGGTTACTATTTTCAATTCACAGTCAATGACTATGAGCTTGAAGGGCTTGAGCCAAGTGTGCCGCAGTTGGCTAGTAGGATTGATACCTTCAAAAGGATATCTGACTTAATTGGACCTGATAGGGTTGTCTGGCGATTTGATCCCCTGATTCTTGCCAATTCATTAACTGTAGAAAGCTTACTTGAGAAAGTTAAATCCGTTGGTGAAGCTTTAAATGGTTATACTTCGAAGCTTGTTTTTAGTTTTGCAGATGTGATGAATTATAAAAAAGTTCAGAATAATTTAAAACGGCAAGGCTTTGTTCATAGAGATTTTACATTGCCAGACATCGAAGCTTTAGCATCTGGTATTTCAAGTTTGTGTTCAGATTGGAAGATATCTGCATTTACATGCGGAGAGAAGGTGGATTTGTCAGAGTTCGGTATACATCATAATAAATGCGTTGATGACAAGTTAATCCTCAAGATAACAAATAACCATCCTGACATATTAAAACTCTTTGGTCAGTCTGGAGCAGAGCAGCTAAGCCTTTTGGATGTAAATCGCAAGTCTAAGCCTAAAAAGATAAAAGACACAGGACAAAGGGCAGAATGTGGATGTATTATTAGTAAAGATGTCGGGCAATACAACACATGTCCGCATAGATGCGTGTATTGTTATGCAAACACATCGGAAAACGTTGTAGCTAATAATATCAGAGCTTTTATCTCTGATGGTGAGTCAATAATTCCAGAGTAAAACTTACAATATCTAAATTTTCGGCTCTACCTCAAAGACAGGGGCGATAGAATAATCCGATAAAAGAAAAAGGACCTTAATCTAAACGATTAAGATCCTTTTCGGAAAAGTGGCGGAGCCGAAGGGACTCGAACCCTCGGCCTCCGGCGTGACAGGCCGGCGTTATAACCAGCTTAACTACGGCTCCGCTGTATATTAAGCGCGTTAAGTGACGCTTAGTATCTGAGGTGGTAGGCGGAACAGGGCTCGAACCTGTGACCCTCGGCTTGTAAGGCCGATGCTCTCCCAACTGAGCTATCCGCCCTCAGGAAGCATCTTTCTAAAGAGACTCGCTCAAGTTGTCAACAGATTTTTTCCAAAAAGTTTCAAATTTTATTCTTTTACCCATTCTATGGCTTTTTCTTTCTCCTCGGGCTTGTAGTGACGCACTTCAATTGAGGGAAAAAGTTTATCGCCGATCTTGAGCAATGACTCATGCCATTTCTTTTCGGAGACAACGGCCTTCTTGGAAAAACGTTTCAAGTTGGGCAGTGCGAACTTAAGATCTTCAAGCAGCGCACTCAGGGATATACCCCCCAGCTCTTCAAGCTCAATATAAATAGCAATTCTGTCTTCAGTCTCCATTTTTTTTTCGCAAACTTCAATCATGCTTTTCATGTCTTCGTCTGTGATTTTGCCATTGATCCTGAGTCCTAGAACTTTAGGGGCTATGTCAATCATTTCCATCATGAGTTACTCCTTATATGGTGGTCAGCGCAGACCGTCTTCAGGGAGAGAGACTGTGAATACAGTCCCTGTCTCCTTTCCTGATTCAAATGTTATACTTCCGTTTAGAAAATTCTCGGCAAGCAGTTTCATACTGTATGTGCCCAGTCCACGGCCCTGTCCTTTTGTTGAAAAAGACCGTTTGAATATCTGTCGTTGAACCTTCTCTGGTATAACGCTTTCATTGTGGACCCACAACAGAATGCGGTCATCTTCTTTTTCTGCACCTAAAGTCACTTTCTCCATGCTTTTTGATGCTTCAAGGGCATTCTTGATCATGTTTCCGAGAATCCTACTCAAAATGACCGGATCTGTTTCAATGTCTGTGTTTATACTTTGTTCGGAAATTTCGATGGATATACCCTCGCATAACTCCTGGGATAAGTATATTTCTTTGAGCCGGCTTAGTACCGCTCCGGTGGAAGTAATCCGGGGGTGAACAGGCAGCCTGCCCTCTTCGGCCTGACTTAGGGCTTTCTGGGCCTGTATCTCTTCAGCAATATGAGAGATGGTTCTGTTCATTGTGATGCATTTCTCCGCCGCCTTGTCTGTCACGGTGTTTTTGCAGACCATCTGTGCTGTGTATTTGAGTCCGGTGACCAGATTCAGGACATCATGGTAGAACAGATGTTCAAGGTTTTGTTTTCTTTTCTCGTGACTGATATCAATCGCAGTGAAAAGAATGAAATCGTGATTGTGGTATTTAAAGGGAGAGGTGAAAACCTGTAGGTTGAGAGCCTGCTCTTCATGGTTTATATTTCTTAGTATGCGGCATTCATCAGTAGAACTTGCTCCATCCAGTGATTTAATTATCGCTGAAGCAGCTCCGCATTCCCTGCAGAATTTGCTTGTTCCGCACCCGCCTTCATGTGCATTTGAGTGTATGCAGCCCAGCGCTTCACCGGGGCGCAGCCCCAGAATGTTGTGAGGGGTGTCGTAAATTGAGGTGTGCTGAAAAATCATATTGCAGAATACGGTCTGGCGGTCATTATTGATAATGATAAGGGGGACGGGAACAGCGTTGAAGACATTGATAAGAGGGTTAGCCAGCAGCTCCTGCGCTATTGATTCAATTTCCTGTTGATCGGATCTTTCAGCGGGTGCGAAATCAGTGGGAAGCGGGGGACTCATGTATTACCTCGTTCATGGCTGCTAAACAATGTTTCAGTATTAATTCCTATAGCTGATTTTAGATCACATGCATAGAGGGCAGCACTTATTGACAAGGCTGCACCAACGCCCTCAATGGGTTTTGCTGGTCAGGATTAGAGCATTGTGTAATCTTGAAGCGGGGCAGTTTTGAGTTGGCAGGATGGAAAATCCGCTGGGACGGTTTGCGTGATAATATACAAGCAGCTAAGCGGTAAGTGGTAAAAATCGTTGTTGCAGCAGGTCGGTTGTTGGATAGCCAGAAAGAATGTCCGAAACAGGGCTAGCTGCAATGTCCCTGTTCCGGAATATTTTATTCTACGTTTTCAGAGGAGATGAGTCCTCTTTCCCTGAGGTATTCAGCAATGACCAGAGTTTTGCTCCATGCAAGCGAGCCGCCCATGCTGATAGCTACCTGACAGGTCTCAAAGATTTCAATAACAGTGGCTCCGGCTTCAATGGCCTTCTCAGTCTGTGAAATCATGCAATCTTTGCATCCGGCCTGAATTCCCACTCCCAGAGCTATCAGGCGTTTTGTTTTGAGGCCCAGGGAACCTTCATCAAAAACAGCCTCCTTTACGTGTTTGTAATACGCTTCATTGAGGTCTGGCATTTCTGCCTGGGAAACCTTGAAAAGTTCCCGCATTTTTTGTTCATATTTCAATATGGAATTACTCAAAACCTTAACTCCTTTTGGAATTGGGGTCCTAAACTGGCGGCTGAGTTTTCAGCCTTATCATTTTCAGAAGAAAAGGCAATAAACATTCGTCTCCCCTTAGGCTGGCGGTAGATGAAGACTTTGAGAGTTATCTGGAATGCTAAATGGCTTTGGGATAATGAGGAAATAGATTTGCGGTGGAAAAGTTTTTTGCAGCAGATTAGGCAGTCGCTGTAACCAGCGTAAATAAGGAAATAAGGAGGAGATATCTATGGATAGTGAGTCCCGGGCTGAGCAGTTCAGCCGCAAAATGTGTGATATCCTCAACTACGGGGCATTGAATCTGGCTATGGCTGTCGGTTATGAAACCGGGCTATTTGAAACACTGGCAGCAATTAATCAGGAGGCCGGTTGCGGTGAAATTGCCGAGCAGGCTGCGGTGGATCAACGTTACCTTTATGAATGGCTTGGAGTCATGGTTGCGGGCGGTATTGTTGAACTCAGGAGTGCTGGAGGGCGGGAGTTGTTTTTTCTGCCGCGGGAATATGTTCCTTTTTTGTGCCGTTCCGGCGGGAATTCAAATATGGGTGTGTATACTAGGGAAATTCCGTTGCTGACCGAGTGTGCAAAGGAACAAGTTGTAAAGGGAATGGCCAGCGGCGAAGGGATTCCGTACTCAAGATACCCCAGATTCTATGAATTCATGGAGCAGCTTGCTGACGCTAAACATCGGCAGGTACTTGTAGAGGTATTTCTTCCCTCAGTGCTGGACGGAGAAATTGTCCGCAGACTCGAAACCGGGATCAGGGTCTGTGACATCGGGTGCGGAAGTGGGGTAGCTCTTGAACTGATGGCTGAGGCTTATCCACGTTCGAGTTTTACTGGTATTGATATTTCAGAGTCCTCGATCATTCAGGCCAGTGAAAGGGCTCATACTAAGGGGCTTTCGAATATTGAGTTTGATGTTGCTGATGCGGCCGGGGTGGTGAAGGGCGCAGGGACATATGATTATATTACCGCTTTTGATTCCATCCATGACCAGACAGATCCTTTTGCCGCTCTTGAAAATATATATGCCCTGTTGAAACCTTCCGGGATATTCTCCATGATTGATATCGCCGCTGAGACAGGCATTGTTGGTAACGCGGAGCACCCAATGGGGCCGTTCCTTTACACGGTCAGCCTTATGCATTGTATGCCCGTTGGGCTTTCCGAAGGTGGAAGGGGGCTAGGCATGATGTGGGGCAGGCAGAAGGCTGTGGAGATGTGCAGGGCCGCCGGATTTAAGGATGTAAAGGTTGAAGAAATTCCGCAAGATGGCTTTAATTTTCATTTTTTATGCTCAAAGTAGTAAGTCTTCATTTTTTTACACTTTTATAAAACCACAAGGCTGATTATAAATTATAGCTTCAGATGGAATTGTTTGGAAAGAATAGATAAACGTGGTAGAATAATAAAAGTTTAGATTAATCTGCCATCCGGATAACGATTCTGGATGGAAATAATATCTGCATGTAGAGTATAGAGGGTCCGTAATGAAAGTATTGGTAGCGGAAGATGATTTTGCTTCAAGAAATTTTCTGCATTTCTTTCTCCGAAGGTATGGTGAGGTGGATATTGCTGTTAATGGCAGGGAAGCTTTAGAGGTTTTCAAGGAAGCCTTAAAGAACAAAGAGCCGTACGATGTTGTGTTCATGGATATCATGATGCCGGAGATGGATGGTCTGGAAGCGGCCAGAGAGATCAGAGAGTATGAGCGGGAGTTCAATATTTCACCTTCAGAGGAAACGTGCATTATTATGGCTACTGCTCTTTCAGACGTAAAAACAGTATTCAGAGCATATAATAAAAGTGAGGCTACTGATTACATTGTTAAACCTTTTACTGTGGAAGCTTTGACGGCAAAACTTACAGAGATGGGTGTGATTGATAATGAGTGATGCTTTTGAGATGGATCTGTTTTTGGTCGAGTTCGTTTCAGAGTGCAGGGAAGCTACTGAGCTTGCTGTTCAGGATGTTCTCAATCTTGAACAGGTGCGCGATCAGGATTCAGTTGACCGCATTTTCAGAGCGCTCCACAGCATAAAGGGAAATGCTTCCATGTTCGGGCTTATGGCTCTGTCGGAGTTTGTTCATAAGGTGGAGGATACATGCTCTGATATTCGCTCCGGTGAGCGTTCCATTGATAAACAGGCCATCAATGTATTGCTTAGAAGTTTTGATTTTATTGAAGATGCATTTGATAACATCATTGAAAAAGGTTCAGATGAAATTGATTACAGCAAAGGATATGCTTTACTGAAGGAGCTTGCAGGTGAAGCTGGCGGTTTTGAAAGCGAATCGGAACTGCCTGAAGATCCGGTTCCGCATGAAAAATCTGATTTGCAGGAAGTTTCGAAAGTTCCAGAAGATTCAGACGTTCCTGAAGATTTAGACATTCCGGAAGTTCCATACGTTTCAGAAGTTCAGGATGTTACGGGTGTTCAGGTAATTCCTGAGGAAACTGAACAACAGGCTTATTCAGGCTCAGAACAGGTAAGTCCTGAACTTTCTCCTGAGATAGTTGATGCTTTGTCCGGAGAGGTCCTGAATGGACTTCACGATGATGCTTATATTCAAAGCGATGGGGCGGAAACATTGGCCCGTCTGGAAGAAGAATTCAGGAAAAGTGTAGAGGGTCAGAAAGACAGGCTGACATCAGAAAAAGCATTCTCTGAGTGTGATTGCAGTTCGGCCTATCCGGCCAGAGAAAATCCGACAGCTCTTATTGTTGATGATGATTTTGCGACCCGTAAAATTTTTGTCTCATTTCTATCCAAGTATATGCCCTGCTATGTGGCCAAGGATGGTGTTGAGGCTATTCAGGCTGTGACAGAAAGTTTCGCAGGCAAGACACCCCATTTCGACTTGATCATAATGGACATAATGATGCCCAATATTGACGGGCTGCAGGCCTGCAAAGCCATCAGGCAGATTGAGCAGAGTAAGAATATGGACTCTTTTTCAAAGGAGTCTAAAATATTTATTGCCAGCACGCTGAGCGATGACAAGACTATGTTGAAAGCTGTGTACGAGTGCGGAGCAGATACTTATCTTATTAAGCCGGTCGAATTTCCTGATCTGCGTCGGCAACTGGTCCGTTACCGTCTGGTTGCACCGGAATAGGGGAGGGCCTGTCATGAGAGGGATGATTCCTGTTTAAAAGGTTTCCAGTCTCATTTGCTGTTTTTCTTTTTCATCTTTTTATACCATTTTTGGTCTCCGTAAAGTTCATCGGAGCATTCCTGACACATGCCGTGGCTGAAAAGTATATCTGAGTGGTTTTCCAGAAAAGTTTCAAGGTTGTTCCAGTATCCTTCATCATCTCTTATCTTTTTGCATCTGGCGCAGATAGGAACCAGTCCACTCAACACTTTTACATTATCAAGCGCTTCTTTGAGTTCTCCTATGAGAAGCTCTTTTTCTTCTTCAGCTTTTTTGCGCTGTTCAATGTCCGAGCTGAGCTCTTGATTCAACTGGAATATCAGTCGTTGGCGTCTGCGCATTTTATACTGCTGGATAAAAATAAATATAAGTAACAGTATGGCGGCTGAGTAAGAAGCAGCCCTTATTGTCGCGTAGAGAGCATTATTAATTTCTACATGGCTCAGTTTCAGGACCCAGTTTCCATTAGGAACCTTGATGTTGATACTGACTGTGTCTTTGTCGTTCCAGTGCGGTGATTCATAGAAAACAGGGGGGACTTCAGCGTCCGGGTCATGACCTTCAAGGTGAATAAAAGTTCCCTGTTTTTCCATATCTTTTATAAAGGTAGGTAGAATATCCTCAACGAGGAGAAGGGCGATAGTGAAACCCCAGAACTGCTCCCTGCCGCTCTTTTTAATGAAAATCGGTTTGCGGGCGATAACTGCATATTTTTGGTTCTGGATTAGTTTAACCGGGCCTATAAAGGTTGTTTCTTTGCTGTTGACCGCCTTGCGGGCCCCGTCATCCCGGCTCTTATCTTTGAGTAGATCGTGGCCCAGAGCCCCTTCGTTTCCCGCAAGCGGGTAAATATGGCTGACAATTCCTTCAGGAGCCAGTTGGACTGTGGTTGCCGCAGAGTCATAGCCAACAATCTGTTTTCCCCAGTTCTCAAACCGGGCAACTGAAAAATTATTCGAAGTAAGAAGCACTTCAAGTGTCTCTGTCACGAATATGCCTTCTATTATTTTTTGTTGGATATCCTGGGCGAGAATCGCTCCTGTATTGAGCATTGAATCTCGTACAAGAGATGTTTCATGCTCGTAGTCTTTCTGTATCAATGCTTCGGAAAGACTGATTATCAGTAAGAATATCGCTATGCAGAACGCAGCTGTTCCGCTCAAATATTTTCTGTCGCTAATTAAGTTGCCTTTATTTTTCATGGCGTTGGTATTGATATCAACATTTAATGATTGGTGAAATTTCCAACTTGAAGTTAACTGATATCAAAGAAGATTGATATGGGTTTTTATAATTATTCTGGACTGGTGGCGGATTGTCACTTTTAAAGTCTTTTCGGTTACTCCGGTTTTTAAACCAGATATCGTATTAAGGTAGATCTTTGATTCAGATAGAGAGTTATTTTAGTTCATGTCGGAGCTGATGTAGCTTTAGAAAGGGGGCGGGGAAGAAGTGAATGTTCATTTCCAGAGCCTTTTTAAAAATTTATTTTGAGTCTGTATTGAATTGTCCTTCCAGTTTTTCGCCATCCAGCCATCTGCTGTACATTCCTTCAAAATCGGCCATTACTTCTCCCAGCAGTGGGAGGAAAGAACATATCTGCCCATTGATATTATATTCCGAAAGGTAAGCGGCCTGTCCGGCATAAATAAGATCTTTCTGGACCATGATCAGTGAATTCTGAGGTACGGTGACTTTATTTTTTGAAGCGTAGCTTTGTTTACATATTTCTACGTCTGAAGAAATCCAGTTCCGGCAGACTATGGGCCTTACTTCATAGATTGAACATTCATTATCAATAAGAAACGGGCATGGGCTGAAATATGTTTCGGCATATTTTTTAAGAGTAGTGTTTTCCAGTTCCTTAGCCGCGGAGTAGCACTGTTCAGCTATTTCGGTGAATGCGTCTGTTGAATAGTTACGGGCCAGATGGAGGCATATATTGAAAGCCTCTTGCGGCATTATTGTGATATGCGAAGAGCAGCAGAACGAGCATCCTGATTTGCATGCAATTTTAAAAGCAGGGTCTATGCTTTGAATCTGTCCCAGAAATGCATTGAAATTGGCTTCAAAGAAATCAATCCCTTTATCGGTCAGTAATTTCGGGAAAAGATTCTCTCCGGGATCAATTCCCTTTAGGTCCGCGCAAACCGCGAAACTCATATCCTTCAGCAGCTTTTGCATTTCAGGGTGTTCCCTGAAGAGATCAAGTGAATGCCCAAGAATATTATTTACAATTGTATCCAGACTATTGCCCATATCAATCTCCTGACCTAATTTAAACCCGGCACTCTAAAAAATCTCACCTGATTAATAAAAGCCTCGGCTGCAGCCTGCTTGTTTCAGATATAATCACATAGAGAAATTAACTGACCTGTTCTCTCAGTTCATTTAGGTATACCCGGTATTTTCGGACCAGAGGTTCAAGGGCTTCCGTCATTCCAAGCTTTGATACATCCTGAATTGCCGTTCCTAACCTGCATAGCGGTTCAAGTCCGAAATTGGCGGCGGCACCTTTTAGGCTGTGTCCCAGTCTGCCAACTTCTTCAAGATTACCGGATTCAAGGCCTTTTTCCATCATCTGCAGTTCATCAAACTGGTGGACAACAAAGTGAGGGATCAACTCACGAAGGTCTTCATCGATATTAAATAATTTCTGGTCCGAAAAATTTTCGGAAATCATAGTCTACTCCGTAAGTCTGATGTCTGCCGGGAGTTTTCTTTTCCCGGAAACAGAGGCAATTGCAGAACGGATAGTGTCCCAGCGGACTGGTTTGGCTATAAAACCGTCAAATCCTGCCGCCCGGCAGTCATGACGGTGAGTGTCGAATGCATGGGCTGCCAGTGCAATTATGACAGTGCGGTCTTTTGAATTGCCGTTTTCAAATTCGCGAATTCTGCCGACAGCTTCAATACCTCCCATTACAGGAAGTTCAAGGTCCATGAAGACAAGGTCATAGTCGTTGTCCGAATATAGCTGGACAGCTTTAAGTCCGTCCACAGCGAGGGTTACCTGAGCGCCGGTGTCCGCGATGAAAAGCTCCAGGATGCGCTGGTGATCTTCATTATCCTCAACAAGCAGAATATGCAATTCCTGCCCGGGTCTGTCCTGACTTGGTTGTTCAATTGCCGTGGCAGCTTTAAGACAGCGGATTAGGTCTGCATCGAAGACCGGTTTTATCAGGGTATATTCGGCTCCAAGCATACGGGCATTGCGGCGTTCTTTTTCTGAGCATCCGGCAGAAAACATCATTGCCACAAGACCATTGAGGATATTATCCTGCTGGGCCTTTGACAGAAAATCCACTCCGGTCATATCCGGCATTTCGCTGTCAGCTATGATTATATCATAAGGTTCACCTGTTTCGGCAGCCACTTTGAGATACTCGAGCCCCTCTCCGCCGTCTGAAGCTGCAGAAGCCTTGACTCCGAAGTTCTGCATCCTTCTGCTTAAAACCTCGCGGACAGTTCTGTTGTCGTCGACAAGGAGGACTTTGATCCCGGAAAAGTCGGCAACACTTCTGCCTGTTTCATATGCTGATTTCTTAAAAGGAATGGAAAAATAAAAAACCGTTCCTTTACCGCGCTTACTATCGAACCAGATTTCTCCGTCCATCAGGTCTGCCAGCCTTGAGGCCGCAGCGAGCCCCAGTCCTATTCCACCATATTCCCGTGAAGTGGTGCCGTCTGCCTGCACAAAACTTTCAAAAATGTTTCCTCTCTTTCCTTCGGGGATTCCTATTCCGGTATCTCTTACCGTAAAGAGCAGGCGGTCGAAGTCTGTACCGGATTCTTCAAGGCTCAACCTGACATCAACTTCGCCGCAGGTGGTGAATTTAACCGCGTTGGCAACTATATTCATTAGAATCTGGCGCACCCTCACCGGATCACCCACGACCTGTCCCGGTACATCAGAATCAACATCACAGATGACTTCAATATCTCTGGCATTGGCGGAATGGGCCATGCTTTTGCAAACACTCTGCATATCCCTCGAAGGATCAAACGGAACCGGAACCAGTTCAATCTGGCCGGATTCTATTTGAACAAAGTCCAGAATATCGTTTATTATTTTCAGCAGCAGTTCACCCGATCCTCTGAAAATCTCCACATATCCCATCTGTTCCGGATCAAGCTCGGTTTCAAGTAACAGGTCGCCCATGCCCAGAATTGCGTTCATGGGAGTTCTGATCTCATGGCTGATCATTGCAAGGAATTCACTTTTAAAACGGCTTGATTTTTCAGCTTTATCCTTGGATTTTTCCAGTTCCTTAACAGTAAATGACAGCTGGTCCAGAGTTGCGTTCAGACGTTTTTCAACCTTGTCTCGCTCCAGGACTTCATCGCTTAATTTGCGGTTGGCCATTGTGAGATCTTCAGTCCTGCTGGACACCTTCCCTTCAAGGTCGGCTTGCATTTCAGAGAACTTTCGAGCCAGCATGTTGAGCGAGGAGGCAAGCTCTCCAAGTTCGTCCTTTCTGTCGTTAACATCAAATTCCCCGAAATTACCGGAGGCAATCCCCTTGGCCTGTTTGGAAAGGCGGATCACCGGGGAAACAATAGACCTGCCAAGAAAAAAAGCGGTTATCAGGCTGCCGATAAGAGCTGAGCCCAGAAGAAGCGGGGTTAGGTAGTTAATTACAAATTCCTGACTTTCGAGTTTCTTTTTTTTGAGAACCCCTACTTTTGCATATCCCAGGTATTCCCCGTCCCGGATTATTCTTTTTTCAGCATAAACAATCTGGTTACTGGAGGAATCCTTATTTTCCTTTTCGCATTTGCTGTATATTTCTCCACCTGGATTATATACGGCACAAAAGACCACTTCATCTGAAGAGCAGGCGCTTTTGACCAGTTCCTCCATGCGGTAATTCTGGAATTTGAGAATGGCTTCCCCACTTGAAGAGGCAACTAAGGCAGCAATACTGTCTCCTTGCGATGTCAAGGAATCGTGGATTTCCGACTGCCGGTAATCAGTTATCAGAAAACCGAGCGGAATAAGTATTACAGCCAGAACCAGTAACAGTCCTGAAGCTATTTTGTATCTGATACTAAGAAAATTAAACATTCTTTGCTGCATCCCGTGTTATTTGGCCTTGCAGTCCAGTCGTATTGCCCCTGTTGCCAGCTGTTCTTTCAGCTCAGAAAGCCTGCGCTTAACATCACTTGATATTAAATGTTCTGTATATTTCATTTCTGTGAGTCCGACCCCGTTATTTGAAAGGTCGTATTCCTTTATGCCGGGGGAGAAGCGTCCTTCCAGTACAGACAGCACTTCATTGTAGACTGCCACGTCAAGCCTTTTCATCATACTGGTCAAAACAGTTCCCTTGGCCATGAAATCCTGATCGGAGTCTACTCCCACCACATAATTACCTGTTTTACTGGCAGCCTGAATAACACCATTACCTGAAAGCCCGGCCACAGAATAGATAATATCAACTCCTGATGCGTACATCCCCCGGGCAATCATATTCGCCTGTTTCGGATCTTCGTATCCTTTTGCAGAAACTCCTTTGCGGATGAACTGCACGACAATATCTACATCCCTTCCGGACAATTGTACTCCCTGTCTGAAACCGTCCAGGAAGTCCTTGATGACATGATGCTCGTTGCCCCCGATAAAACCAACTTTACCGGTTTGGGTCTGCCATGCACACAGTGCCCCGACCAGGCAGGACCCCATACATTGTCCGTAGGATATGGAGGAGAGATTTTTGTATCCGTCTATCCGGGCATCATTCATTATGAAGATAACTTCGGGATGGTTACTGATGTATTCTGCTATCTTTTGGTGATTGTTGGAGCTGTTGATTATTACTATAGTCGCGTTGTCTGCAAGGAGTGAGTCTGTTTCTTTCTTGAACTCATCATAGCTGAAACCTCCGTGGCGGACTTCAACTTTGATATCAAATTTACGTTTAAGCCTGTTAAGTCCGGTCACAGTCATCCAGTTGAAAGAATCATCATCTACAATTTTCCCACTGGCAATAAACCCCACCACCGCACTTTCAGCCTGGCTGAGGGAAGGGCAGAGGGTAAATAAAATGATGCCCAATGAGGCAACGATCATTTTCAGATATTTAACATGTGATTCCATAAAGTAGCTTCCCCCGGACTTAAAGGGCCGTAAACTAATCCGCGCTAGCTTCTTCCTGTTCCAGAAGTCCACCCAAATCCGCTCCCAGAACCCTGCCCGGCCATTTGTAAAAACAATATCCGTGCTCATCCACGAATTTGCGTATTTTCTGTTGCCCTCCACGGGCAAAAGGCAGCGATGCGAATCCTATATGTTTTTTGGTTACCTCAGTATCACCGAAAAGATACATTAAGTTGAAAGGTACAGCTTTTTCTGGATGTATCTCGGCGGGAACCACCAGATGCATCGCCTTGGAGTTACTACCCCTGTATACATTGATTTTCCCGGTCAGTACTTTTCTCTCTTCTTCCTCATCCTTGAAAAATGGCTCAATCAGCCGCTGTAGTGTGCCGTCAACCTTGGCTACGGCAAGACCGTAGTTGGTGATAGGCACATGCTGACGGTCACAATCCCTTATGCGTCTCAACATATCAGCCCGGTCAGCCATACAGGCTCCGCAATGGACGACCAGTTTATAGTCGGCAAGATCGATCGGCAGACCGCATCCTGTCTTGGATTCGAAAATGATATTGCGGCCGGTATATCCGGCTATGCGCGCCGGAATCATTTCTTTACCCAGATCTTCGGCTTTGGGGTGGTGAGGGCATGCCTCAACAATTAGTACCTTGTCTCCGTCCTTAAGGCTGTCAATAGCATTGGCTCCCTGTACGAGTTGTTCAAGGTTACCCTTGTGCCGGGCAAAAAGGATGGGAAAAGTTGTCAGTGAAATATCTTCCGGAACCGTATCAAGAACCTTTTTTACTGCCTGAGAGTCGGCAATAACCAGAGCAGGGCGTCTTTTGTGTCCTGAGATGGTCTGGTAGAGCTCTCCTTCCTTAACTATCACCGCTATTCCTCCTGCGTCTAAAATTTCACGCAGAACCTGGGATTTAGGCAGTCCCAGGCGGCCTTTAGGAGATACGGGCTCTTCAGAAACAACGCAGACAACAAAGTCCCCCCGGCCCATCAAATCCCGGGCCAGTACGGGGTCAAGCATGTTCTCTTCAGGAGCAAGGGCCATTATGGACTTTGTCAGCCGGTCGATGCCGCGTCCGTCCACTGTAGAGGTCGCAACAAAACGGATTCCGCGGGAACCGCAGAATTCCATATCAGCAAGGCTGGGACGTCTTATGTCAGCCTTGTTAAAAACCATTACGCAGGGGATTCCTCTTTCAATAAGGAGAGATGTCAGTTCTCTTTCCTCGTCAAGGATGCCCGAATCATCGGTAACGATAACGGCAACATCGACACTGTAAAGAGCATCTCTTATGGCCCGGGCTCTGTCATCTCCCGGCATGTGGGCATCGGTATCGTAAATGGTGACCGGTCCCAGGGGATGTATCTCCGCTCTGGTAAGGGGGTACATTTCATCTTCATGGGCAACAGGGCTGAGCTCATCGTTTTCAATCCCTGAGAGCGCTCGGATAATAGAGGATTTGCCGACGTTGCTTCTGCCGGCAATTGCAATTGCGAGTTTGGAACTGTTCGGTTCAGCACTCATTCTAAAACCTCCGGATCAAAATACAGCGAATCAACATGATCAATTACTAATTTCGCCGAATAATAGCACGTTTGGAGACATCTTTCATCTATATATATTACGTCTGGAAAATCAGCACATATGAGCGAGAATAGATGTCCTGAACAAAAAAAGCGGGACCCTGATTCAGGGACCCGCATTAAGGCTCTATCGATAATGTTTTACAGGATAATTATTTTTTCTGGGTGTTTTTTGCAATTTTTTTCCAGGTGTCGCGTAGTGTTGCAGTACGGTTGAAAACCGGTTTGCCCGGAGCTGAATCAGGGTCTGCGCAGAAATATCCAACGCGCTCAAACTGGCACCGGAATCCCGGTTCAACGTTGGCCAGTGCTGGTTCCACATAACATTTAGGGCGCACTTCAAGGGAATCAGGGTTGATATGATCCTTGAAATCCGAGCCGTCCTTGTTATCCATGGGGTTCTCTTTGGTGAAGAGGTGGTCGTAAAGGCGGACTTCTGCCTGCACTGCATGTTCAACAGACACCCAGTGGATTGTACCTTTTACCTTGCGGCCGTCATTGGACCATCCGCCACGGGTTTCAGGATCGTATGTACAGCGCAGCTCAACGACTTCACCGTTCTCGTCCTTGATTACATCTGTGCAGGTGACATAGTAGGCGGCGCGCAGTCGTACTTCTCGGCCAACTGAAAGCCTGAAGAACTTCTTGGGTGCGTCTTCCATGAAGTCTTCACGTTCGATATAAAGGGTTCTTGAAAACGGAACAGGACGGGTTCCTGCATCAGGATCCTCGGGGTTGTTCTGACACTCAAATTCTTCAACCTGTCCTTCGGGATAGTTTTCGATAACCATCTTGATGGGGTTGATGACACCCATGAATCTTGGGGAATGGGTATTGAGGTCTTCGCGCACGGAAAATTCAAGAAGTGCAAAATCAACCATATTGGCAGCTTTTGCAACGCCGATACGCTCACAGAAATTTCTGATGGATGCCGGAGAGTATCCACGTCTTCTCATGCCGGAAATAGTCGGCATTCTGGGGTCGTCCCAGCCCGCAACATGTCCTTCTTCAACAAGCTGGATCAACCTGCGTTTGCTCATTACCGTATAGCTGAGGTTGAGTCTGGCAAATTCGATCTGCTGAGGACGGTATATCCCGAGATTTTCGAGTACCCAGTCATAGAGCGCCCTGTTGTTTTCAAATTCAAGGGTGCAGATTGAATGGGTGATCTTTTCCAGTGAATCGGAAATGCAGTGGGTGAAATCGTACATGGGATAGATACACCAGTCATCCCCGGTACGGTGGTGGGAAGTCTTTCTGATACGGTAAATTGTAGGATCTCTCAGGATTATGTTGGGAGATGCCATGTCTATTTTGGCTCGGAGTACATGCTCTCCGTCCGCGAATTCCCCGTTTTTCATCTTTTCGAAAAGTTCCAGATTCTCTTCAACGGAACGGTCACGATAAGGGCTGTTCTTACCGGGTTCTTTCAGGTTGCCCCTGTATTCACGGATTTCCTCGGCACTCAAACTGTCCACATAGGCCTTTCCGTCCCGGATGAGTTGAACCGCAAATTCGTAGAGCTTTTCAAAATAATCGGAAGAGTAGTGCATCCGGTCTTCCCAGTCGAAGCCGAGCCAGTGCACATCGCGTTTTATGGATTCAACGTACTCGGTTTCTTCTTTGATCGGGTTGGTATCGTCAAAACGAAGGTTGCATGTCCCGTTGTAGTCTCTGGCAATTCCGAAGTTCAGACAGATTGATTTTGCGTGTCCTATATGGAGGTAACCGTTTGGTTCCGGAGGAAAGCGGGTTGCCACCCGGCCTTCATATTTACCGGTTTCATTATCCTCATCGATAATTGCGGTGATAAAATTTTTCCCAACGCTGGTTTCTTTTTTATTTTCTGACATTTATTTTTATCCTTACTATTGTATTCATTACAGGGACTGAAATTTAACCTGATTTCAATTCTACAGCTTTATTCGATCCATGTGACCTATTTAAGTACGGAAAAATGGTCCCGCGGTCAAACATTGAGCCCGGGTAAGCCACCTCAATTCACCATTAATTCTGATCTTTAGAAATGATGTCTGAAAAATGTAACCTTTCTCAGATAATCTGTTGAAAATTTATTCATTTAAAGTTCAAGACGCACTGGTTAAAGGGTTTGTTCATAATTTCCTTTTCTGCTAAATTGTTGTAAGGATACGGTTAACAATTCGCTAACCAGTTTGTTCTGTCAGGTTGGGGAGTTGATAAGTACCTGTAATTATATACTAGCAGCCAAAGAGTCCAACTGCGAAATATGCTGGATAGCCACAATTTTCTGATACTGAGGCGCTAACATTTTTAAGGAGTCTATATATGAATGTAGAACTGGCTAAACCTTTCATCAAGGCAACATCGGATATCCTGACCATGATGGCGATGATTACCCCTACAGCCGGAAAACCCTTTGTTAAAAAGGGGAACGTTGCCACCGGCGATGTTACAGGAATCGTCGGTTTCACTGGAAATGTGAACGGAAGTGTATCAATTTCATTCGAGAAGGCATGTGCTGCCCAGATAGTCAAAAACATGCTCGGGGACGATATTCAGGATATTGTTCAGGATGTCAAAGACGCAGTGGGCGAAATTACCAATATGGTTTCCGGTCAGGCCAGAGCCGGGCTTACAGAGATGGGCTATAAGCTTCAGGGATCAACTCCCACAGTTATTATGGGTGATAATCATACAATAGCACATGTTACAGCCGGCCCCGTAATGGCCATTCCCTTTAAGACCGACCATGGTGGATTCACTATTGAATTCGGTTTTGATTAAAATAAGTAATTATTTTTCGGAAGCAAAATGCTTTCTTTAAGATTGATAGAAGTCCTCGCCTTATGACGAGGACTTTTTTATTTTCTTGTTGCTGCCGCTTATATTCATACTTTTATGTGTGATGGCGGTTGAGAACTGCAATTCTGAGTAATGCGTCATGCAGAGTTTATATCAGTCCCAGATTTGAGGCATGCCCTTTGAGTATTTCCGCAGATTGGTGAAGAGTCCTGTATTCCTCACTGTCCAAAAGCGACTCCAGCACTGCTTCAATCCCGTTCTCCCCTATAATACAAGGCATGGCGAGGGATACGTCCGGCAGGTCGTGCAATCCTTCAACTGCTGTGGATACTGTGAGCACGCTTTTTTCATCTTTGATTATGGCTTCAACTATTCTGCAGAGGGCTACGCCGATTGCATTGGAAGTCGCTCCTTTGCGGTCGATAACTTCGTAAGCCGCTCGGCGGACTTGATTCATTATTTCTTCTTTTATTTTTGAATCAAAAGGGACCTTCCGCTGTGCGAAAAAATTAGCCAGGGGCACGCATGAAATGTTTGCCTGACTCCATACCGCCAACTCGGAATCTCCATGTTCGCCAATAACATGGGCATGGACGCTGCGGACATCAACGTCCAGTTTCTGGGCCAGAATCTGTCGAAGTCTCGAACTGTCCAGAACCGTCCCTGAACCAATAATTTTGTTTTTGGGAAGACCGCTTTTTTTCAGCAGGTCCAGAGTCAGCACATCTACAGGATTGGAAGCTACTATTATTATCGGTTCGCCACCGTACTTCAGGATATTTTCAGCTATACCGGTCACAATATCAGCGTTTATCTTGAGAAGATCCAGGCGTGATTGTCCCGGTTTCTGGTTGGCTCCCGCAGTGATTACAACTATGTCTGCACCTGCGCAGTCCTCATAGTTGCCCGAGGTTATTTCCATGGGCCCAATTAAAGGCAGACCATGGCGCAGGTCCATTGCCTCCCCTTCCGCGCGGTCTCTGTCAAGGTCCACGAGTACAAGTTCATTTACCAGTCTTTTGATTGTCAGGGCGTAGGCAAAGGCCGCTCCAACCATTCCTGTCCCGATGAGGGCCAGTTTTGTCCTTCTGGTGTTCATTGTTGAGCCTCCTGTGTCGTTATGTGAAAAAAATATAAGATCATTTTTTCAGTTATGAATATTCCATAGCGTAAATCAAAGAAGAAAGCAGTCGAAAAATGAATAAATAGAAATCAACCTTACCACCATAGTGGTTGACCTTAAAAGATTAATCCCTTTATCTGGATGTGGCTAAATCAGTATTTTGACGAGTCTGAGAATGTTCTGAACTGAAACCAAGCAAAAAACAGGGCTTATTCTGAATGCTCAGTAATAATAACTTCAGAATCTTATGGATAAAACTGGGATATATGTCCTGTAAATAGGGGGAGCAATATAAAAAGCGGCAGAGTTTTTTTCAGGGAGAGGGTGTGGATTAGAAAGGATGCCTCTTATGGTTAGCGGCATCCTCTCCTACTTGATTCTAGGCTTTTTTGACTATGGAAGTCTTGAGATACATGGCTCCGAATCCGGGAATCTTACATGAGATGTCATGAACTCCGTCTTCGGGTTCAATCAGCCTGATGTTTTTTACTTTGGTCCCTTTCTTAATGGAAGAAGAGGCTCCCTTCACTTTAAGATCCTGAGTAACAATGACGGTATCGCCATCCTCGAGAACGGCGCCATTGGCGTCTTTATAAACTTTTTCCGCCACGTCTTCGGCATGAAATTCATGGCCGCACTCGGGACAGATAAGGGAGCTTCCGTCAGAGTATACATATTCAGAATTACATTGCGGGCAGTTAGGTAAATTTTCCATTATGATCCAACTTGTTATACTTGTTTTTCCCTCTGCTTGCAGGGATTTTCACTGAAAAGTGTGATTTTTCCTTCGAACTGGACTGTTCTGTATCAGATTATGTCCGGACAGTAAAAGGCATGATTGTTACCTGTTTCTATAATTGAAACTGCGGTATAACAGGAATTTACTGAGTTCGGATGACCGCTTTTTGAGTTGAGGGCAAGCATGACCAAAACATATTCATGACCAAACAAAATCAGAAGCTTAGACTGATACCTACGCCTACTTCGCGACCTTTTTTCTTGGCCGGCAGTCTTTGCTTGTTATCCATGGAGTAGTCTTCTCGGCCGGATATGAATCCTGCACTGACATCATCTGACAACTTAACATCATCATAGGGTTTGGAGAGCATATCGATGCGGCTCTGAGTGGTTATTTCCCCGGAAGAGGGGTTGTTGTTTATAACCAGATCATTCCCCACTTGAAGTTCACCAGCATGGGTTAACCCTGCCGGGATGGTTAAAATTGCGATCAAAGTTAATATCTTAATTATGTAGTTCATGCCGTTGTCCTGAGAGGGGGGCTTGCTTTTGGCAGGTTGTCTTAATAGTTTAATTAACGTTAACATGGCGCTGCATTGCTTGAAATTATATATTGAAGGCTATCCGGCCAGAATTTATTGAATCTTATTCTGTAATTTTAATTCCAAGTGAGGATTAGTCAACCTCATAAACATTGGTTTTGGAAACATCAGCTATTTGGTAATATTTTGAAGCGGGTGTGGAAGTGTGAATCTAAGGGCACTGTTCCGGAAAATGTAGACTTCGTCTGCCTGAGACTGGATAGGTTGAATTCCGCCCGGAAATGATGGTCACTCGGACATTTATCAAGATGGACAGGCAGCTTGTCATGATAGTGCTTTTATTAATATATTCTCCAGCTCAAGTCCTCTAAAGATATCTCTCCATAATGTGTTTGGCCAGTCTTTCCGATGACTTGCCGTCGCAGTGAGTAAATGAAAGTTCTTTTAATCTTCTACGTTTTTCAGAGTAGGTATCTTCTTTTTTGACCACAATAGTTTCAAAAGCAGAGTATAAATCATTTTCGTTTGTGACTGTCTTTCCCGGTGTCATTTCTTCAAAGTCAAAAAGGAGTTCCCGGTTTTTGCTGATGTAATCTTCAAGGTCGTAGGCATAAAAGATGATTGGCCGGTCCAGAAGCAGGAAGTCAAAGTATATTGAAGAGTAGTCCGTCAAAAGGGCATCGCAGAGATTAAGCAGGGGATAGGCGTCGCTTTTTGGATCCATCAGGACAATATTGGGAGGCATTTCCACACTTCCTATGCTCAGGTAAGGGTGGAACTTGCATACAAAAAGGATTCCATTCTGCTGACAGAATCGTGAAAGCCGACCAAGGTCAATAGCTCCATCTTCAAATGGGCCGCCGCCGGTATCTCTGAAAGTCGGCATGAAGAAGATTACCTTGCCCCCGCTTTTGCGGAATTTTACCATCTCCATATATAGTTCGCTGTCTGCATTGATCATGTCATATTTCCCCGGGCGACGCAGCAAAACATCGTTACGCGGGTATCCTGATTCAACAAATTCATTGGCTTTGAAAGCTTTTCCGAAAGCGTGTTCAGTGAAATATGGTGAAGTTGATACAACAGTGTTGTATCCGGAGTAGGCGAAAGTCAGGTGTTCGGCTTTAGCAGGATTCATGTTAACTGTTGATTTTATTTCAGGAAACCCGATTGCTTTCAATGGAATCCCGTGCCAGAGTTGGATCGATACCGCTTCAGAAAGTATAGCCCACAACTGCTCATTGGTTTTCCAGCTGAAGTCATCACTTATTACGAGCGAAGCCTTCGCCAGCAGAGATAAAGCTTCAGGGTCGTTTAGCCATAACGCCGGGAGGTTTTGCTGTCTCAGTTTGTCGACTTCCTTTTTATCGAATGAGACAAAAAAACAATTCATTTCAGGGCGATTTTGAACACAATATATATAAAAATATTTTACATTGTCGATAAAGTATCCGCCGGCTCTACCGAAGAACAGGGAAAGGTTCTTTTGTTTTGGAGTTGAAGCCGAGAATTCGCGTAATTTTTGTAGTTCGTCTTTTGGCATATTTTTCCCATCTTGATAGCGGCTTGATAGATTGTGTAGCGCTTACTGCTCCGATGATACTGAAATTAAACTTTAAATACAATTGGTAGTTTTCTGATCTGTAGCTTGACGATGTCGTTTTTTGTTTGAATATAAGGTTAGGTCTCTGGGGGCGGCTTTCCCGTGCCCATCATCGTTCTACCGGCTTTATGAATGCCAGACTGAGTGGATTCAATGGCAACTCGGTAGGGAATGATGTGAAGTGTTATTACAGGGTCTGGATTCATATGACGAGATAAGATCCTGGCAGCAAGAGCGTAATCGCAGATTTTTTTAATAGTATAATGTTTAATTCCTCTTTCTTGTGTCCGATGCACCAAAAAGAAAAAGGACCTTAATCTAAACGATTAAGATCCTTTTCGGAAAAGTGGCGGAGCCGAAGGGACTCGAACCCTCGGCCTCCGGCGTGACAGGCCGGCGTTATAACCAGCTTAACTACGGCTCCGCATATATATGATAAGCACGTTATACAGTGCTTTTTGACTTAGTGGTAGGCGGAACAGGGCTCGAACCTGTGACCCTCGGCTTGTAAGGCCGATGCTCTCCCAACTGAGCTATCCGCCCACTTATAGTCTTGCGGCAACTTGTTGTAAGCCCCTTGAATGTCTGTCACCATTCGGTGTTGCTCACTGCCACGAGGAGGGATACTGCCGATGTAGACCTCTTTTGTCAAACGGTTTTTTGAATATTTTTAAAATAAATTCTAAGTGTCTGACTTTTTATGCTTTTTGTGTGCAATTTCAGCGAATCTACTCATGCTTTCTATGGGTTTTTCATTCTGGAAGATATTTCGGCCTATGCAGCAGCCTCTGCAGCCTGAGTTCAGCCCCTGAAGAGTGTTGTTGAGGGCTCCTTCCATACTCTGGCCGAGCGGGCCTCCGGTTACAAGGACCGGTATCGGGCTGGCATTAACCGCTTTTTCGAAGGCATCGCCGTTGTTTGGGTATGGTACAGCAACGATATCTGGTCCGAGCTCTGCCCCGATGCGAATGCAGTGAGCGACCAGCGCGGAATCATGTTCATTAATGATCTGGCTGCCTCTGGCAAAGACAGTTGCCAGAACCGGGATACCAGACTGGTGTGCTTCATCTGTTATCTCGCCAAGGTCCACAAGCATCCTGTCTTCCAGTTCATTGCCGATGTTGACGTGCACGGAGACGGCGTCCGCTCCAAGGCGCAGCGCCTCCTGAATTGAACAGACAATGTTTTTGTTATAGGTCGGGGAACCATGCTTGGTCCCCGCATTGAGCTGAATAATAAGATTTACATCGGTCGGAACAAGTTCCCCGTAGTGCCTGGCCAGACCTTTATTTAGGATTACCCCCTGAACTCCTGATGCAGGCAGGGCCTGCAGGATGGAGGGGATTGCTCCCAGTCCGTCAATCATTCCATCGTTGGCCCCATGATCCAGAGCCAGAATCAAAGTATTTCCACTTTCTTTATCAAAAAGCCGCTTCATGCGGCGTGTAGTTCCATTCATTTTAATTATCCTTAACTATTTTTCGGTCCAGATATAACGGCTGCCTTTTTTGCCGGTAAATCCCAGAAGCATGTCTTTATAATAGAGTCCCACTGGCCCTTTCCCTTTTGCTGGGCCCGGTAAACTCTGGCCGGAAAGCAGATTGGCAAGGTCTTCAGCCTTTTCGATCACAAGAGCCGAGGAGTCCGGGTTTTCGGGGAGCATGCATCTTCCGTATGGATCAGGCCGGAAACGGTTTCTGTTAAGTTTGCCAATTGAGAACCCCTGCCAGCGGAGTTCTGCGGGTAATATTTCCAGTGCGTGGCGGTTCATAAACATGGCCTTATCCCTGAATTCATATATATCGCCGTCAGGAAGAGCTCCGAGGTCAACTGCTGCAGGTATCTCGGTCTTTTTTATGTTCAGTTTTTTACCGGGGGGATTGCAGGTTCCGGGAACGTATGTTTCGGCTTCTCCGGGCTTCCTCAATCCGCACATATAAAAACCCTGTCCGCCGCCGGAACCGTCAACCCTGAGAACTCCGCCCATATCCGGCAGCAGCGGGTCGGCTATTTTGAATCCTTCCGGTCGAGGCAGGTCGTATATTTCAAAACCCAGCTCATCTTTTGCGAACCGGGTCTGTTCTTCGTTTTCCTGAATATTGGTGGTGCAGGTCGAGTAGACAAGTCTTCCTCCGGGAGCAAGCAACTTATATGCCTTGCGTAGCAGTTGTCTTTGAAGTTTAACCAGAGGGAGTGTCTTTTCATCCTTCCAAAGATCCATTGCTTTTGGATTTTTATTTAGTGTCCCCCAGCCGCTGCATGGCGGGTCCAGTTGGATGATCTCCCAACTCTCAGGGGGGAGGGGCAGTTTCTGGGATTCATAGTGGACCGTAGCGGTATTCACGGACTGGTTTTTTCTGAGAGTCTGGCGGAGCAGGGAGAGTCTGTCGCTGGAAGGCTCACTTGCCAAAACAAATCCCTCTTTACCCACCATTCTCGAAAGGAGGCCGGTTTTGCTGCCGGGAGCTGCGCACATATCCAATACAACATTCCCTCTTTGTGGGGAAAGCATAAGCGGGGGCAGCATTGATGAACGGTCCTGAATGTAGATCCGCCCGAATCTGGCGGCGATGGATTCTCCAAGAGGAAATGGTTCTTTCTCAAGAACGCGGGCCATGGAGTAAAATGGTTCAGGGCTGAATTCAAAACCCTGTGCCCTCAGAAGCTCTTCCACTGCGGGGGTATTATTTTCAGAGCAGACGAGTCTGAAAGTGCGTGAGTCATTTTTCATAATATTGTACACCCCACATGCTTATTCGAGAGGTAGGTCAAAGCCCGGGGGTGTGTAAAAGGCAGATTTATTATTATACTATCCTGAAATGTAAAATAAAGTTGTTTTAAATCATAAGTCTCGAAGCTTTGTGTCTTCAAAACCACAAGTCAGACGAATAAATCAGGCTGATTCTTTTGACAAGTGACAGTATACTGCTATCCATGTTGGGCTTTACGTCCTGCTACATAAGCTGCTACAAGCGGATTTACCATATTTCTGAGAAATGTTTGATTGAGAGTGATCGGCCAAAGAGGTCCGCATCTCGATTACTGTGAGCAATTCACTGTAAACACTGATTATATATGTTCCCAAGTTATATTTATCCGGAGGATTTCGTTTATGTCGTTTCGACGTTTGACAGCTTTTTTTATGGTTGTCCTTTCTGTTTTCGCTGCAACAGCTTCCTTTGCTGCTGAAGCCCGTACTTACGCGGTCTATCCTTTCGAGGTCAACGGACCTGATCAGTATAAGTATCTTAGTCGCGGTATCCAGACCATGCTTATCTCACGGCTTAACTGGACCGGGCATTTCGAGCCTGTAGCCGGAGCAAGGGATCTCAAGCTGGCTGACAGGCCAAAGACTAAAGTCGAAGAGATCAAAAGTGCTCAACGTCTGGGTACAGACTACATGGCATTGGGGTCTATAACCATTCTCGGAAAAGAAGCTTCCATTGACCTGCGCATGATCGACAAGGACGGTAAGTCCTGGCCGCAGAGCACCAAGACTACTATTTCCGGACTTATTCCTGCCCTTGATGATATGGCCAAGGAAATCAAGGGAAAGCTTTTCGAGAAGCCGGGAAGCAAGAAAAAGACTGCTGAAGAGAAGGCTAGAGAAGACTCCCGCCCTGAAAGCCCCGTTAACCCTGAGTTCATTAGTGCAACAAGTGCCGGCAAGGTTCTTGAAAGCAAGATCAACCCTCAGTTCAGATATCAGGGTGGAACCGAAACTCCCGGACGCTGGCGCAGTCAGAGCGTTAAAGTGGTAAACCGGGGCGGGTTTGTTGCTGATGTTACCGGAGACGGCAAAAATGATATTGTTATCCTGTCTGATGAGGATGTAAAAGTATTTAAAATCAATCAGCAGAGACTGATTGAGGATTTTTCATATAAATACTCTCACCGCGCGGAGGGGCTGAGAATTTTCCCTATTGATGTGGATAAGGATGGTGTCTCGGAAGTTGTTCTCACTACAACGATTGAAAAAATGCCTTATTCTTATATCATTTCCTTCAAAGGAAAGTCTCCCAAGGTGCTGCTTGACCGCGACCGCAACTTCCTTTCGGTTGTGAGGATTCCGCCGAACTTTACTGAGACGATCATCGGCCAGCGTTATGATTCCAGCCGGACCTTGTATTCCAAGGATCTGATGGAATACATCTTTTCAGACGGAAGGCTTGTTCCTGTAAAGAAAATGACAGTTCCGCCATTTACCAACGTATATAACCTGACTTATCTGCCTCTGGGCGGAGATGATTACAAGATTCTTGTCATCAACAAATATGGCCGGATAAACATGTTTGATAAAAACCTTACCCCTCTCTATGAAAGTCAGGATACCTACAACTCTGTAGATGTTAAGGTTGAAGTTTCAGCCAAGATCAGGGGAATGGGCAGTGAAAACCAGCGTGAAAAGATGGAGAACTACTACTATCTCCCCATGCCGGTTACTGTGGCCACCATAACCGACCCCACCAAAAAAGAGGTTCTGCTGAACAAGGACCTTACCGTTGCAGGGCGTGTGTTTTCTAACTATAAGAGCTTCTCCAACGGAGAAATCCATTCCGAATACTGGGATGGCGTAGGCCTCAGTCTGGCCTGGAAAACCCGTCGAATCAAAGGAAGTGTAACCTCTTACGGTATCGCCGATATTGATAATGACGGCGATGATGAACTGTACTGCATACTCAATACCTACCCGGGTTCTCTGGGGGTTCAGTACAGAAAGACTCTTGTTATCGCCTACGAGCTCAATCTCGGTCAAAAATAGTGTTTACAAGGGCCTCCCGGCTTGCCCGGGAGGCCCTGCTTTTATATATACTTATCACAGGCGGTTCCTGTTCTGGAGCCGTTGCAGATGCACATCCAAAAGTAAGTCCTTACAGGGAGGGAACCATGATCAGAACCGGAAAAATAACCGGCATAATTGCCGCGCTGGCAGTCTGTGCTTCCATGTTATTAGCCGCAATTCCAGCCGAGTCTGCTGAAGTAAGCCTTAGCTATGCAAATTTTCCACCGGCCAAAACTTTTCCTTGTGTCCAGATGGAACGCTGGAAAACGGAAGTAGAAAAAAGAACCGGCGGCAAAGTTATGGTCCAGACCTATCCCGGGTCCACACTGCTCGGAGCAAAAAACACCCTGCGTGGTGTAATGCAGGGGCAGGCAGATATCGGTTGTATCAGTCTGGCTTATCATCCCGGTGTTTTCCCTCTTTGTTCTGTTTTTGAACTTCCACTTGGATTCACGACCTCGACTTCAGCCAGTCTTGCTCTCTGGGATCTTTATGAAAAATACCAGCCCAAGGAATTCAAACGGTTCAAGGTTCTGACTATGTTCACTTCCGCTCCTTCAAACCTGATGACCAAAACTCCGGTCAGGTCTCTTGAAGATCTGAAGGGAATGGAGCTTCGTGCTTCGGGTATTTTGTCCAAGATTCTTGAATCCCTCGGTGCAACTCCGGTTTCCATGCCCATGTCAGCAACTCCTGAGGCCCTGCAGAAGGGCGTGGTAAAAGGACTTTTCTCGTCTTTTGATGTACTTAAAGATCTCAACTTTGCTGAAATATGCCGTTACGAAACTGTCACCAACACAGCTGTTTACCCCTTTGCGGTAATAATGAATCTAAATTCATGGAATGCTCTTCCTGATGATGTAAAGAAGGTATTCAACGACTTAAGTCGTGAACAGGCTGAGTGGACCGGAAACTACATGGATCAGCATGTGGCGGATTCTCTGGAATGGTCCAAGAAGAAATACGGCATTGAAATTATCGAGATGTCTGATGCTGATATGGACGCAGTCAAGGAAAAGACCAAGCCTCTTATTGAAAATTGGAAAAGCAAAGCCGATTCCAAGGGAATTGATGGAGCGGCGGTTCTTTCCGATGTTCAGGCATCACGTGATAAGTATGAAGCTAAGTAGGCGAAACCATAATACTCAAGAATTCAAATCTCCCCACCGTCAGGCGGCGGGGAGATTTTCATTAAAGAAATGCTAAATATTCTCGAAAAAACAGCAGTCTGGATATGCCGTATCCTCGCAGGCGTGGCAGGGACGGCCCTTACTGTTATGATTGTTCTGGCTTGTGCCAATATGTTTTTACGGGCTGTCTATGTGCCGGTTAAAGGTACGTTTGAACTGATGGGATTTCTCGGAGCTGTTACCGCAGGTTTTTCTCTGGGATTCTCGCAACTGCACCGCAGCCATATAGCCGTGGGGCTTCTGTTCAGAAAGTTTCCCGCACCTGTTCAGAAAATTCTGGACATCATATCCGGCGTGGCTTCGTGTGTGTTCTTCGTATTCTGCGCTAATGAAACCTATAAGTGGGGGCTGTTTCTGTTTGATCTGGGAGAGGTCTCCGAAACATTGGGGATTAAATTTTATCCCTTTGTGTTTGCAGTCGCTTTCGGCTGTGCGGCCATGTCTTTTGTCCTGCTGCTGGATGTTGTCAGAACCCTTCGCGGTCAGGAGCCGCTCAAGCCCGTTTAAGGCGGATTAGTAAATATCATGGAACCAATTACTATAGGCATTGCAGGTATTCTTTGCCTGCTGCTGGTTATTCTTCTTTTGCGTATTCCTGTGGGGTTTGCCATGGGTATCATCGGCTTTATCGGTTTTGCCAAGGTCCTCAATTTAAAGGCCGCCTACGGAATGCTCGGGACTGAAGTCTGGAACGTGTTTTCTTCCTACGGCCTCACAGTCATCCCTCTGTTTATCCTTATGGGGCAGATATGTTTCTATTCTGGAGTAAACGAGCGGCTTTATAAGTCAGCTTATGCCTGGATGGGACATATCAGGGGCGGTATCGCCATGGCTACAGTAATGGCCTGTGCCGGATTTGCCGCTATCTGCGGTTCCAACACAGCCACAGCTGCGACGATGTCTACGGTGGCCCTGCCCGAGATGAAAAAATTCAATTACAATCCGATCCTCAGCACGGGATCGGTGGCGGCGGGAGCAACTCTCGGTGTAGTTATTCCACCCAGTGTGGTGCTGATAATTATCGGCCTGCAGACAGGCGAGTCCATTGGCAGGCTGTTTATGGGCGGAGTTGTTCCGGGTATTCTTCTTTGTGCTCTGTTTCTGCTGACCGTTTATCTCATGTGTGTGAAGCATCCGGACTGGGGTCCTGCCGGCCCCGAGGTCTCCTTCAAGGAAAAGCTGGCCTCGCTGCCCGGTTCCATTGAGATGGTCATCCTGTTCATTCTGGTTATGGGAGGACTGTTCGCCGGATGGTTCACTCCTACTGAAGCAGGTGCTGCCGGATCGGCATTTGCTCTTTTGATCAGTCTGTTTTCTCGTAAGATGACTTTTAAAAAATTCACTGCTGCGGTGGTTGATACTCTCAAGGTTTCCTGCATGATCATGATGGTTATGCTTGGAGCTGTAATTTTCGGGCGTTTTCTTGCTGTCACACGTATTCCTTTTGAGGCTGCAAGTTTTGTTGCGGCTCTTCCCATACCGCCAACTGTGATCATTCTTCTTATTTGCGTGATTTATATTATTGGCGGAATGGTTATGGATGCTCTTGCGCTTCTGTTGATCACCATCCCCATTTTCTTCCCCATTGTAACAGCAATGGGCTATGATCCGGTATGGTTCGGAGTTGTTATCACTATTGTGACCACCATGGGGGCAATTACCCCGCCGGTTGGCGTGACCACGTTTATAGTTGCTTCTATGGCTGAAGATGTTGCAATTGACAGGGTATTTCTCGGTGTGAGTTATTTTATGGTTGCCTACGCCGCTCTGGTTGCCCTTATGCTGATGTTTCCGGCAACAGTTACTTTCCTGCCCGGACTATTATGATAGTCCGGTAAAATCTGATTGAGAGTTGTGTTGAGCCACTCGACTTGGACTACAAAGTAGATCGCCTGTTCTCTCTTATTAAACTTAAGTCCCGAGCAGTATGCTTTGTCTGTCAGGCAGATGGATTGTATAACATTACAAAAGCGCATCATTTTATATGTCAGCTGAATTTGTAAAAGTAACCAGGGCCGAATCAGGGCAGAAACTGGTCCGTTTTCTGGAAAGGAGAGTGGGCAGCGATATCCCGCGTTCGGCTGTTATGCGTTGGATTCGAAAAGGTAATGTGCGGGTGGATAAAGGTCGCTGCAAGCCCTTTGATCTGGTTAAGGAGGGGCAGGTGGTAAGAATCCCTCCCCACGGAACCAGTGAGAAGAAGTCTGTTAAGCTGCCACCCTTGAAAATTATCTACGAGGATGCTGATTATCTGGCTGTTTATAAACCTGCGGGATTGCCTACGCAGGGCGGGACAGGCCATGAGGACAGTGTCGCGGCCCGTTTGCTTTCAATGTACTCGGATTTACCGTACAAACCTGCCCCTGCTCACCGTCTTGATCGTGATACCTCCGGGGTACTCTTGGCAGGCAAGAGTCATGAGGGACAGAAGAACCTTTCAGACATGTTTTCAGCCGGGAAGGGCGGTAAATATTATCTCGCCGTTGTCTCCGGTTGCTGGCTGTACTCCGAATGGCATGACCTGCACGACTTTATTGAGAAGTCGGGGCGTCCCGGTCAGGAAAAGGTCGTAACCGGGCAGGGGAAGGAAGCTCTCTCCTCTGCTTTTCCATTTCAGTGTGGCAAAGATAAATCTATCCTGCTCATTAAGCTCCATACCGGAAGAATGCATCAGATAAGGGTTCAGCTGTCCTCAAGGGGATTTCCCATTTGGGGGGATGTCAAATATGGCAGCACTCAAACCGGACCAATGCTTCTGCATTGCTGGAGAATCGAAACTGAATGGTTTATTGCGGAGTCCTTACCGCAATGGGATGTTGACCTTTCAAAGGCCATGAAAAAGAGGCCAGTCTGAGTAAATTTATTTCTTAATGTCTTTTTATGTGGGCAAAAAAATAATGTCTGTTCTGAAATAAGTAAAAGCCCCGCGGCATCTGCTGCGGGGCTTTTTGTAGTTCGAACTAAAGCTTTGAATTACTTCTTGGCTTTTTTCTTGGGAGGTTTGATTTTGCCGACCATTTCGGTCATTTCTCGCTCTGCTGAAGGAGCACGGTGAACAGGCTCCATATACAGGCAGTTGGTCGGGCAGTTATCGACGCAGATTGAGCAGTAGACACATGCGAAGGGATCGCATGTCCAGGTGCCGGTTCCGCTGTCTTTATCTTTGGTAACAGTGATACACTGTGACGGGCATTTCATCTCGCATTTTTTGCAGAAGATACACTCGTCAATATTGTTGA
Source organism: Maridesulfovibrio salinus (assembly GCF_055394525.1). NCBI lineage: Bacteria > Pseudomonadati > Thermodesulfobacteriota > Desulfovibrionia > Desulfovibrionales > Desulfovibrionaceae > Maridesulfovibrio > Maridesulfovibrio salinus. The sequence continues at coordinate 1,208,383 of NZ_AP042461.1, forward strand.
ACAGATTGCCTCTGTATCTTTCAAAGGGCTCACGCTTTTCCACGGGGTACATGCGTGTGGAGCTCTTGGACAAGAGGTTCTTGAGCACAGTGGGAGTCATGTTAAGCATGTCTCGGCCTCCTAGCGTTCCGTGCAGCTGATGCACGGGTCGATTGACAGAATGATAACCGGAACATCAGCAAGTTCGCACTTCGGAAGCATTGCCAGAAGAGGCGGAATGTTCGCGAACGTTGGGGTTCTGATGCGGACCCTGTCAAGGAACTTCTTGCCGCTGCCCTTGATGTAGTAGAGACACTCTCCACGTGGCTGTTCGATACGGCTTATTGTTTCGCCTTCGGGGTTACCTTTGACCTTTGCTGCAAGATCACCCTGAGGCAGACCGGCGATAGCCTGTCTTACCAGATCAGCGGACTGAAGGGTCTCACGGAAGCGGACTGTTGAGCGGGCCCAGCAGTCTCCATCGGTTTCCACGACAGGCTCATAGTCGAGTTTGTCAAATGATGCGTATTTAAGCAGACGCATGTCAGATGCCACACCGCTACCACGAAGGGTGGGACCGGCTGCACCGAGGTCATATGCCTGCTCTTTGGTCAGAACGCCCACACCCTTGGTGCGTTTGCACACTGTGTAGTCGTTCATGATGGTATTCTGGATTTCCTTGATTTCCTTTTCCGCAGCGTCAACTTCGGAGAGGATCCAGGAACACATTTCAGGAGTCAGATCCTGACGGACACCACCGACAATATTGACGGAGGTGATAACGCGGCTGCCGGTGGTAGCTTCGTTGATGTCCATGATGCGCTCACGGATGCGCCAGAACTGCATGAACAGGGCTTCAAAGCCGAAAGCATCGGCAAAGAGGCCCAGCCAGAGCAGGTGGCTGTGCATACGGTGCAGCTCAGACCAGATAGTGCGGAGATATTCCGCTCTTTCAGGTACTTCAACGCCCATGATCTCCTCGATACCCTGACAGTAGCACATGGAGTGAATGTTGGAGCAGATACCGCAGACTCGTTCGACAATCTGGATCATCTGGTGGTAATCGCGGATTTCAGCAAGCTTTTCCAGACCTCTATGAACGTATCCGAGAGCGGGGATGGCCTCCTGTACGATCTCGTCTTCCACGACAAGCTTCACATGCAGCGGCTCCGGGAGAACCGGATGCTGCGGACCGAAAGGTATGATGGTACGTGCCATAATTTACCCTATAGATGTTATCGTCTTGGTTTTCATCCGGGAAGACGAGTTATTTTTTGGGAGTCATCGCCTTTGTGTTGTTACACATCGGGATGATGGTTACTTCATCGTCGAGGTACAGTTTGCGTCCGAAGTCAAGTACCAGACCTTCGAAAGAGAGTCCGAACTGGTCCTGAAGCTCGTTTTCAATGAGCAGGGCCGCAAAGTACACTCCGCTGACGCTGGGGATGGGCTTATCCATCGGAGCGGTCAGACGGAGGTTGGTGAGCACCTCGTCTTTATCAAAGTGGTAGATTATATCCACATTGCCTCCACCTATGTCGGTGCAGGAGAAGGTGACAAGGCGCTGCCCGTCATTCTTCATTTTGGATACTTCGCCTACCAGGCTTTCCAGAGTTATATCTATCTGATTCTCAATCACGTTTATACCCTCTCTTTAGCCCTGTTTCAGGCCTTCAAATTTGCCAAGGGCAGTGACCACGCCGTCGATGATAGCTTCGGGTTTTGCCGGGCAACCGGGAACGTAGACGTCCACGGGGATCACCTTGTCCACTCCGCCGAGCACGTTATAGCACTCGCGGAATACACCGCCGGAAAGACCGCATGCGCCGATGGCGATAACACCTTTGGGATCAGGCATCTGATCGTAGATGTTGCGCAGGACTTTAGCGTTGCGGTGGTTGACGGTTCCGGTGACCAGCAGCACATCGGCATGCTTGGGGTTACCCACGTTGACAATGCCGAAACGTTCAACGTCGTACAGCGGTGTCAGGCATGCCAGAACTTCGATATCGCAGCCGTTACAACTTCCGCAGTCAAAATGCATGATCCACGGAGATTTGGCGCGTGAATTTTCAATGAATTTCTTGAACATAAGCTTAACCTGCGTACAGCCAGATAAGGTTGACGAAAGACATGGCCAGACCGATGCTCCATACATATTTCAGCATCCAGCGCCAGGTCATGCGCGCCATAGTGTTGTCGATGATCAGCTCTGCAAAGTAGGTGGAAGCGAGCAGGAGTACGCAACCTACCAGGCTGGTGTGCCAGAAGAGGGCACATACGCCGAGAATGAAAATGGTCTCGTACCAGTGGGCGATTTCAACAAGCCCGAGGTAGGGACCGGAGAACTCGGTCAGAACCCCTTTGACGATTTCCTGATGCCCGTGATGGGAGGTGGAGAAGTCAAAGGGGGATTTTCTCAGTTTGATGGTCAGAGCGTAACCCAGAACTACGAACATAAGCGGCAGCTGGATCAGCAGAGGCTGATCGTAAGCCAGAATCTCATCAACTCTGAATGTTCCGGTAACCATGAAAATGGAAGCGAAAACAAGGATGATGAGAGGTTCGTAAGTCAGTACCTGAATCAGTTCGCGCTGAGCGCCAACCTGGCTGTATGGGGAAGGAGTGGAAAGACCACCCATGACCAGAAATACAGCACCGATGGCCTGAACAAAGAAGATCAGGAGCAGGTCGGACCCGGCGAAGAGCAGGGCTACGGACAGGGCTGCGGCAATAAGATAAATCCAGGCGCAGAAAACCTGCCAGAAGTTGCTGATAATTTTTTCTTTCCCGAACAGTTTGGCAACATCATAGAAAGGCTGCAGAATCGGCGGGCCGAAACGGGACTGCAGGCGAGCAGTAAGACGTCTGTCCAGACCGGCAATAAGGCCGCCAAGTACAGGCGCAATGACGATGCCGAGAATCATGAGAATTATTGTTTTCATTACAGGGCCCCTCCCAGCATGAGAACGATGAGAGCCAGAGCAGCGAAGTTGACCCACAGAGTGAGTTTTTCTTCACCGAAGAATTCTTCCATGTAGTAGTTGCTGGCCTTGAGTTCAACAGGGCCGTTCATTGGCCCGATAAAGGACTGAACTCCGGTCTCGGGAACGTTCGCTCCGCACATGTAAGTCTGGGAAGACTTGTCATTAGCGGCTTTCTTGGTTTCGATCCAGGAGTAGATGAAGGCAGCAGCCAGAACGATGAAGAGCGGATAGACCGCGAACACACCCATGGGTGAACTGAATACACCGGCGGTGATTTCATAGGTCTTTCCGACCATCGGCTCAATGAGCTGGGTGTAGATGAGCGGTGAGAAGAAGGACAGGACTACAGCAATACCGCAGAGAGAGGTAAGGGTGAGCCTTGTCAGCACGGACTGGGATTCTGCGGGAACTCTGTCGCGCAGGGGGGCGGTGAGCAGAACACCTGCCCAGCGGGCCCAGAATACCAGTGAAACAGCACTACCCAGAGCGAGCATGGTGATTACGAACATGTCGCCGGATGCGGATTCGATAGCCATCCACTTACCGAGCAGCACACCGAATGGGGGCAGCAGCATGGTCAGAACACCGATGATGGTGATGATGGCGGTGCGGGGCATCTTCAGGTAGAGGCCGTGCATGTCTCCGATATCGCGGCTGCCGATGCCGTGCTCGATTGTTCCTACGCAGAGGAAGAGCAGTGCCTTGGAAGCTGCGTGGAATATAATCAGGATTATCGCTGCGGTAATGGACCAAGGAGTATTGAGACCGGCACAACAGATGATCAGCCCGAGGTTACTGATAGTAGAGTAAGCAAGAATTTTCTTTCCATTGCTCTGGCTTACGGCGATTGCCGCACAGGCGAGGAAAGTGAAGGCTCCACAGAGTGCAATTCCCTGACTGAGAAAGGTTCCTGCGTAAGCGGGAGCAAGTCTCAGCACGATGTATACGCCTGCCTTAACCATCGTTGCGGAGTGAAGCAGAGCCGATACCGGAGTAGGTGCGACCATTGCACCCAGCAGCCAGCTCTGGAAAGGAACCTGAGCGGCTTTGGTGAAACCGGCAAGAACAATCAGACCCAGAGGAGCGAGCATTGCTCCGCCCATGGGGCCGGACTGGATGATGACCTGAAGGTCAAGGGAGCCAGTTTCAGCGTAGGCCCAGATAATTCCGAAGACGAATACCATGCCGCCGAGTGCGTTCATCCACAAGGCTCGGGTGGCATTCTTTACCGCAATGGCTGTCTGGTCATGCCCGATGAGCATGAATGAACAGAATGTGGTTACTTCGAAGAAGAAGTAGAGCCAGAGAATGTTGTTGGAAAGAACCAGCCCGTTCATAGCTCCGAGGAACAGAACGAGAAAGAAAAAGAATTGGGGCTGGCGGGACTTGACCAGGTGCAGGTGCTCTTCGTGCTCTTTCATGTAAGGGATCGCGAAGAAACAGATCAGCGAACCGATGATTGAGATTACGGCAACCATGATTAGGGAGAGGCTGTCCGCAAAGAATGCGGGAGTCTCGACAGCATGGTCGACAATGAAGAATTCAAACGCTGCCAGTGGAATGATCTGGAGAAGTACAAAGACTTTGATCAACTGGTTTTTGAGTTTGAATGCGTAATAAAGCATTACGAAAAGCAGGGCAAAATCCGCCAGGGTAACGAGGGAATCCCAGCTGATTCCAACGATAGTACCCGGAGAATAGGTAAATGATCCTTGACCCAGAAGGGTAAGGGAAACCGCGGCAAGACATACTCCTGTAGCAAGTACGATCAGGGTTCTGATCGCGCTTACACGCAGAAAGTAGCAGCCAATGGCGGCCACCAAGGGCAACAAGATGGCCAAAACTAGCATCATGGGCAACATACGGACCTCACTGTAACGCGATGTTGTGCCAGATTTAGAAAAACATACCTCAGCCGTGTTAACTTTTTTGAAATCGTGTAACGAGCGAAAATGTTTCACAAATTTCAACTAAAGCGTAGAAATTTGTCTTCAAAAACCGGGGAAAAGTCAATACCTAATTGAGATTATGTGTGTTGATAGACCTATAGGAAAAACTGATAATTTGTTGTTATTTTGTGAAAAATATCACTCATTGATCTTGTGCTAGTGAGGAAAGCTATTGTTAAATGCGATTTTTCAGGATAAAAAACTATTACTATGATCAATAAGACTAATGGGCGGGATAGTTTTTTTGTCGTTTTGCTGTGTTTATTCGTGCTTCCGGCGCTTACTGGGTGCGGCAAGAGTAAGATCAGCGTTCCTGAGTATAGATATAACAGTGGAAGTCCTGCCGGGTCTAGAGCTGGACTCTCGGTAGTTAGTACAGCAAGATCCCAGATCGGCAGGCCCTATCAGTGGGGTGGGGCTGACCCTGCTCATGGATTCGACTGTTCAGGGCTGGTCTGGTGGGTATACAGCAGGCACGGAATAAGAGTGCCGAGAGTTTCCTGGCAGCAGGCCCGAGTTGGCAGGGCTGTGAGCATTAACCGTCTTGCGGCTGGGGATATCGTGCTTTTCAGGATTCCCGGGCAGGGGAAAAGTCTCCACACCGGAATTTATTCCGGGCGCGGGGGCTTTTTTATTCACAGCCCAAAGAGTGGGCATGTGGTCAGGGAAGAGTCAATGAACAAGGCTTACTGGCGTAAGTACTTTATTGGTGCGCGAAGGGTATTGTAGATGAGTTTGAAAAAAAGGGACCTCGTTGAGATCCCTTTATGGTGTATTCTGATGTCTACTGCACAGTGGTACATGTCGGGGGCTGAATGTGGGAGCCGCCCTGGGCATTGCTGAGTCTTTCAATGTAGTCTTTGACTTCGTCCTGTCCTCTCCATCCGGTGTAGAGATCTTTCCAGTCATTGAAATCCATGACTTCGGATTCAAGGTAGGATTCGTGTCCTTTGATCCAGAGGTTGAAAAGGTACATTTCCAGCTTGAAGTCTTTGGAGTCGAAAACCTTGGGAACTATTTTACTGTTATATTTTGTTCCGTCAAAACGTGCTCCGATGAAAGAGCAGACGTTGTTCATGGATTTCTGCTGGTCAATTTCCTCGTTGTTCTGCATGTCTACCAGACTTTTGAACATCGGGTAGTCTTTTTCAATCTTCTCAAGGGTTTCTTCAGGTACTTTGACCTGGAGTTTTTTGTCCTCTTCGAAGATGAAGTAAAATCTCATCCAGTGGTCGAACATGAATACTTCAGTTATATCTTCGACAGCTTTTGTAAACGCTTTATTGATCTTTGGCTTTTTCATTGTTTCTCCTCACAGACTTTTTGCCGGTTGCGGCTGAACTGCCGTCAGCAGGAAGTCTCTATATGTTCATGTTCCGGTTGGTCGTCAAGAGGTAAAAAATATCTCTGTTGAAAAAAGCCTTTTGTTTCAGATGTTTGTTTTGTGAAAAAAATATTTAACTTTGATTTTAGTGGGTTGAAAAAGAGTGCGGGTTGCTCTTTACAATCATGCATCTTTTAGGGTAATGAATCCTCCTTTGCAGCATACAATCGTGCAGCAAGTACGAAAAATCATATCAGGAGGTCCTCCAAATGGGTAGGCACAAAAAGATCGAAAGAAAGAAAGAACTTCAGCGTAAACGTCATCGCAGAGCCAAAAGAATCAAGGCTCGTATCGCAGAAGCCAAGGCTGCAGCAGCCAGCTAAGTATTTTTACTGTCCTGTCTCAGCCACCTTTCCGCAGAAAAAACTGCGTTCACTGGAAACTGTTTCAGAACAGCCCCTCATATTTCAGGGACAGGTGTCGCCAGCCTCTTTTGCGTAAAGAGGTGTGGCGTGCCTTTTTTATTGGAGGGTACTATGCCTATTTACGAATACCAATGTCATGAATGTCAGCAGATATTTGAAGAATGGCAGACAACTTTCGAAGACAAAGAACTGGAATGTCCTGTTTGCGGTGGTAAATCCACCAAGGTCCTTTCCAATTCCACTTTTGTTCTGAAGGGAGGAGGCTGGTATTCTTCAGGATACTGTAAGACGGACTCTGCGGCCGGTAAAACCGGAAGCTCCAGCCCCGCAGGAAGTGGAACCGGTCCGGCAGAAAGCGGCACCAGTTCCGCCGCCTCTTCGGATTCTTCCGCCAAGAGTTCCGACAGTGCTACAAGCTAGCTGATAAATGGCCAGACGGCCCGGTTTACCGGGCCGTCTGCTTTTTTGGCATACTTCCCGCCCTGAACACCTGTGCCTTGTAGCGGGGCCTGTTTTGATATAATCTTGCCCCGTAGCGTTTCCTTTCAAAAAGTTTTTCATTTATATGAACAATTAACCGGAATTGGTAAAATGATTGAAAGATATACCCGTCCCGAAATGGGTGAACTGTGGACTCTGGAAAACCGTTTCAGGGTTTGGCTTGAGGTTGAAATTGCTGTGTGCGAAGCCTGGCATAAGTTAGGCCGCATTCCTACCGAAGATATGGATACAATTCGTGAAAAAGCTGATTTTGAACTCGATCGCATTCTTGAGATTGAGGAGAAAACCAAGCACGATGTAATCGCATTTCTGACTGCCGTTGAGGAAAAAGTAGGTCCTTCTTCCCGTTTCATCCATCTCGGCTGCACCTCTTCCGATATCGTAGACACCGCTAACGGTGTTCTTTTGAGCCGTGCGGGTAAAATGATCCTCAATGATCTTGATGAATTTCTGGCTACCATCAAAGAGATGGCCTACGCCCACAAGGGGCGCATGTGCATGGGACGTACCCACGGTATTCATGCAGAGCCCACAAGCTTCGGTTTGAAGATGGCCGGTTTTTATGCTGAATTCTCCCGTCATCGTGAGCGCCTCGCTCACGCGGTTGAGGGCGTGAGTGTCGGCAAGATTTCCGGTGCTGTCGGAACTTACGCCATGCTTGATCCGGAAGTGGAGCGAATCACCTGTGAGCTTCTTGAGCTTAATGTCGATCCTATCTCCACCCAGATTGTTCAGCGTGACCGCCACGCCGCTTTCTTTACCGCTCTTGGCCTTCTCGGCGGCGGAATCGAGCGTCTTGGTGTAGAGCTTCGCCATCTTCAGCGTACTGAGGTGCTTGAAGTTGAGGAAGGGTTCAGTAAAGGCCAGAAGGGGTCTTCTGCTATGCCTCACAAGAAAAACCCCATCTCTGCGGAAAACCTTTCCGGACTTTCCCGCCTGTTGCGCACAAACGGTCTTGTCTCCATGGAGAATATGCCTTTGTGGCATGAGCGCGATATCAGTCACTCTTCTGTTGAGCGGGTCATTATGCCTGATTCCACTATTCTGGCTGATTATATCCTTAGCCGCATGAACGGTGTGCTCAAGCGTTTGAAGGTGAATGGCGACAATATGGATCGCAATCTTATGGGGTCCTACGGTCTGTTTTATTCACAGCGGGTTTTACTGGCTCTGGTTGATACCGGACTTGAGCGTCAGAAAGCCTATGAAATGGTCCAGAAGGTGGCAATGCACTGTTGGGAGAATAAAGTTTCTTTTCCTGAAGAAGTGCGTAAAGATTCGGAGATCACTTCCCGCCTTGATTCTTCTGCTCTGGATGAGGCCTTTGATATGGGCTACTATACCAGATATGAAGATATGATTTTCAAGCGTGTTTTCAGCGGGTAGGTCTTTTTATCCTGTATTTCAGTATCAGTTCCACCCGGTTCGGCTGTATCAGCCGTGCCGGGTTTCCTTTTTTGCAGGTCTTGGACTTTCATGATATTGTCCCCGAGATTAATGTTCACTGACGGATGTATCCCTTGAACAGGGATATTGTCAGTTCTTTTATGAATTATTGTGTGGACTTTGTTAAGCGCTCTGGTGCAAAATTATATATAAGTCACACTTTAGCCACGATTATTACTGATGTATTTAGTATCGTCGTTTCCTATATTCGAAGGATGGAGTGTCGGTCTCGGTATGATGCATTTATTTAGAATGTCCCTTGCAGCTATATTTCTGCTGGCTGGTATGTCTTCCTTTTGTATTGCTGACGGCTGGCAGCCCGTGATCGAGCCTACGGAACTTGTTCCGGACTATGTCATCGCTGTTGATAAGAAGGCCCAGAGACTGCATTTGCTTGTACATAAAAGTCCTTTACATGCGGAATCTACATTTACATGTGCGACAGGGCAGGCTTCTGGAGACAAAACGTTTGAAGGGGATCTTAAAACTCCCGAGGGAGTTTATTTTACAACCGGAAAGCGGACAGGTCTAAAAGACTTCGCTCTTTACGGTACGATGGCCTTTCCCCTGGATTTTCCCAACCCGGTAGACCGGATAAAAGGTAAAACCGGATATGGAATATGGATTCACGGTCGGGGTAAAAAACTCGTGCCTATGGATACTCAGGGCTGTGTAGCACTTGTTAATGAGGATATCGGAATACTGGACAACAGAATAGCTCCCGGTGCTCCTGTAGTCATAGGGGAAACAATGGGCTGGGCTGCATCACAGGGCAAGCAGTCCGGAGAATCTGCGGAACTTAAAAAACTCGTTTATAAATGGGCTGAGGATTGGGAGGACAGAAGCGAGGGCTTTTTTGCCGCTTATGCACCTGATCTTTTTTCCAAATCTGAGCGCCGTTCCTTTGAATATTTCAAGAATCGTAAAAAACGTATTTTTTCATCCACGGACTGGATTGATGTGGAGATCTACAATCTGCATGCCCTTCCCGGACCGGACTACTGGGTGACCTGGTTTGATCAGTATTACAGAAGCGGTCGGCTCTCCTCCTCGACTTCCAAAAGGCTTTACTGGCAGAATATTGATGGCGAGTGGAAAATTGTCGGCAGGGAATACGGACCTTCCATCAGGTCGCTGAAGAAAAAATATCTCGACAGCAAACTGCAAAGTGTTAAGGAATTTCTGGATAAGTGGAGCAGCGACTGGCTGGCTGCGGATCTGGATAACTATATAAATAACTACACTTCCTCTGCAAGGCAGGGAAGGAAACGCGGAAGTTCCGCGATACGTGATCAGAAGGAGCGTATTTGGGAAAAACGCAGACCTTCTGTTATCAATATCGGAAAAATAAGACTGCGCGAGCATCCTGAGGGTTTGGAAGTCGCATTCAGGCAGGATTATTCCGACATTTCAGGGTATAGTGACAAGGGGTTTAAGAAACTGGTCATCCGTCCTGCAGGGGACAGTTGGCTGATCGTTGACGAACAATGGAGAAAGCTCTGATGGGCAGCACCAAGTACAACGTCCTGTTTATGCGCGATGATGACACGGTTAAAAGATACCGTCTCAGTCCTTTCTGGCTCAGAATGCTTTTCTGGTTTGTAATATTGCTTGCTATGTGTGCCGGAACAGGGGCCTGGGCCGGGTACACCTTCTGGAGTCAGAATGCTCAGCTCAAACAGGAAAAGGTCGAGCTCCAGAAGAAATTGACAGACGCTTCAGTTCAACTGGAGCGTTTGGAAAATGTGAACAAGATTCTGGATTCATATGATCCTAATGACCTGCAGGCGCTTCTGGCTTCGGTTCCTGTTGAGGAAAAGAAAGCAGGGTCTGAGAAGCCGCCGGTCAATCTGAAAAATCTTCTGTTTTATAAGAATCTGATGCGGGCCGGGGTAGAAAATGTAAAGATGCGCGAGTCTGGAAGAAGTCTGGCCCTCAGCTTCGATCTTAACAACCTGCAGACATCTTCGGCTTTAAGCGGGCTGGCCAAAGTTGCACTCATTGCCAACAACGGTAAAGAACTTAATGTGACCAACAGCCGTGATGATATGTCTTTTCATATTCAAAGGTTCAAGGTTGTCAGAACCCGATTCCGGATACCTTCCGGATTTGATCTTGGTGATGTTTACGGCATGCGTCTTATGATTACAACCAATCAGGATGAGTTGATATTCAGTGAAGTATATCCTTTATCGCGCGTTCTTAATTAGTGTCTTGATCTTAGGACTGTCCGGCAATGCGGTAGCGCAGCAGGTCAGAAGTTTTACTTTTTTTCAAGGCACACAATACCCCTTAAGGGTTACCTGGGCTTTCGGTGATAAGCCCGGGCCTACCATTATGGTTCAGGGGGGGATTCAGGGTGATGAACTGTCAGGTTTTTTTACCGCCCAGTTGCTTACCCGCTGCAACCTGCGTAAAGGAAACCTCATTATTGTTCCCAGGGCCAATGAGCCATCAATCCTCCGACGTACCCGGCAGATCAATGTGGATCTCAATAGACGATTCGACAAGGAATACAACAGCTTCTATGAAGATAGACTTGCCCGCGCAATTCGTTTCCTTATCGGAGGAGCTGACGGTTTTATTCATCTTCACGAAGGGAGTGGATTCTATAATCCAAAATATATCAGCAGCCTTAGAAATCCCAAACGCTACGGGCAGTCGTTGATAATTGATGCGGCGGTGTACAAGGATCTGCATTTGGCAGATATGTGCCAGCGGACCATTGACCGGGTCAACAGCAAAATCCCCAATAAATCATACTGGTTCAATCTTTTCAATACCGATACATTCGATAAGGCCACACACTATCCGGAGATGCTCAAATCCCTGACCTGTTACGCGCTGGTTGAAAGAGGGATTCCGGCTATGGCTGTTGAAGTAAGCAAGGATATAATGGACCTCGAGTGGAAGGTGCGCCAGCAACTGCGGGCGACTTTGTTTCTTCTGGAAGAGTTCGGTCTTGAGCTTGATGTTCCTGAATTTTCTTTTCCCAAGTCCGGGACCCCGGATGGCCTTGAAATCATGGTGAACGGACGGCCGCTCAAAGGAAGTAGTGTCGAACTGGTGCGGGGAGCACCTGTCTCCACCTCCGGATCAGGCAAAGCGGTGACTGATTCCGGGCTTGAGCCCGCTGTTGCGGTATTCGCGAGTGACAGGCCAAACCTGAACCTTCTGACTGCACCCCGGATGGCCCTTTCAACATTTCCTGCTCTTGAGGTTCGCCTTGATGGCAGCAGGATGGCTACCGCTGAAGTCAGATGGAAAGGCTCTCGACCTGATTTCCCGGAATCCAATGGCCCGGTATTTCTGTGCTGGTTGAATGGACAGCCCCGTTTTGTCGGTGAGGAAGAGACTTTATTAGCCATTGAGGGGGACCAGTTCATACTTGAAGGTATACTTGGGAGCTCCGCTGATGAAGTGCTGAACCTCAAGGGATTCGTGGCATCTGTTGCTGTGAACCGCGGACAGGATGTGGGATATGAGATTATTGCCGATCCCTCCAATTTTATGTCCAAGTATATGTTGAAAGGCCGGTCCGGAGTTTCTACATACCGCATTGTGAGGGAAACTCCCGGCAAAAGGCGCGCAGATTTTTATCTTTCAATTGTTCCGCGCAAAATAAAGGCAGTTGAGCTTGCCCCGGAACAGGGGGAGAAGCGTTTTATCAATTGGAAGGATGGGGACGGAGTCGATCTGGCTTCTGGCAACTATGTGTTGATGGATGCCTGGAGTAATGGAGAACTGGGTAAGATTCAGCCATTTATCAATGATATTCCCGTTGAATGGGGAGAATCTTTTCAGGTGGAATCCGGGAATGAAACAACTCTTACGCTCAGACATTCAACTACATTTGAAACTATCGGTCAGATGAGATTGCGCGGCAGGGATTTTTTGCGGACTTCTCTTGAATGATCACGGTGGACATCATATGCTGATTTAAAATCCAGGGAGTTGAAGCATGAAGCCGGAATTTGAGACCTGTTTTGTAAATCTGCCTTTAAGATATATTTATACTAATCCTGAGTATCTTGATTTTTTTATTGAGAATAGAATCCAGCCAGAACTCGGTTTGGATTGCATGGGCGATGAATGCCTGAGTATGGACTGGCTCATTTCGGTAAGGGACCGTCTTGATGAAGCCGGATTAGGACGCACCGCCCATCTTCCGTTTCTTGATTTGAAGCCGGCTAGCCTCAATCCGGCCATCCGCAAAGCCTCCATTGATTCTCTTTGCAGCGCTTTTGAGCTCGCAAAGCTCTTTTCTCCCAAAAGAATGGTCATGCATCCTTCACTCACTTCATGGCTGGAAGAACCCCTTTTTGAACGGGCTTACGCCCATTGTCTGGACGGATTGCGCAGACTCAGCAATTCATGGCCGGATCACCCTCCGTTGTGCCTCGAAAATACATATGAATATGACCCCGCACCACTGGTTAGGCTTGTGGATGATCTGGAGCGGGACAATGTGGGCATATGTTTTGATCTAGGGCACTGGTTCGCTTTTTCCAAAGGGTTTGAACACGATGATTTTGATCTCTGGTTCGATTCCTTTGCCCCTTATATCAGGCATATGCATCTCCATGACAACAACGGCCGGAAAGATGAACACCTTGCCCTCGGGCAGGGGTCTATGAACTGGGAACACATAATATCACGCATAGGTGAACTGGACCCGCTTCCCTCATTCACTCTTGAGCCTCACAACAGAGATGATTTTGAGCTGAGTTATAACTTTTTCAGGACAAAAGCAGCGCCTAAGTTGTTTGTCTAGCCGGAATACTTTAATTACGTTGCAGCCAGTTCCCCTAGTCGGCGGACTCCAGCCTGAATCTCCGGACTCCAGAGGGCTCCACTTGAAAGACGGATATAGTTGGAAAATACATCCTGAGGGGAGAATACAATACCGGGAACAATGCCTATTCCCTCTTCCCGTGCCTTGAAAAAAAGTTCAACGCCATCTGTCCCTTCAGGAAGCTCCACCCATAGAACCGAGCCACCTTTCGGGTTTGTGACCTTGGTTCCTTCCGGGAACGAAAGACCGATTTCTGTGCGCATTTTACCCATCTGCTCTTTCATTGCAGCTCTCAATTTTTTAAGATGACGGTCGTACAGGGTTTCACGAAGATAGCGGGCAATAGCCATCTGGGTTGGTGCAACGCAGGACACATTGGTGGTGGCTTTTATCTCAAGTGCTTTTTCAAGATAACGCCCCGGTGCAAGCCAGCCGACCCGGTATCCGGGAGCAATTGTTTTGGAAAAAGAAGAGCACAGCAGCACTCTACCGGTTCGGTCAAATGATTTGAGTGTTCTTGGTCTTGTATCGCCAAAGTAGATTTCACCGTAAACATCGTCTTCTACCAAAGGTATCTTTCTTTTTGCCAGAATTTCAACGATTTCTCGTTTACGGTCATCGGAAGTAAGACTTCCATCAGGATTGTTGAAATTAGGAGAGAAGATACAGGCTTTTATGTCAAACGTACGGGTAATTTCCTCCACACGGTCAGGATTAATACCCCTTTTCGGGCATGAGGGAATTTCAATTGCCCTGAGTCCCAGATTCTCTACAAGCTGAAGGAAGCAGTAGTATGAAGGGGACTGGATAAGAACCAGATCTCCGGGTCTGGTCAACGTGCGCAGTGAGATGTAAAGGGCTTCCATGGCTCCGGTGGTGACCAGCAGTTCATCCGCAGTAATGTTCGAACCGCAGTCCACGGAGCGGAAAGCGATCTGCCTGCGCAGGTCTAGATTTCCCGGAATTATTTCATAGCCCGCAGTCTCGAGAGGATTCTCCCGGATTACGCTGTTCATTATTTTGGCCAACTGGCGGGTCGGCAGCAGATCGTTACTCGGACATACAACGCCTAACGGCAGCAGGTCTTTGTTACCCACTGTTTCAAGCGCTGTCTGTATCAGCTTGTTTTTGGTTACTGTATGTGGCTCTATTCTGCGCGGAATATTTATTTCGGGGGTGGGGATTGCCCTGAACTCATTGCGCACATAATAGCCGGAACGCGGGCGCGATTCTATCAGGCCTCTTTTTTCAAGCTCTTCATATGCATGGCTGACTGTGGAGATTGAAACCTGTAATGAACTGCTCATCTGGCGCAGGGAAGGGAGTTTGTCGCCGGGAACCAGATCTCCGGCTTCAATGTGTTTTGAAAGTTCCTGCTCAACCTTTTTATAACGGTATTGATTGTCAGAACTGCGCAAATTCATTTCTCCCCCGCAAATGTAATCTGTTATGATTCGAATTTGTGTAAACTGTATCTGTACTGATGTCAGATTTAATGTAAGCTGGCAAGCGTATCAGGAATAGAGAATTTAACTGCCAGATGTACCGGAGGTAACCGTGGAATCCGTTGTGAGTTCCAAAAAAATAGAACAGAACAGTGTGCTTATGACCGCACTCAAGCAGGCCTTGCCGATTGTGCTGGGGTATCTTCCTGTTGGGTTTGCCTATGGGGTTCTGGCGCGAAAGTCAGGAATCTCAGTCGACAACACCGTTTTGATGTCATTAATTGTTTTTGCCGGATCAGCACAGTTTATCGCGGTCGGGCTGATCGCCTCGGGTGTGTCTTCGCTTTCCATCATAATCACTACTTTTATCGTGAACCTGCGGCATATGCTGATGTCTGCAGCGCTTTCCCCATATCTTAAAAAATGGAGTAAGCTGCAGATCGCCGCTTTCACTTTTCAGCTTACCGATGAAAGCTTTGCCGTGCATTCAACCAGATTTGCCGCAGGTGAAACCGCCAAGGGCGAAACATTTCTTATCAATTCAATTGCGCAGGCAGCCTGGGTCGGCGGAACTGTACTGGGGATTTTCTCCAGTACACTCATAAATGATGTAAAGCCGATGGGACTGGACTACGCACTTCCGGCCATGTTTATTGCCCTGCTCATTTTTCAGATCAAGGATAAAAGTCACATCATAGTCGGAGTTGTTACCGGACTTCTTTCTACCGCACTGGCTCTCGGCGGAGCAGGGCAGTGGAACGTAATTATCGCCACCCTTGTCGGTGCAAGCCTGGGAGCTGCAGTAAAATGGACCAGAAACTGATTCTTCTTACCGTGATCGGCATGATGGCGGTTACTTATATCCCCAGAATGTTGCCAGCTATGGCTTTGAGTTCCCGTGATCTGCCGCCGATTGTTGTGAAGTGGCTGTCTTATGTGCCCACAGCAGTACTCTCGGCTCTACTTGCTCCTTCATTAATAGCACCGGATGGTGTTGTAGATTTCAGTTTCGAAAATCTCTATTTCTGGGTGGCAGTGCCTACTTTCGCTGTTGCGATGTATACCCGTAATTTCTTCGGTACTGTTGCTGTCGGCATGGGACTGGTGGCCGCTGCCAGATATTTTCTCTAAAATTTAGCTGCAATTATCTCTTTAGTCTGAGCAGCAATATAAAAAGAACATCCCGTGGTGAACAGTCAGACCGTTGGACTTTAGCGGACCATGTCTTATTCTAACGGAGTCCATAAAATCTGAATAGAAATAATGCAGTAAGGAGTTATGAAATGATTTCCAGAGACGAAGCACTTGAGCTTCTCAAAGAAAATGTCATCGAAGAAAATCTGATCCAGCATTCCCTTGAATCCGAGGCAGTGATGGGGGCTCTTGCTGAGAAACTGGGGCAGGATGTGGAACTGTGGTCTATCACTGGATTGCTTCATGATCTGGATTACAGCCAGACTGCCGAGCAACCGGAGAAGCACGGTCTTATCGCGGCAGAAATGCTAGCAGGCAAGCTGCCTGACGAAGCAATTCAGGCCATTCGCGCTCATAATGGAGATATGACAGGAGTCGCTCCCCGGACTGATTTCGATTTTGCCCTGCGTTGTGGTGAAACTGTGACTGGACTTATTCATGCTAACGCGCTCATGCGCCCTGAAAAGATGAACGGCATGAAGCCGAAAAGTCTCAAGAAGAAGATGAAGGCCAAAGCGTTCGCTGCCAGTGTGGATCGAGAGATCATAAAAGAATGTGATAAAATCGGTCTTGAACTTGGTGATTTTTTCGCGCTTTCTATTGAAGCTGTTACCAAAGTGGCACCCGAAGTGGGATTGGATTGATTTTTGCCTCCGGCGGCTGGGGAAGGGGAACTTTTGGAAAAGTTCCCCTTCCCCAGACCCCATCCCCTCAAAACTTTTTGATTAATAAATTTGTTCCCTGCTGGAACATACCCAAAAAAACGGGCTGACACCTTCCAGAAGTGTCAGCCCGTTTTGTTTTTAATTATGGTAAGTCCAGCCAATCAAAGCGGCGGAGCCTTATTGAAAAGTTTTGGGATTCTTAAACCCTTTTTCAAAAGGGTTTAAGCCCCCGGAGGGACCCGCGGTAGCGCTACCGCTTCGTTATTTGCCCCAACCACCGCCGCCGGGAGTTTCCATGCGGACAATATCACCTTTCTTGAGCGGCGAGTGAAACTTACCGGGCTGCTCAAGCTCTACTCCATCGCGAATCAGGATATTCCTGCCGGGAGTTCCGGGGCTTCCACCCTGCAGTCCGTAGGGGGCATTGCCCCTGCGTTCAGAAAGAACAGTGATTTCACAGGCTGACAGCAGCTCAATCTCACGAACCAGACCGTCTCCGCCGGGAATCCTGCCCGCTCCACCGGTGTTTTTGCGGATGCAGTATGTTTTTACCCGGAACGGATAGCTGTATTCAAGTGCTTCTACCGGAGTGTTCAGCGTGTTTGTCATATGAGAATGGGTGGCGTGTTCGCCCCGGCATGTTGCAGAAGCTCCCATCCCGCCGGCAAGGGTTTCGTAGTAGGCAAAGGGTTTACCTGTTCGTTCATCCATGCCGCCAATGGTCATGTTGTTCATGGTTCCCTGACTTGCGGCCGGAATGCGCTGCGGTATGGCTTCGGCCAGTGCTCCGAGCACAACGTCAACCACACGCTGGGAAGTTTCAACATTTCCCCCCGCAACCGCCGCCGGAAAGTTCGCATCTAGAATGGAGCCTTTGCGGGTCAGCACTTCTATGGGACGCAGGATACCGGCGTTGGTGGGCACGTCTCCTTCAATCAGTGACCTGAAGACATAAAGCACTGCGGACAGGGTGATGGAGCGTACAGCATTGACACTTCCGGAAACCTGATTACCGGATTCTGTGAAATCGAGTTCCGCACTGTCTCCGGTAATTTTCATGGTTACGGATATGGGTACGTTTTCACAATCAACGCCGTCTCCATCCATGTAGTCGGTGAAAACATAGGTTCCATCAGGGATTGAAGCTATGGTCTTGCGGGTTATCGATTCCGCATAGTCATTGAGGCTTGCGGCATAGAAATCAACTTTTTCCTGCCCGTATTTATCGATAAGTTCTTTCAGTCTGGTTACACCTGTCATGTTAGCCATAATCTGTGCCGCAAAATCACCTTCACGTTCAACGGGAGTACGTACGTTGTTGAGGATCAGTGTCATCACCCCGGGTACTATCTCGCCGCCTTCGACAATTTTAACAGGAGGAATGATGATCCCTTCCTGATACAAAGTAGTGGACAAAGGCATGGATCCGGAAGCCATACCGCCAACATCAGAGTGGTGGGCACGGTTGGCTACGTAAAAGGCGGGCTTAGCGGAATCTCCGCAAAATACCGGAGCTACGAGAGTGATGTCCGGAAGGTGGGTTCCGCCTTTGAACGGATCGTTCAGCATAACCATATCACCTTCATTGAAGTCACTCATTTCAATGGCGGCCTTCACGGAAAGAGGCATTGAGCCAAGGTGTACTGGGATATGTGCGGCCTGAGCCACCATGTCCCCGTTGCTGTCGAAAACAGCGCAGGAGAGATCCCTTCTTTCCTTTATGTTGGGGGAGAATGCGGTTCGGGTCAGGGTGACACCCATTTCTTCGGAAATCGCGGCAAATCTGTTCTTGAAAACCTCAAGGAGGATCGGATTCACATTCATTATTATATACCTCCTGACTACTCGATGTCGAAAATAAGGTTGCCGTAAGCGTCAACTTCACCCTTTGCAAAGGGCGGAATTACCAGAGTTGAGCTGTACTCAATGATGATAGCCGGACCATTCACCTTGTTGCCGGGTTTGAGTTTGTCGCGGCTTATTATGCTGGTTTCCATCTTTCTGGAATCAAAAACGGTTTCGGTGGTTCCTATTATTGCTGCGGGGTCCATTTCAGCAATGAGATCTCCGGCTTCAGGCACTTCCGGTTTTACGGGCATACCCTTGGTGCGCAGGCGGATGTTGACGATTTCCACTGTTTTATCATCATTGCGGTAGCCGTAATTCTGCTTGTGCAAACGTGAAAATTCTTCAATCCAGTCCCCGCCGAAAGGAACAATTATTTCAAAAGACTGTCCCTGATAGCGCATATCCAGAAAGCGTTCGACCTGAATGTCTTCATCTGCAAAACCCTCTTCCTTCAGATCTGCGCGGCCCTGCGCTTCAAGCGGGGCGAACAGTTCTTCAAGATCATCTCCGGTAGTGTTATGCTGATTGCGCATGACAGTGAGGGAATAGTCTTTGATGACATCAGCCATGACCATGCCCACCGCGGAGAGAATACCCGGATTGCTGGGGATAAAAAGCTTGGGAATGGAGAGTAGTTTTGCAAGGAAAGCGCAGTGCATTCCACCTGCTCCGCCAAAAGAGAACATGCTGAATTCGCGGGGATCGAATCCCCGTTCAACGGAGATTACCCGGATAGCCCGTTCCATGTTTGTATTGGCAATGTCGAGAATCCCTTCAGCCAGTTCAACCGGAGAAAGTCCCGCTTTTGCAGCCATTTCTTCCATGGTTTTGTTTAATTTATCGGTCTCAAGGGACATTTCTCCACCAAGGAAATGTTCCGGTATGAGGCGACCGAGGTAAAGGTTGGCATCGGTAACTGTTATTTCCGAACCTATGCCGTAGCAGATCGGTCCGGGGTCGGCTCCGGCACTTTCCGGTCCTACGGTAAGAGATCCTCCGGCATCCAGACGGGCAATGGAGCCACCGCCTGCTCCCACGGTGTGGATGTCGATCATGGGAACTTTGACCGGATAATCTTCAATCGCGGATTCAAGAGTCAGGGGGAGCTCTTCATTAATTAATGCAACATCGGAAGAAGTTCCGCCCATATCAAAAGTGATAAGGCGTTCAAATCCAGCCATTTTACCGATGGTATGTGCACCCACCGCCCCGCCAGCAGGACCGGAAAGGATGGTGCGTACGGATTCATTCATGGCGGTTTCAGCTGATATGGACCCTCCGTTACTCTGCATTATGCGTAGCGGATTATGTCCCAGAGTGTCCTGCAGTTTAGTCAGGTATCTGGTCATTTTCGGGGAGACATAAGCATTGATGACTGTAGTGGATGTCCTTTCGAACTCGCGAAATTCAGCCAGAATCTCATGCGAAACAGAAACAGGAATGCCGCTTTCAGACAAAAGATTGCGCATTCTGTTTTCATGCTCGGGGTTTAAATATGAAAAAAGGAGGCAAAGAGCGACAGATTCTACTCCGGATTCTTTGATTTTATGGAGAATATTTTTAACTTTTTCCTCAGAAAAAGGCTCAATTTCATCTCCATTATGATCAATTCTTCCGGTTATTCCGAATCGTAATTCCGGTGGAACGATGTGCGGTTTTTTACAAAAAGACAGATTGTAAAGTTCTGAGCGGTTCTGTCGTCCTATCTGGATAATATCTTCAAAACCGTCATTTGTTATGAGAGCTGTCTTGACTCCCTTGCGCTCAAGGATGGCGTTTGTCGCAACGGTTGATCCATGAACAACCTGGACATCCCTGTCTCCTGCAATGTGCTTTATCCCTTCTATTACGGCCTCTGACGGATCGTGAGGAGTTGAAAGACGCTTGTGTACACCCCATTCATCTCCATCCTTATAAATAAAATCTGTAAATGTTCCGCCTGTATCTACTCCAATAATCAGCACTGTACGTCCTCCGCATCAAGGTATTTAAAAGACTGCTATATTTAAAATAAAAACAGTTTTGTCCAGATTATAATTATCCATTCGCGCAGACATTAATCAAATTTGTCTACAATTAAAAGATTTTATTTTTGTTAAATTATGTGTATAAGTGCCGTTAATTCGGTGGTTAGTTGTCCAAAAACGAATAATGTTTTTGTAAATAATCAGTTGAGAAATGATTAGTTATTTCGTTTTTAGGAAATGGTTTTTCAAAATTAAAAAACAAATAACAGGCACAAAAAATAGAAATATTTTTAAAATCAACAGTAACAAGCTAAAACGGAGGCTCCTCATGTTAAAAAGGATCGTCGCTGCTCTTCTCATGGTTCTGGCTTTAGGCTTCTCAGCCCAGGCCGCGGATCTGAAAATGGACTGTAATGCAATCTACGGATCTAACAATTTTCACTCACAGGGAGCCCAGCTCTTTGCGGACAAAGTCGCTGAATACACCTCCGGTTCAGTGCAGATCACCGTACATCCCGGTGGAAGCCTCGGGTTTAAAGGACCTGAGCTGCTCAAGACCGTTAAAGACGGAACCCTCCCCATGTCCGATATCCTTATGGGAGTTGTCTCTGGATCAGACCAGGTCTTTGGTTTGAGCTCCATGCCCCTCCTTGCCAAGGATTATGCAGAAGCCAAGAAACTGTATGATGCTGCCAGACCTTATTATGAAAAAGCCTGCCGCCGTTGGAACCAGAAAATGCTTTATGCTGCCCCCTGGCCTCCCAGCGGACTTTTCACCCAGAAGCCTCTTAAGACCGTTGCCGATTTTGAAGGTCTGAAGACCAGAACTTATGACAAAAACGGTGCTGAGCTTCTTCGTGCGGCTGGCGCAAGCCCCATGTCTCTTCCTTGGGGAGAACTTTACTCCGCCCTGCAGACAGGCCTTGCTGATTCCGTTCTTACTTCCGCAGTTTCTGGCAAAGACGGTAAGTTCTGGGAAACCCTTAAGCATTTCACCAAGATCAACTACGCTTTCCCCCTTAACATGATGGTGATCAATAAGGATTACTGGGATGCCATGGATGCAAAACAGCAGGAAGCAGTCCTCAAGGCCGCTGCTGAGATTGAAGCTTACCAGTGGGAGCAGTCCGCAAAAAGCAACGACGAATCCCTCAAGATCCTTGCAGAAAATGGCATAGTGATTTCCGAACCCACCAAGGAAGTTGCAGATATGCTCGCCAGAGATGCCAAGCTGATGCTCAAGGGTACCATGAGAGGTGCTAAGAAAGGCTTTAAAGCTGCCATTAACGCTTACGAAAAGTAGAATGAAATGCGTGCATTTATAAGGTTAATCGAAGGCCTCTCCACTGGAGGGGCCTTTCTTTCAGCTGCCGGGATGATGTTTATTGTCATTCTGGTGGTGATTGAAATATTTCTACGGGCCGTATTGAATACTTCCACGCTCGTTTCAAGCGAGTATGGCGGGTATGCCCTTGTGTTTCTGATCCTCACCGGATTGGCTTATACCATGAAAGAAGAGGGGCTGATCAGAATCAGTCTGCTCACAACTCATTTTTCTGCCAATGGTAAACGGATTGCGGATATCATTTCCGGTGTAATCGGGGTGGCGATTACCGGTTTTGCTCTTAAGTACAGTGTATCCATGGTTTTTGAGACCTGGGAACTTGAAATGACCGCTGATACAATTGCGGAGACTCCCTTGTGGATTCCGCAGCTTGCCATCCCTGTTGGTCTCGCACTTCTGCTGATCCAGCTCATTGCCTTTATTGCGGGTAAAATGACTGAGGAGGTTACTGATGATCAGTGATCCTTTGATTCTCGCCGTTTTCCTTGTAGGGGCAATGGTTCTTTTTCTTCTGTCCGGTCTGTGGATCGGTTTTTCTCTTTATGCTGCAGCCATATGCGGAATGCTGTTTTGCAAGATGAATCTGCCGCCGACCATTTCGATCTGGGACAAGATCGGCGATCTGATGGCCAACTCTATCTGGAATACGCTGAATTCATGGCCGCTTTCGGCTCTGCCTCTCTTTATTCTGATGGGAGAGATTCTCTACCGGACTTCAATTTCCACCAGACTTTTAAATGGACTTGTTCCATGGCTTTCAAATATTCCGGGAAGGCTTTATCACATTAACGTGGTTGCTTGCTCCCTCTTCGCCGCTGTCTCCGGATCGAGTGCCGCTACCACTGCAACCGTGGGAAAGATAACTTACAATGAGCTCTCCAACCGTGGATACCACAAGAGCCTTTCAATCGGTTCTTTGGCTGGTTCCGGAACTCTCGGATTCCTGATACCGCCAAGTCTTATCATGATTATCTACGGCATTTTGTCCGATACTTCCATCGGTCAGCTTTTTATTGCCGGAGTGATCCCGGGATTGACCCTTGCGGCAGTCTATTCATTATATATAATTGTACGCTGTCTGATGGACCCTTCACTTGTTCCGCAGGAGAAGGAAGAATTCACCATGGCCCAGCGTATGGAGTCTCTAAAGGATCTTTTTCCGGTCCTGCTGCTGATTACCATTGTGCTGGGCGGCATATATGCAGGACTGACCACTCCTACCGAGGCGGCTGTTATCGGCGTGCTCGGTGCTCTGGGCATTGCTCATTTTTTCAAGAACCTGACTTTGTCCAATTTCAAGGAAGCATTGCTTTCGGCGGTTAAAACCAGCGGAATGATCTGTTTCATTATCTGTGGAGCAGCCTTTCTTGCGCAGGTTGTCGGCTTTCTTGGAATCGCCACCGCACTCAGCAAGTTTATCGGCACTTTGAATCTATCGCCATACATGCTTATATTCGTGCTTGGTATTATGTATGTAATGCTCGGTATGATTCTGGACGGTATTTCAATTGTCGTCATGACATTGCCGATCGTGTTGCCCATAATAATCGCTGCAGGATTTGATCCGTTGTGGTTCGGTATCTTTGTGGTTTTTATGGTTGAACTGTCTCAGGTTACCCCGCCAGTGGGATTCTCTATTTTTGTCATTCAGTATATTACTAATGATGATGTTAAGGACATACTGAAAGCAACCTTCCCGTTCTTTCTGATCATGGTCCTGATGGTTGTACTGGTGACTGTCTTTCCTGAAATAGTCTTTTATCTGCCTGAAAAAATGATCGGTTCCTGACAATAAAGTCTTACAGTAATATAAGAGCCCCGTAAGAGATTTCTCTTGCGGGGCTTTATTATTGTCTATTCGATTAAAGTTTACATATCTTCAAGGTCGATTGTTGTAGCTATTTCAACCAGAGTTCTAACTCCGAATCCGGTTCCTCCGGCAGGACCGGCAGGGCTTTTCTTCTTTCTCCAGGCAGGTCCGGCAATATCAAGGTGGGCCCAGGGGACATCCTCGGGAACAAATTCTTTCAGGAACATTCCCGCATGGATAGTCATTCCTTCTCTGGAGCCTATATTTTTGAGGTCGGCCACTTCGCTCTTAAGCTCTTCCTTATACAGGTCCCAGAGAGGCATGGGCCAGAAGCGTTCTCCAACACTCATACCGGATTCAATCACCAGATCACGCATTCTAGCGGAGTTATCCATTACAGCAGCAACATCCCATCCGAATGCAACAATACAGCCTCCGGTAAGCGTGGCAAGGTCGATGATTGCGGCTGGTTCATACTGCTTTGAGTAAGCCAGAGCGTCGCAGAGCAGCAGCCTTCCTTCCGCATCGGTGTTAAGAATTTCAATAGTCTTTCCTGAAAAAGAAGTTACAACTTCACCGGGGCGGGTTGAGTTTGAGTCCGGCATATTATCGGCGCAGGGCAGTATCGCGGTTATGGGCAGATCCGGCTGAATTTCACCTACAGCCTGAAAAAAACCAAGGATTGCCGCTGCCCCGGCCATGTCGCATTTCATATCTTCAATAAACCCGGTCGGTTTGAGTGATATGCCGCCCGTGTCGAAAGTTACTCCTTTGCCTACCAGAACAAGGGGCTTTTGGCCTTCTCTGTCCTTGGGGCAGTATTCGAGGATAATCATTCTGGGTTCGTCAGTAGAACCACGGAACACAGAAGCATAAGCCCCCATGCCTTTATCTATTATCTCCTTGCGTTTCATCTGCTTGAATTTGAAACCGTATTTCTTGGCCATTTTGCGGGCTTCGTCTGCGAGATACATAGGGGTGGCAATGTTCGGTGGCAGGTTGACCAGATCCTGAGCGTATGAAGTGCCGTGACCGATGGCTTCACCTTTGGCAATAGCTTCATTGAAATGCCCGGCAGGTTCCGATTCGGTCAGGAAACGCAGTGTTTCCGGAAGATTGTTTTTGTCTTCTTTTTTGCTTTTGAACTGATCAAATGAGTATAATCCACTGATAGCGGCGGAAACAAAATGTTCGTGCTTGTCTTCAAGTATAATTCCGTCAAAAGCGGGCAGGGGAGCGCCGACCGTACGGAACTTGAGTTCCCTGCATTTCTGAAAGGCCGCTTTTACAGCCTGACTGAAATGTTCAACGCCAAATTCTTTTTCGGGGCCGAGTCCTACAAGAAGAACCCTCTGTACCGAGGAGCCGGAACCGTAGACAACGGCGGTTCCTCCCAGTTCTCCTGAGAAATCGGCCAGTGCGGGAGAGCCTGCCACCCAGTCTGCATCCGAAGCCATCCAGGCTGAAAATCCTGGAAGATAGTCTTCCGCGTCTTTGAAAACAAAGAAAATAACCGCATCAGCAGACCATGCTGATGCCGGTTCAACTACTATATTGATTTCCATATGAGACTCCGTATGAGTTTTTATATTGCGGGTTATTATTTCAAGTCGTTAACAATTCATAATTGAGATCAGTTTGGGGAGATCTGTTCCACGAAAGATAATTTACCATCTGAGTAACGGACTATATCAACAGTTTTCATGGGGACACGGATTCCTTCCGGGTAGGATATTTTTCCTGTAATGCCTTTGAAATCCGATGTCGATGTCAAAGCTTTCCGGACAGCCTCGGGGTCCGCGCTGGCGGCTTTTTCTATGGCCTGAGCCAGCAGCATTATGGTGTCATAGCCAAGGGCGGCAAATCCTGATGCCGGTTGTTCTCCGAACATGCGTTCAAAATTTTCAACGAATTCCTGAACCATGGGGTCGGGATTGTCCAGAGCAACATGAGTGGCAAAGTAAATGTCATGGGCATACTCTTCGGGAACCTTTTTCAGACCCGGAGTATCAAAACCGTCTCCAGAAACAATCGGCTGATTATTACCGGCTTTGCGAAGCTGGGTTACATAACCCGGTACATCCGGCGGAATCGAGGAAATGAAAAGTACATCAGGATTGGGTTCATTGGAGTCTGGCATCGGGTACTCCTCCGCCCCTGTATTGTACCAAACTTCATCAATTATCTTACCACCGTATTTCCTGTATCTGCGCTTGAAATATTTTGAAAGAGTCTTGGTGAATTCTGTGGATATATCAGTGGCGACAAAACAGTTTTCGCTATTTAATCTGCGTTTGGCAAACTTGGCTACTGCACGGGCCTGCATGTTATCACCGAATGCAGCCATGAAAAAATATTTACCGTACATGTACGGAAGGTTCTGCATGGTGGCGCCCGCAGTGATGAAAACAATATCCTTTGCGGTAACTGCCGGGGCAGCGGTCATCACATAGTCCGTGTCATTCAACCCTACTACAGCGGTCATGTCTTTTTGCCCGGCAAGAATCTGGGAAGCCATGAGGGTTGAATCTATATTGGATCTGCAGTCCGAAACGACAAGGCTCAGTTTTTTGCCCAGAATTCCACCACGCTCATTGATGATTTCCTTGGCGAGTTCCATGCCGTGCAGTCCGGGCTGGTCGATAGCGGCCATATCGCCGGTAAGATTGTAAAGAACCCCTACTTTTAT
Organism: Maridesulfovibrio salinus; assembly: GCF_055394525.1. Classification (NCBI taxonomy): domain Bacteria; kingdom Pseudomonadati; phylum Thermodesulfobacteriota; class Desulfovibrionia; order Desulfovibrionales; family Desulfovibrionaceae; genus Maridesulfovibrio; species Maridesulfovibrio salinus. The sequence goes on from NZ_AP042461.1 coordinate 1,234,752, forward strand.
TGTGTTGGAGTCTGCAAAAGCAGGAGAAGAAAAAGTCATTAACAAAATAGAGAATATTAGGAAACGAAGCTGCATGGTTCCTCCCTCGGATGGCAGCGTGAATAATTATCGGTTTCAGTCTGGTTGATAATACGAAATCTGTTTTCTGTTTAGCACATTTATTCTTACTAGGACAGTGTAGCGGCTACAGATTTCCGGTTGAGTCCTTTTTCTCTGCCATGGACAGTTTGGCCTGCTGGGCTTCCAGAAATCTTTGAAATTTGTTCAGTTCAGCTTCTCTCTTTTCAGGGATTCTGGGGAAATCAGATTCGGTGCGGTAGCGTCTGTCAGCGATGTTCCGGCTGACTACTCCTTCTGCAACGGGACCCTGCCATCCGGAGGTGTCACGGACCAGCTTTCCGGGATAGCTTATTCCTATGAAGGCTTTTGTTATTCTGGTCTTATCCCGCAGGCGCCTCATGTCCAGAAATTCATTACGCGCACTTATGCCTCGGACCTTCTTGTCCAGACATACCATTTTTTCCGGCATAGGGGTGTGATCAAATATTGCAGCATGATTATTGAGTATTTGTCCCTTGTCTCCGGCAGTCTCAGGGTCGATATAAAAGGCCGCATAAAGTCCCGACTGGTCATATACAGAGAGGTCGCAGGAAAGATCAACGCCCACGCCGCAGGTAAGGCATGTCACATTGCGGTGGCGTGGAAGGTTGTCCCTCCGCATCCACAGATCACTGTTGGATGGGTCGGTTATCACTCTTTTGTTCTCCGGGGCCATTTCCCTGATCGGGGATTTCATGAGAGTTGCGGCGTAGACCTCACTGGCCTGCATCCAGGCGGCAATTCCCAGAACTCCCTTAAAATCGCGCCTGCGTCTGCGTGCCAGCAGGAACAGGCCTTTGTATAGTCTGTCGATAGTTGTTCCTTCCTCTTCCGAGGATTCGAACATGATATATTCATTAAATCCACCGGATAGGGTGAGGTTGAAAGGAGTGCGGATCAGCACTGACCCTGTATCGTTGCGGGGCAGAAGAAAGTCGGCCAGATCATGTCCGTCTGTCGGAAGCCAGGCCATGGTTCCGCCAATGGTGATCATGGAGCCCATTACTTTCATGTAATCCTCGGGAGTCTCTCCCAGTCCTCCTACCCCTATGGAGTATTCGGTCTGGGAAAATCGTCTAGAGAATATTCTGGGTTGGTCAACTCTTGAATGAAAAATATCTGCAATGGACCCGATTACCTTGATTTCCGTGGGGGTGTTTTCTCCCGGAACAAAACGAAAGTGGCCGATGGGGGATTCCATCTGCTCCATTCTGTCCCAGTTTTCAAGGGCCTGACGTTCCCAATGGACGGACTGCAGAAAATCCATTGCTTCACTTCTGGTCGGGAAGATGTCAAGAGAGCGCAGCATCCCGGCTGTTTCAAGAACATTACGGCAATATGGCTGAACCCCGCAAAGAGCTAGTGCTCCATTGCGTTTTCTGAGTTTTTTCAGAGTCCGGACAATGGTTCTTATCCCGGCACTGGAAATATAGCGGACGTTGCTCATATCAAAAGCGATGCAGGCAAGATTTTCGTCAAGAAAAAGGGCATCCAATCTGCTGTCCAGTTCTCCGGAACCGTAGGCGTCTATTCTCTCACCCAACTCCAATACTATTGTGTCGCCATGTCTGCGAACCTTTATCTCCATGCTCCAACTCCTGTTACTTACACGAAAAAAGAACTTCCGGATGCTGTTGCAGCATAGGCATAATATGCTCCGCTTGTGAAGTTGCTTTGGGAAAAACTGTACTATTTTTCAGGGCTCTGGTAATTGTGTAAATAAGAGGAATTACCATGAAGAAAGTTTTGCAAAAGTTCATACCCGACACTGCCACCGGAAAGTTTCTCAAGCAGGCTCTTGAGGACCGGAACATGACCATGAAGGATGTCCTGCATGGGTATATGTATATCCGATGGCCCAAGGCCTATATAGGCGCAGCGCTCGGGGAGAACAATCTTGCTCCCATTGCCGAGTTCATTGCCAGTCTCATGGGCTCTCCTTCCGACCCGGAAAAGCGGCGTAAATTAAAGGAAGACTTTGCTGAAACATATCATGGAAAGGTAATCCCCACTGAAGAAGCCATTAAACTGGTAAAGCTTAATAAAAAGATTTCCACCACTTTGCCGGAAGCTGTAATCCCTTTCCCGAAAGCAAGGGATATAGTGTTGAAGCATCCTGATCATATTGTTGCCCTAGAGTGTCCATGCAGGGCTTCCAGAGAGAATCCGTGCAAACCTTTGGATGTATGTCTGATTGTGGGAGACCCCTTTGCTTCATTTGTCGAGAAGAATCACGGGGATAAAGCCCGGCGGATAACCCAGGATGAAGCGGTGCGTATTCTGGAGGCAGAAAATGCCCGGGGGCATGTGCATCACGCATTCTTCAAGGATGTGATGCTGGGGAGATTTTACGCGATATGCAACTGCTGTTCGTGCTGCTGCGGAGCTATGGAGGCAATGCGCAACGATATCCCCATGCTTATACCTTCCGGGTATATAGCAGTTGTTGATCTCCATAAATGTATCGGCTGTGGGCAGTGCATGGAGTATTGCCCGTTCGGGGCAATGAAGGTGCGTGATAAGCGGATGCGTATTGATCCCAAAAAGTGCATGGGGTGCGGGGTCTGTACAAACAAGTGCCGCAAGGATGCCCTGCGCCTCGCTAGAAACAGGAAGCATCCAGCTCCGTTTCTGGTGGATGAACTGGAAAAATAGATTTCATCCGGGATATGAATAAGAAAAGGCGTCTTACGGTGCATGTTGCAAGCACTGTAAAACGCCTTTTGTATATTTTACAATCTGGAGGTCTTTTGGCTGTCAGAGACCATCTTTCAAGCTGTATTTAATGCCGTAATTCGTCCGGCAGCAGCCAGAAAAATTATTTGCTTCCCTTGGCCTTGAGCTGTTTGCCGCGCGCCATATGACGCTTGGTCGCAGAGAGCTCAATTTTGCGAAGCCTGATGGATTCGGGAGTAACCTCGATGAGTTCGTCATCACGGATGAAGTGCATCGCCCTCTCAAGGGTCATGGGTCTGATCGGAGTTAGAATGACCGCTTCGTCCTTACCGGATGCCCTCATGTTGGTGAGTTTTTTCTCTTTGGTGGGGTTGATGTTGATATCATTGTCCCTGTTGTGTTCACCAACGATCATACCTTCGTATACGGGATCTCCGGGTTCAACGAAAAGTTCGCCGCGCGGTTCCAGGTTGAAGATTGCGTAGGCGACAGCCTTTCCGGGGCGGTCGGCAACCAGAGAACCTGTGTAGCGGGAGGGAAAGTCTCCCCGGTATTCATCATAACCGGCGAAGAGGGAGTTCATGATACCTGTTCCCTTGGTGTCGGTCAGGAATTCATCGCGATACCCGATGAGCGCGCGGGAGGGTGCTGAAAATTCCATGCGTACCCGGCCTTTGCCGTTGTTGACGAGGTTGGTCATCTTGCCTTTGCGGGTGGAGAGTTTTTCTGTGACCACGCCAAGGAAAGCTTCTTCGCAGTCGATGAAAACCTGTTCCATGGGTTCAAGAGTACGCCCGTTTTCTTCTTTGAAAATAACTTCAGGGCGGCCAACGGAAAGTTCAAACCCTTCACGGCGCATTGTTTCAATGAGAATGGCCAGCTGGAATTCTCCACGGCCTTTAACAATGAAACTGTCCTTTTCATCACTTTCCTCGACCTTCACGGCAACGTTGAGCAGAGTTTCTTTCTGCAGGCGTTCCCTGATTTTGGAAGACTGGACCTGTTTGCCTTCAAGGCCGGCCATGGGGGAGGTGTTGATGGTGAAGCGCATTGAAACCGTGGGCTCATCAACAGTGATACGGGGCAGGGCTTTGGGGGCTTCCTTGGTGCAGATGGTGTCGCCGATGGTGATGTCTTCAATTCCGGAAACAACAACAATATCACCGGGGTTGGCTACCGGGGTTTCAGCGAAGCTCAGACCTGCGTATGTCTGGACCTTGGTCAGGCGCAGGGAGACGTTCTCTCCTGCTTCGTTGATGCAGACCAGAGGTTCGTTCTGTTTGGCGGAACCGTGGATTACTTTACCGATAGCAAGCCGGCCGAGATAGTCGGAGTAGCCGAGGTCGGATACCAGCATCTGAAAAGGTTCTTCTTCATTATAAGAAGGTCCGGGGATATGTTCCAGAACCAGATCCATGAGTGGATGCAGGTTCTCTCCTTTTTCTTCAAGGGTTTCCTGGGCGATGCCGTCACGACCGATGGCATAGAGCAGGGGAAATTCAAGCTGTTCTTCGTTGGCGTCAAGATCGATGAAAAGGTCATAAACTTCATCTAGAACTTCATCGGGACGGGCGTCTCCGCGGTCGATTTTGTTGATTACGACAATGATCTTGAGACCTGCTTCGAGGGCTTTTTTCAGAACGAAACGTGTCTGGGGGAGGGGGCCTTCGGAAGCGTCAACCAGAAGGATAGCACCATCGGCCATACTCAGGGAGCGTTCGACCTCTCCTCCGAAGTCGGCGTGACCGGGGGTGTCGATGATGTTGATTTTCACGCCTTTCCAGTCAACAGCGCAGTTTTTTGCCGCGATGGTGATCCCTCTTTCCCGCTCAAGGTCCATGCTGTCCATGAGACGGTCGTCTACTTCCTGCCCTTCGCGGAACACACCGCTTTGCTTGAACATTCCGTCAACCAGGGTTGTTTTGCCGTGGTCAACGTGTGCGATGATAGCTATATTTCTGATCTTGTCATTGGTTGTGAGTTTGGTCACGGATTCCTCCGGTGTCTGAGATTTGCCAATAAAAAATACGCTGCATGCTCGATGCAGTATAAGCAGGTGGGGGCGGAATCTCAGCGGTTGGTTAAATTAGAGATAAGGAGACATTGGTTAGGGTATATTGGTACAACTGGCAAGGGAAAATATGACCTTTAAGGTTACGAATGGGAAAAATTGTCTGTGAAGGGGACATTGTCTCTTTAGCAAAAAGTGATGGTTTGTACATTGCACAGTAAGGGTCTTTGCTTTATGAAAAGTCCATATTTGGAGGAGCGATTATGCCAGTAAAAAAAATGAGAGTAGAATTATTATCCATGACCCCGGACGCCCTGGAGCTGACCTATGCGGCGTTCAGGCAATGTTATCATGCGGGGTTCGTGGCTGACATGTGGCCGAAGCTCCTTGATGGAGACATAGAAAAGGACAAACAGGCAGAGTTTGTTTCCAAGGTCCTAGAGTCCGGCCATGACAGTCCTATTGAGCATGTAAGTTTCACATTTGCTGTGGAGGGGATATCCCGAGCCTGTTCCCATCAGATAGTAAGACACAGGATAGCCTCTTACTCCCAGCAGAGCCAGCGGTATGTTACCGAGAGTGATATGGATTACATTATTCCTCCGGCAATAAGGAAAATCCCCGAAGCCCGTGAACGTTTTGAAAAGTTTATGGATGAAGTCGGCAGTGCTTATAAGGATCTGCGCGAGATTCTGGTGGAGGCCGGCCGTGAAAGCAAAGCCAATGAGGATGCGCGCTTCGTTCTTCCTCAGGCTGCTGAAACCAAAATAATGATAACTATGAACTGCCGTTCTCTGATGCATTTTTTCAATCTCCGCTGTTGCCGGAGGGCTCAATGGGAAGTGCGGGCCATGGCTGACCTGATGCTTGAGATCTGCAAAGATAAATTCCCGGCGATCTTCCGGCATGGCGGAGCCCGCTGCGAGCAGTTGGGATACTGTCCAGAGGCAGACCGCTTCGCCTGCGGACGTTACCCTACTCTTAAGCAACTGACCGGTGAAGAGTAGTTCCAACCATTAAATATAGAGCGCTGCAGATCTGACTGATCTGTGACATTTTTATATCCCCAGAATGCCTGTCCAGTATTTGTGACAGGCATTTTTTTTTGTCCTGCTGTCCAAAACCGCCCCTTATTGTCTGAAATCACGAAATTAGGATTTATATAACGTCCATCTCACTGTTCTCAGAAAGACAGAAAGATTTCTGGTCTAATAACGTAAATATCCATACAGGCTCAAATGAATGTTGAAGACATCATTTGTCATGATTTGCTTATTTCGTAAAAAATACGTTTATATTTTATGTGTTAAGCAAAAGGATACAAAACAGTGCGCAGCGTTCACAAGGCTTATGAGTATATTTTTTTTGCGGCCTGAAGTCTTGTATGTTGCTTATCATATTTTTTGCCATTCCCTTTGTTTACGTGGGATGATTTATGTCAAGCTAAATAAAAGTGTGTTAAAATAGAGTTTTATAAAATGTTCCAAAGTGAGAAGGCGTTCAGGCCTCTATTTTACAGGCTTAAGTGGTGACTTAGATATATTTAAATTTTTATAAACATTGTTATTGCTTGTTGTTATTTTTGAATTGTCTATGTTTTACAGTATGTTATATGTGTATGTAACTTGAATATAGAAAATGTACATAATAAAAATAATTAGCTTATAAAAAGGTGACAATGAGAAATTATGAGTTTTTTTATGTATTTTGAAGTAAATTGAAATTGTGATTGTTGATAAAGTTTTCCACAGGTGTTGAAAAAAAGAATAGAGACACCTCCGAGGCCCGTAACTACGGCCTTAAACTGTGATCGTAACCGAAAAGCCTAACTTAAGGCATTGCGTAAAAATCGTTTAAAAACAGGTGGTTGACCTGTAGAAAAAGCTGCGGGGGTCATTAGGCGGTCATGCCCTTATCCCGAGTTGATGGGCACATCATATTTGGATTAGGTAACCCAACATGATGAGAGACAGCTGGAATAAAATTTCTAATTTTCTTGAGAAGGGACTCAACCCCGGTCTATTTAAGGTTTGGATCAAACCCCTTAAAGCAGACGTGAGCAGCAATGCCATTAAGCTATACGCGCCTAATGATTTTGTTGCCGCTTGGGTTAGAGACCGTCTCATGGACAACATCAAGGAAGCCGGAGAGCAGGTGCTGGGTGTCAGCCCCAAGGTTGAGATCGGGGTTAAGAGAGTTGCTGAAAAGCCCGCGGTAAAACAAAAGACCGTAGCAAGGCCGCAGCCCACATCCATGAGCCTGCCGTTATCGGCCCCTTCCGTTGTTAATACACGTATACCCCGCTGGCGGTTCTCCTTCGATGATTTTGTCGTTGGTGAATCCAATCAGCTTGCCTGTGCCGCTTCCAGAAGTCTCTGCGATAACAGCCTCCCCGGCGACCAGCTCTTTCTGAGTTCAACTCCGGGGCTGGGTAAAACGCATCTGCTTCATTCTATCGGCAAAAACCTTTGTGCAACCAGCAACAAGAAGCATATTTCAATTGCCTGTCTGACAGCTGAAGAGTTTGCCAACAGACTTGTCATGTCGATTAAGTCCGGCGAGGTCTCACGCTTCAAGTCAGAGTTCAGGGACAACGTGGATTGTCTGCTGCTGGAAGATGTGCACTTTTTTCAGGGCAAGCAGAAAATGCAGGACGAAATTCTTGAAACCCTGAAAAGCCTGCAGCTTCGCGGTTCAAAAGTGGTGATGACCAGCTCTTTTCTGCCGCGCGATCTTGAAAAGATTGATCAGCAGCTGGTGTCGCGTTTCTGTTCGGGACTGCTGGCGGTGATTTCCACTCCCGATTTTGAGACCAGAAAACGTATTGTGCAAAGCAAGGCCTGCCGTCTCGGAACACAGGTCCCGGATACTATTTCCGAGCTTCTGGCAGATCGTATCACTACTGATGTCCGTCAGCTGGAAAGTTGTCTGCAGAACCTCGTTCTCAAGGCAAGGCTTCTTAACCGTGATGTCTCGCAGGAACTTGCATGGCAGGTTCTGGAAAATTACTCTATGGCCAAAGTTGCCCCCAGCTATGAGTCCATTGTAGAACATATCTGCCGTTCCTACGAACTTACCCCTGATCAGCTTCGTTCCAAAAGCCGGAAACGCCAGATCGTTCTGGCCCGGAATACCGCATTCTTTCTTGCCCGCAAACATACCGACCTCTCCCTTAAAGATATAGGCTCCAGACTGGGGCGCAGACACTCCACAGTAATTAAAGGCATTACAAATATAGAACGTGAAATTTCTCTGCAGACTCCTTTGGGAAGACAGCTGCAGGATACAATTGAGCGTTTGACTCCATAGCCGCTTATACGGCTGGATATTTTGCTTTAACCGGATGGCATGTGCCATTCCGGTAGGATTGTTGGCTGGATTCCGTCCGGCTTCAAAGTGTTTTCATTGGGTTCCGCTGTCTGACAGCGGGGCCCTTGACTGCCCTTTTCGGTGCTTGACAGTAATCCGTTGCAACCTGTTTGGAAATGTCGTAGATCACCCCCTTGTTTTAAAGGAATTACCGCTTAAGGGGTATAAGATGAATTCCACTGTATGGCACTCGATTAAAAAGAAATTGCGTATCAGCATTAATCCGGTTCTGGTCAAGGTCTGGGTTGACCCTCTTTCCGCAAGGCTTGAAAACGGAGTTGTGCAGCTTACCGCTCCCAATGAATTTGTCATGAACTGGGTGCGTGAGCATCTGCTTGACCGTATCCGCGACGCTGCAAGAGAAGTTTTGGATAAAGAAGTGGGAGTGACCATTGATCTCAGGGAAAGTGCTTCTCCTCTCGGATTTCGTGAGTATATGACCGATGTTCATGCATACTATGCCGCAGAGGATATTCTCAGAAGTATCAATAATCTGACCGAAATAGTAAAAGAGTCCAGTGCTCATCTCTACGAGGAGAATGAGAAGAGTATCAGCGGGGATGGTCCTTTGGAACCCGAGTTGGAGCCTCAGAGCTTCGATACAATACTTGATGCTGTTTTAGAGGCTTTTGCCGTCTCCTTCCGGGAGCTTATGACTCTGCCTAACGAACATTCCCTTCTGGCGAGACGTGCGCTGTATTACCTCTGTTTCCGCTATGGAATTCCCGCCGAAGAGGTCGCTCTCAACATGGATTGCACAGTTTCCGAAGTCCGTCAGGGAGCATCTGAACTTGAGGATGAAATTTCAAGTGCCATTGATAACGGTGAAGATCTCGATGAACTGTTGCTCAGGATTTTTCAGAAATAGCAGTTAAATCGAATTTTTGTAATTGCCGGTAAAAATGTCCGCTGCAGATCCTCTGGGCAGGCTGACCGTGAATCTTACTCCTTTGCCATCTTCAGATTCAACGTTGATGGTCCCCCCATGGTTGCGGGTAACGATAAAATATACAATTGAAAGTCCCAGACCGCTTCCCCCGTTCTTGTTCCTTGTAGTAAAAAAAGGCTCGAATATTTTTTTGCGGGTGTGCTCGTCCATTCCCGGGCCATTGTCTTCTACAACCAGAAATATATAAGCACTGTTAAAACTTAATTTTATGGTTATTTCAGGTTGAACCGGAGTCTCTTCCGCAAGGTACATTGCCTGGGCTGCATTGCGCAGCAGGTTAAAAAGCACCTGCTCCATTTCGCCGGGGTAGCACGTTACTTCCGGAAGATCCTTTTCGATAATTTTATTGATCCTTATTTTTTTGAAATCGTATTCTGAATCAGGATTGAACTCTGTTTCCGCCATTTCGAGAACCTGGTCAACTATCTCGCAAAGATTACAGAACTCTTTGCTTTCCACAGACTTGCGGCTGAAGTTAAGCATATTGATTATTATCCGGGCTGCTCTTGAACTGGCGGTTTTTATAGCTGAGAGCATCGAAGTTATCTTTCGTTCCTCAAGATATTTATTAATCAGGCCAAGTGAAATACCCAATGATTCAGCTACTTCATTGTTTTTTGCAAGACCGGGAGACAGCCTTCGTTCAATGTTCTGTGCTGACTGGGAGATGATTCCAAGGGGATTGTTGATCTCATGGGCCATTCCGGCGGACAGACTTGCCACGGTAGTCATCTTCTCAGATTGAATCATGAGTTCCTGCATTTTCATTCTGTCGGAGTAATTTTTGATTGTTCCGACCATCCTGACAGGATTCCCTTCCACATCAAGTATGAAGTTTCCTTCGTCCTCCACATAGAGATAATTACCGTCCTGCTGTCTGAAGCGATATACTGAAAAAAAAGGCTGAACTTTGTTAACACACTGTTCGAAATCTGTAATGACCTTGCTGCGGTCTTCAGGATGGATTCTGGATTCCCAGCCTTTCAGGTCAATCTCATGAAAATAATCACTTGAGGCCCCTGTTATTTCAAGTATTGCTCCGGACCACGTTATTCCACCGGTGATGAGGTTGAGGTCGTAAACCATCTGGCCGGTTTTTTCCGCCATGAGCCGGAATCGTTCTTCGCTGTTCTGCAGTGCCTGTTCTGCTTCCATCAGCGGGGTGACGTCGTTGATAAATCCTTCAAGAGCTACCAGTTCTCCTTCTTCAATCACGTCCGTCCCTTTTTCCCAAACCCATTTTGTCTTATTATCGGCAGTACGTATCTTATAAATTATCTCGAAAGGCTGATGCTCCTGTATTGCCTCCTGAACACATTCCCATACATGGGCTCTGTATTCAGGCAGGATCAGGTCGGCGTATGAAATATCGCGATTGCCGAGCAGGGAAGCTGATTTGTATCCGGTAAGCTCGAAGCATCCTTCACTCACGAATTCCATTGTCCAGTCCACATCATTTCTGCACCGGTATGCCATCCCGGGCAGATTCCCGAGCAGTGTGGAAAGTATTCTTTCCTTTGCGCGCAACGACTCAAGTTCGTTATCCGGCTCACAGAAGGTGGCCCCGCTTTGGTTCACAACTCTGCCTTTGAGTAGGACCATCCCTGACTCCAGACAGTCCCCATGCCAGAGAATATCGCCATTTTCTCTGGTTCTGGTTTCATAATACTCATTGGAGGAAAATTCTGAGCATGATAACTCTTCCACAAATCTGTTAAGTCTGGTTCTGCTTCCCAGTTCTGAGGAATTTATATATTCACCCGTGTTGACCAGTCCGGAAAGTGCCCGGACTTCATTACCGCCTACAAATACTATTCTCCGCTCTTCATTAATAACCAGAACTACCCCTTGATAATCATGGGATAAAAACTCGACTGTCTGTAGAACTTCTCTGTCTAATACTGGCACATCCTGAATCCTTGCCGAATGTTGAATAAATACTTGCCTAGACATTAGCACATCCGGACCAGATTAACATGGAAAAAATATCCGTGGCAACTTTGGATAAAAGTCCAGGAGTTATTGCCAATCAACGCTCCCTGCGTTACCAGATTTTTTCCAGACTTAAATTAATCAGGAGAATCAAATGGGCATTAAGGATAATCTTTCAGGTGAGGTAATCCTCATTTTTACCGGGGGCACTATCGGCATGAGTGAAAACCATGATGCCGGGGGAGTTGTTCCTGATGATAATTTTTCCAGCCTCATCAAGGAAGTTACTCCCGATGGTGAGAATATAAGTATCCGTCCTGTGTTATGGTCGGATATTCCCAGCCCGCATATGTCTCCTGAGCGCATGCTTGATCTGGCCCGCGATGTTGATGACATGCTGGCCGAAGAGCAGGTACTGGGCGCAGTTATCCTGCATGGTACCGACCTTATGGCTGAAACTGCTTATGTGCTTGATCTGACGGTTAATTCCCCTAAACCTGTGATACTGACCGGTGCAATGCGTTATTTCAATGAATCCGGGTATGACGGGATACGGAATCTTGTTGACGCGGTCCGTGTCTGCCTGCTTCCGCCACCAGAGGGAACGGATGTAATAATCCAGATGGCTGATAAGCTTTTCGCGGCCAGAAATGCCATCAAGTCCAGTTCCCTGAATGTAGATCCTTTTATCGGCCAGAACACCGGGCGTATCGGCTTCATTGCCGGGGAGTCTGTGATACTTACCCGCGCAAAACCGGGAAGGCGCCCAAGGCTTCCGTTCCGGGTTAATGAGCCGGCTGGAAATGTTCATTTGGTCGGATGTCATCCGGGAATGGACTCCACCATGCTTGATAAGCTGCTTGAGTCCGGCGCGAAGGGGATTGTTCTGGAGGGATTCGGCGCGGGAAATACTCCTCCGGGTGTTGTTGAGGGAGTTGAAAGATGTCTGGCGGCCGGGATTCCGGTTGTGCTTTGTACCCGTTGTGTCGAAGGGGGAGTCTGGCCCATTTACGCATATCCGGGCGGGGCTGCCAACCTCAAGCAGAAGGGTGTCATTATCGCAGGTGCTTTGTCTGCTCTCAAGGCGACTCTTCTACTGCAGATTTTAATCGGAAGCGGTTGTTCACAGGATGAGATGAAAAAAATATTTGCCGAAGAAAGCGTATAAGTATGCACTGCTCTAGGATGTTACCGGAGTTATCAGCCTGATTACGTGGACTTGCCTTATGGGTATGATACTTTGTGGGAATCTGACATGTGCTTCTTTTTGGGATGAGGCCAGTCTGATGGTTTGAGTACAGCCTAATAGGGCCTTTTCTGCTTAAAGATGAAATGTCAGATCGAATCTGAACTTTTACAGCTCAGGTTTTATAAATAAGGGCTGATGTATAAAAAATACTGAACCCAGTTGCCATCAAACTCACCTGTGGATGTTTGATTACAACTGGGTTCAGTTTTTAAGATCATTTCTTTTTGCGGTACTCAGGGGAGTTGCAGCAAATATAGAATATCAAGCCATTAGCCGAAAGCTTCAGGCCTGCCTATATTTCTGACGGTTTCATGGACAGGGATATTCTTTTCCGCTCAAGGTCCACTTCCAGAACTTTTACCCTTACTTTTTGACCGGGATGGGCAACCTCCGCCGGGTCACTGACAAAGTTATCCGCCATACGGCTGATGTGCACAAGCCCGTCCTGATGTACTCCTACATCCACAAAGGCTCCAAAAGCCGTGACGTTGGTCACTATCCCGTTGAGGATCATATCCTGACGGAGGTCGGTCATCTCTTTTACTGAATCATCAAAACTCACGGCTTCAAACTTGTCTCGCGGATCACGTCCGGGCTTTTCAAGTTCTTTCATTATATCCATGAGAGTCGGGAGGCCCATGTCCTCGGTTATGTAATTGTTCAGTTCAATTTGATCACGGAGTTCTTTGGATTCAATCAGTTCTGCTATGCTTGAGTTCAGATCTGCGGCCATACGGGATACGGTTTTGTAACGCTCCGGGTGGACCGCCGTTGAATCAAGAGGGTTCAGCGCATTTCTGATACGCAGGAATCCGGCACATTGTTCAAAGGCCTTGGGGCCAAGACGTGGGACTTTGAGAAGATCTTTACGGGCTTTGAAAGGTCCGTTTTCCTCTCTGTATTTGATAATGTTTTTAGCCAGAACCGGCCCCAGACCTGAGACGGACTGCAGCAGGCGGGCGCTGGCGGTATTAAGCTCTACACCAACCATGTTTACGCATGATTCCACCACTCTGTTCAGTCTGTCTGCCAGTGCTTTCTGGTCTACATCGTGCTGGTACTGGCCTACCCCGATTGATTTGGGATCAATTTTTACCAGTTCAGCCAGTGGGTCCATCAACCTGCGACCTATGGAGACTGCGCCGCGCACAGTAATATCATGTTCTGGAAATTCTTCCCTTGCTATATCAGAGGCGGAATAGACCGAAGCTCCAGATTCATTGACCATGATAACAAGGACAGATTTATCAAGGCCCAGTTCCTTAATGAATTGTTCGGTCTCGCGTCCGGCGGTTCCGTTTCCAATGGCGACAGCCTCGATTTCATACTCTGCAATAAGTCTGCGAACGGTTTTCGCCGCCTGTTCCTTTTTGCCTTCAGAGGTCACCGGGTAAATTGTATCGTTGAAAAGCAGAGTTCCCTGCCTGTCGAGGCAGACCAGTTTGGCCCCGGTCCGAAAGCCCGGGTCGAGCGCAAGGATACTCTTTCCTCCCAGAGGCGGAGCCAGAAGTATTTCCCGTAAATTGGAAGCGAATACATTTATTGCCTCTGTTTCGGCTTTCTCAAGAAGTTGCGAACGCAGTTCCGTTTCCATCTGCGGAGCCAGCATTCTTTTATAGCTGTCTGTCGCGGCCTTTTCCACTTCCATGGAAGCAGGGGAGTTCGAGCGGACCAGTTTACGGTGCAGTAAGTCGAGCCCTTCTTTTTCATCCGGACGTATGGATACTTTGAGAAATTTGTCTCTCTCGCCTCTGAAAAGTGCCAGAATACGGTGGCCGGCAGCGCGTTTGGCCGGTTCCTGCCATTCAAACCAATCTCTGTACTTGGATGCTTTTTCCCTGTTTTCATCAGTAAGAGCCGATTTTGTCGGTTTTGACTGGATCACCGCCCTGCGTTCAAATAACGATCTGACTGTCTGACGGGTGTTGGTGTTTTCAGCTATTTTTTCCGCAATAATATCTCTGGCTCCGGCAAGAGCCTCTTCGGTGTTTTCAATGCCTTTTTCGCTATTGATGAATTGGCGGGCCTCATTTTCAGGATCGCATTTCTGGGCGAAAATTTTCAGGGCCAAAGGCTGAAGCCCTTTTTCAATAGCTTTCTGTCCACGGGTTGTTCTTTTGGGTTTGTATGGAAGATATAGATCTTCAAGTTCCCGCATTGTGTCAGCAGAAAGTATTTTGCTTTTGAGGGCCGCATCCATCAGCCCCTGTTCGTCAATGGACTTGAGAACGGTGTCGCGGCGTTTATCAAGTTCTTTGAGTTTATCGAAAAGATCGCTGACCGCTGCAACTTTTACTTCGTCAAGACTGCCTGTCGCTTCTTTCCGGTAGCGGGAGATAAAAGGAATGGTCGCTCCTTCATCAAGAAGGGAGACAACAGCGCGGACGCTTTTTACCGGGACACTGAGTTCATTGGATATGCGGGAAATATTATCTGGGTTCATTCTGTTTCTTTTTTGGTGTTGAAAGGAAAATCCGGCCTTCCTGCAGATTCGGAGAGGCCGGATTTATATGCTAAGTTGCGTATCTGTTTATTCAATATCCGCTTCTTCTTTTTTCAGTTCCTCAGGCGAAAGCGACCAGAAGGGGGTCCCATCCTTTGTCAGACGGAATTTGTATTTTCGTTCTTCGCCTGCTTTAAGCTTTGCGCAAATGTATTCATATTCTCCGTCAATTTCAACCAGAACTCCGTATACTTTTACGCTGATTCCTGAGCGCAGATCCTTGATTCTGGGGGCAACAAAATCCTTAGGCCCGAGGTGGACCATGACTTTTTCTCCGTCTTCCTTATCCTTGACTATAATTCCGATGCCTTCAGCCATGCCGTCCAGGGGAGTAATTGTTTCTATGTCAATCAGTGTTCCCTTGAAAACATCACGGTCCGTGTTGTCATAAAGGCGGTCATATTTACTGTCTTTTTCCCATCCTTTGGTGTTGATCTGTGCTGCAAATGAAAAGCTTGAAAGGATGAGGACAAGGCAGAGCATGATGACTGATTTCAAACAGAATCTTTTAGACACTTATAATCTCCTTGGATTAAGGTTTGGTTCTTAAGGATAATAGTCACTTATTTTCCATGAGCCACTTATTAAAAGCCCTCAAAGTTACTCTTTTTATATCTCCAAAGGCCCGTTTGCGCAAAAAGTCGGTTCTTATGAATTCAGTTGTTATATTCCCGGTGTTCAGATCCACCAGAAAAAGTCTTACATAGTCATCTTTGTAGTTCATGGAGTCGTCTGCTGTTGCAGCAGAATTGTCCGCTGAGACAACGTAAAGCGCAGCAAGGTCGGCTTCTATGTTGCTGGTTGCCGAACGGACTGCTTCCACATCAGGATAGTATTTGCCATATTCCCCACGCTTCCATATTCCGTCGTCTCCTTTGGCCTCAAGCAGTTCAACATCACCACCGTTAACGGGGTAGGCGGACCAGTCGAATTTGAAAGCGCCTGACTGCCTACAGGCATCCGCAAGGGCCTGAGTCATTGTCCACCTGTATTTGAAGTCAAATGACATTGAAGAAGATTTCCATGGGAGGAGGGCAAGTCGGTATGTTTCGCCGCCGGTTTCAAAGGGTGTCCGGTAACCGGTTGCTCTGGTACAGCCTGCAGCTACCGAGAGGATTATGAGGATCAGGATGGCTTTTTTCATGGATACTCCTGTTTAAAAACTCATGGATTGCCTGCAATTTTATAATGGAGAAGATGATAAGTCTATATGTCATTGCAAAGGGCTTGGCTGCCGGCAGTTTTACCGTTAACATGCCCCAGTTTCAAATGGGAGGAAGTGATGTCTGCTAAAAAAAAACCACAGAAATTGTCCCGCAGAGGTTTTCTCTTCGGCGGGTTCAGAAGCAAGGAAGACCGTGAGCAGCCCCAGAGTGCGGCAAAGCCTATTGCTGCCAAAGAAGTGAATCTTGATACGCTGGCTCAGGCAAATGTGGCTTACGAGAACGGAAGGTACGAGGAAGCCGCTGAAAAATACAGGGAATTCATAAAAACTGAACCGCAGAACGCTGATGCCCGTAAAAGGTTGGGGCACTGCCTGTACAAGTCCGAAAAGTATATTCAGGCCAAGGTAGAATTTGAAAGAGCCATCCGTATTCTGGGTAAAGACAATTTTTCATACCTGTATCTCGGGCTCCTGCTTTGCAGGGCTGGGGCGGGTAAAAAGGCTATACCTGTCTGGAAGCTCTATTTTGACCCGGATAACATAACTCTGCAGAGGGAAATCAATCTCCAGATCGCACTTATTGAATCCGATCCTGAAGCTTCTTATGAGGAGGCGGCGGATATGGTAGAGCGGATAATTGAGGAAACTGCCGCGCTTGACGTCCAGTCTTAGTTTTTTCTTCCGTTGCTTTTTATAAAATCTGGCCCCGTAGTATGAATATTCAAACTACGGGGCCATTAGTTTTTATTTTAGATCTCTTATAGTCCGGTCTTTAGCACCATGTCGGTTATTGGACCTCTGGAACGTTCTCCTTTCAGTACCATGTGAGCGTATTCTTTATTGTTTTTAAGTTTTTTGACTACCCAGTTCAGTCCGTTGTTGCTTTCGTTGAGGTAAGGGTTATCGACCTGTCTGGTGTCACCGAGGCATATGCATTTCACTCCCTCTCCCATTCGGGTAAGCAGGGAGCGGACTTCGGAGCGGGACATGTTCTGCATTTCATCAATTATGACCACGCAGTTCTCCAGGTTCATACCCCTTATGTAGGCTATGGGAAGAATCTCGAATTTTTTCTGGTTGAAACGGAATTTGTCTGAATCAGTATCCATGAATATCCGGTTGGCCGGACGCTGTTCGTGCAGCTTCACCGCAAGATCGCGTATGTAGCGAACATAAGGCTGCATCTTTTCTTCCACTGATCCGGGAAGATATCCCATTTTAGCTCCGATTTCCCACAGTGGTTTGACCAGATATACTTTCTCGTAGGGATTGTCCTTTTTTTCAAGAGCCAGATACAGTGCTGAAGCCAGAGCGAGGAAGGTCTTCCCGTAGCCTGCTTCCGACTGCACTGAGACCAGATTTATGTCATCATTGAGCATCAGTTCCAGAACAAGGTTCTGATATACGTTACGGGGTTTAACTCCCCATACCTCATGGGTATAGTTGATCGCTTTGCTTTCCTTGCTGCCGTAAAAGACGGGCGTGCCGTTTTCCCAGCGAAAACTGTTCATGGTCGGTTTTGCTGTTTCTTCAACAAATCCGGTAAACATCTGAGAGTCTGAACGGAATGGATCTGAGTCTTTGTATCCTTCACACTGCAGGGAGTGTATTCCGGCTTTTATCTGAAGAATTCTGTCGTTGGTGACGAGAATGGGACTTTCAATACCACTGTGAAGGGTTTCTTTGAGGATGCGGTCATCGGGGTTAAGCATATCCAGCTTCTCAGCAAATTCCGGGGGCAGAATGCTCAGCTGCTTATCTCTGAGAATTGAGTGGATGGCCTGAGTCACGATGTGTCCGATGCGGGGATCTCGTTTAAGCTTGTCCAGTTCGGTCAGAACAGTATAGGGAATATGGACTTTGTTGTCCTGACCATTCCTTAACGCGGTGATACATTTGGGGTTTTCAATGAGTACATTGGTGTCCAAAACAAAGTTTTTCTGTCCCATAGTTCCTCAACTCTTTTTTGTCGGTTCAGGCGAAAAAGAAAAGGCGACCCGCTTGGGCCGCCCGGTCAAGAAAGAAACATCATAGATGCCTTGTCGATGATTTGGCAGGATACGCCTGCTGCATTCTGGTACATGATTTTTCTATACACAGAAGGCCACAGGTGGAAGCACCGGATTTGTCGCTGTTCGGTGACAGTTAGGTGAAAGGTATTGATGGGCTGTGTTTCGGAATAGGAAGCCTGTTCAGCAGTAGCGGATAACCTGAACTTTATTCCCCGGTTGAAGCTCTTTGCTGTCCGGTGGAAGGACAATGATGCCGTTACTGAGCGACATTATCTTGCGGGGGGAAAGTTGACCCGCTGTAAGCGGATCGGCAAAAATACGGCCGTTTTCTTCAGTAATCAGGCAGGGGCGCATCTTTTCCCGCCCGGGCGAAGACTTTACACTGTCTTTCAGCCGGGCTGTATGCAGGGGGGCTATGTCTTCCATGCCGCGAAGGATATTGAGAGCCGGCTTGATTATAGTGTGAAATGCAAGGTTCACAGCATTGGGCGGTCCGGGCAGGCCTATTACAATGTTGGATGTGGTCTTGAATGCAAAAACCGATTTTGCCGGGTGCATTGCAAGCCCCTTGAATAAAGGCGTTCCCCCGGCGTCAATTACTGAGTTGAATACAAAGTCACGATTCCCGGGGCCGGTCCCTCCGGTGGTAATAATCATATCGCTGTTGGCATTATTGATGACAGCCCTTGAGATTGATTCAGGATTGTTGTCACACTTTGATATGCTTATGTCTTCAATCCTGCATCGTTGGCAGAGAGCCTTCAGGAGGATCAGATTGTCAGCCGGGATAAGTCCGCAGATATTTTCAAGGGAGGGGTCACACAGTTCGTTGCCCACGGCGAGAACTGTTATTGATAGGGGACGTCGTACCGGGACCATGCGGATTCCGGCATAGGCGAGCAGGGCTGCATCACAGGGTGATATCTCTTTGTTTGCAGCTGTGATCAGCGCCCCTTTCATTATATCAGAGCCGGCTTTACGGATATATTCATTTTTTTGGACCGGGGCTGTTATGCTTATTGATCCGTCTTTGATTTCAACCCGTTCAAAAGGGATAACCGCGTCCGCACCCTGCGGAATGATCCCTCCGGTAAGAACCCGTATAGCGCATCCGGATTCAATATGGCTTCTGGATGTTTCCGAAGGGCGTATTTCGCCTCGTATCTTGAGGTGTAAGGGAGAATCAGCGCAGGCCTCCGCCGTCTCAGAGCTGGTAACGGCGAATCCGTCCATTGCAGAACGGTCGTGTTCAGGCAGTGATATGCCAGAATAAATGTCTCTGCAGGCTATACATCCGGAGCATTCGGTGACAGCGATTTCCTTTTCAGTAACCGGAGAAGTGTTTTCCTTTAAAATTCTGAGTGCTTCTATTCTGGGAATCCCAGAAGGGTAGTTCAATTTATTATTATCCGGCATGTTCAGCTCTTTTGCAGGCTTTTTCCAATTCTTCCGGTGTATTCACATTTATGAAACTTTCAAGGTCGCGGTCCTTTGTCTCAAGTTCTGCTGTGTCAACAGTGCGGACTTTAACCTGAGGGAAAAAGCGGATTATCTGGAAAATTTTCCTGTTTAGGTTGTCTTCAATAAATGGCAGGCAGCGGCGGGAATAAACAGCGCAAAGAGGTTCGTACATTCCGTCCGGATGTATGGGAATGAGCACATCATCCTCAGGTCCCAGATGTTTGATCAATTCACTTATCATGCTCTTGTTGAGGAAGGGAGAATCACAGGCTGTTATAAAGACATGTTCAGTTCTGGAGTGGTGCAGGGCTGCATGAACGCCCGTTAGCGAACTGCGTTCATTGAAGATATCACCTTCAAGTCGTATTTTGAGGTCTGCGTGGTTTTCCGGCGTTCTGGTGATCACGAAGATTTCATCGAACATCCCTTCAAGGCGGTCAATTATTCTGGAAACCAGCTTTACTCCGGATATTTCAAGACATGATTTGTCTTTCCGCCCCATGCGCCGTCCCTCTCCACCGGCAAGAATTGCGGCGCTAAGTCTCATTTCTGGGTAAGATGAATTGCAGGGCATAGCCGACCTTTCAGATTATAAATCTTAAAACAAGTGAATTTATTTTTGTGTCTGTCGGGATTTTTGCACAAAAATCTGTTTAAATCCATCATGTTTTTGATGACATATTGGGATGGGTAAGCCTCCTTGAGCTGTCCGGAATAAACCGGTTCATAATTAACTGATCCGATCATGTATGGTGGCTTTGATTCTAGTTAAAGAGCTTATTCCCTGTATGTGACCTTCTCAAGGGCATATATAATATTGGGGTCATATTGAGAGGATTCTTTATATAGGATTTTCAGCGAATTGACGATGGGCATACGTTTTTTGCCCGGCCTTTCCATGGTCATTGCTACAAAAGAATCTACAGCACCACAGAGTTTGCCAAGCCATGACAACTGTTCGTTGCCGACCCCTCTGGGATATCCGGAACCGTCCATTCGTTCATGGTGTTCCAGAATAGCGCGCAGTGTTGTTTTGCTTATTTTTTTGGTGGCTCCGAGAATTTCAACCGAACCTATTGGATGCTGCCGAATCCTTTTCTGCTCGTCACGGCTGAGACAGAATTCCTTGCCTAAAACGAATTCCGGAAGGTGGCTTAAGCCTATGTCGCAGAGAAATAAAGCGCTTATAGCATCAATGAAAACATTCAGGTCAGGCTTGAGATCTCTTCCCAGCAGGATAACAGCAGCGCCTATTATCCCGGTGGAAACGGATTTGTTGACCAGAGAATGGCTTCTGTCCAGCAGGGGGATCATAAGCCAGAGTATTTGCGGCCTTTGGTGGAGAAGTTCACCAACTGAGCGCAGCGTAGCGTGAAAGTTATCAAAATTTAGTTTGACTGAGTCGTTGTATACCGTAGCTGCAGCCGACTTCAGTCCTTCAACCAGCAGGGAGGCAAGCTCATGGTCCGGAATGGCCTTGCCTATGCAAGAAACTACTTTCCCCAGATCTTTACTGAACTGCTCTTTACAGCAGTGCAGGTCTCTGTTTTTTATGAATATGTACCCACAGTCACAGTCCGTGCAGATTGTCTGCCTTTCTGTATGGGATATGGCAGTTCCCGGGACAGTGATAGGGTAATATTTACCGGTTTCAGTGTTGATCCTATAGAGGCTGAATTTTAACCCTTTTTTGGGCAGCATCTTCAAAATATCTGAAGGAATTGAACAGAAACCGTCCTCAATTGGTTCATAAGAGCTAGTCATGTTCATATAAGGCTCCACCTATGCCTTTTACTCATGCAGATAAAATTAGGGCACAAAAAAATAAATTTTATATTATCTGCTTTATAAAAAGACCGACTTAGTTGCTTTTATCATTAAGTAATTGTATTTTGCAATAAATAACGTGTTTGATAAGTTCTGGAAATACTGGATTAAAAAAATAAATACGCACCTTTGCATTTCGTGATGTATGGTTCTGTGTCATTTTGAGCAGAATTTATTATACGTTGCTCAAATGGCTTTTTACTTGAGGGTTGTGCAGTGGCAAGGCATTATCCCGCTTGCATTGACAGGCCCACTCTGACTATATTCGTTTGTTCACGGTCTCATAGCAGGTGCAGTTCGGTTGGCCACGGGAGCACCGTGACTTTTCAGTTAAATTTTAAGTTATAAGCATCTAAACCGGCTTTCAGCCGGGTCTTCAGGTTTCGGGAGAAAGTTTGGATAGTCTTTTTGCTCCTTCCTCAATTGCCGTCATCGGCGCATCAGCTGTTTCAGGAAAAATAGGAAACACAATCCTTGCGAATATTCTGCAGGCAGGATTCATAGGGGATGTTTATCCGGTGAATCCCCGTGGAGGAGTAATCCACGGGCTTGAGGCCTATGAAAGAATTTCTGATTTGAACCGTGACGTGGATCTCGCTGTAATTGCTCTTCCCCGTGATCTGGTCCTCGAATCTTTTCGGGAGCTCATTCAAGTCGGGGTTCGTTCCGTAATTGTCATAAGTGCAGGATTCAAAGAGGTGGACCATGAAGGATGGTTGCTTGAGACTGAGCTTGCTGAACTTGCCCGCAGGGAGGGTATCAATCTTCTCGGGCCTAATTGTCTGGGGTTGATCTGTTCAAAGTCCAACCTCAACGCATCATTCGCCACAGGTAATCCTCTTCCCGGGAAGATGGGCTTTTTTTCGCAGTCCGGTGCTCTTTGTGTTGCGGTCCTGGACTGGGCACTGGGGGCCGGTGTCGGGTTTTCAAATTTTATAAGCCTTGGCAACAAGGCGGTTCTCGATGAAGCGTCCATGTTGGAGTATTTGGGGAATGACCCTGAAACCCGCGTTATACTGGGCTATGTGGAGAATATTGATGACGGCCGCAGTTTCATGCAGCATGCTTCAAAAGTGGCAATGAAAAAACCGGTAATCATGATGAAGGCGGGGACGACCCCAGCCGGTGCACGCGCTGCATCTTCTCATACCGGGGCCATTTCCGGTTCCGACAAGGCATGTGGGGCTGCGTTCAGGCAGTCCGGAGTGATACGTGTGGACCGTCTTGATGAGCTGTTCAATCTGGCCAGGGCTTTTTCAGTGCAGGAGCTGCCTCTGGGACCGAATCTCGGAATTGTGACTAATGCCGGAGGCCCCGGGATTCTTGCCGCGGATGCCTGCGGAGAGTCGGGTATGCGGATGCCGACCTTTTCTCCCGAGACTATCGGAGAACTTCAGCGCATGCTGCCCGGATATGCTTCCCTGTACAATCCGGTTGACCTGCTTGGAGATGCTGATGCCGCAAGTTATGGGCGGGCTGTCAGAATTGTAGGGCACGATCCCTCAGTCAACAGCCTTCTGGTCATAGTCGCTCCCAATCAGCGGCTGGACCTAACAGCCGTTGCCGATGAAATTTCAGTTGCTGTTTCGGAAATATCCAAACCTGTTTTCTGCTGTCTTATGGGAAGGAGGAACAGTGAAGAGGCCCGAAAGATTTTTGCTTCAGCCGGAATTCCCGTATATGATTTTCCGAAACAGGCTGTCCGGGCCATGGACTGCATGTATCGTTATGCGGCATGGAAAGGACGTCCCCCGCGCACCTACCAGCAGCCCGAAAGGGATGTGGATAGCGCCAGAAAGGTTCTTGAGGGGGCTCTTCGGTCCGGACGTTCTGAACTGGTGGAATTTCAGGCTCGGGATATTGTTACGGCTTACGGCCTGCCGACTCCCGAGTCAGATCTTGCGCGAAGCGGGGACGAAGCTGTGGCGATAGCCGAGCAACTGGGTTATCCTGTTGTTCTAAAGATTGCGTCCCCTGAAATATCCCACAAGTCTGATGTTGACGGAGTTCGGGTGGGACTCGGGTCTGAAGAAGAGGTGCGGCAGGCTTTCTGGGACATAACTGCCAGAACCCAGCGGTTGCGGCCCGATGTGTACATTGCGGGCTGCCTGGTGCAGCAGATGGCTTCACCGGGGTCACGTGAAGTGATTGTGGGTTTTCGCAGGGATGAACAGTTCGGTCCGCTGCTGATGTTCGGACTGGGCGGGGTCTATGTGGAAATTCTCAAAGATGTTTCTTTTCGACTGGCTCCTCTTTCCGTGGAGGATGCCGGTGACATGGTGCGGGAAATCCGCTCCTACATGCTTCTTAAAGGAGTCAAAGGCGGGGAGCCTGTTGACTTTGAAGCAATTACCGATGTTCTTATCAGGATGTCGTCTCTGGCTGAAGATTTTCCTGAAATTTATGAAGCTGAATTTAATCCTGTGCTGGTAAGCTCGGAGGAGGCTCTGGTGGCTGATGCCCGTATAACTGTGGTCGATCCCGGTTCAAAGAACGCATCAGTGCAGATCCCGGCTGACGAGACTGAATAAGGAGGCATAGATGGTAGGTTTATATATAGGTTCAACTACCGGATATTCGGGAAAGAACCTTCTGGCCATGTCCCTTGGCCTTAAAATGAAGGAAAGAGGACTTGATGTAGGCTACATGAAACCCGTTGGAGCCGTACCGCACATGGACGGAAACAGGCCCGGGGATGCAGATGCCGCCTTTATTCAGGAAGTGCTCGGGCTGGAACAGGACCCTCAAAAAGTGACCCCGGTTCTGGTCACAAGAGATTTTACCATCAAGGCTTTTTCCGAGGACATGGGCGATCTGATGCCCTCAATTGTCGAGTCTTATGAGGAACTCAGCCGCGATAAGGATGTTATGATCATTGGCGGTTCCGGAAGTTATTTGAGCTCGGGAACTTATTGCGGGGTCAGCGGGCCGGAAGTTGCCCGGGCTGTCAAAGCCAAGACAATCCTTGTTGACCGATACAGCAAGGAGTTGCGTTACGATTACGTGCTGCGGGTGCATAAAGAGCTTGGCGATGATTTTCTGGGTGTTGTTTTCAATGACGTCCCCGAGCACTACATGGACGAACTCACCTCGCTGATTGTCCCGTTCCTCGAGAAGAGAGGGGTGAAGGTTCTCGGCATTATTCCCCGCGATCCGCTCATGGGGGCAATCAAAGTCAATGACCTCGCGGAGAGGCTGTTCGGGAAAATCATTTCCGCTCATGCCAAAGCTGACAGGGTTGTTGAGAATTTTCTTATCGGGACAATGCAGGTCGAAAACTTTATCACTCATTTTCGCAGGCATAAGAATTCGGCCGTAATTGTCGGTGGTGACCGTGCTGACGTGCAATTGGTGGCCCTTGAAGGAAACTGTCCGTGTCTGATTCTTACTGGTAACCTTTATCCTAACGATATCATACTTACCCGGTCAGAAGTTTTGGAAATTCCGGTGATTGTAGTCCGGGATGATACCTATGCGGTGGCCAAGAAGATGGAAGCAATACAGGAAAGCTACAAACTCCGTGATATGATTAAGATTAATCATGGTGCTGGGCTTGTTAATGCTGAACTTGATTATGACTATCTAATGGCTGAACTGGACTTGTGATTACCTCCTGTAAAAGTTGGTATTTTAACCCACCGTTATAGTAGGAATAAAAAAATCGTTTAATCATTTTTGTCAAAAATATAGTCTTGTTTTTTAGTGTATAAATAAGACTTAAGTGTCTGAAATGGTGATCAAAAAACCAAGTGCGCTGGAGAAAATATAGCTCCGGTGTTCTTGGTTTTTTTGCGTTTTCAGCTATCGAAAGCCTCTAAACGGTATTGTCCTAGACCACAAAATATGCGAATTAACTTGCAGTTATAAGGCTGGACGGGTCTCCGGCCTTGGTGTGACTAGGTTTGTTTCGACCAAAGACGGGACTATTGTTGGTTAGAAAACAGGGTGCTTGCACCCGGAAAACCGAGCCGATCCGGATTATTGGCGGATAAGACGGATCAATTCGGAATGAGGAGGCGTGAGATGCCTGATGCGTCCACGTGGGATTGGAATCCCGGTAGACGAGAGGTCCAGGACACAGGATCTTGGTCTGATAAATTTGAGTGGGTGGAAGAATTCCATGCCAGCCCTGACGGTGAAAAGGTCGGAGCGGTAGTTCATAAAGGCGATCTGGAATTCACAGCCTGCGTCAATGGCGAGATTTGGGAAGAATCATACGACAGGATTTTCTATCCCAAATTTGCTCCTGACGGCAGGTTCACAGGAATTGCCCAGCAGATGGGTGAATGGACTCTGGCTGTAGACGGCAAGCACTGGCCTGAAAACTACGGCTATATCTGGAAAACAACTTTCGGACCCGAAGGTACTATTATCTGTGCTGTCCAGCAGGATATGACATACGGGATGGGTGTTGACGGTGTTCTCTGGGAAAACTTTTTTGAGAATGCAAACAACTTCACCGTAGGTGTAGACGGCAAGTCCACAGCTGCCGTTGTTCAGGTGAGGTCAATGGACCAGGCTGATATTGAGACCTTTCAGAAGGGAATTTTCTCTGTGGCTGTAAACGGTGAAGCCTGGGATAACGTGTTCATGAACTGTTACACTCCGGTCTTTGATGCCGAGTGTAAAAAAGTGGCCTGTCAGATCAGAAAAACCCTTTATGATTACACCATCGCAGTCGATGGGAAAATCTGGCAGCGTGAATATCAGAGTGTATGGGCTCCCTGTTTCAATCCAGCGACTGGTGCTCTTGTGGCCCCCGTGCGTTTGGGTGGAAAGTGGGGAATGGCTCAGGATGAAGAACTCATCTGGAACAATACCTTTGCCAACTGCTGGCACCAGCAGTTCAGTGCTGACGGTTCAAAGCTGTGGGCAATTGTTGCCCCTGTTTTCGGCAGCTTTACTGTTGCTGTTGACGGAAAGCCCTGGTCGATTACAGCCCCGGTTGTAATTGATCTGAGCGTCAGCCCAGATGGTAATCGTGCTGCAGCCCTGGCCAAAGATGACCGCGACTATACCGTTATGTGTGACGGTAAAGTATGGCCCGGTGTATTTGAAATGGCCTGGAAACCGGTTTTCAGCCCTGACAGCTCCAAGGTTGCCGCCAAAGTCGAGAAAAACGGTCGCTACACCGTTGTTCTGGACGGCAAGCCTTATGGTCAGGATTTTGATCAGTGCTGGGAGCCTTCTTTCAGCCCTGACAGCTCCAAGGTACTTATTCGTGCCATTGATAACGGCAAATTTGTACGCATCGTTGCTGATGCAAGCGAATTCTAAATAACCGGAGGAAATACACATGAACAGTGTTTATGCATTCGTGGTTGGTCCTCTGGCGTGGTTCGCCTGGGGCGTGTTTATTCTCGGTTCCATTTACAGACTGGTTTCCATGTATCAGCTCGCTAAGGCAAAGGACGGTTCGTCCCTGCACTATATGAGCTTCAAATGGGGCATGCGCTCCATCATGGCCTGGCTCAACCCTTCAGGAACCCTCGGTTGGCAGCGTAATCCCTGGACTGCGCTGGTAACTTTTGTTTTTCATATCTGTCTTGTCATCGTGCCCATCTTTCTGCTGGGTCACGTAGTTCTCTGGGATCAGTTCTTCGGTATCAGTTGGCCTACCTTGCCGGATACTATCGCTGACATCATGTCCATCGTTGTTGTGGTCTGCTGTGTTTACTTCGGTCTGCGCCGCTTTCTGCAGAAAGATGTGGCATATCTGACTACCGGTAAAGATTGGATAGCTCTTGCGGTGCCGGCACTTGTGTTTGCCACCGGTGTTCTGTCTTATCACGAGATCGGCGATCCCAAGGTAATGCTCATTCTGCACATTCTCTGCGGTGAAATCATGCTCATCAGCATTCCTTTCACCCGTTTGAGCCATATGCTGTTCGGTCTTTTCACCAGAGCCTACATGGGTTCCGAGTTTGGTGGAGTCCGTCACTGCAAGGACTGGTAACCAAAGCCCCGCAAGGAGTATTTAAAAATGACATTCGACAGAAAAATCGAAGATGCAGGGCTTAACCGCGGAGTATCCCGCCTGACCCCTGAACGCATCGAAAACACCCTAAAGCAGGTTATCGAAGGAGAAGCCGGCGCAAAGCTCAAGCTCTATGCTGAAACATGCATGCGCTGTGGTATGTGCTCCGAAGCCTGCCATTATTATATGTCCCATGAAGGTGATCCCAGCTATTCCCCGGCTGGTAAGGTTCATCAGACTCTGGGTAAAATACTGCGCAAGAACTATAAGGTTTCTGCAGATGAAATCTACGAGATGGCGCAGATTGCATACACAGAGTGTAACCTCTGCCGTCGCTGCATTCACTTCTGTCCATTGGGAATTGACACCGGTTACATCATGAGCATGGTTCGCCGTATGTGCCATAAGCTTGGTGTTACCCCTCAGTATATTCAGGATACTGCCCACTCCCATTCCTCCACCATGAACCAGATGTGGCTCAAGGATGATGAGTGGGTTGATACCCTGCAATGGCAGGAA
>NZ_AP042461.1:1267500-2042500 GCF_055394525.1 Maridesulfovibrio salinus
TACCACGAGACACGTGAAACCTCGTGGGAATCTGGGAGGACCATCTTCCAAGGCTAAATACTACTTAGAGACCGATAGCGAACCAGTACCGTGAGGGAAAGGTGAAAAGAACCCCTGTTAGGGGAGTGAAATAGAACCTGAAACCAGTTGCCTACAAGCTGTGGGAGCGGACTTGTTCCGTGACCACTTGCCTTTTGCATAATGGGCCAGTGAGTTAATCTGTAATGCAAGGTTAAGCAGCGATGTGTAGCCGTAGCGAAAGCGAGTCTGAACAGGGCGACAAGTATTGCGGATTAGACCCGAAACCAGGTGATCTATCCATGGGCAGGCTGAAGCTTGAGTAAAATCAAGTGGAGGGCCGAACCGTTGTAAGTTGAAAATTACTCGGATGACCTGTGGATAGGGGTGAAAGGCCAATCAAACTTGGTGATAGCTGGTTCTCTCCGAAATATATTGAGGTATAGCCTCAGGAGTTTTCTTGCGGAGGTAGAGCACTGACAAGGCTAGGGGTCCCACCAGATTACCAAACCTTATCAAACTCCGAATGCCGTAAGATATATCCTGGGAGTCAGACTGCGGGTGCGAAGGTCCGTAGTCGAAAGGGAAACAGCCCAGACCGTCAGCTAAGGTCCCCAAATCCATACTCAGTGGAAAAGGTGGTGGAGTTGTATAGACAGCCAGGAGGTTGGCTTAGAAGCAGCCATCCTTTAAAGAAAGCGTAATAGCTCACTGGTCTAACGATTCTGCGCCGAAAATGTAACGGGGCTAAGTATGGTACCGAAGCTACGGGATGCGTCTTTGACGCATCGGTAGGAGAGCGTTCTCAGATGGGATGAAGGTGAATCGGAAGGTTCGCTGGACTAATGAGAAGTGATTATGCTGGCATGAGTAACGATAAAACGAGTGAGAAACTCGTTCGCCGTAAGACTAAGGTTTCCTGGGTAAAGCTAATCTTCCCAGGGTTAGTCGGTCCCTAAGGCGAGGCCGAAAGGCGTAGTCGATGGAAAACGGGTTAATATTCCCGTACCAGCAAGTGTGTGCGATGGAGGGACGCAGTAGGATAGCTCAGCCGGCTGTTGGATATGCCGGTGTAAGCACGTAGGCTTGGGAAATAGGCAAATCCGTTTCCCTTAAGGCCGAGATGCGATGCCGTAACTTTACGTTTGAAGTGAGTGATTCCAGACTGCCTAGAAAAGCTTCTAAGTTTAGCACTTGTTGACCGTACCGCAAACCAACACAGGTAGTCGGGTCGAGTAGACCAAGGCGCTTGAGAGAACTCTGGTTAAGGAACTCGGCAAAATGATCCCGTAAGTTAGCGATAAGGGATGCTCCCGACGGTGAAGTTATTTACTATCCGAGCTGTCAGGAGCCGCAGAGAATCGGGGGGGGCGACTGTTTACTAAAAACATAGGTCTATGCTAAGTCGTAAGACGATGTATATGGACTGACGCCTGCCCGGTGCTGGAAGGTTAAAAGGAGGTGTTAGACTTTAAGTCGAAGCTCCGAATTGAAGCCCCAGTAAACGGCGGCCGTAACTATAACGGTCCTAAGGTAGCGAAATTCCTTGTCGGGTAAGTTCCGACCTGCACGAATGGCGTAACGATCTCCCCACTGTCTCAACCAGAGACTCAGTGAAATTGAATTACCGGTGAAAATGCCGGTTACCCGCGGTAAGACGGAAAGACCCTGTGCACCTTTACTATAGCTTGACATTGGGTTTAGGGCTATCATGTGTAGGATAGGTGGGAGGCTTTGAAGTCGGCACGCCAGTGTCGGTGGAGCCAACCTTGAAATACCACCCTTGATAGTCTTGAATTCTAATCCAACGCCGTTATCCGGCTTGGAGACAGTGTCTGGTGGGTAGTTTGACTGGGGCGGTCGCCTCCCAAAGAGTAACGGAGGCTTGCAAAGGTTCCCTCAGGCTGATTGGAAACCAGCCGTTGAGTGCAAAGGCATAAGGGAGCTTGACTGTAAGACAGACATGTCGAGCAGGAACGAAAGTTGGTCTTAGTGATCCGGTGGTCCCGCATGGAAGGGCCATCGCTCATAGGATAAAAGGTACGCCGGGGATAACAGGCTGATCGCGCCCAAGAGTTCACATCGACGGCGCGGTTTGGCACCTCGATGTCGGCTCATCACATCCTGGGGCTGAAGCAGGTCCCAAGGGTTCGGCTGTTCGCCGATTAAAGTGGTACGCGAGCTGGGTTTAAAACGTCGTGAGACAGTTTGGTCCCTATCTACCGTGGGCGTAGGAGAATTGAAAAGGGTCTGCCCCTAGTACGAGAGGACCGGGGTGGACGAACCTCTGGTGTTCCTGTTGTCGCGCCAGCGGCACTGCAGGGTAGCTATGTTCGGAAGGGATAACCGCTGAAAGCATCTAAGCGGGAAGCCTGCCTTGAGATTAGTTCTCCCTATGCTTAACGCATCTGAAGATTCCAGGTAGACCACCTGGTTGATAGGCCGGAGGTGTAAGTGTGGCGACACACTCAGCTGACCGGTACTAATAAATCGTGCGACTTATCTTTCTTCTCTTCCCTATAACTTTAATTTTGCGTATTGCACGCCATCTGCGAATTTTTAAATCTGAGCCAACTGCTCATGTATTGAGAATACACTTCGCATCTGGCTTCAGATTGATAAAATTCACATCTGACGCACACTACACAAAATTGAGTTGTAGAAAAAATCTTCTCTATTTTAACAATATATTTTGCTCGTCGTAGCAGGCAAATTTGCTTGCGACCACTGAGGAGAGGCCACACCCGACCCCATTCCGAACTCGGAAGTTAAGCTCTCCATCGCCGATGATACTGCTGGGTAGCCAGTGGGAAAGTAGGTCGTCGCAAGCTTTTATTTCAAAGCCCCCTTGTAAACAAGGGGGCTTTCTTGCGTTTAATGCAGGAAGTTTGGGGGAGGGGGGAAGGTCGTGTGACTATATAGTGGATTATAAAATTAACTCTTCAAAGTTAAAGAGCCTTAACGTATAAAAAAACTCATGAAAAAATTATTCCTCGTTAATTGCCGTAAACCTATGGTGGATGCTTTCTCTTCCTTAAGTTTTGAAGTTGAATATATTTATACAAATCTAAGGGAATTTGACGTCAGGAATAAGCTTCATGAAATCGGTTTCAAGCCAGACCTTATCCTGCAGCAGGAAAATCTGGGATGTAGAGTCTTTTTGAAAGGCCTGCATGAAATCGATTGTTTAAAGATATTCTGGTCAGTTGATACCCACCTCAACATGCACTGGCACGGGTACTACGGTTCTTTGTTTGATGGAGTTCTGACCACGCAAAAAAAATTGCTGTCGGCTCTTGATAAGGTCTGTGATGCCAGGGTCTGCTGGGTTCCATGGATGGGTGCGCGACCGGGGCCGGAAATTGGAACAGAGTCAGGTATTGTTCCATATAATGCCAGAGAACATAATTTAACATTTGTCGGCAGGGTTTCTAAAGAACGTAAGGCTAGACAGTGGTTTGTTGAGTTTCTTGCTTCCAATTACAATTTGAATATGGCTGAGGGAGTAAATTACTCTCAGATGATGGGAATATACAGGCAGACTCGAATTGTACCGAATGAGGCCATATTCGGAGAAGTGAATTTCAGATTGTTTGAAGCATGTTCTTGTGGCTGCGCAGTTGTTACCCCTTATGTTGAAGGGATTGGTGATCTGTTTGATATAGGTCGTGAAATTCAAGTCTATAGTGACGTACTTGAGCTTAAAAAAATATTAAACTATCTGATAAGTAATCCTAAGGAAGCTGCATCGTTAGCCCTTTCCGGATACGAAAGAGTTATGCGGGATCACCTGCCAGAGAATCGAGCAGCTTTGATAGTCGACTTTGCACAAGAACTTCACCCCAGGGCTGCGACTGCTGCTTCAAGTGATTTATATAAAAGTCTTGCCGATGCAGCTCTCGCTGAGTCCGGAGATAACGCTGTAGATTGGAATAACACAATAGGGGGGCTGCTAAAATCCTCCCCGAATATGATGGGTGACGCAGCCTTGATGCGTATATTTGCAATGAATGGTGCAACTGAAGCTTATCTTGAAATGGTACGGCCATATTTAAAAGAGCATTTTAATATCACAGATTGTTATTTTTATATGTCTGCCTCGTTAAGTGCTGCCAGACTGGGGCTAGGGGATGTTGCCAAACATTTTTTTTATGCTTTTTTTTCCTCATCCAAACGCAGACCTGTTAAATTTCCTGAGGAAATCCCCCAGCTGCTTCTGGCTTGGGGGGATGAACTTTTTAAGAGTGGGTTATGGGTAAGACCCGGTGTTCCCTTCGATGAGAAATCAGGAATTCCTTCCTGTGCAGCAGACTGTTATTTCGCTGCATTATATCATTCTCCCGGCAATTTATTAATTTTTAAAAAATTGAATTCTGTGTTCACTGATGTGAAAGGAGCTGAGTCTAGCAGGCTGGGATTTCTTTCCCATTTATCACTGCATTATCCTCAGGATTGGCGTGTCAGTTTGGATGTAGGAGTAACAAATTTGAAAGTTTTTAGATTATCTGAAGGAATAACTGAGCTTGAGCATGCCCGTTCACTTGCTGCCCAACAAGGGGCTGAAAGGTTTTTCAGGAGGAAAATTCAAACTGAAGTACCCCAGTTTTTCAATATGGTATATGGGTAAAGAGTATGTTAGATTCTATGCTCCACATTTGAACTTTATCAAGCTGGCAGTAATTTTAGGAGGCATGTGCAGTTATGTCTGGAGTAGTTTTTAATAAAGAAGCATTTTATGCGCATCTTGGTGGTGATATAGAACTGGGAGCCGAAATACTGGCTGTATATCTTGAGGATGCTCCGAAGCGAGTTCAGTCCTTGATTGCAGCACTTGGTGATGGAGATCAGGGTGGGACAATCAAATATGCTCATGCGCTCAAAGGGATTTCCGCGACCATCAGAGCGGAAAGAATCTCTTTGCTTGCCGAAGGAGCGGAGCGAGCTGCTCGAAGCGGTGATCTAGCATCAGTTGAGGCTGCTGTCCCGGATATAAAAGACGAGCTTGAAATGGTGTTGAAAGCAGTTGGTAACAGTCTGGAATAGTTTTGTTCGGGGTGTGTTCTTTTTTTGTGCATTCTTATTTCTCCATTTCATTTACCTAAGATAAGTCGTATAGATAGCAGGAAGTAGTTGATATCAGTTCTCAATCTATATATATGCAATTGAAGGATTTGTGATGTCGTTGTTTTTTTTGGGCTGTGGCCGGGAAGTTTCTATTCATAAAACTGGAGATAAGGATGTTTAAGAATCTTAAACTTGGGTGGAAGATAGGCGGTGGGTTCTTTATTGTTCTCTTTCTTGCCGCCATAGTGGGCGGTGTGGGGTGGTACGGACTTTCCCACGTAGATGAGGAGGGCGCCAGAACTGACGTTGTCAGCAAAGCTGTAACTGACATGTACAAATCACGTTTGATGGTTTTGTATTATACTCTTGATGGATCTTCAGATGCGGAAACAAAATTTCATGACTCGATAGATGCTCTTGGGGCAGGGATATCCGAGCATAAGGATGACTTCTCCGGTAAGGGATTGGAAAGGATATCAATTTTCCAGCAAAAGGCTTCGGATTACAAGAACAGCTTCGCAGCGTACGTTAAGTATGAAAAAGAGAAGAACAAAGCTATAGAGATCTGCCTTTCTGCTGCCGGAAGCTTGGACGATTCTGTCCGCAGGATGGAGGAACAGGCCAAAGGATATCTCCAGAAAAATTTCATGTTAACCACCGCTACAGCTGATATTAATTCTGCTTTTGATGCTTATACGGCACTTGTTGATATTGACAGAAATTTCAGAAATACGCGCACTCAGGGGCTTTACTACCTAAAGACCGGTAGTGCTGAATATCTTAAAAATGTCCGTAGCGAGCTTTCCTCTATTCTCAAGAGCTGCAGTAATCTAGAGAGAAATAAGTGGGTTACCGGAGTTTCTGGGTGGAATGTTTCAGAGCTTGAGGATGCCACCCGAGCTTATCTTGATGGATTTAATCAGATTGCTGAAAGGATGGATGTTCAGGCAGCAGAACTCGGCAGGATGGCCGCTATCGGTGAAGACGCACTGGATCAAAGTGAGATGCTCAAGGCCGGGCAGAATGAAGCTGCTAAAGAAGTAATGGAATATTCTTTTGCCCTGATTCTGGGAGGACTTGCTCTTGCCTTGATTTGTGGTGCTTTGATTTCCGTAGCAGTAACACGGGCAATTACCGGTCCTGTAAGGAAGGGTGTCGCATTTGCTGAAAACATGTCCAGAGGGGATTTTACAAGAACGCTCGATATTGATCAGCGTGATGAAATCGGGACGCTTGCAGCCGCGCTTAACGAAATGGTGCACAGGCTGTCTTCTGTGGTTTCCGAGGTGGGCAGCTCAACAGAAAATGTTGCTTCAGGCAGTGAAGAGCTCGCGGCGACATCGGAAAGCCTGTCTCAGGCCTCTACTGAACAGGCTGCCAATGTTGAGGAAGTTTCAGCTTCAATTGAAGAAATGACCGCCAATATCCGTCAGAATACGGAGAACGCTCAGCAGACGGAGCAGATTGCCCTGCAGTCATCACAGCAGGCTGAAGAGGGTGGAAGAGCAGTGGTCAAGGCTGTAGATGCCATGAAAAATATTGCTGAGAAGATATCAATCATTGAGGAGATCGCCCGTCAGACCAATTTGTTGGCATTAAATGCGGCTATCGAAGCTGCCCGTGCCGGTGAGCATGGTAAGGGTTTTGCCGTTGTAGCCGCAGAAGTCAGAAAGCTGGCTGAAAGAAGCGGGGCCGCTGCCGGTGAAATAGGGGAACTTTCTTCAAGCACTGTTGATGTTGCTGAAAAAGCGGGACAAATGCTGAAGCAGCTGGTTCCTGATATCAAAAGAACTGCCGAACTCGTCCAGGAGATTGCAGCAGGAAGCGGTGAGCAGTTATCTGGAGCGGAACAGATCAACAAGGCCGTTCAACAGCTTGATCAGGTTACACAACAGAATGCATCAGCTTCTGAGGAGATGGCTTCCACTTCTGAAGAACTTTCCAGCCAGGCGGAACAGCTTCAGCAGGTGATGAGCTTTTTCAGAGTCGCGAACAATGCTCCCGCGAGAGTCAGATCTTTACCTCGATCACGTCCTTCTGTGGCAAAGGAGAGTCCTGTGCGCAGGCAACCTGAGTATTCATCCGCACCTGAAGGTGATTCTGTAAAAGGTGTCTCTCTTGATATGGGAAGTGATTTCTCTGATGGAGATTTTGAAAAATTCTGATAAACTCTGGTCCTGAAGTCTGTTTTGTATTATTGTAAACGTCAGGCTTATGAGGGCTTTCAAAAGTTTTTAACAAGCAGGTGGTAATCATGAGTGTTGAGATCAACAGTACAACGAATCAGTATCTGACTTTTACCTTGAATAAGGATATCTATGCCCTTGATATCTCGAGTGTGAGGGAAGTCCTTGAGTTGACTCCGATTACGCGTATCCCCAGAACTCCTAAATTTATGCGTGGAGTTATAAATCTCAGAGGGCATGCAGTTCCTGTTGTTGATATGCGTTTGAAATTCGGCATGAGCAGAACTGAAGATACGATCAATACCTGTATCATTATAGTAGAGGTTGTATTTGATGGCGAGAGCACTGTCATGGGCGCTTTGGCTGACTCAGTCCGTGAAGTTATTGAGCTTACGGAGAATATGATTGAAGAGCCTCCAAGGATGGGCACTACAATAAAGACTGAGTTTATACGGGGGATGGGTAAGCAGGATGATGATTTTGTAATTATCCTGGATATTAACAAAATCCTTTCTGTTGAAGAACTTGCAATGCTCAGAAGCGTTCAGCAGGATTCTCCGGGCGCAGAAGCGGTTCCGGATTCCGGGTTGAAGCAGGGGATGACCTTAAGCCTGTAGGGAATTTACTGCTGCTTCAATCAATATGTGATCATCAGCCCACTGACTTAATGTCGGTGGGTTGTTTTTTTGATACATAAGATTTTCTATTCTTGTTTCCCTGTATAAAATCAAATATATCATTAATTTATGTTTTTTAAGTTATTTGGATGGGCTTTGAATGACGCCCATATCTTTGAGTTAGTCTAAAAAAAGTTATAAATACTTGAAAAGATTGCCGGGGTGAAATAGTGTCATCAGTGAATTGTGTCTTTTAGGAATTATTTGAAGATGGATAATTGAAACGGCATGTTCGGCGGACTATGAATAGAATATATCTTTCCCTGATAATCGGCTGTTGTACAATCGGTGCATTTGCTGCCGGAACATTTGTGAATACAGCTTTTCCTTATGCTCTGGCCGTGGGAGTCTTATGCGTGGGAATGGCCTATTCTCTGATTAATTTGCTGCACAGCAAGAAAGCAGACGATGAAGCCGCGCTTCATGAAGAGTTGTTTTTCGATGCTCTGAATGCCGCCGGAATAGCCTGCTACCGTATTGATCTTGAGGGCAGGATTGTTGCTTTCAGCGGTGCTGAAAGTGTACTCCCTGAATGTATGGACAGTGCGAATGAGGATGTCAGGAATCTAATTCTTCCTTCTACTGATGGCTTTGAAGTCAATGGCGCAGTTTATAAATCTCTGCGGGCAGGGAATATTTCATCCAGCTTTGAGGTGCAATACGATTCTAAACAGTTTGGAAAGGGGAAACTGGTTCATACTGTGGTCCTAGCCCGGGACAGAAAGGGGCGTCCTTCCGGCTGCATAGGTATTGTTCAAAATGTCAGTAAGGTGGAATTTTTAGAGTCAGAACTGGATAAAGAGCGTCGTTACTTGGATTCCGTTATGAATAATTCTACGGATTCAATTTTTATTCAGGATTTTAATGGGTGTTTTCTGAAAGTAAATAATGTGTTCGCAGGCTATGCAGGGGTCTCTAATCCATCTGCGTGTGTGGGATTGAGCGTCTATAATTTTCTTTCTCCTCAGGTTGCTGAGACTGTTCTTAAGGATATCAGGACGGTTGTGGAGCAAAGAACTGAAACAAGGCTTACTCTTCCTGCCAATGACAGTCAGGGAAACAAGATAAGGTTTGATGTTCGGCATTGCCTGCATGTTGACGGCAACGGTAGACCCTCGGCCATAGTAGGCTTCGCGCGGGAATTAAATGAAGATGATGTCGGAAAAAATGTTCAGCTACCACTAGGGCGTGAATTTCAGGATTCACTTTCACATGAGTTGAGAACACCTGTGGCGGGAATGCTTGGCAGTCTTAAGGTTCTTGAAGGCGAGGAAATGTCCTCTTCGGCCCGTGAATATGTTGCTAAATGTGTTCTTTCAGCTCAGCGTCTTAAAAAAGCGGTAAACAATTTCATTTATGATGTTACAGGACAGGATGGCGCTGAGAAGCCTTTGGAAAAGACTACTGACAGTTCTGATGAAGATGACAGCATTGTGGATACAGAGGTGGGGCTGAATGTCCTTTTAGCAGAAGATGATATAAGCAGTCAGGTTTTTATGCGCCGTATTCTAGAGCAATGGGGGTGCAATGTCAGGACAGCAGCTAATGGAACTGAAGTACTGAGGTTTCTGGAAGAGCAAAGCTGTGATCTGGTGCTGATGGATATTCATATGCCCGAGATGAGCGGCTATGAGGCAATTGCCCGCATCAGAGAGACGGAGCCTGCGGGCAAAGCCATGCCTATAATCGTCATGAGTGCCTATGGCGCTGACAGTGATTATAAAAAGATGCGGGAACTCGGAGTTTCAGAATTCATTGCCAAGCCGGTCAGGTCTCATGTTTTGAAAGCCGCCATGGATCGAATTTTTGATTAAGGATATGCTATTTTCCGAGAACGTTATTAATGTAAAATGCTATTCCGTCTTCGAGCATCTGAACTGACACCAGAATAAGAATCAATCCCATGAGTCTTTCACAGGCTCTCAGTCCTCTTTTTCCTAGAAGTCTGGCCAGCGTGGGGCCTGCCATCATTATTATGAAAGTTGCCGCCCAGGCTGACATTACCCCTGTAAGAACGGTAAGATCCGCATTATCCCTTGAACCGTAGACCATTACGGCGGCCAGTAGTGAAGGCCCGGCAAACAAAGGAACAGCAATTGGAACAATGAAAGGATCTTTTTCCGCTTCCGTGCCATTGGATTCCTGTTTGGGAAATATCATTTTCATGGATATGATGAACAGGATAATCCCACCGGCAATGCGCAGTGTGGATTGGTGGATATTAAGAATTTTCATGAGCCCGGCCCCGAGATACATGAACAGTATTATTACTCCAAGGGCAAAGAGCAGTTCTCGCAGCAGAATGCGGCGTTGACGCTGCGGGGAAAAATCCTTGAGCATGGAGAGACACACCGGAAGGTTTCCCAGAGGGTCCATGATCAAAAAAAGGGGGAACGCAATTTCAAAGATTCCTGCAGACATTTCCATTCCCATTTTCTACTCCTGCTTGCCGCCGGCCTGGCCGTAGGTAGAGAATTTATCGATAACCTTTTCCATTTCATTGTCTGGAACAATTACAGGTTTCCCTGCCGAAAGGGCCTGAATATAGATTCTGGCTACCAGCTCAAGTTCTTCCGCCGCGTCAAAGGCGTTGCCAATGCCTTTGCCGACTGTAATGAGCCCGTGGTTGGCGAGCAGGACAGCGTTGTAGTTCTCAATTGTTTCAGCAACATTTGTGGCCAGTTCCGGGCTTCCGAAGGTGGCGTATGGTGCCAGAGGCACTTTCCTGCCAGCAAAGCCGACAAGGTAGTGCACCGCAGGCAACTCCATGTTCATACAGGCGACTGTCGTTGCATAGACTGAATGGGTGTGTACCACAGCGTTAACGTCCCGGCGGGTTTTATAAAGAATGGAGTGGAAGCCATGCTCGCTGGAGGGCTTGCGTACTGAGTCTACTGTATTCCCCTCAAGATCCATGAGGACCACATCTTCAGGAGTGGCATCAAGATAATTGAGGCCACTGGCGCTTATCGCCATCAGCCCGGTTTCCCGGTTGAAAACACTGAGATTACCGCCTGTTCCGGTGGTCAGTCCCGCCGAGAGCAGTTTTTTCCCGTACTCCACCACCAGTTCTCTTTCTGACTGCATGCGCATTACTTTAATCCACCTTCATATTCTCTGAGTTTTTCGATTCTTTTAAGAACCGGGGGATGGCTGTATTCGAGCCAAACGTAAAAGGGGTGCGGTGTAAGATTGGAGAGGTTGCTGACGGACAGTTTCTTCAGCCCGCTGATAAGGGACTGCGGATCTTTAGTTGTTCGGGCCGCGAAATTGTCCGCCTCGAATTCATGTTTGCGGGAACGGATGTTACTGAAAATGGAAAGAACAATAGAAACGGGGGTGTAAAGAAGCGCAAAAAAGATCAGTCCGGCATGTATGGACATGTGGTCCATGCTGAAGGCGGCAAAGAGTTCTTTGTTGCCAAGGAAAAAGGACATAAGAAGAAAAATAATTCCAGTGCTGATGATGCTTGTGATCATTCTTTTGCGTATATGGCCGAGTTTGCTGTGACCGATCTCATGGGCCAGAACAGCAACCAGTTCATCGGTGGTCAAAGAATCTATAAGGGTGTCAAAAAGGGCAATACGTTTCTTCTTGCCGAATCCGGTGAAGTACGCATTGGCTTTTGTTGAGCGTTTGGAACCGTCAATCATAAATATTCCGCTCAGTTCAAAACCGTTTTCAGCTGCGAATTTTTCAATCTTATTTTTGAGCTCTCCATCTTCCAGGGGAGTGAACTTGTTAAACAGCGGCAGAATCCAGGCCGGAGCGATATATTGTATGGCTAGGGTAATCGCAATGGTAAAAATCCAGCACCACAGCCAGGCCAGACTGCCTGATGCATTGAAAAACAGAAGAACTCCGCTCAAAAGAATCCCGCCAATTACTCCACCAAGGAGATATCCTTTAAGCTTGTCAATGATGAATGTCTTGAGGTTCGTTTTGTTAAAGCCGAATCTTTCTTCGATTACAAAGGTATGGTAGAGAGAAAAGGGTAAAGATATTATATCACTCAGGATGGCAAGTCCGGCAAAGAAAAGCAGGCCCGTTCCTATGTTTCCAAATCCGAATCCTCTGGCCCAGATATCAAGGTAGTTGAATCCGCCACAGAGTATAAAAATGATAGTCGCAAGAGTGCTGAATGCCCCTGAAATATTGTCAAAGCCCATACCGGCTCTGGAGTATTCCTGAGCTCTGCTGTATTCCTCGGAATCGAAAATTTCTGAAAATTCACCGGGCAGGCTGGGTGAAAGAGCTTTGCGGTTTAGGTGTCTGGCTATGAATCCGAGCAGAAATGCTCCGACAAGAGAAAAAATGATTATAAATAGATATATGTTCATCAGTTATGCTCATCTGGATTTTATTGTTGTCTGCATGGCAGATGTAAAAATGTTCAGGCGCAAAAGTACCGTCTGGAAACATTGGCGTCAATGCGGGCGGGGGTAAATAAAGGAATTATTGGTGTGCCGTGACGGGGGTGATACTCGTGATTCTTGACAAGCATCGTCATAGGGTAAAGAATCATTACCAATAGTGTAATTATATTCAGAAATGTAGAGACTGAAAGCCGGGAGCGTATTGAGTGACTTGATGATTTGCTTTAAATGGCCTGTCTGCTATAATCGGATACCGTTGGATGGTTTGCCTTTAAGAAACTGTATGTTTTTCATTAACAGTTAGTTTTAATTGAAATTAATCGAGAGTAATGACCGGGGAGTCTTTCTGGTATGAGTTCACCCAAGAGCATCAAGGAAAATATTGCTCGAGCCAAGGCTTACGGGCAGCGGAAGGACTATCTGCGTTGTCTGCATGCCCTCAGCTTGTCCCTTGATGATTTATCTCAGAGCAAGGTTTTCGGGCGTGAGAAATTTGAAATAGGAATTCTCGTTGACGAAGTCATCAGGCAGTTGCTGGCCATGGAAGAGTTGAAAAGAGTTTTACCCAGGTCTTTAAAGTATACAAAGGGACAGGAGAAAAAGCTCGCAGCCATGCTGTTGAAGATTCATGACACGATCAAGAATGCCATGGAGAAGGCTGCAGTGGAGAAGGTCCGCAAGCAGAAAAATCAGATAGATAAGTTTGTATTGACCGGGCAGAAGCATCTTGATGATAAGAATGTGAAAGAGGCCAAAAAGTATTTCAGAAAAATTTCCGAGGCCTTTCCTGAGGAAAGAGGCCTCCTGCAGGATATAGGAGCCAGGCTTGTAAAAGCCGGATTTCCTTCTGAGGGAGTTGAATATCTGGAAAGGGCTATAACCCAGACTCCCGGAGACAGCAGGCCTTATATCTCCCTGCTGATGGCTTGGGAAATGCTTTCGGAGCATGATAAAGCCCTTGATGTGATCAAGGAAATTTCGAGACGTTTTGGGGCCAATGAAAGCGTTTATGTGCGCCAGTCCAAAATCTTTCTTGCAAAGCGCATGTTTACGGAAGCTTATGATGCTGCCGCGGCCGTGCTTAAGATCAACCCGCTGAACCGTGAGGCGAAGAAAATATCCGACAAACTCGGCCCTAAGGTCTTCGGGCGCGGTTATAAACCAGGACAGACAACCAAGGAAGCTGCCCAGGCGAAAGCCGCGGCAAAATCAGGGAAAAGTCAGTCATCCTTCAACCTCGACAATAGTGATGCCGCTACCGCTACAAAGGCCCCTAAAAAGAAAGCACCGGAGAAAAATGATCAGTCCAAGGCTATAAAGCTTGATTTCTAATTTTTAGTTGATCTTTTTTCGAAAGAAGAAATGTGAAAATTAAAATCCCCGGCATTCTTTAAGGATGCCGGGGATTATTATATCGGTTTGAGAGCCGATGAGCTTCACGGGGGAGTGTCTAGTACATTCCGCCCATGCCGCCCATTCCGCCCATGCCACCCATTCCGCCCATGCCGCCGGGCATTCCGCCGGGCATTCCGCCCATATCAGCAGCCTTTTCAGGCTTTTCAGCGATGGCGCATTCGGTGGTGAGCAGGAGACCTGCTACAGAAGCAGCGTTCTGAATGGCAATACGGGTAACCTTTTTGGGGTCGATTACACCGGCCTTGATGAGGTCTTCGTATTCGCCGATTGCAGCGTTGAATCCGTTGCCGTCTTTGGCTTCTTTTACTTTTTCTACAACGATGGAACCTTCAAGTCCTGCGTTACCTGCGATCTGGCGAAGAGGCTCTTCAATGGCGCGGCGGATAATGTCGATACCTGCGGTTTCGTCATCATCGGAAGCAGTGACATTTTCCAGAGCAGCGATGCAGCGGATGAGCGCGGTTCCGCCACCGGGAACGATGCCTTCTTCAACAGCAGCGCGGGTAGCGTTAAGAGCATCTTCAACGCGTGCTTTCTTTTCTTTCATTTCTGTTTCAGTCGCAGCACCTACGTTGATAACGGCAACACCGCCAACGATTTTGGCAAGACGCTCCTGAAGCTTTTCACGGTCGTAGTCAGAAGTGGAAAGTTCGATTTCGTTACGGATCTGGCCCACGCGAGCTTTGATTGTCTCTGCTTCGCCTGCACCGTCAACGATGGTGGTGTTTTCCTTGTCGATAACAACGCGCTTGGCGGAACCGAGGTCTTCAAGGGTTACACCTTCAAGCTGAAGGCCGATGTCATCGGAAACAACGGAGCCGCCGGTGAGGGCTGCGAGGTCTGCGAGCATTGCTTTGCGGCGGTCGCCGAAACCGGGAGCCTTAACAGCAACAACGTTGAGGGTTCCGCGGAGCTTGTTGACAACGAGAGTTGCAAGAGCTTCACCTTCAATGTCTTCAGCAATGATGACCAGAGGCTTGTTCATTTTGGCTACCTGCTCAAGTACGGGCAGGAGCTCTTTCATGTTGCTTACTTTCTTTTCGCTGATGAGGATCAGGGGCTCGTCCATTTCGCAGATCATTTTTTCTGCGTTGGTAACGAAGTAGGGGGAAAGGTAACCACGGTCGAACTGCATACCTTCAACAACATCAAGGGTAGTATCGAGGCCTTTGGCTTCTTCTACGGTGATGACACCTTCTTTACCGACCTTGTTCATTGCTTCGGCGATGATGTTACCGATGGTGATATCGTTGTTTGCGGAGATTGTTCCGACCTGTGCGATTTCTTTCTGGTCGCGGGTAGGTTTGGCAAGGGTTTCGAGGTGGTCGATGATAGCTTCAACGGCTTTGTCGATACCGCGTTTGATAGCCATGGGGTTACGGCCTGCAGCAACGAGTTTTACACCTTCAGTGAAAACAGCCTGTGCGAGAATGGTTGCGGTGGTAGTACCGTCACCTGCGATGTCAGAGGTTTTGGAAGCAACTTCCTTGACCATCTGTGCACCCATGTTTTCGAACTTGTCCTTAAGTTCGATTTCCTTGGCCACGGACACACCGTCTTTAGTGATAACCGGAGAGCCGAAGGATTTGTCCATTACTACGTTGCGGCCTTTGGGGCCGAGGGTAACCTTTACTGCATCAGCGAGCTTGTCCACGCCGATTTTCAGTTTTTCACGAGCCTTGGCGTCGAAAAGAATCTGTTTAGCCATTTGATGTTATCTCCTTAAAATTTGGTCTGTAAATATCAGTACAGGCGGGAAAAGGCCCTGTTATTCGACAACAGCGAGTATGTCGTCTTCACGCATGATCAGATGGTCAACGCCATCGATGTTGATTTCGGTACCTGCGTATTTTGCGAAAAGAACTGCATCGCCTTCTTTAATTCCCATGGCGATTCTGGAACCGTTGTCATCAAGTTTGCCGGGACCGGCTGCAATGACTTCACCTTTGAGGGGTTTTTCTTTGGCAGAGTCGGGGATG
The DNA here is from genome assembly GCF_055394525.1 of Maridesulfovibrio salinus. Classification (NCBI taxonomy): domain Bacteria; kingdom Pseudomonadati; phylum Thermodesulfobacteriota; class Desulfovibrionia; order Desulfovibrionales; family Desulfovibrionaceae; genus Maridesulfovibrio; species Maridesulfovibrio salinus. Next base: position 1,283,217 of record NZ_AP042461.1, read on the forward strand.
ATGATTCCGCCAACAGTTTTTTCTTCCACTTCAAGGCGTTTGACCAGAACACGGTCATTAAGCGGCTTAAGTTTCATGTGTTGTCCTCCAATAACATATTTCAATAACTTGTTTTTTGTAAGGCTGTAGGCCTTGGGTCCGTAAGTGCCTTTCAATCAGGACTTTTAAATAAAGAATCCGGGCAAACGGATTGAATGAAAGTAAGACATTATGAAAAACTGTCAACCGTGCCTGGATTTTTTTTTTGAAAATCTTGTGTTTTAAATTGTCAGGGAAGGTCCTTGGCCACGTAGATCACTCTTCCCATTGTTGCCCATCCTTTAGACTCCTCACCTATTTCAAGGCCTATCTTCCGAGGTTCCGCTTCAGGATTGTCGGAAACCAGAAGTATTCTACCCGGTTCCTTGGCAATACGGCGGATAATTATGTCACGGTCAATTCTCATGGCATAAATCCGGCCCTCAAAAAGTTCCCGCTGGGATTGGTCGACTATGACCCTGTCCCCCTCCTCAAGCCGGGGACCCATGGAGTTACCAGTGACAGTAAGAACACCCATGTATTCCAGCGAGCCTTTACGCTGAAGCCATTTTCTAGAGAATGAAGAAAAATCCGATGTTTCACTACCCGAAACAAGCCTCTCTCCGTCCACATCCGGCCGTGCCAGCAGTTCAGGGAGCCGACAGTAGCAATCATCAAGGTTGCTGTCCTGCGTGTCTGGAAAGATAATTCTGGCTCCCACTTCGTCAAGTACTTTCGCAATAACCTGAATATGTTTTCCGCGCTCCTGCCTTATGTACCTGATAATCTGGTTTGGAGCTACGCCGCAGGCTTTCGCCATTTGAGTGGGGTTGGCATATTTCTTACCCGGCCCGATCATTTTTTTCAGTCCCTCAACCATGTCCGTGTAGAAAGTCATATCTCCTCCTTGGGTATGCCTGTGTATACTTTTTTTAATATTATGTCCTTATTTTATTGTATATGTATTCTAATTTGTAGTTTTAGTTAGCGTGTTTTACCAATTGGTAAATAATATTTATAAAATGGCTTGCATTGTGTGTAATAAGTAAATAAATAGTGGTTCCTATGTTATAGCGCTCCAGCGCAATTGTTCCGTAGTTTGCAAGTTTGTTAAAAATGAATGTATAGAATGCATAAAGTTAAGGAATATAGGATGATGACAGGTAGTTTTGTTAAGGGGAGGGGCTTTCCCGAGATCGAAGATCGGAGGGGGATGTCGGCAGAGAGTCTCATAAAAGTTCTCGGCCGTGAGGCTGCAGAGCAGGTAATGTTTTATTGGGGAGGGACAAGAGTATCTGTTCCAGACCTTGAGGATCTTAACAGGATCAGACTTCGGGAGCGTGTGAGTGAGGCGTTCAGGAACGGAGCAACTCCTGCACAGGTAAGCGAGAGATTCGGTATCTCAGTGCGAACCGCGCAGAGGATGCGGAGGGGGGCCAATTGCATTGAACGTAAATCCGAAATGATATAGTGTTTTAAACAGTGTAGAAATTTATGAACATCGAATAAATGGAGATAGTCGGCAGATGCGCCTTTTGAATCTTGGATGCGGTCAGACATGGCATTCGGACTGGGTTAATTACGATTTCAAGTCCTCAATTCCCGAAGTGATTGAACATGATCTAAATTCAGGCATACCTGAAGGTGACGCAACTGCAGATGTTGTTTATTCTTCTCACCTGTTGGAGCATTTCAGGCACAGCCGGGCTCTTGATTTTGTCAGGGAGTGTTTCAGGGTCCTCAAGGATGGCGGTATCATAAGAGTTGCTGTCCCTGATCTTGAAACCATCGCGCGTTTGTATCTGATGCTTCTTGAACGGGCGCGGCAGGGAGATGAGGAAGCTCAGGGTGCTTATGACTGGATTATGATAGAACTGCTGGACCAGATGGTCAGGAATACTCCGGGAGGAGGATTTGTGAAACATCTGGCCTCACAGCCCCTTAAGGCTGAATCCTTTATTGTATCCAGGGCAGGCAGAGAGGCGGCAGATGTGATTTCCTTTCTTAAGAATCCGGCAAATGCAGATAAGGTTTCACGGCTTGTTTTTCCTGATGAGAACGGTTTAACAGCTGAAGAAATCGGAAATTTCAGACTTTCCGGCGAAGTTCATCAATGGATGTATGACAGTTTTTCGCTGGGAAGGCTTCTTGAGCAGGCCGGGTTCACTGAGATTAAAACAGTTCGGGCTGACGAATCCCGGATTACGGATTTTAATACATACTTTCTGGACACGGATGAAGACGGTAAGGTCAGAAAACCAGACTCAGTATTTATGGAAGCGGTAAAATGTGTATCCTGATGCCCCTTGAAATGAACAGGGCGCTGGAGAAATAATTAATTATGAGTAAAGACTCCAAATCTGTTTTCAAGTCTTTTGTCAGGAAATTTATACCGGTTTCAGTTGTAATCGGACTGGTTGCTTTTGGTGTGCTCTACAGTCAAAGCAGACAGTTTGGCGATATGGTTATGAGTCATGAAAAACACCTCCTGCAAAGTGACTATACAGTACTGAGTGACTGGCTTGAATCCGGGGTGGAAGCGGTGAGCCTTCTCTCCGGCCTTGTAGAAAAACGTTTGAGAGAACCTGGAACACTCCTGGAAAAGTATAATGACCTTGCTGATGTTTTTTTTGTTTTCGGACGGGAAACGAAAAGCTGTGTTCAGGTCAGGTTCCTTTCACCTCTTGGAAAAGAGCTGGTTCGAATCAATGTTGATAACGGCCAGCCTATCCGGACACCTGAGAATTTACTGCAGGACAAAAGTACCCGCACCTACTTCAAGGATTCTCTCGCGATAGATGACGGAGTTTATGTTTCGGCCTTAAATCTGAACAGGGAGTTCGGTAAAATAGAAGAACCTTATTTGCCGGTGGTCAGGTTCATCAAGAATGTGCACGGTGAAGCTGGGGGATATCTGGGCTCAGTCATTCTCAACTTTTCTGCCGGTTCCTTGCTCAAGAATTTAAAGAACAGGTCAAACGAGTCTTTTGGTGACTATTATCTTGTCAACAGTAATGGCGGGCTGATTATCTGTCCGGAAGAAAAGCTGGAATGGAATTTTCTGTACGGGCAAAAAAATGGCTATTTAAGCGATCTTTTTCCGGATAGCTGGACTGAATTGAAAGAAAGCGCGTCAGGTCAGTTTTCTTTGGACGGCGGAGTTTTTACATATACCACCCTTGATGAGACTAATTTTCCAGCCTTTTTCAGATTTCATGTCCTTTTTAAGGAAGGCTGGAAAATTATCACCAGGGTGGACGGAAGCAGAATGATGGTCCCCTGGAGCGGGGTTACCGTAGCTTTGATGTTTTTTCTTTTCCTTTTAAGTGCCTTTTTCTTCTGGCGAAAAGTCATGGCTGCCGTCCATAGTGACAAAATGGAGGCAGCACTTTCTAGCAGTGAAAAAAGGTTCATGGACGTGGCAGATGCCGCGGGGGAATTCATCTGGGAAACAGGTCCTGACGGAGCCTTCATTTTTGTGACCGGAAGAGCCCGGGATATTCTTGGGTACAGTTCAGAAGAGTTGATCGGCAGATCTCCTTTTGATTTTGTTGATGAAGAATCCTCGTGGGAAGTCCGCAAGGAGTTTTTGGACGCCGCCCAGAACGGAAGAAGTTTCACGGGCCTTGTTTTCAGGTTTGTGAACAGGGAAGGGCGCAAGCTTTGGCTTGAATTCAATGGAGTACCGGTTTTTGATGAACAGGGCAGTGTTACCGGGTTCAGGGGGGCGACATCTGATATCACTGCACAGCAGAGAGCTCTTCAGGACCTTCAGGACCGTGAAGACATGCTCCAGAGCATCAGTGACTCCGTTCAGGATGCTCTGGTCCTGATGGACGAAAACGGTTTGATCCATTTCTGGAATCCGGCTGCGGAGAAGATTTTCGGCTACAGTGCGGCTGAAATGCTTGGGGAAAGTCTTGATTGCTGTATTTTTGCCGAGGACAATGAAGATATCTCCGTTGATGGAGAGGATGTTTCAAATATCGGGGAACTTTTTGACGGTTATGGTTCCTTTACTGTGAATGTCCGCCGTAAAGGCGGGACTGTGTTTCCGGCTGAAGTTCTTTTGTCTCCGTTGCGCAAGGATGATAAATGGTGGGTTGTTGGTACAGTGCGGGATGTGACTGAACGCAAGGAAGCCGAAGATAAGTTGCGGCGTCTTGCAACCACCGATCCTTTGACCGGGCTTGCAAACAGGCGTTTTTTCATGGAAAGCGCTGATGAGGCTCTTGAGAGGTCGTTGCGTTATGAGCGGGACCTCTCGCTGTTGATGCTGGATATAGATTTTTTCAAGAATGTCAATGACATGTACGGTCATGATGCCGGGGATGATGTCCTGCAGGGGCTGGCGGCAGCAGGTCTAAAAATATTGCGCAAAATAGATGTTTTCGGGAGGATTGGTGGAGAGGAATTTTCAGTATTACTTCCAGATACCGGACTAGAAGGTGCGGAGATGGTGGCTGAAAGGCTCCGGCGTGAAATTGAACAGACCAGAATGAAGACCCGTGCCGGAGAATTGAATATTACAGTCAGCATTGGAGTTGCCAGTCTGAATGAAGAAATCAACACACTGGAGCATTTGCTGAAAGCATCTGACATAGGTCTTTACTCTGCCAAACATGCCGGACGCAATCGTGTTGAGGTCCAACTCTCACCCAAAGGATCTGTCAAATAAAACGGAATGATTGAATATTAAGCCCTGTCTGGATGATATTGATTTTATGCTTTCGGCAAGACCATAGCTGCTCTTTTAAGAGAGTGTCAGATTGCAGACGCAGGCAAAATATTTGAGTGAAGTTTATTCTCGCATATTCGGTTTAATGTAGTCTGGCAGATTAAAAACTGTGTAAGCTGCTGCAAGTTATCATGTTGTGATACTTATGAAAAATTTTATCGCAATTCATGTCGTACCAATCTGAATTGCGAACTCCCCTCCTTCATCTGAAAGAGGGGAGTTTTTCATTCTCTAGACCTAAAAGGCTACTTGCTGAATTTACAGATGCTGATCAGTCGATCTTTTTAGGGCAGTTCGAGTTCGCCCCTGGCTATCATTTCTTCAATCTGAGCGACGTCCTTGTCACCACGGCCCGAAAGGTTGACAACAATTATCTTGTCTTTCCCGAGTTCGGGGGCAAGTTTCATGGCGTAGGCAAGGGCGTGCGAGGATTCAAGGGCGGGGATTATTCCTTCGGTCTGTGAAAGTTTGAAAAAAGCGTCCGTTGCTTCCTTGTCGGAGGCGTGCACGTATTCTGCACGGCCCAGATCTTTGAGGTAAGAGTGCTCAGGACCTACACTGGGGTAGTCCAGTCCGGCGGAAATGGAATAAACAGGGGCCGGTTCTCCCTCTGCGTCTTTAAGCATGTAGGAGTTAAAACCGTGCATGATTCCGGGCTCTCCGAGACAGAGTGTCGCAGCGTGTTCACCCGGCTCAAGGCTGCGCCCGGAAGGTTCAACTCCGACGAGTTTTACTGATTCTTCTTTCACGAAATCTGAAAAAAGCCCGATGGCGTTGGAACCACCGCCGACACAGGCAATGCAGTAATCGGGAAGGCGTCCTTCATCCTCGATGCACTGCTGCTTTGCTTCCTTCCCGATAACGGACTGAAAGTCGCGAACCATTTCCGGATAGGGGTGCGGTCCGACGGCTGATCCAAGCAGGTAAAAAGTGTTTTCCGCGTCCTCAATCCATGCGGCGAGCGCTTCGTCCACAGCCTCTTTAAGAGTGCGCTGTCCGGATTTGGCAGCAACAACCTCCGCACCCATCATGCGCATACGGAATACGTTTAATTTCTGCCTTTCAACGTCAACTTCACCCATTACGATGGTACATTTCATGCCCATTAGAGCTGCTGTTGCAGCGGTTGCGACACCATGCTGCCCGGCTCCGGTTTCAGCTATGATTTTCTTTTTGCCCATGCGTTTGGCAAGCAGTATCTGGCCGATGGTATTGTTAACTTTGTGCGCTCCAAGGTGGTTGAGATCTTCACGTTTAAGATAGATTTTTGCGCCGCCGAGTTCTTCGGTGAGATTGGAGCAGAGATAGAGCGGAGTGGGACGTCCTGAATATTTGGCGAGATAGTATTTGAATTCTCTTATGAATTCAGGGTCATCTTTGTATCTTTTATAGGTGTCCGCCAGCTCGTTCAGGATGGGGAGAAGCTGGTCGGGGACGTACTGTCCACCGTATTCACCGAAAAAACCTTTCGCATCGACAGTTCCGTTGTCAGTCATTTTCTACTCCTGAATATCTTTTTTTACGACAGTGCACGCAGATAATAAAAAACCGCGATCAGTTTTCACTGTCGCGGTTTTATAAAATTCTTGCTTCTTTCTTACACGTTTTTTGAACGTACCCAACCGCGACGCATCAGCTGCGCCACCACCAGAAATAAAGGGTAAAGTTGGTAAAAGAAACGTTCATAATGGGAAGTGTTTACTCCTCACTTATGAAGTTGTCAACAGTCTCTTTTGTATAAAGGCGTTTGCTTTACACATTGCTTCTATTTCGTTCAATATTGAGAGTTGTGTGTTTCCAATTGCAAACAGGTTAACTTCCACCATAATCGAACATAGTTCTTTTGCTCAGTAGCAAATTGTTATATGAAAATGGCAAAGTACGAATTTAAAAGGAGAAAGTGTATGGAATTTTTTCTTGATACTGCCAACCTTGAGGAGATAAGACGCGCTAATGCTCAGGGACTGATGGACGGAGTCACAACCAACCCCACTCTTCTGTCCCGCGAGGGAGGTGATTGGCGTTCGCAGATGGAAGCCATATGCAAAGAGGTGGACGGTCCGGTGAGCCTTGAAGTTGTAGGTGAAAATGCAGATACGATGATTCAGGAAGCCGAGGATCTCGCAAAATTCGGAGACAATGTCGTTATTAAAATTCCCATGACTTCCGAAGGTCTAGTCGCTACAAGGGCTCTTTACCGGAAAGGCGTAAAAACAAATGTTACTCTGGTTTTTTCTCCGCTGCAGGCCCTTATGGCAGCCAAGGCCGGTGCCACTTACGTAAGTCCCTTTGTCGGACGTCTTGACGGTCTTGCTCAGGACGGCATGGAGCTGATCCGTCAGATACGTACCATTTTTGATAACTATGATTTCCCCACCAGGGTTCTGGTCGCTTCCATCCGTAATCCCATGCACGTTCTTGAGTCTGCGCTGATCGGTGCTGATACGGTGACAGTTCCTTTCAAGGTGCTCACTGAGTTGGTCAAGCATCCCCTGACCGACAAAGGGCTGGCGCAGTTTAATGCTGATTGGGAAAAATTGACTAAATAGGGAGAATCAATTGTCCTGTTCCAAACTTAAAATTATCTGTTTTTCCCCCACACGCACAACCCGCAAGATCCTTGAAGCTGTCGCTGAGGGAGTTGGTGCTCAGGAAGTTCAGATTGTTGATGTCACCCGTGTTGAAGAAGTGCCGGAGTGTCATAATTGTGGTGATGATGATCTGGTAATAATCGGTGCTCCTGTCTATGCCGGAAGGCTTCCGGCTGTTGCGGTGGATCGATTTGCCCGTATAAAAGCCTCAGCAGTCCCGGCCGCATTGGTTGTTACCTACGGAAACAGGGCTTTCGAAGACGCACTCATAGAACTTTTCGATCTGGCGGTGGATTCGGGTTTGAAGCCGGTTGCCGGGGCCGCTTTTATTGGCGAGCATTCCTTTTCAAACTCGGAAACTCCGATTGCAGTCAATCGTCCTGATCACGGGGATCTGGAAAAAGCGCGGGAGTTCGGAAAGGTTTTGACCGGAAAGCTAACGGCAGGCGAGTTGAGGGGTTCTGACTTAATTGAACTCCCCGGTAACCGCCCTTATAAGGAGTTGAAGGAGCCAAGTCCGGTATCTCCGACCACCAATGAGAATTGTGAACTGTGTGGTTCTTGTGAGAGGGTCTGCCCAACTGATGCAATTAAAGTCGGTGCTATGGTTGAAACCGACCCTGCAAGATGTATTTTATGCTGTGCCTGTGTGAAGGTGTGCGCTTTTGATGCCCGTAAAATGGAGGTTCCTAGAATTCTGGAGATATCCATGTGGCTGGCGGAAAATTTCAGCGAGCGCAGAGAGCCGGAGCTTTTTATCTGACCAGTTGGCGAAGCTAATTCGGAACTGATATTCAGTCAGCAATAGTCGCCAGAACTGTGAATTAAGAACAATGTTTTTAGAGATGCTAACATCTTCAGTGCCCATTGATGATATCGATAGCCTGCCGCGACACTGGTGCACGAAGCCGGAATAAGGCATGCTTTACATATACGCCTGAAATCATCTTGTCTTCTTTTTTTCAGACTTCCACGTATAGTCCGGGACTAGAAAAAACACTGGAACTCAAGTATGTCATTATACTCAGAGCTCCAGTGTTTTTGTTCAGGCATACAATCTGTCTTCAACATTTCGCTGAATAGGATTTTGTTGTTAACGGGTTTGAGCTACATTTGTATCCAGTTGTCTTTCTGTATTTCTGATAAATGACAGCGGGCCCGGTGTCCCGGAGAGATCTCTCTATCAGTGGGAGCTTCCTGTCTGCAGATGTCCATGGCATGTGCACATCTGGGATGGAAGTGACAGCCTTTTGGTGGATCCAGCGGTGATGGAATTTCTCCCTTAAGTGGAGCAAAATCCACATCCCTTTTGTCCAGCCTGGGAACTTCGTTCAGCAGGGCCTGTGTATAGGGATGAAAAGGATCGCTGAACAGTTTCTCCACTGTTCCCACCTCTACAACTCGGCCGAGGTACATGACCGCAATCCTGTCTGATATGTGTTCTACTACTCCGAGGTCGTGACTGATAAAGAGGCAGGTCAGGTTCAGTTCCCTGCGCAGATCCATGAACAGGTTCAATATCTGGGCCTGAATGGAGACATCGAGAGCGGCCACGGATTCATCGCAGACCAGACATTCCGGCTGCATGGCCATAGCCCGTGCAATTCCGATTCTCTGGCGTTGACCGCCTGAAAACTGGTGTGGATAGCGGTTCTTGTAACTGGGGTCCAGACCGCAGCGCAGCATGACATCAGCGAGGTATTCGTCAAATCCGGATCTGTTGGTCAGTCCGTGGTAGAGCGGGGCTTCGCCGATGATCTGTTTAACTCTTTTTCTGGGGTTAAGGGACGCGAAAGGGTCCTGAAAAATCATCTGTACGTTACGGGCATAATCCATGTGTTCTTTGGAATTCATATCTTTGACGTTCTGCCCTTTGTAGAAAATATCCCCACCTGATGGATTGAGGATTTCACAGAGCATGCGACCCAGAGTGGATTTTCCGCAACCGGATTCACCAACCAGCCCCAGAACTTCGCCGGGCATTATCTCAATGTTGACTTTATCTACGGCCTGAACTCGTTCTTCACGAATTTTGGACCCCAGCTTCCGGGCGATTTTACCTGCGAAGTCGAGCTTCTTAACGAAAACACGGCTCAGGTCTTTGCAGCTTAAAAAAGGCGTATCTTTACTCATATATCTGATTCCCTCCGGGGGCCAAAGAAACATTTTATGATTGTCTCTCTGGACTCTTCAAAAACTTTTATCGGGGCCTCGCCGCGTTGTAAGTTAAAACCTGCGTGCGATGAAGCACACCCCAACGTGGGAAAACGTTATTTTATCTATTCCAATCTTCCGGCTCCAGCGGCAAAGTCCTGACTTGAAGTGCCGTGAATTTAGGCTCTTCTCCCGCCGGAGTAGAATTCATTCTAATTCAACAAAGTCCCGGGCATTCCTAAAGCGGGTGATGGCAGCGGACTATGCGGTTCCCTTCCATGAAGGTGCGTTCCGGTTCCTGCATGCATTTCTCGTCAGCGTAGGGGCAGCGCATCCTGAATGAACAGCCTTCGGGGATGTTGACCAGCGAAGGTGTCATCCCCGGAATCTGGAATAACGGCTCCCCGCGCCTGTTGCGGCTGGGTACGGAACCGATCAGCCCGTGGGTATACGGATGCATGGGATGATCAAGGATATTCTCGACATTGCCCTGTTCAATAATACGCCCGGCATACATAACCGCCACCTTGTGGGCCAGCCCGGCCACAACCGTAAGGTCATGGGTAATCCATATCAGTGCCATTCCGGTCTTGCGACATAGAGTCTGCATTTCTGACAGAATCTGGCTCTGAATGGTAACATCCAGCGCGGTAGTGGGTTCGTCCGCTATAATCAGGTCCGGCTTATTCAGAAGCCCGATGGCGATTGCCACTCTCTGGCGCATACCGCCGGAAAACTGATGCGGGTAAGCTTTGATGCGTTCTTCCGGTGAAGGAATTCCGACCATGGCAAGAGCTTCAATTGAACGACGTCTGGCTTCTTCTTTGGATACTTTTTCGTGGGCGGTAATCGCTTCTATCATTTGGGTGTCAATGCGCAGGACCGGGTTAAGAGTCATCATGGGATCCTGAAAGATCATTGATACTTTCGCCCCCCTGAACCTACGCCATTCTTCTTCTGACTGTCCCAGAATCTCCCGGCCTTTGAATTTGATAGATCCTCCGGCAACCTTTCCAGGAGGGTCAACAAGACCCATCACGGAAAATCCGGTTACGGACTTACCTGAGCCGGACTCACCCACAATACCGACAATTTCCCCTTTTTCAATGTCCAGTGAAATACTGTCAACGGCTTTGGCAACTCCGGCCCGGGTATAGAAGTAGGTTTTGAGATCTTTGATATCGAGAAGTTTTTCACTCATTTTTTCAACCTCGGGTTTAAAACATCACGCAACCGGTCACCGACAAGGTTGATGGATACAATCAGAATGAGCAGGGCCACACCGGGATAGAAACTGATCCAGTAATATCCGCTTTGGAGGAACTTGAAACCGTTAGAGATGAGCAGGCCCAGAGAGGGCTGAGTTATGGGCATACCCAGTCCGAGAAAGGACAGGGTTGCCTCAAGGGCGATGGCCCCGGCCACTTTTACAGTGGAGATGACGATCAGTTCAGGTGTGCAGTTGGGAAGCACATGTCCAAACATAATCCTGCGCTGTGGCAGGGCAAGACACTTGGCTGCTTCAACATATTCCTTTCGCCGTTCAACCAGAACATTACTTCGAATGGCTCGCGCGTAATACGCCCATTGCACAATAACCAGCGACAAAATGATCTTGTCGACTCCCTTACCGAGAATTGCCAGTAGGATGAGTGCAACAAGGATGGCCGGGAAGCTGAGCTGCAGATCGACCACTCGCATGATGAAGGCGTCCGTACGACCGCCGATAAAAGATGCCCACAGCCCGATAATGGAGCCGATTATCAGTGCGATTATGGTACTGAGAACCCCTACACCGAGACTGATACGCAGTCCGTAAAGAATGGAGCTGAGCATGTCGCGGCCCTGACTGTCCGTTCCCAGATAGTAGGTAATGGATTCGTCCATGGACTTTTCACCCGGCTCGAGTTTTGAATCCATAATGTCGATGGACATGAGGTCATATGGATTCTGTGGTGAGATATATGGAGCCAGCAGTGCAACCACGATAATTATGCTCAGAATGATGAGCCCGATCGTGGCGGTTTTGCTTTCGAAGTATTCCTTGAGTGATTGCATGAGCAGGGATTCGTCTTTTACCGGTTGGTTGTCGGTTGCGGACATTGCCTGCTGCTGCATATTTTTTGTTTCTGCCATAATTTATTCCTGAAACTATTAGGGGTTCCAAAGGATTCAGTTCCCTCGGCCGCCGGTGGTGAAATTGGATCACCTAAAGCGCGGAGCGCATCAAATTCCTAGTTCTGGTCGCCCAATCTGACTCGGGGATCCAGAATGGAGTATATGATATCAACTATGAGGTTGATGATGATGAACATGGTTACGGTAATTAGCAGATAGGCCACAATAACCGGTCGGTCGAGAACACCGATGGAATCGATGACGAGCTTACCCATACCGGGCCATGAGAAAATGGTCTCGGTAACAACCGCGAAAGCGATCAATCCACCGAATTCCATTCCCAGAACGGTAACAACAGGAATCATGATGTTTTTCATGACATGCAGCCCGATGATCCGTGTATTGGTAAGTCCCTTCGCCCGTGCGAATTTGACGTAGTCCATCTGCAGGTTTTCCTGAACTCCCGCCCGGCTGAGTCTGATGGCCAGCGAAGTTTTGAAAAGGGCCAGGTTCATTGCCGGAAGAATAAGGTGTCTGATGCCGTCCCAGGTGAGAAAGCTTACCGGAACCCCGAAAAGTTCCACGGTTTCACCACTCCCTCCCGAAGGGAGCCAGCCCAGATAAACCGAGAAAACAATTATGAACATCAACCCGACCCAGAATGTAGGAAGACTGAAGCCCAGTATTGAAAAGCGCATTATACTTCGGCCCAGCATGGTTTCCGATTTAATCCCGGCTATCATGCCTAGAGGAATACCGAACACCACGGCCATCAGCATGGCGGTGACTGCAAGCTCCATCGTTGCGGGCATTCGCTGCATAATCAGTTTCAGGGCCGGTTCATTGTAAACAAAGGAGTTGCCAAGGTCTCCCTGAACAGCATCAGTGAGGAAACGCATGTACTGTTCGGGCAGTGGCTTATCCAGACCGAGTTCCTGAATGGCGCGGTCTCTTTCAGCCGGGGTTGCGTCAGGGGCTATCAGGATATCGATCGGGTTGCCGATACAGTATACTCCGCTGAACACCAGTACGGACATGACCAGCAGCACGACGATGCTTTGAGAAATTCTTCTAATCAAAAATGCGAGCATGAATTTTGCTCCAGTTGAAAAAGGGGCGCACTCAGTACGCCCCTTTAAATTAATCTGTTATGTCGGCTTGTTATTTAACAACTTTGATGTCGCGGGGCAGTGTGTAGCCATCGGTGCGACCGTTGTATTCAATACCCTTTTTGGAACCCCATACATTAACCTGATAGTGGATAGGAATGATACCCAGATCACCGATACCCATTTCAGTGGCTTTGATGATGAGTTCGTTATGCTTTTCAGGGTCAACTGTTACCAGTGCTTCTTCAAGCGTGGCGTCAAGATCGGGGTTGGAGTAGCGGCCACGGTTGGATGAGCCGAATCCTTTGTCCTTGTCGTAAGTGTGCAGCAGTGCACCGATACAGTTTGACTGTTCACCGGTGTCAGTGGCCCAGCCTACCAGCATGAAGCTGAATTCAAGGTTGGATGCGCGGCCGAAGTACACGCTCTTGGGCATGGTGTTTACTTCGGTTTTAATGCCGACTTTGGTCAGCATCTGAGCAATGGCCTGTGCGATATCTGCATCGTTCACGTAGCGGTCATTGGGGCCGTGGATAACCAGTTTGAAACCATCGGGGTATCCGGCCTGCTTGAGCAGTGCTTTTGCTCCTTTGGGATCGTAGTCTTCCGGCTTCAGCCTTTTGCTGGTTCCTTCGTATCCATCGGGAACCATCTGGCTTGCGGGAACTGCGAGCCCGTCCATGATGCGGGCAGCTATAGCGCGGCGGTTGATAGCCTTGGATATGGCCTTGCGTACACGGAAATCCTTGAGCGGGTTCTTGATTTTCTCTCCATTATTACCGGAAACGGTTGGTGAATCATCACGGTCTGTGTCCAGATGGAGGTAGATCAGGCGAGTAGACGGAGACTGGGAAAGGGTGAGCTTTTTATTTTCCCCAAGGTGGTCCACATCTGCCGGGGGAACGAAGTTGATCAGGTCCACATCACCGGATTTGAGGGAAGCAACACGGGTTCCGTCATTGGTGATAGGGCGCACGATGATTTCTTCCCAGGGCATTTTTTCACCCCAGTAGTTGTCGTTACGCTTGTAGGTGATCCTGTCTCCGCGGTCCCATTTTACCAATTCGTAGGGACCGGTTCCGATACAGGCTTTGCCGGAGTTGAAATCTTCAGTGGATGCGCCTTCGGCATTCTTCTTGGACACGATGGGAAAAGCTGCCAACTGTCTGGGAAGAAGAGGGGACGGTGCTTCTGTTACGAAGCGAACAGTCAACGGATCAACAATTTTCACTTCCTTGATGGCGGATACAAACCCGGTGAAGGAGGAAGGGCTGTTGGGCACGTTGGGGATGCGTTCGATGGTGAATTTTACATCTTCAGCGGTAAAAGGGGAACCGTCATGAAATTTAACTCCCTCACGGAGCTTGAATTCCCACTCGGTGTCGGAAACCGGTTTCCAGGAAACCGCGAGACCGGGCTCGAGTTTCTGTCTGTTGTCCTGACGGATCAGTTTGTCGAACACATACAGTGACTGCATGTTGTTGGCTGATACGTTGTGGAAATGCGGATCAAGAGAGGTGGGCTCACCTTTCAGGCCGAGGGTCAGAGTCTCTGCATGAGCCATGGCCGGGCCGAAGGCAAAGCAGACCACGAGTGCAAGAACAAGCATCAGTTTTTGGCGCATTCTTTTCTCCTTGTTTCACTTACTGATAAATTCGAATCTACCTTACACAATTAGACTCTGAAATCAAGAAATACTGACTGCTGTGAATGTGGAATGCGCAATAGGAAAGTCGTGTTTTTTGTCTTTGGTTATCGAAATCGTGTGATAATTGATCATTCAATCAAAAAACAGATTTGCTTAGTCATAATACTTAAGGTGTGATTTGAGGAGGAGTGTGGCCGAGTTGTGTTCCAATTAAAAGATAAATTGCAGATAAATTAAATTACATGAAACAGATATTCAATTGGATAGAAGTGCATCATTTCTTTTTTGTTTTGCCACTCGTATAATCATCAATAAGTGCGAGTGATACTTCGAAACGTTGATTCATACTTCCGGAAATGGCGTAAAACAGGACCTGCCTGCTTTTCAATTCGTCTGCGAAAAGACTTTGCATATATAGGCGGCCATGCTCCATATCCCGTTGCCCGTCTGCTTTCCATTCGATGTCTATATCACAGAGAAGGTAAAGGGATGTGGGAAGAGTTTGGTATTTTTTCTCAAGCCATTGGGGGCATACTCCGAAGTAGTGTTTGGCATAAACAATGGAGGAGATAATATCCGTATCGCAGATTAGCGGTATGTTTCGGCTTCTTAGGGCCTTCTGCTCTGATTCAAGTTGTCCCCGGGCAATTGGAATTACATCCTCAGTGCCGAGAATTCCTTTTTTCATTTCAAAGTAATCACGTAAAAACTCCGGTACAAACTGCACTCCGTAGTGGGCGGCAAGTTTTGCGGCAAGGGTCGTCTTGCCTGTGCATTCCGAACCTGTGAGAACTATTCGGGACGGCATTCCTGCATCCTGTCGGCCTGATATGACTTCATCCACTGCACAAAGCCGATAACAGCCATTGCAGTATATATGACCATAAGCCCGCTGTATCCTGTCCAGCCTTTGGCGTAATAAATGCCAATGTACATCGTATCCGCCACAATCCATAGAATCCAGTTTTCAAGGAACTTGCGGGCCAGCAGGTATTGGGCAATGAGTGAGAGTACGGTGGTCAGGGCGTCCCACCACGGGAAGGATGCCGTGAGGTAATATTTCATTACGTAACCGATTGGAATAAAAGCCAGCAAACCTATCAAAAAGAGTTTTAAACCGATTTTTTTATCGAGTTTTCTGACTTTGAGAGGGGTGTTGTCCTTGCCGCCGCATAGCCATTGATACCAGCCGTAGAATCCCAGAATGACGTATACAAACTGCAGGAAAGCATCAGAATAAAGTCTGCCCTGAAATACTACAATCATCCAGATGCTCACGCTTACGATTCCGAAAGGCCAGCAGGCTGGATTCTGCCGCACACTCAGGAAAATATAGATCAAGCCGGTGGCGATGGATATCTGCTCTCCCAGTCCCATGGAGCTGATAAAGCTGGTTATAAAATTGATGACTTCCATTTTTATCCTGATTGTTGAAGCTGTTAAGATCCGGGATTTAAATATAATTTCTGCTGCAGAACGAGTGTATTCTGTATTGCTGCTCCAGCAGACAATAGCACTGATTGAATGTAAAAATCATAAATCAGATGTTTACAGGGAAAAAGAATTCGGACGGCCCGTATTTACCTGTCCATGCTTTGAATTGCTTCCGCTTTGTCTCCGCGGGGAAAAGTAATTACAAAACAGGCACCCATGCCCTCTTTAGATACAGCCTTTATTGTTCCGCTGTAATCTTTGATTATTCCGTAGGAGATGGATAATCCTAGCCCGGTTCCTTTACCGACATCCTTAGTGGTAAAAAAAGGCTCAAAGAGTCTGCCCTGAATCGTTTCCGGAATTCCCGGGCCCGTATCACATACTTCAATCACCACATGTTCTTCGGTAAATGTTGTGGAGATGTATATTTTTTTGTCGTCTGCCAGTGGAACCTTACCAGTCCAATGTTCCTCAATGGCATCCCTTGCATTTATGAGCAGGTTGATAACCACCTGTTCAAGCCTGTTTGCGTCAGCCATGATTATCGGCAAGTGACTGTTCAGGTCCCATTCGACGCTAATATTTCGCAGGTTCAGTTGCCGGCTGAAAAATTCAAATCCCCTCCTGAGGACATCATTCATCTGAACAGGCATGGTTTTCAAATCCGCTTTTCTGCCGAATTCTCGCATGTGCTCAATTATTTTGCTGGCTCGGTTTACATGCGAATCCACCCCTTCGGCCATCTCCTTGAGTATGTCCTGCTCAATGGGCTGTCCGCGGGATACTTTTCTCAGCATAAGATTGCTTATGGTCTTGAGAATCGCCAGCGGCTGGTTCAGTTCGTGTGCTACCCCGGAGGCCATTTCGCCAAGAGTCGTCATCTTACTGGCCTGAATAAGCTGCTGCTCTGCTTCCAGTTTTTTGGTGACATCACTGCAGGTTACGATAAGGGTCTTGTTGCCGTCGAATTCTGCAGGAGAAATTCTCATGACTGCATAAATAGGCGTGTTGCTTTTGGTTATCTGGGAGCAGGGACCGATTTCTTTCTTTACTTTGAGCAGATGTTCATAGTCGGCCTTCTCTTCTTCCCTGAAGAGTCGCAGGATTGATGTGCCCTGCAGTTCTTCTATGCAGTAACCGTAAATACCTTCTACGGGATCATTGCAGTTCACAATGGTCAGTGTTTTAGCGTCCAGCACGAAAACAGCCCCGGGAATGGAATCAAAAATGGCATGGTAGCGTTGCTCGGAGTGGGCTAGCCTCTCTTCAAGTTCCTTTCGTTTGGTAATGTCGAGCATCATTTCCATGGCTGCGATTATGTTTCCGTTGCGGTCCTTGATCGGAGAGGTAAATACTATCCAGTGGATAGGTTTACCATCCTTGGACAGCCCCGACTCTTCACTCATATGCGATCTCAGATCGAAAAAGGTCCGTTCAACCGGGCATTCAGCGCACTTGCGGTCCTGATTCTTGTTTATCTGATAACACTGCCTGCCCCTTGGTTTGCCGAAGTGTTCTTCATAGGCTTTGTTGTGTCTGATAACCCTGAAGTTGAGGTCCACAACACTTACAAGGCAGGGAACATTGTCGAAAAGGTCACGGTATTCCTCCTTCTGTTCAAGCAGGGCCTTGTGTTTTTCCTGTATCTGCCTACCCATCCTGTTGAACGCATCGGCAAGGGTTCCTATCTCGTCAGTCTGCTCCAGTTGAACTTCAACAAAATCACGAGCCGATCCTATATCACGTGTTGCCTTAATAAGTGCATGTATCGGTTTGAAAATAAATTTATATGAATAGGCGAAAAGGGCAGCGAAAGTAGCGAGAAAAACAATAAGGGCGATCCCGAAGTTTGCCCGTTCGAAAGTCCCGAGCATGGCGCTTTTGTGCTCAGTTGAAATCTCCAGATCGAGAAGTCCCAGAATTTTTTCATCTTTGGAGTGAACATGGCAGGGGCCGGGGGCGCATCCTTCCGAATTGGGAATCGGAGTCATGATCCCCATGAATTTTTTGCCGTTGACCGTTTTTACCCTGGTTCTTTCTTTAAGACTCATTTTAAACGGCGGGGGATCGTGCTGGTGGCATTTCCTGCAGGAGGGGCTTTTAATATCTATAATTTTACTAATTTCATCCGGCTCGTTGGAGTATACTATTTCGCCTCGTTTGTTGATTACGCGGATGGATTTAATTTCACCCTGACGGCTGATGTTGTTTACATCGTTCTGGATGAATTCCTTGGCGTCAAGCATCATGGCATGATGAAGGCCCAGAAGAACTGTGTCGGAGAGCAAGCCGATATCCGAGATGACATTATCGGTGACGTTTTTTTTGAAAAAAAGAATGTTGAAACTGGTCCAGAGAAAAACACTCAGCAGCAGTGTTATACCGCCGGTGAGTATCATCTTCATGATCAGGCTGTGTCTGATTTTTTTGAACAAAGCACTGCCTCCATATTATCGGCCCGCAAGCCGGGGAATTATTTTAAAATGGCCGGTCCATGGGGCAGAGTCGTGCGTCTTTAACTAAGTCGGCGAGAGTGTAGGAATCGAGCATTTTGTACATGGCCTGATTGGCATCTTCCCAGATTGAGCGGCGAAGGCATACAGCGGCACGCGGGCATGTGGTGACATCTCCCTCGCAATCCAGTACCGAATCATCACCTTCGAGTATCCGGGTCAGTTTTCCAAGTGAAATATCTTCGGGTTCCATGGTCAGAACATTACCACCGTTAGGGCCGCGTTTCCCCTTGATGTAACCGGCTTCTTTAAGGATTTTTAATATTTTTTCCAGATACTTTAAAGAGATATCCTCTCTGCGGGCCGAATCTTTGCTCGGCACAGGGCCGTGCGTGGAATGAAGGGCAATATCCAGCAGCAGTCTTGTTCCATATCTGGAGCGGGTAGTCAGTTTCATGAAGATGTCTCAGGGTGTTGAATTATCAGGTTAATAAGTCTTAATGCTTTTTTGTAGCAGTATATGCGATATTTTGAAAGGCGCAAAATTTTCCACTGAAAAGGTCGGTTAATGACATTTGCAGGGAGCATCAGGCTGACTTACCGATTCAACTACCCGGGGAATATTAATCGTGAAGGTTGTTCCCTTTCCAACTTCTGAATCTACGTTAATTTTACCGCCATGTTGCTCTATGGTCTGATTGGAGATGAACAATCCGATTCCGGTCCCTTTTTTACCCTTGGATGAGAAAAAGAGAGTAAATATTTTTTCACGAGTCTCCTGATCCATGCCCGCTCCGTTGTCACTGATTTTCAGTTCTATATCGGAGCCGAGATCTTCTGCTGTAACTTCTATGGTATATGTTTTACCAGGAATTGAGGGATCACAGGCATCAACTGCATTCTCGAGAAAGTTGACCAGAGCAGCGGACATGGAACTTGAGTCAATCTGGATTGTACCCAGATTCTCAGGAATATTCATCTGATATTCAACATTTGCAGCGGCGGCTTTGGGTACAATTAATGCCGCCGTATCGCGGAGAAACCGTGAAGCGCTGATGTCTTCAACTTCAATCTCCCGTGACTTGGCATAGTAGAGAATGTCCAGAACCATCTTTTTTACTCTGCCTACAACATCTTTCAAGGTTGCCGCCGCCGCGTTTACCCTTTCGGGATCGTTCTTGCGCAACCCTGACTCGAGGCGGTAAATACCGCCATCCAGAGCGGTTAGCATTCCTTTTACTCCATGCGACATGGACCCTAGCATAAAACCAAGTGATGTGAGATGGTCCTGAAGTCTGCGGATTTCGGTTATGTCCGTGGACATTTCCATGACCTGTCTGATTTCACCGTAGGCGTTCCTCAGGGGGGCGGACCATACGAGCATATTTTTCTGCTCCCCTTCACGGGTTGTAACCACTGTTTCCATCTGGTGGGTCTGTCCGTCTCTGAAAGTGCGCTGAACCGGGCACTCTTCACACGGTTCTTCCCTGTGTTTGTATGTTGAATAACAAGACAGTCCTACTGGTTCATCAAAGTCTTCTTTGAAACGGCGGTTTACTTCCGCAATTGTATAGTCGGGATTCTGAACAGATATATAACACGGAGCTTCATCGAAAAGACGCTGAAATTTGTATTGAGTTTCAAGAAGTTCGTCGCGCAGTCGCTGCAGTTCGGTCATATCCACCGAAATATCGAGGACCAGTTCGATTTCCCCTGTCTTATCGGGAATAGGAGCGGTGTAAACCGTGACAGGAATTTCTTCACCGTCATGGCTTATGAATGTTTCCTTGCTGCGCTGTCCCTTTCCGGTCTGAAAAGTAAGCTGTACAGGACATGCATTTCCGGCTGAGTTTCTGTCGGAGTATATATCAAAGCTGTTTTTGCCGACCACATCGCCAAGGCGTTCTTTTAGCAGTTTGTTGGCGGCGACAATTTCGAGGTAGCGGTTGTGGATTGAGACGAGGCATGGCAGTTCGTTGAAAAGACCGCTTCCGGTTTCAACCTCATCTGCTGCATTGGAAAGGGCTTCACTGAGGCCTTCCACAACCTGACAGGCTGCATTCTGCCGTTCAAGTTCTACGATGCGTTGAGTCTTTTCTTCAACCAACAGTTCCAGATTTTCTGTATATTCACGGACCTGACGCTTGAGATTTATTTTTTCCATGACCCGGTCGAGGGATATTTCAAGAACTTCGTCATTGACCGGTTTGGTAATGAAATCAGCAGCTTCAAATTTGAGGGATTCTATAGCCAGATCCATGTCACCGTGACCGGTGAGCATTATAACTTCAATGTGCGGGTAGTCAGCCTTGACCGCTTTTAGCAGGTCGATACCATCCATTCTAGGCATTTTTATATCAGTAACAATTACATCCGGATGGAAATCGGTCAAAATTTTGAGAGCTTCTTCTCCGTTTTCAGCCGTTTTAACATCATAGCCAAAATCAACCAAGGTAAGCCCTAGAAATCTTCTTAATCCCTCTTCATCATCAACCAACAGCAACTTTCTGTCATTCATCCTGCACCCCCGGGAACATGACAATATATCCGGCAGCATTGCCGGATATAAGAAAGAAAGGCCCCACCGCGACTGTTTGCCTTTAGTCGTCGGTCTCGCCCAGAGCCTTTCTTACTATTTCGATAACTTCAGTGGGATCAAAAGGTTTTTTTATTGTCGCCACAGCCCTTTTGATCGCCATGTGTATGCCCGGCAGACCGCTGATGACGATTACCGGGATAGCGGAAAATTCTTCTTCAAGAGTAAGTCTGCGGTAAAACCGCGGGCCCCATTCGTGGGGCATTTCCAAATCAAGTGTAATCAGGTCCGGCTTTTCAGCCATGGCTACATCGTAGGCAGAGACACCATCCGATGCGCGGCAGGTAAGGTAACCGTGGTCCTCGAACACACTTACGAGGTAATCCACGATGTACGGATCGTCATCCACAACCATTATTTTCTTGGGCATTAATGTCACCTGTTAATGATTTTAGGGGTTTATGTTTCCCTGTGGAGAGAAGCCTACACCTTACTTCAATGTTTATTCAAGTTAAAAAAACGGCCGGCCAGCGATGTCCCGCTGACCGGCCCCGATATGGATTCCGTTTAGCCGATAGTGTCTTTGACTATCTTGAGGAGCTCTTCTGCATCGAAGGGCTTGGTCAATGTGGCTACAGCCTTTGGAATTGCGTATTTGTTTGCGTTGAGACCGCTGATAACGATAACCGGGGTTCTCTTCAGCTCATCATTCTGGCTTAGCTTGCGGTAAAAGCGGGGACCCCACTCTCCGGGCATTTCCAGATCAAGAGTGATGAGATCCGGTCTTTCCTTTTCAGCTACTTCGACAGCTACGGAGCCGTCTTCAGCCATTACGGTTTCATAACCGTTGTCTGCGAAAAGTTCGCTGAGGTAGGAACGGATATCCTGATCATCGTCAACGATTAAAATCTTCTTGGACATAATAACTCCTCCTGTGAATCTCTACCCTGTTTAATTTGTCCGGCAGCCGGTTATAGCGCCCGGCAGCCGGTTCTGTTCGGATTGCATTGATTCAGTTATTGAACTCTATCTCTGGAACTAGACTTTATCTGGCTTGCTGACGCTTACCACAGGACAGTTGGCCCTGAGGATGACCTGTTCAACAGTGGAGCCGATACGAGCTCTTTCCGGATCAAGTTCGTTGGTGTGGTGAGCAAGGCAGACAAGGTCCACACTCTTTTCACGCGCGAGCTTGACGATCTCGACATAGGGAGTTCCTTCCCACACTTCGATATCGTAATTCTTGAAATCACCCATAAGCGGAACGTAGGTATCCCTGATCCGTTTGCGGGCAGCAATGAGGTTTTCCTCGATTTCATTCTGGTCCAGAACCTTGCCGCTGATATCCAGGGCATGGAAGATAGTCAGGTCGCAGTCGAGTTCACGGGCTGTGGACAGAGCGAATCTGAATGCGCTCTCAGCCTGTTTGGAGAAGTCGGTACCAAAAAGGATGTTGGAGAACCCGCCCCAGTAGGAGGCAGATTCACGGTGTACGGAAAGAACCGGGCAGCGGGCGGCTTTTGCCACCTTCTGCAGGGTGCTTCCGGGGTAGCCCTTGTGGAAGGATGCGTTTTCGCCGGAGCTTGCAGCCATGACGATCAGATCGGAATCTTCCTTACGGGCTTCGCGCAGTACTTCACGGGCGGGCACGCCGGTAGTGAGAACGATCTTGGCGTTGTCAGCACCTTCAAACTGCTTGGCAAAGGTGGTCTTGAGCTCTTCTTCGACCCAGGAGAGATAATCTTCATCGATCTCAACTTCTTCACCGGTGCGAACGTCGTTTACAACATGGGAGAAAGCCTTGGTGGGCACACCCACAACATGGAAGATCGTTACTTCAGAACCGTAGCGTTTCGCCATGTCGAAGGCTACTCGGGCGGCTCCGAAACTCGCCGGAGAGCCGGTAGTCGCCAAAAGGATTTTCTTAAACATGTGACACCTCATTCGTTGCGGACAATATCAGATAATCATCGGCCCCTTAGGGCCGATGCTACTACCATTCGACACGCATGCCTTCAGGAACGTCAAGCATACCGATGATCAGAGGTTTAAGGAAGGACCAGCGGATGCCGATCTCATATTCTTCCTCAAGGTCACGGATCGCATCCCAGCAGTTATGGCAGGGGGCGATTACCAGCTTACAGCCGGTGTCGAGGATCTGATCCATTTTCTTGCGCAGGGCAACGTTACGCTGTTCGCGGTACATGCCGATTCCGTTGAATCCGCCACCGCCGCCACAGCAGTAGTTGTGCTCTTTGTTGGGTGCCATTTCCACGAAGTATCCGGGCTCAACAATGTAGCTGATAATTTCGCGGGTAACGTCCTTGAGGCCCTGGTTACGTACGTAGTTGCAGGAATCCTGAAGAGTGACAGGCTCTTTGATGCGCTTGGCGGGATCAATTTTGAGCTTGCCTTCACGCAATGCCTCGGCCAGCCATTCAACATAGTGAATGTAGGGCTTGGGCGGCAGACCGTCTTCACGACCGGCCCAGTAGGGGCCTTCGATAACGGTTGCACGGTGCGCGTGACCGCATTCGGTGCCGGTTACACGAGCGGGGTTGAGTCGCTCGATGGCATCGTAAACGTGTTTGACATTGTCTTTGCAACATTCCCAGTCTCCGGCAAACATGGAGAGGGAGGTCTGTTCCCAACCTTCGGAAGGCACGGTCCAGTTCTCTCCTGCTACATGGAAGAGTACAGCAGCTTCTGCGAGGTCTTCCGGGTAGTGTTTGGGCTCACGGGCGTTACAGGTGTACATGATATCTGCATCTTGCTTGTCTACGGGGATGGTCAGGCCGGGCCATTCTTCCTCGGTCTCTTCGGCCATCCATTCGCAGGTTTCGACCCAGTCCTCGGTGGTAACGTCCATCTGTGCACGGTATACGCGGTGCATACCGGAGCCGATTTTCAGTTCCCAGGGAACAAAGCCCTGAGAGTAGAGAAGGCCGCGCAGGTAGGAGAACATAACACCCATGTCGATGCCGTGAGGGCAGTACATGCCGCAGCGGTTGCAGCAGGTGCACTGGGACCAGGCTACCTTCATGCAGTGGCGCATGAACTCGTTATCCACCTGTCCTTTTTTCTTGACGATATGGCCGAGAGTGGACTGGATTTTATATGAGGGTACCTGTTCAGGTACGCAGTCGTTTACTTGATAAAGGAAGCAGCTGTCGGCACAGAGACCGCAGTGAGCACAGATTTCCAGCCAGGTCTTAATCCTGGACTTCATGGTCTTCTGGATGGTTGACCAGAGCAGATTGGTATCTACGTCCAGCTCTTCCATTTCAGCGTAATATTGCTTGCCGCTCTTGTCCGAGAGAGTCAGTTTGAGCTGCTCATCGGTTTTGATCGGCTGTCTGTTACAAAGCTTACCTTGAGGCATTTTGCTTCTCCTATTTTGCTGTCTTTATTCCTGTTACCAGGAGAAGGTGGAGCCTTTCATGCCACCACGCTTGATGCCGTAGTCCATTCCGAGCTGAGCGCGGGAACAGAAGAAGAGCACGCAGTGACTGAGTTTGGTGAAAGGCAGGCACAGCAACCAGATTTCGCCGGTAATGATGTGGGCCAGCAGCCAGAACTGGTAGTCACCCATCTGATAACGAGCGATGAGCCCGGTGATGAAGGGAGCTACAGTGATCAGCAGGATCAGGTAGTCGTATGCTGTGGTCAGGATTCTAACCTCAGGGAGCGCGATGCGGCGAAGGATGATGGCAACACAGGCCACAATCACGGTCCAAGACAGCAGATCAGCTAAGAACGCAGGCAGCTGAGGCAGACTGAATCCCAGGTTTTTCTGCAGCATGATATTGTGAGCTGCAAGGAAAATGGGGGTTAAAAGCAGTCCGATGTGGAATGCAAAGAATATAAAAGTAAAGCCGGGTTTCTTTCTCCACCCGCGTGCACCCACGGGGTTGAGCCAGCTAATTATTGAATTGAACGCACCTTTAAGTCCATAGGCCAGATGGGGCTTGTATGCCACGCGGTCGAGCTGCTGGCTGAGGCCCTTGAAGTAGAGCACGATGCGAACCAGCAGGCCGCCGAAGCTGATTGCGAAAACCAGCCAAAGCAAAGGCCCTGTCAGAAGTTCATACATTATAGTTTCTCCTCAAGTTCGGCTTAGTGGTGGTCGCCGTAGTTCTTTTTGTTTTCGTCACGGTAGGCCTTTCCACCCATGAGGAACTGCCAGAACAGAGTGACGCCGACCAGTGCTCCACCCATCAGAAGGTACATGATACCTTTGGTGAATGTGTAGTATTCCTGAAGGTTATGTGCTTCCATTTTTCTGTCTCCTTAAGACGGCCTAGTGGTCGCCTTTGTATTCGGGATGCTCGTGGAAGATGGGCATCCTGGTGGTGATGAAACGGAAAATCACTACACCGAGGGTTACGATGAACACGGAGATTCCGATTTCCATCATGCTGGGGAAGTACCTTTCAGAAGAAGGCAGGTGATAGTTGTACGCGATCATGGAAACGTTGAACCTGTTAAAAACGATACCAAGCACGGTTATGATGGATGCTTTTTTGATCAGGCCAAGGTTTTTGTCACGGACACCTACAGCATAGAGGAAACAGGGCAGTGCTACGAAGCCGAGCATCTCGGTCAGGAACAGCAGGCCGTAACCTGAGGCCAGGTAGTGCCAGTTGTTGTCGTACGCTACTCCCATGGTCTTGATGAAGAAGTATCCGAAAAGAACCAGTGAAGCTGCTTTACCGAATCCCAGCACAACTCCGTCATGGTGCTTGAGATATTCCTCATCCATCATGCGGTGCAGTTTCTTGTGGGACATGGTGCCTTCGAAGATAACCATGGACATACCGGCTGCGATACTTGAAACAAAGAAGTAAAGCGGCATGTACGGTGAGTACCATAGCGGATGCAGTTTCGAGGGCGCGATGGTGTAAAGCGCTCCGAGGGAAGACTGGTGCAGGGTAGAAAGCACTACGCCGAAAATAGTCAGAACCAGAGTCAGTTTAACAACTACACTTCTGATCTTTTTCCAGCCCAGCCATTCGAACATGGCGGGAGTGAATTCAATAAACAGAACAGTCAGGTAGAGCATAACGCACAGACCAACTTCGAACAGCAGGGAGGTTGTTCCCTGTGATACGAAGATCGGAAAAGGCAGACGCCAGGGGCGACCGAGGTCGTAGCCCAGTGCGAAGACAACAAGCGCGTATCCGAGGAACGCGGTCAGGATTGCCGGGCGTACAGCGGAATGAAAACGCTTGAGCCCGAAGATATAACATGCTGCGGAAGTGGTGTAACCACCGGCAGCGAGAGCAACACCGCAGAGCAGGTCGAAACCGATCCAGATGCCCCAGGGGTTGTTATCATCAAGGTTGGTAACGGAGCCGATACCCTTAGTGAATCTGATCACAGTGATGACCAGGCCCACGAGGATGATAGCACCTGCTACCAGATTGAAGGTATTAAAGGCCGATTTAGGGCCGTTGTTCGCGGGAGTGGACATTTATGATTCCTCCTTCTCGCTGTTTTCACCCTCTTCTTCCTCTTTGGGCTTAAGGGCTTCTTCTACGGCTTTCTTGACTTCAACCTCGATTTTGCGCTTGTTGGCAACTTCTGCCTTGTCAAGTGCATCGGCGAGAGTCTTTTCAGCCTCTGCGCTCGCTCTAGCGAGTGCGTTATTAACAGCTTCCTTGCGCTCTTCATCGGCAACCTTGCTGTTGCGTTTGCTTACAGCGTAGATGCCGCCGAGAAGTACGGGCCAGAGTCCTGCAACCATGGGAACTGCAGCGAGTGCCCCGGCTGTGAGTTCAGGAGCGGACTTGGTTCCGAGATCCTCGCGCATGCCGATCTCGTTGAAAGGCACACCGGAGAGGTACATCCAGCTTGTTCCGCCCATTTCGTGCTCACCGTAGAGGTGGTCAACGTAACGGTCCGGGTTACGGCGGATGCGCTCGCGAGCTATCTTGATCAGTTCATCCCTTTCGCCGAAAACGAGTGCTTCCTTGGGGCAGTCCTCAACGCAGCCGGGCAGTTTGCCTTCGGCCAGGCGGGGAGCACACATGGTACACTTCATAACCCGGGGGGTAAGGGGTTCGTCATATTCATAAGTCGGAATTTCGAAGGGGCAGGCTACCATGCAGTAGCGACAGCCGACACAAACCGACTCATCATAAACAACTGCGCCGTTGGGCAGTTTCTTGAATGCTTTTACAAAGCATGCGGACGCACAGGCCGGTTCAAGACAGTGGTTGCACTGGGACTTGCGGAACACTGGGTTCTTGGGTCCGTTGTACTTGTTGACCACAGTATAGGTTTTGGCATCGGTTCTGCGTTTTTCGTCCAGCACGGAAAGGTCGTCGAATTTCTTCTCGGGCTCGGGCAGTTTGTTGACCTCATTACATGCCGCTTCACATTTGCGGCAGCCGATGCAGCGGGTAGCGTCAAAGAGTACACCCTTACTACCGGGATACCCCTTGAACTCCTTGCCTGCGGCCTCGGCACCTGCGGGGAGTGCTGCTCCCACGCAGGTTGCGCCCAGCATTCCGAGGAATGTTCTGCGTAACATTTATCTGTTCTCCTTCAGGCTATCCGTTACTATTTCTTCGCGTGACATGCGGTGCAGTCAGTTGAAGCAGGCTTTTTAATGTTCATGGCGTCATGACAGGTCATGCACTGAACGTGGTAAGCAGCCTTGAGGGCCGGACGTCCATCCTGAACTTTACCACCGTGGCAGCTAGCACAGCTCGGAGGAGTCGCGCTTGCGGGGCTGTTGTGGTGGCAGCTTCCGCACACAGTAAGAGGTGTGCTGTGGAAGGTGTTGGCCATCTGGTCATCTTTCATGCCTTCAACCAAGCTCATAATGATCTTGCGGTGGGGCAGTTTGCTGGCCTTATATTCATTTTCGAGGACGTTGATGGTCACGATCTCGGGAATGTCCTTTTCCGCAATCAGTACCGGTGAGGTCGGACGTTCCAGGATCAGCTTGGACGCAATGTCTGCCTTGGCGGAGGCATCCATGGTGACGGGTTCGCTGGAAGTGGAAACGGGACCGTTGTGACATGCAGCGCATGTCTCTTCGGACTGGATTACATTCTTGGGCATGAGTTCGTGACAGCCTGCACATTTGGGGTCTTTCTGCTTCACGGCGTGACAACCCACACAGGATCTGGTGCTGTCAGCCTTGTGCATAGCTTTGTCGAGAGTAACGAAACCGCCTTCCTTGGAACCACGAACGGTGTGACAAGAGGAGCATGATTTGTTCATGGTTTCGTGGTGGCAGGAGCTGCAGGAGTCAGTGTAGTTTTCGTGGGCCTTGTGGTTGAAAGCTACTGAAGCCATAGTGGCTTTAACTGCAACATTTTCCTGAACGGGAGCGGTAAGCAGAACAGCGTCTGGCTGGTTTCTGGGCAGGCGGGGCAGGGTTCCACCCAGCTTTTTCAGAACAGCAGCGTTGTCTTCCTTGAGATCTGCGGCCTGGTTCTGGCCGTGACAACCGGCACAGTCGACAGGACCGGTCTTGTCCGCCTTGGCGGCTTTCATCTCAAGGTGACAGGAAACACACTGGCCGTGGAATGCTTCGGAAGTCTTCAGTTTAACATCGCCTTCAGGCTTGTCAGTATGACAGACGACGCAGTTTTCTTCCTTGCCTTTAGCGTACACAAGCTTTTTGTCGAGCTTGTTGTATACGTGGTGGCAGCTTCCACAGTTTGTGTCCTGACCTTCATCTTTCGCAATGAGCTTTGAATCCCAATGGCGGTAATGGAGAATGTTTTCCATACCTGCGGGAGCTCTGTCTGCGGTAAGTTCGGGGTCAGCAACGTGACAGCTGCGACATTCACCGACCTGGGGCCCGGTCTTTTTACCGGCCTTTGCGTCAGCGGCGTGGCAACTGATACAACCGTTGTGGTAAATTTGTTTCAGCTCTTCGGGAGTGCCGTCTTCAAGTCTGTCGAACTTGTAGGAGATGGCACCTTCGTTTTTCTGGTGGCAGGCAGTACAGTCTTTGCCCTGCTCAGCCATCGCCTTGGTGTGTGTATCGTGGAGAAACACAACAGCAGGCAGTTCCAGTTTTTCCTGCGCGGCAATAGTGTCGATCATAATCAGATCCGGACGCTTGTTGCCGTTTTCCTGGGGGGTTCCGACCATGCTCAGAGCTTCCATGTGGAAGCCGAGCACCCCTGCCAGGACAATCAGGATACCGGACAATCGCAATAGTTTCTTTCCGTTTGCCATGATATCGATCCCCTCTCAATGCAATTGGACTCTAAGCCTTATGCTTAGGACCTTTGTTGCCCCGTTCAGTGTCATCCCTGTTAATCTCCGCGACTTAATCCTCCATGGAAAATCGCGCCAAATAGAAAAACGGGGCACACCGATCCGACGCGCCTCATTCCCCATTTAGCGAGGGGGTATTAATACCTCCTCACTGGATGGGTTTTTATACCTGCTCGATAGGTATGTTATTAATCAAGGTTACGTCAAGGGGTGTTTGGTAAAAAGTGAGCTTTGATAATCACTGGCTTTTCAGAGCTTTTTTGTATGAATTTTAAGCAACATGCAGCTGAATTTTTATTCCTTATACTTTACTGAAATAATGAGCTAAATATCCAGATATAGCTTTTGATCAGATCTATTTATTCTCAGTTTTCAGGTTTGTTAAAAATCATTCTTTTCTGGTCTGATTTTTCAGCTAGATTTCGAAGATGATTGTGAATTCAGACTTCTTCAAAAACGGAGTCCGAATTGGGTGCGTTTTATTGAATTATGTATATTGGAAAAGTATAAAATCTGTACTGTAAATATATAATTGGTTTGCGTGTTCATCAGTACAGATTTTTGTGATAATTGCTATGAGCGGATCATTGATTTCACCGGAGGGACATGACTTTATTGGTACACAATCATATTAAACCTTAATGGAGAGTAATGATGATAAAATTGGGAATGCTTGGAGGGATGAGCTGGGAATCGACCGCTGTTTATTACAGAAAGCTGAACGAAGGAATTCGCAAATGGCTGGGTGGTCTTCATTCCTGCCCTGTGATTATGCACAGCGTGGATTTTGCCCCTTTTGCTGACAACATGAATAAGAATGATTGGACTTCAATTACTGCCGATTTGATAAGCGCAGCCAGAAGTGTCGAGAGCGGTGGAGCCGATGCTCTTGTTATTGCTACAAATACTATGCATAAGGTTGCTCCGGAGGTGCAGGACGCTATCAATATTCCACTGCTTCATATGGCGGACGCAATTGCTGGCGGGGCCGAAAAAGCAGGTGCTTCTAAACTCGGGCTGTTGGGAACGGCTTTTACCATGGAGCAGGATTTCCTGTCTGGTCCACTTAAAGAAAAGCATGGTCTAGATGTGTTTGTGCCTGAAAATGAGGGAAGGGCTTTTGTACACCGCACAATTTTCGACGAGCTTTGCTGTGGTAAAATTTTAGAGCAGACCAGAGCCGGTTATATTGAGCTTATCGATAAGCTGGTTGGGCAGGGTGCTGAAGCAGTTGTTCTGGGCTGTACAGAAATTGGGCTGCTTGTCCGTGACGGAGATGTGGAAGTCCCGCTTATCGATACGGTTGACGCGCATGTGGAATTGGCTTTGGAATTCATGATTAAACAGGGCAATATTAAGTAATATTGATAAAAAAGGGAGCCATAGTGACTCCCCTTTAGATTTTAGAGTATAGTCTATTTTTTATTCAGCTACAACCGCCACGCCTGACCCAATAAGCACAGATCCGGCTCCACGGTTGGCAATTCTCCAAATTCTCGGGTTGCGAATAGCTTTACGCCCTTTGTTGCCGATCCACGCGTAGCCCAGCAGAACCGTAAGCACCGTTGGAATCACCGAACAGACTACTATGATTACGTCTGTTGCATTCAAGGCCTGCAGATCCATGAATCCGGGAAGAAAACCACAGTAAAATGCAATCAGCTTAGGGTTTCCCAGAGAAAGGCACATTCCGGCAAAGAAGGTTTTAAGAATACCCTTTTCGCTTGGCAGTTCTGTATTTTCCGTTGCCGGTGGCGGGGCCATCCAGCATTTAATTCCAAGGTAAATCAGGTAGGCAGCGCCTACCCATTTTAGAACCATGAATCCGGTCCCCATCTTCTGGGCAACGAAGCCCATTCCGAAAATGGCCAGCAGAAGGTAGATAAGGTCACCCAGAACTAGCCCTACACACCAGAGGCATGAAGCCTTGAAGCCGCGTGAAACAGACTGTGCCATGATAGACATGACTCCGGGGCCGGGGACAGAAGAAAAAATAAGAACTGTAAAAATCAGAGTAATAGTTGATGTGATGGTCATTATTCTAGTCCATGATTGATTTTAGCTTCCTTGAATTATTGTTTCTACATCCGGGATTTTTCCGGGTCCAGCAAAATATTGATTGGCTCAAATGCATAAGCCGATTATCAGAACCATATTACCTGAACTTCTAATCAAATTCACTATGACCATAAAATCACAGGGCTTGCCTGTTTTAGAGTTTATTGTCCTTTGCAGTATTGTCTTTCTGGGTGTCTGCAATATTTCGGTTTATTACAGCCTTCATGTTTACCTGCAGGAGCTTGGGTATTCGAATAGTTTATCAGGATTTATAATAAGTGCGTATTCGCTGGCCGGAATGTTCATGTACGCCACGGTCAGCAGCCGGATTACAGTGGCAAATGCTTACAGGTTTATGTTTTCCGGAATGCTCTTGGTTATTGCGGGAGGATGCGGATATCTGTTTCTGGATGGTTTTCTGGCTTTATCACTGCTTAGGATCGGGCAGGGCGTGGGAATGTTTCTGACACTTGCGCCCTGTGTGGCGTTGCTCGTTTCAATGATCAGCCCTGAAAATTCGGGTTCGGCGTTCAGCCTCTACTCGACTGCTCTGTTGCTGCCTTATTCACTGCTTCCTGATATTTCAGAGAGACTCAGTCCATATGTGCCAGAGGTGACATGGATCTACGCAGGAACAGCGGCCCTTATTCCTCTTGCGTTTTTTCTGACTCTTTTTTTGAGAAAGCGCACAGTGACGGCTGATACGAAGAAAAAAAGCGGGACGGGGCTGATTACAACCCGTGAGTCCTATGCGAACCTTGCGCGGTTGAAAATTATTGCTGTGCTGGCTGCCAATGGCATTTATTTCATGATTTTCACCGGACTGTTCTTTCTTTTTCAGGATTTTGCTTATTCCCGGGGGATAGAAAAGGCAGGATACTTTTTTACCGTTCAGATGGGAGTAATGATTGCCATACGTCTTTTCGGCGGAATCGTTTTTGACCGCATTTCAAAGCGCAAGCTTATCTTTACAGCCTTCATGATAACAGCGGGCGGGTTTCTCCTGCTTAGAGGGCTTGATAGCGGCCAGATGATACTTCCCATTGCTGTTGTATTCGGGACAGGAATGGGGTTAAGCGCTCCAGCCCTCAATTCTTTGATGTTTACAGTCAGTGAACCGCGCTTCCGCGGTTTCAATGTAAATATGATGATGTTTACAGTTCATCTCGGATCATTTCTGGGTCCTCTGGTGGGGGGGATAATCGTCGATCTAGCCGGATACGATGGATTCCTGAGTTCGGCATCAGCCGTGACAGCTGGGGCTGCCGTGATATTTATGCTGATCAGCAGAAAATAAGGAACTGATAATCCATAACGGGGTTAGGTGCGGGCGTTGGGTTTACATACATATATTGCCCTGTATGCTGGTTCTCTGTTTTCCACTTTGAAAAAATTACGGTTGAAATAGTCACTGACCTTGTCTTTCAGGTCCTCACGCAGTCTGTGCATGGACAGTTGCATGGCCATCCATGATGGCAGACAGGCGTTGGGGTACCGTTCAAAGCTCATTTCGAGCGAGATGAGTATTTCTTCTATGGCCCTAGGGGCGGGCAGTCCGTGTTCGCGATGTTCCTCCAGCCACATGTTTCCGGTCATGTTGAGGACAAACTGTTCAGTCTCTTCTGCCTCTTTGACCGGAAAAGACAGGATCAGTGCTGTGCGTGTCACTCGTGCCAACTCTCCTATAAAGTAAGTCCTTTCTTCCGGGGGCACATGCTCCAAGACATCCAGGGCTGTTACAATATCAAAAAAGCCGTTTCGAAACGGCAGGGGCGGTTCTGTTGACAGAATCTTTTCATCCCAAGGGCGGATTTTGTGTTTGGGCAGAAAGCGGGAGAATTCTTCATCAAAGCTCCCAACATCCAGAATTCGGAGCCCAGTTCCCAGATTCAACCCGTGAATAAGATCTGCCACAGCTTGAAAGCGCTGGTAGCGGTCATAGTAGGTGGCATAGCGTTCTTTCAGAAATGCACTTTCTTTTGGCAATGATTAACTCCTTGAGGGTGAAGCAATTTGCTGAGCTGATCTCTTTTTCTGGCAGATTTTATCAAAAAACACCATACTGCAAAAATATATAGGAGATTAATATGGTTGAGAAAGACAGTGAGTTCATGGACGAGGCTTATAAACTTGCCAAAAAGAGTTATGATGAGGGAGGTCTGCCTATCGGGGCGGTTCTGGTCCGGGATAGTGAAATCATCGGGCGTGGACATAACCAAAGGGTGCAGAAAGGTGATCCCATAGCTCATGGAGAAATGGACTGCCTGCGCAATGCCGGGCGCCAGAAGTCCTATAAGGATACGGTTCTGTACACGACTCTGTCTCCATGCATGATGTGTTCAGGAACAATCGTGCAGTTCGGAGTGCCGCGTGTGGTAATAGGGGAGAACAGAACCTTTGGCGGTAACGAGGAATTTCTGAGATCAAAAGGCGTGCAGGTTGATATTCTTGACCATTCTGAATGCATTTCGCTGATGGAGAGGTTGCAGGATGAGAAGCCAGAATTATGGGCTGAGGATATTGGAGAAGATTAAAACTTGTAAAAGGTCCTCGGTCATTAGTTGAAGGGGACTTTTTTTAAAAAACTAAAATGAAGTCTTAATTAGTTCATGTCACCTTCTTTGAATTCTTTGATTGACATTTTTTTGCTCTTTTTTTGTCAAAATCATCGAAGAAATCAATCTGTTCCTGATTCAGGCGGCTGGTGATGTTCTGGTCGTTCCAGAAGAGCTTTTCTGTCAGTTCCGGGGCAATTTATTTTATTGAACGTAAAAAAGCCCTTACAGAAAAAATCTGTAAGGGCATGATTTCGCTGGAGCTTCCGAGCAGGATTGAACTGCTGACCTCGTCCTTACCAAGGACGCGCTCTACCGACTGAGCCACGGAAGCATCCGGTTATATAGTGGCCTTCTTTAGCGGTAATGTCTTTTAAGACACGCTCAACTGCTGATGCAGGAGCTTCGTCGAAAGCCTTGGGTGACTGTGTGGTCAAAAGAAGCGGGCCGTAATTTTCTTACGACCCGCGGGGTATTCTTTTTGACGTGGTCGGGATGAGAGGATTTGAACCTCCGACCCCTTGAACCCCATTCAAGTGCGCTCCCAGGCTGCGCTACATCCCGACGTCACGAGGAGGAGTTCTATGGAAATGTGACGATCAAGTCAACAGTTATTTTAAGAAAAACTGAAAAAAGTTCAATTTTATGTAAAATTAAGGGTTTGATGACCAGTTCCTGAGGATTAAATCGACCTTGGAAGACAGCCTGCAGCATCTGGAAAGGCAGACTTGGAGTATGTTTCTGTTCTCCTATCCCAGTTTATTTTCAATTCATAAAATTGTTCCGGCAGGTTTATTGAATCTCCATCCTTTTCAGTTTCTCACGCAGGGTCTTACGGTTTATGCCAAGAATTTCTGCTGCCCGGGTTTTATTGTTATTGGTCATAGTCAGAACATTGCGGATATGTTCCCGTTCCACATCTGCCAGAGAGCGGTCTACACGGCTGTCCACCGGCAGGCTGAAGCGCATGCTGGGTGGAAGATCATTCACTTGAATCGGATCATGGTCGACTATTACCACCAGCCGCTGAATGAGATTTTCCAGTTCCCGGACATTTCCGGGCCATGCGTAATTGCGCAGGGCCTGCAGAGCCTCGTCTGTCATGCCGGGGGTTGGACGCTGCATTGCCTTGGAAAATTTAACCAGAAAGTTGCTGACCAGAATCAGAATATCATCCCCACGCTCGGCAAGGGATGGGACCGGAATGTCGACCACATTCAACCGGTAGAATAAATCCTCGCGAAAAGAGCCGTCCTCAACCAGTTTCTTCAGGTTTTTGTGAGTTGCGGCAAGGATTCTGGTATCAACCGTGTGTACCACACTTGACCCGACCTTGCAGAATTCCTTGGATTGCAGCACTCGCAAGAGTTTGGCCTGCATGCTGGGGCTGGCATCGCCTATCTCATCTAAGAAGACTGTACCTCCGTTGGCAATTTCGAAAAAACCGGCCCGGCCTTCCTTGGCTCCGGTGAATGCTCCCTTGACGTGGCCGAAAAGCTCACTTTCAACCAGCGAATCTGGAATGGCGGCACAGTTCACAGGAACAAAAGGAGCCGCCCTGCGATCACTGTGGTAATGAACAGCCCTTGCTACCAGTTCTTTTCCTGTCCCGGAGTCTCCGGAAATGAGAACGTTGGCATTCGTGGATGCCGCCTTGCCTATGCGCCGGAAAACCAACTGCATACCCGGAGATTTTCCTGCGATACCGTATGTCCTGTCCGGATTATCAACCGTGTTTACTGCCCGCCTGCGGTTTACCCTTTCCACAATGCGGTCCATAGCGGTAAGCAGCTCTTCCGTGGTGAAAGGTTTGGGCAGGTATTCACCTGCCCCGTCCTTGATTGCCTCAACAGCTCCGGATATTGAGGGATAGCCGGTGATCATCATTATTTCTACGTCGCGATGGTTTTCACGCACGTGTCTGATGAGGTCCAGTCCGGTGGCCTGAGGCATTCGGAAATCTGTAATGACTATATCAAAGTCAAACTCATCAAGCAGGGGCAGGGCCTCTTCAACACGCAGACTGGTAAGTACATCGTATCCGTTGCTTTCAAGATTTCTTTTAAGCACTTCAAGAGTGCTTTTGCTGTCATCTACTGCGAGAATCTTTATTTTACCGCGCATTTTCCGTCCGTGAGATTATTCAGTTGGCAGGTTTTTCTGCTGGCAGGGGAAAGCCACT
Organism: Maridesulfovibrio salinus; assembly: GCF_055394525.1. NCBI lineage: Bacteria > Pseudomonadati > Thermodesulfobacteriota > Desulfovibrionia > Desulfovibrionales > Desulfovibrionaceae > Maridesulfovibrio > Maridesulfovibrio salinus. Next base: position 1,319,055 of record NZ_AP042461.1, read on the forward strand.
TCAAAGCAGGTCCCCTGACCCGGTTCACTATGAACCTGTATAAAACCTTTGTGAGCTTTAACTATTCCAAGGACAACCGACAGGCCAAGCCCGGTACCTTTGTCCACGTCCTTGGTGGTGAAAAAAGGATTGAAAATTTGTTTCAGTTCATCTTCAGGGATTCCGGGGCCGTTGTCTTTAACCACAATGTATGCATCATTTTCGTTATTGAGGGTCTTTATGCTCAGCTCTCCACCTTCGCCCATGGCCTGAATGGCATTAGCCGCAAGGTTGACGATAACCTGCTTGATATGCTGCGGGTCAGCAGAAACCACCGGGAGGTTTTCATCAAAATCACAGGTGATCTTGATGTTGCTGCGCTTGGCAGCTGTTTCAGTTATGCGCAGAGCTTCGCTTATTGTTTCATTCAGATTTGTGGGAATGAACTGCGGCGGAAGCTGTCGGCTGAAAAACATTATTTTTTTTATTATCTCACGCGCATGCAGTGAAGAGTCAACAATGCTCTCAAGGTCCGAGCGAACCTGTTCCGGCAGATCTGGTGTCTGCTGGGCGAGCTGTGCATAACCCAGTATATTGGCCAGAGGTTCGTTGATTTCATGGGCTACTCCAGCGGAAAACTGACCTATTTTGGCGAGTCTGTCTGCCTGTCGCAACTGTTGCTCAAGTTCCTGTTTGGCTGTTCTGATTTCTTTTTTCGCGATAATTATGGATATCTGCTGGGCTGTAGTTGTCAGCAGGTCCTTTTCGTCATCAATGAAAGTCGACTCACCGCTGCCTTTTTTCCCATTATTTTCTACTGCCACCGTGATGGAACCGCGAATATCACTGCCCGATTCTACGGGTTCCACAAGAATATTCTCTGTTTTGGTGAAATTCTCTGTTTCAAAGCTCAGGCTCCCCACTCTGAGTCGTACGTGGGTTATTTCCGGATTCTGAAATCCTGAGGGAAGTAGTTTAACTATTTTATCGAGTGTCTCCTTCAGGCTCAGGCTGGAATCGCCGCCGAGTTTACTGATTTCGAACAAGCAGTTCAGTTCTTTGTTGCGTTCAATCAGGTTGAATCTTTCCTGAAGCAGTCCTTTTTGTCTGAGCATGTGGGCGGTTACGTCCTGCCCTACACAGAGAATACTGATTATACTTCCGTCAGAATCGCTAAGTGCTTTGAGGTTCCAGTCGATATAGACTTTTCCTCCATCCCGAGAGCGTATATTGCCTGAAATCCGGGAAACGCTTCGTTCTCCGGCCTTATCCAGAATCTCTTTTCTGGCGGAATCACGCTGGTCTTCAGCTATGAAAGTGTCAAACCAGTCCTTCCCGGCCAGTTCCTTCATGGAATATCCGGTCAGTGATTCCAGCCGGGAATTACCGTGAATAATTCCGCCGTCCAGATCAAGGGTAACCACTATCCCGTGGCTGAGTTGCATTATAGTATCGTAATATTCCTGAAGATTCATATTTCCGTCCTCATTCTTAAATAATAAGGCGAATATAGATGGTAGTAAAGAGTGTACGGACGATCCGGTACTGGAGGGAACCGGATCGTCCGCCGTTCTAAGGGAGGTACGTTTCGGTTCTTAATGACCGATATTCAGTCCCCATCCTTCGAAAACAAAGAGGATGGCGAATCCGTACCACAATGTGTATACCACGTAGAAGACAAGTGAGAAGATGACCAACCAGAGCTCGTCCATAATGTTGAGCGGCTCAATTTCGTAGTAATTGTAAGCTGTCTCTACGGCTTTTTTCAAAACGGTTGATGTTACCTTGGCGATCTTGAATTCTTCCTGAGAGTTCAGGGATTTTTCCATAAGGCCGAGACTGGTCCACCAGTTGAATGTGGTTCTGCGGGCTTCAATTCCATATTTGGACTGAATCTCTTCGGCTCTGTTATGGTACATAAGTTCCGCGTCTTCCAGACTGGTGTTCAGCATGGAGGCAATAGGTCCGCTGACTTCAAGATTGCTGCCGTTAAGGCTTGTTTTTACGCCCGCCTGCTGGAACAGCTTTTCGGACTGTTCGGCCTGAACCTTTGTGCTGAATTTCAGGTTAAGGGTTACATCTTTGTTGCTGATTCCTTTGACTTCTTCCCGCAGTGGTTCAATATAGTTTACCGAACCCTTGGAGATGGAGTTGTACATCGCATCGAGGTAGGCCATGGCATTCTTGCCGTCAAAGATAGGCTGGAACATTACGACCAGCACCGCGAAGAATAGGGCGAGCAGGGTCAGACCACCGGTGAATTCTTTTTTGTTGACGATCATTTTAGTGTGCTCCTTCTACCTTGAGATTCTTGATATTTTTGAGGAATGTCCCGATTACCCATACCGAGAATCCGCCGATAACCACAAAGAAGGCCCAGATTCCTATGGTGTTCAATATATCTCCCGTTGCCGTTGAAATGGGGATATATCCCATTTCTCCGAGTTTTCCGGGCAGTGCAAATATACGGTTAACGAAACCTGCCAGAACTGCCATGGCGTAGAAGCCGCGGATGGTTACCCCGGGAACGACCTTGGTAACAAGTGCGCCGATCTGGATTCCCAGAAGTGAACCGAGCAGCATGCCCATGGCCAGAGTGTAGAAGATAAAGCCGTAAATGGCATACTGGCTGATGGAAGCAAATCCCGCGGTAAAAACGATCTGGAATATGTCAGTACCTACAGTGGTCATGGACGATACACCAAGTACGTATACAAAGATGGGGAAGGTCAGAAAACCGCCGCCCACACCCATGATACCTGCAGCCAGACCGACAAGAGCACCGGAAAGGACCAGGAATATCCATGAGATCTGACGTCCGCCGGGAGTGAGGTCCTGGTCAAACTTCACCATAGGCGGGAAGTTTATGGATTGCAGGGACTTGCATATAGACCCGAGGTCCGCGCCTTCCCCGCCGCCGTGTGCATCGCCGCTGAAGCCGGACTTGCGTGCTTTCAGGTAATCATACATGGCGTAAGAGCCGAGAAAACCGAGCATAAGTGAGTACACGGTGGTAATAAAAGCATCCGAAAGGACTGGATTGATTTCGTAAAGCACGCGGTTGATTACACCACCTGCAGTAGCGCCCACAATGGCTCCTATGAGGAATACCACTGCCAGCGGAACCGATACGTTACCCATCTTGCGGTGAATGACACTTCCCATGATCGCCTTGGCGAAAATGTGAAACAGGTCTGTTCCTACCGCAAGAATTCCTTTGATTCCTGCACTCATCAGAGCGGGAGCGATAATGAACCCTCCGCCCGCTCCGATACAGCCTGTTATCAGTCCGGCCCCCATGCCGATGGCGATGGAAACCAGAAAGATTCCGAAGCTGTAAAAAGCGGGGCTGTATGATTTCTTGCCGCCGAGCAGTTCTGGGAGAACAGGTGCAAGGTCATCGGCGAAAGCAATACCGCCCAGAATAACGGGAATGAGCATCAGCCCAAGAAGCATGCGCAGCTTTCTGCTGCCCATGATCGTCTTGGCATTGTCTATTTCCCAGCGGGCCATGTATCCGGCCCCGGCCATCATAAATTTACCCCATTGATTGAAAAAACCCATGGTTGTCCTCACATATTAAATTTGGTTGTTGTGCCTTCGCCCCGTCCGGTAGTTCACTTTTTGCCGTCCGGGTCTGTCTTCCTGCTTGCTGCCGCATCCGCTATCTTTTCCGTCAACTCGTCCACATCTGCCGGTTTTGTCAGGTAACCTGCCGCTCCCATTGAGAGGCATGAAATTACCAGATCCGGATTTATGTGGGCTGTGAGCATCAGGACCGCAATCTGCGGATACAGCCTTTTTATTTCTCCGAGGAGCCGGACTCCGTCCCTGCCGGGCATTTTGACATCCAGCAGAACAACATCCATCTCATCAAGCCTGAGTGTCTCCATGGCTTCACTCGCGCACGAAGCCGTGCTGACACTCATCCCCCGTTTGTCGAGCCTGCGGGCAAGAACACGGGAGAAATCCATTTCATCATCAACCAGAAGAATCTTTATCCCTTTCATCGGGAACCTCCTTCCGGGCGCATACCTGCCTGACCTTTTCAAGCAGCAGGTCGAAATCCACCGGCTTGGACAGATACTCCGCCACTCCCAGTCTGATGCTTTCCGCTGCTGCCTTCTCGCAGCCGTGCCCGGTGAGCATCAGAACAGGCAGTTCCGGGTCTAGCAGCCTGAAAATTTTCAAAATTTCTATCCCATCCATGCCTTCGAGCTTCAGATCTAGAACGGCTGCGTCAAATTCTTTTTCGCGGAGCATTCTTACCGCATCTTCACCGCGATAGGCGGTCTCTACGAGAATGCCCCGCCTGCCCATGCGTTTGCGCAGTATTTCCGCAAAGCCGACTTCATCGTCCACAATGAGCAGTCTTATTTGTTTTTTGCCGTTTATCATCTTACACCCGCCGGGCCTGCATTGCCGGAATTAAGCAATGCGATGAGTTATATCGTCTATCCTGGCCTTGACCTCTTCCTCTTCATGCTCATGAAAGAGTTTTACAGCAGCACTGATTTTTTCGATGAGGTCATCAATGGAGCAGGGTTTCATCAGGTAGTCGAAAGCCCCGTTCTGCATGCCTTCAATTGCAGATTCCACAGTGGCGTGCCCTGTGAGCATGATTACTTCAACTTTGGGATAATCTCTCTTGATCTCGCGCAGCACTACCAACCCGTTTTTCAGTGGCATTTTAACATCAAGAATTACTACTTCGATTGCCGGATTTTCGCCCAGCAGGCGCAAAGCGGTATCTCCGTCAAAAGCCTTGTGGACAGTCATGTTTCTGCGTTCCAGTCTTTTAGACATTGCTTCAACGAAAGCCTGTTCATCGTCTACGAATAGAATGGTTGCATCAATCATGGTTAATCCTCCTAGGTTTAGTCCTGACCGCTGCCGGTTTCGGGCAGGGGCAGTCTGATATTGAACCGGGCTCCAAGGCCCACTCCACTTTCAACCTCTATGTCCCCGCCCATCTGGTGAACCAGTCCGTAACAGATGGACAAGCCCAGACCGCTACCTTTGCCGACCGGTTTGGTGGTAAAGAAGGGGTCGAAAATCCTGCTGAGATAGGCCTCTGGTATTCCGGGCCCCGTGTCTGCAATCGAGATATGAGCCATGTCATCCTGAGCGTAACAGTTGATCATGAGCTTTCCGCCAGAGCTTTCCATCGCCTGAATTGCGTTGTTAACCAGATTCAGAAAGACCTGTTGGAGTTCCGAAACCGAAGCTTTTACCAGCGGCATGTTGCGGTCCAGATCAAGTGAAAGTTCGACTCTGGCGTAGCGTGCCTGCTGCATTGATATTTCTACAACTTCCTCGATCAGTGCCGGAATAGAGACTTCGGCGATTCTGGAGTCGGTCTGGCGGGCGAAGCTCAGCAGCTTGTGAGTGATATCCTTGCACCGCCCCCCCTGCGTCCGTACCTGTTCAAGTGCCCGGGAAATTTCCGGGTAGCAGGACATATTACGACCTTCATCTTCGAGCAGGTCGCTGACCCAGCCTGCTTCCTCGATCATGATCGCCACCGGGTTATTGATCTCGTGGGCAATTCCTGCGGCCAGTTCACCAATTGAAGCCAGTTTGCCGGTTTCAACCATCTGGCGGTTCATCATCTCACTTTCTTCATCAATGGCTCTAAATCTATTTATTAGTTTTCTTGAAAGATATACGGCCATTACGATGATGCTGAGACCTCCGGTCATAAATATTACAAGGGTGAAGAACTCACTACGAATCATGGCCGAGAAGGCATCGTTCACGTTTTGCTGGTAGACCAGTTTCCAGTCGCCGTCTTTGAGCAGAGAGGTTACGGTTATGTATTTCTCTTTGTCGCTTCCTCTTGAAAGCTGAATAGTAACGCTCTCATTGAGGTTGGGGCTTGATATGGTCTTATATGGAGTCAGCACGAGGTTGCTGTCCCGGTTGGCCGGCGGTCTGGTCTGGAAGGTTCCCTTTGTATTCAGAATGTAGGCATATCCGGTTTCTCCAATGCGTATGTTCTCCACCAGATGGGTAAAAGCCAGAAAGTCGATGGTAGCGCGAAGCGTCCATTCACGCTCTCCGTCACTGCTGTTAATGGCTATGATGAAATGCGGAGACTGCCGGAGCCCCATGAATACATCACTTATTCCGGAAACTTTGTTTCGGCTGGTCAGATACCAGTCGGCATCAGAGTAATCTGCCCCGAGCAGGTTGAAAGGTCCCGCGTAGGCAACCTGTCTGCCGTTTTTATCTATTATTCCAAGATCCACGAAGATACGTCCGTACTGCTGCTGCATTGACTTGAGTGTTTCTTCAAGAAAACGGGGTTCACTGAGCTGGTCGTATGTGAACGCACGGGTCAGGAACTGTATTTCGGCCTGCTTTTCGTGCAGGAAGTTGTTTACGTTGTCCTTGTGCTTATCCACGACTTCGGCAAGGTGGGCATATACCTTTGCGCGGTATATCGATCTGAACTGATCGAAAATCAGCCCACCCACAAGAATCAGTGGGGCACTGGATACCGTGATGACGATCAACGCAATCTTGCGTGAGAGTCTGTCGTAGGATGTTTTCTTTTCAGTCTGCATATCTTTTCTCACTGCCTTCTGGCTCGAGTTTTCGACTGGTTATTACGATTGTCTCCAATACCCCTTGAGCAATCACTGTGCCATAAATCACAACCGGGAAGCTTTGTCCGGTCTATGGTTTTGTCTATTTAACGTACTGTAATAAAATACTTTGTTGTCTTAGATCTCTAGGGTGTATATATAATGTAGCAAGGAGGAAGGTTCGTCATGGCAAGTGCATGATTGAGGGAGATACTTTGAGGAAACGGTTCTTATTGTGCCACTGGTACAAAATGAACCAAATCCGTGTTTCGGGGTCCATTGCCCGTCTCTGTTACAGTTTTCACAATTCAACAGGCACTGGCTTGTGTTTGGCGGGGTAAAAGTACCCGGTTTAGTTGATTCGAGAATGCAGACAATTGATTTGTTTTAAGAGGCAGTGGTATTTTTTTTGTTATAAGTCTGGTATGTTTGATTGTGAAGATTGTTCTTTTCGAGAATATTGTTCATTTATTACAGTCTTTTGAGTGTTGAGGACGGTTTTAGTGGCGGTAGGCTTTTAGAACTCTTTTTCAAGGTTGGCATGTTCATTGTAAGATTACGTGCAGTTATGGAGGGAGCCATGAAAAACATTCGAGTGCTTCTAGTTGACGACGAGGAGGTATTCTCCTCGGTTTTGGCTAAAAGATTATCAAGGAGATCTGTGGAGATTACCACAGCTCAATGTGGTGAAGAGGCTCTGGGCAGGCTCGACAACGAGGCATATCAGGTAGTTGTTCTTGATATGAAGATGCCGGGAATGAATGGCTTAGATGTCCTTAAAATGATCAAGGCTCGTCATCCTGAGATTGAAGTTATTCTGCTGACGGGGAATGCCGATATGGGCAGTGCTCTTGCTGCCATGAACGAGGGGGCCTTTGATTTCATGCTTAAGCCCGCGAATACTGAAATTCTTATGAACAGAATTGTGGATGCGGCCCAACATAACGGAATATTAACTGATAAAGCGGTTTAAAGGGACTCCCAGAGATATTATGAGCAACAGTAAACCGGCATTTTCTGCGCGCAGAATAACCTTGGCAGTGTTGAAAAAACTATGGAGTTCTTTCAAGGATCTTCTGCCTATTATTCTGGTGATTGCTTTCTTTCAGATTGTTGTTCTCAGGCAGCCTCTGCCGAACATCGGTGAGGTGGCTTTCGGCGGCCTTCTTGTTGTTCTCGGTTTGATGCTTTTTATTCAGGGGCTTGAAATGGGTCTTTTCCCGATAGGAGAGGAAATGGCCCGTGCTCTGGCGAGAAAGGGTAGTCTGTTCTGGCTGTTGAGTTTTGCTTTTCTACTCGGTTTTTCGACCACGGTTGCGGAACCCGCGTTGATCGCCGTTTCGGCGGAGGCTGCCGATATTGCAGCCCGGGGCAATCTGATCCCCCCGGGGGAGGATGCCTTGAACAGTTATGCTCTGGGGCTGCGGATGTCTGTGGCTTTTTCAGTGGGAGTGGCCATTCTAATTGGAGTTCTTAGGATACTGCGCGGTTGGCCCGTACATTATCTGATCATAGGGGGCTATGTGGTTGTCATGCTGATGACCCTGGTTGCTCCCAAGGAAATTGTAGGAATTGCCTACGATGCCGGTGGTGTTACCACCTCCACCGTCACCGTTCCTCTTGTAGCGGCCTTGGGAGTGGGTCTGGCTTCTATCATCAAAGGGCGCAGTCCGCTTCTGGACGGTTTCGGACTGATCGCCTTTGCCTCCCTCCTACCTATGATCTTTGTTATGGGGTACGGGTTGATCGTTTTCTAATATTCAGGCTGCGGGAGATGCCCCCCGCGGCCTGACAAAATTTTAAAGAGAGGAAAGCGCGGTAATGACATTCCTGATTGAATTCGGACAGGTATTACTTGCTACGATAAGGGATATCCTTCCTATATTGATTCTTATCACGTGCTTTCAGCTATTTGTGTTGCGGCAGTCCATCCCCAATCTGCGCAGTCTGATTGTGGGAGGTGTATATGTTGTGCTGGGACTGGCGATGTTTCTGATCGGCCTGGAAAAAGCGCTGTTTCCAGTAGGCAGGATCATGGCGACCCAACTCTCCGCGCCTTCGCTTCTGGCGGGCGAAGGCGGGGTCGCCGCCCTCAGTGACTGGACTTCTTACGGCTGGGTTTATCTTTTCGCTGCCATGATCGGTTTTTCAACCACAATTGCCGAACCCTCACTGCTAGCCGTGGCAATCAAAGCCAAGGAGGTTTCCGGTGGGGTGATAAGCCAGTGGGGACTTCGCATTACTGTTGCGGTTGGGGTGGCTATAGGTATTTCACTGGGAGCTTTCCGTATTGTAACCGGTACTCCTCTGTACATATATATTATGGTCGGATATATTATAGTGATAATTCAGACTTTCATGGCACCAAAGAAGATAATACCTCTGGCTTATGATTCCGGAGGAGTTACGACTTCAACTGTGACCGTGCCCCTTGTGGCCGCTCTCGGACTGGGGCTTTCGGAAGCCGTCCCGGGACGTAATCCTGCCCTTGACGGATTCGGTCTCATTGCTTTTGCGAGTCTGTTTCCTATTATTACGGTTATGGCTTATGCCCAGTTTACGCATTTTCTTGCTTCCCGTAAGCGGAAACCGGGTTCGTAAACTGCTGGAAGGGGCCTTTTTAAAATTTTGATTGATAGGTACCACTGTTTTCGTAAAGACGATACGAAACTAGCCAGACCTGTAAAATCAGGGAGGAAGAAATGAAGTTCAAGATTATTCTTGCACCGGTCAAACCTGATAAAACCGATGCAATTGTAGATGCGGCCAAGGCGGTGGGCGCCACCGGCGCGACAATTATCCCCGCAAGAGGAACCGGAATGCGTGAGGCTAAGACTTTTTTCGGGCTTACACTTGAAGACCAGACTGATATAGTTCTTTTTTTGTTGGAGGAGCATCTGGTCAAACCGGTAATGGATGCAATAAAGACCGCCGGGGAGTTTCATAAGCCGGGAACGGGTATTGCTTTTGTGCTTCCGGTGGAGAATGTGCTCGGCATGGAAAGCCAGATTGAAGCTTTCAAAGAGAAAGTGCGCAAGAGCTACTTTTAAAGGGAGACAGATATGGGTTCAGTTGTTGTAAGAGTTCAGGATGTGATGAGCAGCGATGTTCAGACCGTTGACGGTATGACCACGGCCAAGGAGGCCGCTGAAATAATGCGTTCCATGAAAGTTTCCGAGCTTCTGGTCAGCAAGAGAAGTGAGGATGACGCCTGGGGGATAGTCTCGGTCAGCGACCTTGTGCGCGAGATCCTTGTTCCTGGACGAGAGGCAGAAAATGTTTACATATATGAGATAATGACCAAGCCCGTGATAACCGTTCCCTCCCGGATGGATATCAGGTACGCGATTCGTCTGCTGCATCGTATCGATATACAGAGGGCTCCGGTGGAAGACATGGGCCAGATCGTGGGGATGGTAACTCTTCAGTCTCTCATCCTTGATAATGACCTGCTTTAGGCTGTTAAGCTGTAGTCCGGGATCTCTATAATATTTTATTCAGGAAGGAAATTATGTGGGGAATTTATTCAGCTTTGAAATCTGCATTCAATCGAAAGCGCAAGTGCCCGGATTGCGGAAAAGTAAATATTGTAAAATATGAAGATAAGCTGAAAAAAATAAAATGCGCAAAATGCGGTAAGGAAATACCCCCGCCCAAGGATCAGTTGTAGTTTGCAGAATTTTTTACGGACTTGATCCGGATCGACATACACAACCCGACTGTTGACCACACCAGCAAGTGCAAGTCGGACCCCGAAACGGCGGATTACCCCATCCGCCGTTTCATTTTTCAGGTAATATCCCTGTGTTCAAACATTTTAAAATCATTCAGAAATTTCTGTCTGTATTTTTCGACACTCGAAGGGCTGGTCATAATCATGTCCAACTGTCGGGTGTGGGTTATCAGATAACCGAGAATCTTGAGATGGAATTCCATCTCTTCCCGGTTGAATCCTTCCAGCCGGGCCGTGAGGTTATCTTCCCGTATACGCACCCGGAAGTCCATTTCTTCAAGTATGCTGCCGATGAAACGTGCCCGCAGGATTCTTCGTTCAGGATTAGCGGCTCCACCTTTGAACTGGAAGCTGGCATAGTTTTCCGAAGTTCGCTCACCTACAAGAGATTCCACTGAACAGAAGTGAAAACCGAAACGTGATTGCAGGCAACAGTAGTTTTCCGAAATCATGAAGTAATTCTTCTGGGTGTAACTGGATTTGGCCGCAACGTTAAGGTTGGGGTTCATTGTGGCCTCGAACATTACCGCCATCAATCCTTTGCCGTGGATAGCAGGCGGACCGTCCCACGGTATGGCCTGCATTCCGGCCCAAAGCGCGCGCATGGGTATTGAACGTACATGTTCCATGAAGACACACCTGGGGTTGATGTCCCCGTCTTCGCTTACTCCGTTTCCGAGATCCAGAATCCAGAATTGTTTGGGAACATTACAGATAAGTTGTTTTGAGGCAGCCATGATATGTTCATCGCTTGCCCCGAAACCGAACATTTCGCGTACCGCCATCTCATGACAGAAGCGCATTATATCGTGAATGGTTTTGCATCTGGAGGGGCGGAAATCCGGTGAGTCAGGGTCAGTCAGGTTCAGGCGTACAATATTTCTTGCCGCCTTGCGCAGTGCTGCCTGAACAGGGCTTCCCTTCATAAGCCGTTTGCGTGGTTTTTCTGTAAGCAGCTCTTCCACCGGTCCTGCGTAAACTGCATGACCATCGGCATCAACTGTCAGAATCTGTCCTTCCTCCAGTTTTTGCAAGGCATCTCTGACTCCGAAAAGAGCCGGAACCCCGAATTCCCGGGCTACATTGGCAAGATGACCGGCCATGCCTCCCTGTTCTGTAATTACCGCGCTGCAGCGGTCAAGCAGTGCCGCCCGGCTGGGCAGGGCCTGTTTCAGTATCATGACTCCACCATCAGGGAAAGCCAGCTTATCGGCACTTTTCCTGATCGGGTAGGCAGGGCCAATGCCGACTCCGGGACTGGCTGTCCGCCCTCCTGACAGCAGAGGCGCAGGTAGGCTGGAATTGTCTGCCGAATGGTCTTTCCCGTCCTCAATCAGCATGAGAGGGCGACATTGCAGCAGGTAAAATTCACCGTTCTCAGTTATTGCCCATTCAATGTCCTGCGGCGGACCGAAGTGCTCTTCAATGCGGGAAGCTATCTGTGCAACTTCAATTGCCTGTTTGTCATTCAGGGAAGGGGACTTGCGTAAATCATCAACTTCCACTGTCCGGCAGACTCCTTCCCCCGCATCACATATGAATTTCTCTTTTTTATCTGCGATCCTTCTTTCGATAACTTTAGATGCAGGAGCCGGGCTGACAACAAATTCATCAGTCTCAGTGGATCCGTCTACGACAGCCTTGGGCAGTCCCCACACTGAATAAAGAGTGATATTGCCATCGCGGATATTAACAGGATTTCGGGAATAGGCCACCCCCGATGCGAGCGGCTCGACCATTTCAATGCAGCCGACACTCATGGCTACATCTTCATCTCTTAATCCACGGTTGTTACGGTAAGCCATTGCCTGCAATGAATATTTTGATGCTATGACTTCTTTGACCGCTTCGAGAATTGATTCGCGGTCCACGTTTAAAATTGACCTGTACTGTCCCGCGAAAGCAGCTCCCTGCCGGTCTTCACCAAGAGCACTGGAGCGGACTGCAAGATTTACATTCTCACCGAGTTCGGCGCAAAGACTGTCATAGGCGGTGTAGATAGCATCGGATACATCTTCAGGTAATTCTGTTGCCATTATCAGGCTCATTATAGAGGATGAGACCTGGAACACCTCATCCCTGTTCTGGAAATCAGAGGCCTGAATCCTTCGGTCTATTTCCTCCTGCATCCCGTTGACTGCCATAAATTTATAAAAAGACGCCGTGGAAACCACAAAGCCAGACGGAATTTTTAAACCTAGGTTGTGTCCGGCTTCTCCCAGCATTGCCATTTTGGGGCCGCATAAGTCTGCCTGATCCCTTCCAATCTGATTAAGCGGCAGGACTAGTTCTCCTTCTCCCGAATAGTGAACGGGTTCAATCTCTTTGGAAATGCGTTCCTGAATTTCGTTGTATGCGTCAAAAAGCCTGCTGTATCCTCCGGGGTTAAGCTCATTCAGGTGCTTGATCATCTGGTAGGTGGATACGGATATACGAGTACACAGTGCCCGGACATAATGCATCCCGTAGGGTCTGAAGCCACGAAGTGATTCTTCAAGTTCCGCAATATATTCATGCGTACTGGTGTTGGCCTGTATGAGCAGGCGGAAATGGTTATAACGGTCAGTTAACAATTGCCGGGCCTGTTCCGGGTCCATAGTTTTTTTTTTCTTTTTCACGAACGGAAGCCAACTGAACAAACTCATTCTCATTAATCCTTACTTTTTCGGGTATAGTCATGGTCGCAACACAGTGCGGAGATTGTAATTGTGCATAATAAGCATACCCTGCAATTGACTGATCCCGCAATAAAAACCGGGATGTCGGATCGTTTTCAAGGGAACGCTGGTCGCTGACATAATGTATTTGGGGATTGAATTTTCCTGTCTGTTTGTTGAAATCCTAATTAATGAGGCCGCCATATCAGAGATATCGCGGCCCTTATATGGTAATCCACCGCAGAAACGCGGCGGTTGGACGGTCAAAATCAATGTTGATGCAGTTATTAATGATTCAGACGGTTTCCCCATACTCTGTTGCCGATCTGGTTTTTACCTTCCAGGCGGCTACCGTCCGGAGACATTTTAAGAGTGTCAACCCATTTTCCGTTGCTCCAGGTTATGATGAAAGTGCGGCTATGGGGATCTGCGCATCTCCAACTGTTACCATTCCCGGGCATTCTTCCATTTGGATAAAATTCAGCAACAGAACCTGTGAACCATTTCCATTTTCCGATTATCATACTGCATGGATCAGTATTCGAGCTGTAAGGGTCATTGCCGGAAGTCGGCGGAGGAGAGAAGCGCAGGCTGGTGACACTTTGATAAACAAGGGTTTGATATTGTTGTGCAAACTGTTCAGCGAACACCCCGATTGCCACAACAGCACCTCTGTTAGCATAGGAGTAAATAGCATAGGCATGCAGAGGATTCCCATTATAGTTGGAGTTGTACTCTCTGAATATTGCCGGATGCCCGTCAACCATTACGTTGCGGCTTGAAATTCGGTTCTGAAAATATACACCGCCCCGGTTTAATATTCCTCTCTCCATACCGTCAGCTATCGCCTGCAGACCGGGGTTGGCTCCTTCTGCTGCATATACTTCGACAAATGCGTTGCGGTCCGGCGAGATGACCTGCTTTTTCAGGTCGTTTGAGAGTCCTTGCGTGTTATGGGTCCAGCCGTTCGGAGTCTGAATCCAGAAGTCATATTTCTCATAGGCTGAAGCTTTTCCCTGAAAAAGAAAGACTGCAAAAAGGGTCATAATTATAGTTGCGTAGAAAAAATGGCTTCTCCTCATGTTCTCCTCCGGCATTTAAAAATATAATCCTGATCTATAGTAAGCATGATAGAGCCTTTTTTGTCAATTTAAAGTGTCTTTCAAGGTTGAATATTATTTTCATCATTACATTTAAAAATTAATATTATATTAATATTTCTCAATAAAATCAGGTCTTGTAATTGCTTCAGTCTACACCGGACGGGAAATGTGGAAGTTTTTTCCTTTTCCCGACAAAACCATATATGGAGGTAGATTGTGAGTATTTCAGCCTTGGGATCTTCCGTTGCAGGAAGTCTGTTCCCTGCAAACCAGAATGGAATCAAGAGGCCTGAAGATTTTGAGTCTTCAGATGATTTTGTCAGCTCGGTAATCAGCAACAAAGACAGTGACGGTGATGGTCAGCTGAATATTGATGAGGCCGAGTTCCTCGGAGATATTTTCGACGAAATAGATTCAGATGGAGACGGAAATCTGTCTCAGGAGGAAATGGTCGCTGATCTGGAAAAGCGACAGCAGCAGATGGCTGCAATGGGCCGGATGTCCATGGCTATGGGGGGCAGCCAGCAGAACCTGCTTGACTCTCTCATGAGTGAATTGGATTCAGATGGCGACAGCCGGATCAGCAAGGAAGAATCCGGTCTTGGTGATGAGCTTTTCAGCGCTTTGGATACTGACAGCGATGGAAGCATTTCCGGTGAGGAACTGGCAGAAGGGATGAGCAGTATGCCCCTGCCCGAAGGAATGGGTAATGTTGCGGCTTCTTCAGGCTTTTCAAGCTCATCCGGTAGTTCCAGCGAGGGCTCTGAAGAAGAATACGACGAGTACGATTATAACAAGGATGGTGTAGTGACTGCTGATGAATTACAAAGAGCCTTTGCAATGGGTGATGCCTCGCTTGCCGATATGGTTGGGCAGGATAATTCTGGAAACGCTCAGGAAGAGGGGCAGTCCATGCTCCAGCGCATGGCCTTGAAGGCCTACCAGAACCAGACAGGTGAGATGTACAGCGGGACCTCTCTCGGGGCCACGGCCTAGACGAAGAAGCGGTTATTGCTTCTGTGAATGGATTCACAGTAAAGGGACATGAATTTTCAGCAAAGGAAATCTGTCGTGAACATGGAAGTGAAAAAGGCTTATCCTTCAACAGGGTAAGCCTTTGCTTTACATGGCTTTGCGTAGAATTTTCAGAAGTTCTTTTTCAGTCAGAACAACAGGGTTGCCTTTCATACTGCTGGCCCGGGCTGCCTTGGCTGCAATTTCATTGAAATCCGTTTCGGTCACCCCCAATGCTGCCAGTCCAGGTATTTCAAGATCAGCACAGAGCTCCCTGACCCATTCTATTCCATCGTCAAGAGAGGCGGATTTTCTTCCGGTAAGAATACCCGCGACCTGGCTATAAGCTTTAAGAGCAGGGTTTTCCGGCTCTCTTTCAGTTAAGGCGCGTATATTGGCTTTCATAACCTGCGGCAGAAGGGCGGCACATACTGTTCCGTGCGGTGCTTTAAAGCGTCCGCCGAGGGGGGCAGCGAATCCGTGGACAGCTCCCAACTTTGCATTCGCAAGAGCAATACCGGATAGTAGACTGGCCAGAGACATACTGCTCCGGGCTTCAATATCTTTTCCATTTATGAAGGCCGTTCTGAGGGCTCTGGCTGCATGCGCCATCCCTTCCTTACATAAGGGGCTGGTCATGGGAGTGGCGAATCTTGAAACGAATGCCTCCATAAGCTGAGTCAGAGCATCTAGACCAGTAGCAGCGGTGATGCTGGGCGGCATTGATACCGTAAGTTCAGGATCGATAACAGCCAGGTCCGGTATCATGTCACTGGATCGCATACTGACTTTCACTTTATGCTCAGAACTGAGCAGAACTGCGTTGGCGGTTACTTCCGAACCTGTCCCGGAAGTTGTGGGGACTGCAATGCAAGGTGCGGGCTTATGGTCAAGAGGTATTCCGTTTCCGACAACTTCCAGATAGTCAAGCACGTGTCTGCGGTTTGTCAGCAGGGCGGCAAGGGCTTTCCCGGCATCCAGCACGCTTCCTCCACCTATGGCGATGACCATGTCGCAACCTGCCAGTCGGGCCTGTGCCGCACATGAGGTTATGAAATCGGTGTCAGGTTCTCCACTGACACTGATCAGCAGAGGAGATTCTCCGTTGCGGTAGATTTCGTCAATCAACCATTTGAATCTCTCGGGGCTTCGTCCGGTGACCAGACAGGCTTTTTTCCCGAACCTGAGTGCGTGGTCCGGAATTGTTTTGGATGTTCCTGTTCCGAAAACGATATTATGGGCAGTGGAAAATTGAAATTGCATGGAATTATAATATCATTGGAGTGTAAAAGCGGCAATCCCCCAGAATAGGCATGTTTTTTCATAATCTGTGTAGAAATTAACTGTATTGTGACACTGTGGAAATATAAATGCGCACTCCATCTTTTATGGATTCCAGTCGTTTGCACGGTTTTCAGGTATAATTCATGTAAAACAGGAGAGTATGATGCTGGTTCGTAATATTGCAGCTTTCATGGCTGTCGTCGGCTTGGGGATTCTGATTGTAATCGGGTGATAGCCTATGCTTATCTCCCTTCCTTTTCTTTTTTTCTGCTTCACTTGCCGGATTTTAATTGCCATACATGGTATTATGATTACAGTTTATTTTTAGGATGTCATCAATGATGGAATATGACATTCTTTGATTAAATCATAGCCATTATGATCTATTGTCCCGGAGCATATTCATGAATGCTGTTCAATTCCGGCAAGATGGTGCTCTTTGTTCAATTATATATAGTTTGGAGAAAAAATGGATTGGAAAATTCCCCCGCGTACTAAAACCGAGTCAGGCGAGTGGCGCAGAGTAGGCTTTGAACTGGAGTTCTCTGGAGTCGATCTCGAAAATTTAGGAAATATTGTTTCCGACAGTTATGGAGGGGATCTGCTTAAGGAGTCCCCTTTCAGCTACAAGGTGGTTGAAACTTCTTTCGGTGACTTCGGTCTGGAAGTTGATTCAATTCAGCTCAAGGACAGGAAATACAAAAAATTCCTGGAGGATATGGGGTTCAAGCTTGAGCAGAATGAAGTGGAAACAGTCGATAATACCCTGTATGATCTGGCTAAATTTGCTGTTCCCTTTGAGCTTGTCACTCCACCTGTTCCAATGAATAGGATAGAAGAGCTCGTAAAAATAGAGAAAGCTCTGCGAGAGACTCATGCCAAAGGAACACGCGCTTCGTTTCTGTATGGTTTCGGTATGCAGTTTAATCCAGAGTGTCCGGACCTGAAGGTTGAGACCATCCTGAGTTATCTGAGATCTTTTCTGGTCCTGCTCGACTGGCTTAAAGAAGAGATAGATGTAGATCTGACCAGAAGGATTTTTCCTTTCATAAATGATTTTCCCGAGAAGTATGTTCTTAAAATCTTCGAGAATGATTACGAACCTTCTATGGAAGAATTCATGGCTGACTACCTTGAAGATAATCCAACCCGCAACAGACCTCTGGACCTGACTTGTCTGCTTGCTCACATTGATAAGGATTTTACCTTGAGCAGAGTAAAGGAGCCGGAACTGATAAAGCCCAGACCTGCTTTTCATTACAGATTGCCTGATTGCCGTATAGATGAGGATGAATGGTCCATGGCTCTGGAATGGAACAGATGGATAAAGGTAGAAGAACTTGCTGGAGACCCTGAAAAACTTAAGAAGAAGTGTAGTGAATATCTCGATAAAGCTTCAAAAAGGATTATTCCGGGTAAGTTGCTGTAGTAAAAGGAGTTGATATGCCAGAGCAGAGCCCACCAAGGATAGGTGTTTCCACCCCTGCCAGAGGGGGGATGGCCGCATGGATTTTTTTCTGGTTGAATATAAGGCTTGCCGGAGGGGTTCCCGACCGCATAACTCCGGAAAATTATCATGCACAAAGAAAGTTTGACGGGCTGATTATCGGTGGCGGGGCAGATATAGACCCCGCCCTTTACGGCGAGGAGAAGCTCAAAGAAATATTTGATAAGTCCGGTTCTGCTGACTTCAGGATCCGGGATATTCCTCGCAAAATTCTTTTGAGCGCCGTTGCTGTGCTGGCTTTCGGCCTGCGCAGGATTCTTGGGTTGAAACATGCGCCCGGTGAATCCCGTAAACGTGATGCCCTGGAGGTAACACTGATTCGCAGAGCTTTTGAGAATGACATTCCTATGCTTGGAATTTGCAGGGGAATGCAGCTCATCAACGTTGTGAAAGGCGGATCTCTCCATCAGGAGATCGCGGATGTCTATGAAGATGTTAGTAATCCCCGCACTGTACTTCCGCATAAAAAAATATCTATCAAAAAAGACAGCATGCTTGCTGAAGTGCTCAGCAGAACTTCTCCCTATGTAAATGCTCTCCATCATCAGTCAATCAATGAAGTGGGGCAGGACCTGGAAGTTGTGGCTGAATGTGACGCAGGGATAATTCAGGCGGTGGAAGGCCGTAGTAATCGTTTCCTGCTTGGGGTTCAGTGGCATCCGGAATTTCTTGTGCAGTACAGATCGCAACGCAGGATTTTCACGGCTCTTGTTAACGCTTCCGCTAAGGTGTGAATGCTTTTCACTTATGTTTGATTTTTGGATGGAAAAGTCCATTAACTTTGTATTCTATTCTGCTGTCTTTCCCGCTCATGACAGCTCTAGACTGTAGCTGACAAAGCCTCATCGTCCTTATGTCACCCAAAGGCAATGGTTCTGCCATAAATATGAAAATAATATTGTTCATATCTATCTGGTCAGGAGTGACGGGGGTGTAAATCAGAATTATTACAAGGAGCTTTGTCGTGGAAAGACGTGATTTTATTAAATTGGGAATTATGACCGGGGCCGCAGTGGCTTCTTCTGCCTTACCAGCTGCTGCATCTTCTTACACACGGTTCACAGTTGATGAATGTCTGGCTCTTACTCCGGGCCGGATGTCTGAAAAATCAGGTGCTGTGATGCAGTCCTGGAAATATATTCAGACTCAGGCGGGAAGCATTGTTAATCCCGGGATTCGTAAAGGGGTGGTTGAAATAATCCAGAATCCTTCTCCTAAACTGCTTAATGCGGTTAAAGGGAGGATGAAAGAAGTATATCGTGAGCTGGATAAAAACGGGTGGCTGGAGAATGGCTCTTCTGAGGAGTTTCTCCCGGAAAACGGTTCAGCGTCCAAGGCAAACCAGCCTTTTTATTCTGCTCCGGGCAGCGGGTACTCAAGCCATCACAGCTACCCCGGAGGACTGGCTACTCATACCGCTCTTAACGTCAAAATGTCTCTTGCTTTATACAACAACTATAACGATATCTATGGGTTCAATCTTGATCGTGATGTCGTAATTGCCGCTCAGATTCTGCATGACCTGCACAAACCGTGGGTTTTTCAGTGGGAGAAAAACGGAGCAAGCAGGACTGAACAGAAGCTGGCCGGAACTGGTGAACATCATGTCCTCGGAGTAGCGGAAAGTATCGTACGGGGACTTCCGCCCGAAGTTTGTGTTGCTCAGGCATGTGCACATAATCATCCCGGATTCAGCAAAGACGAAGCTTCTCCTGTGCGCTGGTTGAAAGCCGCAGCTGTGATCGCCGGTGTTGATCCTGTTAAAAGCGGACTGCTGGCCGAAGATGGTGAAACCCTTCCGTTGCAGCGCAGTATGGAAGCTTTTGTAACCCATCTTGGAGATCATGACTGGGTTCTTACGGTTCCCGCTGCCAAGTGGCTGATTCCTGCAATGGAGGAAATTGCGATGGAAGATTACGGATTAAGCCGGAATGAGCTTGGTACTGCAAAATTTCACGCTTTGAGAAACGTGGTTTTCAGTCAGGCTACCATCATGACCCTTTATCATCAGCTGCAGAAAAATGGTAAGGAAGCACTGCGCAAGGAAGTTCATTCTATAGTTAAGCCTGTATAACCGAGGACTTTGCGACTGGCAGTCATGCTTATGGGAAATCTATTCTGCGAGTTGAAGCATAGCACACCGCAGGCATATGCCGGTAGACAGGAAGATTGAAGGTCTTGAAATTCATACTTCCGGGCATACCCAGCTTTCTGCATTGTTTATGAATGCCTCAGGGGTAAACTTTCACTTATAATATTTAAGAAGAATTGTTCATAAATCTTTTTGGTTACTTAGAATATTTAAAAGCCGCTTCATCCATTCAGGATTAAGCGGCTTTTAAAATATTTTCGGATTGTTACTTTATAGATGCTCGCGTAGAGCATTGCAGAGTTGATCAGCACAGGAAGTGGGCTTTTTGCCGCAGGTAATACCGCTCAGTTTTTCAATTATTTCTCCCAGTTCCATGCCCTTAACCAGTGCGGAGATCGCTTTAAGGTTTCCGTCACATCCCCCGGTGAAGTTTACGAAAGTCAGTCTTCCGTCTTCGATGGCAAAGCGGATCATTTTTGCACAGACCCCTTTGGGGATGAAAACTTCAGAGTCGGCTGGAAAGTCCACGCCGTCCAGGGGAGCCATAGGCTGAAGGTTCAGGTTCTCCATTTTAATTATCCTTTACTTTTTTGATTTATATCATACCCGTCTTGAAAGCTTGCGGGCATAGTGATTGAAAATGAAACAGTTCTACTTTTTGATCATGAAATCAAGTTGCAGGTCAAGGGGAGGCAGTGCGGTATAAGGCTTGAAATTATAAATTTTGCCAATTGGCAAATAAGCAAAATTCTGTTTAAATGCCTGAACTGTTATGAACATCATTGAATACTCAAATAATAAATATCAATACTCATGGGTTGTTGTATGAGCAATTTAAAGTTCGGACAAAAGGGGTTCCAAGTGACGGATACTGTAGATTTATCGGTAAAGAGTCTGGCCGGGGGACTTTTTCCAAGTAGGTTACAGGTCGAAGTTACAACACGCTGCAACATGAATTGTTCTATGTGTGTAAAATATGCGCCGGGCAGCCATATTGAAGAGGAGGATTTGGAACTTGAAACTTTCAGGAAACTGGGACCGGCTCTTGAAAAATGCATGTTTTTGGTTCTTAATGGTATCGGTGAACCTTTGCTGCATCCTCGTCTTGCGGAAATGGCTTCATTTGCAAGGGAGCGGATGCCCAAAGATGGCTCCATCGGTTTTCAGACCAATGGGCTGCTTTTAACGGGGAGACTGGCCAGCAAGCTTGTGCTGTCCGGGGTGGATACTTTTTGTGTCTCGGTTGATTCACTGGAATCCAAAAACAATGTGGGTTGTGAATTGCACGGTCAGGCAAGTGTGGAAAGGCTGGAACGAAGTCTTGCCCTGCTGCGCGAAGCAGCGGATGAAGCCGGGCGTAATATCCGGCTGGGCGTGGAGTTTGTGCTCATGAAAGATACTTATGAGCAGCTTCCCGAAATAGTTGAATGGTCCATTAAACAGGGAGTGGACTTTATGGTGTGCTCTCATGTTTTCGCATATGATCCGGCGATGCAGGAACAGAGCCTGTTTAATCCCAACACCACGGCTGCAACAGATATTTTCAATAAGTGGAAGCAGATAGCTCAGCAGCAGGGGCTTGATATTCACGATTATTTTAAAGTGCTCTGGCGGATTAAGAAAGAAGGTCCGGTGAATGAATTTCTGGAGCTTGGCAGGAGTATGCGCGAGGAGGCAAGAGCCGAAAACGTATGGCTTAATCTTTCCAGCCTTTTTGAATGGGATAAGAAACAAGATGAAGAGTGGAGCTTACGTGTACGGGAGATTTATGCAAAAGCCCGACATCTTGCTGAAAAGCACGGCCTTGATCTGCAACTTCCCCCGCTGAACGCGCAAAATGAACTGCGCTGTTCATTTATGGAAGATGATGTGTGTTTTGTTACTTCGCAAGGCGATGTCAGTCCCTGCCAGTTTCTCTGGCATGGCTACACCTGTTATATGGACGGCAGTGAAAAAGTTATCAAGCCGAAGATCATGGGTAGCCTCAAGGATACAGAGATATTGGAAATATGGAGATCTAAAGAGTATTCCGGTTTTCGAAGTGAGGTTCTGAAGTATGAATATCCCTACTGCTCAAGCTGCCCGATGGTCCCGTGTGATGACATAATCGGCAGGGCCTATGATTTTGAGTTCGATTGCTTTGGTGGAACTGTCCCTTGCGGTCACTGTCCTTGGGCCATGGGCGGTCTGAAGTGTCTTATCTGATATACAAAAAAGGGTTGGCTTAAGCCAACCCTTTTAATTTATTCTCTATTACCTGTTTCTGTGACGTACAGTTCAACCTCTTTTGATTTCATCAGGTCCTGGAATACCTGTGGAGGTTTGCGGTCTGTGAATATTGCGTCAATCTCGGAGAGATCGGCTATACGGACCATCGCGTTGCGGTTGAACTTGGTGTGGTCGGTGACCAGAAAGATATTGCGGGCGTTGTTTATGATTTCGCGGGCTACCCTTACTTCGTGATAATCATAGTCAAGAAGGGTTCCGTCTTCATCAATCCCGGAAACGCCGATAATCCCGTAGTCCACCTTGAACTGCCTGATGAATTCAACGGTAGCTTCTCCTGTAATTCCCTTGTCCCGCTGGCGCACCATGCCGCCTGCAACGATAACTTCACATTCGTTTTCACTCATGGTCAGTGCAACGTTCAGGTTGTTGGTGATAACCCGCAGTGCCTTATGGCCGGAGAGAGCTTTGGCTACCTCTTCGGTTGTTGTGCCCAGGTTGATGAACATTGAAGCTCGGTCCGGGATGAGCTTGGCCACCATTTCTGCGATCAGCCTTTTTTCCTGATGCAGAATGTTCCGTCTTGCGCTGTAGTCTACGTTCTCAACGCTGGAGGCCCGTCCAGCTCCACCATGGAATCTTTGCAGAAGCTTGTAATTGCAGAGCTTGTTGATGTCGCGTCTTATGGTCTGGGGGGTGACTTCAAAGTGCTGGGCCAGAGTCTCGATAGGGGCGAAGCCTCTGTCACTGACGATATCGAATATTTCCCGCTGCCTCTTGGACAGTGAGTCGAGATTGAATTTCTGCCCCTTTTGTTTTCTGGGTCTAGTCTGTTCAGTCAAAATGACCGTCTCCTTCCTTTCTAATATGAACAAGCCCATTAAGTTGAAACGAGCTTTGCTGTCTAAATTATGTTTTCACATCGACCAAATGTTTCATTTTGGCAGGTAAAGTGAAAAAAATACCCGTCTAATATTTAATTATCTAACAGTTGATAGCGCGACTAGCAAGGCAAAGTCACAGGTTCAGATGCAAACTGCAATCTTTCAAAGCATATCGGCAGTACCTGTTTTATGATGATTTTGTCTATGCCGGACTACTGTTTTTATGTTATAATTCATAACGTGTTTCAATTATTGAACAAAATTATAAGTGTTGTTTCGGTGGATTATTTTGATACGCATAAAGGTTCGTTTTTGTTTGCTTTAAAAAAAAATATTCAATTTCGAAAATATTTTCTTGTCATTTTGTTTTCAGTATGTCACATTTTGATCAAAAGCGAAACATGAAGAGGATGTATCAAGTGTTTTGCTTGAACAAAGTTATTGGGGTGGAGGCCTTAACTGTGTGGGATTGCAGTTTAAAAGTGGTTCGGCTTCCGTTTTATTAAATATTTTGTCCGGCGTAACCGGCCGGAGAGAGGGTGGTTGTTGTTATGAAACGTTCCGATTTTATCCAGCAGGTGGAAGACAGTTCAAAAGTCTGGGATTTCATTATTATAGGTGGGGGAGCAACTGGGCTTGGTGCCGGACTTGATGCAGCCGCCCGTGGTTACTCCGTTCTTCTTCTGGAGCAGGGAGACTTTGCAGAAGCCACTTCCAGCCGCAGTACCAAAATGGTTCACGGCGGAGTAAGATACCTTGCTCAGGGTAACATTTCCCTTGTAATGGAAGCTTTGCATGAGCGCGGTATTCTTAAGCAGAATGCTCCTCACATGTGCTACAACCAGAAATTCATCGTACCTGACTATAAATGGTGGGGTCTCCCTTACTACGGAATCGGGCTCAAGTGTTATGACATGCTGGCCAGAAAATACAGCTTCGGTCCTTCTCAGATTTATTCCAAAGGTTCCGTTATCAAAGAGGTGCCCGGAGTTCTCGGTAAAAAACTCAAAGGTGGCGTTACCTATCATGACGGTCAGTTTGACGATGCCCGTCTGGCTCTGACCCTTGCCCGCACCATGGCTGACATGGGTGGTTCTCCCTTGAACTACGCCCGCGTTACCGAGCTGGTGAAAAGCTCCACCGGTTACGTTTGCGGCGTGAAAGCGGAAGATAAACTGACCGGCAAGTCTTACGAAATCAAAGGTAAGGCTGTAATCAATGCTACCGGAATTTTCACTGATGATGTAATGAACATGGACAACCCCGCCCACAAAAACCTCATTGCTCCAAGTCAGGGTATCCATATTGTAATCGACCGCGAATTTCTCGGTGGTGAGACCGGAATCATGATTCCCAAAACTGATGATGGCCGTGTTATTTTCTTCGTGCCCTGGCACGGCAAGGTTGTTGTCGGTACAACTGATACTGCTCTGGATTCCGTATGCATGGAACCCAGACCTCTTGAAGAGGAAATAGATTTTCTCGTGGAGCATTCTGCAAGGTATCTTGCCAAGGCTCCTACCCGTGCTGATGTCTTAAGTGTGTTTACCGGTATCCGTCCCTTGATTGCTGCTGGTGATGCCGAGTCTACCTCTGCACTCTCAAGGGATCATTACCTGACAGTTTCCCCGAACAAGCTGCTGACCATTGCCGGTGGTAAATGGACTACCTACAGGCATATGGCTGAGGACTGCATTGATAATGCAATCGAAATGGGGGGACTTCCTTTCCGTCCTTCTCCGACCAAAAACGTCAAGTTACACGGTTATACTACTGATTTCGATCACAACGACCACATGCATGTCTACGGTAGCGAGGCTTCCGAGATTATGGCTCTCGCTGAAGAACTGCCTGAGCTTGATGCAAGGATGCATGATAATCTCCCTTATTCCTGGCTGGAAGTTGTCTGGGCTGTTCGTCATGAATGGGCTCACACTGTCTCAGATGCGCTCTCCCGCAGAACCAGAGCTCTGATTCTCAACGCCAAGGCTGCTGCTGAAGTTGCACCTAAATGTGCCGAAATCATGGCTAAGGAACTTGGTAAGGATGATGAGTGGATCAAGCAGCAGACTGAAGAATTCGCTGCTCTGGCTAAGAATTATATAGTAGATTAGTAATACTCTGACCGTTTCCGCAAAGTCTGCCGGGTGTCTGCACTTCACCTTTGAGTCTTTGTCGGGACCGCGTCTGTCTCCTCAGCCGCTTGTGGCAAAAGGGCCTACTCCCTTTTGCCACGAGTGAGCAAAGAATGTTGCCTGCTCCAGTTCGGACAGCAGCACGCTCCTGATGGCGCCGCGTAAGGTCAGAGTTCATATAAATTTACACCCTTGTGGTGTTCCGTATTCTCCAAAGAGCGACGGGGGCTTCCCTCTCCCGTCAACCCCTTCCCTTTGCCGTCGGTTACCTGGGCCGGCGGCTTTTCTTTTTTTGCTTGCCAAATCTTCAGTAATTAACCACAAAGTATAATTGATACGCTGTTCGGTTGCTGTGTTGCAGAATAATACTTTTTCGATTGTGAAACAGTGTGACGTTTTTGCTGCTTAATCTACACGCAAAGAGTAGGGTAATCTTCAAGTTCTCGTAACACATGGCTTTGTGTCGTAATAGATTGATGGCAGCCACTTACGTGCATTTTATTGTCTCTTTAAAAAAAAATGCATACGTTCATGTCTGCAACTGTTTAAAATCAGTATTTTTTTACTAAAGCGAAACATGATTCTCAAAAAATATTTTCAATTTCGAACATTATGGGCTTGATTTTTTGTTTTTTACAAAATAGTGTCAGAGCAGAGGAAATGGAAAAGCGTTGGGCCCTACCCCGGCGCGAGGTGGTATTCGTTTCCGAAAAGAAACGGATTTGTCATTAACTGCTTTAAGCGATGTGGGAGTGATTGATTATGAGTCCTTTTTTAGGCGAAGTGATTGGTACTTTGATTCTTACCCTTTTCGGGTGTGGCGTGGTTGCCAACGTACTTCTTGAAAAATCCAAAGGTCAGAACGGTGGTTGGATTGTAATCACCATGGGTTGGGGGTTTGCAGTTGCATTTGCAATTTATGTTGCCGGTAAATACTCCGGTGCGCACATTAACCCCGCTGTTACCGTTGGTCTTGCTGCCGGTGGATATTTCCCCTGGGCACAGGTTCCCATTTACCTTGCCGGTCAGATGCTCGGCGGTTTCCTTGGTGCAGTACTCTGCTACTTCACCTACAAATGCCATTGGGGCCCGACTGAAGATGCCGGCCTCAAACTGGCTGTTTTCTCTACCGGTCCTGCTATTCCCTGCACAGCAGAAAACTTTCTCTGCGAATTTATCGGTACTTTTTTCCTGGTGTTCATCATTCTCGGTATCGGTGCCAACGAATTCACCCAGGGTCTTAACCCCCTTGTTGTAGGTTTCTTCATCGTATCCATCGGTCTCTCCCTCGGTGGTCCCACCGGATACGCCATCAACCCTGCTCGTGACCTCGGTCCCCGTATCGCTCATGCTCTTCTGCCCATTCCCGGCAAAGGTGGCAGTGACTGGGGATACGCCTGGATTCCTGTTGTAGCTCCCCTTTGCGGTGGTGTTGCAGGAGCGTTGGTGTACAAGGCTCTCGTAGGCTAATTGAAGTCGGGTTTAATAAGATTAATACCTAGCAACATGGAGGGTGAAGTTGTTCTTTGCCCTCTTTACAAAGAATAGGGGAATTTTAAAATGGAAAAGAAATACGTTCTTTCTATCGACCAGGGTACCACCAGCTCTCGCGCCATTATTTTTGATAAAGCTGGCCAGATTGTAAAAGTAACCCAGAAAGAATTCACCCAGATCTTTCCCAATCCGGGTTGGGTCGAGCACGATGCAATGGAAATCTGGTCTTCTGTCCAGTCCGTAGTTGCTGAAGCTCTCGCTGATGTTGCCGGTGAAGAACTGGCTGCAATCGGTATCACCAACCAGCGTGAAACCACTGTTGTTTGGGACAAGAACACCGGTAAGCCTGTTTATAACGCAATCGTATGGCAGTCCCGCCAGACCATGGACATCTGCAACGAGCTTAAAGAAAAGGGGCTTGATCCTGTTGTCCGTGAAAAGACCGGTCTGCTTATCGATGCATACTTCTCCGGTACCAAGGTAAAATGGATTCTCGATAACGTTGAAGGCGCTCGCGAGAAAGCAGAAAACGGCGATCTTCTTTTCGGTACTATTGACACATGGCTGGTCTGGAAGCTCACCGGCGGCGCAGTTCACGTAACTGACTACACCAACGCTTCCCGTACTCTCATGTACAACATTCACGAACTTAAGTGGGACGAAGAAATTCTCGAAGCTCTCAATGTTCCCGCTTCCATGCTGCCCGAAGTCAAACCTTCTTCCGAAGTTTACGGCAACACTCACAAAGACAAGTTCCAGGGTATGGAAATCCCCATCTCCGGTATGGCCGGTGACCAGCAGGCAGCTCTGTTCGGTCAGGCTTGCTTTGAAGAAGGTATGGCCAAGAACACTTACGGAACCGGTTGCTTCATGCTCATGAACACCGGTGAAAAAGCAGTACCCTCCAAGAACGGCCTGCTGACCACCATTGCATGGGGTGTTGACGGTAAAGTTGAATACGCTCTCGAAGGTTCCATCTTTGTTGCCGGTTCCGCAATCCAGTGGCTGCGTGACGGTATGAGAATGTTCCGCGACGCGAAAGACTCCGAACTTTACGCAACCCGCGTTCAGGGTGCTGAAGGCGTTTACATGGTTCCCGCTTTCGTTGGTCTCGGCGCTCCTTACTGGAATTCCGAAGTCCGCGGCGCTGTATTCGGTCTGACCCGCGGTACCACCAAAGAACATTTTGTTCGTGCTACCCTCGAGTCTCTCTGCTACCAGACCAAAGACGTTCTCTCCGCTATGGAAGCTGACTCCGGCATCGAGCTGGCAAGACTCCGCGTAGACGGCGGCGCAGTTGCCAACGACCTGATGCTCCAGATTCAGTCCAACCTTCTCGGTGTACCCGTTGAACGTCCTTTGTGTATTGAAACCACTGCTCTGGGTGCTGCATACCTTGCAGGCCTGGCTGTCGGTTTCTGGGCAGACAAGAACGACATCAAAAAGAACTTCGGCATTGACCGTGAGTTCGATCCTAAAATGGAAACTGCTGAAGCTGATAAGCTTTACGAAGGCTGGCAGAAAGCTGTCGAAGCTACCATGGCTTTCAAATAAGACAACATACGCAGCCCAGCTGCATCTCACTGTATACGAAAAGGACGTCGCTTGCGGCGTCCTTTTTGCTTTGCCATTAAGAGAAAAATGAAGTGAGATCGCTGATTCAAGAATGGGAGCAATTGGCAGACTTGTCTGGGATGTTTTGGCTGACAGGGGCAAATGGATTTGTATTGCGGTAAATGAGGCAGAGCAGGTAAACCTATCTTAATTTTATGAAAGCTTCCTCAATCAGTTCTTCCGAAGCCTCAAGGACTGCTGAAATTTCCCGTTTGCTTGCTTCCTTTAAGTGGATACCACAAGAGACTGAGACCGTGCAGGAGCATGCGCAGGATAGCTTATATGCTATTCTGCGGGCCAGTTCATCTTCTTTATGTCCGGTAACGTTCAAAAGGGATACTGAGGCATCAATCTTATTATTGTCACTTAACCGGGGGTAGGGAATGGCAAGTGCCACTGCACCGATATGAGGGGCGTCTCCACCGCTTAAGGCAACACACAGGTCCTTGCCCATATGAATTACCTTCATCTCCAGAGTAAAACGGGGAGTCTTTTTAATAAGGCTGATCATGATAGTTCCGTTGAGATATAAGATATTGAAATTTGCTTAGGCTGCGTACAAGTAATTGCCCCATCCGAATTGATTACGAAAGGGGCAAAAAACTATCATAGCTATATCGAATCATGTTCGCTGATCTTGTTCAGCGTTAGCCAAGCCCTGTACCCGGTTTCATCTCCTGTCCGGTTAGAGGGGTGTCATACCCACCCAGATTACTGATTTCTTCCTTGACCTGCTCGGAACGAATGAGATTGATAAGGGTTCTGACCCTTACATCGTCCAGATATTCATTGGGAATTATGAGATCGTACCGTTCAAGGGCCAGAGGAACAAAGTCCAGATCAAGTGCTCTGGCAGCTGCGTAAATACCCAGCCCGCAGTCCGCCGCCCCGGTAAGAACGTTTGCAGCAACAGTCATGTGAGTGAATTCTTCCCGGTCGTATCCGGCAATATCATCAGGCTTCAATCCAGCCTTCTTCATGTGGTGGTCAAAGAGGATTCTGGTTCCCGCGCCTCTCTGGCGGTTGATGAAATTTATATTCCCGCCTGAAAGGGATTCAATGCCGCTGATATTTTTAGGATTTCTCTTGGGAACAATAAAACCCTGATGGCGTATGGCCAGATTGAAAACAGTCACTTCAAGTCCCGGGAGATATTTATTGAGAAACGGAAAATTGAAGTCACCGGATTCCGGGTCGAAAAGATGAGCCCCTGCGAACAGTGCCATGCCATTTTTCAATGCAGTCAGTCCGCCCATTGATCCAGCATGGGTGGAAACAAGGCGCAACGGTGTCTGAGCACCCATGAGCATATCCCCGAGCATGTCCAGGGTGTTGTCATGGCTTCCAACATGCATGAGGACTTTATTAAGAGCAGAGCGGGTGGAGAAAAGTTCAACCTGCACTGAGTCACCCATCTCAACCCCTTCACTCACTGCAGGAACCCGTGTGAATCCCTGGGCTTTAGTCAGGGTTGTGATCATGCCGGCTCCTCTGGCTAGCGGAACCCCGATATAATCTTTCCCGACCTTGCCGACCGCCAGACGGACGATTTCTTCCTGCCCGGGTTTGGAGGGTGTGCGTCTTGCCAGTTTGACATCAACCTTGTGGCGTTCAGGTTCGTATCTACCAGAAAGCCATGAAATTACTGGGGTCAGTATATCTTCAAAGCAGACAACGGAACTGACCGGATATCCCGGTGCACCGACCAGAAGCCTGCCCTGAGCTGTACCCAGAACTGTGGGTTTGCCGGGCATGACAGCAATTCCGTGGACCAGTACTTCTCCCAGATCCTGAAAAATTTTGCGGGTAAAATCCTTGCTTCCCGCTGATGACCCTGCTCCGACAACCACTATATGCGAATCGCCAAGAGCTTTTTTAACTGCCTTTTTGAGTCGGTCTTCCCGGTCCTGAACCGGAGGCAGGGCGGTGAATTCAATATCAAGTCCTGCTGCCAGACCCTTGAAAACTTGAGAGTTGGATTCAATGACTTCACCGGGTTTTGGCGTCGGACGGTCCAGAAAGGGCAGAACCTCGTCTCCGGTAGGGATGAAGGTCATGCGTATTTTTTCATAAACCTGAATCTCATATATACCCGCAGAAAGAAGGGCACCTATATCAAATGGGGATATCGTGTGATTGCGGGGTAAGAGCATTTCTGTTGCTACAATATCTTCACCTATGCGGCGTACATGCTGCCAGGGGAATGCCGGAGACTCGATGCTGATTGAACCTCCGCTGTCTACGACATTTTCAATCATTATGACCGCGTCCATTCCTTCTGGCAGAGGATTTCCTGTATTGACCGCAATGCACTGGCTGTCTTTGTCGAGAGTTACGGGTTGACCTTCCCGTGCAGCAAATGTGCTTTCGCTTTTCACCGCAAATCCATCCATTGCTGCGGAGTGGTATGTCGGGGATGAGCAGCGCGCGGTTATCGCTTTGGCTGTTACCCTGTTGAGAGCCTCGTGAACGGGGACAGTCTCGATCTTGATCAATGCTTCACGGTCAAGAGCTTTAATGGCGGTTTCCACCGCTTCAGGTACGGGCACTGTCTTCAGGTAGATATTGCGGTCGCTCATTTTTGAATCCTCATCTTGTCATCCCCGGCCAATGTAGTGATTGTTAGGGGGAAGCTTTATTTGATGCGCTTTGCGTTCGTTATTGCCTGGGCCTTGCCAAGGGAGACAGTAATCAAGGTTTGGAAATTATTGGTAACATGTTCGATAGCTAACGGCATTCTTATATAATCCAGACAGACACTTTATCTCCGGCATAAAAACCTTCCGTGTCCGCAGGAATAACCATCAGCCCGTCTGCCTGTATCATGGTCCTGAGCAGGCCCGATTTTCCGTAAACCGGAGAGGCGAGAGGGATGTTCCCTTCACGCGGAGTCAGTTTCATGCGTACGTAATCTTCACGCCCGGGTTTTGAAACTGTATTCTTTTCCAGTTCAGCTTGAATTGATGGGCGGTCAGAAGTTGAAAAAGCATCCGACTGTCCCATTATATGACGGATGAAAGGAATCACCAGCGAGAGCATTACCACCTGTACCGAGGTTACCTGCCCGGGAAGGCCGAGTACCGGTTTATTCCCGGCCCTTCCGAGAATGGTTGGTTTGCCCGGACTAATGGCAACACCGTGGGCCAGTATTTTCGAATCCGGCATGGCTTCAATGGCCTGTACGGTCAGATCTCTCATGCCTACCGAGCTGCCACCGGATAGAAGTACGAGGTCATTTTCTTCAATGGCTTTTGCAAGTGTGGATTGAAGTTTGCCCAGATCATCGCGAACTATGCCGTAATTCACAGCTTTCGCTCCGCCCTGATCCACCAGACAGCGCAGGGTGTGGGAGTTCACATCACGGATGGTCCCTACTCTCTGCGGGGCATCTATTTCTACCAGTTCATCCCCGGTGGATATTATTCCGATTCTGGGTCTGCTGTGCACCTGGACGTTACTGATTCCGAGGGCTGCAAGCAGTCCTATATCCTGGAAGCGGACTTTATGTCCGGCATTGAATACAGTCTCGCCTTTGGCAGCGTCTTCCCCCTTGAGCATGGTATGGTCACCGGGAGCAGAGGATTTGCGTATTTCAATTGTTCCCGCCCCAAGTTCATGCGTGTGTTCAACCATGACCACTGCATCAGCGCCGTCAGGCAGTGTTCCGCCAGTGGGAATGGCCGCGCATTCCCCGGAATTGAGAAAGAAATCAGGATTCTCATCCACCTTCAATTCAGCCCGGCATTCAAGGTATGCGGGGTTGGACTCGCTTGCTCCGAAGGCATCTCGGGCATTTACCGCATATCCGTCCATGCAGGAGCGCTGGGCGGGGGGCAGGTCTTCCGGTGAAACAATATTTTCACCAAGCACAAGGCCGAAAGCCTCGGCAATGGGAACGGTTTCAGTTCCGGTTGAAGGGAATGTTTTCAGCAGATCCTGAAACTCGGATCGGCTGATAATTTTGAAAAACTCGTGATTCATCTATCTAACTCTCGCAAGTCATGAATTATAAGGAAACCATAATTTGAGCAGTTATTTACAAAGCTATGCACAAATTTATATGAGATTTTGCCTTTAGTCTAACTGAGGTGCAAATCCGGTAATCAAAAAATGGGTTCAGGTTGCTAACTGCCATTTTTGATTTTTATTTCAATATCTCCGGGGACATATCCTTTAAGTTGCTTGAGCATGGCTGTTATCCCCGCAGAAAGTATGTCCGAGACAAAAGGGTTGAATCCCAGTTCGCTGCCGTTGCAGGTAATGCTCATGCTTCCGGCTTTGGCTTTGCAGCCTGAAACCCGTGCCTTTCCCGCAAGAATGTCGGCAACGAATTCCATACAGTAGTCACGCCCGCATTCGCCGCAGTTAAGTCCCGGCAGTATGAATCCCTTGTCCATGACCAAATCAGCGAGTGCTTCAACTTCTTCATCGGCAGGGGGATTATCACGGGTACAGGCAGGAATATGTTTAAGGGCAAGCTCCGGATAGAACTCCTTGTCGTCATTGTCTTCACGGACCATGATAACCCTTGGAAGCCACCCTACTTTATTGCCGCCTTCCATAACGATGACATCCACATCCATGAGCGGGACCAGATCCTGTACTGTACGTTCTTCATTCCAGGAAACAAAGGACTGGGAGGGAGAATATGCGGCTACTGAAGAGGCTGTTTTTTTATATGCTTCAGTGTCAGAACCTTCCGCTCCGTCAAAGCCGTGGTGAGAGTGTTTGACAACACCGACTTTCAGACCCCGTCTGTTGAGAGCCTCGACCAGAGCGAGGCCCATGGTTGTTTTTCCCGTTTTCTTTTTTCCCACAATCGCAATAGCTTTCATTGTCGTATCCCTAGGCTACAATTTCAGTTCCGATTCCGCTTTTGGTAAAGAGTTCCAGAAGCACACAGTTTTCTACACGCCCATCAATAATGTGTGCTTTTTCAACACCGTCATGAACAGCTTCGAGGCAGCAGGTAAGTTTAGGTATCATTCCTCCGGTGGCGATTCCGGAGTCTATGGCTTCGGCAGCTTCACGACAGGTCATGGATGAAATGAGATTTTTGTCCGCGTCGAGGAGTCCCTGAACATCAGTGAGAAGGTGCAGACGTTTGGCGTTCATTGCGGATGCAACAGCACCGGCCACGGAGTCCGCATTGATGTTGTAGGTTGATCCTTCTTCATCTACACCCACCGGAGCGATTACCGGAATGAAACCTTCAGCCTGCAGTGATTGAATCAGGGTTGTGTTGACCTCGGTCACTTCACCTACTTTTCCAAGGTCGATTATCTCGGGAGCCTTGGCTTCGGATTCGACCACAAGCTCCTTCTGCTCGGCCTTGATCAGCATGCCGTCTTTGCCGGAAAGCCCTACCGCTCTTCCTCCGTTCAGGTTGATCAGGTTGACGATCTGTTTGTTTACCTGCCCGACCAGAACCATTTCCACAACATCCATGGTAGCTGCGTCCGTGACCCGGTATCCACTCTTGAACTGGCTGTCGATATTCAGTGCGCTGAGCATTTTCTGAATCTGTGGTCCGCCCCCATGAACAACAACAGGGTTGATGCCGATATATTTCAGAAGAATTATGTTTAAAGCAAAGGCTCGCTTCAATGATTCATCTATCATGGCGTTGCCGCCGTATTTGATGACTATTGTTTCTCCGTAAAATTCTTTGATATAGGGGAGTGATTCAATGAGAAGTTTGGCCTTAGTGAAATCTCTTTCCATATCCATTTTATCTGTTCTCCTGAGAAGTTGTTGGACTTTAATTCAACCTGCTTTTGTTAGCACCAAGCACCATAAGTTAAAACAGGCTGGAGGGAAACCCCGCTTTTATTGGATTTAAAACCACATCACGAGAAAAGGCCGTGAACCCTGGCGGGATCACGGCCTTTTACTTCATGAGGATATGGTCAAGCTTTATAGAGGAATGGAAAAGCTCGAGTCTTTTAATCTCCGATAGGCAGTACGGTGCGGCCGAACTGTTCGTTAATAACTTCGGCCATTGCGAGATAGAATGCGGAAGCTCCACAGATAATGCCTTCAAATCCTGCTACGGTTCCGATGAATTTGCTGCCGGTGAAGTCGCGTACAGCAAGCAGAAAGAAGAGCAGGGTCAGTGAGGCGAAGATAAACTGAAGCACTTTGTTACCCCTTAGTGTTCCTACAAACATGAAAAGGGTGAACAGGCCCCACATTACGAGATACCAGCCCATAAAAGCGTGCGGTGTGGCTTCGGTCCAGCCGAGTTTGGGCATGATGATCAGGGCCACGAGAGTGAGCCAGAAAAGTCCGTAAGAGGTGAAGGCGGTGGTGCCGAAAGTGTTGCCTTTTTTAAACTCCATGATTCCGGCGATTACCTGGGCTATGCCGCCGTAAAAGATGCCCATGGCGAGAATCATTGCGCTGATTGGGAAGAAGCCTGCGTTATGGATGTTGAGCAGGATGGTGGTCATCCCGAAGCCCATCAGTCCTAAAGGGGCAGGATTGGCGAGTTTGGTTTCCATTGGTTTATCTCCTTGAGGTGGAATTTATCAAAAAACACGCTTTCCCAAAGGGGTCCCCTGCCTGTGTGGGGCAGGCAGGGGAAGGGTGGTTGGGTGCATGTATAGTGGAAATGCGTGTTTTGATTGCGAGGTAGTGATTGCTCATTCAACTATATCTAGTTTGTGAGAAAAGCAAGTTAAATATTGCTTTAATCAACATTTCTCTGTGTATGTCTCTGCGCATAATGAATGCCTGTTCAGAAGGTTTTGCTGATCAGATATTCAGTTTGCGCCAGACTTGTTGAAATGACGACATAAATTTCTACATAAATTCAGATCACTGAGTATTTAGTAGCACAGCTGATCTTTTATTAAAATGTATTTTGTGTAGACTTGATATAGGATTTTTGGAGAGGCAACAGTTTCGGGGCGAGGCTGTTTAATGTTATTGGGTAGTTAAAGTGACTTCTTGATATTAAAATATAAATTCCGGAGCGAAATATTTTGAGTGTATCTGCAACTGCTCTGATAAGTCTCGGCATTATGTTTCTGCTTGGAGTTGCAGCTGATTTTGTAGGACGCCGTACTCCTGTTCCCAGGGTTTCAGTACTTATTCTTTT
This sequence comes from Maridesulfovibrio salinus, assembly GCF_055394525.1. Classification (NCBI taxonomy): domain Bacteria; kingdom Pseudomonadati; phylum Thermodesulfobacteriota; class Desulfovibrionia; order Desulfovibrionales; family Desulfovibrionaceae; genus Maridesulfovibrio; species Maridesulfovibrio salinus. The sequence continues at coordinate 1,354,469 of NZ_AP042461.1, forward strand.
CGGGCTTGTTGTTGGGCCTGCGGGAATTGACGTTCTTCCTGGGTCAATCAGTAATTGGATGCCCATTGTTTCGGATATTGCGCTGGCGGTTATAGGCTTCCTGTTAGGCAATTCCCTGAAAATGTCCGATTTGCGTAAGTTTGGAAAGGCTGTTTTTGCCATCTCCCTTTCAGTTGTATTGTTTACTGCAGTTCTAATGGGAATGGGCTTGTGGGTGGCGGGAATGGCACTTCCTTTGGCTGCAGTGTATGCCGGAATTGCTCCTGCAACCGATCCCGCTTCAACCTTCGAAGTCGTCCGCGATTCCGGTGGCAAGAATGATTTCTCAAAAATTCTCCTGCAGATAACAGCTATTGACGATGCCTGGGGCGTGATGTTTTTCAGTATCATTTTCGCTGTTTCCCAGCTGTTTGTTAATGGAACCGGATTGCACGAAGGTTTGATGACCGGGGGATTTGAAGTTTTAATTTCGGTTGCCGTAGGTGTTCTTGTGGGGATTCCCATGAGTTTTTTCACCGGACGTATTCAGCCCGGAGAACCCAGCCTTGCTGAAGCGCTTGGTATGGTTTTTATCTGCAGTGGAATTGCAATCTGGCTTGACGGGTCATATCTGCTTTCTTCCATGGTCATGGGAGCGGTGGTGGCTAATCTTGCACGACATCATGAGCGCCCGTTCTATGCGATTGAAGGAGTTGAATGGCCGGTAATAGTTCTTTTCTTCATTTTTGCCGGAGTGAGTGTCAGGATCGAGCATATTTCAGATAACTTACTTTGGGTTGTTCTTTACGTTCTGCTCAGGATGATAAGCAGAGTTGCGGGAGCGGTTGCCGGAGCCCGTGCCGGAGGCCGATCGTATCGGTTCGGTTTCTGGATGGGAATGGCCTTGATGCCTCAGGCAGGGGTGGCTCTCGGTATGGCTTTGACTGCCGCCCACCGGTTTGAGCAGTTCGAACCGATTGTTTCTGTGATTGCTGTTACTACGGTTTTTTTTGAAGTTCTAGGACCGGTCTGCACAAGTTTTTCGGTTCAAAGAATGAAGAATTATTACAGGGAAAACAGTGTCGGAGATGATTAAGCGGATGTGCAGCATGAAATAAGGCTATTTTTATCTTGTCCAATTGTGTTGAACGAAGGTAAAATTTTGATTAATAGGGAATTGGAGATTTTGTTCTTATTTTCAAATGATTTTATGGAGCTTGTTGATGGACCAGAATAAAAGACGCAGAACCCGAGTTCAGGCTGGTTTTACAGTAATGTTGCACAAAGGGGATACTGCTTCAGTGGCGGAGAGCCATAACCTCAGTTTGAAAGGTCTGCTTTGCGATCCGGTTGAGGGCTTTCAAGTGGGGGATGAGTGTGAAGTGTCAATTACTCTTTCCGAGGAAGCTGTGATTATGGTTAACGCCAAGGTTGTCCGAGCTGACAAGGGGGGGCTGGCTGTTGATTTCACCTCAATGGATGAGATGAGTTTCACCCATCTGAGAAGGTTGATTCAGTTTAACGCCCCTGATGCCGATTCCATTGATGACGAGCTTACTTCGCCTGCTTTTGATGCCTGAGAGCGGGGATGAAAAGGGCTGCGGGTTTGAAAAAGCATAATTCATAGGCCCTTGCGATTTTTCGTGCCCGAAGTGGTGAAAGACCGCAATCTATCATCCTGCAGTATATATGGAGCGGGTTGAATGTGTGCTCCATAAATTCTTTTAAGCCTACTTTCATTTTCTTACAGATCTTTATTTTATTGGTTCAAGTTTATTTTGCCTGACGGAAAGAAAAACAAATACCGCAAATTAAATTTCGGTCAATGATTCTATAAATAGCGCAATTTGTTATTCGGCTTCAGTTTTGAATCCTCTCAGATAAAGAACAGATATTGCGAACATTGACGCAGCTACAACTGCTCCAGCGTAAAAGACCGCGTTAAGTCCCATTCCAGAATAAATCAGTCCCATCATTATCGGGGCAATTGTCTGCCCCACCCTTAGAAGCATACCGTTTACTGACATGAAGACAGCCCTTTGTTCCATAGGTGCGATGGATGTCAGCATGGACATTGAATTAGGAAGGTTCAACCCCTGTCCCAGCCCGAATATACAGACCGGGATGATGCACCAGACGGCGGTATCTGAGCCGGGGAGCATTATCATTGAGATTGCGTAGGCAATAGCTGCAATGGAAATCAGACTGGGCTGTGAAATGAAAGCAGCCAGCCTGCCCATCTGTGACGCGGCAATAGCAGTAATGAAAGAAGCACTTGAAATAACCGTTCCGATTAACAAGGGAGAAGCTTCAAAGCGCGAGTTCAAAAGTATGGGCAGGTAAGTTACTATGGGGCCGTACAGGATAATGAAAGTGAGAAGTGAAAGGGCGAACAGGCTGAGCACTTCTCTGTTTTTCATTCCTTCCAGAGCCGCAGTCAGATATTTTCTGAATTCACCATCTGAGGATGGTTCCGGGTTTTCCAGTCTGAATGCAACAATCCAGGCCAGCGGCAGGGAAGTCAGCGAGAGTAGAAAAGGGGTATGCCAGCTGATTTGGGCCAACAGACCGCCAATAGCCGGAAAAAGGGCTGTTCCGATACTGAGAACCCCAGCATTCAGCCCCATGGCTTTTATCCGTTCGTTTCCAGTAAAAAGGTCACCGATAATGGTAAGGTTGATGACTCCTATTGCTGCGGCACCGATTCCCTGAATAAAGCGCAGCAGTAACAAGGTATTAAAATCAGTGATGAAAAAACATGCCGGGCCGGCAAGGCCGAAAAGTAGTAGAGCCGGAATCAGGATTTTTTTACGACCGAGTCGGTCCGCGAAAATTCCGGCAAGCGGGGCAAAAAAGATTCCCGGCAAAGTGAATACGGTGAAAATCAGTCCCACGCTTGAAGGGGAGATACCAAAAGTTTCAATCATAAGCGGCAGGGCCGGAATGATGCTTGAAACTCCCAGAACAGCCATCAAGGTGACAGCGAAAACTATCTGTAAATTCCTGTCTTTATATAGTGCTTGCATCAGCGAAAGGTCCTTTTCGGGATATTTTGAATTCCGAAAGCTACTCTCAATTGAACCGCTTAGCAACCGTAAGAAAATTGAAAATATGCTGGAAGATCATAAATCTATGGAATTACGGTCAACTGTGGGGTACTTATTAGTCCATGTTCAGATTATACCGGGTATTCAAATACAGTCCTTCTAAATTTACTGTACTGCTGGCTTTTCTAGTGTTGCAGATTTTTATCAGCCCCATAGCCGGGGATTCTCTTTTTTTGCAGCGGATATTATATTTCTACACTTATCTTGTGCTGCTTTCTGCTGTTGCGGCAGTCTCCGGCAGCCGTGGAAAGCTTTATGCATATTTTGCCCTGTTCGCGGTTTCATTAACGGGGTCAATTCTTTTTTTCAGAATAAAGTCACTTTTCTGGCTGGGAATAAGTGAAGCGGCGGATATGTCCATGATATGCATAGCTATCTGGGGGATTCAACAGTTCATGTCCCGGCAGAGCAGGGTCACCCGCGATCTCATTTCCGGGGCAATATGCATCTACATGCTGGCCGGTCTTGCATGGGCTGATGCGTATTCACTGTGTGAGATTTACAGACAGGGATCATTTTCCGGACTTGAAACCGATATGGGCATTTTTGCCATCCGCGGGACTCTTGCGTATTTCAGCTATGTCACAATGCTGACTGTCGGATACGGGGATGTTCTCCCTGTTTCGTTCATGGCCCGTTCGCTTGCTGTTCTGCAGGGGTTGTTCGGGCAGATGTATCTTGCAGTTTTTATTGCGGGAACCATTGGTATGTTTTTATCTCAGCGCAATGGAACTAATGATGTGCAGGAAAATCGCTAGCTGCAGATCAGTAGGAAAGGGTCGTTTACAATCTTTTTAGTAAAGCCAGATCATAATAAAAACAGACAAAGGACAAACCTTAACGGCTTGTCCTTTGTCTTAAATATACATTTCTATCAGACTGAGAGCGTGGCTGGATGAAAAAGCTTTGATATTATTCCCCCTTTTTCAAAAGGGTTTAAGCTTCTGAAATCTTACAAAGCAGCATCAAGCAGCAGGTTGTCCCGGTGAATTGCTTCAGGATAGGAGCATTTTCCTAAAATTGAATCAATCTCGGAAGATTGTCTGCCCATGATTTTGATCATGTCGCCGGAACTGTAACATGATAATCCCACAGCAAGGGACTTACCTGATTTATTGACCACCCGTACAAGTTCTCCGGCTCTGAATCTGCCGTCCACATCAATGACTCCCGCGGGCAGCAGGCTTTTACCGCCTGAAAGAAGTGCTTTTTCCGCTCCTTCATCAACTATGAGATCTCCGGCGGGATCACAGTGGTAAGCCAGCCAGTATTTGCGGCGGGAAACAGATTTATCATCAGGTACGATCCATGTCCCGCACTCTTCGCCATTGAAGACGCGTTCTATTATCATGCGGTCCTTGCCGGCGAGTATCAGTGTTGGAACACCGAGCTGCGCCGCTCTGTTGGCCGCACGCATTTTTGAAAACATGCCGCCGGAGCCGACAGCTGTTTTCCCGTCGCACATGGCGTCGAGGTCCAGATCATGGACATTCTCAATGCAGGTAAGCGGTCTGGCATCCGGATTTTTATCCGGATTTTTATCGTATACCCCGTCAGCGGAAGTGAGGTTGATGAAAAGATCAGCTTCCACCACGTTTAAAATAAGGCTCGCGAGGGTGTCGTTATCTCCGAACTCCAGCTCCTGAACGGCAACTGTGTCATTCTCGTTTATGATGGGAATTACCCGCCACTCCAGAAGCCTGGAAAGGGTGTTTCGGGCATTGAGGAAGCGGGAACGGTGCTTGAGATCGTCACGGGTGAGCAGCACCTGAGAAGTAACCAGCCCGAAGCGGCGGAAGGTTTCATCGTACTCATGCATCAGTCTGGACTGACCGATTGCGGAAGCCGCCTGACGTGCAGGCAGGTCATCTAGTTTGGCTCCTTCCGGGATGGAGTTGCGCCCGGCAGCCACCGCACCGGAAGAAACCAGCACGATATCCACTCCTCGCTCATGCAGCGTGGCAAGCTGATCGGCAAGGCGGCAGATCAAACCGAGGTTGATTCCCTCGGAAGTGGTCAGTACCGCGCTGCCAATTTTTACTACAATTCGTTTAGCGTTTTTAAGCGTCTCAGTCCTGTTGCTGGTCCTGCTCATCTGCTTCCTCTTGATTCATAGCGTTGAATCTGTCCCACATATCTTTGAGGAGGGCCTTCACTCCGTCATCGTGGAGGGCAGACATGAAATAAACTTTCTGATCCGCTTCCTCAGCCTTTGCTTTCAGTTCTGCAAGGTCTTCTTCGGAAAGCAGGTCGATTTTGTTGATTACCCGGAGCTGTTTTTTAATTGCAAGTTCTTCATCAAACAGGCGCAGCTCATCGTCAAGCATGTTGAAACCTTCAAAGGGGTCTTCCAGGCTCAGATCTTCGGCACTGAGTATGTGAACCAGGAATCTGGTACGTTCCACATGCTTAAGAAAGCGGTGTCCCAGTCCCTGTCCTTCACTTGCGCCTTCAATGAGTCCGGGAATGTCGGCGATAACCATCTTGTTGCCGAAATCGTTTTCAACCACGCCCAGATTGGGAACAAGAGTGGTGAAAGGGTAGGCGGCAATTTTAGGTTTCGCTGCCGAAACCTTGGAAATAAAAGTTGATTTACCGGCGTTCGGCAGACCTAGCAAACCTACATCAGCAATGATCTTGAGCTGCAGGCGGATTCTTTTCTCCTCGCCGGGAAATCCTTCTTCGGACTGGCGCGGAGTCTGGTTGGTGGAGGATTTAAAGTGGATATTTCCACGTCCGCCGTCACCGCCTTTGCATATGACTATTTCACGGCCTTCTTCGGTAAGGTCGGCAATGAGTTTTTCACTGCCGTCTTCTGGGTCAACTTCATATACAAGGGTCCCCATGGGCAGATCAACGATCATGTCGTCAGCGCCTTTCCCGTACTTGTCGCGGCCCTGTCCGGGTTCACCGTTCTTTGCATCGTAAACCCTTTTCAGGCGGAAGTCGTAAAGGGTAAGCAGTTTGGGACTGGCTCTGAAAACAAGGTCGCCACCTTTACCGCCATCTCCGCCGCTGGGACCGCCCTTGGGCAGAAAACGTTCACGTCGGAAGGCCACACAGCCGTTGCCACCCTTGCCGGAGCGGACTGTAATTGTTGCTTCATCAATAAATTTCATAAGTAATACCTCAGTATGCCTCCGGCGGCATCGCTGTGCTCAACATCCGCAGGACTAGAAGCTGAGCTTCTTGTTTGACGGAGGTAAGGTTTCCGAGGGCGCTTTCAGCGGGATCAAAGGAGCATTTATTATGCTATCCATATTCTCCAAATTTGAAGCAGTGCTTCCTGTTCAGGGAATAAAGGGTCTTTGGGTCCCAAGTTGGCTTTTGCTGATTATGTTCAGTAAAAGAGCAGGGAGGATAGGAATCATCTCCCTTGGAAATCTGCCTGAAAATATAAGCAGAGAGCTCACACGTCAATAACGCCTGAGCTTGGAAAAATTAAAAAAAGCCCATACACGAAAAGGCAGGGGACGCATAAGTTAATGCGACCCCTGCCTGAAGAAAAGCTTTCGCCTAAATTTTAGGCTTCTGCAGGAACGATGTGTACTCTGGTTTTAACACGGTTTTTGCGAATGTACTTTTCGTACTTCACAACACCGTCAACAAGAGCAAACAGAGTCCAGTCTTTTCCGGTGCCTACGTTTTTACCGGCGTGAATTTTGGTTCCAACCTGGCGAACGAGAATGTTGCCAGCGAGAACTTCCTGACCGCCGAAACGCTTCACACCACGTCGTTGGGCATTACTGTCGCGACCGTTTTTCGAGCTACCGCCCGCTTTCTTATGAGCCATGATTAGTCTCCTTAGTAGGTTCTGTCGTCAAGCTTAAGCCTGGATAGCTTCAACTTTGATTCTTGTGTAGTCCTGACGATGACCCTGTTTGGTCTGAGAGTCCTTCCTGCGTCTTTTCTTGAAAACCACGATCTTTTTGTCACGACCGTGTTCAACAACACTGCAGGAAACCTTAGCGCCTTCTACATAAGGAGCACCGATTTTAACGTCTTCGCCCTGACCGATAAGAAGAATTTTATCCAGATCGACTTTTGTGCCTGCTTCAGCGTCCATCTTCTGGACATTGAGTTCCAGACCTTCTTCAACGCGGAACTGCTTGCCGCCAGTCTCAATTATTGCATACATTTTTACTTACCTCCGTCACGTAAGAGAAAGGGAAGATATTCGTATCCGGGTGGAAAAGTCAAGTAGGTTTTACACTTTTTTTGCAGAATCTACAGCAGGACCCAGCAACTGGATGACAGGAGACTCATTCCCTTTATTATTTCGAATGACAGGACAGTTTCTGCCCATGCATTCCTTATTTGTTTTCATCTGGTCACACAGTATATGCGCATCCGCCTTTAGACGCAAGCCCAGCACTTCTTTCGAAACCTGTGCAGCGGCTTTCAGGGCAAGCCATGAATCCCGCTGGCAGCAGCGAGCGGCTTCAATATCAGCAATTAACTTCAATGCGGTGAGAGTTCCTTTTTGCGCTATTGATCTTTTCTCAGCAGTTAGAGGGGTCGCTTCAAGGATGGCACTCATTGCAGCGCCTACCCCGATGGCAGCACCGCAGACACCCATGAAACCGCAGAATCCCCCAGCAACTTTTGCTCCCCGGGAGATTGCTGTTTCAATTACCTTGTTATCAATATCACCGCCGCTGTTGCGGTAGGCTGTCGCTATAATACCGGGGACCATGGCGTGGTGTTCAGGACCATGCATGGGAATGGCCGGATGGTTGCGGACCTTCTTCAGGAGGTCGATCATATCTGCTTCAGTGCTGCTTGTAAGCAGATGAGGGAGTATCTCCATTCCGTCTTCACTATGGCATGAATCGCAGACAAAGTGACCCGTGGTGCAATGGGCATTTGCCTGCTGTTCCTGACCGCAGAATACACATTTCATATCCCGGTATTCGGTCATATATTCAAGCTGTGCACCGCAAACCATGCACCCCGTGCTGTTTTTTAGCCCTGATAGTTCCGCAGCATTCTGGGTTGTTATATCCTGTAGTGGGGGAATTATTTGCTGCAGGGCATGGTCTTCGGGTTTGTCAAAAGAGTCTGGAGTGGGACAGCAGCAGGATGAGCCGATAAAAATATTATCCACTGCTCCTTCTTCATTTATGATGAATACCTGCTCGCCGAGCAGTTCCGCTTCATGTCTGGAAAGATTTTTTACTGAACCGGGAATCAGTATTTCACCGCTGGAAGTCAGGGCGGTTTCAAGCGGTCCCCTGAAAACGGTTTTGACTGTTTCATTCTTTGCTGGCTTGTAGGCCGCAAATGTGAGCGAGTAAAATTGATGGCCTCCCACAGTACGATATGGGAAGCGCTTGATGATTGTTAGCGACCCGAACCCTGACTCTTCAAGAAGTCCAATCAGGTTTTTCTGGGTCTGGGCTCCGGCTATGCACTCACCGTGCAGGGTGTCGTCATTGCGTATTGCCGGGCCCGGTTCTGTTTCGCAGACAACATCAGAAATGGTCAGTCTGCCGCCGGGCTTTAGAATCCTGAACATTTCACTGAAAGTCTTGCGCTTGTCCGCAGAGAGGTTGAGCACGCAGTTTGAGAGCAGGAGATCGGCTGTATTGTCTTCAAGGGGCAGCTTTTCAAGGTACCCTTTCCGGAAATCCATGTTGTCATATCCCAGATTCTCGGCAACGGCAGTCTGGCCCTCCCGGGCATACTGGAGCATGGGATCAAGCATGTCTATTCCGGTTACCTGTCCTGCCCTCCCGCAAAGTCTGGAAGCGATGAAGCACTCGATTCCCCGTCCGCTTCCAAGGTCAACCACATGCTCCCCGGGCTGGATATCAGCGTCCATAACCGGTGACCCGCATCCGTAGCCCCGGAAACGGTGCTTTTCTGGGATATGGTCCATGAGTTCGGGATCGTAGCAGGCCGGGTTGAGGATATCTTCCTTGGCGTTGTCTGCTGCCTCGGTGTAAAAGTCTTTGACCACTGACAGACTGTCTTTGCCCGCAACAGCAAGCAGGCAGTTTGTATGGGTCATTGCTACGGGACCGTGGCCTGAGCACCTGTCCAGCTTGTCTCCCATTTTCAGCAGCAGGCCTGATGATTCCTGCCTGCGGGATTGGGCCGCTTTTCCAGTGATCAGTTCAAGAGCCAGTTTTTCGTAGATTTCGCTGTAAGGGTCATCACCGCAGAAGGTTCCGCTGTGCATGTAACTGTGGTCTGTGTCTCCGCCGCCGTGGAAAAACCTGAAAGGGGATTTAAGGTTTTTGCAGCTCACGGAACGGATTTCATTTAGCACGTCGCTTTCTTTCCATGTTTTTTCAAGGGATTCGGAAAGGGGAGTGGCGAGTTTTTCAATTCCGACAGTCGCGGCCGAAGGGTAAACACAGTTGTCCGGGCCGACTGCAAGGGCTTCCCATCCGGCGGTGGAGCCGTCATGGATAGTACCGCAGGGGGCGAAAATCATGTTCTTGACCGCCTCAATATTATCGATAGTCACACCTGTGCGCTCTCCGGCTTCTTTCGCCTCCAGCAGGTGTTTATAGATAGTGCTGATCTTGGCAAACTGTTTGGATTCTCCACGCCCGCGAATGAAATACCACATAAAATGGATATTGGAAGCTCCTGAACGGGCCGCAAATTCTACAACGTCCTTCATCTCCTTTACATTGGATTTGGTTACGCACATGGAGATTGTGAAGGGAATTTTATTGTGGGAGAGCCATTCCATGGAATTCTCAAGGGCGGAAAACATTCCTCTGCCCCTGATCTTGTCATGTGTTTTGCCGATACCGTCCACACTTATCTGGAGGTGTAAACGGTTGAAGTCGTAGCTCTTGTCAGTGAAAAAATCTTCAACATTCAGGCCGTTTGTAAGGATGGCAACATGGCAGTCCTTTATACCCAACATGCTGCTGATTATTTCATGCGCTCCTTTGTGCACCAGAGGCTCTCCCCCTGTAAGGGCGAACATTCTGCAGCCAAGCGCGTTAGCTTCTCCGGTCAGCTTCAGGACCCGCTCTGTTGATAATTCCCGTTTTTCATGGGGGGATGAGGCGAACAGGCAGTGTCTACAGGCCATATTGCAATTGTCTGTCAGGTGAAACCACATTTCATGGAGTCTGTCTGTCTTCAGAAGTTCGGATCTTCCCGGATAATCCGCCTTTGACGCATCAGGCAAGCGCATCAGGAAACGCCTGTCTTCAAGGCACGGGGCGGTATCTGGATTGGTTGTAATCCTCTGCAGCGCTGTATCTCCTGCGGTATTGGGAACGAACCAGTCCGGAGATTCGGCTCTCAGGTAAACGGGTAAATCATTATGGGTGAGACGGGTCCACTCAGATATATTGAAAGACAATTTAAAGGCTCCTTGGATATATCATTTTACTACGCATTATATGGCGCAGACAGTCAGGCATGCAGCATACTTTGGATTTTAAAACAGTGCTAAAGCCAAAACCATAACTTCTACCTCTGCGGCACCGGAGTCAAGCAGAGTACGGGCGCATTCGTCCGCTGTTGATCCTGTTGTGAAAACATCATCAACAAGCAGTATCCTTTTACCTGAAACAACTTCATTGTCCGCAGTGAAGGCCTTTAGAAGGTTTTCACGTCTTTCACTGCCGGAAAGAGTACTTTGCGCAATGGTTTTACGGACTCTCTTAAGTGCACTTAGACCGACAGGAATTCCGGTTGAGTCTGAAAGGCTTTCCGCCAGAACAAGGCTCTGATTAAATCCCCGTTTGAGAAGCCGTGAACGGTGAAGCGGGACCGGGATAATCAGTTCCGGTAAAGGCTCTTCCGGTATCTTGGTTCCAAGTTCTTTCATCATGCAGCCGAAGACGGAACTGAACTCCAATCGGCTGTTGAATTTCCATGCGGTTATCATTTCGCGCATTGTTCCTGAGTAGGAAGCGTAGCAATATATATTGCTGAAGTGAAACATGCCATAGTGTTTTTCAAATTGTCTGTCGCGGGGGGACCGTTCAATGCCGGAAGAACATGATGGGCACAGAAAAGATGTTTCCTTGTGGACAGATCTGCACAGAGGACAACGCTTTTCCCTGAAAAGACCTGTCACTCTTTCCCGAACTTGTCCGGGAGAAAAATGGGACAGAATTGATTTGATCATCAGTTCAGAGTCTTATGTCTTTTGTTGATGATATTCAGAAGTTCATCTTTACGGAGAGGTTTCAGCAGAAAAGAGTTGAATCCTGCTTCAAGGCAGTTGGAAAGTAGAGTTGCGCTGTCATCCGCGGTCATGGCAAAAGATGGAGTTTTCATACCTTCCCCGCGCATTTTTTTCATTATTTCGATTCCGTTCATGCCCGGAAGATTTATGTCCATAAATATCAGATCGTAATTTTCAGAAATAAGCTTCTGGTGTGCTTCACTCCCGGTTTCCGCAAAATCCGGTTCTATGCCTATCTGGTTTATATAAGTCTTCAAAACCAGCCTGACTGGCTTGGAGTCCTCGACCACAAGTATTTTCATATCGGATATTTTACTTGTCATCTCTGTTTTTCTTCCATGCCTGTTTTCCGGCTTCAATTATTTCGCTGCATTTGTCCGCATCGTTTCGAAGATCTCCGGGCAGGTCTATTCCTTTGAAAGTTAGGGCGGGTTGCAGTTTCACTTTGAAAAAAAGCAGGAAGAACTTGAGAGTCAGAAGGGATCCTTCAAACAGTTTTTCCCCTTTTGGCCTTCCGGCCATCAGGCATGTGTAGGCAGGGCGTTCAGGCAGGGAGGATACAACAGAAGAGGAATTCTGCATGGCTTCAAATCCCCACTGTCCTCGATCAATGAATGTTTTCAGACGTGAAGGGAGGTGGTAAAAATAAATTGGGGAGGCAAAAAAAGTGAAGGGTGCATTCAGGATTTTTTCAAATAAATCCTGTGCGTTGTCTTTTTCCGCAAATATGCAGAGGTGGTTCTCGCTGGTGCGGCATTTCAGGCAGCCGGAACAGGGGGTGAAGTCCATCTCCCCCATCAGGACAATTTCCGCATCACCGCCTTCCCTGCGGATGCCTTCCAGAAAAAGGTCCGCGGCATGATCGCTGTTGCCATTACGGTGATGGCTGCATTTAAAAATAACCGGTAGTTGGCTCAAATCGTTATTCCTGATTTTTACGTGGGGTTATTCTGGTGAAAACCGCCCGGATGTGCCCTTCTTCTTCATGGGTAAGCAGATTCCATTCAGGCAGAATTTCCAGTTGATGATACAACTGGGCAACTGTTCCCGTGTCCACAAGAGCAGTTATTTCGTCTGTCTTGGCAAAACGGAGGTACCAACCTACCTCCAGTCCTACTCCTCAGCACTTGTTGCGGACATCTACAATCTTTTTTCCTGACATTGTTGACCCCTCAAGTTTAAAGGTTCACAGGCCGATATCCGGCGTGTTTAGAGTGAATCGGACCTAATCACCATATTTCGGTGAACTGTGTGTTAGCTTAGGATAAACCAAAAATCCCCCGCTGTAAAAAACAGCGGGGGGAAAAGAGTACTGTTTTATGATGGTCTAAATCTGCAATCCACTGAAGAAAGGATTGTGATTAACTTCATCTCCGACAGTCGTCTCGGGACCATGTCCGGAGTATATAACAGTTTCTGCGGGCAGGGTAAAAAGTTGCTCCCGGACTGAGCTGAGAAGCTGGTCGGTATTTCCGTACGGGAAATCGGTTCTGCCGATGGAGCGGCGGAAGAGTACGTCTCCGACAAACGCCGCCTTGAGCTGGGGAAAATAGAAACTCAGGCTGCCGGGAGTATGTCCCGGAGTGGAAAGAACTTTGCATTCTAGACCGATAAGCTCGGTGTCACCTACAGGCATATTTTCGGTTTCGAAAGGGTCCACTGTGGGGAATCCCATGATGCCGCCACGGCCTACCTCTATGTCCATAAGAACCAGATCATCATCGGACGCATAAATCTTTTTACCGCTGAGGTCCGCCAGTTGGCGGTTGCCGTAGATATGGTCGAAATGCAGGTGGGTGTTAAGAATGCGGTCCAGCTCGACACCGTTGCTTTTGAGGTAGGAAACAGGTCCGTCCGGCTCTCCTCCAGGATCAATCACCAGTGCTTTGCCTTCATTTACAACCACATAACAGTTGGTCTGCAGCGGACCTAAGGGGTATACTTTTATTTCACTCATTAATATTCCTCCAACATCAGTTCTGAAAGTTCCTTCCGGCTTGAACTGCCTTTCTGGTCCGGGTGACCCAAGGCGATTACTGCCTGAAGTTCATATTTATTTTTGTCTATGTTCAGTGCTTCCAGAACCTGATCTTGCTGATTTATGATTTCGCCGAGCCAGACAGTTCCAAGTCCCAGCGAGTGGGCTGCGAGCATCATATTCTGGATGCAGCCGCCTACTGCCTGATGGTCTTTCATCTCGTTGTACATTTTGTCTTTATCCAGAAAAAGACAGATCAGCACTTTGGCTGCCCTTACGACATGGCCGTACTTGGTCAGTTCTGCAAGAGCCTCTGTGCGTTGGTCTTCGTCTTTGATGACCAGAAATTTCCAGGGCTGGTTGTTAAGACCGCTGGGAGCCCATCTCCCTGCCTCAAGTATGATTGTCAGGTCTTCACGGGATACAGGCTGTTCTGTGTATTTTCTGATTGAGCGTCTTTCAAAAAGAGCATTTAAAACGGGATTGTTCTCTCTCATGTTGTTTTCTCCGTTTAGAATGGAACACCTCGGAAGATGTTGATTTTGTCGATGGCTCGGTCGAATTCTTGAGGGTTGAGTTCCTTGTTCAGGTCGTTGTCAAAGTCCTCGAATTTGATACGAAGCTTCATTTTCTCAGCTTCTTCTTCGTCAATTCTGCCATCCTTGTTCATATCTGCTTCTTCAAATGACGGAAGAGGTTCACGCACTTCATAGTTGTCAATGATAGCGCATTTTATGTGCCGCCCGTCTGTGTCCATTGTCACATCAATGAAAGTGCCGGGTTCGATGTACAGTTTGGTGCAGGTGTCTCCGGACCAGAGGTCGATTCCGTTTGAATCCTCAAGGGCCAGTTTGATTTTAGCTCTGTCGCCTTTCTTATCAAAGCAGTCCTTGTTGTAAAGGGCGTTGCAGGTGCATTCGGCTATGGTTCTGGGTTTGATGCGCCCGAATTTATAGTCGTTTGATTTGCCCCAGACTCTGATAATTCCGTCTGTGTGGTTGATGACAGTGAAAATCTTTTCTCCTGCGAAAGCGGACGTTGTCGCCAGAAGCAGCAGTGCGGTAAAGAAAAAAGTGAACCTGATAGTCATGGTTATCTCCCGGATATTATAGTTGTCCTGTTTTTAAGCGCAGACGTGGTTAATTGCAAGAGAAGCAGCAAAATAAAGAAAGCCCTTCCCGGTCGAAGGGGAAGGGCTTTGGTATTGAGAGGTTGGTCGGTGGAAAGAGTTTAAACCAGCTTGCCGAAAGAGAGTATTATGTTCTTACGGTAGGTACGGTTTTTCCAGACCTGTTCCGGACCGTCTTCAGCAATTTCTTTGGAAAGTATTTTGCGAAGTTCGTTTTTCTGGAATTCTCCAAGCCTCAGTTCGCTGATATCCCCAAGCAGAGTCAGCGGGTCGGAATAGTCAGCTGGAAACTGTTCATCCGCGCTGTCTTTACAGAAGAAACAGATTGTACCGGAGTGGTAATTGCCTGAAGCTTTTTTTACGATGTCTGTCATTGGTTTTTCTCCGTTTTTGCGTCCTGCTTCCTTAAAGAATGCCCTGAAGCAGTTGGCGCCTGATAATTCTGCCTCGCATTTTTAGTGCTAAGCAAAATTTTCCTTGTCCGGGCATTTTAGCTGCATCTGTTTTTAAGGTGGGATCGCAAGTATCCATAAATCATCCCACCAGAGTTCCTGCATGAGCGGAAACCCCATAAACACAAAAAAGGCATCTCCTTTTGGAAATGCCTTTTTAGAAATATATCTAAAACCCTCTCATGGACCCTGTAACAGGGCAGGCATTGGCACCTTGCTTTTGTTCAGGCAGGTTGCCGGATGGTCTTCGGGCCATTTCCCTCGCATCCTCTTCATGAGTTCAGTTCTGTATGGAACTGTTGTCTTTTTTGATTCAAAGAACGTAAAACCACAATATTCACGGCGGTCCTGCCCGTCAACATCTTTTTCGTGTAATGTTAGAAAAAGATTTGGATATCAAAAATCAGGCTTTCTATTGATATAGCCATACGGGGGGAACTGTCCGCCCGCTTGATCCCCGAGGAAACAGAGTCTTAATTTATCTGTTTAAGCTGTGGTCTTTAATTCAGTGTCTACAATAATATGGCGAGGGAAAATAGTTCAATTCCCTCACCATATTTCCAGTCTTCAAGACTGAAAACCTGTCAGTCAGATATTAGCAGGGCTCGTAATAGCAGCGTTTAGGGCTGTGAACCTTTCCCTCTTCTCTCAGCTTCTTGATAGCTTTTGAGACCTCTTTGGATTCTTCGTTGATTGCCTTAGCCACATCACCGGGGCGAACCGGTTTGCCTGCTTCTTTCATAGCCTGAAGTACTTTGTCCTGCATATTTATCTCCTTCTGTTAATCTTGTTGGTAACTATTACTATTAATTTTTGTGCTTCAGGTCAAGTTGAATTTAATAAAAAGGTCAATTCAAATAGAATTAAGTTTCAATGGTGGGCGGTGCAAGGATTATGTCAGGGTTCTCGCTTTGAATTTCTGGTCCTTGTCTGGAGGCAATGTCGACAACTTTGAGTCTGATGACAAGGTAAACATTCCAAGATATTTGAAAAGTTGCGAAAGCCTGGTGCAGGGAAAACTCCGGGGCGAATAGAAATTGAGATAAGTGAGTACCAGCTTCTTGCCTCAAAAAGCTGATGCTCTCATCGGCGCTTATAGCTTTACGGAGGGTGATTATTAAAAATCACATTTGGCTTGGAAGGTAGAGTTTATATAGCTGCTGTCTGGGATAAATGTTGGCCATCATTCAGCCAAGGATAAATTCAGATTGAATAAGGAGCTTGCAGGATAAAGATTATGCCCCATAACTTATCTGCATGATTATCTTCGCGGTGTCTTGGCCGATGTTTTTATATTCATGCGGGCAGTTCGCCTGAAATTGAAGGAATTGATCTTCTTCAATAGTCAGTTCTTTTTCTTCGATGGTCATCTGAATTCTTCCGCTTTTTACGAAGATATATTCATGGACGTTTCCTTCATGCGGTTCACCATGAAAGATGGTTTCCGGGTCAATTTCAACATAATATGTTTCAAAAGCCCTTTCGGGATCGAAGGGGATAAGAGGGTAAAGGCGGTAGTGTCCGTCTTTTTCTTCCAGCGGTTTTTCTGCAGTGAAAGATTTCACTTCAACTTCAACATCTGGTTTGCGTAGCAGAGCAGTGAAAGAAACACGAAGTCCGTTGGCTATTTTCCAAATGGTGGCAATGGTCGGGCTGGATTTACCATTCTCGATCTGGCGGAGCATGCTTTTGCTTACTCCGGTCAGATTGGAGAGTTGATCGAGGCTGAGCTTACGCCCTTCTCTTATACTTTTTAAATTATGTGCAATAGCACTACCTATTTGATTCATATAACGCTCTTCTTGACAATATGTTGTTCGTGGTGCAATATCTTGTACATATGGATGTTAAATTGTAGATTAAGGTCGGTCAAGTTCAGTTTTCAAATAAGCCCTTTTTGTATCGCTTATGGGAGGACAACTTATTTTCAATGAATAAATATTTCAGATAAATTCTGTTGCCGCTCGATTATCCTGAGCAGAACCGATATACTTAAAGTTGAATAAATAGAGCAAAAGGAAAGCCCGGCATTGTTGCTCGGCTTAAGCCTGAAAATTTACCCCGCCAGTTTTCTGCCGGGGTATTTTTTGTTCAGGAGTCCTATCTTCGAGGTCAGCACTGCTTGTCATGAGTTCCGGCAATTTTTAGCAAAACATCGTATTCAGGTGAAATGTTGAAAAAAATATTGACAGCAGCTCCCCATTATTCCAGTTTATCATTTGAATCATATTTTTAGTTTGGATTTAATACACTGATAAATCAGGAGAAGATATGGAAACATTACTAGATAAGCATTGGCATCATATGAAAACAGATGAGGTGCCTTCATTTCTGGATGTTGATGCGGAAAAAGGGCTGGATGAGTTCGAAGCCAGTCAACGGCTGAAGAATTTCGGAGAAAATGTAATTTCCGGCAAAAAGGGAAAGAGCGACCTGGAAAGATTCATTCTGCAGTTTCACCAGCCGCTGGTGTACATCTTGATAGTTGCGGGCCTTGTCACCGCATATTTAGGTGAGTGGGTTGATTCACTGGTCATTCTCGGTGTCGTCCTTGTTAATGCAGTGGTTGGATATCTACAGGAGTCCAAGGCTGTTAAGGCGCTTGAATCACTTTCTTCAAGCATGAGTACCGAGGCAACGGTGCTAAGAGCCGGTGAGGCTGTGCGGATTCCGGCGGCAGAAGTTGTTCCCGGCGATATCGTGATTTTAAGATCCGGTGACAAGGTCCCGGCAGATTTAAAAATTCTGGTAAGTAAAGAATTACGGATAGACGAGTCTACTCTTACCGGAGAATCCCTTTCCGTTGAAAAAGGCACTGGGACACAGGCAAAAGACACAGTATTAGCAGAACGCACTTCAATGGGATACGCCGGAACGCTGGTCAGTTACGGTCAGGGGCGTGGGGTAGTTGTTGCTACCGGAAATAAGACTGAGATAGGCCGGATATCAGGGCTTATTGACTCAGCGGATGAACTAGAAACTCCGCTGACAAAAAAGATCACCCGCTTCAGTCATATGCTTCTTATCGCCATTCTGGTGATGGCGGCGGCGTCTTTTGTTTTCGGACTTATGCGTTCTGAACCCGCCAATGAGATGTTCATGGCAGCTGTAGCTTTGGCAGTAGGCGCTATTCCCGAGGGACTTCCTGCAGCGGTAACCATTATTCTGGCTCTCGGGGTATCCCGTATGGCAGAGAGAAAGGCGATCATTCGTAAGCTCCCCGCTGTTGAAACATTGGGCGGAACCACAGTCATCTGCTCTGATAAAACCGGTACTCTCACTGAGAACCAGATGACGGTACAGGAGATAATGAGCGGGGATCTTTTATACGAAGTTTCCGGAAGCGGATACGGTTTTGAAGGTGAGGTAACTGAAAAAGGAGGGGGTAAATCTTCCAATAAAGCACTTGAAGAGTGTCTTCGTGCCGGACTGATCTGCAATGACGCTAAAATAATCAATAAAGACGGACGCAGTCTTGTAGAGGGAGACCCTACCGAAGGAGCTCTCATAGTATCCGCTGCAAAATTCGGGATGAACAGGGAAAAGGAAAATGCCGATTTCAATAGGGTTGATGAATTGCCCTTTGAATCGGAATGGCAGTATATGGCCACAGTCCACGATCACGGTGAATCCCGTGTTGCTTATATGAAAGGGGCCGTGGAGAAAGTAGTTGAATGCTGCGCCGATGCAATGCTGGCTTCAGGCGAGAAAGGTAAGGTGGATCTTGATGCCATCGTCAAGGCTCAGCATGAAATGGCGGCCAAGGGATTGCGCGTTCTTGCTTTTGCCATGAAAGAGTTGCCGCCGGATGGCGGGGTGGTCCGGGCTGAAGCCTGTCTGGGCATGACTTTTGTGGGCCTTCAGGGAATGATTGATCCTCCGAGAGAGGAAGCCAAGGCAGCTATTGCGGCCTGCCAGAACGCCGGGGTCAAAGTCAAAATGATTACCGGAGACCATGCTTTGACCGCTGAAGCCATAGGATTCCGGCTGGGTCTGCGTGGCGGTGACTGCACAATCGGAGAAGACTGCCCGGTTATGACCGGAAAGGAAATTGCTGAGATCAGTGACAGTGAACTTACCGACAGGGTTGCGGGAATTCCCGTTTTCGCGCGAGTCTCTCCGGAACAGAAGCTGCGTCTTGTGATGGCTCTTCAGAAAAGAGGGCATGTCTGCGCCATGACTGGAGACGGGGTTAACGATGCTCCGGCTCTGAAGCAGGCAGACATAGGAATCGCAATGGGGATTACCGGAACCGAAGTTGCCAAGGAAGCTGCGGATATGGTTCTCACCGATGATAACTTTGCAACTATCGAAGCTGCGGTTGAAGAAGGCCGCGGGGTCTTTGCGAACTTAGTTAAATTTATCGCCTGGACTCTGCCCACCAATGCCGGTGAAGGGCTGGTTATTCTGACAGCTATCCTTTTCGGTGCGACTCTGCCTATTTTACCCGTCCAGATTCTATGGATCAACATGACTACTGCAGCATTTCTGGGCATGATGCTGGCTTTTGAACCAAAAGAACCGGGAATAATGGAGCAGCAGCCCCGTGATCCTGACCGTCCCATTCTGGATAAGATAATTCTTCGAAGAGTGGGAATTGTAAGTGTGATGCTTTTGATTTGTGCCTACGGCCTTTTCAAGTGGGAACTGCTAAACGGGGCAAGTATAGAAAAGGCGCGGACCATGGCTGTGAATGTCTTTGTAGTTGTTGAGGGTTTTTACCTCTTCAACGCAAGATCATTCAGCCGCTCTCCATTTGAACTGGGCATAACAACCAACAACTGGGTTATCGGTGGATTTTGCGCTATGATGATCTTTCAGGCCCTTTTCACCTACGTCCCGGTAATGAACAGCCTTTTTTCAAGTGCTCCGATTGATTTATTCGATTGGGTAAAGATCGCTGCATGTGGGCTTCTGGTCTATTTTATTGTGGAGTTCGATAAAAAGAGGACTCCTGCTGAAGTTTAGCAGTGTTAAGCCATGTGACTTTAAATTAAGGCCGACTTAGCGTAGTCGGCCTTTTTCTTTTTTCGAGTCCAGTTCTGAGAAAGGTTTGCACCCGATGGATTTATTTTGTGGAACTTCCCAATCTGATTGGTTTAATATTGTGTTGAATTTGAAAATGGTTTTCTATATCTTTGTTCGGTTTGTATTCATAAAAGGAGACATCTCGATGTATAAAAAACTGTTTTCATTGTTTATTCTTTTGTCATTCATTGTTCCAGCGGGCGCTTCTGCTCATTCTCTGTATATTCAGGCGGGTCGGTACGAAGTGGTGGAGGGTAAAAAATCGCCCTTGTTTTTCTGTTATGGGCATCACATTCCGGTCGATGATGCAGTACGTGGAAAAAAGTTGCAGTACATAAAAATAATCAATCCTGAATTAGAGGTGACGAATATTGACATACGAGATGAGAAGTCCCTTCATTCCTATCTTGTCGAATATAATACTCCTGGAACATATGTACTTACCGCCGCCACAAATCCCGGTTTTTTCACAACATGGTTTGATAAGAAAGACCGTAAGAGGCATTCCATTAAACCAATGAGCATGGTTATCGATAAAGCTTCAAAGATTGACTACAGTCTGCGCAGCAGTCAGTGGACCAAAACCTATGTTGTGTGTGAGAATCCATCAGCAGTATTTCCTGCTAAAATAGGACTGCCTCTGGAGTTGGTCCCATCCAGTGATGTGAATACTTTGAAAAAAGGTGAAACGCTGATTATGCAGGTTTATGCCGACGGAAAACCCTATAAGGGAAAAGGGTACTGGGATGCGACATATAATGGGTTTTCGACCCAGCCGGAAGATATGTTTATTCCCCGCCGAGAGATAAGCGGTGGAAAAATTGAGTTGCCTGTAGATGTGGCCGGGCGTTGGTTTGTTCGTTTCTACACGAAAATACCGCCTGAGCAGGAAAGCAGGGATTACACACTTGAAAAGAAAACAACTACCCTTGTTTTCGAGTTGCCAAATGAGCGTCGAAGACCCAAGGCCGACAGCCATTAGCTCGATATTTTAATAATTTGGATGGCATAATCGTTAATGCCCTGACAAATCCCCGTAAAGGTTTCTTACCTTTTCGGGGATTTTTTCAATCCCTTGAAAGAGTAAAAACAATTACACTTTGAAGTGTTGTTGTGCTAATCTTAATCATCCTTACCGGTTCGATGCAGGAGGCTGTCCTGGTGAAGATGAAAGTTATTCTTTTGATGCTGTTTTTTTTGTTAGCCGCCCCCGCTGCTGTTCAGGCCGGGAAAAATAACTTGCAAGGCTATGCATGATCTATCTTCAGTGCAGCGCTTGCCGATAATCAGCCACTGGAGGA
Source organism: Maridesulfovibrio salinus (assembly GCF_055394525.1). Classification (NCBI taxonomy): domain Bacteria; kingdom Pseudomonadati; phylum Thermodesulfobacteriota; class Desulfovibrionia; order Desulfovibrionales; family Desulfovibrionaceae; genus Maridesulfovibrio; species Maridesulfovibrio salinus. The sequence goes on from NZ_AP042461.1 coordinate 1,375,610, forward strand.
TTACAGCAGGAGATATGGGCAGTGATCAAGAAAATGTACGCAGTGCACTGCAGAATTTGAAAGACCCTGTTATCGGACTGGTTAAGGTCTATTGCAGACCTTTCAGGCCTTATTCCCCCGAAAACACAGATGCGCATGAGACTCTTGATGAAGAAAGTTACACGTTCGGGAAATATAACAGCGAGGGCAATATCCTTCTTGTTCATTAAATACGCAGAATAGAGGTGTTGGTATGAGTGAAAAAGGTAGCCGGGATTCTTCATTCTCACGTGTATTCAGTTATTCTGTATTGGCTTTTTTCTTCCTGCAGGTAGTTTGTGGAGTATTTGTAATTGTATTTTTCATCGGCGGTGAAATGTACAGAATGCAGACATCCCACGTTAAGACTGAGCTTGAAGGGCGGACTCAGCATTTAATTTCCTTTCTTGATGATCGGCTGATGATACTTAACGACTATTCCAGATTACCTGCGATTGTTGCTGGTGTCATGGACCCTGAGGGACAGCAGAGGAACACCGTAAACCTTATGGATTCTCTTCCCTTCTTAAAAAGCGAAGCTCTTTTCTCATTGCAGGATTTTCAGGGTGACTACATCTATTCCCAATGGTTTTTCGAAGATGCCGGACCTGTGGATGATTTCAATGATCTACTGCAGGGGCGGGTGGATAAGGATGTGGAGGTTCTGGGACCATTTGAGGGAGCACCGTCATGCTGTTACTGGCGGCTAAGTGTTCCTGTTGAATATCAGGGGATTCGGAAAGGAGTGCTTTCTGCGTATTTCCCGATAGATCTGAATGATAATTTCCCTGAGGCGGAAGATGATGTCCGCATTGTCCTTCGGGCAGACGGGAGACAGATCCTTTCAGTGGGGGAAGTGCCGGAACCGACAATGACCATAGAGTCGGAAATAGGGTTTTCCGATATTATTCTGCAGCAGTCGGTCAGCAGGAAAAAGGTTAATGAGCGGGTGACCTATCTTATCATTGCAATGGTTTCAGCTCTAATTGCGGGAACGGTTCTGGTTGTGATTGTAGTGCAACGGCTTGGAAAGAAGTTGTTTCTGGTTCCCCATAAAAAACTGCAGGCCATGAGGGACGAACTTGAGCAGGAAGTTGAAAAACGTACAAATGACCTGAAAATGAGAACTAATCAGCTTTCTATTGAAATCAAGGAGAGACGTGAGGCTGAAATTGAAGCCCGTGAGAATGGCAAGCTTATTTCATCTCTTCTTGAAGGAATTAGTGCAGCTTTTTTTATAATCAACCCGGTCGATAACACAATCGTTCGTTCTAACAGCGTTGTGTATGAAATGTTCGGGCTGACTCCATGGCAGGTCTCCAATCAGGCATGTGCCAAGCTATTTTTGGAGTTTTCCGATTCAATGGCGGATCTTCTGTGTCCGGAGTCGATAGGTAAAGGAAAGTATATAGAAGGTGTGGCCCGCCATGCTGAAGGTAATACATTTCCTGTTGCGCGCTATCTGGTTCCCATGGAGGTTCAGGGAAAAGAGCATATAGGGGTCATTATCCTCAATATTACCGAGAGGAAGAATCTTGAACGCAGGCTGAATGTAGCACAGAAGCTTGAGTCTGTAGGAGAGCTTGCTTCAGGCATAGCCCATGAAATAAATACACCGATTCAGTATGTTGGAGACAGCATCAGATTCGTTCGTGAAGCAGTGGCTGATATCCTTGAAATTATGGAGGCGGAAAATGAAATTATCGAAAAATGCAGGGCAGCCGGACTTCACAAGGATCTGATCGAAAATATTGAAGAACTTGAGGATGACGCCGATCTTGATTTTGTTGTCGAGGAAATTCCAAAGGCTTGTTCAAGAGCGCTTGAAGGAACCGAACGGGTGGCTTCCATTGTCAGAGCAATGAAGAATTTTGCGCATCCTGGAACAGGTGAAATGGTGATGGTGGATATTAATCAGGCATTGGAAAACACCATAATTGTTTCAAAGAATGAATGGAAGTATGTTGCCGAGATTGTGAAGGATTTTGGTGATGTACCACTTGTGCAATGTTTCCCCGGGGATATCAATCAGGTGCTGCTGAATGTTATCGTCAACGCTGCTCACGCCATCAGGGAGTCAGTTGAAGGTACAGAGGATAAAGGTATTATTACCATTTCAACTCTGGCGAGTGATGGAGAGATGATCATAAAGATCGCTGACACAGGAACCGGAATTCCGCAGGAGATACAGGATAAGATTTTTGATCCGTTTTTCACCACCAAGGAAGTGGGTAAGGGAACAGGTCAAGGGTTGGCAATTGTACATGATATTGTCGTGGAAAGGCATGGCGGAAGAATTGATATTGAATCAGAAGTGAGAAAAGGAACAACTTTTATTATAGGTCTGCCACTGGCTGATGACTAACGAGGTTCATATGAAGCGGAATATTCTATTTGTGGATGATGAGCAGGCAATTTTGGACGGCATCAGGACCATGATGCATGCCAAGCGCAAGGAGTGGAAATGTCACTATGCCAATAGCGGTGCTGAGGGCCTGCAGATGCTGGGGAAGAAAAAGTTTGACGTTGTTGTGGCCGATATGCGCATGCCGGGAATGGATGGAGCGGATTTTCTGACAGAAGTGGCCGAACGTGAACCGGGAGCCATCAGGATTATACTTTCAGGTTATTCCGACCCTGTGGCGTTGCAGAAAGTTACCCGGGTTGCCCATCAGTTTCTGAGTAAACCGTGCAGTTCGGATGTTATTATCAAGACAATTCAGAGGGTGACGGATCTTAGTGAAATCCTCTCTAATGATGAGGTGAGGACTGTTGTGGCAAGGGTAAATTCCCTGCCTGTAATGCCAGACCTCTATATTCAATTGAAAAAGGAGCTTGAGGCTCCGGAGCCGGATATCAAATTGATAGGCAGTCTTGTTGAAAAGGATGTCGGAGTTACTGCCACATTGTTGAAGGTCGTCAATTCCTCTTTCTTCGGTTTCTATGGAAAAGTAACCTCCCCCGCTCGTGCTGTCGCCCTTTTGGGTACTGAAATCGTTAAAGGGCTTGTTCTTGGTGCACTTTTTTTGAGTAAAATAGATATGGCCGCTTTTACTGATTACTCGGTAAGCAAGTTGTGGGACCATTCGATGCAGACCGGTTATTTCGCCAAGACAATCGCTGCTATGGAAAGTGAAGACAAAGATTTTATAGACGAGTGTTTCCTTTCCGGGATTCTTCATGATGTGGGAAAGCTTATCTTTGTTACCAAAATGAACGAAATCTATGACCCTGTTTTAAGTTGTGTTAGAAGCAAAGGAGGGCCTGTCGGCTTGTGTGAACTGGAAATGCTTGGGGTGGGGCATGCTGAGGTGGGAGCATACCTGCTGGGTTTGTGGGGATTCAACTCCAGTGTTGTAACCGGTGTGAACTGGCATCATTCTCCGGAAAAGGCTGGAAAGGGGTTGACCCATTCCCTTGTTTGCCACGTGGCGAATACTCTTCAGCACGAAATAATGAACTATTCTAAAGAGTATTCGTTTTCCACTATAAATGTCGATTATCTATCGGAAATAGGACTGGAAGATCGTCTTGATGTCTGGAGAGATGCCTGCAAAGAAAAATGGAGTGAGCATGAAGAATAAACGTAGAGTCCTTTTTGTTGATGATGAACAGAATATTCTGGATACCTTCAGAGCCTCTCTTCGTAAACGATATAAAGTCGGAACCGCCCTGGGACCGGTCGAAGGTCTGGAAAAGATCAAAACTTCCGGTCCTTATGCTGTAGTCGTGTCTGACCTCAAAATGCCGGATATGGACGGGATCACCTTTCTTACCAAAGTTCAGGAGATTTCTCCTGATACCGTAAGGATAATGCTTACCGGACATGCAGATGTCACATCGGCTATCTCGGCAGTCAATGAAGGTTCGGTCTTTCGGTTTCTGACCAAACCTACTCCGATGGATATCATGATTCAGACTCTGGAAGTGGCCCTGAAACAGTATTCGCTGGTCATAGCTGAGCGGGAACTTCTTCGGGGAACTTTGCGTGGGAGCATCAAAGTACTTACGGATATACTGGGGCTGGTTAATCCTGAGGCGTTCGGGCGCAGTGAGAGAGTCAAGAGACTTGCAGGGTATATCGGACAGAATCTGAATTTGAAACAGACTCTCCACCTTGACCTTGCCGCGATGTTGAGCCAGCTCGGCTGTGTGACGATGACCGATACTGTTCTGGAAAAGGTCTACCATGGAGAGGAGTTGACATCAGAGGAGCAGCAGATTTTCGATATGCATCCATCTGTTACAGCCGGTCTGCTGTCTCAGATTCCGCGCATGGACAAGGTTTCGGATATAATACTCCATCAGAATGACAGCCTGTCCAGGAATCCTACCCAGCCTACAGAGTCGCGTATTCTCAAAGTCTGCCTGGATTATGACTCACTCATCCAAAATGGTCTGGAAAAGCAGGATGCTATTGATGTTCTCAGGAGCAGGGCGGAGACTTACGATGCCAAGATGGTTGATATCCTTGAGAGAGGTACAGCCGGGGAGGAAGGGTTTGTCCGCCGGGAACTTGCCCTTACGGAGCTGCAGATCGGAATGATACTCGATGAAGCCCTTTGGAGTACTGACGAAGTGCATATAATGGCGGAGGGAACCGAAGTGACTGAGACCGCTCTGATAAGGATAGTGAACTTTTCAAAAGCTAAGAGGCTTCCGGATACGATAAGAGTTCTGGTTCCGGTTGAGTGATTTTTGTTTTGGCTTAAACATATTTTGTGATGAATTATTTCAGCCTTAATGACGGAGTTGACTAATGCGAAATAGGCAGTCTGATTGTAAATCTGGTATATTCTCCCGGTGTTGAGCTTACTTCGATAGACCCGGAGTGCTGCTTTACAATTATGAAATAGGATATGGATAACCCAAGGCCGGTTCCTTCTCCCGGAGGTTTAGTGGAGAAGAAAGGTTCAAAGATCCTTTTTCTGGACTCTTCATCAAGTCCCGGGCCGTTGTCCTCCACTTCAATAATGCCCATACCTTCTGAGTCAAATCTTTTAATTGTAATACAGGGGCCGCCCTCGCTATATATTTTTTCTGCCATTGCGTGAGCGGAATTTGAAATAAGATTAAAGAACACCTGTTGAATCTGGTTCGGGCAGCACAGGATATCATATGCTTCAGGATCGTAGTTGCGCTTAATTCTGATTTTTCTGAAGTCGTAGTTTTTTTTGAGATCATAGTCGTTGCTTACCAGACTGATAGTTCTGTCCATAAGATCACCAAGGTTAACTTTTGCAAAAATATGATCATTTTTGCGACTGAAGCTCAGCATATCTTTAACTATTTTAGCTGCCCGGTTACTGGAATCATAAATCGTACTGACGATCTTGTCACAGTCTCTGGCTTTGATATAGCTTGAAATATCCCTGAATTCTATTCCCAGTTCGCCCGCAGTCTCGGTGTTTCTCGTGGTCTCTTTCAGCAACCTGTTCTGCAGATTCTGGACACTACCTATGATAGCGGCCAAAGGATTGTTGATTTCATGGGCCATCCCCGCAGCCAGTCCTCCTACGGACATCATCTTTTCATTCTGGATCATGAATTCTTCGGCATGTTTCCGGGCGGTAATATCTCTGAACTCAATCACTTCAATCATGCGACCCTTGGAAGGTATCTTTTTAGCTTGCATCTGGACCGGGTACACGGTTCCGTCTTTCCGGAGCCCATGTCCTTCAACTGGTTCATTGAAGATTTCGGAAAAGTTGCCCCTGACCAGAGGGCGGGAACCTTCATCCATTAGTAATGCCAGATCTGATCCTATCAGCTCTTTCAGTTCGAAACCTGAGATTTCAGCCAACCCCTGATTACAGTCCACTATCATTCCGTGATCATGGATAGCTATCGCACCGAAAGATGCATTATGAAGAGTTCGGAACCGTTCCTCACTTTCCTGCAGTTCTTCCAGCGTACTCTGAAGATTAAAGGTCATGGAATTGAAGGCTGACGATAATTCTTCGATTTCTTTAAATCCGGTGACGGTTGTTTTTGTGAAATAGCCTTTTTCTTTTATTATTCTCGATTTTTCGGTCAAACTTTTTACCGGTTTGCTGATTCTCCTAGTGCTTCGCAGTGTTGCTATAGCGACAAGTGCTGCTGCAAGCATTGTGACCATAAGTGCTGTACCTGTTGAACTTATCGCCGGTTTCAATGCTGTCAACGCATCTGTTTCCGAAATAATCCTGTAGCTTCTGCCCCCCAGGTTGAATACCGAATTAGCACTTATAACCAGATTTCCATCAAGGTCTCTGCGCAGTCTGTCCTGTAAGTTTTTAAGACGGACTTCAGTCAGAACCGCAGAAGGGTTGGGGTGGGCTAGAATCCTTCCATCCATATCTGTCCATAAAATATGTCCTTTTATCGGGTCGTTGTCCTTTGTCACCTGGTCCCATATCGCGCTTAATGATAAATCTGCAATAACTACCAGACTTATCTTTCCGGTGTATCTGTCAAATAAAGGGGTTCCCACGGTTATAAGGGGAATTCCTGACAGTGGAGCATTGTGCGTTGGGCCGTAGCATACCATTTTTAATGAAATAACTTTCTTAAAAACAGCAGTAGTATGTTCACTGGTGCTGCCGTCGGTATATATTCTGTCAGAGAAAGAACCGGATTCGGCTTTACCTGTCGGGTCAAGAATCATTAAAGATCGGACCATGGGTGTTCTGGATATAAATTCTCTGAGAAGCTGCTTTGTTTGTTTATCATTCAGCTCGCTTAATTCTCTGTAATGATTAAGATCCGCGAGTTTGTCTTCAAGAATGGAAAATTGCTGTTTAACCAGCAAAGCTACGTGACTGGCCTTGCCCTTCTCATACATTGTTGATGCAGCGACCTGCTCATCATAAATCCAGAATGAGAGAAAGGCCCCCAGTATAAGCAAGGGTATAAGACTTACTGTTATATAAGATCTTAATAAAATGGAATAAAGTGGTTTCATGGCTCATCCTGCGTCAGCGAACTATGTTATGGGCCTGACGAAGAGCAGCATCATTGATTTTAATGCCGATTGCGGCAGCGGTTTTGAGGTTAATGAAAAGATAGTCCTCTGAAGTTTCCACTGGGAGTTCAGAAATCGGAGTTCCTGATAAAATTCTGTGGGCAAGCCGGGCAGCCTGCTTACCGACTTCATAGCCGTTGAATCCGTAACCTGTTAGAGCCCCTTGTTCGACCTGTTTGTAGCGGGGAGAGGACAGGGGAAGTTTTCTATCCAGACAAATTTCCACAAATGAGTGAATCCTGGACATGACCAGGCCTTCACGTGGCAGGAGAATTGCGTCTATGCCATGCGGTACATATTCACGATCTTTGAGTATATCAGTATTTGTATAAAACGGTTTTTTCACCAGAATGATTCCAAGTTTGGCGGCAGCTTTTTCCAGCATCCGCAAGCTTGCCCGGGAACTCTCATCTTCCGGGCTGTATGGTATGAATACTTTTCGGATACCCGGCACAACCTCGGTTAGGGAAGCCAGCCTGAGACCATCGCTGGCAGACAGACGTACTCCCGTGATGTTGGCTTCAGGAGATTTGGTGGTTTTCACTATGCCGGCGGAAACAGGGTCGTTAACAGGTGCAAAGACAACTGGTATTTTGCTGGCAGAAGTCATCTTTTTTGCGACCAGAGTTGAAGGCGTAGGTGAAGAGAAGATAAGATCAGGAGCGTCATCAAGGATTCTGGTCATGTATTTTTCGAGATCTTTTTTGGTCGGTGCCGAACCATGAAATATGTATTTGATGTTTTCTCCTTCTATGTAGTCAAGGTCACTCAGGCCGTCCTTGAACCCTTTCAGAGTTGGGATATTAAGATCAGTGAACAACAGGATTCCAATCCTTGCCGGTTTCTGTTGGGGAGTAAAAGAACCCCATAAAACCGCCGCAACGCATACGATTGCTATCAGAATAAGGATAATGTTTTTTTTCATGACTGGCTCTAATGTATTTACTCCGATGTTAAATATAATAATAAGACATAATAAACGTCCAGTAAACTCGATTCTTTAAAAGGTTGATCAGTTTAATACGTCATGGCTTATAAATAATTATTTTATATATTAAAATATAGCTTGAGTGTTATTGGTGCTGGATAACAGTCAACGACCTTGAATTGACAGTGCATCTCCCGCCTCTTAATGTTCTAAGATGATTGATAAGGCTTCAGCTATAGAAACGATTCTGCGCAAACTGAGGAAACTCCCGGTCGGTAAGGGGCTTGATCTGCGGACTTATAAACGGGACCGCTCAGTTGTTATCCTGCGCAAGACGGATGATTTGTTTTCAGTACGTCAGGACGGTTTTACAAAAGATACATTTTCGACAGACTTCAAGGGGCTGAAAAAGTTGTTAAAGAAGCTTCTGAAGCAGGAGTTTCCGCGTAGCAACAAGGTTCGCGTATATGAAGTGAGCGAGGAAGGAGGTGTAGGTCATGAGGTTGGTGGATGAGTTCGGGGGAGTGGGGCTTTTCTACGTAATTTTGAGCTCCTCCCACTTTAAAAATATTTCTTTTGTCATTCCCCGATGCATTTATAGACACTATGTTGCCGCTTACTCTACATATAAAAAGTGAAGGTCCTGACGTATAATCAAAACTAATTCTATCGGGAGAAATAATGGGAGAACTTGTCCTTGCCGGAGCGGGCCACGCGCACATGCAACTCATGGAGGCTATTCCGGATATCGTTGCGGATGGTCACCATGTTACAGTGATCAGTCCGGATGACAGGCACTATTATTCGGGAATGGGGCCGGGAATGCTCGGTGGCGATTACCGTTCAGATGAAATCAGTTTTCCTGTGAAGTCCATGGTGGAAAGCAGAGGCGGGGTTTTCGTTTCCGGCAGGGTTTCGCGCATAGATCCGCACAAGCGCCTTGTCATTCTTGAAGATGGTCAGGAAGTCCCTTACGATGTACTTTCCTGCAATCTCGGCAGCTTTGTTCCCAGCGGTCTTGTGGACGAAGACAGCACAGATATTTATCCCGTAAAACCCATACAAAATCTTTTACAAGCCCGCATCAGAATTCAGGAGATTGCCTCGGAACGTCCGGTGCGCATCGGTGTATGCGGAGGCGGGCCCGCGGCTTTCGAAGTAGCTTGCAATGCCTGGGTAGCGTCCAGAGGGCAGGCCTGTTTCGGTGCTGAGGTCCGGATTTTTACGGGTAGTGCTTTTCTGCGTAATCAGCCGGACAGGGTGCGCATACTTGCGCTCAAAAGTCTGAACAAACGTGGTATCGATGTTATTCAGGGCAGTTATGTGGAACGTGTGGCAAGTGGCTGTATCGTGTTGCAAAATGGACAGCGCTATGATCAGGACATTATTTTTTTGGCTTTGGGTGTGAAACCTTCAAAAGTCTTCGCCACCTCGGGTATCGCAACCGGAGATGATGGCGGCCTTAAGGTTAACCGCTATCTGCAAAGCGTTTCCCATCCGGAAGTTTTCGGTGGAGGTGATTGTATCTGGTTTGAGCCGTGTCCACTTGATAAAGTTGGCGTCTATGCGGTTCGTCAGAATCCCGTGCTAGTCCATAATGTACGGGCGCAGCTTGAAGGCAAGAGTCTGAGCGCATTCGAACCGGACGGTTCCTATTTACTTATCTTCAATGCCGGGGGCGGGAAAGGCATATTGCACAAAAACGGTTTAAGTTTCAGCGGCCCGCCCGCTTTCTGGATCAAGGACTATATAGACAGAAAATTTATCAAGAGATTCAGTGGAGACTGTTAAAAAGAGGCCTTACGTTGTATCAACGTAAGGCCTTTTTAATTGGTTTGATTTGTGCGTCAGAAATCTTTGTCTTCGTAAATGAATATATGGTATGGATTGTCAAATTCCAAATATATAACAAGGAGAATCTCCATGTTGCGTAAAACCATTAGCGGTATATCTATTCTGGCATTTTTGATTCTATTGCCGGCTCTGGCAGCAGCTCATTGTCAGGTCCCATGCGGTGATTGTTAACGCCATGAAAGCCAAGCAACATGCAGATATGGCGACCGTAAAGAAGCTAAAGGCGAGTATTAAGGCCTTGGAAGAATACTATCCTGAGCACAAGCATTAATGGCTTTTACGAATCTTTAGTTAATGTGCATGATGAGTGTTCAAAGGGCTGCAGTTTTTATAAAATGGCGGTCGGGTGAGAATGTTTCGAGTTTCATTTTTTACTAAACAGGTGGAAATTATGCGTATATTGCTTGTTATGTTTTTGACTTTCCTTCTTTGTAATCCTGTTTATGCTAGTCCATTTATGTCGCCCGAGGCTGTTTCGTCTGCAAAGTTGTTCCACAAAAATATCATAGCTGACGGTCTGGATCATCCTTGGGGCATGGTGTGGCTGCCTGACGGATCTATGCTGGTTACTCAGCGAGAGGGGGCGGTCCGTCATCTTAATGCTGATGGGAGCATCCGTACTAGAGAAGTCACTGGCGTGCCTGAGGTATTGAGTAGCGGGCAGGGCGGGCTGCTAGATATTTCTCTTCATCCAGATTTTTCGGAAAACGGTTTTGTATATTTTACCGCAGCCACCGGTACCAGACTTTCCAATCGTACAACTTTGATGCGGGCACGACTTGACGGTAAGCGATTTGTCGATGTGAAGGAATTGTTTCGAGTCTCGCAGAATAAGGTTGGCAGTCAGCATTTCGGTTCACGGTTGGTTTGGCTGCCGGATGGTACTTTCCTTATGAGCATTGGAGATGGCGGCAATCCGCCTGTGATGGTGGGCGGCACTTTGAGTCGAAATCTGGCTCAGGACGGCAAGAGTCATTTGGGTAAGGTGCTTAGATTTGATGCCGAGGGTCGTCCCGTGGAGGGAGCCTTTCCTGCTGATGCAGCCCTTCCTGAAGTCTACAGCATGGGACATCGAAATATTCAAGGTTTAGTCTATGACTCGATTCGGAAAATGATATGGGCCAGCGAACATGGAGCGTTAGGCGGGGATGAATTAAATCGCATTCAGCCAGGCGGTAACTATGGCTGGCCGAAGGTAACCTTCAGCAAGGAGTATCTTGGCTCTCTCGAAATCTCTCCCTATACCACTTTGCCCGGGAAAATTGATCCGGAGCTAGTCTGGATGAATGGCATTGCTCCGTCGGGTCTTGCCCTCTACACTGGAGATCTTTTTCCGGACTGGAAGGGCGACCTGTTTGCCGGAGGACTTCGGGATCAAAGCGTGCGGCGTATCATTCTTAATGATGCCGGGCGTGTACAAGGTGAGGAAATCATCCGTATCGGTCAAAGGGTGCGTGACGTTCGCCAGGGGCCGGACGGATATCTCTATGTGCTTACCGATGAATCCGATGGCAAGTTGATTCGGATCAGCCCGTCCAAGGAGACTGATCCGAATCCTTAAAGGGTGCTTAGACCAGTTTGGGGTGGAATTGAAAATAGCTCTGTAACTGTACAGAAGAAGTATACCATACCGATGATATGGCAAAAAATGTGTATATTCTTCTGTTTAAATCAGGGAGCAAGTTAGTCGTAAATAAGCCCGGATCATATGATCCGGGCTTATTTACGACTAAGTGAACTGTACTGCCATGTGCCTTATACTCTATCTATCGATCTCGTGAGGGTGAGTCATTTTGCTCGGCACTACGACTCGGTCGAATTCTTCTTCACTGATGAAATTAAGTTCCAGTGCTGCTTGTTTTAACGACAGGTCATTCTCCATGGCATGGTGTGCTATCTGCGATGCCTTATCATAACCGACCACAGGAGAGAGGGCTGTAACCAACATGAGAGAGCGTTCTACATATTGCTGGATCACTTTTTTATTCGGTTTCATGCCGTCCACCAAAAATCTCTTGAAGTTGCGCATAGCCCCCGACAAGATACGAATTGTTTGGCAAATATTGTGAATGATCAGTGGCTTGTATACATTCATTTCAAGATAGCCACTGGCACCGCCCATGCCGACAGCTACATCGTTTGACATGGCTTGAACTGCGGCCATGGCCAGTGCCTCGCATTGAGTAGGATTGACTTTCCCGGGCATGATGGATGAACCCGGCTCGTTGGAAGGAATTATCAATTCGTAAAAGCCCGCTCTTGGACCGCATGACAGAATTCGTATATCATTAGCTATTTTGTATAAAGAAGCAGCCAGGGTGCGCATTGCTCCTGAAAGCTGAACCAAATCATCGTGTGCCCCCTGAACAACGAATTTGTTAGGTGCGGTAATGAAGGGCAGACCGGTGAGTTTTGCAATATTCTCGGCGGCAGCAACATCGAATCCCGGGGCTGCGTTTATACCGGTCCCTACAGCCGTGCCGCCCAGAGCAAGGCGATAAACACCCGAAGTAGCCTGTCTGACGCGTTCGGCGTTATCTTTAAGCATACCAGCATATCCTGAAAATTCCTGCCCAAGCGTAATTGGAGTGGCATCCTGCATGTGAGTGCGGCCTATTTTTATGATATCCTTCCAATCTTCGACTTTTTGTTCAAGGGCACCGTGCAGCTCTTCAAGTGCAGGGAGGAGGTCTTGATTTATGCCGATAGCAGCGGCTATGCACATAGCACTGGGAAAGTTGTCATTAGTAGACTGAGACATGTTCACATGGTCGTTGGGATGAACAGGAACTTTTGATCCCAAGGGATATCCCTCTATCTGTGAACAGCGGTTGGCTATTACTTCGTTCACATTCATATTGAATTGTGTACCGCTGCCGGTCATCCACACATGAAGGGGGAACATGTCGTCATGTATTCCGGCAAGGATTTCGTCACAGACCTTGCAAATAAGGTCTTTCAAGTCTTCGGGGAGTAGTCCATCAGCATGGTTGGCAAGGGCGGAACCTTTTTTGAGGTAGGAATATGCGTTTATCATTTCGCGCGGAATCAACTCGCTGCTAATGCTGAAATACTTAATACTCCTTTGGGTTTGCGCTCCCCAAAGCTTGTCGGATGGGACTTTGACATCCCCGAGGCTATCTTTTTCAATACGAAATTTGTCCATCTAATCCTCCAGTATCATATGAAAGTGGACGACATCTTTTGCCCACTTCTAATTATTCGTACCTTTTTAACATGTGAGCTTTTCTGCGACAAGATACAGCGGCAATAAGTTTCTTATATCTGACTTCCTTGTTTCCTTGCTCTAAAAATAAGGTAAAAGATTAACTTGATCCTCAGGCAGCCAATCCAGGAGCTAATCTTTGCCCGACACATGTATTGGTGGAAAGCTCTGCTGGGACGGGAAAGGCATACTTCACAAAAGTGGTATAAGTATCAGCGGTCCGTCCGCTTTCTGGATAAAGGACTATATAGACAGAAATTTTATCAAGAGATTCAGTGGAGACTGTTGAAAAGAGGCCTTGCGTTGTATCAACGTAAGGCCCTTTTAGTTGGTTTGATATATGCGTCAGAAATCTTTTTCTTCGTAAATGAATATATGGTATGGATTATCAAATTCCTAATCTTTAACAAGGAGAATCACCATGTTGCGTAAAACTATTAGCGGTATATCCATTCTGGCATTTTTGATTTTATTGCCGACTCTCTCGGCAGCCCACTGCCAGGTTCCTTGCGGTATCTATGATGACAATGCCCGCGTCAAATCAATGCTTGAAGATGTGGAAACAGTGAGAAAAGCCGTAACTATGCTAGTGGACTTGGCAGATGAGACTGACGTTCAGTCCCGGCAGCAGTTCACACGCTGGGTGATGAATAAGGAAAGTCATGCTCAGCGCATTATTTCCACCAACTCGGATTACTTTCTTACTCAGCGGGTCAAAGCGTCTCAAAAGGATTATGTGGAACGTCTCAAACGTCACCATGCAGTGATTGTCAACGCCATGAAAGCCAAGCAAAATGCCGATATAGCAGTAGTTAAGGAGCTGGAAGCAAGTGTCAAAGCGTTGGAAGTCTATTACCCTGAACATAAGCACTAGGGAGTGCTCGAAGGTTAGCAGTCCGAATCTGCAATCTGCATGATCTACCTAGATCAAAAGCACTTTGGTTAGCCAGCGGTTGACCAGAGAGTTGACCTTCCAAAAGTTAAAGGACCATTTGGCATATAGCTGAATGGTCCTTTTAATTTTTATAAAGCGGGGAATTTGAATAGTTCTGTATTATGCCACTTGCGACCGGCAATTTTGTGATATTTTTACAATCCGTGTTTTATTCTCTGGCTGGGGCAGGAATCTATTCAGAAAAGGGCTTTTGTAGAATGGATCAGAAAAGCTCCTTTCTAATTCCGACTGAACCATAACATAACCATCAAGTGTGAAATGGCACAAAGCGCGATTGATATCAGCCCATTCTGTTATCGGGATATCCTCGTCATAAGGAAAATTGGCAAACTTCTTCCTTCCCATATTTACATAGTCCAGAGAGTTATGGGCCCTTTCGAATTTTTTCTCAACTGATTTAAGGTAATCGTCTGACATTACTCTGCATAACAAATTCATAAGATCGTTTCTTAAAGTATCTTTGACTATATTCAAGACTGTGCTGTCGGAAAGCCAGGCCGCAACATCCAGACACACGGTCCTTACGCCTCCATATCCAAGCTCTTTCAACGGATTGTGAGTTGTGGGTTCAAACTTATCAGCATAATTTGAAAAAACAGACTGAGCATCATTTTGAATGAAGCCCCGGAACTGATCGCTTAATCTCCGGTGTCTTTCTTTTTTAACTATTCTAAGCAGTAAACCTTTTTCAACTAATTGAGAAAGCAAAGACGGGGCAACAACCATTCTCCCCAGATCCTCAGAGTACTGGCTGCCAGTGCATTCCTTTACTTGTTTCTTGAACCAGAGAGGAATACTACCAGTAATACCATAATCTTCTTTAATTAATTCGGTATTTAGGATGCATACGTCAATGTGTCTGGGGTTAACCGACAGATCCCCGAATTCCTGAATTTGGCAATTATCAGCATATCTTCCAGCCAGAAAAACGGTCAATTCCATTAATTTTGCATAGCTTAAGGCAATAAGTGGGCGATGTTTAATATCGGAATTTTTTGATATCCCTTCCAGTTCGGTTTGTCTTAGATTGATAAATTCCTCATCTAAATTCTTTGGCTCTATTGTTGAATCAAGGAATTCATTAAATTTTATCAGATCACCAATTGTCATATCCATCTCTCACTCCGTATACCAAGTGGGATAACTTTAGCTTGTTCTGCCTTCATTCTTTCGCCGATCTTAAAAACAATCCGTGCATCTGCCTTCTTTCGTTACTCAATCATTTTGAGCCATAGAAATACCAAAAGCGTATCAGGTCACTCAGCATATGCATTCATTTCCTCAGGCTGGATAAACAACCTCTATAGCAATGGTAAGTTGTAGAAGGATTCCATGTATAGTTAACGCAATATATGTCCAAACTGACACAATAGTTTGTGGTCAGTTTCAGGGGAGAAAGGCAATCGGAGGGTGATAGAGAATCGTATTTATAAATTCTGCGATTGCAGCTAATTGGATACCATATGCACGGTTCACCATAATTCATTCCCTTACGTGATGCATCATGTAAGGAATTTAATTTACGAGTCGGAGGAAGAAGGGATGTCTTCCTATCGGAGATTTGTACTTGGCGTTGGAACTAATATGCGGGAGGGGTACCCCCCCCACCCGGTCCCCCACGAAAAAAGGCTTACAACAATGAATGTTGTAAGCCTTTGAATTTACTGGTCGGAGCAGGAGGATTTGAACCCCCGGCATCTTGCTCCCAAAGCCGTCTGCGAATGTTGCAGACTTTGAATTAATTGAATAATTTTTAGAATTGGGGACATTCTTTTTGAGATTTTTGGGTGTTTTTGGGGTGAATGGTTCCCCGTGTACTTCAATTAAAGTTGTCGTTCCACATCCATGCTTTGATGCAAAATCCTGCTGATTATGACTGTGTTCTTCGCAATGTGATAAAAAATTAGATGTTTCCCTACCGGATATTTACGGTAGCCATTTCGGATATGATCACAATTCACACCAAGTCTATAATTCTCTGCAAGTATATGGAAGGTCGAATCCATTTGGGTCAGATAGTCATTGCGCTGTGCGGCCCCCCATGTTTTTTGAGTGTATCGCGCAATGTTTTTCAAGTCAGCATAAGCTTTATTGGTCAGCTTGAAATTCATCTAGCTATCCAATTCTTTCATAATATTTTCAAGGGAATAGTCGGAAATTCCGCTATCCTCTCCCTCGCGCAGGGCCAGTTGCAGGGCTTTCAATTTTGCTTCTCTTTCTTCAAGGAGTCTCAGTCCTGCACGAATTATCTCGCTTGCGGAATTGAAGCGACCGGATTTTACCTGATCAGCGATAAAAGAATCAAAATGTTCGCCGAGTGTTACGCTGGTATTTTTTTGCATGGTGGCCTCCCTTGTTTGGATATACTTATAAATAATATTTATTGGTATTATTGGCAAGGAGGGGGTCATTTCGAAAACATTGGACCGATCTCGTAAGAGGTCGGTCCTTTTCTTTTATGCGGCGGACGATGGATGTCGTTTGTGTATAGTTTGTCGTGTTTGCATGTAGTTATTGTTGTTGATATTAAAGCTTATATTCATATATTTTATGGCCTTACAGTGTATTTTGTAAATAATTTATTTTTTTTCAACAAAAATCGGGGGGCAAAAGGCTTTAGGTTCAACGGCAAAAAAATGTAAGGAGGGTGTTTATGAAGATCATAAATTATTTGAAGGGAAAGTATTACAATCTAAAATCCCGGTTTAGTCTCGGTAGTGATCGCGAAAAGTACTTGATTCTGTCGACGAACCTTTTGATGAAGAGCAAAGGTGCAACTTTTCGAGGAGTCTTTGAGATATCTCAAAAATCTTATTCTATACTCGATTTACACGCTGAAAGAAGTTGTTATATCGAGTATATCTATTTGCGAGAGCCTGAATTTAATTGCGAAATAGGTTTGGGAAAAACTGCCCGAAAATCTCAGGCTAAGAAAATGTATAAACCTGAATCGTTCCCTAGTAAGGATGGTTTTGCGGATAATATTTGTTTGTTTTTTACTGCGCCAGATAAATGAATATTTCTGTAACTATTGGAAATAAATTTAAACTTAGCATTATTTAATAGAGGAGGACAAATGAGCGTTAAGAAAAAACTTAAAGATTTGTATCTTAGCAAAATGGACGGCTTGGCTTCTATATCTAACTCAAAGTTGGTAGATAGTGGGCCACTACTCACGGACTGTTGGGAAGAAGAATTTTCCTCCGTAAATCACAAAATTTTGATTATAGGGCAGCAGACCAATGGTTGGGATGCTTTTGACGAAGGTTTTGTCGATATAGATAGACTTCAGCGGTGCTATAGTGATTTCAGGCTGAGTTGTAATACGAGGTTTTGTACTAGTCCTTTTTGGCAGGCTGCTCACCATTTGCGGGAAAGTTTAAATCCGAATTGTTCTGAAGTTGCCTTTCAGTGGACTAATATTTGGAAGTATGACTCGAATAACTCAGCTCCCCCTAAGGAATTACAGCAGCTTGAATTGTTGCATTTCAATGTTCTAAAGGATGAAATTTCAATTATTGATCCTGACATTGTCATTTTCTTCACAGGCCCAAATTATGATGGAGCGATAAAAGCTCATCTGGATGATGCTAGCTTTAGTCCCTTTGTTAAAGGTGTTTCTGAGAGATCATTGGCCATGGTTAAAAGCCGTTATCTCCCAGAAAAATCTTACCGTTCATATCATCCTGGGTATTTGCGCAGGAGTAAGCAATGGGATCATTTGCAGCATATCTTGTCCGATTATGTCGACTCTTGACTTCACTCGTAGGAAATCTCTGGGTCGATCTCGTAGGAGGTCGGCTCTTTCATTTGTCTTGCGGCTGGCAATGGATGTCGGTGTCTTGTTAAGGGTAGGCATCTTGCTAATTCGAACAAGTCGTCGGGCCCTCCACACACTAGCGGAAACAGCCACAAGCTCATCTCACTAAAAATACTGGTAAAATGATTTTGATCACAATAATCACCAGCGGGAGAATCCAGTCGGTTTCACCGGCCGTTTTTCAAGGCTCTACCTCAAAGACAGGGGCGATAGAATAATCCGATAAAAGAAAGGCATACCGAACCGACTCGATATGCCCTATAAATTGATCAAATTTCCTACCAAAGAAAAGAGGTCAATTTATGGATCGGATTTTAATCGGTCTTTCCGATTTTGCAATCAAAAATGTAGTATCATATTTTCCGATAATTCTTGAAGTGGAGTGGACAGGCAAACCCGTTTGTCCACGATGTCGAAGTTCTTCTTTTCGCATCAAGGATACGTTTACGCGGTTCATCAAGAGCATCCCGCACAATGGACGAGCATCGATTCTTCGGGTGAAATGTCATAAGCATCACTGTAAGGATTGCGGTCGATATTTCAACACCCGTATGGAAGGTGTAAAAAAATGGAGTCGATCAACTGAAGTCCTGAAACGAGAAGTTTTTCGGCAGTACAACAACGGTTCGTGTAACAAGACCATCGCCAACGAAAACGGGATCGGCGTTTCAAGTGTGGAGCGATTTTACCATCAAGTCATTGATCTGAAAGCTCGACAGCGCAGCAACTGGAAATGCCCGAGTTATCTCGGAATTGACGAGCACCGCTTCACTCGCAAAGTCGGTTTTTCAACCACGTTTTGCGATCTTAAAAATAACAAAATTTTTGACATAGCCAGAGGTCGCAGTGCAGCTGAATTACTCCCTTTTCTCAGGACTCTTAAAGGACGTAGTAAGGTAAAAGTAGTTTGCATCGATATGAATTCTGCTTATCGGCATATGGTTAAAAACTGGTTTCCGAATGCGCGGATTGTTTCGGATCGCTTTCACGTAATCCGGTTGGTAAATCATCATTTTACCAAGACCTGCAAGCTGATTGATGAAGAAAATATTTCTTATGGGCGTGGTGGAATTATGCGGGCCATGCTGTGTCGGCAGGACCGTTTGCCCGATAAAAGGAAAGATCTTTTGTCTCAATATTTTAAGGCTCAACCGGCAATAGAAAGCCTTTACCATTTCTGCCATGAACTAAACGATCTTCTGCGGATCAGGGCGCAAAATGGTCGTAGCTGTAAAAAATACATTTCCGAATTGCTTGATAAAATAAAGCAACTTCAGCAAAGTCCTTTTGCTCCACTTCGGACGTTGGGTAAAACTTTGAGCAACTGGAAAGAGGAGGTGGCCCGGATGTTTCGCTACAGTAAAAGCAACGGAACAACTGAAGGATTTCATCGAAAGATGAAACTTATCCAGAGGCGGGCATACGGGTTTAGAAATTTTGAAAACTATCGGCTGCGTGTGCGCGTTTTGTGTGGGTAGTCGAAAAGAGAGGCTCTACCTCAAAGACAGGGGCGATAGAATAATCCGATAAAAGAAAGGCATACCGAACCGACTCGATATGCCCTATAAATTGATCAAATTTCCTACCAAAGAAAAGAGGTCAATTTATGGATCGGATTTTAATCGGTCTTTCCGATTTTGCAATCAAAAATGTAGTGTCATATTTTCCGATAATTCTTGAAGTGGAGTGGACAGGCAAACCCGTTTGTCCACGATGTCGAAGTTCTTCTTTTCGCATCAAGGATACGTTTACGCGGTTCATCAAGAGCATCCCGCACAATGGACGAGCATCGATTCTTCGGGTGAAATGTCATAAGCATCACTGTAAGGATTGCGGTCGATATTTCAACACCCGTATGGAAGGTGTAAAAAAATGGAGTCGATCAACTGAAGTCCTGAAACGAGAAGTTTTTCGGCAGTACAACAACGGTTCGTGTAACAAGACCATCGCCAACGAAAACGGGATCGGCGTTTCAAGTGTGGAGCGATTTTACCATCAAGTCATTGATCTGAAAGCTCGACAGCGCAGCAACTGGAAATGCCCGAGTTATCTCGGAATTGACGAGCACCGCTTCACTCGCAAAGTCGGTTTTTCAACCACGTTTTGCGATCTTACAAATAACAAAATTTTTGACATAGCCAGAGGTCGCAGTGCAGCTGAATTACTCCCTTTTCTCAGGACTCTTAAAGGACGTAGTAAGGTAAAAGTAGTTTGCATCGATATGAATTCTGCTTATCGGCATATGGTTAAAAACTGGTTTCCGAATGCGCGGATTGTTTCGGATCGCTTTCACGTAATCCGGTTGGTAAATCATCATTTTACCAAGACCTGCAAGCTGATTGATGAAGAAAATATTTCTTATGGGCGTGGTGGAATTATGCGGGCCATGCTGTGTCGGCAGGACCGTTTGTCCGATAAAAGGAAAGATCTTTTGTCTCAATATTTTAAGGCTCAACCGGCAATAGAAAGCCTTTACCATTTCTGCCATGAACTAAACGATCTTCTGCGGATCAGGGCGCAAAATGGTCGTAGCTGTAAAAAATACATTTTCGAATTGCTTGATAAAATAAAGCAACTTCAGCAAAGTCCTTTTGCTCCACTTCGGACGTTGGGTAAAACTTTGAGCAACTGGAAAGAGGGGCTCTACCTCAAAGACAGGGGCGATAGAATAATCCGATAAAAGAAAGGCATACCGAACCGACTCGATATGCCCTATAAATTGATCAAATTTCCTACCAAAGAAAAGAGGTCAATTTATGGATCGGATTTTAATCGGTCTTTCCGATTTTGCAATCAAAAATGTAGTGTCATATTTTCCGATAATTCTTGAAGTGGAGTGGACAGGCAAACCCGTTTGTCCACGATGTCGAAGTTCTTCTTTTCGCATCAAGGATACGTTTACGCGGTTCATCAAGAGCATCCCGCACAATGGACGAGCATCGATTCTTCGGGTGAAATGTCATAAGCATCACTGTAAGGATTGCGGTCGATATTTCAACACCCGTATGGAAGGTGTAAAAAAATGGAGTCGATCAACTGAAGTCCTGAAACGAGAAGTTTTTCGGCAGTACAACAACGGTTCGTGTAACAAGACCATCGCCAACGAAAACGGGATCGGCGTTTCAAGTGTGGAGCGATTTTACCATCAAGTCATTGATCTGAAAGCTCGACAGCGCAGCAACTGGAAATGCCCGAGTTATCTCGGAATTGACGAGCACCGCTTCACTCGCAAAGTCGGTTTTTCAACCACGTTTTGCGATCTTACAAATAACAAAATTTTTGACATAGCCAGAGGTCGCAGTGCAGCTGAATTACTCCCTTTTCTCAGGACTCTTAAAGGACGTAGTAAGGTAAAAGTAGTTTGCATCGATATGAATTCTGCTTATCGGCATATGGTTAAAAACTGGTTTCCGAATGCGCGGATTGTTTCGGATCGCTTTCACGTAATCCGGTTGGTAAATCATCATTTTACCAAGACCTGCAAGCTGATTGATGAAGAAAATATTTCTTATGGGCGTGGTGGAATTATGCGGGCCATGCTGTGTCGGCAGGACCGTTTGTCCGATAAAAGGAAAGATCTTTTGTCTCAATATTTTAAGGCTCAACCGGCAATAGAAAGCCTTTACCATTTCTGCCATGAACTAAACGATCTTCTGCGGATCAGGGCGCAAAATGGTCGTAGCTGTAAAAAATACATTTTCGAATTGCTTGATAAAATAAAGCAACTTCAGCAAAGTCCTTTTGCTCCACTTCGGACGTTGGGTAAAACTTTGAGCAACTGGAAAGAGGAGGTGGCCCGGATGTTTCGCTACAGTAAAAACAACGGAACAACTGAAGGATTTCATCGAAAGATGAAACTTATCCAGAGGCGGGCATACGGGTTTAGAAATTTTGAAAACTATCGGCTGCGTGTGCGCGTTTTGTGTGGGTAGTCGAAAAGAGAATCAACGGTTGGAAATTTGATCATTCGGGCTTGCGCCCCTTTCTTCGGTGTAGACCCGAAAGAGGAGGTGGCCCGGATGTTTCGCTACAGTAAAAACAACGGAACAACTGAAGGATTTCATCGAAAGATGAAACTTATCCAGAGGCGGGCATACGGGTTTAGAAATTTTGAAAACTATCGGCTGCGTGTGCGCGTTTTGTGTGGGTAGTCGAAAAGAGAATCAACGGTTGGAAATTTGATCATTCGGGCTTGCGCCCCTTTCTTCGGTGTAGACCCTTTTTCAAAAGGTCCCCCACCCGGTCCCCCACGAAAAAAGGCTTACAACAATAAATGCTGTAAGCCTTTGAATTCGCAGTGGTCGGAGCAGGAGGATTTGAACCCCCGGCATCTTGCTCCCAAAGCAAGCGCGCTACCAGACTGCGCCATGCTCCGACTTGTTTCGTGCAGAAAGGGGAAATACTTGAAATGCTATTGCTTGGCAAGCATAAAATTAATTTATTTTATTTCGAGTTGTTATCAGAGTACTCAATCACTTGAAAACTCCGTTCATTTCACAGCCGCAATATTTGCACATTCCGTCTTCAAGCCCGGTGTTTTCCATGTCGAATCCGAAACGCTTGATAAGCTCTGCTTTGCAGGAAGGGCAGAAACTGTTCGAGTTTTCGCTTCCCGGTACATTACCGATATAAACGTACTCAAGCCCCGCGTCTGTTCCTGTCTTTCTGGCTCTGGTTAATGCCTGCATGGATGTAGCCGGGCAGTCCTGCATTTTGTAATCCGGATGGAAGCGGGAAATATGCCACGGGACTTCTTCACCCAGTTCATCCGCTATAAAGGCGGCCAGTTCTTTAAGTTCATCAGGGTTGTCGTTTTTTCCGGGAATTAGCAGAGTGGTGACTTCTAGCCACCATTTTTTTTGTTTCATCAGTTTGAGATTCTCGAGCACAGGTTTTAGTTTGCCGTCACATGTGTTTTTGTAAAAATCATCGTTGAATGCTTTGAGATCAATATTGGCGGCATCAATCAGCCCGGTTAGTTCATCAATGCATTCCGGACTCTGGAAACCGTTCGATACCATTATGTTCTTGAGTCCTCTGGATCTGGCCAGCCGGGCGGTATCCTGCATCAGCTCGAAGAAAATAGTTGGCTCCGAATAGGTGTACGATATGGAATCACATTCATGGGCGATTGCAGCTTCCACCAGTGTTTCAGGGGTGACTTTCTGTCCTGTTATTTCCCTTCCTGTTTTCGGATGCTGTGAAAGGGACGCATTCTGGCAGAAAGTACAGCCGAAGTTACACCCCTGGGTTCCAAGCGAGAACGTTTTGGTTCCGGGCAGAAAGTGGTAGAGAGGTTTTTTCTCCACGGGATCGATATTGATGGCGGCTACTCTTTCATAGGTTTTGGTGAAAAGTTCTCCGTCAATATTCTGCCGGACTCCGCACTTACCGTGGTTTGAGGGTTCAATAATGCAGAAATGACTGCACAGGCGACACTGGACTTTACTTTCTTTGAGAGATTTCCAGAGCCTGGCTGGATGATTCATGTTTAATCCTTTTCAATTTTGATTTCAGGAGTCACAAATATCGGCCCGTCATATTGAGGATTTTCCTCCTTATCTTTGGGCTTTGTGCTCATGATGTTGGAGTTTTTGTCTGATTTGATTTTAATTTCGTTTTTATCAACACTAGTCCCGTATTTTATAGGTTTACGGTCTTTGGCGGTATCCTTGTTGATGAATTTCGTTCCGCACACCCCTTGCCCTGCCATAGACAGAGACAAAATAATAGTCAGAGTGATGAAAGTTTTCTTGTACATGGTTTTTCTCCGTGTCATACTATAAACTGTTATGGGGTCCGTTGCAAACAGCGGTCCTTTTTATTGCGTTTTCGCGGAAAGGGCTTGGATGTTTCTTGAACTCTTGACGGATTCAGCATATACAGTCCGTTCTTAGAGACTGTTAGGAGATAATAAATATGGCAAGTCGTTCTGATGCTTACAAGGCCGCCGGTGTCGATATCGATGCGGCCAATGATTTTATAGGCCGCATCAAGGGGATGGTGGGTTCCACCTTCACCAAAGGCGTGGTCACAGATATCGGTGGTTTCGGCGGGCTGTTCAAGCTTGACCTGACCCAGATGGAAGAGCCTGTTCTTGTCGCCGGAGCTGACGGCGTGGGAACGAAGCTCAAACTCGCCTTTGCAATCAACAAGCATGATACCATCGGTATCGACCTTGTAGCAATGAGCGTAAACGATATTTTGGTACAGGGAGCCAAGCCCCTTTTCTTCCTTGATTACTTTGCTACAGGCAAGCTGGAGTCCGGTGTTGCGGAAGAAGTTTTAGCCGGGGTTGTGGAAGGCTGCAAGATTTCAGGCTGTGCGCTGCTCGGCGGTGAGACCGCTGAAATGCCCGGCTTCTACTCAGACGGTGAGTATGATCTTTCCGGTTTCTGTGTGGGAATGGTGGATAATACCAAAATTGTTGATGGATCATCCATCACAATTGGGGATTCCATCATCGGCCTTGAGTCCTCCGGTATTCATTCCAATGGTTATTCACTGGTCCGCAAACTTTACGAAGAGTCCGGCCTCAAGGCGGATGATCTGCTGCCCGGAACCGATGAAAAAATCGGTGAAGCTTTGCTGACCCCCACAAGAATTTATGTGGACGCTGTACGCAACCTTTCCCGCGATATTGAGATCAAGGGCATGGTACACGTTACTGGCGGTGGTTTTTATGACAACCTGCCACGTATACTGCCCAAGCAGGTCACAGCGAATATCAATTTCGGTTCCTGGGATGTTCTGCCCGTTTTCAACTGGCTTAAAGAGCAGGGCAACCTGAGCTGGCCTGAAATGCTGCAGATCTTCAACACCGGTATCGGTTACATTCTTGTTGTGGCGAAGGATCGTGAAGAAGATGTTCTCAACCGTCTGTCCGGTATGAATCTTAATGCCTGGAAAATCGGTGAGACTGTCACCCGCGATGGTGATTCAGAGCAGGTCAAAGTCAATTTCTGATTTTGATTTATAGTAAATTTGAAAACCCCTGAAACTTTGGTTTCAGGGGTTTTTATTTGGTAAATGCTTAGAACCGCGTTCCGCATTAATTCAGGTGCTCCTTTTTCAGCCGGATGGATCTGTTTTATATCAGGTCCCGCAGAAAGTCTGGTATACTTTTTCGGTTGCTTCCGGAGGACTGGTGTACTCCAGAAACTCGGGCCGTTCTTTGTAAGGATGTTTCAGAACATCAAGAAGCCTTTCCGCGATACTGAAATCACTATTCTCCACTGCTGCTGATATTGCTTTTTCGACCTGATGATTGCGTGGAATATAGGCCGGGTTGGCCTGATTCATGATTTTAAGGGCTTCTGTGTGCGGAATGTTTTTATTATTCAGAAGTTTTTTCCAGTCCGCAATCCACGCTTCTGCTTTGTCACCGTCCGAAAACAATGAGATAAAAGCTTCCTGTTTTCCTTCCATAACTTTCCCTAGATTCCGAAAAGCAAGGGTGAAGTCAGTTTTTTCTTTGTTCATCATGTCCAGCAGGTTGTTCAGCAGAGCGATACCTGATTGGTCAGCCTGATTGATCCCTATTTTACGACCCATTTCAAGGAAATAGTTTTCCTTGAAATTACCGCTGAATTTTTCGATTTCATTTTCAGCTGTTTCTTTAGCTTTTTCTTCGTCATCGTGGAGCAGTGGAAGCAGACAGCCTGCAAATCCCGCCATATTCCATTGGATGATGGAGGGTTGGCGTCCGTAAGCATACCTTCCGTAGTGGTCGATTGAACTGAACACTGTTGCCGGATCATAGCTGTCCATGAAGGCACAGGGACCATAATCTATGGTTTCGCCTGAAACTGTAGTGTTGTCAGTGTTCATAACGCCGTGAATAAACCCGATGCGCATCCATTTAGCCACCAGTTCTGCCTGAACACTGCATACTTCCCTGAGTAGACCGAGATAAGGGTTCCCAGTCTGTTTTAATTGGGGATAATGACGTTCAATAGTGTAGTCGGCAAGAATCTTGATGGCTTCACTATCGTTCCTCGCGGCAAAGTATTCAAATGTTCCCACCCTTATGTGGCTGGATGCGATGCGGGTGAGAACGGCTCCGGGCAGTTCTCCTTCCCGAAAGACTTTTTCTCCGGTGCTGACCATTGCCAGAGAGCGGGTAGTGGGAATACCGAGCCTGAACATTGCCTCGCTGATTATGTATTCCCGTATGACCGGTCCCAGTGGGGACCGTCCGTCACCGTTTCTTGAGAATCTGGTCTGTCCTGAGCCTTTTAATTGAATGTCGAAACGCTGCCCTTTTTTATTTACAAATTCACCCAGCAGGACAGCACGTCCATCTCCGAGGCGGGGTACAAAATGTCCGAACTGGTGTCCGGCGTAAACCTGCGCGATTGGTTCCGAGCCCTCTGGAAGTGTGTTGCCCGAAAAAAGCTCCGCCATTTCCGCCTCGGATTCAGGCAGACTGAAATCCATATATTCTGCCATTTCCCGGTTGACCCGGATCAGTTGCGGATTTTCGAATCCGGAGGGATTAACTCTGTGGAAAAATCTTCCCGGGAGTTTTGCATAGGTGTTGTCAAAGGGCACGTATCGACCTCCGGGTTATTTCTTTTTCCATTTTCCGCTTGCATCCTGAATGAACCATCCTGAGGGGGCACGCTTTTGCCATACTTCGGCGAATATGTTCTTTACCTTGCCGATTTCACTGCCGGGAATGTTCATTGATGCCGCAACTTCGGTATAAAGCTGTTCACGGGTGTCGTTGTCCTGAGCAATAAGGCGGCGGAGTTTGGCTGTATCTTTGATATTAAGTCCGTCCTTGCTGACAATTTCAAGAAAACCTTCGTTGTTAATGCCGACGTTGCCGGAATTATAGTAAGGGAGCAGAGCCTGATGGTTTTTAGCAATACTTGCCTTCAGGCCACGGATTGCTGAATTTGACTGGTTCAGACTTTCGAGATCTGATTCTGTGACGGGCCCGGCATGGGCGTTAGCGGGGGTTAAGAAAGCCAGAAATGTTTCAAGGGATGACTGGTCATCTTTGTTTTGTCCGTTGCCAGTGTCCGTTCCGTAAACATCCTCGACTATGTCTTCAGCCGCTTTTTCAACTTTTGCCGCCGGAAAGTAGATGTTTACAGTTACGCAGGCCACAAAAGACAGTAAGGATAAAAAGGTTATTACCTGTGCTGTTTTTTTCAACATGTTAAGCTCCTGTATATTATGTAATTATTAATTTCCAATAACCCGTTTAAGTCTTTTCAGCATATCCGAGAAGCTGATCAGGTTTTCAGGGTTGCTATTGACTACATTTATTCCGAAGAGGGGAGGTCTTTTTATTATGTACTCGATTCCTTCCTCTCTTATCAAGCCTCGAATTTTAAAGATATCATTATCCAGTCTGCATTCAAGGCCCAGTTCGGAGTAACCGAATTCCTTAAAAAACTGAGAGAAGACTCCCACTCCTGCTCCAGTCAGTCCTGAGCCGGTCCCGATAACTGAGAGTGTGTTAACGGCCTTCAGGCTTATATTTCTGTCAGAGTCTGAATCAGGTGTCGTGACCGCCCGCAGATAGAAGCCTGCCGGCTGGTTGTAAGCTATGACCAGGTCGGTCAGGTCCAGGTCCATGTGCCCGGTTATGAGTCCTATATCAAGCGCTTTACTCAAAGGGACGAGATCAAGGTGGCGAATTTTGAAGTCCGCTCCGTATTGCCGGGAATCTTCGAAAAGATTTTCGGCATAGATTTCAGAAATGACCATTTGCCCGCCGTAAACCTGGCCCTGCAAGCTTCCAGTGGTTGAAAGATGGTTCATAAGAAGCCAGAATTCCAGATCGCCGTTCATCTTGCCTTCAACCGGTAATGCCGCTGGGGATAGTGGCAGAAGGTCTATTTCCTCTGCGTTAAGTTTGCCGTGAAAGACAAATTCTTCACTGAAAGGATTCTTTATAGACATGTCATCAAGCTCTATCTGTCCGCCTTGAAGCCCGATTGCAGGTATTTTCCCGAAGCTTATCTCGTTGGATGATATAGTTACCGGAAAAGTGAGTCGCTTGATTTCAACCGGACCTGAACGGAGTTCCTCCATTTCAACAAAACCCTGTTCCGGATTTTGAAGTCCGGGACTCGTCTCCGGCTGAAAGTTCTTATTCAGTTTTATTGCGAAGGGGAGTCTGGAATTAAGACTTGAGAGACTCAGCAGGTCGGAATTGAAATCGGCTTTGTTAACAGTGGCTGTTCCGGTCAGAATCATCCCGTCGGTTACAGATTTAACTTTGCAGTTAATTTCTGTCTGTCCATTGGCTGAAACCCCATCAAGAGAGAAAGGATCGACGGCGAACAACCTAAAAGGGGCCTTTAGGTCATCAATATTCAAGTCAGCATTGAGATTAAATTCGGGAATGGTGAGAACATTCTTAATTTTACCTTCGGCATGCAGTTTTCCGATTTTTCGCCAATCCATCTGGATAAAACCTTCAACGTGTTCGCTTTCCACTGGGAGAGTCGATTCTATCAGGATATTCAGTGGGTGGCCTGAGAAATCCATATAAAAGGTATCGTATAAGCTTTCTCCTTTTTCAATGCTTACCCGACCTTTTACCCGGGATAAATCAGCGGGAAATGTTGCATTCAGTGAGCCTTTGATGCTGTCCAGTAAGACAGAACCGTCCGGTGAAGCCGCGCTTACTTTGTCGAAGACCAGCTCCGTTGATATCTCAGGATTATTGGTGAGGGACTTTGCAGTAATGTTCACTGAGAAATTGCCTTCTTTGTCCCATCTATTGAAATTTTCGAGAAAATCCGAGGCTATTTTTTGCAGCAAGGGTAGCGGGTTGTTTATATTTAATGCAAGGAAGCCGTTTTCATTGACTGAGTATTCAAGAGAGCCGTTGATCTGTGGAAAATCGTCAATGATTAGATTGAGTCCATCAATACTGACTGATTCGGAGTCCAGATCAATAATCCCTTTCCCATTGATTGTAATATTTGGGTTTGTAATTCCCAGATCCGGAATGTTGATTTCAAGCCTGCTTATCCTGATCTCTAAGTTATTGAAATATAACTTTCCGTCACCGAGGGTGAACACCGTGCTGAGGCTGACAGGCCCTGTTTTGACAGGGCTCTTTTTACTTAAATATTCTCCCGTGAATCTGAATGATGTGTTTTTAAGATGGGAAATTTTTCCTTTGAGCAACCCTGCAGAATCTGCTTCAGGAAGGTCAACTGCAAATTGCCAGTCCATGCTGAATCTTTCCTGTGCGGCGCGGGCAGGGGCGCTGCATAAAGAGCACAACGAGAAAACCATGAAAGTAAAAATCAGCACGGAACGAATTTTCATTTGCAAAATATACACCTGCTCTCTGAGAATAAAAAGCAAAAAGACCGCAGTATCATAACAGATATTGCGGTCTTGAATTGTAGATTCTGGTTTTGTTCCTGGTGTTCGCCAGCCGGGCATTAGTGAGCTTTACTGAAGTCCGGTTTTTAGCCGTCACCAAGATAAGGGTTGAAATATCCGAAGCCGATCCAGGGGCATTCATTCTTTATCCGTTTGCGGAAATTGACGAAACCCATTCCGGGACCGAATTCATATGGCTCCATAAGCTCCATATAAAGGTCCGGATCAATATTCAGGTTGCGCAGCTGAATAAAATCGAGCTTGCACTCCTTGGCTACATCGGTGATGGCACTGACTTCGAATTCAGTGTCGCTGATGCCGGGAAAGTAGAGATAGTTAAGGGAAACATGCAGCCCAAGTTCCTTTGCTTTATAAATAGTGGCTACCACATCATCAAATTTGTATCCCTTTGGGCGGTAGTAGGCATTGTAAACTGGTTCCCGTAGTGAATTAAGGCTGACTCTGATTGAGTTTAGCCCTGCCTCGGCAAGGGGTTCCATGGACTCGGTTATAGAACCGTTGGTGTTGATGTTTACAGTCCCTTTTCCACCTTCAGAGCGGTATTTGCGGATGGCTTCGGTAAGCAGAACATGCTCTGTGAGCGGTTCACCTTCGCAGCCCTGACCGAAGGAAAAAATCGGTTTGCGTTCTCGCTTGGCGTGGTAGTGCATGATATCGGTTATTTCATCCGCGGTGGGGGTGAACTTGATGCGTTCCTGTGTGGACGGAAATCCCGAATCTTCAGGTTGTTCGGAAATGCATCCGATACAGCGGGCGTTGCATGTCCGCGCCGTGGGCAGCGGGGCTTCAAACCTTCCCAGAGCGAGGTTTTTAGCTGCCGGGCAGCCGTAGGTCAGAGCGCATCCGGCAAGGTGTCTCACAAGTCGGTTTTCAGGCATTTCCTTCATAAGGAGCTGGGCCCCGGAGTCGATCTTTTTACGCGGAATTTTAGTAAAGACCTGACGTTTGTCTTCATCAACTACTTTGGCGGTGATCCAGAATCTTCCGTTGGCATACCCTACAGCTCCGTATGCGAACATAGGTAGAACGGGAGCGTCTTCCGAATTAGAGTATGCTGCCAGACCGGTGAGAGTATGACCGGGGCAGGCGAATGCTGCAACAGCGACACCATCCACTTCCTCCACTTCCCCGGTTTCGGAATTAAGACCGATTGGGTAGCGTCCCGGCAGCAGGAAAAATTCGCTGTCCGGAGGCAGGGGGATATATTCTTCAGGTCTAGGCTGGGCAAGTTCATCACCGCGCCGACACATCATCTCAAGTTCGGGGTGGTCGTATATCTGTCCGTCCTTGTCTGCATAGACGAGCAGCGGACGGGGTTTCTTTTTGGCTGCCATTATGTTCAGTCCTGTTTGTAATTAAGGCTTCGGGATTGTTGTGATGAGGGTTGTGCCTTTTTCTGCCGAAGTTGTAAATGTAATATCTCCGCCGGAGGCTCTGGCTATCAGTCTTGCGCTGTAGGTTCCAAGTCCGGTTCCATTCTTTTTGCCGTATGTTGCATAACGGTCGAAAAAATTATTGCGGATTGATTCGGGGATTTCACCGAAGTTATGGATTTCAGTGAGGATATTTTGGTCTTCTTCGCAGATTCTGATTGTTATGGGAGAATTTTCAGGAGCAGCCTCAGCTGCATTTTTCAATAAATTTGAAAACATGGTAATAATCAGGGCTGCTTCGCCGAAGCAGACGATGGAGCACTCTTCCTGAATGGGTTCACCGTCGTGAATGGTTTTTATTTCAAGATTCTTATCCTGAATTAACTGGCTGAGATCTCCCACGGCCGCGCTGATAGCAGTGTAGAGGTTGAATGGATAGGAATCCGCCTTTAGAGATCCTGTTTCGAGTCTGATCAGGGTCAATGAAGTGTCAATCTGGCGAATCATCCGTTCACTGGTTTTGCGGAGGCTTTCGGCTACGGGCTGATATTCGGCATTCAAACCGGCATCGGTTTCCAGCATCCTCGCCATGCCTACAATCGTGGCTGTTGGTGAGCGAAGATCATGCCTGGTGATACGTTCCATTTCTTCTCTGAACTGCATCTGCTGGCGCTGAGCGGTTGCGTCAATTGCCAATAGCATGAAAACAGAGGGAGCTACCTGTTCTATGGTAAGGTCCCAGTATCTGTCATAAGCCGGAACAGCTTTGAGGGAGTGAATCCTGTAGGCTTCGATGTCCGAGAAAAGGTTGGCGCTGACTTCATCCGAAAGTGCGGGGATAAAGGGAATTTCGCTGCAAAGGTCTACTTCACCCAGCTGGTCCCGGGCAGCTTTGTTTGCGAAAATGATATTCTGGCTCTGCTGATGGAGAAGCAATGCCGGAAAAGGAAGGCTTTGCAGGATAAGGTCATACAATTGAGCATCAGCTTTATTTTTTTTTCTTGAATCAACCTGTTTTCTAAATTCTTCAATGAGCCTCAGAAATTTTTTTTTGGATGACGAAACTGGAAGGAAAGATATGTTCTGAAATTCAATTATGTCTTCAAATGAATCCGGATTTTTAGTGTCGATGAGAAAAAGAGCATCTGCTTCTGGATTTACCTCACGTATGCTGCTGAAAATATGATGAACATCCGGCCCCGGAGCAAATATGAGCATATCCGGCAGCTTGCTGGCGTAGGTAAATAGAGCTTCATGAGGGGATCCTGTGCCGTCAATCACATGTCCGGCACCCTTGAGTTCGGAGATGCTTTCAGTGATTAAAGAGTGTTCTCCTGCTATCAGAATTTTCATTTCGACCTATCTGTTTCTGGTGAATAATACAGGGGCCTAGGGGCTTTCGACAGATTTAGTTGGCAACATGCGAGGGATCATGCGGTTCTGGGAAGTTGGAAAAAACCGTTAGCCCATCTTGTTGCATCATAATAGCACTTTGAGACTGTAACCGGATTAAGCTCAAGTTCTTCAATTACCAGTTCCAGATTATCCCACTCTCCATTTTCAAAAAATGCGACCAGTTCAAGATAGCGGTTGTACAAGTTATCCTCGCCGCAAAGAGCTGCACATATTTCGTCTTCAAGGGGAAGATATTTGGTCAATTTATTTATCGGCATGTCGAACATGGTTCCCAGAAGAGAAAAAAGACCAAGCAGAAACATGGCTTCGGGGTCCAGTCCCTTTTTTGAATTGGAAGTGACCATGTGGAGAAATCTGGCCCGTTGTATTGCCATCTGCGGTAGTTCCAGGCTTTTATCTTTGGGTGTAAGGTCGGTAAGAAGTATCACCCTCAGCCAGTTGCGCAGCATTTTCCAGCCGGCAAGCACTATGGCCTGTTTGATTGAACTGATTTTCTGGTGAAACCCGAAGGTCGGAGAATTGAGAAGGGTCAGAAGCCTATAGCTTATGGATACATCATGCTGCAGGGCTTCCGCCAGAGCGTCAAAATCAGGATTAGGAGATTCAATAAGCTTGAGAAGTTTAAGTTTGACTGTTTCTCCGGAGCGCAGCTTACGTCCTTTGATGTTTTCAGGGCGTTTGAAATAAAATCCCTGAAAAAAATTAAATCCCATCTTCTGAGCCATTGTGAATTGGCCCATGTTTTCAACCCGCTTGGCGATCAGTTTAGTGTTCCACTCCTTGCAGAGCTTGCATGCCTTTTCAAGCATCTGTTCGCTGGCGGAAAGAATGTCCACAATAATTGCGTCAGCAAACGCAATGAGAAATTCTCCCTGTGGACGGCCTTCAAAATCATCGATGGCAATGAAGTATCCGTCTTCCGAAAGCTCTTTGAGAGCGCTTACAAGATTCGGGGTGGGCGGAGTTGTCTCAGGGATCTGGACTACTGTTTTGTTTGCAGGAAGGGAATAGGGAACTTTTTCTATGATGGATTTATGCGAGAAATTTACAACAATTTTAACATTGTCAGGGACATCTTTCCCCGGTGCAGCACACAGGTCGGCAGCTACATTGAGTGTAGCTTTATAGCCGTCTGATATCCTGGCGGATGTTGCTTCGCTGCTGTCACGGAAAAGAAGCTCATAACCCCAGACTGTATGGTCGGGCATGAGTATGGGTTGGCGCGCAAAGAAAAATTTATCGTAAAGCTGTTCTTTTCGGGGTGCCATTTGAGTTTCTTTTGTCTTTTTTAAATGTGCCTGTGTTGGACTAGGAATATATTTTTTTTATTTGAATTGCCAGCAGTTAATTGAAAGAAAAAAGAAACAGGCGGTACCGCTGAATGCGGAACCGCCTGTTTTGGAATGCGATCTGGTTCGCAGTAAGCTTAACGCTTGGAGTACTGGAACTTTGCACGTGCGCCGGGCTGACCGTATTTTTTACGCTCTTTCTTACGAGCGTCACGGGTCAGGAGACCAGCACGTTTGAGGATAGGACGAAGCTCAGGATCAAGTTCAATGAGAGCGCGGGAAATACCGTGTCTCACTGCCTGTGCCTGTCCTGCTACACCGCCGCCGTCAGCGTTGACTTTGATGTCGAACTTGCCGAGGGTTTTGGTGAGTTTGAGGGGCTGCTGTACAATCATCTGCAGAGTCTTACGGGGAAAGTAATCTTCGTAAGGCTTGCCGTTAACGGTGATTGCGCCGCTACCCTGATAGATGCGGGTGCGTGCAACAGCATTTTTTCTTCTGCCGGTAGCGTAGTTGAAATCAGTGCTCATAATATTGCTCCACCCTTAATTAAAATTCCATGGTCTTGGGCTGCTGTGCAGTATGGGGATGATCAGTGCCAGCGTAAACTTTAAGCTTCTTGATCATCTGTCTGCCAAGGCGGTTCTTGGGCAGCATGCCTTTAACAGCAGTTTCGATAACTACTTCAGGCTTTTTCTCCAGCATAACCTTGAGGGTTCTGGACTTCAGACCACCGGGGTGGTTGGTGTGCTTGTAGTAGTTTTTCTTGTTCAGCTTGTCGCCGGTAACCTTGATTTTGTCTGCGTTAAGCACGACGACGAAATCGCCAGCGTCAACATGAGGAGTGAACATTGCTTTGTCCTTACCTCTGAGTTTGTTGGCGATCTGGGTTGCCAGGCGTCCAAGTACCATATTTTCTGCATCGACCACGTACCATTCACGTGCGATGTCTTCTTCCTTGGGAATATATGTTTTCATTAGAAATGCTCCTTACGTGAAATCTGGGAAGGGGACTTATACATGCCGTGACCTTAGAATGTCAAGTCTAATTTCCACCTTTTCCAGACCTAGGATTCTGCAACAATCTTCTTGAGTGTTGCGAATGCTTTTTCGATTCCACCGGGGTTGGTACCTCCGGCTTGAGCCATGTCGGGACGGCCACCACCGCCTCCGCCCACCTCTGCCGCAACGGGTTTGATCAGATCACCGGCCTTGAATCTATCGTGCAAGTCCTTGGTCACGGCGACGATCAGGGAAACTTTTGCGTCATCAACCTTTGCGGCCAGACAGAAGATACCGGAATCCATTTTGGATTTGAGGGCATCGGCCTGATCACGTAGGGCTTTGACATTGGTAACTTCGAGCTTGGCTGCAAGTACGTTGACCCCGCCAATCTCTTCCGCGGAACTCATGAGATCCGCTCCTGCACCGGAAGCCAATTTTGACTGAAGCTTGTCATTGGCCCGGGTCAGTTCCTTTACCTGGGCCTGAAGTGCCGCGATTCTATCGGCCACCTGCCCGGGTGCAGCTTTGAGCATAGCGGAAGATTTGGATAATTCTTCGCGTTGCTCCTGCAGAAATTTAAGTGAATTCCAACCGGTCGCGGCTTCTATGCGGCGGATTCCCGCTGCAACACCGGATTCGGAGAGAATTACAAATGTACCGGCTTCACCGGTAGCCTTGAGGTGGGTTCCACCGCAAAGTTCCATGGATTCGCCTTCAATTTCAACAACTCTGACTGTGTCTCCGTACTTTTCTCCGAACAGAGCTGTCGCGCCTTTCTCAGCAGCTTCATCGTTGCTCATTTCTTCGGCTGCCACTGTAGTGTCTGTCAGTATAGCACGGTTCACCTCATTTTCAACCTCGGCTATCTCATCTGTAGTCATGGCTGCAATGTGAGTGAAGTCAAAGCGCAGTCTGTCCGGACCAACCAGTGACCCTGACTGCTTTACGTGGTCTCCCAGAACTTTTCTGAGTGCAGCATGGAGCAGGTGGGTAACGGTGTGGTTCCGCTCTGTTGCTGTTCTGGATGCTGGGTCGACCTCAAGTTTGGCTTCCTGTTCAATGAGCAGTTCGCCTTCGCTTACGAAAATTTTACTTGCAGTGAGTTCCGGTGAAGCCTTTACGGTTTCCAGAACTTCGGCATTACCGGTCATAGTGCCTACCGCTCCGATATCTCCCATCTGTCCGCCGGACTCGCCGTAGAAAGGAGTTGCTGCGGTAATGATCCATCCGCCGCTGCCCTGAGTCATACGTTCAAGGTGTTCTCCTTCTTCGGAAAGGAGATTGATGATTCTGGACTCTGTAGTCAGCTCGCTGTAGCCGGTGAAGCTGTTTTTCAGTCCGGCTTCGAGAACCTGACGGAATATTGCGCCTGAGTTCTTTTCTCCGGAACCTTTCCAGGCGGCTTTGGCCCGGTCTTTCTGTTCCTTCATGGCGGCGTTGAAGCCTGGTTCATCAACGGTGAAATCCTGCTTCTCTGCAACATCATTGATGATATCAAGGGGAAAACCGTAAGTGTCGTAAAGTTTGAAGGCTGTTTCGCCGGAAATTATATTCTTTCCCGCTTTTTTCAGCTCTTCCATCTCGTCTTCAAGGATTATCAGGCCCTTATCAAGGGTCTGGCTGAAGCGTTCTTCCTCTTCCTTGACCATGCGCGCCATGAAGTCCTTGTTGTCTCCCAGTTCAGGGAACTGGCTGCTCATCTGCTCTACAACCATGCGTGTAGTTTCGTGCAGGAAAGGATCGGTAAGACCTATCAGGCGTCCAAAACGGAATGCCCTGCGGATCAGACGGCGCAGAACGTAGCCGCGACCTTCGTTGGAGGGCAGGATCTGATCGGTGATCAGGAATGCGATGGAGCGGGAGTGGTCCGCAATAACTTGCAGAGCAGTATCGATTTCTCCATCTTCCTTGTATTTGACTCCGGCTTTTTCGGCCACGGCGTTGATCATGGGCTGGAAAAGATCTGTTTCGAAGTTGGACTGCACGCCCTGACATACCGCGGCAATCCTCTCAAGTCCCATCCCGGTGTCGATTGAGGGGCGGGGGAGGGGAACACGGTTGCCTTCTTCGTCCTGATCGTACTGCATGAATACGAGGTTCCAGATCTCAAGATAGCGGTCACAGTCGCATTTACCGATGCCGCAGTCCGGGCCGCAGCTCATGTCTTCGCCCTGGTCAATATGCACTTCGGAGCAGGGGCCGCAGGGACCTGTGTCACCCATGGACCAGAAGTTGTCTTTCTCGCCGAGGCGGTAGATGCGTTCAGCGGGGAAGTTTACAGCTTTCTGCCAGAGTTCATCCGCTTCATCATCATCTGTGTAAATAGTAACGTAAAGTTTCTCTTTGGGCAGCTTCAGTTCTTCAGTGAGGAATTCCCAGCAGAATTTGATGGCGTCTTCTTTGAAGTAGTCGCCGAATGAGAAGTTTCCGAGCATTTCAAAGAAGGTATGGTGGCGTGCGGTACGACCCACGTTTTCAAGGTCGTTGTGCTTTCCGCCTACGCGAAGGCACTTCTGGGAAGTTGTTGCGCGAACATAGTCCCTTTTTTCCTGACCAAGGAAGGTCTTTTTAAACTGAACCATTCCCGCGTTGGTGAAAAGCAGGGTTGGGTCGTCTTTAGGAATCAGGGAAGAGCTCTCCACAATGGTGTGCCCTTTACCTTCGAAATACTTGAGGAATCTTTCTCTGATCTCACTGGCCTTCATTAGCTGTCTCCATTGTCGATTAAATATAATAAGTAGTACAACATCAGACTGTGCAATAGGGACTAAAAAATCTTCATCTGTGTAGTT
Organism: Maridesulfovibrio salinus; assembly: GCF_055394525.1. NCBI lineage: Bacteria > Pseudomonadati > Thermodesulfobacteriota > Desulfovibrionia > Desulfovibrionales > Desulfovibrionaceae > Maridesulfovibrio > Maridesulfovibrio salinus. Next base: position 1,412,671 of record NZ_AP042461.1, read on the forward strand.
CTACCGTTCAAGGCGGCGAATCCCTGATAATAGTTTTGGGGTTCCTTAAACCCTTTTCCCAAAAGAGTTTAAGGCTCCCGGCAGGGTCGCCAAAGGCAAATATATATAGGGTCCGTCCGTTGGGACAGACCCTTTAATTCTTAAATCTGGGCCAAAAGGCTTTACTCTGACTCGGCCTCAACGTCAACCTTCTCCTCAGTCTCTTCCTTGACTCCGAGGTGTACCAGAAGCTTGTCTTCAATCTGTTGACGCAGTTCCGGGGTTTCAATCAGAAACTGGCGTACGTTTTCTTTGCCCTGCCCAAGGCGTTCAGCTCCGAAGGCATACCAGGCGCCGGATTTGTCTACAATACCGTGCTCTACGCCGAGATCAAGCAGTTCTCCTTCGCGGGACATGCCTGTTCCATAAAGGATGTCAACCAGAGCTTCCCGGAAAGGCGGAGCTACCTTATTCTTGATTATCTTGACTCTTGTTCTGGAGCCGAAAACTTCGTCCTTGTCTTTTAAGGTCTGGATTCTACGGATGTCCAGACGGACTGAGGAGTAGAATTTCAGTGCATTACCGCCTGAAGTTGTTTCAGGACTTCCATACCCAGTCATGCCTATCTTCATACGAATCTGGTTGATGAAGATCACAACCGCATTGGATTTATGGATGGTTCCAGTGAGTTTCCTAAGGGCATGGGACATGAGTCTAGCCTGCCCGCCCACCTGGGTTTCACCCATGTTTCCTTCAAGTTCCGCCTGCGGGATAAGTGCTGCAACGGAGTCGATAATTACAATATCAACGGCACCGGAACGAACAAGCAGATCGGTGATTTCAAGAGCCTGTTCACCGTAGTCCGGCTGGGAGATGAGAAGTTCATCGGTGTTTACACCCAGCCTTTTGGCATATTTCACATCCAGTGCATGCTCGGCGTCAACAAAGGCGGCGGTTCCGCCCTGCTTCTGGCATTCAGCGATCACGTGCAGGGCCAGTGTTGTTTTACCTGAAGATTCCGGGCCGTAGACTTCCGTGATGCGGCCTTTGGGGATTCCGCCGATACCCAGAGCCATGTCAAGGCTGATGGAACCGGTAGGAATTACGGGAATTTGCTGTGCTGCATCGGAATCAAGGCGCATGATGGAGCCTTTACCGAATTTGCGTTCAATGGTGGTCAGCGCAGTACTAAGGGCCGCTTTGCGGAGCTCTTCTGGATTTGCGGATTTTCTGCTCATTTTATCTCCATTTATGTTGGACGGTTCATCGTTTCTGTATTTCCTGTTTATTGTCACATGAGCAGGAGCCTTGCGGCGGGAATACGGTGAACGTCCTCGGGCCTGCAGACATCACTGGATATTTTGTTTTTAAAGCCTGCAGGCAACTGTTCCCAATATCAAACACCTATAAATAAGGCAATCCTATACTTTCTCCAAAAGAAGGTATGCTGTTTGATGCTTATCTTATGTATATTCAGAAGTTTATGGTGTCATTTTCAGAACTGTCCACTGTGAAAATCCTGAAATATCCTGAAAGTGTCAGTTGTATTTTGTGTAAATATGTTTTCAGTGTATTTTTAAAGCGGGAAAGCCGTCCGGATTTTGTTGCGGTTTATGGAAAATGAAGGTACAGCCGCCCCATGAACAAGAAGTATGACGCTTTGGCCCTTTTTTCAGGGGGCCTTGATAGTATATTGGCATGTAAAGTAATTCAGGATCAGGGACTCAAGGTCCTGGGGCTCCATTTTGTCACGCCCTTTTTCGGCAATCCTGAGAAGATATCACATTGGGAAGAAATTTACGGTGTTGAAATTGAGACTGTGGACATCAGTGAAAAATACATCCAGATGATGCTTGATGTTCCCGAGCACGGTATGGGCAAACTGGTCAATCCCTGCGTGGACTGTAAAATTATGATGATCAGTCACGCCAAGACCTTTCTGGATAAGTATGGTGCCAAGTTCATCATATCCGGTGAAATTACCGGCCAGAGGCCCATGTCCCAGCGTCCTCCCGCGTTGAACGCCATCAAAAACAGCTCTGATTCCGCGGATGTTTTGCTGCGCCCGCTGTGCGCGCATTCCCAGCCTGTCACTCCAATGGAGGAATCCGGACTGGTTGACCGCGAAAAACTGCCTAATATTTTTGGACGAGGTAGAAAGATACAGCTGCAGATGGCCAAAGAATACGGATTCAGTGAAATCCCTACTCCGGCTGGTGGTTGCAAACTCACTGAGCAGGAGAATGCCGCACGATTTTACCCTTTGCTACGCAGGTTGAAGCATGCTGATGTTAATTCCTTTTATCTGGCTACGACCGGACGTCAGTTCTGGTACGGCAATAAAATGCTGGTGGTTGGAAGAAACCGCAATGACAACGACCGGATCGAGGATTTATTTGAAGCCGAGGACTATATGTTTGAAGTGCGGGGATTTCCCGGACCTTTGAGTATAGGACGTGGCTTTTGTGGTGAGGGCTGGGGTAAGGACGAAATACTTGAAGCCGCAGCCATGACCGCCTCTTTCTCTCCCAAGGCAGTGAAGTCGGGAGAAGAGGTTCATGTTTCCGTGATCGGACCTGAAGGCGAGATGATTGTGAAGGTCATGCCTGAGCGTGAAGCCGGTTTTGTCCGTCCCACTCTTGACGGTCTAAAGGAATGGAAAATTAAGCGGGCGGAAAATAAAGGTTCAGCGGATTCGTAGTAGTCGTATATTCTTTAATGGCCTGACAATTTTCTAAAAAGCTTCAGAGTATAATTGCGGTGAAGCCTTTGATTCTATGTAGAATAATGCCTCTGCGTGAAATTTCTTGAGCGCAGGGGCTTTTTTAGAGCTTTGACTAGTGATATTTTCAGACAGTGTGTCAGGTCTTTTCGGAATCAGAATAGAGCTGGTATGCTGAATCTGATAACTGTAACACTATATAAAAGGATTCAGCGGATTGGACTGTTTTCAATCTGTTTTACGGTTACTAATTGGACAAAAAAGCGTTTTGCGCATTTTCTCCCGGATTCATTGACTCCGGGGTTAAATTGGAAGAGGTGACATGTTAACTAATATCGTTTTTTTTGTGTTGAGTATTTTTCTGCTTTGGTTCGGTGCGGACTGGATTGTTGAATCTGCATCCAAGGTTGCTAAAAAATACAAAGTCTCCGATCTGGTGATCGGGTTGACTATTGTCGCATTCGGTACTTCCGCGCCGGAATTTCTGGTTACAGCCACTGCGGCGTTCAAAGGACTTTCGGATATCTCTCTTTCAAATGTCGTGGGCTCCAACATATTCAATCTCGGTTTCATACTCGGCCTTATGGCCCTGATTAAACCCCTGCCTACCAACCGTTCACTGGCCTTGCGCGATACTCCGCTGCTGCTGTTGACCACGGCCCTTATTCTGGGGTTGGCTCACTTCAACATGTTGGACAGAAGTGCCGGTATAATGCTGCTCGCAATCCTAGGCGGGTATATTGGATATCTGCTTATCCACAGCAAGCGCGCTGCCAACGTCATGGCCGGAATCATGCCGGAGGTTGAAGAGCACGAGGATACCGAAGTTACAGTCAAAACATGGCTGCAGTTGCTTGCCGGTTTTGCCGGTATTGCTCTGGGTGGCGAATTCATGGTTGATTCAGCATCCGAGATTGCCCGTCATTTCGGTGTCTCTAATTGGGTTATCGGCATGACTATCGTTGCTGCGGGAACATCGCTGCCTGAGCTTGTCACATGTCTTGCCGCATCCCTTAAAGGGCGTAACGAGATGCTTCTGGGTAACCTGATCGGAAGTGATTTCTTCAACTTTGCCGGTGTCCTCGGACTTACCTGTCTGCTGCGCCCTCTGGAGGTCACTCCTGAAGCAATGCCCGGATTGACTGTCCTTGTCGGTATGGTCGCGCTGGTTCTGCTTTTTATCCGGACCGGGTGGAAGGTTTCCCGCTGGGAAGGAGCGGTTTTGATCTGCCTGAGTCTGGGGCGTTGGTGGTTTGATTTTACCGGATAGAAAACAGTCTTGTTTGTAAACGTTTGATCTTACTTGCCTTGTGAAATACAGCGGTCTCAATTGGGGCCTCCCGCATATTATGCTGGAGGCCTCTTTTAATTTATATGTATGTGATGTGGTCAGAATTGTGTCGTAACTTGTCCTGAGACCGGAATAACCATGAAAAGGGGACTTGAGCTTTGCTTTTGTAAAGCCGCTTATGCTCCGGTTGTTCAGGGTAGTCCCTTGTTTAAGCGACTATGAGACCTTTTTCAGGAAGCAGTTTCCGGAGAACATAATGCCGGTGGTAGGATGCTGCCTGAAAAAACTGGTAGATAGAGGTGTCTTTCGCAGGAAGTGAGGACTCATCACCATGCATTAATGATTTCTCCTTGAGCCAGTCGATCCCCTTGTAAGCGGGGAAGCTTTCTTTGCGACTGAGAAGACTGCCCGATTCAACAGCGTTTACCCATTGCAGAGACCGTGCTTTTTGGGTCGGAACAGGATCACCGGAATTGGAACCGAAGCGAAGTATCGCTTCCACTTTATCTCTGATTTCATCGAATTCTATAAAATCTCCATTGCTGATCTCAGTTCTTGAATCAGCGTATCTTTTGAACATTTGATGTAGTTTTTCGCAGGCAGCAAGAAAAGTTGCCGGATTATCTCTTATTTCACTTTTGCGCTCAGGATCTTCATATATGAATTGCCATGTCAGATATGGACGGTCTGGATAAGTGCATGCTGAACCGTGCCCCAGCGCGCCGGACAGAGTTTCCGCAAACCATGATTTTATGTTTTCAATCCATCCTGATTCATCAGCATATTTTCTTATGAACTCCCTTTCCCTTTTTTTCAGATAGTCTTTTGTCTGTGAAGGAAGCGCTATTTTTGCTTCAAGATCAAAGCTATCGTTCACGATTTTATTATAGCGTGAACTGGCTCCGCTGAAACCATAATGGGAGTATGTATCAGCAAGAACATGGGCGGCAATCCCGATTAATTCATCAGAAAAGTTATCTTCATGCCGGGAAAGGTGATTATTGACCATCTCTTCGGCAGTGCTGCTGTCCCGCCTACAGACCAGTCTTTCCGTGAACTTGATTTTGTCCGCGGGAGTGGCTGTGTCATCCCCTGTACATCCGGGCAGGAAGTGAAAAGGAACCCATACAAAACGCTGGTCTTCCCGGTCTAGATTTCTGATGTGAACCGCGTGGTGTGCTGTCGGTCGGGAGTGCAGAGCTCCTCCGTCTTTGAACTCAACTGATCTTTTGGCTGCATTGTCATCTACAAATTGAGCGGCTGTAGCTATATTCTGTGCAACTTCCTTTCTGATCCCTGCGGCGCGGGCCATGGCGTATGTCCCGTAATAGTGCATATCTTTCTGCATGATTTTTCCTCCTGTGCTTAGTGGGTAAATAATTGGCGGGTGCGTTTCAGAAGTCAAGTAAAGAAGTGATAAAAAGAATACTTCCGGTGAAGGAGAAATCATACCAGCTCAGTGCGTCATAGCTTATTATAATTTCTCGATATTTTGTCTTATCTATCGTATAAGAGGGTGTGGGTGTCAAATAGGCAGAAAAGGAGAAGTAATGTCACAGAGTTCAAGTAGAGCTTTCAGCCATCCAAAACCGTTCTATCTTCTGTTTTCGGTGGAGATGTGGGAGCGGTTCGGATATTACGGAATGCAGGCCCTTCTGGTACTGTTTATGGTCAAGAAACTGGGATTCAGCGATGAGCTTGCAGACCAGACTTTCAGTGCGTTTGCCGCGCTTGTGTATGCCTTTATATGCGCGGGAGGATACGTGGGGGACAAAGTTCTGGGCAACCGCAGGACCATGCTGCTGGGAGCGTTTGTTCTTGCCACCGGGTATGCGTTGTTAGGTTTTGACTGTGAAAGGTTTCTGTACCCGGCGCTCGGGATTATCATTGCGGGTAATGGCCTTTTCAAAGCCAATCCTTCCGCCCTTGTCTCCAAGCTTTACGAAAAAGGCGACTCCCGGATGGATGGAGCGTTTACACTCTATTACATGGCGATAAATATAGGTTCCTTTGCGGCCATGTCCCTGTGTCCGGTCATTCAGGAACATTATGGCTGGAATGCGGGTTTTTCCGCCTGTTTTTTCGGAATGCTGATCGCAATCGTCAATTATATCGTTTTCCGATCAACTCTGGAACCGGTCGGATCTGAAGCAGATTTTAAACCTCTTTCAATAACCAAATTGCTGCTGACTCTACTCGGAACTGCTCTGGTTGCTACAGTTTCAGCAATACTGCTGACCCATCTGACCCTTGCCCATGAAATTCTCTATGGCGCACTTGTGGTTGTTGCTGTGCTCTACGTCCGGGAGATTGTCCGGGCCGAAGATCGCGAGCGGGCAAACCTTATAATCTGTCTTGTCCTGATGGCCGAAGCTATTGTGTTCTTTGCCCTTTATCAGCAGATGCCGACTTCTCTCAATTTGTTTGCAACGAGAAATGTTCACCCCGCTATTTTCGGTATTCCGGTCGAGCCTGCATCTTTTCAGGCCCTGAATCCATTTTGGGTGATGGCATTGAGTCCTTTTCTTGCTATGATTTATGCAAAACTTGATGCAAGGGGTAAAGATTTTTCGCTGCCGGGAAAGTTCGCTCTCGGCATGCTGATGTGCTGCGCTGCATTCATGGTTTTGGGTCTTGTTGCCAGATATCAGGCTGATTCAAATGGATATATTTCCGGCAACTGGCTGGTCCTGAGCTATGGATTTCAGAGTCTAGGTGAGCTTCTGGTCAGTGGTCTCGGGCTGGCTATGGTTGCCCGTTTGACCCCTGAGCGGTCCATGGGATTCATGATGGGGGCTTGGTTCATGTTTCAGTCCGTGGCGATGGTGTTGGGCGGTGAGATAGCAACAATGGCGAGTGTGCCACAGCACGGTATAACCGCGCTTCAGTCTCTGGACATTTATGATGACCTTTTCCTCAAAATCGGTGTGGCTACCGGAGCCATAGGATTGGTCATGACCGCTTTTGTACCGGTGCTTAAAAAGCACATCAGGGAGTAATGCGGGGTACAATACCCCGCACGAAATCGACCTAAATCCCTTGCCACCTTCAAGGAAGATGTCTATCTATACTGGGAAAGTATATTTAAAATTATGCAGGGCGATGCGCCCGTTGATTGTAGCTGAAAAAAATCTCGGAGGTAATGAATTATGAGTAGACTAGGTGCAGCCGGATCCGTAAGCGCGAGACCGGAAGTCCTTAACGCTTTTATGCGTGGTATTTACAGTTGGATGAGTGCTGGATTGCTCGCAACTGCGGCAGTGGCCTGGGTAACCCTCTCCACTCCTGCTATTCTGAACCTTGTTCTGGCTCCTAATCCCGAGACCGGAACAATTGCGCCCACCATGCTTTTCTGGGGTGCTCTCATAGGTGAAATCGGTCTGGTATTCTACCTGAGCATGCGTATCAACAAACTGTCATCCAGTGCTGCAACCGGGCTCTTCATGGGTTACAGTGCGCTGAACGGATTGACTCTGTCCACCATCCTGATCGCATACACTGCAGCGTCCATTTTCCAGACTTTTCTTGTTACCGCTGGAATGTTCGGAGCCATGTCCCTCTACGGGCTGACTACACGCCGTGATCTGACCGGTATGGGCGCGTTCATGACGATGGGCCTGTTCGGTATTATTATTGCCATGGTCGTCAACTTTTTTATGCAGAGTTCCGCACTGACCTTCGCCATTTCCATTCTGGGCGTGTTCATTTTTGCGGGATTGACTGCTTATGATTCCCAGAAGCTCAAGGATATGGGAGAGTACATCCCAGCTGATGATGCGACCGCAGTAAGACGCGGTACTATTCTCGGTGCACTGACACTGTATCTTGACTTCATCAACATGTTCATCTTCCTGCTGCGTCTGATGGGTAACCGCGAGTAGTCACAGTAAGATTGCTGATTTACAGGCACGTGCAAACCATTTAGGGTTTGCACGTGCTTTTTTGTTGTTCATCCCCTTGGTAATTTCCACTTTATTTATCGTTTTTTATAGTGGGATACGGCGGCAGGCAGTTGAGATAGTTAAGCAGTAAAGTTGTTTCTTAAACGAGAGTATGCAGATGGCTTCTTTGTCCGAATTGCAGAAAATTTTAAGCCCGGTTCTGACTCCTTTGTCCCGGGGCTATGCAAAAGTAATGTCCTGCCGGGCAGGAAAATATGTCCGTGGGGGCTATGAACAGTTTCGGCCCGGATGTCCATGCATTTCCGTTGGGAATATCGGTTCGGGGGGAAGCGGTAAGACTCCTTTGGCGGACTGGCTGCTCCACTGGGCTGAAAAGTGTGGACTTTCCGTGGTGCTTTTGACCCGCGGATATGGTGCCAAGCCATCTGAACTGCCATATCTGGTAGGCCCGCAAAGCCCTGTTGCTGAGGCTGGGGACGAGCCGCTTATGCTTGCAAGAGGGAATCCGGCCGCGAAAGTGGTTGTTGACCCGGTAAGAAAGCGTTCGGGGGCATGGGCCCAGAAGCGTTTTAGCCCGGATCTTGTTTTGCTGGATGACGGATTTCAGCATATGGCGGTGCAGAGGGATCTGGATTTTGTCCTGCTCACTCCTGATGATTTTACCGAGGGCTGGAATAAGGTTATTCCCCGTGGTTCATGGCGTGAGGGCGTTGATGCTTTGAATCGTGCCGATGTCTTTTTTGTGAAGAGCACTCCAAACGCTTTCAGATCCATGAGCGGACTGATAAAAGAGAAGCTGGTTGCTTTCGGCAGGCCGGTATTTCAGTTTTCTCTTGAAGCAAAGGGATTGAGGTTGCTCGGTGGGAGCGACAGAAAGGGGTTCGGAAGAGGTGGATATCTTCTTTTTTCTGGAATCGGAAAGCCGGATATGCTTTTAGCCGATGCAACGGAATATATGGGGCGTGAGCCCGAAGACTTTATGATTTTCAAGGATCATCATGCTTACACCGGGCATGATATTGATAAAATTCGCAGCAGGGCGGTTGTATTGGGGGCCGAAAGAATTATCTGTACCCCGAAAGATGCTGTAAAGCTGAACGGGCTTGGTTGTGAAGATTTTTATGTTATTGATCTGGAAGTGGAATTTACCGAAGCAATATTTTTTGATGATAGGGAAGCCCTGCCGTTTGACAAGTGGTGGAATGAAGAATTGTTGAAACAGGCATTTTTAAATAACTTGGGATGAGTTGTAACAATAGTGAATAGATAAGATCGACATCGCCAGAGCCTTATATTTCGGGATATAAAAAATCTTATAAGTCTTTTGAAAGAAAGTGCGAGGGCTGATTAGACCGCCTGATGCGGCCTCAGATGTCATAATACATAAAACGACTTAAATCACATTCGAACAGGAATTAAAAAGTGGGAAAAAAGAAACACAGTAAGAATCCCGGTATGATAAAGCCTTACGAGGCAATGAATATTTTTAAAGCCAGCAAGAAACCTCTTTCTTCCGCTGAAGTTGCAAAACGTCTTGGGCTGACCAAGCGTCACCGCAAGTTTGTCAAAGATCTGCTGCGCGGTCTGGTTCGTGAAGGAAAAATTATTAAAATAGGAAGTTCATACGGACTGCTTTCCAAGATGAACATGGTAACCGGTAAGCTTCAGGTTCAGCGCTCCGGAGCTGCCTTTTTGCTGCCTGATGACAAAAACCTCAAGGATATCTTCATTTTTCACAAAAACCTTCGGGACGCATGGCATGGCGACCGGGTCACTGTTGCCATAACCAGTGAAAGCCGTGGCAATAAAAGACAGGAAGGCCGGGTCGTGAGCGTGCTTGAACGCGGCAGGCAGGTCTTTCCGGTAAGGGTTGTCAGACCCATGGGTGGCAGTGCTCTGCTTTGCCACCCTACAGACCCGCGTCTTGATCTTGGAATTGTGGTTGAGCCTAACATGGGAGTTGAAGCTGATCCGGTGCTGGATGACAATGGAAAGGAAGTTTATCCGGCAGAATCCATTGATACAGAGTTTGATTTCACCCGTATTGAGCGCGGAGATATCCTGCTGGTGGCTCCCGGAGAGCAGATAAATCCGAATCTTTGGGAAGGACGTATCCTCAAATACCTTGGAGTGGAAGATGATGCTCTGGTTCAGGAAGCTGTTGTAAAGGCCAATCACGGAATCCCCACTGCTTTTCCCGCCAAAGTGGTTGCACAGGCCGAGGCCCTGCCTGATGTGCCAGATGAGGAAGATTTCGCGGATCGCGAGGACATGCGGGAAATTCCGTTTGTTACTATCGACGGCGAGACTGCCAAGGATTTTGATGATGCTGTCCATGTTGAGCGAAATGGTGACGGCTATCGGTTGAGGGTGGCCATTGCGGATGTCAGTCATTATGTTGCCATGGAATCCCCGCTTGACCGGGAGGCTTTGCAACGGGGTAATTCGTATTATTTTCCCAAGTCCGTGGAGCCTATGTTTCCCGAGGAACTCAGTAACGGCCTTTGCAGCCTTAATCCTGATGTCCCGCGTCTGGCAATGACCGCGACAATAGAATTCGATTCTGCCGGGGAGCCTCAGAAGTCTTCCTTTTCCGCTGCGGTAATCAAAAGCCATGCCCGACTTACCTATGAACAGGTCCATAAAGGGATTCTTCTTAACGAGGATGAAGAGCGGGAGAAGCTGGGTGATCTGGTTCCGATGCTCAAGCTGGCGGAGGAACTGGCCCTGAAAATAAATAAACGCCGCAAAGGGCGTGGAAGCCTTGAATTTGATCTTCCCGAACCGGAAATAATGTTCAACCTGCAGGGAAAGACTGTAGATATCAGGCCCCGATGCCGCAATTTTGCTCACCAGATTATTGAAGAGTTCATGATTGCCGCCAACGAGGCTGTAGCAGAATTTCTTACCGAGAAAAATATGGGGTGCCTCTACAGAGTCCATCCCGGACCGGACCCGGATAAGCTTACTGCACTTTTCAAGGTACTGCGGAAAATGGGAGTGAGTAAACAGATCCCAGAAACAGTGACGCCTCAATCCCTGCAGGAAGTTCTGAATGAATCAGAAGGCACTGATCAGGAGTTTCTGGTCAGCAGGATGATGATCCGCTCGATGAAGCAGGCGAAGTATGAACCTGAAAATGAGGGGCACTTCGGACTTGCATCAAAATGTTACTGCCATTTCACTTCGCCGATCAGGCGCTACGCCGACCTTGTGGTTCACCGTATGCTTAAGGTTGCTCTGGGTGATCAGCATCAGGCTATTCCGGGACAGAAACAGCTGGGCAGGATCGGCAGCTCCATCAGTGGCAAAGAACGTGTCGCCATGGAAGCCGAGCGCGAAATACTCAAACGCCTGACAATTATTTTCCTGAAGGATAAGGTCGGAGAGGATTTTACCGGTGTTATTTCCTCAATGGCGGATTTTGGAATCTGGGTAGAGTTTCAGGAAGTCATGGCTGAAGGAATGCTTCGTCTTTCAAGGCTTGATGACGACTATTACACTTTCTGGTCTGACAGGCAGTTGATTGTAGGGGAGCGAACCGGAAAGGCTTTCCGTCTTGGTCAGAGGATAACCGTGAGGCTTGAATCAGTAAGTCTGGAATTACTGGATGCTGACCTTTCTCTTGTTGAAGGTGGCGAGGATTATAAAAAGTTTGTTTAGCTGACTGCTACTTTTTCAATGAACCTGGCTATTTTGCAGAACAGGGTGAGAGCGCAGACTTTTTCATCTATTTCACATTGATAGATGTCTTCAGCTTCAGCTATTGAGTTCAGGGCTTCATAAACCTGAACCAATGTTTCTGGGCTGATTCTGCCGCAAAGCTCCTGTATCATCTGCTTGAGTTCAGCTGGGGCATCGTCAAGTAGTGTCAGTTGAACACCCGCATCTCCGAAATCGAAGTCAAAGTACTCTGCGTACTCGGCTGCCAGATTTTTAACCGCAATATCATTACTCATTGAAAGCTCCAGCGTGAAATCTCTTAACTATTGATATACGTTACTACAAACATAGCCATTTTAAAAGCACTCTCTGATTACAAAATGGTTGCGATATCAAATGGATTTAGTTAAGTGTAAGTGAACTATGTTGTTAAATTTTTGTTAAGTAGAGGACGTGATGCAGAGTAAGGATTTCGAATCTTTTTTTGGGCGGCTCAAGGAAGAGACTGATATTTCAACCCAGGCCCAATTGGCCAGAGAACTCGGGGTCGGCAGGGCTGCCGTTTCTCTGGTAAAGAAAAAAGGTGCAGTTCCGCCGCGTTGGATTCTGGAGTTGTCGGTGCGCTATAATCTGGACTCTACATGGCTTGAATCGGGAATTGGCTCACCACGTCCCGAGGTCAGTGCCGAAGAATTTGCCGGAGATTTTTCCAGAATTCCCAAAGTTGCGGCCCGTCTTTCCGCCGGTGGCGGGTCTTTCGAGACCGGTGGGCAGGTTGAGGGGTATTACGCTTTTCGTAAGGACTGGATTCAGAGCAAGGGTAATCCCGGTGATATGGTTCTCATGGAAGTCTACGGGAACAGTATGGAACCGGAATTAAAAGAAGGCGATGTTGTCCTGCTGGACCAATCTCGTCAAAATATCCTCGCCGGTGGTATTTATGCTGTTGGAGTGGAGGATACCGTAATGGTTAAAAGGGTTGAAAAACGTCCGGGGCAGATGGTGCTGCATAGTGACAATAAAGACTACTCTCCTATACATCTCGGTGGAGATGAATTGGATAATGTAAGGGTACTGGGACAGGTTGTCTGGGTATCGCGTGAGTATCATTAGCGCAACATTGTGACTTAAATCGTCCGGTTTTGTTTACTGATATTAAGCTTGGCGTTTTTTAACTTCACAGTAATCTATTCATGAAGTCCATAGCACTTACAGGAAAGTGGTATTTGTATAATAGTATGAACTTCATTTATATCCAGAAATATTAAGTCTGTGCTTTTTATGCGATTAATTGGTTTTAAGCTCTGTATGGCTTTGTAAGAGTATACTTTCGGGTAAAGGTTCTCCTTGAAAAGGGAGAACCTTTTTTTGTGTGTAATTTAAGATGTGTGGCAATGTTAGGTTAACTTTTTTTGCGTATTGTGTTTATTTTTGCTTGACGAAGTGGTTTTGTTGTGGTGAATTATACTCGTCACATGGCAGGAAAGCAGCGGGAAGGTGAAGCCCGTTTTACTTCAGATAAAGCAGAGTGAACAGGAGGCAATCATGCAGGAAAGATTTTGCAAGTGCGGCAACCGGGTCATGGTGCAGTATCACAGCAAAAAGTCCTCGGACTGGTTTACCCGTTTCTGGGTGATGGGGTCAACTTTCGGCAAGACCATCAGGGTCTGTCCGGAGTGTGGATCTCCGCTTGATATAAACAATCTGAACTAGGTTGGCAGCCTCCTTTCTCTTTATATATTTCTAGAATTTCTCCCGGCTCGTTCCCCTGTAGCCGGGTTGAAAACAGTATCATCTCATCTATTCACACTCAACTATCTCTCATCACCCACCTGAAGGTAAGCCGCCCGTCCGGGCGGTTTCCTTTCATGGTGCTGGACCTGATACCGATAGATTGCTAACTGTCTGCCCAAAAAGAGATTAACTCCACAAGAGTCTCCGGAGGTATGTGATGGGAGAATGGCTGATCGATTTTCAGGGACGGAATCATTCCACTGCGATCAAACTTAATTTTCTGTGGCAACAGGATAATATTTTCATAATGGACAATCACAGGGCAGCGCTCTGGTGCTGGATTGATGCTTTAAAGACTAACAAAGAGCTCAGCCTTTTTCATGTGGACCGGCATTTTGATGCTCTTTTATCCCAGCAGGATTATTCTCATTTTCCTCACGAGCAGTTTGAATGCATGGATATACAGGAGTATCTGGCTTGTGGTTATGATAATGATTTCTTTGCGGTAACTCCTCTTTTCCGCTGGGATAATTATCTGGGACTTTTTATTGAAAAATACCGCCAGCGTATAAAGGACTGGTCTTTTGCCACCCACGGTAAAGGTGCGGCTCCGGCTTCCATAAGCTACTCTTCCTATGAGCCGTGGGAATTTCCTGCCGCTATTGATGGATTGACGGGTAAATGGATTTTTAATCTGGATCTTGATTATTTTTTCAGCCGCATGGCATGCGGAAATATGGGACGTCTCTTTACTGATGAATTCATTTTGGGGTGGGGGGATTCTCTGGCAAAAGCATTAGAGAGAGGAGTAATTGAAACTCTGACTATAAGTCTGAGCCCTGAGTGCGCTGCGGGATGGGACGGGACTGAGGCGGCTTTGAGTGTTTTTCTTGAAGGACTCGGGGTTAATTTCTCCCTGCCGGACGAGTAATCGGTTTTCAATTTTAACAATCTCCGGAGAAAATTGAATATTCTCCGGAGATTATGTTTAAAAAACTAGTTACTAATCCCGGTTCCATACTTTGAATTTGTGGTTGGCAAAAAATTCAGTGTAGAGCTTTTCAGCTTTCTCCTTGAATTTATCGTCATGCATAATCAGCACGCTCAGCGCTTCGTATTTGAAATAGGCTATCACGTCATCCCAATCCACTTCGCCTTTTTTGTCCTTGAATCTGAATCCCTGCAGTCCGGGTTCGACCAGCTTCTGGGTCATGGGATCATCGACTCCGGCATTCTCAAAAAATTCGCATATTTCTTTTTTAACTTCCTCGGGCCAGTCAGTATCTCCAAGGGGAATCAAGTCCTGAAATTTATTCTCCTGACCTTTTTTAAGAATGTACATATAGATTTGTTCTCCGTTTTGATTACTTTTTATTCTTGATGAGAGTATGGGGCAAAATAAATACATTTTCAAGGATATCGGTGTGAGTTTGGAATCAGCTTTCAAAAACACATTATCATCAACTAATTGTCACTCCACCGTAATGATCGTTCGGCTGGAGTGGGATAGTTTATATCTAACAACACTTCTTCATCTCGCGATGAAAAATGTACCAGCCTCTTCCCAGCTGTCCCCCCGGCCTCTCCCTGATCAGGGCCGGGGGGAAACCTTTTTAGGGACCCTTTATTCCATCTTTTCAAATCTTCCGATTATCTGACCTGTAGCCGGGTTTCTTGGGGCATCGTCGAATTCAGTTTTAAGGAATGTGAGAGCCGAGTAGTCAGCAGAGAAAACCAGCGTCCTTATTTGTGAATTTCCCCCGCCTTCGTCATATTCAATTATATCTGTAACGTAGAGAGTGTTGCCGGAAACCGTGACTGTGCGTTGTACCAGCGAATCATCCAGTTTCCAGCTTTGTTCTGCAAAAGTCCCGTTTACCGGAATGATGTAGTAATCATAATGACTTTTTTCTTCAGGCTCATTAACCGCTACTGTCAAAGCGGCTTCAGCGCTGACCATACGTCCTTTGTAATGTACTGTCACTTTGCCTTTGAATTCTCCGCACAGTCTGCTGTTTTGAGTTATTTTTTTTGTATGGGAGGAAGATCTGCTGTCGGGAGCAGGATCGGTAGTAACTGTGGGCTGTTCTGTGGTTCTGTATCTGGGCCGTTTCAGATCCAGCAGATATTGTTCATCCTGTGCTAGCAATGAATTGGATAACAGCAGGATACTAAAGGCAGCCAATAAAATTTTGTACATGGATTCAGAACTCCCTTTCACTGGATATAAATGAGTATTTGCATTATGCTTAAGCTACTATTTTTTCAGGAGAGTAACATGATTTTTACTAACGCGAAATTGATTCCGCTTTTGGTGATTGTTTCATTGGTCATATCAGCTGCTCCGGCTTATGCTGAAATGCAGATCAAATTGAAAAACGGCCAGGTTCTGGAAGTTCCTGTTTCAAAGGAAGAAATTGAATCCATAGAGTATAAGGATTCTGAACCTTCCCCTGAAGAGAAGGTTTTCCCCGAGGATTCTATACGTATTCGAAGTGCAAAATACGGAAACGTGAGTTTTGAACTTGGAAATGAGCTTGGATATAAACAATATTTTTGTGATGCGGCGCCTGAGCTTGTCAAGCGCTGCAACGGGAAAGGGCTTTGCAGAATAATTGTTGGAAGCAACATTTGTGGAGATCCCTATCCGGGACGAGGGAAGTATCTTTATGTTGAATACACATGTGGTGGCAGACTGAAGCGGGCCAAGAATACCCAGACCGAAGTTATGCGCCTAAAGTGTCCCTGATTTTTCGTTGTCAGGCCCGTTTTTTGCTCTATCTTCCGGAAGTGAAAAATAATCCTTACGGAGGATAGTGAATGAGGAAGTTCGTGGCTTTCGGGCTTGTGCTTATGAGTGGTTTTCTTCTGGTAAATTCAGGGGTTCAAGTCTACAGATGTTTTGTTCCCAGAAAAATGAACAAGCCGGTTGAAGTCAGATTGGTAAGGATTGAGGGGAAAAATTGTCCACTTTATTTTCCCTCAGACCAGTAGTCTGGAGTTATCTCAGGTAGCTCTTCTTGTGACAGAAATTTGTTAAAGTCATTTAGGAAGTCAGATTGTGTTCTTTTGACCATCATGTGCAGGTTGAAAGTGTACAGTGGAGACTCAATCATCCTGAATTCATTCATGTTAAGTTTTGCCCGCTCCAAAAGAGCGGGCAAAGTTGTTTTGTTGCATACGGCAGCGTCTACCCTCCCTTTCAAAACAAGTTCCAGAACCTGTGTGGTGCTGTACACTGCATGCTTTTTAATTAGTCCTTTATCAAAAAAATAGTCCAGCGGGCCGTACCCATTTCCGTGAAGAACGGCAATCGTCTTGCCTATGATAAGGTTTAAGTCTGTTGAGTTTATAGTGGAGTCTTTACGGACAAGAAGGTGGTCACCCATCTCCCATAGAGGAGCGGATGCGATAAATCTGGATTTGATTTCATGGTTTGTAAATATCGGTGATGTTAGGGCAAAGGCATCTGCACCGCCTTCGCGCATGACTTTGGATATCCTTGCCCTGGGCAGGCATTTGTATTCAAAAGAATATTGGGGGTGGCTTTTTTGGAATTTTTCAAGGATATCAATAAATATACCTGTCAGGCTGGCAGAGGGGTTTCTTCGTGTTGTCACAGTATAAAAAGGAGGAAATCTGTAGCCGAAAAGAATTTTTATCTGCTTGGGCATCCGGGAGTCAGCTTGGGCCCTGCTGACATCTAAAATACCTGTCGATAACAAAATAAGCATTAATATAAGTATTAAATTTAGGAATTTAGTCATTGCACACTGGCTTGGAAGGCTGATTATTTATAAGGATTGAATACTCACTTGAGAGGGTGATATGAAAGTCATGTATACTTTTTTGAAGATTTTTACACCTTTTTTATTTCTACTGATGACTGTAGCTGTACTCTGGTTTTTTTTCAAATGGTTCAGTGAACAGGACTATGAAATCAGTGAAGTCAGACAGGGGAATGTACTTGAGGCACAAGGAGTGGATAGAGAGGCTGAATCGTCATCGGAAAAGCTTAAAGTTTTAACTTACAATATGGGATTTGCCGCCGGACCGATGCAGCATACACTTGCTGATGAACACCCAGAGTTGTTTTTCAAAGCGAATCTGGACAAAATAATATCAATGGTCAGGGAGCAGGATGCCGATATACTGCTGCTGCAGGAAGTGGATATAAATTCAAAACGGTCATGGTATAACAATCAGTTGGATTACCTGATGGACCGGCTGGGCTACAGGTTTGCCGCTCCTGTTCTTGATTGGGATTTGTATTTTCCTTTGCGTAAGGAAAAGAAAATAACCAAGGCGACAGTTGTAATTTCACGATATCCTATTGTCTCAAATGAATTTACACTTACCAAGGCAAAACCCAATTTTGATAGCTACCTTCTGAATGTTTTTTATTATCCATTGTTGTGGAAATCATGCATGCAAAGAGTCTCGGTCAAGGTCGGTACAAGGGTCATAGATGTATATAATATCCATTTGTGTGTCTGGAGCAGGGAGGCCCGCATAGCGCAGGCTGAGTTTCTTTGTGATTGGATAAAAAGGAAGAGTCCCGATCGACCGTTCATTATTGGTGGAGATTTCAATTTTCAGGCCTATATCAGAGGAACGCCTGTTCCGGAACAGGATATGGCCAAGACTCCTTTTATGAATATTCTTTGGGATCAAATTCCGGGAATAAAGGAAGTGCTGTCCAACAAAGGTGCTACAATTGAAGATCTGCATAAATATTTTACCTTTCCCGAGCGCAATCATAGATATGATTTTATATTTTATTCCAGCCAGCTGCATTTGGATAAGTGTAAAATTGTCCGATCTATAGATTCATCAGATCACTTACCGGTTTCTGCAGAGTTTCGTTATTCAGCAGAAAGGTGATAGATGAAATAATTTTGCAGTTGCATCAGTCTGGTTTTTGATCTTTCCAAAACGTGTTATGTAGAAATAAAAATGCGTTAAAAGGTGTAAGGTGTTCTTTTTTAATCCTTGTGCATTGGAGAGGCCATGAAGAAAAATTTGCTTGTGCTTCTGTTTTTTTTACTGGTTGTTTCTGGAGGATCTGCCAGTGCGGATTCTCATGAAGAATCCGTGAAAAAAGTATTTATTGTACATAGCTACAGTAGGAATAATATATGTGGTTTTCCCCAGCATAAAGGAGTTGAAGAAGTTCTTGCTGAAAATGGTTTCAAGGTGGGGGGTAATCTTGCGCTGCATACCTATGCCATGGACACCAAAAAAAAGAATACAACTAGGAAGCAGGTTGAGCTGGAAGGCCGAAAGGCTCTTACGGAAATAGACAGGGTCAAGCCTGATGTGGTTGTTGTTCTGGATGATAACGCATTCAGGACTGTCGGACTTTCATTGCTGGATACAGATATCGGAGTTGTGTATTCCGGCATGAACGGCCAGCCGGAGGACTACAACCGTCTAAAACACTGGATGGAATCCAAAGAGAAACCGGGGCACAACATTACCGGGGTTTATGAGAAATTACTGGTCGAGGATGCTTTCCGGGTGCAGAAAATGATAGTGCCGGGACTGAACAAGGTGCTCTTTGTTTCAGATAATT
Organism: Maridesulfovibrio salinus; assembly: GCF_055394525.1. NCBI lineage: Bacteria > Pseudomonadati > Thermodesulfobacteriota > Desulfovibrionia > Desulfovibrionales > Desulfovibrionaceae > Maridesulfovibrio > Maridesulfovibrio salinus. The sequence continues at coordinate 1,431,537 of NZ_AP042461.1, forward strand.
CCCCAACTGGAAGGGCCATACGCAAGCAGTTCGAGTCAGAGCTGGCTGAAAGTAAGGCCGGGATTGATGTTGATATCAAGGTTACAGATTCTTGGGAAGAATATATGGATATCATACGGGCTGCTGATCAAAACCCGGATATAGGTGCTGTTTATCCGGCAGCAACGCAGCTTAAAGACAAACAAGGTAATATCCATGGAACCGAGGATGTCATTGGCTGGACCGTTAAGAACAGCAGGACTCCTGGCATTCCTCTGAACTACTCATTTGCCAGATTGGGGATGCTGGGAGGGGCCGGAGTGGATTTTATTTCAATGGGACGGCAGGCCGGGATGATGGTCGTAAAGATACTGAAAGGGGGCTCTGCCGGGGATATCCCGCTTGAGGATGCGAAAAGGTATGCGCTTGTATTCAACCTGAACCGGGCAAGGGTACTTGGTCTTGAAATTCCAGAGGACATGTTGATGGCCGCTGATGTGGTTTACAGGTAAACCCTTTCCATCAGGTTACTGATACTGATATGACTATGAATTTTTCGTACAGGCTTTCAACCGTCGTAGCCGCAAGCATATGCGGTATGGTAATCTTTACCGCGCTGGCTCTTGGCGGTGTGTTCTCCTACAGCTATATAGAAAGTCTGAAAACAGAATTCTATGACCGGGTGCGCGCTGAAGGGGAGGAATACAGTCTGGAGGTCTACAGTTTTCTGCATCAGGCAATGGCAAGGCTTGAGGAACTGGGCCGGGATAACTCCATCAGGGTCACCATGATGCTTGGAGTGGACTACCCTTTGTCGGAAAAACTGGCTGGGTATGACCAGCTTATTGCCGGTGTGGACTATTTTATCCAGCGAAGGGACGATGATAAGATCTTTTCTTCTTCCTCTAAAGCCTATAACGAGGATCTGGTCCGTCATGCTTTGAATGAAGCTCCTTATAATTGTTCACTTTGCTCGTCTGAAGGTGGTAAAATCAAAACAATTTACTCCATTCCGATCAGAAGCAGGTCAGAAATTGTGGGGAGTGCGGCGTGCGTCGTGAATCTAGCGAATACACGACTGAGGCAGGTGGTCCGTAATACTCTCGGCAGCAGAATGATTCTTTTTGATGAAGGAAAGTTCTTTGATCTCCTTGAAGGGAGTAAGGTGCGGCTCATTCAGGGAAAATCTGTGGGAGATAAGATGAGGGTGGCTGTATTGGGAAAAAATACAGAAGGTGTCCTCTTTAAAAGTTCTCTGGTCCCCGGTTTATCTTATTTTGTTTCCGACCAGCGGTTGAATAATTCGCTGTATCGGACTTTCTGGTTGTTAATGCCCCTGTTTGTCGCAGTTATCGGGCTTAGTGTGATCGTGGCTTTTTTTATCAGTGACAAGCTCACCAGACCACTCAGAACGATAATGGATTCAGCTGAAGATATTTCCAATGGAGTGGGCGGGAGCATTGTAAACAAAGGAAGTCGTATTTACGAAATCAATGCCTTGCAGAATTCTCTTTCATCAATGCTTGAAAGCCTGAAGAAATCCAAGGGGCTTGAGCAGTATCAGTTCTTTTTCGATAATGTTGGTGATCTTGTCTGCATTACTGATATCAACGGCACTTTTCTTGAGGTAAACTCCACTGTCAGTTCCTGTCTGGGATACGAAAGGGAGCAGTTTCTTAATAAGACCTTCTATGAGTTGGTGATGCCTCATGAAAGGCAGACTCTCCGCGGAATACTTAACTCAATGTTTGCGGGAGACACTCTGGAAAGCTTTGAGTGTTCATTAAGCACGATCGAGGGAAAAATAATTCACTGTGAAGTCCGCTCCCGGAAGATTGAGTACAAGGGCAGCGATGCCCTTTTGAGTGTCGTGCGCGATGTCACAGACCGTAAAAGGGATGAGGAAAATCTCCAGAGGTATGCCTCTGAGCTTCTTAAAGCCAAAGAAGTGCAGGAGCGTAACTCAGCACGCATGTCGGTAACTCTCAAGAAACTTGAGGATGCAATGGCACGCGCCGAGATTGCAAACCGGACAAAGAGTGAGTTTCTGGCTCAGATGAGTCATGAGATAAGGACTCCGATGAATTCGGTCCTTGGCATGGCAGATATGCTTTCGGAAACAAAGCTGACATCTGAACAGAAAAGTTATGTCACTATTTTCAGGGATTCTGGAAAGGCTCTGCTTCATCTCATTAATGATATTCTTGATCTTTCAAAAATTGAGTCCGGCAAACTCACCCTCGAAAGTACCTCTTTTGATATAGATAGGCTTGTTGATGAGGTGGCCGGAGTTATGTCCGTGGCGGCCTGGAAAAAGGGGTTGGCATTTTCCTGCCAGGTGCATCCTGAGATGGCTGGCGGTTATGTCGGAGATCCTACAAGAATCAAGCAGATAATTGTCAATCTGTTGAGTAATGCCATTAAGTTTACTGAGTCCGGGATGGTCCTGCTCAATGTTTCGAGTATTCCCCGCCCTGAGGGCAAGGTCAGTCTGGTTATGGTTGTCCGGGATACAGGCATAGGTATTTCTGAAGATAAAGTTGATGTGATTTTTGAAAACTTCGTACAGGCTGATTCCTCTACCACCCGTAAATATGGTGGGACGGGACTTGGACTTTCCATTACACGCAATCTTGTGGAACTCATGAACGGGGAAATTTCAGTCCGGAACCTCCCTTCAGGGGGAGCTGAATTCAGGGTTGAGATTCTCGTTGGAAAGGGTGAAGGGTACTCACTTGAAGACGCTTCGGTAAGGGCTGCAGTGGAAGGCAGAAAATTACTCGTAATTGAAGACAGTCCAACAGTGCGAAATTTCATCTGTGATTGCCTCACCAATTGGGGGGCCTACTGTGCACATGCCGGTAGTTCATCATTTCTGTGTGTTCAGGATGAGACTCAGGTTTATGATGCCGAGCTGGTTTTTGTGTCCGATAAACTGGGCGATGAGGATGGACTCTGCGAGATAGACACTATCCGCGAGCGCATGAAACTTGATAAAGTTAATTTGTGCACCCTTTCGTCCTCCCCCGGAGACAGCAGCAACAGACCCGAAGTAAATTCACTTTTCGGTGTGAAAGGAAGTGTACCCTGGCCTGCGACAAGAGGCGGGCTGAGACAGGCTATGCTTGAAATATATACAAACTATGATGCTGATATCCGGCCAGATGTCCTGACAGCCGAGTTGTTGCCGTTGCGGTTGCTTGTAGCGGAAGATTCTGACAGCAACAGAATGCTTATTGATTTCTTCCTCAAGGATACCCCGTTCAGAATAAGCTATGTAAAGGATGGTATTGAGGCGGTTGAAGCTTACAGAACACACAAGTTTGACCTGGTGATTATGGATATCCAGATGCCTGTAATGGACGGCTTTGAGGCGGCCAGAGAAATCAGAAGCTATGAAAGAGACAGAGGGTACCCAGCCACTCCTATACTGGCATTGACAGCCAACACTTATGCGGAAGACCGGGAAAAATGTATTAAAGCCGGATGCACTGATTATCTTGCCAAGCCGATCAAGAAAATAACCCTGATCAAATCCATTTTGCAATACTGCCTGTAGGCAACATGTGCGGGGCCCTGATATACAGTGCCCCGATTGTGACTATCTGTTTTTTTCAAGCCAGTTTCCGAGGGCTTCCTGAAGTGAAGATGAGGCAAGGTGTGCGCAATGGGTTTTATCATCCGGCAAGCCACCCAGAGCTTTTAGTATATCTTCTCCTCCGATTTCAGATGCCTGATCAACTGTTTTGTTCAGGGCAAGCTCACAGGCCATGTCTCCGCTGACAATACTTGCTCCGCAGCCGCTTGTGTAGAAAGAGGCTTTACTGATGATCCCGTCCGTAATCCTGAGAAAAATTTTAATGATATCACCGCATACACCATGCATTTCACCTTCAGCGTCGGGGTGCTGCATGATTTCGGCAAAGCAGGGATTTTTCCATCTGGCGGTAGTTGCCGGACCGAACATATCAAGGGCCGCATCATCACATTGTTCCTGAATATTATTTAGAAGGTTATCCAGATCGTTCATTGAAATCTCCTTTATAAAATATGAAATGCAAAACTGGCTCATGTCAGGGAAAAAAGCAAACTTCTTTTATCTGCTCCCGGTCTGTACCGGGGTGTTCAGCCATAATGATATTGTAATAAGGCGGGATTTATTGTTGAATAAAAGGAAGGGAGCCGTATAAGGCGGGTTGAAAACATGGAATTAAGACAATTGAGATATTTTATTGCCGTGGCTGAGGAGTTGCATTTCGGCAGGGCCGCACGGAGAGTTCATATTGCCCAACCCCCTTTTTCTCAACAGATCAAGGCTCTTGAGGAAGAGGTCGGGGCGCGGCTGCTGGAAAGGAACAGCCGTAAAGTCAGACTTACCAGCGAAGGCAGGTTCTTTTACGGGCAGGCTGTATCCATACTTGAGCAGGCCGAGGAGGCCGCTTCCACCGTAGGACGTATGGCAAGGGGCGAGTATGGAAAGATCAAGGCCGGGTTCACTGAAACAGCTATGGACAGCCTGCTTCCGGAAGCGGTGCGGTCTTTCAGCCATCGCTATCCCGGTGTGGGGATGCAGTTCAGCCAGTTCGGAACTTCAACCCAGCTTGAAAGAATAAGAAGCGGTGAACTTGATGTCGGTTTCTCAACCATTTACCGCCATGCTATGGATGGGCTTTCATCGGTAAAACTTTTTTCAAAGAATCATGTTCTGGCTGTTCCTGAAGATCATATCCTTACAGCGAAGGATAATGTATCCTTGGAGGAAATTGCCAGAGAGCATCTGATAATGTTTCCTCGCAGTGGACAGCCTGACCTTCATGACGCCATTATGAATGCTTTTCGTTCCCGAGGTCTGTTCCCGGTTGTAAGTCAGGAGGTGTCCGGGCTTTCCGGTGCTTCCGCTCTGATTGCTTCCGGCATGGGGGTTACTTTTCTTCCTGAAAACAGCCGGACATCCAGAAAAGGAATAGCTCTGGTTCCCCTGCAGGATGATTTCCCCGGCATGGATATCTGCATGGTCTGGAGCAGTGAGGAATATTCCAACACAGCCGGTGTGTTTATGGAGTGGGTCGCTGATTATTTTTCTGTATCAAAACCATTTGCTGAAGAAGTGGGTGTTTAAGTTTGCCGGGTAAGGTTTTTTAATGACGGATATTCTGGACGGATTTGAAATTTCATGGGCCCCCGCCATTACTGAAGTCGGGCGGGATGAATGGAACAGGTTGGCTCGGCCAGCCAGTTTCCCTTTTCTTGAATGGGACTGGCTTAGGCTGGTGGAGGAAAGCGGAAGTGCGTCTCCTGATACCGGATGGCTGCCTGCTCATCTTCTGGTGCGTAATGAAGGCCGCCTTGTCGGTGCGGCGCCTCTCTATGTCCGAGATCAGAGTGAAGGTGAATTTATTTTTGACCGGGTCTGGTTCGAGGTCGCTCAGAAGGGGGGGATATCCTATTATCCCAAGGTTGTCGGTATGAGTCCTTTTACCCCTGCTACAGGGTACAGGTTTCTAATTGATTCTGACGTTCCAAAAGGTAAAGTCACCGGGCTGATCTGCAACACTCTGGACCGGTTCTGCTCTGTTAACGGTCTCGGCAGCAGCGCTTTCAACTTTGCCGACAGTGAGTGGGTTTCAGAAATGGAGGCCTATGGGTATGCTGTATGGAAACATCAGGGATATGTGTGGACCAACAGTGAATATCGCGACTTTGATCACTGGCTGGGAACGCTGAACAGCAACAGACGCAAAACTGTGCGTCGTGAAAGAAGGGCTCTGAGAAGGGAGAATATAAGAGTTGAAACATTTACCGGGTATGAGATACCGGATGATTTGTTCAAAAAAATGTATACCTGTTATGAGTCCACGAATGATAAATTTGGCGTCTGGAGCTGCAAGTATCTCAACCGTGCTTTTTTTGACGGGCTCACCTCATATATGCGTGAGAATCTGCTTTTTATAGCAGCATACCGTGGGGATGATCCTGAGCCGCTGGCTTTGTCCATGTATGTCTTTTCCGGTGATAACCTGTGGGGAAGGTACTGGGGCTGTTTCGAGGAAGTCCGCTTCCTTCATTTTGAGCTTTGCTACTACACTCCCATTGAATGGGCTATTGCCAATGGAATCCGGACCTATGATCCCGGAATGGGGGGAGAGCATAAAGCCAGACGTGGTTTTTTCTCCACACCATCGTACAGCCTGCATAAGTTCACAGACCCTTCAATGGATTTGACCTTTAAAACTTATATTCAGGAGGTCAATAATCTTGAGAACGGCTACATAAGCGAGATGAATGAACTTATGCCGTTGGGGCAGAAGAAAAGGTCCTGAGTATAATCATTTTTTCAAGAGAAGCAGGAACTCTCTTACCTGTGAATCATTTTTCAGAACTTCATCGTAACCGGTAAATCTGTGGTCTGTTTCATAGGATATTATTTCTGTACCCGCACTGCACAGGATGCTTTTCATTCTCTCCTGATCGAGCAGTTCATCCTGTTCGCCAATTAATGCCATGGTGCGTCCCTTTTCAACTTTGCCATCCCTGATTCCTTTTTCCAGCTCTTTCTGGACTTCATAGAACCTGTCAGCATCTTCACTGCTGATGATAATCCGTTCTCCGTTCGAAAACTCATAGGGTTCCCCTACTCTTGCAGCGATAAGATCTCCGGGAGTGAGTGCCGGATTTATGAGCAGGGCAGGAACTTTATGGCGGATATGCATGATCAGCGAATAAAGACCGCCCATGGATGAACCCTGTAAAATCAGAGGTCGTTCCCTGTTTTCCAGTACCAATTCTTCGATTATTGCAAGACTCTGCTGCGGGTCAGGAGGAAGGTCCGGGCTGATCAGTTCATGCTCGGGAAATACGCTTTTCAAGGCTTCGGCCTTGGAGTTTGTGCCGGATGAACCGAATCCATGTATGTTGAGAAAAATGTTTTTCATATCAGGGTGATTGAGTTATGCTCTGTAACAATTTTTAAATAGTATTGATCGAATCGGTGGAAAAAATAATACAAAGTATCATCCGGTGCAAGGTCAGTTGTGAATAGGCATATTGTTTCGCAGGGTATATTCAGGTGCAGGTTTGCTGATATCAGTGCAGGTCAGTTGAATTTATAAATGTTCAGGATTAATGGGAGCATAGTATGGGCGTAAAGCATCCGCGTATTGTTTTTTTCAGCGGTGGAACCGCCCTGAACGGGTTGGCAGCCAGACTTGCCTCGCTTAACCCTGAGTGTGCGTATATTATAACGACCTTTGATTCCGGGGGAAGCTCCGCTCACCTGCGTGACTATTTTGATATGCCTGCGGTGGGGGATGTAAGGAACCGCCTCATTGCCCTTGCGGATACCTCCAGTCCTGAGCGGAGCAACATAGTAAAGCTTCTTGATGCCCGCCTGCCCTCAGGAGGAGACCGTTCAAATCTTATGGCGGAACTCGCCCATCTTGCCAACGGTTCACATGAACTCATGGATGGCCTTTCCCATGTGGTAACCAGGATATTGTCTGAGCGTTTTTCCATTTTTCTGGATATGATTGACGAAGGATTTGATCCTTGCGGAGCAAGCCTTGGAAACATAATTCTCGCATCAGGATTTATGGCCCATCAGAGGGTTCTCGCGCCTCCTATAGCCCAGTTTTCACGTCTTATAAGAGCGGGAGGGACTGTCAGGGCATCAACTGTGGATAACGGGCATTTGGCTGTCAGACTTCAGAACGGAGAAATTATCGCCGGGCAGCATCTTTTCACCGGCAAGGAGGGCGATCCTGTTGCTTCGCCTGTAGATGGAATGTGGATATGCTCCGGAGTAGATGATCCATGGCCGAGATCCGTCCATGCTTCCTCACTTGCAATAATGCTTGTCCAGCAGGCCGATCTCATTGTTTATCCCATGGGAAGTTTTTATTCCAGTATTCTGGCGTCCGTTTATCCTCAGGGGATAGGTGATGCAATTTCCAATAATCCATGTCCGAAGCTTTTCATCCCGAACATGGGGACTGATCCCGAGCTGCTGGGACATGATCTGGAAACCCAGGTGGAAAGGCTGATAGAAGTTCTTCGCATGGACAATGGAGCTCTGATAAGCAAGGAAAGTGTTCTCGATGCACTGCTTATTGATTCCGATTACGGTCGCTACACTTTTGATATGAATATCGGTACTATTAAAAATGGAAGCCTTAAAGTAATTGACCGCCGTCTAGTTTCAGAAGAATCTGAAAATATGATCGATGCCAAACTGCTGGCCCGGGAATTGATGCGTCTGGCCTGCAGCGAAGAATTAAGGAAAGTTTAAAGCGAATAAGGATTAAGTGAATATATGTATATCGGTGCCCATATGCCCATTACCGGAGGTGTGGACAAGGCTGTCGAGAGAATTATGAGTATCGGCGGAACTGCCCTGCAGATTTTTACCCGCAACCAGCGGCAGTGGAAAGTTAAACCGCTGGAAGAAAAAGTAGTGGAAAATTTTAAAAGACTCAGAGAAGAGTGGGGCAATTATCCGGTCAGTGTTCACGATTCCTATCTGATCAATCTGGCTTCTCCCAAGCCGGAAGGGGTGGCGAAGTCAATTAAGGCTTTCGCGCAGGAATTGAGAAGAACCGAATCTCTCGGGATTGAGTATATTGTCACCCATCCCGGTTCGCATCTGGGGTCCGGAAAAGTTGAAGCTCTGGAAAGGTATGTCGCAAATCTTGATCAGGCCATTGCCGAATCAGAAACCGAGGAAGTCCGGATCCTGATTGAGAATACCGCAGGGCAGGGGACAAATCTGGGCAGCCGTTTCGGTGAACTTGCAACTATTCTGGAAGATTCGGGCTATACAGAACGCATGGGGGTCTGTTTCGATACCTGTCACGCATTTGCTGCAGGGTACGATCTGCGCACTGCTGAAAGTTGTGCCGAGGTTTTTGCCCGTTTTGAGGAACTTATCGGATTGGACAACATCCGTTTTTTCCACCTTAATGACTGCAAGGAAGGGCTTGCTGCCAACAAGGATCGTCATGAGCATATAGGCAAAGGCGAGATCGGTCTGGAAGGGTTCAGGACAATCATTAATGATCCCCGTTTCTCGGCAGTTCCAAAGGTTATTGAAACTCCCAAGGACGATGACCCCGGTTTTGCGCTCGACAGGATGAATATTGATCTGCTTCGTTCATTGCATGGCTAGCGCAAGCTTTATGGTTTAATTTTCATGCTGCCGGTAAAAGATACTCCCCAGAGATCTTTTGCCGTTTTTTTGGTATCTGTTAAAGCTGTTCCAGGCAGTTCTTGAGGGTTGAAACACCGCATGAATGGAACATATGAAGAGGGATCTGTTTTGCTTTGGTGTATTTGACAATATCTTTTTTTGCCGCGTGGGATATCTGATTGGTGAAAATGATTACATGGTCGGCATTTCCGAGCTTGGCAGAGACTTTGTTTTCTTTTCCCGTAAAAACTTTGAGTTTAACACCTTTTTCTTTGGCTGAAGTAATGTAATCTCTTTTAAGGCGATCCATTCCACCGATAAGGGCTGCACACATGATTTCCTCCTTTGTTTTTTTTAGTTGAGTTCTGTTTTAGTGAAAATGAAATTCATTGTCAATAAAAAACTGAGAGCGCTGATTTTTAATTGTCTGCTTTTATATGCATGGAGTAAAATGATATAAATTGTTTGATTTTTTTTGAGTTTTTCCGGCTTAAAATATATTATAAAAAGGATTGGTCAATCTTCTATACAGGTAGATAAGTTTGGATACGAATAAGATAGATACAGCATGGAACCGTAGGGTTGCCGATTACTCGCGTTACAGGCTTTTTCTGGTCAGTTCGCTGATTATTTTTGCCTGCCTTGTCGGATTTGCATTGTGGACGAGCTATGCTTCTCAGGTCCAGCTCAGGAATACAGCCCGGGAGTTGTTCACCGGGGAGTCCGCCAAGAGAGCTATGGCCGTCAGCTTCTATTTTTCCAAAAGAGTATCCGAACTCGGCAGCCTGGCCGCAAGTGGGGCGGTCCGTTCACTTATAGCGGAGGCTGAAGAAGCTGACCTTGCCGGCAATCAGGTCAATTCTGCATTGGTGGAGGCTGTTTGCGAGCGAATGTTTCAGGTTCAGTCGGAGAAGTTCGTTGGCTCGGAAAAGGTGTTTTCAAGGATCGCCCTGCTGGATTCCGGAGGCAGGTTGCTTGTTGATACCGACAGTGAGTGTCTGCTGCTTGAGGATTATAATTTTTACGAATTGTACGTAACCAGAGACGCTCCCCGTTTTTTCAGCGGTGAGTCCGGCGGAGTGATGTGCATTGTTGTAAGTCTCCCGGTCACCAGTTCGGATGGAAATATGGGCTCTGTTGTCGGGTGGGTACGGGTTGAAAGTCTTTACCAAAGTCTTGGGGATATGACTGTTTCTCCTTCTGTCGGCAGCGATTTCTTACGTATCGGCAAAGGTCTCTTGGCTGTTTCAGATGTTTCGGCTCATAGAAGCGGGCAGCTTCTGCTGATGAACGCCTTAAGGGAATGGGAAGGCCTGACTGTTCTAAAGGCTGGCAGAACAGGGCGTGAGCAGAATTATCTTGCAATATCTTCACCTGTTCAGGGCACTTCATTAAGTATAATTTCTCTGGTGGAAGAGAAACGTATATTTGGATTTATCAGTTTAAAGACACATCTTTTTATCTCTCTTTTTATCTTTTTAGTCGTAACTGTAGGGTGTTATCTTCTGGTGCGGACAATTTTCAAGCGTCAGATTTATGAAACAAAAGCCTATGAAGCTGCCGTTCGCGAGTCTGAGATAAATCTACAGAAAGAAAAACTTGAGCAGGAGATAAAAAACCGGAGGCTGGCGGATGCTCTGCGTAAGCGGGCGGAAATACGCTATAGGGATATTTTTGATAATGCTCCAGTGGGTATTTTTCAGATTACCCTTGAAGGGCGGTATCTTACAGCTAACGGGTCTCTGGCACGAATTTTCGGTTATGCTGATCAGAATGATCTGATTGAAAGTGTAAATAATGTTCGTAACGAGATATATGTTCACCCCGGAGACTGGGACAGGGGTATAGAGCTATTGCAGGACACAGGACAGCTTTCCGGTTATGAAGTCGAGTGCAGGAAAAAGGACGGAGGCCGTGTCTGGACGTCCAGAGACTTCAGGCTTGTTGAGGGAGAACCGGGGTTTCCGGCTTATATAGAGGGGTTTGTGACTGACATCTCCATGCGTAAGGCGGCTGAAGAGAAGGCTGCTGAAAATCAGTTGCGCCTCAGCTCTCTTTTTGAAAATTCTCCCGTGGCCTTATGGGAGATGGATTTCTCCAGAATCAAGGAGATTTTCGATCTCCACGACACCGGGAAGGTTAGTCAAATCAGGAGCCAAATGCTTAATGACAGCAGCGGCGTTAGAGAATGCATTGAGCTTGTAGAGATCATTATGTCTAACAATCTGGCTTCAGAGTTCCTCCGCGCCCGTTCAGGAGCGATACCCGGAAAGGGTGGGTTTGGTCCGTATGTAAATGAGCGGACATGGCTGTTTTTCAGAGCAATTCTTCTCGATTTTGCTTCCGGAAAAACGAGACACAGAAGTGAAATCCACATTGAGCGTGAAGAAGGTGGAGACCGGTATCTGATTATTAATTGCAACATTGTCCCCGGAAATGAAAAAACATGGAAAAGTGTGCTCGGCACAGTCGAAGATATATCTGAGATGAAGCGCATTGAGAATGAACTGCGTTTAAGCAGAATTCAGGCGGAGCAGGCTAACGAGGCTAAAGGTCATTTCCTTGCCAATATGAGCCATGAATTTCGCACTCCCATGAACGCGATTAAAGGTATGGTGCAGTTGCTGCAGGATTCGGATATGACTTCCGAGCAGAAGGAGAACCTGCGTCTGATCAAGTCATCGGTAGATAGTCTTCTGGTAATAGTGAACGATATTCTCGATTTTTCAAAACTCGATTCCGTACATATGGAACTGAATGAAGATGATCTTGATCTTCCTGTTTTTTTGAAAGAGATGCGGGATATCATGGACATCGGGGCCATGAATAAAAAGATATCCGTGGAGCTGGAGACTAAGGACATCCCGAGATGTGTGAGGGTGGACAGTCTCAGGCTGCGGCAGGTTCTGACAAATCTTCTGGGTAATTCAGTAAAGTTTACCGATGAGGGAGGAGTGGTCCTTCGTTGCTGCCATGCTTCAGATATTGATGAGAGAGGGAAAACCGGACTGCTTTTTGAGGTTTCCGATACAGGGATCGGACTTCCAGATGATGATAAAGATTCTCTTTTTGAGTCCTTTGTTCAGGCTGACTCCTCAATCACGCGCAGATATGGGGGGACCGGACTTGGGCTGGCAATCTGCTATAGGCTTGTTAAGCTGATGGGAGGGGAGCTTACCGCAGCCAATAACAAGGATGGCGGTGCTACTTTCTCATTTGTTCTGTATCTGAAAGAATGTTCGGATGAGAGTTCCGGTCGGAGCCAGGTACAGAATGAGGATGGCGGAGATCCTCCTGATCTCTCAAAGTTAAGGATTCTGGTTGCCGAGGACAGCCGTATGAATCAGATCCTTCTGCGCAAGATTTTCGAAAAGCATGGGATCACCAACTATCTTATTGTTGAAAACGGCAAAGATTGTGTGGACGTTTTTACCCAGTCGGAAGAGTACGATGTAATCCTCATGGATATTCAAATGCCGGTCATGGATGGTTTTGCAGCCGCAACAGCCATACGCAGGCTACATTCGCCTGTGAGGATAATAGCGTTGTCCGCGAACTCCGGGGAGGACTTCAAGCAGAAATGTGCCGAAAGCGGAATGGACTCACGGGTTATGAAACCTTTTGATGTCGATGAGCTCCTCTCTGAATTGGCCCGTGCTGTTGCGAAGTGATTTGTGTTGTTAAGGTGTTGTTTTAGTTGTTAAAAATAAGGGCTCTTAACTACTGTCCGATATTTCTTGAACGCAAATGATTACGGTGGTAACTCCCTAGTTGTGGCGTATGAAATTGATTTACTTTAATCGGTCTGAGGATAAACCGTGATGATAAAGGCTCTTGCACAGAAAAAATATAATTATTTGCGTGTGGCCCCTTTACCCCACTTTGTTCTGGGACTCTGCATCGGTATGGTGGTGACCCTGGTCTGGCTGGCTGCCGAATTTTATCGGGACGGTCACAGCCTTGGATTTATTACTTCTGCGGCGATATCTATGAGCTGGATAACCGGTGCATTTTTCTCTGTGGCAGATATTGTCAGCAGGTATCGGGAATACTTGCGCATTCGTAAGATGCTTTCTGATAAAGGGTATAGTGAAAAAATTTTCAAGGCAGTAGCAACTTCCAGATGCCAGCGTGATGCCGCTTTATGGGCGGCAAAGCAGACCGGGTATGGCTGTCTGGCCAAGAAGGTTTATCACAGTCTCGGGTATCGCTGGTATCATGTCCTGCCGGATGCCCTCATGAAAAATCCCTTACGGCTTTTTACTCCCGCATTTTTGCTGACGGCATTCAGGCCGGGAAAGCGGCTGGATAAACAGTAATAAATACAAAGCCCCGGCAATTCTTGTCGGGGCTTTGTACTTGTTACCGATGGTAAAGTCTTTTTGTCTTATAAAGGTAATTGTCAGCTATTCTTTTTTTTATAGGGAACTGCGCCAGCAAAATCTAATGCCCGTTTTCCCGGGCTTTGAGTATTGTCATTTCTCCATATTTTTCTGCTGATGCTTTGTGTCTTGCCGGCATATTTCTGTACTTAACTGCAGGGTACCCCATAAGCAGTGCACCATGGATTATGTGTCCTTCCGGGACTCCCAGAAAACTTCGGATCTTTTCACTGTGTGCCGCGGCCAAAACCAGATACCCGGCCCAACATGCCCCTAGTCCTTTTGCGTGGGCTGCCAGTTCGACATATCCTGTTGCAAGAACAGTGTCCGCTTCCGGAGTTATTCCCTGTATCGGAGCCCAGGCAGCGACCAGAGCAGGAGCGTTGCGGCAGATTACATCATTTCCTTTTTTATAGGCATTCACCAATCCTGAGAGGAAAAGTTTTTTATCCATCGGATTCTTCATTCTGGCGGCTTCATCCATCCATTCAACAATGAGTTCTGCCACTTCCTGCACTTTCTCAGGCGTGTCTATAATTGTCCATGACACGGGCTGTGCGTTGTGTCCGGATGGAGCATAGGAACTCAAACTGATCAGTTCCTCTATCTCTTGGCTTTTGATAGGCTTTTTCTTGAATTTGCGTATGGAACGTCGGGTCTTGATCAAGGTTTCAACAGATTTAAAATCGGGAATATCCGCCGGATCGAATGCAATTGTTTCCTGATCTGCAAAGGCATTTAGAGTTATGGCGTTGGTAGGGCATATTGCTGCACAGTGTCCGCAGTTTATGCAGTATTTAGCCTTTTTGGGGTGAACTTCCGGTATATTTCCTTTTCCCTGTGAAGTCAGGACGGAAAGAGGGCATTCATGGATACAGAGTTCATCTTTTTTGCAAAGTGCGGGATCTATAGTAACTGGAAGCATTATTTCTCACTTGGTTTTAACCGTGGAACGGAAGTTAACAGGAAGGGGATAACCTTACATTGATTTAGCAAGGTTAAATCAATGTAATCCCGTGGATAGTTTTAACGGGAAATCATATTAAAAATGGATATTATATACGGTAACCATTTAAAAATAGTTATTTTTATGAACTTGACCAGAGTCAGAAATAAAAAAACAAACCGCCCAGCCGTGGCGGTTTGTTTTTTAAGTTAGTGTGTCAGGCGGTATCTGACCCCAAAGAGTGCTGCAAAGCCGGCTATAGCCAGTATCCAAGAGGGGGGAATGGGTATGGGGGCTGGAACCTGTTCAAGAATTCCAAGATCTATATTACCGTGAAGATGTTTATGCCCATGATAGTCGAAGTGTTCAAATCGAATTTTCTTGGGTTCAAATTCGACATAGAAAGCGTTTTCGATCTGTTGTTCACCTGAAATCTCAGTGTAGTCAAAAACTGTTTCCGAAGTAAGCAGGGTATATTCGTTTATTCCTGTTAATCCCTTACCGGCGTAAAATCTGACAGTCCGTCCCTGGTCAATTTTATTTTCTATGTCAGCAACTGTGAAAGTTGAAGTCGCCTGCAAATCCTTTAATCCGATAGAACCTAGATAATTACTGTTGGCCAGTTTCCATGTTTTACCTTGATTTTCCATTACAAAACGGAAACTAGAACCGTGGGACACGGCTGCAGCCATAATGAGCATTACCGCCGTGAGAACAATAATGGACAGGATTTTGATCAGGTTAGATCTCATTTTGTCCTCCCGCGGTTTATGCATAAACATGCGTTGAGTTGAAAGGTAATTTAATACACTTCCTCAATAATATAATAATTACGCAAATTGTTAAGTCAAATTTATGCTGTCGAAGATCGTTGTTGTCATCGGTTGTTTTGTTTATTGTTCAATTTTGCGGCATAAAAAGAGCATTTTTATTGCTTTTAACGCAATAAAAATGCTTTTTTACTATTGAAAATATAGCTACTAAACGTCTTCTGTGCCATTTACCTTGACAGATTCAGTTTCTTCAATAGCTTCTTCTGCACCGAGGATTGTTCCGGGGGCGGAGGCTGATTCTTCATACCAGCCGAATTCCATTTTCATTTTGACTTTGTTTTTTTTGACTTTTGCCTTGATTTCCATCTGGATCTCATCAGCAGGAACAACGGCGATGCAGTCTTCTTCTCCGTGAATCACTACCTTTTTGGCTTTGAAGCTTTCCAGCAGTGTTTCGAGAAATGAGACAGTTTCATCGTAGTTCATGGTTTGCTTAACCGACACTTTTTTCTTTTCTTCTTTCTTGTCTTTTCCCATAACGTACCAGCCTTATTTACGGAAATTATCAGGTCAGGGACAACAGAGCTTTGGAAAGCAGTTCGGGGTCTAGATAAGGCGCGCTTTCTTCACTGATCAGCTCACAGTCTATAACCTGAATCCCGAGTTTATTAATTTCATTTTTATCCACCCCGCCGGGATAAATGCCATTGACCGAATCCACTAAAATGAAATTAAGCACATCACCTATTGCTATATTCTTAACATCATCCTTACGCAGGTAGTAAAGGAGTTTGTTTATCTGGTCGGTAAGTGAATGTCCTTTGAGCTCCGGATCGTTTCCGGTGTTAGGGGTAAAAACCTTGGGACATCCGTTGCTCTTGATGGCTGAACCTACTCCTTCCGGAAGAAGATTCGCGACTACACTTGAATAAAAGCTTCCCAGAGGATAGCAGATCAGCTCCGCACTGCGGATGAGTTTAATGAGCTTTTTGCGGATTGAAACCTTACAGGGGGTCGAATCACCCAGCTTTTCAGCCAGCCAGAGTTTTTTAATTCCACACGCGATAGGGCTGGCTTCCTTTCCTGTCAGCAGGTGCTGGCCTACAACAAAGGAGCCGTCCTCAAGCTCAGCGGCCAGATGCATATCTTTATTGATAGTAGGGCGGACAACTCCTCTGACCTCAACAAGTTTTGAAAAAATGTAAATAACCGGGTCCATGTGTCTGCGGTTGGTGATATACCCGGCGGTAAGGATTATGTTGCCTATGCTCGCGCCTCGCAGATTGAAATCTTCCATGATGTCCGCGAACTGGATGAAGTGGGTGCGGATTATTTTGCGCATGGGAGAGGGGATCTCCCGGACCAGATGGTGGTCTCCTGACATCAGGTTGTTGAATTCGGCTCTCAGTTCCTCATCATCAGCTTCTTTGGGCAGCCTGTAGGCGAAAAGCCTGTATATTTCAGGATTGCCCAGCACTGACTGGTCTGCCAGAGCCATCAGCCTGTTGCGGATGTCGCCAACAGCCAGCATCTTGAATTTATTGCGGATAACCGCAGAACTACCGCCCGAGTCAAATGGAGTGATTATGTGAATACTGTTGTGGGTGTAGCGGGTAAGTTTGGTTGAAGTTTTTTTTAGAGCTGTACCGCCACTGAAAAAAAGTATTTTCGGGCCGAGATCGGGTGTTCTTCTGTAGCGTTCGAGTTTTATCGGGTCGGGAACTCTTACTTCCCTCTCTAAATTGATTCGCATCTAGCTTTCCTGTTCAGGTGGTTATTCCCGGCTCATAATTTCAACAAGGCCGCTACGCCTTTTCAGAACGAAGCGGCTTAATATTGCTGGCTGTTTTAAATTGATCCGGTCTGCATGAATTTCAGGCAGGCATCAGCGGCTTTGTCAAAGTCTACTCCCCCGCTTATTTCGATAAGAGTGGTTTTTGACAGAATTTCGGCATAAGCGTCAACATCAGGATCATTTTCTTTGTCGCTTGAATCCGGAAGATAGAAAAGTCCGGTTCCCTTCATAAAAGCGGGAAGAAGGTCCCTGCGCTCTTTGGGGTCAACTGTTTCTACTTTGGTTTCCTGTTCGTTTCTCTGCCAGTTAAGGATAACTAGGGCACTCATGGGAGCGCGCAGCACGAATTTGTTTTTACCGTAGCATTCGTCAATCAGGGCATCATATTTGTGTTCAAGTTCCCAGAGTTCTTCTTTTGGAAGGGAAAGGAATTTCTTCTTGTCTTCAGGATCTATTATGCATTCCAGATCCGGGTTGTTAAGAGCGGTTCCGGGATTGATGCGGGGCTGCTTCGCTACTCCATAGACAGTGATGTCTTCACCGTTATCCTCGATCATAACCCTGTCATTACTTATGAAGGTTGTCCCGCGGCTCATCAGGTGCAGGGCCAGCGTGGATTTGCCCATGCCGGAAAAACCAGCCAGAGCTATCCCTCGACCGCTTTCCAGAACCCCGGCTGCATGTCCGAGGAAGCAGCCCTGATTCAGTTTGTATTCTATAAAGCGGTTGTTGATGAAATTAATTACCTGATTGGAGTTCTCGATGCACGGCCCGAGAGCTATATTCTCTCCCTCGCCAAAAGCGAAGATCATTCCGGTGAGTCTTTTGTAGACTACACGGCCATCGCTCAGGTTCGCGTACTCTTCTTTTATTTTGGTTTTTCCGGGGTCAGGTTGTTTCACGGTGTATTCAAGGCCGAGGTCCACTGCGGGGCATTCGTGGGCGGTAATAAGAATATCGCCTTTGTCGGCTTCGACCATGAATTCCTTGAAGTAGTTTTCAAGATCGGCCAGAAGCTCGGAGTTGTTGACTCTGGTTTCAATAATGCATCCACCGAAATCAATGAAAAGTGGTTTGTCTGCCGGTAGTTCTGCGCGGTATTTTTTTATTATACCTGCTCTGGATACAGTGTTCTGGTTCATTATCCTTCCACCTTCTTGGTTACATAGTCCACGTATCTGGCAGCCGCATCAATGCCCCGGGCATCGAGAATTCCGCGGAAACCGCCGAAAGCCGAAACTTCGAATATAAATGGTCCATCTTTGGTGATGGCCACATCAACACAGGTAAAATCGAGATTGAAGATAGCCTGAGCCTTCTGAGCCAGATCGATGATTTCCTGGGGAGGATCAACCGGAGCATATTTGCCGCCATTGATGGTGGTAGTGTTCCAGGAGTCTGTTGTTTTGCAGCGGGCATAGGTGGTGAGATATTCGCCACCGAGAAAAACAATACCCAGATCGCTTCCGTTAAGATCAATGGTCTTCTGGATGTACATGGTATTGTATTCTTTGTGGAACTCTTCGATTGTTCTGCGGGCATCCGGTCCGGGTTTAAGGACAAACATTCCTCTGGCCTTTGTGCTGAAAAGGGGTTTGAAGACTGCTTCTCCATATTCTTCAACCGCGGCAAGGGCGTGGTCCACGTCTTCAGTTATGGTCGTGGGAGGCATCGGAATGTCACCAAGCTGCAGGGAAATGGTACAGGTCAGGCGGTCCAGAACACGTAGGATGGAGTAGGGTGAAGAGAAAAACTTAACTCCGCGTCCTTCAAGCATACGCAGCATTTCAAGGCGGTCCAGAAGATCCGGAGAATACTCCTTGCCTATTTTTTTTATTATCAATGCATCAAAGGTTGAAAGATCTTCGTCTTCAACCAGTGCTTTTCCGGAGGGCAGGTCGAGGCGGACATCCTGCATTTCAAAAATTTTAGTATCCCGGCCGGTCTTTTTGCTCACAGCCTCGGCAAGCTGTTGCGAAGACCATGCCCCTTTGAGTCCTATAACACCTATTTTCATTGTTATCACCTTGGATCAGCTGAGGGTTAGTAGTAGAGAATGTCTTCAGGAAGAATGAAGTTGTCCCATTTACCACTGTAGCGGTTCACTTTTTCAAGAAGGAACATTGAGCGGTTGAACATCTCTTTGGCGAATGCGTAGTTGAATTCAAATCTGGTTGAAGTGTAGAACGAGCGGGAAAGGGCCAGTGCAAGCCTTGCCTGCCAAGCCCGGTCCTCGTTTTCCAGAGCGAACTCTTCGGCAAAGATGAAAAAACGGGAAATGACGGAATTGATCTTGTTTCTGATCGCCCGGTCAAAAACAGGCATGCGGAAACATGAGACCAGGAATACGGAAACATCCTGAATATAATCGAAGTCTCTGGAACGGTAGAGGTCAATAAACCTGATCCGTTCGTCTGAATTGGAGTAGACAACGTTGTTGCAATTGAAGTCGCCATGGATAAAAACCGTGAAAGGAGCAGGAATGGATTCCTCAATGGTCATGCATTCTTCAATGAGGGCTTTTGATGAAACTATCTCGGTACTGCCCATTTGCCTTGCGTTGCGATTGAATTCGGGATGGACCTGCAAGACCCCGTTCTGCCGTGATTTTAGCTGTTCCATGAAAGTGGTGGGAAGCGGACCCTTCTTTCTGGTTTTGCCCCAAATATGGCGCAGGGTCTGTTCAAGGGTGAACAGCGCATTTTCAAGGTCTGCGTCATCGGAGGTCAGGATCATGGTGTCCAGTGTGCATCCGGGCAGAAATTCAACCAGCATGGAGCCTTTGTTTTCTTCAGTGGTTTCAAGAAAACCGAAAACTTCGGGAACCATGCCCGGAAAGTTATTGTTCCAGATATCCAGATTGTCGCGTTCCTGTTTTATCTTATCAAGGTTGCCTTCTTTATAGATACTTCCCTGAGCAACAGGTGTATCCAGATTGGCTGCTTTGCCAAGTTCTCTGGCTTGCACCCTGCCTATGCGGCACCCGGAGCGGGAGCCCCAGATTCCCTGAAAATCGATATCCGAGAATGAACCGTCAAATCCGGATACACTGAGGGTCTGCTGAAGGGATTCAAACTGTTCGATTTTAATTCTTTCACCCAGAATGGAGAAAATGATTGCTTCACCCACATTCAGCAAGGCATCTCCGATTCTTTCAAGGTATCGGAAAATCAACAGGACTGTGACAAGGTTGGGAATGTTCTTACCGCTACCCATCTCAGCCAGAATGTGATTGAAGTTGTCTTTGTAGAGCGAATCAAGGCGATATTCTGACTTACAGATCTTCAGTGTCAGAGCCATGTCTTCTTCGGTAAATGCCTCTTCAATCAGATCTGTGGTGTTTTCAATGACATCAAATGCTTCTTCCGACTCAAAACGCAGCACAAAGCTCTTGTCATCAAGATAGGCCATCTGGTTGACAATATTTACGCAGTAGTCACCAATGCGCTCCAGGTTTACAGAGGAAACCTGAATGGCTCTGATCTTGTTCAGAATGGATTTATCAAGATCCTTTGAGCTGTTTATGCGCGAGTAGCACTTATTTTCGATTACAGTCTTGAGGTTGTCGATGTAATCATCGCGCGAAGTAATTTTACGGAAAAGAGACCGGGAGGGTGATTTTATGAATTCCCGTGTCGCCTTAACCTGATTCTGGACCTCAATAATCAGAAATTTGAAATTTTCGTCAAGTCCTTCAAATGTGAGCATAGCTATGAGTTAACGTTAATTGTTTTTTCTGTCGGATCTTCACCCTGATCCGAATCTTTCCATGCTATTTTGATGGCGATTTTGTTGGCTCCGGCCTTTCTTTTGGCCTTAACGGAAAAGTTCAGCAATCCTTTGGGATGCAGTTCTATTTCATCTCCATTGGTGGAGAGGTTGATTTTTCCCGCGTCAAAGCCTTCAACCAGCGCCTTGAGGAACAGACGGATTGACTCTGAATCCTGCAGGGAATCAAAGACGAATTTTTTTTCAATTGACATAGATATTCTCCATAGTTCCGGCAGTGACCGGTGAACTGGTCACTGCCGGGTGCTTGTAGTGCAAGTGTCGTTGAGCAATATCACCGGGGTGCAGGTTGTTCGTTGCAATCTTATTAAGATTGTATGAAGAATGATGCGGCAGGAACTAACCTGCAAGCCTACTCCTGTATTCGGTTATCACAGACTGTCTGTCTATCCCGGCAATTATGAGTTTTTTTCTTATATTCAGATCATCCCAGGCCGGTTGCAGGCCTATTTCACGGGCCGCCTTGGCGGTATCCTGAGTCTCGACAGGCTTGGTCTTTTCGCTCATGTGGCAATCATCGCCCATGAAAATGAGCAGGTTCCTTCCTCCAGACGCTCTTCTGGCGTTCTGCTCATTAACCACTGAAATAAGGAATTCGGTATATCGCTGTGACTGTGGATTCCAGACTTCTATCCCGTCAACATCGTATTTTGCCAGCAGAATAGGCCAGAATTCCTCCGGGTGGGGGATTACAACGCATCCGCCCAGTGAGCGTGCTTCCTCAATAATTTCAGTCGCCCTATAGAAAAACTTCAGTGAGAAGTTGGCCTTTACGAGCTTTTTGATTGCCTTGAGGTAAGCCTGAATACGGTTGATGAGGTTGTCTCCGTATATGGGGCGCATGGCGTCGAAATAGTTCTTTATCAGTTTGTTCTTGATGGACTCGCGTGGCACATCGGCCCATTCGTCATCCAGAATGGTCTGAATTTTGGTTACATAGATGCGGACCATTTCCACAAGGTCGTCATCCGCACCTGTGCTGCGCGCTGCTTTGGCCACACGGTCTTCCATGGGCTTGGTGATGGTGTCCATATACTCAAAAAGCTGCGAGGAGCGATATTTGAATGTATGGGCAAGCATGGATTTCAGAACGTGGGCGTTTTCGACCCTGTGGTTCTCGAAATGCAGCAGGAGCTGTACCTTCTGGTTGAAGCCGCTGGCGTAGCAATCCACTTCAACGCCGGTGTAATCCCCGTAGCTCATAAGCACGTTGTGCTGGGTGGGGATCATCATTTTGTCCGTCACATTGGGAAACATGGCTTCCACTCTTCTGGTGATGAGATCCATGGGGACGAACTCGGGATGCCAGTGCAGTGCCAGCATCTTTTCCTGACGCGGATATATCTTGCTGGGGGTCACCACCTGTTCAACCTGCCAGTCCGCAAGTTCTGTTGAGATTACCTCATGGAACCGGGTGCGGTCTTCATCAGTGATCTCAGGTGAAACTTTGACAGCCTGCGGGCAGGTAGTCTGGGTATTCATAAAACAAGTCCTGTTTTTATGGGTTTCACATAAATTTGAGATTTTATCTCAATCGTATTTGGCGTGGCATTTGGTCTTGAGATGGTTCAGTTCATCGCAAGCCGCGTGGGTTGCCTCCACGTTGCCGGCCTCAAATGCTTTTTGGAATACATCACATGCCGCAATGTATTCATCATAGTATTCATCTCCCAGACCCTTATCTGTGTATGAAACCATCAGGTGTGAGTCTGCAATGAATTCCTCCACAACTTCAGCCGGTGGCATTTGTTCGGCATGGAGAGTTTTGAATATGGTTTTGAATGATTTTTTCATACGTTTCTTCAACTGGCTGTATTTAGGTTTACCCGGAACATCAGCATCAGTATCCGTATTAATATCAGTTTCACTGTCGATTACTGCGGAGGTGCTCTCCTTGGAAGGCTTGGCCTTGATTTTGATTACGGTCTGGTCCTGTTCGTTGCGAACGTCTATCTTGAGTTTTTCAAACCCTTCAATAGCGGCAAGGTATGCGTTTTCATCCGAAGCTCCATTTTCAATTGCGGATGCCATTTTGCGGAAAAAATTCGGTAATTCATCAGAGCTCATCATCCTTTTTATCTTATTTCCTTTGCCCATATGGCCTCCTGATCATT
The DNA here is from genome assembly GCF_055394525.1 of Maridesulfovibrio salinus. NCBI lineage: Bacteria > Pseudomonadati > Thermodesulfobacteriota > Desulfovibrionia > Desulfovibrionales > Desulfovibrionaceae > Maridesulfovibrio > Maridesulfovibrio salinus. The sequence goes on from NZ_AP042461.1 coordinate 1,454,496, forward strand.
ATGAAAGGTTATGGTATGAAAATTCCAGCTGCGAGTGTATCCTTACAGTTTCTATAGGATCATAATCCTACAACTGTTGCGAGAATGTTACAATGTTGCAACCGAATTAAAACGAAACGAACTTTAATTTATTTATCAGGTGTATTTAAACGGCAACTGGCCTAGTTAAATCATAAACATAAGTGGTATATTTTGACCAGTATTTATTGCCATACCTTGTAAGATAAGGCTTAAGAGTGGTGGGGAATAAATTTTTTCAGCCAGATTTTGTTTATATTTAATTCAATAAGAAGCCCGGATTATGAGTATATCCGGGCTATAGTTAGCTGAAGTGTCAGTTCAGGTGGTAAATCAGCATTCAGCTATGGCCAGTTCTTCAAGATTTTTGCCGGTTTCCTGTTCAATTGAGGTCTTGATACGCATGGCGAGTTCTTTACGGTGCTTAAGTTCGGTAACTGTTTGGGGATCATTTTTACGTTTTTCAATTTTCTGGGCAAATTTGTATGCGACTGTGACCAATTGGTCGCCTATTACCATTTTGTCAGCGATATAGACGATTTCTTTTTCAGTTACAGGAAGCTCTCCTGTGTAGATAACATCGTTATGCACTTCAATGACATCAGCAATAGTATCATAGCCCATTTTACGGATAATCTCCGCTCCAGCCTTTGCGTGGCCGGGCTGTCCTTTTGCAATGTCGTGAAGCAGGGCGGCCGCGGAGATAAGAGCCAGATTCGGCCCCCGGTCTCGGAGCCACTTCAGGTCACGGCCAATGCGCATTGCCGCATACTGGACCATTCGGGAGTGTTTTATCACGTCTTCAGGAACGTTCAGGGAGTTGAGTATCTCTTCACATTGCTCTTGCGTGGGGATGGACGGTTTCATTGTATGCCCTTGTAGTCTCGGTTAATTGTTAATTCGGATTTCAGGCTGTCGGAACGGTTACAATGTCCGAACAGTATTCTTTATAGTATTCAATGAAATTGCTCACCAGCGGGGTAATTCTTTCAGGATTCCAGACCATGGCTATTTCAAAAGGGTGCAGTTCTATTTCCAGGGGCTTAAGAGCGATTCCTTCCGGTATTGTGCCTATTGAATCCGAATTGATAACTGTCCAGCCCAGTCCTGCCGCAACAAAAACATTTCCGGTATGCTTCCGCTCATATTTCATCCCTATTTTTAATTCCAGTCCGGCAGCGGAAAATTTTTTCTGCATTTCAGTAACCCGCATCCTGCAATAAGAGTCTGTGCTGCAGATATATGGTAGTTCTGAAAGGTCTTCCAGAGTCAAGATATCTTTATCCGCCATGGGATGGTTAGCCGGTATAGCTGCGCAAGTGGTCGACCTGTGTACAACCATATGCCTAAGCCCCTGAAGGTCAACCAGTTTCATGGTTATGAATCCGACATGGCGGGTTCCTTCCCTTAATGCGTTTATCTGTGAATATGTACTTTCGTCATATAAAGATACATCCACATCCGGGAATTCATGGATGAAATTTCCAGTTATCCGCGGAAACTCAGAAGAAAGCGCAAGGTAGATAAAGCTTACTTTGAGCTTGCCGGCAGTCCCGTCGCCCATTGCCTGTAGTTTAATTCTGGAACGATCCATTATTGCCAGCATTTCTTTCGCTTCCTTCAGAAAATAGCGGCCTTCATCTGTCAATTCGACTTTGCGGTTTGTGCGGGCAAAAAGTTTGACTTCCAGTTCTTCTTCCATGCTTTGGATCTGACGGCTTAGGGGAGGCTGTTGGATATGCAGTTTTTCCGCTGCCTTTCCAAAGTGGAGTTCTTCAGCAAGAGTTACAAAATATCGCAGTTGACGCATTCGCATATTAATACCTTTTTGGTTTTAATAGACAGTTAAACGGTATTGGATTTGTATTATACGCTGTCGTATCTAAAATCAAACAAAAGGAGAGAACAATATGCATGGAATTGATCGCCCGCGAATTAATGTTATAAGGACAGGAATAATTATTCTGATGCTGCTATCTGTTCTTGGTTTTCCTGAAAATTCTTTTTCAGGAATGCTGGTGGCGCAAGGCAAAAGGCACACTTACATAGCCGACCAGCAGGCAGGAATTGTTTATACCGTATATCCTGATGGAGAGTGGGTGCGGTTTGCTGAGGGATTAGGGAATATAAGGGGGCTCAGTCTGAGTCCTGACAGCTCCTTGTACATTCTGTCCGGTTCACAGAGTAAGCTCTACCGCATTTCTCCTGACGGAGTGATCCATGAGGTCAGGAAGGTGGAAACGGTTCCAAAAGCTATCTTCGTGGATAGAGATGGCAGAGTGCATTTCGTTCAGCGATATGGGCTCATAACCAGAGGTAGGTGACTGGCAGTGATAGGGCTTTTTTGCGTAGTCGCAGAATACAAAAAAGGATTGAATCATTGATTCAATCCTTTTTATGAAAAGTGGCGTCCCCAAGGGGATTTGAACCCCTGTCGCCGGCGTGAAAGGCCGGTGTCCTGGGCCAGGCTAGACGATGGGGACGCATCTGGAAATAGTACCTGCTTCAGTGGCCTGAATCACTTTAACGAAGCTGGATTTATGTAAGACTTATTGGCCGTAAGTCTATTTTGTTTGATGGCGTCCCCAAGGGGATTTGAACCCCTGTCGCCGGCGTGAAAGGCCGGTGTCCTGGGCCAGGCTAGACGATGGGGACGCATCAAGAAATTTGTATCTGCTCCAGTGGCCTGAATCACTATAATGAAGCTGATGTTATGTAAAGACTTACTTGGCTTATAAGTCTGTTTTATTAGATGGCGTCCCCAAGGGGATTTGAACCCCTGTCGCCGGCGTGAAAGGCCGGTGTCCTGGGCCAGGCTAGACGATGGGGACGCATCTGTATAAAAGACCCGCTTCAGTAGCCTGATACTATGTGAAGCGGGTAGAAATTTTTGCTGGCTGGGACACAAGGACTCGAACCTTGATTAACGGAACCAGAACCCGTCGTCCTGCCAATTGAACGATGTCCCAGCAGCGAGAAAACCTTTTATGTGTATTTGGTGTGGCTGTCAACACAAAATTAAATCTTTTTGGAAAAATGTGAGGGGGTGTGATTAAAAAATAAAATTGCTGCCTTTTTAGCCTACTCCCAAGTCTCTTTACACAGCCTTTAAAATTAGGCTGAAGGCAGGGCAAATCCTATTGAAATTGTCATTTGCTAATTCCTAGGTGGCAGGGACGAATATATATTGCTCAATCACTTTTCAACTTTCTAAAGCGCAGTGTTGCATACTCTTCATGAGCAATTCCCGTTTGAATTTCATTTCCACAGTAAAGTCCTAAACTCATCTGTACAGTAATTCAATTCCGGGGCAATGCTCGGATCGAGCGGGCCTGTTAGGAGGTGCCGGTCAAGATGCGGTAGTATTGCGGATCTGTTCAGCCAAGGAGGACCTAATGGAGTACACGTAAAAAAGCCCGATTCTTGCGAATCGGGCTTTTGAGAAATCGTGGCGTCCCCAAGGGGATTTGAACCCCTGTCGCCGGCGTGAAAGGCCGGTGTCCTGGGCCAGGCTAGACGATGGGGACGCATCTTAGAAAAACGGTACCTGCTTCTGTGGCCTGAATCACATTTAATGAAGCCGGTTATGTGTGAGATTCGTGCTGGCTTTGAATCTCTTGAGTGGCGTCCCCAAGGGGATTTGAACCCCTGTCGCCGGCGTGAAAGGCCGGTGTCCTGGGCCAGGCTAGACGATGGGGACGCATCTCAGAAAAGTTGTTGTTGGCTGGGACACAAGGACTCGAACCTTGATTAACGGAACCAGAACCCGTCGTCCTGCCAATTGAACGATGTCCCAGCAACGAGAAGAGTGTTTATTTGGATTGTCTCACTCTGTCAACAACTAATTTTAATATTTTTAAGATATTCCGAAAATAAAATGATTACAGAGCTCTAGAGAGTGCGCGAGTCTGCTTTTTCATTTTGTTGATTTTGCGGCGAAGCTGGCAGCGGTCTTTACGTCCGGTAGCAGCTTTCTTTTCAATACGCATTTCTCTCATCTTTCTCTTGATGGAAAGAATCTGATCTTTGTAAGGGGAAACCGCACCTTCTTCTTCCTCGATTCCGAGGTATTCCTTGATGTTGGCAATGATGGTTTCCTTGTCCATGCTGGATGCACCTACGATGAGGGGCATTTTGTCCATGCACAGCTGACGCAGATCCTTGGTGGTCATTTTGTCGAGGGGCTTCTTAAGTTCAAGACTCTCGAGAGTAGGGGTTTCTTCGCTCATGTTATCCTCCTTGGTTGGACCTTTTTCAGGTCCTGAAATATTATGAATTTTCAAACAGGCGGACGTATTTCAGATAACATCTTCCGACCGCCGATTCGGGATCAAATTTGTCTTTCAACCCGCCTAATTTGCCGGGTTTCTTGATCTTGGCGTCCTTGAACTGGGTTCTTTGTAATTCGTACCCGTCCAATGGAACCCTGCCGTTTAACAGTTCGAACAGCACCTTGTCAAAGACTTCTTCACCAAAAAATGAATTTATTCTTTCCAGGATTTCCGGCGCGAAATATGAAAGCTCCTGAGCGGCCACTGAATCATCGGAAGCAAGTATGAGAGTTCTCTTGCGATGTCCCAGAGGTTTGGCAAACTCCGCCAGCTCCCCCATCAGTTCGGGCCATGCCTTCCAGAGCCTGGGAATCATCAGCTTGCGGTCACCGTCAACGGTATTCACAAAATCCCCAAGGGCTTCATTCAGCGGGCGTGTCTTCCTCTGGCGGGGATGAAATATCCGCTTGGCCGGTCCTTTGTATTTTTTCTTTGCTGCCATAATTTTTTGCGAGAAAAATTGTTTGAAATCTGATTATACATTAATATCACTGTTGGCAAACCCATTTGGCCTCAATTTCCATTTTTAATGATAGTTAATGCTTGACGCATCTGAATATGCTGCGTAGTTCTTCGAGGATATTGTTATATAAAGATGTCGTTATGTTTTTCCGGTGAGGTTGCAGATGGAAATTTTGAAATACAGCAAAGCGTTGTCAGATGAGATAAGAATCAGGCTTCTGGCCATGCTGCGCGATAATGAACTTAATGTTGGCGAGGTGGTGCAGGTTCTGGGTATGTCCCAGCCCCGGGTTTCCCGCCATCTTAAGATTATGCATGAGAGCGGCCTGCTGGAATCACGCAGGGAAGGGCTCTGGAATTTTTATCGGTTGGCCCAGTCCGGTAACGGCAACCGTTTCGCTGAATCTGTAAGCTGGCTTATAGAGAATGAGACAGAAGTTGTGGAAGACCGCAGGCGGGTGGCGCAGGTACTGGCGGAGCGCAACCTTGAGACCCGCAAATTTTTTGATGAAATTGCTGAAGACTGGGAGCGGCTGCAGAGCGATGTTTTCGGTGATTTCAATTTGAATGAAGAGTTGGTCTCGATAGTTGATGACTGTTCCGTGGTGGTTGATCTCGGTTGCGGCAACGGTTCACTGCTTGAGGCGCTGCTTGTTAAGTGCGGAACGGTTATCGGAGTGGACAGTTCTCCGAAGATGCTTGAATTGGCGGAGTCCCGGATCGGTGATAATGATAAGGTGAGTCTGCGTATAGGTGAGTTGACCCATCTTCCTCTGCGTGACTGGGAGGCCGATCTGGCTGTAATTTCCATGGTCCTGCATCATCTTCCCAGGCCGGATAAGGCTGTTGCCGAGGCCGCGAGAACCCTTGCCAGAGGCGGCAGGTTGGTCGTGGCGGATTTTCTGGTTCATTCAAATGAGCGAATGAGGACCGAGTTCGGTGACCGCAGGCTCGGCTTCACGGAAGAAGAATTGGGCAGATGGATCTCGGAGTCCGGGCTGGAATCCGTGGATGTACGACATTTTCCCGTAAATGAAGGACTTACTGTCCTTGTATGCATATCAGTAAAAAAATAATGGAGGATTCAATGCTTAAAGTAGATCCGAATCTTGATTACAAAGTAGCAGACATCACCCTGGCAGACTGGGGTAACAAAGAAATGCAGCTTTCCGAGCGTGAAATGCCCGGTCTTATGGCTATCCGTGAGAAATATGGCAAGGAAAAGCCTCTTAAAGGCCTGAAGGTCATGGGCTCCCTGCACATGACAATCCAGACCGCAATGCTCATCGAAACCCTGCATGCTCTTGGTGCTGATATCCGTTGGGCATCCTGCAACATTTTTTCCACTCAGGATCACGCCGCAGCAGCCATCGCAGCTAACGGCACTGCCAAGGTTTTCGCATGGAAAGGTGAGACCCTTGAAGAATACTGGTGGTGCACCGAGCAGGCTCTGACATGGCCTGACGGTTCCGGACCCGACCTGATCGTTGACGATGGCGGCGACGCGACTCTGCTGATTCACCACGGTGTAAAGGCGGAAAAAGACGCTTCCATTCTTGATGAGAAAACAGATAACAAAGAATTTCAGTGCGTTCTCGACAGATTGAAACTTTCCGTAGCTGAAACTCCCAGCAAGTGGACTGAAATAGCTAAGAAAGTTCGCGGTGTTTCCGAAGAAACCACAACCGGCGTACACCGTCTCTACCAGATGCAGGAAGCAGGTGAACTGCTCTTCCCCGCGATCAACGTCAACGATTCCGTTACCAAATCCAAGTTCGACAACCTCTACGGTTGCCGCGAGTCTCTGGCTGACGGCATCAAGCGTGCTACCGATGTTATGATCGCCGGTAAAATCGTTGTTGTTGTGGGCTACGGCGATGTAGGTAAGGGTTGCGCCCAGTCCATGCGCGGTTTTGGGGCCCGTGTTATCGTAACCGAGATCGACCCCATCTGCGCGCTTCAGGCTGCAATGGAAGGTTTTGAAGTTACCACCATGGATGATGCTGTTGAGCGTGGTGATGTTTTCGTTACCTGCACCGGTAACTACCACGTTATCAAAGGTGCTGATATCGCCCGCATGAAAGATGAAGCAATCATCTGCAACATCGGTCACTTTGATAACGAAATCGATATGGGATTCCTTGAAAACAATTCCAAAAACGAAAAGATCGAAATCAAGCCCCAGGTGGACAAATGGGTGATGGAATCCGGCAAGTCCGTTATCGTTCTTGCTGAAGGCCGTCTGGTAAACCTCGGTTGCGCTACCGGTCATCCAAGCTTCGTAATGTCCAACAGTTTCACCAACCAGGCTCTGGCCCAGATCGATCTGGCCAAGAACGAGTACGAGCCTCAGGTTATGATTCTGCCCAAACAGCTTGATGAAGAAGTTGCCCGTCTGCACCTTGAGCGTCTTGGTGTCAAGCTGGACAAGCTTTCCAAAGAACAGGCAGATTATATCGGCGTTAAGCAGGAAGGCCCTTACAAGCCTGATCACTACCGCTACTAGAATCAAGTTCCGAAAGGTTGATTATATCCCCATCAGATGGAAGGGAAGGGCAGTTTCAGGCTGCCGCCCTCTGTCTGGTGGGGATTCTTGGTTTGGCGGACAGGATATGTTATTTGGGTGATATTTCTTTTGGCAGACCTTTAAGTGATAGGAATTCTCCTGAATCCTTTGACGGAAGCCAATTGGATATGTATCCGAGGGGGACAGATTTACATAAGTTATTTATTTTTAATTAGTTGGAACATATTACCCCGGTTTGTTCGAGGGGGCACGGAGACAGATAATGCTTGAAAAGGCGGCTATCAAGATCAGTCTTGATGAACCGGAAAAGAAATTTCTTGAAATGATAGCTTTCATGAGAAATTTCGGAACAAGGAAAATAGTCCTGATTCATGTGCGTTCCAAAAGCAGCTTTCGTGAGCATGAGCTGGCTGAGAACCTACTGGAAGCAAAGTGTTCAGAAATCATGGAGATGGGCATTGAGGCTGAGTATATTATAAGAAACGGCAGTGTCCCTTCAGTTGCGATTGATGTCGCCGAGGAGGTCAAAGCCGATTACCTTACAATTTACTGGAAGCCCAAGGGGCTTTTGCGGCAGGCACTGCTTGGCAGTATTGATTCGGACATTCTCCGGATGAGCAATCTGCCTGTATTTATATACAATCCTAAATTTCTCCGTCCTGTCGTGGAACTTCAGAGTGTCCTGTACGCGACAGATTTCAAGCCGACTTCCGCAGTTGTCAGACCATATCTGGTAAACAGGAATTTCAAGGCGGACACTCTTTATCTGCTGAACGTGGGGCAGCGCGCTCCGGACCCGGTAACGGAAGAGAAACGTATAAATGAAGTTTCTGACAATCTGCACAAAATAGCTGAAACATGTGACGATTCATATGAACACATAGAAGTGATCACCACTCTCGGGATAGTTTACCGCGAGATTGTAAAGCAGGCACGCGCCAAGGGTGTGGATCTGATTATTGTTGGAAAATCCGAGGATCTTGACGCGGTGGGCAAGTTGATCGGTTCCACTGCAGAGCTTCTGCCGCACAAATCTCCATGCAGTGTTTTCATTATTCCCGGTGTCTGTCGCCTTCCTGAAGTTGAAGAAGATTCCCAGTAAGAGGTTGATTCATGTTCAAGTTGGAAAAGAATATAGTATTCATTTTTTCACTGCTTATTGTTCTGGCATTGATAGTTGTCGGAGCTGCTTACCCGAAAGCTCTCGACAGTTGGACAATTCAGCTGCACAGCTCCATTATCCGTAATTTCGGATGGGGGTATCTGCTTTCTGCTTTCCTGTTTCTGATATTCAGCATTTTCATGGCTTTCAGCAGGTATGGAAATATAAAGCTGGGGTCGGATCACGAAAAGCCACGTTTTTCCTATTTTGGATGGTTCAGTATGCTTTTTGCCGCCGGGATGGGGATCGGGCTTATTTTCTGGGGAGTGGCCGAGCCCATGAGCCATTACCTTAATCCGCCCGCTTATATCAAAGAAGCTTCTCCCGAAGCTGCTAAATTTGCCATGCGCTACAGTTTTTTTCACTGGGGATTTCATCCTTGGGCCATATATATCGTGATGAGTCTTTCCATAGCCTATTTTTCATTCAGGCGCGGGATGCCGCCGCTCATATCAAGCTGCTTCTTTCCGCTTCTGGGGGACAGGATATTCGGCGTTGCAGGTTATGTAATTGATACTCTGGCTGTTTTTGCAACGGTGTTCGGTATTGTTACATCTCTTGGGCTGGGAGCCATGCAGATCAACAGCGGACTGGCTTCCGTTCTCCCGTTTGAGGCTTCTTTCGTCAGTACTCTTGTCATCATTGCCATAGTCACGGTCCTTTTCATGATATCCAGCATGACCGGGCTGGACAGGGGAATCCAGATGCTCAGCAAGGCCAATATAATGCTGGCTATTCTGATTCTGATCTTTATGCTTATTGTGGGACCGACTACGACTAGCTTCAATGTCCTGCTCAGCACTTTTGCCGACTACTCTTCCTCGCTGCTCAGCATGAGTCTTTCCACCAACCCTTTCAGGGGGCCGGAGTGGACCCAGAACTGGACCTTGTTCTACTGGGCATGGTGGATATCATGGTCGCCTTTTGTCGGTCTTTTTGTTGCAAGTATCTCACGTGGCCGTACCATCCGTGAATTTGTTCTCGGGGCACTTCTGGTTCCTACTCTGCTGACATTTGTCTGGTTCAGTGTTTTCGGTGGAGCAGCGTTCCATCTTGAGCTAGAGCAGGGTGCAAAAATTGCTGCTGCGGTTTCTCAGGATATTTCAACTGGACTATTCAAGCTTTATTCCTACTACCCTCTGAGCAATGTCCTTACCTTGTTGACGGTGCTGCTGCTTGTGGTCTTCTTTGTGACTTCTGCGGATTCCGCAACATTCGTTCTGGGGATGATGACTTCAGGGGGAGAAGAAGATCCTCCGGCCAGTAAAAAGCTGGTCTGGGGTCTGACGGTTTCAACAACAGCGGCTATCCTGCTTTTCACGGGTGGACTTGAAGGGTTGCAGCGGATGGCGATTGCCGCCGCATTGCCGTTTGCCGGAATAATGCTGCTGCTGTGTCTTTGTCTTATTAAGGGCTTGCGTTATGAATTCAAGCATGAATTGATGGAAAAGGACACTCCAGCTGATAATGTGGTGGATAACACGTAACTTGTCATGCTTGTTGTATCTTTTGTTTAAGCTTGTATTGAAATAATTATGGGGCTCGGGTTGAAAACTTCGAGCCCCTTTTCTATGTTCAACCCGGAATCAGGAATCAATATTAGTCAGCTGTTCCCGTCTGTTTTAAATAATATAGCCTGCTCGTATACTTTTAAAATCCGTCCGAAGATATTTGACCATCTGTAGGGAGCAGTCAGTCTGGTTAAATCCTCATTTTCCGGTCTGTTGCCAGCCTGCTCGGTGTTGATGGCATCCTCAAGAGCTGTCCGCAGTCGTTTCTCAAAAAGATGTTCTCCTTCCGGTGTCGGAGTATCCACTGTCTGCATCGGCGGAAGTGGCACCATGTGCAGGGCATTGGCGGAATAGTTGGAGAACAGCTCGCGTACCCCCGGGAGGTCTGTGGTTATTATCCTGCATCCGCAGGCCAGAGCTTCCAGTAAAACAAGGGGAAGACCTTCATAAAATGAAGGAAGGACAAAGATGTGACTGTAACGCATCAGTTCTCCAAGTTCCTGATGGGAAAGAACTCCGTGCACAGTGACTTTGTCTCCAAGCTGGGCGGCAAGTTCCAGACATTCCTTTTTTTCGGGCCCGCTTCCTCCACCTACCAGATGAAGATGAAAATTCAGGTCGTGGAGTTTGATCAGACTGCGCAGCAACCAGGGAACACCTTTGGATCGGTTGAGCTTGCCCGCATATAATAGGTGGATTGTCTCTGATTCAGTTCTGATTCCGGTTGATTCAGTATAGAAACATAATTCATTAAATCCGCCGCTGATCGTTGCGATCCGTTCTTCCGGGAGATTCAAAAGGTTGATGATCTCACTTTTTTGCTGGTTGAAAAGAGCGATAACTCTGTCGATCCCGGACAGTTCCGCCAGAAGAGATCGGCCCAGTTCAGGGCAAAGTCTATGTTGCCGCAGGCAGGTCCCGTGGCAGGTTGTAACCAGAGGTATTTCCGGAGCAGCGCGCCGGGCGGCGCAAGAGGCCATCCATAAATGGTTTGAATGTATGATGTCAGGCCTGAACCTATCAACAGCCTGCTTTATGGTTGTTTCAAATGCCGCCAGATATGATGAGATCTCGTCTTCTTTCAGGTGGGAACATACCGTGCTGGGATAAGGCATTACATCGCTCATCCCGACCACTTTAAAGTCAAGGCTCCGGTTCTCAAAATGGACAAACAGGCAGTGCCCAGGGCTGATTATTCCTCCAAGCGGAGTATCATTGAGTGAAAAACCGTCAGGAACTCCGGCAACAAGAAAAGCATCATGTCCGCTTTGCAGGGTTTGCTTGATCATTTCCTGCACATATTTTCCGCTTCCAGTGGAATCCGGAATCTGGCTTAAAAGATGTAGAATTTTCATTTTTCTAAACATTTAATTGTTATAAAGTTAGATAATCCGGATTGTTAGCTTAGCTTTGTGGCTACAATTTTACATGTTGCCTGCAAGTTTTCATAGCTTGGAAGTTAATCGTTTTCTTCTGAGTATTTCATTTTCGGATAAGATGAAAGCTAAGAGATAGGGTCTATCTATTTGATGTAAAACGATTACCTTTGCTATTAATCGGCAAGGGTTGAAACATGAATATTGAATCACTCATAGAGCATGGCACCGGAGTCATCAATGAAGATTTTCTTGTGATTGAGGAAAATCTATTTGGTGTTTTTGATGGAGCGACCAGCCTTACGGCTGACAGGTATGAAGATGGTCACACAGGAGGTTTTCTGGCCTCAAGTCTTGCCGGTGAGGAGTTCCGGAAGAACTGCGGAACTATGGAGGAACTCGCGGAGCGTGCCAACAGGCAGATATGGAATGGTATGGCTGAGCGCAATGTGAACCTCAGCTGCAAGCGAAATTTATGGAGTACGAGTGCGGCTGTTGTTCGCATCCACGACGGGATGATGGAGTGGGCTCAGATTGGTGATTGCAGAATAGTATGTGTTTATGAGACAGGGCATTATGAATTTCTCTGTGACTGCCCAGAGCAGGATGTTGAAACGCTGACTATGTGGAAAGAAGTAGGTAAAGCAACTGACACCCCCATCGGAATTGCCATGCATGAGCAGATTGCCAGGGTACGTTCACGTATGAATCTGGATTACGGAGTCTTCAACGGTGAACCGGAAGCTTTGGATTTTCTGAATACAGGAACACATGACCTCTCCGGGGTCAGTAATATTATGATGTTTACCGATGGGTTGCTCATTCCCTGCGAAAATCCTTGTGAGGAACGTGATTTCGACAAACAGATAAGTCTGTTTCGTCAAGGTGGACTGGGGAAGGTTCGCGATTATATACGAGACATTGAGGCCACTGATTCTAACTGCCTTACCTACCCTCGCTTCAAGATTCACGATGATATTGCCGCTATTGCCCTTGAAATATAAGTACTCTCATATATTGTTCTCATTTCCCTCTCGCTGTCGGGATATCGGACTTACTTATCTTGCCTACATCAACTCTACATAAACTGACTTTAAACGGTTACTGCTGACCTGATTATGGGGCGGTGACTGGTTTCTAATATTTTCAGGCATCAGGGAGAAACCGTATCCCCCTGATGCCTTAATTTCTTTAGTCTTCTTCCACCATCTCATCAATCAGTTCCTGGAGTTGCTGGGCCAGTTCTGAGAGTTCATTGACAGCTTTAGTGGACTGGTTCATGCCTTCTGATGTTTCTTGAGTTATCCTGCTTATTTCTTCAACTGCGTGGTTGATTTCATCCGACGCGGCAGATTGCTCTTCCGCTGCAGCGGCAATTGTCTGAACCTGATCGGAAGTGTTGTTGACCAGATCTACTATTTCATTAAGGGATTCACCTGACTGGTTAGCAAGTTCCGTGGCCTGAGCAGTCGCTTTGGTTGAGCGGTCCACTGCTTCAATATTCTTATGTGCCCCTGTCTGAATAGCGGAGATTGTAGAAGAAACTTCATGGGTGGCATTCATTGTCTTTTCCGCAAGTTTACGAACTTCATCCGCCACCACTGCAAATCCGCGCCCTGCTTCACCTGCACGGGCAGCTTCAATGGCAGCATTCAGCGCCAGCAGGTTGGTCTGGTCTGCAATATCGTTGATCACTTCAAGAATCCGGTTGATATCATCGACCTGTTGGCCAAGTGATGAGATTTCAACTTTGAGTTCCTGAGCATATCCATCTACCTGACGTATTGCGTTTATGGATTGTTCAACCACATCGGAACCGGTTACGGCAAATTCACGGGCTTTGTCAGCTGAATCAGCTGCAGAGGCTGAGTTGCGTGCTACTTCCATAACAGTCGCGTTCATCTCCTCCATAGCTGTGGCGGTTTCTCCCGCGCGCTGGTTCTGGACTTCTGCTCCCTGATTGACCTGATCAATCTGCAGGGAAAGTTCTTCCGCCGATAATGCAAGGTGCTGGCTTATTTCCTGTGCTTTCAGAGCAATCTGACTGTTCTTGTCAAGCAGTCTGGATATTTTGGCTTTTTGGCTTTCAGCCTCATCCAGAGCGGTTTCGGCTTTACGCGTCTGCTTTTCTGCTTCTTCACTTTTTACATTGGCTTCAGACATCTTAAGTTTAAGCTTGCCGACCATTGCCTCGATTGCGCTCTTAACCCGCCCAAGTTCTGCAGTAAAAGATCCTGATGCTTCGGCATCGAGATTCCCTTTTTCCACTTCTACGGCATAATTCTCGATGTTAGTCAGTGGAGTAATGATGTTTATTTTCATGAGAATCGCGGTTATTACGCTTATGATAACAAGCAGGAGCAAAGTTGCTCCAGCGACTCTCAGGAGAGTATTGAAAATCTGTTCATGTGTTTTATCCAGAGAGAAAATAAGTTCGAACGCTCCGTGAATCTCCCCTGTTTTCCACCCCTCTTTTATGCCTCCTACCGCGTCCGGGGAGCCTTTGGGATCACCATGGCAGTACAGGCAGTCTTCGGTCAGTCTTACAGCTCGAAAGTAGCGGATGGCATCGTCTTCGTGGATAACCAGTTCTTCAAGGTTGTCGGCTTTAAGTTTCGCGAGAACTTCTGACTCAAGGGGGGTAGGGGTGTTTTTCGGATTACGGGGTTTTTCTTTAGGGACCCGGAATTCATAACCGACTTTATTTGCGTTTTTACGTGTAAGATTAATGGAGGTAATAACCGGAACTGCCTCTAGGATATTTTCTTTTTCAATCTGGTCGAACGGCCTGATAATTCCAAGGTTGAGTTTCTTGGACATTTCTTCCCGCGCGGCTTCGGCTTGCAGGGTAATAGCCCGGGATTGCTCAATGATGTTTTTTTTCGCCTGGCTTTTAATACTGTAAGCCTCCATAAATCCCATAACAATGGCTATAGCAACAGGGCCGAGTATAGCGATCAGCATTATCTTCCATCTAAGGCTGAGTCCGTTAAGCATTTCTCCTCCATCTGAAAGTCGATTATAAGGGGTATTGGTTAAAATAATACTATTCTTTCAAGTTATGTAAATTGTTTTTTGGAATTTGTACGGCAACTCATACTTAAAAAGTAGACTTTATTATCTATAAATAAATGCTCATGTTGAGTAATAAAAATCCATTCGATGTTTTCTTCACTTTTTCAGGCCTCACTGCTTTTTGTTGATCTCGATCAATGCCCATACTTCCGGTAGTGGGTAGCGTGCCTGAAAATGAGTATATGAAGGTCACTATTCATCAACTTCAATTAGTTGTATGGGTAAACAAACAGAAATTAGGCTGAGCGCGGATTCCTGATTGAGTCGTGGCCTGAAGGGCCAAAAAAAGGAGAAATTTCATGAGTGGACAAAAGATAGTCGTTATTGGCGGTTCTGCCGCCGGTCCAAAAGCAGCAGCACGCTCAAAGCGTCTTGATGCGACTGCCGAAGTAACCCTGCTGCAGAAAGCACCGGAGCTGTCTATGGCTTCATGCGGTTACCCTTACTATATCGGTGGTAATTTTGATGAGCGTAACGCTCTTCTTGCTACTCCTACCGGGGTGGTAAGGAACGAGGCCTTTTTTGCTGCAGCCAAAGGGGTAAATGCCAAGGTTAACACCGAGGTTACAGCCATTAACCGCGATAACAAAACAGTCGATTGCACTGATCTTGTTTCCGGGGAAAAGTTTTCAGTTGATTATGACAAGCTGGTTGTCTGCACCGGAGCCAATCCGAGGCGTCCCCCTGTGAAGGGTATTGAGCTGAACGGGGTAAGGTCATTGTCCGAAATGAAGGATGCTGACAAACTGCGTGAGCTGGTCGGGTCCGGTGAAGTAAAAAAAGCGGTAATTGTCGGCGGGGGACTGATCGGAATTGAAGTCTGTGAAGCTCTTACCGAGTCCGGAGTTGAAGTGAGTGTGGTGGAAATGCTTTCACAGCTCCTGCTTTTTCTTGATTGGGAAATGGCCAAGCTGGTTGAAAAACATGTCTCCTCCAAGGGCGTCACTGTCCATACGGAAAACGGTGTGAGTGAGTTCATCGGCAAGGACGGCAAGCTCACAGGTGTAAAGCTTAAAGACGGATCAATCGTGCCCTGTGATCTGGCGGTTGTTGCTGTGGGGGTAACACCTAATTCCAGACTGGCTGCTGATGCCGGGCTGGATATAGGTGAGTTCGGCGGGATCGTTGTAGACGAGTATATGCGCACATCGGACCATGATATATACGCTGCCGGTGACTGCGTTGAAATACCGCACCGTATCACAGGAAAAAAAGTTTTTGCGCCGTACGGTGATCTGGCAAACCTTGAAGCCCGTGTGGCTGCCAATAACATTGTGCTGGGTGATAAGCATGTTTTTCCCGGAACAATTCACAGCGGTATCTGCAAGGTTTTTGATCTTTCTGCCGGAGCAACCGGACTTTCCGAGCAGAAGGCCAAAGCTGAAGGGTATAAAGTCGTTACTGCAACCAACGCCAGCACCGACAAGCCCGGATTCATGGGAGCAAAGCTGCTTGTATCAAAAATGGTGGCAGATGCGGAAACTGGGCGTATTCTGGGATTTCAATGTGTCGGACCCGGTGATGTGAACCGTCAGCTTTCCGAAGCAGCTGTCGCCGTCATGAACGGAAATACTGTCAGGGATATCGGAGTTGCCGATCTGCCTTACGCACCTCCCTTTTCTCTCGCAATCGATCATTTCATCACAACTGCCCATATTCTGGAAAACAAGCTGGACGGCAGGATGGTCGGCATCAGTAATGTTGAAGTAAAGGATAAGCTGAACAGCGGAGAAAAGCCTTATATACTTGATGTACGGGCTCCTGATGAATTTGAGGAAATGCGTCTTGATGTAGGCGAAAATTTGATTCCTTTGGGTAAATTACGCAGTTCACTTGATAAAATGCCGGAAGACAAGGATGCGGAAATAGTAACCTTCTGCAAAATCTCTTTGCGCGGTTACGAAGCCCAGCGGGTTCTTGAGGCCAACGGGTGGAAAAATGTAAAAGTAATGGAAGGCGGAATAATGGCCTGGCCTTTCAAGGTAGAGATGTAGTTTTTTAAACTCATTGCGATTTAAAAATAAATGGTCAGCCCCGATTCGGGACTGACCATTTTTATATGCTGAATTTTGGTTTAGCCTTCGCCATAACTATCGGTCAATTGGGGAAAAGAATCCATATGCGGTTTAACCGCTTTGCCGAGCCAGCTTATCATTCTGCCCAGATTCTCCATATTTGCCATGCCTTCCGTATCACCCTTAACTTCACCTTCTCCAAGGCCGTATCCCATGTTCCAGTATGTGGACCCAGGAAGAATCATTCGGGAAATCTGGTAAAGATGGTTGATGGTATCAAATACATGGGTAGCTCCGCCACGGCGGACAGCCACGGCTGCGGCCCCGATTTTTCCGGCAAGCAGCCCTCCGTTGGCGAGTCCCACGAAGCCCGCACGGTCAATGAGTGCTTTGGCTTCAGCTGAAACATCAGAGAAATAGGTCGGTGAGCCTATAATAATCGCGTCGGCATTGATTATTTTCTCAAAAACTTCATTGAATTTGTCATTGTCCACCACACATTTCCGGTCCTGATTTTCCCAGCATTTCATACAGGCCATACAACCGCGGATTTTCTTTCCGCCAAGTTGGTAAAATTCGGTTTCCCAGCCGTCTTCCTTTAGTGGCTCAAGTGCTTTGAGGAGCATGTCCTTGGTGTTTCCATTCTTGCGGGGGCTGCAGTTAATTGCCAGTACGTTCATATGACTCTCCCTTTATTTGTAAATTAATTCTCGGGGCTTTGAATTCCAGAAAAGGAATTATCCCACATCGGGTTTGTTTCCATCAGTTGTTATACTGAACCAGTGTCATACATTATGCTTAGAATATGATACTGGAGGATCTCCCCTTTAACCTTCGAGGTTTCCTCCATTAAAGTTCCCAGGAGTTAGAATGAATCCAGCGTATTCAGTTTTGCAGGGGTTCGCTGTACTGTGCGATGATACTTAACAGCAGGGGTACCGAAGGTCATACAGTATCCGATTTCATGATCTTCAGGAATTCCTAGTTTTGCAGCCAGTTCGGGAAAGAAGTCGGCAACGCACCATGTCATGATGCCGTTCCAGACGGTCCCCACTCCCATGGTCTGGGCCAGAAGATCGAATGTCGTGAGCGCGATGATACAGTCTTCTTTAGGGAGGGGAATATTTTTGGGGGCACTGGCAATGAGTATGTGTGGAGCGTCTTTCATGATAAAGTCCGCACCGTGCTCTATGTAAGATCCATAGGACATTTTAAGGTATTTATGTCGAAGGTCCCCTTCGTCAGGTCCCATTCCTTCCAGAAGCTTTCCTACCTTGCTGTACACTTCCCTGCGTAGATCTTCAGTGGCTTCCGCAGTCATGGTCGTAGTAAAAAGAACTTCCTGTGCATTGGTCCCGGTGGGAGCATGCCATGATGTTTCCAGAAGCCTGTGTATTTTATCCGGGGAGAGAGCTTTTTTCTTATAATTGCGGGTAGAGCGGCGTCCCTTTATGAGGATTTCCATAGAGTGGGCAGTGGGAAGTTCATAGTCAAGCTGGAGGCTGTTTTCCGGGTCAGCTCCCATAATGGAAATAGCTCCGGTAGGGCATATCGCAAGACAGTGCTGGCAGTGGATACATTTCTTTTCATCCGGGATGAAAGGGCAGCCGTTTTCTTCAATGGTGATACACATTGGCGGGCAATCGGCCACACACTTGCCACATCTGATACACAGTTTTTCGTCTAATTTGAAATTAAGCATGTTTTCCCTCTGATTACGTTTATTCGTGTTAAAAACATCAGTCTACCTGAAGTAAAGACATTACCTGATGTAAAAGGATATGAGAATAAACAAAAAAGATGAGAATGAGCAAAAAAAATCATAGCGCTTACATTTGTAGAAACTTTTCTCAGTTCCTTTGAAACTTGGGCGGGATTTTTCTATTGCTCTTTTGTCTTTATGCCCTCTCCGAGCAGATTAATAAGATCCGCCTTTTTTACCGGTTTTGACAGATAGTGATCACATCCGGCTTCAATGCTGTTTTTCCTGTCTTCTTCAAAAGCGTTGGCTGTCAGAGCTATTATCATAACCGGGTGAAGTCCGTTTTCCTGTTCGTATCTGCGTATTTCTTCGGTTGCCCGAATCCCGTCCATAACAGGCATCTGCATATCCATCAGTATGGCATCAATACCCGGAGTGGTTTTAAAAATCTCGAGACCTTCCATGCCGTTTTCAGCCATGATCAGCCGATGCTCGGTGCTGCCCAGAAAATGTTCGAGAAGCAGGCGGTTGCTTCTGGAGTCCTCAACTACAAGTATTGTTTTGGGACTGCTGTCTACTGATCCCTTGTGATGCTGTTCTGCAGAAGACTGGATTATATTTTTAGGGGGAGTGATCACCTCAAAAGGAATGTTAACGTAAAAAATACTTCCTTCGCCATGATCACTGACCACCCCTATGCTGCCACCCATCAATTCGGCAAGGCGTTTGGAGATGGCCAATCCCAGTCCGGTTCCTCCATATTGGCGTGTGGCAGTGGAATCTGCTTGAGTGAAGCTGTCGAAAACAGTGGATATTTTTCCGGCATCGATTCCGATTCCGGTGTCTTTTATTTCGAAATTGACCTCTACGTTACGCTCATCTTTATATGAAGCCTGAACACTCACTTCCACATAGCCTTCATCAGTAAATTTTACGGCATTTCCCAGCAGGTTCATCAGAATCTGTTTAAGGCGGAGTTCATCTCCCTTGACCCACTGCGGAACATCCGGATTAATTGAGCTGTTGAATTCCAGATTTTTATTGCGGGCCTGCATCCCCATAATACTGCTCAGGCTTTCCAACATATCATGCAGATTGAAAGCTGCGTGGTGGATTGCCATTTGTCCGGCTTCAATTTTGGAAAAATCAAGAATTTCGTTGATCAGTTTCAGCAGACTTTCCCCAGCTGATTTGAAAAGGCTCACATATTTTTTCTGCTCATCAGTCAAGCCGGATTCGGATAGCATTTCGGTCATGCCCATTATGGCATTAAGGGGAGTGCGTATTTCATGGCTCATATTAGCCAGAAATTCCGATTTCGATTTGTTGGCGGACAGGGCGGCTTCTTTCTCGATTTCTGCTTTTTCTTTCAGCTTCCGTTCCGAAATATCGGTGGACATTCCCTCAAGATATATCTGGCCGTCTTGATCCGTAACCAGACGGCAGTAGCTTGTGAGGAAGCGTGACTCCCCGGAAGGAAGTCTGACCTCATATTCAAAGTCCTGAACATTGCCGTTTTTTAGCAGTTCACGGATAAGCTGCTTTCTGCGTTTAGGGTCCACGTAGAGTTGGCTACCAATATCGTTTACCGTGGAAAGAAGTTCTTTGGGGCTATCGTATCCCAGAAGTTTGGCAAAAGCGGGGTTCACATTCACCAGTTTGCCGTCAATTGTGGTTCTGAATATTCCTTCCGTAGCGTTCTCAAAGAATCCACGGTATTTTTCCTCGGCCTGACGCAGATCCAGAATGAGTTTCTGGATATCATCCGACATTTCATTGAAAGTTGTAGCCAGTTCTCCCACTTCATCACTTGAATCAACTGTAAGCCGGTGGTCCAGATCACCGCCCTGGAATTTTTTGATTCCCTTGATCATGTTGGTTATCTTTTTGGTGAGGGTGGATGCCATCCATATTGCAATGAAAATTACAAGGATGATCATCAATAATGTGGAAAATGAAATCCTTCTGGATGTCTTGGCTTGAGAGTCTCGGAGAATTCTCTGGGTTTCCTCATTCTGATCTTCCAGAGATTTTTGAAAGGCAGATGAAATACCTTCTATTTTTTCACCCGTTTCTGTGGCGGCCTTATGAAATTCGTATACATTTGCGCCTATGGTAATAAATCCAAAACCTCTTTTACCGGAGTAAATTCCGGTGTGATAAGGTATCGCGGCAGCGGTCGTGAGTTTCCAAAGACCGCTCCAGAGGATCACAAATGATCCCGAGCCGCCGTTTTCAGTAAGGTTGTGCCAGCCGTCACACTGTGGGGCAAAGTTAAGAAATCTGCAGTCAAGCCCAAGAAGGCCCGCGTCTGTCAACTCTATTGAGGGCTTTTTCTGCAGAGACTGATTCTTGAATACGGTTGCGTTCTCCATCCAGCGGGAAATCGTCTTGTTGCTCTGCGTGAAATCATCATACATTTCCGCTTCAAGCCAAGGGACTGCCGGTTGTCCTGTCTCCGGATCATAGCCGACAATGAAGTAATCTCTGGGATGGGATATGTTGCGGTCCTTATAGTCCCACATAAATGCGTAGTTTCCGGTAGAGGCGTCAGATATTGCAGTGTATCTTTCGGATGTGGGAACTATGTGGTCGGTAAATTCCATCAGGTGGGTGTGGTCCAGTGCAAGTGTTACATACCCTTTTATTTTACCATTTTTGACCACAGGGGAAGCCCAGCGGATCAACCCTTTGAACTTTTCGCCCACGGGATTTTCCTTACCGGCATAACCGGCTTTTTCCGGGGTGAACGGTATACCTTTTTCTTCTGCCCTTACTTTGGTGTAGGGACCAATTATAGGGCTTTTCAGGTAGGGTCCGATAACCTCTGAAACGTAGACTTCTCCTGCTTTCAGCTTTTGAAGTTCATCAAAATACCCTTCTGCCTTGCAGTAGGTATTTGCTTTATCGGCGATGTTCTTTCTGGTTTTCGGAAGAAGGTCTGAAGTTGTGATTTTGATCAGCTCATTTCCCTTTAGATCCACATAGGTCATTTCGAGAAAAAGAGGTTTCTTGGTACGGATTCCGATATTGTCCGGAGGACGGGAGTGGAAATCTTTCGCATTGTCGGGGTTTCTTGCGGAAACCCTGTGTCCTTGACCGTTTTCTGGATCTTCGGGAACCCATACGTCCCCGGATTCATTCAGCACCCATGGTTGATGCTCGGTAATATTTCTGTTCAGCGGGGCTAGAAATTTCCTGTAGTTGTCTTCCGAAGGTTCAAGGGATGCGGCCAGCAGGATGTCATTGTCTCTGGCATAAAGAAATTCGGCTACTTTTCTGGCAGTATCTGTCGTGAGGCGTTCAATGGTTTCCCGGGATTTGAGGTCAAGGGCTCTGATGGAGCTTTCGACAGACATATTGCTGATGTCATTGATAGTTTCTCCTGCATCTGTGGAGAGCTTGTTTACCCTGTCTTCAACGTTTTGACCAAGAAGCAGTATGCCGTTCCATGCAATCCAGGCTAAAACGATCAGAGGCAGAACCTTGATCAGAATGAAAATGGAGATCAGCTTGAAACGAATCCCACAAGTCCGGGGCCATGCCATATTAAGCTCCTTAAGAGTACGTGGAGAAAAATTGCGGTTGAATAATTCCAGAGTAAAACCGCCATATCCCAAATCTTTATAGCACAATAAATAAAAATATCTTTTGGTGCAGTTCTTGTCAAAAAAGAAAGTCTATTCTGTAACTGTCCAAATTAAAGACCGATCAGCTTTATTCCTTGTAAGTTCGTTTGGGTCAAGCTCTATCTGCAGATATGAGGTGTGGGATTTTGAACAGTTAATCACCGGGCAGTCAGAGGGCTTACACCGGACTTTCAAAAGAGCTGCGCAGTTCAATGGAGTCCGCGCGCCAGTATTCGAAGTCAACTTCAACAATTTTACCTGACTGGGAGGTTTTGACCCTCCGGAAAAACATACCGGGGTAGTGAGCAGGAAGATCTATCAGGGAAGCTGTTTTTTCTTCCATGTTAATAGGGCGTATTAAAAGGGATTTTTGGTAGAGATGAATGCCATGGTCATCCTTCAAAACATCAGTCATGGGGCGAGTTACTATCTTGGGCAGGAACCCGGGACATACTTCCGCAAGGAAAAAGTATTCCGAATAATGGACAGGCTGCCCGTCCAGACTGCCGGTTTCAAACACATGGAAAAGCGGAGTACCCTCATCAACTTCAAAAAGCTCTTTCAGTTCACCGGATGCGGGAGTGGTCCCGCTTTCTTTTACCTGCCATGCCGGGAAGAAACCCTGCTGGCGGGCGCGTCTGTCGAAGTTGACGTGTTCCTTGCTTGGATCGAAAATTAGGCGTTTCCCGCTGGCAAACCAGCCCTTGCGCCCGTATCTGTATATTTTACCTTCTCGTTCCAGAATCGAGAGAGCGTGTCGCACTGTGTTGCGGTTGACACTGAACTGCTCCGTCATTTCCCTTTCCGTGGGCAGTTTATCGTGGGCAGTAAGTGCCCCGGAACGTAACTGGTCCAGAATATGACGTTTGACCTGAAGGTATTGAGGTTTTTTATTACTGTCTTTCATAACTGACCGCTTGCTAAACTCTTTTCATTTTTTATGCAATAAGCCGCATTTTTGATGTTGCATTGTAACACATACGACAAGAATTTCTTATTAACCTTGCGTAGTTTTGCCTTGTTGGGTTAACCCAGTACTGGAAGCAATATTGAATTCGTTAAAGGTTGCAGCAGGATGCTGGTAAGTGTCAGGGTCAGGCTGTGGATGGGTTGACCAGAGTAATTGTTATTAAGTGGTGGTGGCAGTTAGGTTACTTGTGATCATTCAATGATGGAGTTTGACAATGAAAAAAATTTTTGTGTTCGTACTGTTGTCTGTGTTTGTCATGGCAGGTTCCGCCTTCGCGGAAACCCTTAAGCTTTTGACCTGGAAGGGGTATGCTCCCCAGAAACTTATCGATACTTTTGAAAAGGAAACCGGAATTGATGTTGAAGTTACTTTTTCAAATAACGAGGAAATGATCGCCAAGCTGCGTGCGACCCGCGGAGCCGGATTCGATCTGGCTCAGCCGTCACAGGACCGCATTTCCTCTGTACAGGAAAAATACAAAATTTATCAGGCTCTCGACTATTCAAAGATTGATTCCGGTCTTTTCATCCCTTCCATGTTCAAGGCCGTTAAGGGAAATACGCAGGTAGGCGGCAAATCATATGCAGTGCCTTTCTGCTGGGGCACTTCCGGCCTCATAGTCAACAGCGAAAAAGCTCCCGGAGCAGACTCCTTCAAGGCACTGATTAATCCTGAAAACAAAGGGCGCGTAAGTTACCGCCTCAAAAGGCCTACTCTGATCGCAATGGGCTTTGCTCTTGGATACAATCCCTTTGATCTTTACAAAGACCCCAAAGCCTACAAGGCAATGCTCGATAAAATCGCGGAAACTCTCATCGCGGCTAAGCCCAATGTGAAGAATTACTGGGCCAATGGAGATTCTCTCCTTGAATCCATGCGCTCCGGTGAAGTGTATGTTGCAATGGCCTGGGATGCCGGAGGATGGAAACTGCATGCGGATAACAAGGCTATTGACTTCAAGGCCCCTGAAGAAGGCGCTCTCGGTTGGATTGACACTTTCGCAATTCCCGCGAAGGCAGAAAATACTGACGCTGCCTACAAGTGGATCAATTTTATTATGAAGCCTGAAAATGCCGGGTATTTCACTTCACAGGAGAAGTACGCCACCGCCTCAAAAGGTGCTCTTGAGTTCACCGAAAAAGCGGTTGCTGCTAACTTTGCCCGCTCATTCCCTCAGTCAGTTATCGATAATATTAAATGGTATCCTCCTGTTCCTGCCAATCTGGAGAGAATGGAAGGTAAAATTCTTGATAAAATCAAGGCTGCCAACTAATTCCGGCCTGTTCGCATCTACAAATTGAGGGGGGAGGCAGTCAGGCTTCCCTCCTGCTCACCAATCTTAACTACCGGTTTATCCATGAGCAATGATCTCTCTATAAGTAATATGGTGAAAATGTTCGGCGATTTTAAAGCCGTGGACGATGTTTCTTTTGATGTTCCTGAAGGATCGTTTTTTTCCATTCTTGGTCCTTCCGGATGCGGCAAGACGACCCTGCTGCGAATGATTGCCGGCTTTGATGAGCCCAGTTCCGGTGATATAGAAATACGCGGTGAAAGTATGCTCGGTGTTCCGCCGAACAAACGTCCGGTCAATCTGGTGTTTCAGCACCTTGCGCTTTTTCCCATGATGAATGTGGCCGAAAATATAGCTTTCGGCCTGAAAAGAAGGGGAGTGGCTGGTGCAGACATCAGGAAAAAGACCGAAGCTATTCTTGAGCGGGTGGGGCTGCCCGGTTACGGAGAAAAACAGATTAACCAGCTTTCAGGTGGACAGCGGCAGCGGGTAGCCATTGCCCGTTGTCTTGTTCTGGAGCCTTCGGTGTTGCTGCTTGATGAACCTCTGGGTGCTCTTGACCTTAAGCTGCGGGAGCAGATGAAGGTTGAATTAAAGAAACTTCAGGCGAAAGTCGGGACAACATTTATATACATAACCCATGACCAGTCTGAAGCGCTGGTAATGTCCGACCGGGTGGCTGTGATGAATCAGGGACGGTTCGAGCAGGTGGGTACTCCGCAGGAGTTGTATGGTAAACCGGAAACTCCTTTTGTGGCCCGTTTTGTGGGGGATAATAATGTCTGGAGCGGTAAAGTAGTCGAGAGTAACGGACAGGATGTGGTGGTCGGCACTGATGAGGGCTATTCCTTCCGAGCGGTTTCACATACCGGATGCAGCAGTGGAAGCCGGGTGAATCTTTTTCTACGTCCTGAAGCCATGCGCATTGAGCCTCGGAACACGGACGGTCTCAATATGTTCGGTGTAACCGTTAAAAGTATACTTTTTGACGGAGCCAACAGCCGTCTGCTCACTGTGACAGGAGAGGGCAACGAACTCATTGTCACCCTGCCCCAGAACCGCAAGTTCGATTATATTGAGCCGGGAAATGAAATCAGTGTGGGCTGGCATCCCGATTCGGGAATCTGCTTCAAGGCGGAGGGCTGATATGAAGAGTTCCCGTCTTGCATTCTGGATTTTTCTGGCCCCGGTTTTGATGTGGCTCGGGCTGCTCATTGTCCTGCCTCATCTGGATCTTCTTACCATGAGTTTTAGAGGGGAAGATGACTACGGGGAAATGGTCTGGACATTTCAAAACTATATGAATTTTTTTGATGAGCCTATTTATTGGCTTACCTTTGTGCGTACCGCTCTCTACGCAATCATAACAACATTCATAACTTTTCTGCTGGCTATGCCGGTCTCTTTTTATATCGCCAAGCTGGCGAAAGCCCGGGTGCAGGGAACGCTCATGATACTGCTCCTTCTTCCATTCTGGGTCAGCGAGCTGGTGCGGATATACGGCTGGATGATTCTTCTGCGTGAATCAGGGGTGCTGAATTTCTTTATGCTGAAGTTGGGTATCCTCGATAAGCCGGTGGAAATGCTTTACAACGATGCTACCATGATCATGGGACTTGTTTATACCTCCATGCTGTTTATGGTCGTTCCTCTGGTTTCGGTTATGGAGAGTCTTGATGACAGCCTTATAGAAGCGGCACATGATCTGGGGGCCGGACATTTAACCATCTGGCGGACTATTATCATCCCGCACTGCAAACCCGGGATAACATCAGGATCAATCGTTGTATTCATGCTGGCGCTGGGGAACTATCTTACTCCCAACCTGATGGGGGGCAAAAATTCCCTCTGGTTTACCGAGCAGATTTATAATCAGTTCATTGCCAGTTTCAACTGGAATCAGGGAGCGGCTTTCGGGTTTCTGCTTCTGTTGCTCAGCACCCTGATAATCTGGGCCGGACTTAAAATAACAGGCCAGAAACTCGGGGAGGTGGCGACATGATCCGTTCATTGCCGAGAAGCCGGACTTATAACTGGTCTTTCAATTGTTTTATTCTATTGTATTTTGTTTTTCTATTCGCGCCACTGCTGGTTACCTGTGTACTTGCATTCAATGATTCTAATTTTCCCTCACTTCCATGGAACGGTTTTACTTTGGACTGGTTTTTTTCTTCCGGGCCGGAGCGTATCGGTTTTTTCCATGATGACCAGACGCTGCGATCTATTGCGACCAGTTTTAAAACTGCCTTTTTTGTCTCCATTCTCTGTGTGGTGGTGGGAACCTGCGCCAGCTTTCTGTTTGAGAAAGAGGAATTCCGCTTCAAAGGAGTTCTTTATTTTCTGATGCTTGCCCCGCTTGTTATTCCCGGGGTTATTTTAGGGATATCCCTGCTGCTGGCCTCCAATACTGCGGGAACTTTTTTTGATGAAAGGTTCGGCCTTGATTTTGACCTGTTTCGTCCCAGTTTCTGGCTGGTGGTTATGGGACAGTTCTCTTTCATTTCAACTTTTGTGACTCTGGTTGTTTCCGCCCGGTTGAGAAAATTTGACCATTCCCTTGAGGAGGCTGCCCTTAATCTCGGAGCGACCCAGTTTGAAGTTATCTGGTATATTACCCTCAAGTTTCTGCGTCCTGCGATTATCGGAGCTGGGGCGGTTGCTTTTCTCATGAGTTTTGAGAATTTCAATACAACATTGTTTCTTGTCGGTTCCGAACCGACGCTGCCCATCAATCTTTATCTGCAGGTGCGTGATGGCAGTACACCAGTTATTAATGCCGTTTCTTTGATGCTGATTCTGGGTACTTCGCTTATGGCACTGGTCAATTTATATTTTACCAAAAAAGAGGACTAGGTGTTTTTCGATAGATTTGAAGGTGCGGGATATATCTGCGCACACCGCGGGGCAAGGGCTATTGCTCCTGAAAATACATTGTTTGCTGCCGAGTTGGCCCTTGAAATGGGAGCGGACTTCTGGGAAACGGATGTCCACAAACTTAATGACGGATCGCTGGTCATTTTTCATGACGAGGTGCTTATCCGCACGACAGATATCAAAGTTCGCACAGACTTCACTGACCGGGAGCCATGGGATACACATCTTTTTTCTCTGGATGAAATCCGCAGTCTTGATGCCGGGTCATGGTTCGTGGATCTTGATCCTTACGGGACTATCGCTTCGGGAGAGGTGGAATCGTGGATGCTCGAAAGGATTCGCGGACAGCGGGTAATGACTTTCCGGGAAGCTCTTGCGTTTTCTGTACGCAATAATTTTCCGATGAATCTGGAAATCAAAGATCAGATCAATTCGCCCGGTGATCTCTCCGTTGTCGGTGATGTTCTGGCTGAGATTCGTGACATGGGAGCTGAGGACCTTGTTCTGCTCTCTTCATTCAACCATAGCTATCTTGCTGAGAGCCGCCGCCTTGCTCCTGAAATTCCTGTCGCTGTCCTTGTTGAAAACCGGCATCCTGATTACATTCTGAACTATCTGGAGAATTTTGGAGCTAGGGCATATCACCCGGATGTTGAAATCATTGATACTGAGCTTGTGCGTCATCTTTCAAAAAACGGAATCAAGGTAACTCCCTTTACTGTCAATGACATGAATAAAGCCGTATCACTCATCGAAGCGGGATGTTTTGGTGTAACAACTGATTATACGCACACTTTGCGGAAAATCCTCAACAGGAGATAGGCAGAGATTTCATGAGCAGTGGGCAGTAAATGTATTGTCTCAATCTATAATTGAGAGGTTCTTGTATCTGTGGTATTGATATTAGGCCATCAAACTCAGATTTATATTAACAGATACAGAGGAACCCAAAATGATTCTAGTACATTACCCCAGTTGAACGACTTCCAGAAAAGCCAAGGCTTGGCTTGAAGATAACGGTATTTCTTTTGAGATCAGGCATATTGTTAAAGAAACCCCGACTCGGGATGAATTCCTGGCCTGGCGGGATATTGCCGGAGTGGACAAGAAGAAATTCGTAAATACAAATGGTAAGAAGTATAAAGAGATGGGGCTGAAGGATACCATTGATTCCATGTCGGACGCAGATCTGTTCGAGCTTATCTCCGGTGACGGGATGCTGGTCAAAAGGCCCATTCTTGTTGCGGAGGATTTTGTTCTTATCGGTTTCAAACAGGCAGACTGGGAAGCTAAGCTTCTATAACTCAGATTTTTTTTCAATCAAACCTACTGTAAAGGGGATGATCAGAAAGCTTAACAGAAAGCAGATCACCCCTTTCCATCCCGCATGTTCATATGCGAATCCGGCTCCTGTTATACCTATCCATCCTCCTGTGTAGTAAAACAGCACGTATAAGGCGTTAGCCTTTCCATGGCTGCCGGTGAGTTTGCGGTTAAGCAGTACCACGGCTACCGTATGCATGGAGAAGAATCCGGCACAGACTCCCAGCAGTCCGACGATAACAGCCGTAATTGAGGGAACAAGTAAAAGCAGCAGTGAAAGCCCCAGAATTGCTGAGCTGCAGATAAGCATTGTTCCTCCGCCGATGCGGCTGCTCATTTTTCCGGCAAGGGGGCCCAGAAAAATACCGAGGACATACACCAAGTATACAAGAGTAATTACTTCTGTAGGAAGATTGAACGGCGGGTGTGAAAGTCGATAGGGAAGATAGTTGAACACAGGCGAGAATATCAGCAGGCTTCCCGCTCCACAGGCGTAAATCAGCAGCAGTTCTCGCTTTTTGAGAAGTGATTTATAGGATTCCATACCATTGCATGTCCGGTCCTTTTCAACTGATTCCTTACTGGCGTAAGGCAGCATGATTACGGCCAGAACAGTTGTCACCACGATTAGTGCGGCTGCGGAAAAGAAAGCATACCTCCAATGCAGTGGCGGATGAATCCATCCCCCGAGCAGCCTTCCACCCAGTCCTCCCATGATGGTGGCTGAGACATAAGATCCCATAACAACACTCAGTCTTTCCGCGGGAAGGGTTCTTGCCAGCCAGGCAGCCAGACTTGTGGTCAGGGCCGGAATGAAAAGTCCCTGAAGCAGACGGGCTCCCACAAGCAGATCGAATTCATGGGTAAGCCCACAGACGGTCCCCCCGACCGCCACAAAGAAACCTCCCCCCAGAAGTATCGGCTGGATCGGATATCGGTCTGACAGATAACCGAAGAATAAATTGGACAGGACAATGCCAAGGATCACAAAAGATACGGTCAGTGACACCTGCACGGGACTGACTCCGAATTCAGCCTCAAGAACGGGTAGAACCGGCTGGGTCAGATAGATATTGGTGAATGAGGCAGAGACCAGAGCAAATACCGCGACCTGTATCTTCCCTGTTTTATGCATGGAAAAATTGTCCTGTTAGTTTTACCTGTTTTGAGTGTGTCAATGACTTTTTGAATAATTGTGCTGTTGAAACGTATTGTCCACACTGTCCGGTTGTCAAGAAACTTGGCTATTGTTTCTTGGTATATAATTGACTGCTGTGGCCATATAGTTTCTTGCGCAAATGAATTCAGCATATTACCCCTATTGTAGCTTAAGGTGATGTTTATGCCTCTAAAGCCATCTGGCTGCCAATTTCAGATATCATGGAGGATATGACAGATATGAAGTCCGTTAAGAATATAGCAGTAGTTGCTCACGACCATTGTAAAAATGAATTGCTCGATTTTGTTGAGTGCAACCTTGATGCGCTCAGCGGGCACAACCTTCTGGCTACGGGAACTACCGGAGGGCTGGTGGAGAAGCTTATTGAGCGAAGAGCAGGTGAGACGGGAAGCGAATTCAAGCCTGTGGACAGGATGAAGTCCGGCCCGCTTGGTGGTGATCAGCAGTTGGGGGCACTTATAGCGGAAGGGCGGATTGACGTTCTTATCTTTTTTTGGGACCCCATGCAGCCCCAGCCGCATGATGTTGATGTGAAAGCGCTTCTTCGTCTGGCAGTCCTTTACAATATCCCCACAGCAAGCAACCGTTCATCTGCAGAGTTTCTTATTTCATCGCCATTCTTTCAGGGTGAATTCGAAAACAAACCTGTTGACTTTAATGACTATCTGACCCGTAAAGTATAGTAAGACTTAATAAATAAAGTGTTTTTTAGTTGGCAACCCA
The DNA here is from genome assembly GCF_055394525.1 of Maridesulfovibrio salinus. NCBI lineage: Bacteria > Pseudomonadati > Thermodesulfobacteriota > Desulfovibrionia > Desulfovibrionales > Desulfovibrionaceae > Maridesulfovibrio > Maridesulfovibrio salinus. Next base: position 1,484,668 of record NZ_AP042461.1, read on the forward strand.
TGTTCGGGTTGCCTTTTTTGTTCTCTTTGTTATTTGCTATGCTATCTTATATTGACACTAGGCTGATGATAGATAATAAATATTCGAAATAATGTTTAACAATATTTATTTGCTTATATTTATAAACAGGTCAGGGAGGCATGATGCAATGGGCAGTACTGAAAAAGCTGGGTGTTTTGTTTTTGTGTTCATTTTTGTGTGGGTGCGCGTCCAATATAAACCTAAAGCAGGAGCGTCCGGATAGAAGTACGCAGTATGAACCGGAAGAAGTTATTTCTGATCCGGCTTCAACCGGAATACCTCCGCTCAAGCGGAACGCGAAGTGGTATGGCGATTCAAGTGAGGGGAACCGTCTGTGGCTAGTTGATATGCGCAAAAGCCTTGATGATCTGACCCGCAAGCTGAGTAATAAGCCCGTAATAAAAATATACAATGTAACCCGTAATGATGTCGGTGGGGAAGAGATCAACATTCCGGTGGTGAAAGTCCGTTTTTCGGGAATGGTTTTTTTTGATTCAGGGTCTTTCAAGTTAAAGGCTGAATCCAGATCTGTTTTGAATGCTTTTGCCCGGAAAGTCCTGAAAGATTATCCGGATACGAAAATTCTGCTTCTTGGTCACACCGACAGCGTGGGAAAAGCTAAAAAAAACAAAGAGCTTTCTGAGAAGCGGGCACTCAGTGTGATGGAAGAACTTCATAAGCGTGGGGTTCTTCTGGAAGTTATGAAAACGCTTCCTATCGGCGAAATGAGACCGATTGAGTCAAACCAGACAAAAAAAGGCCGGGCTATGAACCGGCGGGTGGAATTTCTTCTGTCATCAAATGAGCAGGCCAATAGGGAAGTGGTTGTGGATGATAAGGAATTTTGCTCGGGCTGTATTGACGACCACAACCGCAAGCCTGAATTGACGGCAGAAGAAGTGGAGAAAGAAGTCGCCGGTCTCGAAGCTGTCACCCTGGCGGACATATCCGCTAAATCCAAGGAGCGTGATGATATCGTCTCTGATTCCAGTGCTGTTATCAGAAATCATGAAGAGACGGTTGCTAATAAGGTAATTAAGAGCTGTCTGGATGGGGTAAAGATCATCCAGGATCGTTAAAGGAGTTTTTATGAGCTCGGAGAGAGTGGATGTTTCAATACGGGAATGCTTTGAACACTGCCAGAACTGGCAGCTCCCGGAATATGAAGATATTGAGCTGAAGGTTTTTGATGCCGCGGAAAAGGAAGCCTCACACGCTGCTGTTTTCTGCCAGTGTTCCGGAATTACCCAGTCCATGCATACAGTGTGTACTTCTCATATCCGTGATGCCCTGAGTCGTTTTCAGATGATCTATTCCGATTTTATGGCTTCATGTTCTCCTTTCATGGATAAAATTGAGCAGGTTGGACAACTGGAAGAGCAGTACCGCAGAGTAGATGATGAGGTGGATCAGCAGATAAAAGATGAGGATGTAACCCTCAATGCAACCGCGGGGTATGACGAAGCATGCGAAGACCTGCGGGAAGCTTCGCTGCGTTATAAGCGGATAAGGCAGCTTGAAGGCAACAGGGATGTGGTTATGCGCCCCATGTGGCTGTACGTTATTCTGTTAACAATGGTCGCCACCGGGGAGGTGATGATCAACTATAATTTCATGCTGGAGTTCATGGATATTCCGGCTTTTGCATTTGCTTCCGCTGCGGCGGTGGGCGGAGTTGTAGCCTGGGCATCACATGAGCATGGTCGGGCCCTTAAGCAGTTTACCTTTTACTTCGGCAGCCATGTCCGGCCTGAGGAAAAAAAGCATGTAGGGTGGCAGTTTGCAGTGGCCTCCCTGTTTCTTATCGTGGTTTTCATAGCCATTTATTATGTACGGTACATAGCAGTGGTTAATTCGGAAGCCCATATGATGAGGGAGATCGGAGCCAATATCCTGAACAGCGCGCAACAGACCAGCACGGGAATGGGGCCTCATGCATCGGCTTTGACCAGTCTCGGCTCCAACATTGCTGTCTGGGGTATCAGCATCTGGATATCGACCATCTTTCATGACCGGAATCCTCATTATATGGAAGCTGCACAGCAGAAGAGGAACGCCGAAGGACGGCTTAACAGGATTACAAAATCCAGAGACGCCAATGTAAAGGCCCTCAACTCAAGCCGCGCCGTGAAACGGGAGCAGGCCAGAAACGAGATTAAGGCTCTGACGGAAGATCTTGGTGAACACCTCAGCCTTTATAAGCAGGTGCAGGCAAAGCGGGATAAAATAATAAGTCATCTTGTTAATGACGCCAACAGATACATCGCGCTCTACAAGCAGACTCTGGTAAACAGGCTGCTTCAGTCTGATGAAACCAAAATCTATGCTGAAAACAATGAAGTTCTGAGTGCTGAAGAGTACGACCGCATGAACGTTTGTGTGGATGAAAATTATATATCTCAACTCATTCGCTGGTAGGGGGCTTGTCATGATGCGTTTGATTATTTCATTTTTTGTGATCGGTTTAACCATGATTGCTACGCCCGGCTGGGCAATTCTGGGCTCCGGGGTTCCTGATCTTGAGAAGTTCAGGGGAAAGAATACAGAAAGACAGACTCTGGTTTATATTGACCAGAGCATGATGAAAGAAGGGGATACAAGTTGGGCGGACCGGATTGACGCCAAGCTTGCCAGTACGCTCATGCCCGCTGAAAGTGTAACAGTGATGCGCATGGACGCGGATAATGGTGTGGTGGAAGAAGTCTGGTCCGGATACTGGCCTGATTATACTGCCTCGGAAAAGGAAAAATTCAGGAAAGAGCAAAGCGGGGTAGCTGGTTTCTTTTCGAAAGATCCTTTGAAAGAGCTTCCCGAGGAACAGCAGTTTTTTAGGAATCTGCTCGGTGGGGCTCTGGGCAATATCTATAAGTACGGTCTGGGGACGGGCAGAAGTCGCTCCAAAAAAGTAATGCTCGCTCTGGCTTCTGACGAAGACAGATTTAACAAGCCGGGTATGGTCACCCGGGTGATTATTTATTCAGACATGAAGTCAACGCCGCAGAAGCATAAGCTGTCTCTGGATTTTGGTTACTCGGTTTTTTATGTTTTCGGTGTTGACGCGGAACAGACACAGCACAAAGCAGAATGGGATAAAAGGTTTCTGGATGCCCACGGTTTGGTTGCTGCTTTCGGCTCCGATCTTGGAATGGCCAGCGGTGCTCCTGTTTCAGTGAAACGCTACGACCTTGAATTTACGACTACTAAAAATGACTATCTGGGTGACATGGTCCTGCTGGTAACAGAGGACGGTAAGCTGCAGGACAGCTACGCTGCTATCAGAAGCACATCCAGGCCCATTGCATCGCTGATCAAGGGGTCCTGCAAGTTTACCGGGGATACAACAAAAGTTAACGCTGAAACCCGGATCGGCCTTGCGACTTATGAAGATCATGAACAGATTGAGCTTTCAGGCCATGGTGTGCTGAACGGATTTATCGGTCATCCCGAATACAAGCTTGAGAACGGTAACCCCGCGGCCTTCACGCTTAAAGCAACTCCGGTGAACTAATTCGGTTTCAGGCTGCTGCTAAAATTGCATCCACGATGTAAATCTCTAGCGAGTCTCAGAGCTTAAAAAAACTACGTTGGTGGTGCGCCGTAAAAAAACTGAATTCCAAGTATCTCTGAATATGCTTAGATCCTGTCTTTTTTAGACAGTCTGATGATTATGACTTTGTCGTTAAATTCAAACCCGGGCGGTACGGTTGTGTACCGCCCGGGTTTGTTTTATAGGGGCAACAAGAATTCGTATCAGGCGTTACAAGCCTTTCCTGTTTAATAAGGACCGGAGATTAACGTGTCCAAGCACTTTTGAGGGTAATTATGAGTACATCTGTAATGCAGGTTGTGTATAAAGATCATCCAATCAGATATTATGTTGTAGGCAAGGTCGCTTATGTCTGTCCACAGGACCTTGTTCCGATTATGAAGCTTGATTCCAAGGAGATTGATCCAGCCGGAGAGAAAGCATGGGATAAAGTCGAGGCCGGGAGAAGAATATTTCCTTATTTTGAATTTTTTGAGTGGTTCTCGGAGCAGTTTGACAGCTATGATTATTCCGATGATGTGATTCTTCCCGATCCAATGCCCTGGTAGATTCGATGCAGGGAGCATGACTGTTTAATGAAATGAAGATTGCCTCGGCATTCCAGTATGCCGGGGTTTATTTGAGTAATGCAACACAGGCGGCCTGATTTTTGATTAAGAGTTCGGGTGTGGATAGATTGATTTCCAACCTCTTTACGGAGAATTTATGTTTAAGAAAATAATGCTCTTGCTGGCTGTCATTCTGTTTTCCTGCACGATTGCATACGCCGATGATTACCATGTGCGTGTGTCGTCGTTTATTCCCAGCGAGGGTGAATCTGTGTTTGACGGGAAGTCCTTGAGCGATGGCAATTATACGACCGGATGGATTGAGAAGGGAGACAGTGAAGGCGCAGGAGAGTGGCTGCATTTCTTTTTTCCGGCAAAAGTTATAGTGGACTCTGTTATCCTAAGGAACGGTATCGGAACAGGTAAAGATTTTGAGAAGGTTAACCGGGTTAAGAAAGTCGTTGTCTCTTTCTCTGACGGTCAGCGGCAGGAATTTGCCCTTCAAGACACTACCAAGCTCCAGCAACTAAAAGTCGCGGATTATCCTACGACCAATCTGGGGTTCTCAATACATTCAGTTTATTCTTCCGGTGAAATAGGAGATGCCGGGATTTCAGAAGTGGACATAAACTATCACCGCCCCTCAGAGCAGGAACTCGCAGCCCTTAATTCCGGCAAGGCTGAAGGCAAAGCCGAACCTAAACCGCCTGAACAGGTCCGCAAGCTCTCGGATAAAGAAAAAGAAGTGCTCAAAAAGAAAATGAGTAAACTTGAGCACAAAAAGGCAGTTCTCGAGGAATTGAAAGTTTTTTTCGACAGGCTCTATACTAATTTCGTGACTATTAGCGAAGAGTATCCCCGGATGTTTACAGAGGATAATTTTCTGCGTGAAAGTGCCATGTTTGAGAGTTTCAGGTCCATGCTTGAAACCAGAGGTGTGTTGCAGAAATATCATGAAGCGGTTGTTTCAACTTCCGGCCTGCGCTATTCAATCAGAACCCTGACACCGAATGAAGTGGAATTATGGGTCAAAGGCGAATACTCGGTGATTTTTGATATGCGTGACAACAAAGTGCGCGAAAACGCTCTGTACCACTTGAAGAAAGAATATGGCGAGTGGAAGGTTAAGAACAAGACTGAATACTGATTGCTTATCGCATCCTCTCCTGTACTTGTGAGGGGTTATTCCCTCCATGCGCGGTTCTTTTGTCAGAAGCTCTACATTGCCGGAATAAACGGGCCAGCTTGGGGGATTTATTCTGCTGTAAGACAAGAGGTTAATTCCGGCAGTGTCTTGCTACTTAAGTTTCAGCGTGTTAAGGCAGGAAGTTGGAATCTGAGAAAGGTATAATAACTTTCAACTCTCGTTGATTATTTTGCCAAGTGCTTTTGGAAAACGGGCCGGCAGTGATGCTGTTCTGCCATGTTCTCGAAAACTTTCTGGCGCGGGGAGGCTATTGGTAAACAGTTTCTTCGACGTTTTGAACCCGCAAAAGGGGAGGGGTCATGAGTAAGGACAGCAATGATTTGAATGATGGTATGGTCTGCCGGAAAAGGCCTTCCAGTGAACCCGGAAAACCGGAAGTAGAAGATTGCCACGTTCTCGGCTCTCAGGACCCACTTATCCACCGCCTACAGGCTGTCCTTCGCTTCGCGGTCAAGGCTTTGGCTGTGCTTATGACCTTTGTCATACTCTGGGGTATTCTGGATGTGGTTTATGTCCTCTATACCAAGATGACAACTCCTCCTTATTTCCTGCTGAATATCAATGATATACTTGCTACTTTTGGAGCATTCATGGCAGTGCTCATCGCCATTGAGATATTTGCCAACATCGTGATGTATCTTGAGGACAACATTATCCATATCCGTCTGGTGCTTGCCACGGCCCTCATGGCTGCGGCCCGTAAGGTTATAGTTCTGGACTTCAAGGCTGTGGACTGGCCGTATGTGTCAAGTCTTGGGGTTGTTATCGTGTCTCTGGGCGTGACCTATTATCTGCTGACAAAACAAAAGTAAGCATATGGACTGTCTTCACTTATAAGTTTCAGAAAGCTTCTTTACGCCGTTGTCTGCCATTCCTGTCTGTTTATATTACGATAAGCCATCATCGGTTTCGTAAAGTGAAATCTCAGCCTGCTTTAAGCTTACAATTTGATAGGTCAGTGCTGTACTGATAAGAAAACTGGAACCAGGGTATGCATGCATACACTGGTTCCAGTTTTATTACTTATGGAGCAGTACCTTATCGCTCTGCCGGAGTATTTTGCTATTTGGTGTGGTGCGTCCAGTATTCGACATTGGGACTGAGGTGCAGGAGTCCGAATTCCTGTCCCAGCTCAATCAGAAGTACTGCTGCAAAACAAACAATGAGTATAATTCCGGACATTTTGCGCAGGGATCCAGCCGGGGAATATTTCCAGACAATGAATCCGGGCAGAATTCCGAAGATAATACATTCGCCGACTCCACCTACGAGGTTGATGGCTACAAGGAATATGTCAGGATAAAGAAGGCCTACTGCCAGAGGAGGCAGGAAGGAAAGTGTCCAGACCAGAATTTTGCTCTTGCTGTTGAAATGTGTGGCGGTAAGGTCTCGCATGAAGCTCATGAGCGCTGTTCCGTTAGCCATGAAGGCCGTGGACATGGCAACAACCGCGAAAATCAGTCCCACATAAGTGAAAACCGGTGTCTGAAGAAGTTTTTCCAGCGGAATAGTGGCCGGGTCGTTATTTCCGAAAGCAGTGATCAGATCAATGTGGGTTTCAGGGTTGGAAAGCGGAAGTGCACCCAGAACAACCAGGAGCCATACAATATTCATAGCCATGCCGATGGTGGTTCCGCCTATTATTGCTGTTCTTATCTTTTTACGGTCATGGTTGAGAGTCCGGCAGATGCTCGGAATGATGTTGTGGAAATGGAAAGCCATCAGAAGTACCGGCAGCCCTGCAGGTATATATGTCCAGTCGAGTTTGTCGAGATTCACCGTGGATACGTCCGGTACAACCATGAAAACCAGCGCTCCGAAAGTTATCCACATGATAGTGACCATGTACGGGGTGCATTTTTTCATCATCTGCATTCCGAATGCGGTCATTCCGGTCACCAGCAGGAAATAGAGAATCATGACAACAGGTTTGGGCAAAGAGGATTGCAGGCTCATTATGATTGCGGATATTCCGCAAAGATAGGCCACAAGTACCCCGTAAAGTATGATCAGGTTGGCAACAATTGTCACCCATTTGCCCGCGGCTCCCAGCTCCTGCTGAAAGAATGTCGGCAGATCGGCATGCTCGTTTGTGGTGAGGCTCTTCTGTTCTGAGTATATCAAGGCCGTGTAAGTCATGAGAACCCACATGAACAGGGTGGCGGCAACAGATGGAAAAAATCCTGCTGCACAAAGGTTTACCGGAAGGGCAAGAATCCCTGCCCCGAGCATGTTACCGACCACAACAAACATCATGGACATGGCTGAAACTGGTTTTTCCTGATTCATGATCTCTCCTTTGAAGTTTATAATAAAAAAGTGCCGTGGAAGCTGGCTTCCACGGCACTCATGTTATTTGCAGGTAGCCCCAAGGTTGAGCGGGTGGGTATGGACCATGCTTTCAGGAGAAAGAGCCTTATCCAGATCTTCTTTGGACATATACCCTTTTTCAATTACTACATCATAAACCGAACGTCCCGAATTGAGAGCTTCATTCGCCACTTCGGTAGATTTTTCGTAGCCTATGTAGGGGTTGAGGGCCGTTACCAGACCGATACTGTTTTCAACGTATCCGCGGCATACATCCTCATTGGCGGTGATTCCTTCTACACAGCGGTCTGCCAGAGTCCTGAAACCGCGCCGCATTATAGTAAGGGAATTGAGAAGGCTCGCGGCTATTACCGGTTCCATTACATTCAGTTCCAGCTGCCCGGCTTCTGCAGCCATGGATACGGTAACATCTCCGCCGATAACTGTGAAAGCTATCTGGTTGACTACTTCTGGGATGATCGGATTGACTTTGCCGGGCATTATTGATGATCCGGGGGCCATACGCGGGAGATTGATTTCGTTCAATCCGCAACGGGGTCCGGAAGACAGAAGTCTGAGATCATTGCATATCTTTGAAATTTTTACTGCAACACGTTTGAGCACACCGGAAAGCTGCACGTATGCTCCGGTATCTTGTGTAGCCTCAACCAGATCCGGAGCGAGTTCAAGCTCAAAACCGGTCAGTTCCTTCAGTTTTTCAGTTACAATCTCAGCATATCTGGGTGGAGCATTCAGGCCTGTCCCGATAGCCGTTCCGCCCATGTTTATTTCGCAGATCAGCTGCTTGGCTTCACGAACCCTTTCAATATCCTCACCGATCATAATAGAGTAGGAAGTAAATTCTTGCCCCAGAGTCATGGGTACTGCGTCCTGAAGCTGGGTGCGACCCATTTTCAGAATATGAGCGAATTCCCTGCCTTTAGCCGCAAAGCTCTTCTGCAGGTATTCCATTGCCTCAATGAGCTGATCCATCTTGGATATTAAAGTCAGCCGCAGGCATGTGGGGTAAACGTCGTTGGTAGACTGCGCCATGTTGATATGGCTGTTGGGGTGCAGATGTTCATACTCGCCAAGCTTGAAGCCGAGATGCTGAAGGCCTATGTTGGCGATTACCTCGTTGGCATTCATGTTGGTGGATGTTCCAGCCCCGCCCTGAATTATGTCCACAATGAACTGGTCGTGATACTTATCATCGAGAAGCTCATCACAGGCAAAAACGATGGCTTTAGTTTTTTCGTCATCAATTTTACCCAGCTCATTGTTAGTCAGAGCTGCGGCTTTTTTGATGTAGGCCAGAGAATAAATGATCTGGGGGTAGTGGGATATAGGAATTCCGGTGATGCTGAAGTTTTCAGCAGCTCTCATGGTCTGGGCCCCGTAATGGGCATCCTGAGGAACTTCCTTTTGTCCGATGCAGTCATGTTCAATGCGAAAATTCATTTTTGTCTCCATGAATTGGCTTATAAAGATGGAGTGGAACGCTCACTTCCGGTCTGATGCTTTTAAAAGGGTTTCAGCAGATAGAAGCCGGATATGATTGTATCTGTCCCCTGACTTTTTCTATCACACTGGTATCCGGGGTCAATACAACTTAATGAATTGTTTATTTTCGCGATATTGGAACGGGTTTATGCTTTTTTTGTAAATTTACGGCAGGAGATTATTCTCAGTATGAAAAGCTGTTTTTTCCAGAGGCTTTTGCCCGGTACATAGCTTCGTCAGCAAGGCGGACCAGAACTTCTTTTTCAGTTCCGCTTTCCGGGTAGGTGCTTATACCGATGCTCACCCCAAGGCGGTACACTTTTTCGGCAAGATAAAACGGGGCGCGCATGGTTTCTATTATACGCTGAGCCACGACCTCCACTTCCGTTTCTGAGCCTATGTCCTGCAGAATGAAAATGAATTCGTCACCGCCTATCCGGGAAACAGTGTCACTGGTGCGCAGACAGTCGCTGAATCTCCCGGCGACCTCTTTGAGCACCGCATCTCCGGCAATATGCCCGAGTTCATCGTTAACGGGCTTGAAGTTGTCGAGGTCGGCGTAAAGGACTGCCACTTTCATTCCTGTCCTTTTAGAGTGGGATATTGCCTGCTTTATGCGGTCGTCAAAGAGAACCCGGTTGGGCAATCCTGTAAGGCTGTCATACATGGCAAGCCTCCGCATGGTTTCCTCATGCTCTTTTCGTTCGGAAATATCGAGCATAAAACCGTCAAAACGTATGATGTTGCCTTCTTCGTCCTTAATGGCGGTAACTGTCTCGGCTCCCCAGAATGAGGATCCGTCACGGCAGCGGTGTTCGGCTTCGAAATTTTCCGTGTATCCGAATTCATTGAGGATTGTGATTAATCTTCTCCGGCTGTCCGAGGAGACATAGCATTGGGTGGAAATGTTGCTTACTTCCCCGGTGAGATCTTTTTCGTCAGTATAGCCGTAGTATTTGGCAAGTTGCGGATTTGCACTGATGAATTTTCCTTCCGGGGTACTCTGATAGATTCCAAACGGGGCGTTCTCAACTATTGTACGGTATTTTTCTTCAGCGGAATGAAGAGCCTGGGTCTCTTTACGGCGTTCGGTGATGTCAACAATGAATCCTACTATACTGTTTTCTTCTGCCAGTTTCTTACCTCTTTCATGAACCCAGCGCAGTGAACCGCTGCTGTGTTGTATACGATAGTCCACAGTGAAGGATTTCTTTTTGGAGATGGCATCCTCAATCGTTACTTTTACCCTGTTTCGGTCTTCGGGATGAATAATTTCATTGAATCTGTTTCTACCGCCGTTTAGAAAATCGTATTCCGAATAACCGCTGATCTTACTTATCTTGGGACTTATGAATTCCATGGAGTAGGGCTGGCTCTGTTCACATTTGTAAATCGCACCGGGAACATTTGCAGAAATAGCTTCAAACAGTTCATCCTTACGCTTCAGTTCTTTATTCTGGAAAATCAGCAGTTGCTTGGAACGGTAGTAATAAAAGAAAAAAATAACACCGAAAATTGTGAAGCCCATGAAAGCGATCATGGCGAATCTGGCGGTTCGAACCGAGGACATGGTGTTGCTCACGTCAGATTCCGGAGCGGAGAGGGCGATAATCAGTTTCAGATCTCCGATTCTGACGCTGTCCCAGGCCATCAGTTTTCGGACTTTGTCACCCCCCCTTATTGTGTAAAATGTGTATTCACTCTTTCCGCTGGTTTCATGCAGCATTCTGGAATCAAGCTTAATCAGATCTGGAAATTGTTTATGCAGTTCGAAAATATTCTTGCCGATAACTTCCTTTTCAAGATCAAAAAGAACAGTGCCCGAACCATCAATAGCGTATCCCGACCCGAAGGTTCCTATCTGCATGGGGGCTATATATTTATCGAGGAGAAATCCAAGATCCACCACCAATGTCAGTATTCCCTTAAAACTGTTGTCAATCCATAAGGGCATAAGAAGACCCGCACACCTGAAATCCTCATATACAACAGGTCGCGGGGTTATAAACCCATCGGGTTTGCCCGAAAGTGTCGAATAGTACTTTTCGGTCCATTTCCGGGCCTGTCTGCTTGCTATGCCTGCTTTAGGCGATGTGATTCCAGAGTTGATTCTTTCATTGCCATCGTCTGTGGAAAAACTGATATACAGAAGGGATTCAAGGGCATTTTTTTTGATTTTGAAAAGTCTTTTTATTGAGCTGTCGGATCTGTTACCCCTGAGGTAATCTTCAAGAGAATATCTGGATATGACCTGAGCTGTACCCAGAATGTTGTCCAGTCTGTCGCTAAGTGCGGTTGCAGCCAGTTTGGTCTGCAGGGTCTGCTGTTGGCTGAATATTTTTTCCTGGTCGCTGATAACAAGGTTGTCCAGAGTAATACCTGTCGCACCGCCGACACCCAAAATAACCAGCAGGGCCAGTATTAGTTTGAACGGTAACCATTTGTTCAAAAATAACTGTTCCTGTTCTGGGTTCTGCAATTAAGACTCCGTACTTTAATAATATAACTTATGTTTTTGAGGTATTTCAAAAAACAGTCGGGCTCTATTATAATTTTTGGAAGCGACCATTGAGCTTTGTCATAAAGCCTACATTATTGCGCAGGCCATCTGCAACATATAATGCAATTCCGGACCATATGAATATAAATGTGATTGCTCTGGCACCGCTGAATGGTTCTTTATAAAGGAAAACACCCAGCAGCAGTGCCAGTGTCGGAGCTATGTATTGCATCATCCCCAGCGTGACCAGCCTGAGTTTTCTTGCTCCGTGAGCAAAGAACAGCAGAGGCATTGAAGTCGCGGCCCCGGCTCCAATAAGAAGTATATTCTCACTGAACCCTATTTTGATGCTGCTGATATCTCCTGTTATTGCCAGCCAGAGGAGATATCCTGCGGAAATAGGAAAAAGCACAGCCGTTTCAATGAAAAGGCCCGGGAGGGATTCCACTTTCATTACTTTGCGTACCAGCCCGTAGAATCCGAAAGAAATTGCCAGAGTCAGCGCAATAGCCGGGATTCTTCCGTAGTCGTATATTGAGTAGGCGACTCCGCAGGCAGCAAGTGCAATGGCGGCGGCCTGTAGTCTGTTCAGCCTTTCTTTCATGAAAATAAATCCCAGCAGCGCATTCATCAGGGGAGTCATATAATACCCCATACTGGTATCAACCACATGATTATGGTTTACCGCCCAGATGTATACGAACCAGTTGCAGCCTATCAGGCAACTGCTGGCTGTGAGGAGTATTTTTCCCTTTTTGTCATTGATTGCCAGGCGCACTTCTTTCCAGCGTCCTTTAAGAGTGAGGAGCGCACCGACAAAAAACATGGACCAGACGATTCTGTTGCAGAGAAGTTCAAGGGAGGGGACGCTTTCAAGGGCTTTCCAATAAATTGGCAATAGACCCCACATTATAAATGCGCCTGCTGCGAAAAAAAGGCCGTCTTTAGTGTTTTTATCCATTCCCGAATCCGTTTATTTAAGTCATTAGAGGCGGGAACTTTATGTCAAACCCCTGCTCCTTGCAATATACTTATGTTGTAGAGAGCAAAAGATTGTGGACTAAGTGCTTATGTCAATGCACAGGATTGGTGACTTCGGGGTTTCGTAGAGCTTTGTCGAAACAGTTACACAGTTGTTTCCCGATGCAAGTGAAATATACGGGGCTGTGGTATGCCAGTCTTTTCCTGTTTTTATTGTCAGGTAATATTCCTTGAGGGAGTGGTCCGCTCCAGGAGGGGCCGGCTGGTAGATCAGCCTTCTGTTTTCTTTTAGCTTGTATGGATTACAGATTGTCTCCGAACTCTGGATTCCCTTTGAGTCCAGTATATATGCACATTCAATATTGGAGTTTTCGGTAATGAAAGATGAAAGAATTGAATCGGAAGAGCCGGGTAGCCCATCCATAAGAGCCTCGCGCAGCTTTGCTGTCATTCTTTTGTAAATCTTTTCCCTTATCTTCTGCTGATTCAGTTTTTCCAGCATATGGGTTTTGAAACGTGATGCCAGAATGTTTATCTGCTTGATTTTTTTAGGTTGCACAGCCTGAACCGGTGCCGGCTTTCCGAAGTAGTAACCCTGAAAAACATCAATGCCAATGCTCATCAGAGTAAGGGCCTCTTCAACTTTCTCAATGCCTTCAGCCAGGGGCAGGGTCCCGGTCCTGTCTGCAAGGCTGACTAATGAGCGGGTTACTTCCAGATTATGAAATTTTTTATGGATGTCCTCAATCAGAGATCTGTCTATCTTGATTATGTCAGGCTTCAATTCCGGTATCCTGTCAAGATTTGAATGCCCGGTTCCAATGTCATCAAGGGCAATCAGAAATCCTCTTTTGCGGGCCTTCTCGACAAAAGTGGAAAGAGCTTTGTCGCTTCCTGCTTTTGATTCAATTATTTCAAGAATGACATTATTTGTGGGAATTCCGTACTCTGCGGCCATCTTGCCGGTGAGTCCGTGGTTAATTGAGTCATGGTTTATAATGGCAGCATCTATGTTGACAGACAAAAGCAAAGAACGGTCAGCTCTGGAAATGGGAGCAAAAGTTTCAAGGGCTTTTCTTCGGCAGGCCCTGTCGAGCCTTGTCAAAGTCCATAAGTCTTCACACATGGCGAAAAGAGTAAACGGTGGGATCAATTCCCCGCTGTATGGGTTTATAGCTCTCGCCAGAGCCTCGTAACCAAGAAGTGACTTGCGGTTCATGGATACAAGCGGCTGCAGAAAGGTTACTATACATTCTCGTTCAATCAGTTCGTGGATGGATATTTCAGGGGCAGTATTCATTTCAACAGTCGCTTTTTTTACAATTCCCAAGAAAAAGCCGGAAGGGTGGGAAGTCCCTTCCGGCCGGGGAAGGTCCGGTGGAGGTGGTCACCGGGCCGGGGGATGGGCCCTTCTGCCGATGAAGAACCCGATCCTGCTTTACACTAATTGGGGTTATAGTGATTCACTTAGAGGTTAAAGTGATTCTTCTCCTGTTCTGATTCTTATGGTGCGGTTGAGATCCTGCACGAAGATTACACCGTCACCTTCCTTGCCTGTCTGGGCTCCTGTTTTGATGGCTTCGAGAGCTTCATCAAGCTTTTCTTCGGCAAGGCCGATTTCAATACGTACTTTTTTGAGCAGGTTAACTTCCATTACAACTCCTCGGTAGGTTTCAGTGAAGCCGGCCTGTCTTCCGGAACCGAGAATGTTAGTTACAGATATTGAGTAGATGCCTTTAGTGTAGAGAGCCTGTTTAACAGGAGTCAGGCACTCGGGGCGGATATATGCGATGATAAGTTTCATTGTTTTATTCCTCTCTTGCTGATTGTTCGATTATTCGTTGGAGAAGATCTGGAAACCGTTGTATGATTCCATGCCGTGTTCAGCGATGTCGAGGCCCTTCATTTCTTCTTCGGCGGTTACCCTGATACCGATTATGGCCTTGGCTATGGTGAAAGCTACCAGTCCTGCGCCGAAGGCCCACACAAAGCAGACCGCGATTCCGATAAGCTGGGGGACTACCAGTGAGAAGCCGCCGCCGTAAAAGAGTCCTCCTGCACCATCATTAAGGGCGGGAGAGGTGAAAAGTCCGCAGGCCAGAGTTCCCCATGCGCCACATACGCCATGGACGGAGACTGCACCAACCGGGTCATCAACTTTCAGAATTTTATCAATGAACTCAATTGAAAGAACTACCAGTAGACCTGAGATGAGCCCTATGATTATAGCGGCAGCCGGAGTTACAGTGGCGCAGGGGGCGGTGATACCGACCAGTCCTGCCAGTGCGCCGTTACAGGTCATGGAGATATCAGGCTTGCCGAATCTGAACCATGAGGTTGCCATTGCTCCAAGTGTTCCCGCGCAGGCTGAAAGGCTTGTTGTTACGGCGATGAGGCCGATGGATCCGTCTGCAGTGGTGGTGGAACCGGGGTTGAAGCCGAACCAGCCGAACCAGAGAATGAATACACCAAGTGAAGCAAGAGGAATATTGTGTCCGGGAATAGCTTTTGCTTTGCCGTCTGCAGTATATTTACCAATGCGGGGTCCAAGTATTATCGCGCCTGCAAGTGCTATCCAGCCACCTACGGAGTGAACAACAGTGGAGCCTGCGAAGTCCATGAATCCGATTCCTTCAAGCCAGCCAGCTCCAGCATCACCAAGCCACAGGGAGCCCCAGGCCCAATGGCCGGAGATAGGATAGATAAGACCGGTTACGATGCATGTTACCAGAATATATCCGCTGAATTTAGTACGTTCGGCAATACCGCCTGAAACGATTGTGGCTGCAGTGGCTGCAAAGACGGACTGGAAGAACCAGAAAGTAAGGGTCCACTGTGAGTCCGGATCGGTCAGGCCGGTTCCTGAGAGTCCGAAGCCGGATGATCCGATGAATCCGCCTGCATCCAGACCAAACATCAGTCCGAATCCGAAAAGGAAAAAGATGATGGATCCGGTGGAAAAATCGAGAAAGTTTTTCATCAGGATGTTACCGGCGCTTTTGGCTCTGGTGAATCCTGCTTCTACGCATGCAAATCCTGCCTGCATGAACATTACAAGAATAGCAGCAATGAGGGTCCAGAGAATGTTACCGTGAGCCTGAGTCATGGCTTCTTCTGCTGCAAAAGCTGCAGAGGGAGCCATAAGAAGCATGAGAGTTGCAAGGGCCGGTATTTTACGGCCTGCCAGTGAAAGTTTAGTAGTCATACAGTCCTCCTTAGGGATGTTGATTGCTTCAAGGATGTGTTTTTATAAGCATGAGGCGTGCCATTTTTGTAAGAGTCTGAAATGATTGTGTTTTATTTTATAAAGAGAAAAACACTACTTACAAAAATGTATTTTTGTACTTTTTTGTCTTATTGGAATGTGTGCTAAATTACAAAAAGGTAAAGTTTGTAATTTGAGATGTGTTTTTTTGTGTAGCTGTATTACAAAAAGGGTCCATTATATTAATGATGGTAAAAAAAATAAAGAAAGTTGTTGACTCTTTTTCCTTGGGTCGGTTAAAAGACTTGCATGCAGACTTTCAACACCCTAGGCACCGGCCTCTCATATTTTTTCTACTTTTTTTATTTTTGGTGCACCCACGCTTGTGGTCGGGTGGAGGTTTGCTCGTTGAAAAAGTAGAAAAGAACATAGCAAACGACCTCTACAGAAGGGCCGCAGGCGAAGACTCGCCGGCGGCCCTTTTTCTTTTTAGCGGGGTCGCCAAAAGGGAAGCGGATCTTGGAGAACTTAGAGGCAAACTTCAGGAGTATTTAAAATGCAGATTGGTAAAAGCATCAGAATGGAGCGGATTTTCAACCGCAATACCGAACGGACTATAATCGTGCCTATGGATCACGGAATAAGTGTAGGCCCCATTGAGGGACTGCGAAATATGCGTGAGGCTGTGGGAGATATGGTTCAGGGCGGAGCCAACGCAGTCCTCATGCATAAAGGTCTCGTCCGCTGCGGCCACCGAATGGAAGGTCGCGATGTAGGTTTAATTGTCCATCTCTCCGCTTCCACTTCTCTCTCTCCCTTCCCAAATGCAAAAACTCTTGTCGGCACAGTTGAAGACGGCCTTCGTCTCGGCGCCGATGCAGTTTCAGTCCATGTAAATCTCGGTGATGAGACCGAAGCCCGGATGCTTAAGGATCTCGGAGAAGTATCTTCCTGCGCTCAGGGTTGGGGAGTTCCGGTTATCGCTATGGTTTACGCTCGCGGCCCTAAGGTCAAAAACGAATTTGATCCTGAGGTAGTGGCTCACTGCGCCCGGGTTGGTGAAGAACTCGGTGCTGATATTGTAAAAGTCCCGTACACCGGAGACATGGACACATTCAACAGCGTAGCGGAAAGCTGCTGTATCCCGGTAGTAATAGCCGGCGGCCCCAAGCTGGATTCAACCCGTGATTTTCTGCAGATGGTGTCCGATTCTCTCAAAGCTGGCGGGGCCGGCCTTTCAGTGGGGCGAAATGTTTTCCAGCATAAGAACCGCGTGAAACTGGTCGAGGCTCTGCACAAGATTGTACACGAAGATGAAGATGTTGATACCGCACTTGAATACATAGGCGAGTAGTTTTAAATACAGGAAATCATGATGAAAAAGATAATTTATAAAGCAATCCCCTTTGACAAGAAGCTCGTAAGTCTTGCTCTTGAATCAGGTGTGGACGCTGTGCTCACTAGTCCAGAGGACAAGGAAACCATTGAATCTCTTGGCAGGGTATGCGTCATCACTCCGGAAGAAATGCCCTGTGTGGCCATCACTGAGAAGGCTGACGAGGCTGTTGCCGTGGATCTTGACAAAAAAGGAAAGTCTGTCTGCCTTGCAGCCGGTTGGGAGATTATACCGGTTGAAAACCTTCTTGCCCAGATTGATTCACTGGCCCTTGAAGCTGAATCTCTGGAACGGGCAAGGCTTGCCGCCGGGGTAATGGAACGTGGGGCAGACGCGATTGTGGTTACACCGGAAGCTGCCGCAGAACTCAAGCAGATTGTAGCCGAACTCAAACTCTCGCAGGGCAAAGTGGAACTTAAGAAAGCCACAGTCACAAAAATAGAGGCAGCCGGTCTGGCACATCGGGTCTGTGTGGATACAACATCCAAATTGAAAAAAGGGCAGGGAATTCTTACCGGAAATTCTTCTGCCTTTACTTTTTTGGTGCACGCTGAAACCGAATCCAACCCGTATGTCGCGGCGCGTCCTTTCCGGGTTAATGCCGGAGCGGTACATGCATATGCTCTCGTCCCGGGAGACAGGACAACATATCTTGAAGAACTTCGGTCAGGGTCGGAGGTTCTGGTAGTTGATAAGGACGGTAATACTTCTTCTGCCGTTGTAGGCAGAAGCAAGCTTGAGGTACGCCCCATGCTGTTGATCACAGCCGAGGTCCAGACTGATGATGGTCCGGTTTCCGGCAAGGTTTTTCTGCAGAATGCGGAGACTATCAGAGTTGTTAATGGTGATGGCGAACCCGTAAGTGTGGTAACACTCAAAGAAGGCGATGAAGTTCTTTGCCGGGTTGATGAGGCGGGCCGACATTTCGGCATGCGCATCAAAGAAGAAATTTCAGAGGATTAATAAAAAAATGTCACAGTCCAGCAAAAAAAATCTAATTGATCTGAGGGATGAAATCGATTCCCTCGACAGCGATATTCTGGAGCTTCTTAACAGACGTGCGGCAGCATCTCTGGCAGTAGGCGCAATCAAGGCCGGATCTTCGGACCAGATCTTCAAACCGTTTCGGGAACAGGAAGTGTTGCAGGGGCTGACCGGACGCAACTCCGGCCCACTGCCGTCTGAACACCTGGAAGCTATATATCGAGAGATAATATCATCTTCCCGCAGACTGCAAAGACCCGAGCGGGTGGTTTTTCTGGGGCCGGAAGGTACTTTTTCATATTTTGCAGGACTACAGCACATGGGGCGTCAGGCCGACCTGATACCCAAAAACAATTTTGAAGATATTTTTGTGGCTGTTTCCAAAGGCGAAGCCGATTTAGGCATTATCCCCCTTGAAAATTCGCTTAAGGGAACGGTCGGGCAGAATGTCGATCTGTTCATGCGGTATCCGGTCTTCATTCAGGCCGAATTGTATCACCGTATAAGCCACGGCCTTATCAGCAAAGGTGCAGGTATTGGAGAGATCAAAACTGTCTATTCACACTCCAAGGCACTTGAGCAATGCACCGGCTGGCTGCGAGCCAATCTTCCCGGTGCAGAGCTCGTGTCTGTAGAATCAACAGCCCAGGCCGCTCAGATGGTTGCCGACAGTGATGAACCGGTAGCCGCTCTTGGCCATGTGAAACTGGCCAACATTTTCGGTCTGCATGTGGTGGCCGAGTCAATTGAAGACCTGCCTGATAACTGGACAAGGTTCCTCATTATTGGGCCCAAGCCCGGTAAAGAAGGCAAAAGGGATAAAACTTCAGTCCTTTTCACTACTCCGGACAGGCCCGGTGCGCTTGTTTCCGTGCTGAATGAACTTTCCGGACATGATATAAACATGACCAAGCTGGAATCACGTCCTTTCCTCGGTGAGAAGTGGAAGTATATGTTTTTCGTTGATCTTCAGGGAGACCTCGGTGCTGAAGAGCATGAAACTCTGATCGAAGATCTGAAGGCGAGATGTCTCACTTTCAAGATTCTCGGAAGCTATCCGGCGGGTTCTCAGAACGGTAGTAAATTTTAATAATGCCACCGGAGTCCAGCGAACTCAGTGAAAATGGTTCGCTGGACTCTCCCGAACTTTTTTATCTGGGCTTTGCCTTTTTGAATGATGAAATTTAAGGGAAATGAATTCTTAGGTTAACGGCAGCAGGAATTTATTAAAATTTTTAAAATTCTTGAGCATTTTTACAATTCCGCGTCAAAACGGATTTGGACGTTGTCCCAAAGGCAAAAAATTTAAAAGACTGAAAAGTCAGGATATATAAAATGACTTCCGATAACGTAATTGTTATTAAAGCTCCTTCATCCAAGTCGCTTTCTCACCGTGCCTTGATTGCGGGAGCTCTCAGCGAAGGCACTACTGTTGTTCTTGATCCATTGGACAGCAATGACATCAACCGTACCATGGACTGTCTCGCTACAATGGGGGCTGAATTCTGCATTGACGGAACCGCTACCACTGTTACCGGTATGAGTGATGGTCCAAAAGGGGGCATGAAAGAACCCGCAGTTTTGGAAATGCGTGACTCCGGCACAACCTGCCGTCTGATAACTGCACTTGCTGGAGCAGGCAAGGGACTCTTTCGTGTTCAGGGCACTCCCCGTATGCATGACCGTCCTATTGGCGCATTGACCAGCGCGCTTGAATCTCAGGGAACCAGAGTTACTTTCTCAGATAAGCAGGGTTACCCCCCGGTAACTCTTGAGGCTGACGGTTTCACAGGTAAAGAAATGGATATTTCCCTTGAAGAATCCAGTCAGTACCTTTCCGGTTTGCTGCTCGGTGCTCCGCTGGCAGATGAAACCACCATAATAAATGTGATTGGCAAAAAAGCGGTTTCATGGCCTTACGTAGCCCTGACACTTAATGTGATGGAGGATTTCAGGGTAAAATTCGAGGTCCAGACCAGACAGGATGGTAAATGGAAAAAGACTGACTGGCGCAAGGTCGAGAAGGTTGTGCCCGGTGAAATTCGTTTCGTGGTTGAGCCTTCAAAGTTTGACCGTGATGAATACCGGGTGGAAGGTGACTGGTCGAACGCTTCCTACTTCCTCGCAGCCGGGGCTGTAGGTGACAATCCTGTTAAGATTGAAGGAATGAATGTAAATTCTCTTCAAGGGGACCGTGCAATCATGTACATCCTTCAGTCCATGGGAGCCAGAATCGCAAGTGACGATCACAGTGTGACTGTTTACCCTTCCAAACTTCACGGAGTGGAAGTGGACATGGGTAAATGCCCCGATCTCGTTCCGACTGTTGCAGTTGCAGCGGCTTTTGCTGACAGTCCCACCACGATTACCAATGTTGCCCATCTTCGTATCAAGGAATGTGACCGCCTTGAGGCAAGTGCTGCAGAAGTGATGCGGGCGGGCGGTAAGGCTGAGATCACCGATGATTCCATTACCATCATTCCGGCTCCGCTGAAAAAAGGTGAACGCATCGTTTTCAACACTTATGATGACCACCGCCTTGCAATGTGTACCGCAATCTTTTTACTGGCAGGAATTGAAGCTGTCCCTGAAGAACCGGGATGCGTAAACAAGTCTTTCCCCGGGTTCTGGGATGAATGGGCAAAAGTAACAAAAGGAAACGGTTTTTAGTCATGGAGTGCGAGTTTAATAAAATCCATAGCGTAGCTGTCATCGGGTCCCGTGGCCAGATGGGAGGCTTCCTCGCGCTCAAGGCTGAACGGGCCGGACTTATGGTTCACCGTTTTGATACCCCTTTTGACGAGGAGAAAATGGCCCGGCGTCTGCCTGATACCGATCTGGTGATTCTCTGTATTCCGGTGACGGTTATGGATGAGGTGCTTCCTGTCGTTATCCCTCATATGAAAAAGGGGGCAGTCCTTTCCGATGTCGGTTCAGTCAAGGGCCGCCCGGTTCAGCAGATGCTGCGAGCGTATGACGGACCTGTCGTCGGAACCCATCCCTTATTCGGGCCCGTTATTCCGACAGACTTTGAGCCCACGGTGGCACTTGTGGCCGAGCGTGATGAAGATCGTCCTTCTCTGCTGGCTGTGCAGGATTTTTTCGAACGCCTTGATTTCGGTGCATTTGAATCTTCAGTTGAGGAGCACGACAAGGCCATGGCTATGATTCAGGCCCTGAATTTTAGTTCCACCGTGGCTTTTCTGGCCTGTTCCCGTGAAATTCCCAACATTAAAAAATTTGTGACTCCTTCTTTCAAGCGCAGGCTTGAGTCTGCACAGAAGATGGTAACTCAGGACAGCGATCTCTTCGCAACTATTTCTGATGCGAATCAGTACAGTCAGGAAGCTATTCGTCTGTTCCGCTCTTTTCTTTCCCTGGCTGCAGCTGGTGACATGGACCTGCTGGCAGACCGTGCATCCTGGTGGTGGCGCGAAAACAGTACCTAGGGAGAATTGCATTCAAAAATCAAAGGCCGCGTTCTCCCTGAACGCGGCCTTTTTTTTATATATATAATTGGTGTAAGTGCTTATACTAAACGTTCTTTGCATTCGGCCCCCTGGAGGGCCACCGGAGACATTGAGCGCATAATCTAACGGAGAGCTAATATGAAAATTGAACTGACCCAGTATGGCAAATGGTTGCCAGCTGATACGCAGACCCCGATCAGCCTTTATCTGGGCCTGGTCGGTGATGCGCCGGGAATTCTACTTGAGAGTGCCGAAGTTGACGGTCGACTTGGTCGTTACAGTCTTATTGCCTGGGATTTCAGGCTGAAACTGTCACCTGTCGGCGGCAGGCTTTCTGTGGAGTGCGCTGATTCGAGACTGGCAGGATTGGCCACTTATTCGGGCATGGACTTTTTGGAAGGCATGCGTGCTGTTATGAAGGCGCTCCATGTGAACAGCCAGCCGGAAGTGGGAGAACTTCCCGCCCTGACCCGTGGTCTTTACGGTACTCTGGGGTACGGTATTGCCGGAATGCTTGAACCGAAACTTAAGGACAGGCTTCCCGCTGATGACGCGGAAGTCCGGCTGGCTCTGCCGGGTAAGGTGGTGCTTTTTGACCACCTTAGGCACAGTTGCTGTTTTCTGTCTCTTGATAAGGATGCCGAGCCCGAGTTTACACCGCCTGTTTTCGGAGCAACCTGTGAGCCTACAAAGGTCGGTGATCCGGTGGCTGTTCCGGGGCGTGAAAAATACAAGCAGGGTGTGGAGAAGGTGAAGGAACTCATTGCCGAGGGAGAATGCATTCAGGTGGTCCTTTCCACACGTTTTTCCGCACCCTTCAGCGGTAATTCCTTCGATCTTTATCGCAGGCTGCGACAGGCTAACCCGTCTCCGTTCATGTTTTTCATGAAATTCAGTCGAGAGGAGATTCTTCTTGGTTCTTCACCTGAGATGATGGCCCGCTGTGAAAAGGGCAGACTTGAAGTCCGTCCCATCGCCGGAACCCGTCCCCGTGGTAAAGATGCGGCGGGGGATCGCAAGTATGCTGAGGAGTTACTGGCGGATCCCAAAGAGATAGCAGAACACGTCATGCTGGTGGACCTCGGTCGCAACGATCTGGGGCGGATTGCAAAACCTGGTTCCGTTAGTGTGGAGAAGTTCAAGCAGATTGAATACTTCAGCCACGTCATGCACATAACCTCCTATGTTGAGGCAGATCTCCGTGACGATCATGACGCCATTGATGTTCTGCAGGCCACTTTTCCTGCGGGGACCCTTTCAGGAGCACCTAAAATCCGGGCTATGGAGATCATTTCAGAGATTGAAGAGGTTCCCCGTGGACCTTATGGCGGCTGCATCGGCTTCATCGGTCTGGATAAGGACAGTGTGAACCTTGATACCGGAATCACTATCCGCTCCATGTGGATTCGCGACGGCAAGTGCCATTGGCAGGCCGGGGCCGGGATCGTTTATGATTCCGATCCTGAAATGGAATGGAAGGAATGCAACAACAAGGCAAGGGTTCTCAAGGAAATTCTGCAGTCGGAGGGCGGTGATGTTTTTACTCGTGGATAATTTTGATTCTTTTACCTTCAATCTGGTGCAGGCTTTCCAGCAGTTGGGCGCTGATCCGCTCGTGTTGCGTAATGACCGTGAGGAAATCCTTGAGCTGGCAGAGTCCGGTAAGCTTGAGAGGGTCTGTTTGTCCCCCGGTCCCAGTAACCCCGAGAACGCAGGTTTGTCCCTTGAGTTTCTTTCCCGTTTACCCAAAGAGATTCCTGTACTCGGTGTATGCCTCGGGCATCAGACCCTTGGGCATTTCGCCGGGGCGTCAGTTGTCCGTGCGGACCGTATAATGCACGGCAAGACCTCGGATATCCACCACAAGGGAGAGGGTATTTTCGCAGGACTGGATAATCCTTTTAATGTCTGCCGCTATCATTCTCTGGTGGTCAATGTGGAAGAAGCTCCCGATCTGCTGGAACTGACCGCTTGGACCGATCAGGAAGAAGTGATGGGGCTGCGCTACAAGGATAGGCCATGGACCGGGCTGCAGTTTCATCCAGAGTCAATCCTGACTCCTGATGGACCGAAACTCTTAAAGAATTTTTTGGACGGTAATATCTAGTGGAATGCCTCCGGCGACTCAAATAACCAAAAGCGCGAAGCGCATCATATAATATAGGATAGAAAAATGTCACAGATTATAAGTGAAGCTTTGACAGCTCTTTCATCCGGTCAGGACCTGACCACTGAACAGGCTGATGCCGTTTTCGAGGAACTTTTTTCCGGCGATATGACTCATGCTCAGGCCGGGGCACTGCTCATGGGGTTGCGCACAAAGGGAGAGACCGCAATCGAAGTTGCGGCAGGTGTCCGCGCGGCTCTGCGTGAAGCAAAGCTCATTAAAGGGATAAACAGCCCCTGTATTGATACCTGCGGAACCGGCGGTGATTGTTCCAACAGTTTCAACTGTTCCACTGCCGTTGCCCTTTATCTTGCGGATATGGGCTATCTGGTGACCAAGCACGGCAACAGAGCTGTCTCTTCATCGTGTGGAAGTGCGGACGTATTGGAGGATCTGGGAGTGTCCCTCGGGACAACTGCCGCGGAAGCCCGCGATGTACTGGTTCAGGACAAGTTTGTTTTCCTTTTTGCCCCGAATTACCACCCGGCCTTTGGAAAAGTGGCTCCCATTCGTAAGGAGTTGGGAATTCCGACCCTGTTCAACCTCATGGGTCCCCTTTTAAACCCCGCGCGTCCCACTCACCAGATTCTGGGGGTAGGCAGACCGGAAATAATGAGGCTGATGGCTGAGGTCCTCGCTCTTACAAATGTCGAGAAGGCTTATGTCGTTCATGGGGCAGGCAATTTTGATGAACTTACTCCATTTGGAGTCAATGACGCTATCCTTGTGCAAAACGGTGAATTGACCGAAGTTCAAGTCAACCCGGCTAACTATGGATTTACTGCGGCCAGTCCTGAGGATGTGGCGGTCAGGGACCGGGCTGATGCTCTGGTTACCATTCGCAAGGTTCTTGCGGGAAATGCTCCTCAGGCCATGATGGATATGGTTGCCTTGAACCTCGGGGCGGCAATCTCGCTGCTTGATTCCGTTTCTCTTGAAGAGGGCATGGAAAAAGCCAAAGCCAAAGTGGCTGAGGGTGTGGAAAAGGAATATTAGGATATGCTTGAGAAATTCAGAAAAGCTAAACAGGCCGAACTGGACATGCTCCGGCAGATGCAGGCTGAAGGGAAAACTTTTATTTCCTTCGAAGGTAAGCGTCCTTCTTTTGCCGATGCCATTCGCCGCGACGAAAAAGGTCTCAAGGTAATTGCCGAGTACAAACGTGCTTCCCCGTCCAAAGGGGACATCAACCTCGGTTTGAGTGCTGCTGAAGTTGCATCCATGTATGCAGCCGGAGGGGCTTCAGCTGTTTCCGTCCTGACTGAGGAAGCATATTTCAAGGGGAGCCTCAGTTATCTCGATGAAATAAAAAGCAGCGGCCTGCCCATGTTGCGCAAGGATTTCCTTACCGATTTGATGCAGGTGGAGCAGACTCTTTCCACTCCCGCTTCGGCTCTGCTGATTATTGTGCGCATGTTTGAAAATGATGCTTATCTTAAAGATATGATTGAGCACACGCATGCGGTCGGATTGGATGCTGTTGTTGAGGCATTTGACGAAACTGATCTTAGGCGGGCTAAACAGGCCGGAGCCAGAATTATCCAGATAAACAACCGTGATCTTGATACTCTGGGGATCGATATGAACCGCTCTGTTGAGTTCATCAAACAGAAGAGTGAAGGGGAAATCTGGATCTGTGCCAGCGGAATCAGTGAACCGGAGGACTGCGCCCAGATGAACGAACTGGGATATGACTGCGTGCTGGTCGGCACGTCTATAATGTCCAGCCCTGACCCACAGGCAAAACTTTCGGCTCTTGTTGCCGGGGGACGGTCATGAGTCTGCTGATCAAGGTTTGCGGCATGACCAGCGCACAGGATGCGGCTCTTTGTGAACAGACGGGGGCGGACTTCCTCGGATTTATCTTCCATCCGTCCAGCCCGCGCAATGTGGATACGGAGTTCGCCCGGTCCGTTGAAACATCTTCGGCCCGCAAGGTCGGGGTGTTTGTTAAGCAGAGTGCCGCTGAAGTAATCGAGACTATGAAAAACGGTTCACTTGATTTTGCTCAGCTACATGGTGGACAGAATGAAGAATTCTGCCGGACCATAGGTAAAGAAAGGGTGATTAAAGTTCTTTGGCCGCAGAAGTATGAGTCGGTTAAGGAATTTCAGGACGATATTAATCGTTTTGCTCCATACTGCACTTACATGCTGTTTGATGCCGGGAAATCCGGTGGCGGGCATGGAGTGTCCATGAACTTCAGCGTATTTGAAAATGTGACAATACCAGTTCCGTGGTTGCTGGCCGGAGGACTCTCAGCAGAAAATCTGCGGGAAGCCCTTGGAACAGCGAATCCGGACGGGGTTGATCTAAACTCCGGAGTGGAGTCGGCCCCCGGTAAAAAAGATAAAGGAAAACTGGAAGCTGCTTTCAAAGCAATGACCAGATAAAGAAATATCAACGTATGCTTCATTAACTCATGGCCTTACACGTAGCGGCGATCCGGAATGAAAAAGTCTGGGATTCTTATACCCTTCTCAAAGGGGTTGAGGCTCTCGGCAGGGCGCACCGCGAGTCGCGCAGGGCTTGCCGCGAGATCCGGGGATGACTTGAGGCGGAGCATATGACAAAAAGAGGATACCATAATGAAAAGAGGATATTTTGGAGATTACGGCGGACAGTTTGTTCCTGAACTGCTTATGCCGCCGCTGCTTGAGCTTGAAGAGGCAATGGAAAAAATAATGAAATCTGATGAATTCCAGCAGGAGTTCACCCGTCTGTTGAAAGATTTCGTAGGCCGCCCGACCGCACTTACTCATTGCGCGAATATTTCCAGTGAACTGGGGTTCAACCTCTGGCTCAAGCGTGAAGATCTCGCTCATACCGGTGCGCATAAGGTCAACAACACTGTAGGACAGGCTCTTCTCACCAAGATGATGGGTAAACCCATGCTTCTGGCGGAAACCGGGGCCGGGCAGCATGGTGTCGCCACCGCGACAGCCGCCGCTCTTCTTGATCTGGATTGCGAAATTTATATGGGGGCTCTGGATGTAAAGAGGCAGGCCCACAACGTCCGCCGTATGGAGCTTCTGGGTGCCAAGTGCGTGCCTGTGGAATCCGGAACACAGACTCTTAAGGATGCAATTAATGCCGCTATGCGCAAGTGGATTGCTGAGCAGCGGACCACTCATTACTGCTTCGGTACTGCAGCCGGGCCTCATCCTTTTCCGCTGCTGGTGAGGGAGTTTCAGGCGGTTATCGGTCGTGAAGCCAAGGCCCAGTTCAAGGAAAAGACCGGCGAACTTCCCTATATGGTTGTCGCCTGTGTAGGTGGCGGATCTAACGCCATCGGTATGTTCCATGAATTTGTACAGGAAGAGGCCGTGAAAATCGTGGGAGTTGAAGCAGCGGGAACCGGAGAGCCGGGCTGCACAAATTCCGCTCCCATCAACCTCGGAACACCCGGTGTTCTGCATGGTATGAACACTCTTCTGCTCCAGACTGAAGAAGGGCAGATCATGCCTTCCCATTCCATTGCTCCCGGCCTTGATTATCCCGGTGTCGGTCCTGAGCATGTTCACCTGCATGCTTCCGGTCGTGCCAGTTACGGGACCGTCAATGATCATCAGGCATTGAATGCTTTTCAGATGCTCTGCCGCAAGGAAGGTATCCTGCCCGCCCTTGAAAGTTCCCACGCTGTGGCATGGGTTCTTGAAAACAGGGAGTCCATCCCCGCAGGAGCTAATGTCATTGTCAACCTGTCCGGTCGTGGTGACAAGGACATGGGAATTCTTGAAGAGTATCTCGCCGAGCATGGAGAATAGGGAGCTTATAAAATGAGTATTACCAAACTTGCAGATAAAATTAATGAAGCCAAAGCGCAGGGACGCACTGCCCTGATTCCTTTCTTACCCGGTGGCTACCCCAGTCGGGAGCAGTTCTGGAAGAAGATTATTGAGCTGGACGAAAACGGTGCGGATGTAATCGAGATAGGAATGCCTTTTTCCGATCCGGTTGCCGATGGTCCTGTTGTTGAAGCCGCTTCTCTGAAATGTCTTGCGGACGGTATTGATCTTAAATGGATACTTGAAGGGCTTTCCGAGCATCGTGCAAAAATAAGCGCAGGAGTGCTCTTGATGGGATATTTCAATCCTGTGCTGCAGTATGGATTGGAAAAATTTGCTAAGGATGCTCAGAAAGCCGGAGTTAACGGTTTGATCATAGCAGATCTGCCCTTTGAAGAAGGTGTTGATTTTCGTGATCTTCTTGCAGAGTATGGCATCGCGTTGATCCCTCTGGTCGGGCTTAACACAGAAAAAGAGCGTATGGCTCTTTACGCCAAAGGCGGCAACGGTTTCTGCTACTATGTTTCAGTTCTCGGCACTACCGGGGACCGGGATTCACTGCCTGAGGAAATCAAGGAAGGTCTGGCCTGCGCGCAGGAAATTTTTGATATTCCGGTCGCTCTTGGCTTCGGTCTCAAGGAACCATCACAGCTCAAAGAGCTTGAAGGGCTGGTTGATGCCGCAGTGTTCGGTTCTGCGCTGATCAGGCATATTGATTCAGGGAAGAGTTCCGCTGAATTTATGAAAGTCTGGAAATAGCAATGCCTCCGGAGTCCAGAGGAAAGAACTTTTGTAAAGGGTCTCTCTGGGCTCCTTTCCTGAAACCTTTTGATTGGCCTTCGCCGTTTAAGCGGTTGAAAGCGTTGCTCAGGAGAAATTATGTCTAATGATGAATTTACCAGAAAGGCAAAAGAATGGGACAGCAATCCTGAGCGGGTGCGTGTTGCTGATGAATTTGCCGCTGAAGTTGAAAAGATTGCTGATTTGAATTCGCAGAGTGAAGTGCTGGACTTCGGGTGCGGGACCGGATTGGTCGGTTTGCGGTTCTCCCCACAGGTAAAAAAGCTTTACATGCTTGATACCTCGGAAGCGATGCTCGGTATGCTTCAAAGTAAGCTCGCTGGTGGAGATTTCGGTAATGTCGAGGTTGTGTCCGTCTCCCTTCAGGATGCGAAAATCCCTGAAGATCGGCTTGATGCGATATTTACTTCAATGGCTATGCATCATGTTGAGGACATGCCGGAAGTTTTGGCATCCATGAAACTTATTTTGAAAAAAGGCGGAAAGCTCATCATCGGTGAACTGCTGCCGGAGGACGGAAGTTTTCATGGTGAAAACTATGTACCTTACAAAGGTTTCGAACCTGAAGGTCTTGCCGGAATGCTGAAAGAGGCTGGATTTACCGTGGTGCAGCATTTTGAGCTCGGTCTGATGAAAAAGGCCGATAAGGACGGAGTGATGCATAAGTATGGCCGTTTTGTGCTTGAGGCCCGTAAGGCTTGAGCTAAGCGGGCTACTTCTTGAGGTAGCCCCGCTCAATCATACCGTCTTCATCTTTAAAGTGCCCCATAGCGGTCAGCATGGGCTTGAAGCCGAGCTTTTCGTAAAAAGCTTCTTTTCCCGGAACTGCGAAAAGTATCAGGTTGACCGGGGAAAGTTTTTCCATCATTCCGGTCATGATAAGCCTGCCGATTCCTCTTGACTGGTATTCCGGTAACACACAAAGGTCGTAAAGTGCTCCCTGAAATTCGCCATCGGATATGGCACGGGCAAAGCCGATGAATTTTTCACCGTCCTTGGCGAAGCAGACCAGTTCACTTTTTGAGGCAGCACGTTCAAGTTTTTCAGGGTCTCTTGTCCCAAGTGGGGCTTTTTCGAAAATTTGAGCTATTTCCGACCAGTTTATATTTTCCAGTTCAAATTCCAGTTTGATATCCATTTCGGGATTCTCCTGTTGAATTGATTAACTTCCGTCAACCGGCAGTTCCACCACGATTCTGAATCCCTCATCGCAGTTTTCGGCTTGTATTTCTCCCTTATGGATTCGGACTATTTTCTGTGCTGCAGCAAGGCCTAGTCCTGAACCGGGGATGTTTTGCCCTTTCAGTCTATGAAAGGGGTTGAATATTTCTTCAAGATCATCTTCGTCCAGCGGTGTGTGGGTATTTGTGGTCACGATAAATATGCGGTTGTTTTCTTCATGCATATTTACCGAAATAACACCCTCCGCGTCAGTATATTTAAAAGCATTTCCCAGAATATTATCCATGATGATTTTGAGTCCGTTGCGGTTGCAGTTCGAAATCTTAACTTCATCAAGTTTTTGTTCGACCTTGAGATTGTTGCGTACGGCTATGTGCTCATATTGACTCAGCTGGTCTTCAAGCAGAGATTTAAGATCTGCCGTTTCATTCATTGCAGGCGGCTTGTGCATATCCAGCTTGGAAAATTCTATTATCTTTCCAATTAGTTCGTCCATATGGGTTATTTCCGCTTGCATACCGTCAATAAAGGTTTCACAGCCGGAATTACTACCTTCCTCAATGCGCTCCTTGAGCATTTCAAGTGAAATTCGCATGCGTGCCAGAGGACTGCGTAATTCATGGGAGACGTTTGCGGTCAGTTCCCGGCTTGACTTCACTACTTTTTCCAGTCCTTCGGCCATATTGTTGAAGGCTTTGCCAAGTTCGGCAACTTCGTCTTTACCTTTTATTTCAACCCGCTGTTTAAGGTCCCCCTGACCCATTCTTGCGGCAGATGCGGTCAGAGTCTTAAGCGGGCGGATCATTCTTCTGGCCACTGGAATCAGGAAAATTGCAGCAAGCGCTGTAAGAACTATCTGCCCCCTTAAAAACCAGGATTCCTCATCGAATTTCGGGAAGGAGTGGAACAGGTGGTATGTGAACGGGTATCCTTCAGGTAATTTCGCCGTATATACTCCATAGATGCTTTTAAGCCTTTGGTTACGCTTTTTGTATACATAGACTCCTTCATGAGATTTGGCTGTCTCTCCCTCTGTATACTCACTCATATCCGGGAGTACCTCGGTGGAGGAGGCTACAATTTCTCCGTAGGGTCCGGTTATCCATATTTTCGCATTAAGGGACTCCCCGAGAACCTTAAGCAGGGGAGTAATTGTTTTCTTTTCATGTTCTGCTGAGACGTGGATTGTGCCCATTTCCAGTTCAGTGAGGTTTTTCACCGTCATCAACTGGCGCTGCATGTGGTTTACTCTCGGGCTTTTGGACCATGACATATGCAGCAGACCTATTAAGATTAGTTCTGCAACGACAAGGACCAGCATGAAAGAAAGAAAAATCTTAAGGTAAAGGCGGCTGATTCTCATTATTCGCTCACGAACATGTATCCGGTTCCCCACACGGTTTTAATGCGTGATTCGTGAGCCGGATAAGGTTTAAGAAGTGCCCGCAGCTTACTGATGTGAACATCAATCGAGCGGTCAAAGGCGTTGAAATCTTTACCCCATACAGAGGTCATGAGGTCATCCCTGGTCAGTGGCCGCCCGGGGTTTTCCATCAGGGCCTTGAGTAGTTTGAACTCTGTTGATGAAAGTTCAACCGTTTCACCTTCCAATTCAAGTTTCTGGTGGGCCACGTTGAGTATGATTCCCGCGACACTTATCTGTCCGCCTGCGGATTCAACAACATTGCCCGCATCGTTGGATCTTCTGAGAACAGCTTTTATGCGTGCAAGCAGTTCACGTGGATTGAACGGTTTGGAAATATAATCATCAGCACCCAGTTCAAGGCCCACAATACGGTCGGTGTCCTCTCCCTTGGCGGTTAGCATGATAACCGGAATGTTGGAGTGGGGACCAATCTCACGCAGCACTTCAAGGCCGTCTTTACCGGGCATCATGATATCAAGGATTATTATTTCAGGCGTTGTGTCCCTGATTTTATCAAGAATCCCCTCACCGGATGGAAGAGTGGCAACAGTATAGCCATAACCTTCAAGATACTGGGTAAGCAGTTCTCTGAGCTTGGCGTCATCATCAACTATGAGTACCGGGTATTTCTGTTCCATGAGAGTTTACTTACCTCTACAGCTGCGGGTCGGAAAGGTCCTGTGATCTGTTTTTACAATTGTTAACAAATTTTATCACCATTCTAATACTATTTAGCCCGCTTGTAGTTATTAAAATAAAAAAAGTAATGCAATGGAGACCATCGGATGCAATCCTCTAAGTTTAAAATTCTGATTTTTCTGAGCCTGACAGTCTTTACCCTGTCAGCATGTTCGCCGTTTAAACCTGATCCGCGTGACGGTATGACTCTCGGCGTCCCCATGCAGTATGACCTTTATTCCGATCAGCCCCGTGAGTTGGGACGGTGGTGGGAAAAATTCAACAGTCCCGAACTGAACCGACTGGTTGAGGAAGCTCTCACCGCAAATTTCGATGTCCGTATAGCCTGGGCCAAACTCAGGCAGCTGAGGGCCACCGCGGTAAAGTCCAGAGCTGATCTCTACCCCTATCTGGACGGTTCCGGGACGTATACCAATTCAAGGTCCGGGAATGACGGTACGGAAGGGACAAAAGGTTCCACGGAATCCAATACCCACAAGCTTGGACTCTCCGCCGGATACGAAATAGATCTATGGGGCCGCATTGAGGCCGAGTCCGCATCCGGTGAGCTTGATTACCTCGCCTCCCGTGAGGACGTGAACACCGCTGCAATGACAGTGGCTTCGGAAGTTGTAACGCGGTGGATCAATATCCAGCTGCAGCGCAAAAAGAAAGCTATCTATGAGAAACAGCTCGAAACCAACGAGACATACCTTGAACTGATAGAACTGCGTTTCCGTAACTCTCTGGCCACTGCGCTTGATGTCTATCAGCAGCGGGAAAACGTTGCCCGGACCAAGGCCCTGCTCCCTCCTGTTGAGTCCGAGGAAAAGCTGCTGCTCAATGAACTGGCCCTGCTGCTGGGGCGCCCGGCAGGAACGGTTGACGTCAAAACTGTCGATTATCCGCTGCTGCCCGAAATGCCGGGTCTGGGCATCCCTCTTGATCTGATGGCAAACAGGCCTGATGTTCGCTCAGCGGGACTCAAACTGCGCTCAGCCGACTGGTCTGTAACCGCAGCTCGCGCCAACCGCCTCCCTTCCATGAGCCTTTCCGGTGAAGCCGCTTTCACCAGTGCCCAACTGGCAAATATTTTTTCCGGATGGATGACCTCCCTTGCCGCTTCAGTGGCTGGTCCTATTTTCGATGGCTATGCCCGAAAGGCCGAGGTTGAGCGGACGAGAGCGGTGGTGGATGAGAAACTGCTCAATTACAAGGAAACTGTTTATACCGCTTTCAAAGAGGTTCAGGACGCTCTGGTTCGGGAAAAATGGCAGAAGGAGTATATTTCCGCCCGCAAGAAGCAGCTTGAAGCAGCGCGTATCAATCTAGAGGAAGCCGGATCTCGTTACCTTCAGGGCCTTGAGGATTACCTTCCCGTACTCAGTGCGCTGGTAAGTGTTCAGGATCTTGAAATCAATATTGCTCAGGATGAAGCAAACCTGCGTAATTATCGCGTGGCCCTTTACCGCTCTCTCGGCGGAACATGGACTGATTCTTTGGAAGATGTCGCCGAGTTAAAGTCTGATAATGATGAATCTGCCGCTGATGCGGTCGAAAAAACTGAAGAGCAGAGTGCTCCCGCTAAAAAGGGGGATTAAGATATGGTTAAAAAATTTATGTATTATTTCAAGCAGATAGGCCTGAAAGGCGTTGTGCCTCTGCTTATCCTCGCTGTTGCAGTAGTTGGCGCCAGAGCTTTGCTGAAAAGTAAACCCGTAGCCAAGAAGAAAGCCCCGGTTGTTTCAGCTCCTTTGGTGAACGTTTCATTGCTTGAGGTTCAGGACTATGAAGTCTGGACCCCGGTAATGGGAACAGTCGAGGCTGCCCGTGAGATAAATCTTGAGTCGCAGGTCAGCGGCAGGGTTATTGAAGTCAGCAAATCTTTCATTCCCGGCGGTTTTTTTGAAGAGGGAGAGCAGGTGCTGCGCATTGATCCTCTGGATTATCAGCTGGCGGTGAAACAGCAGGAAGCTGTGGTGACTGAAGCCGAATACAACCTCAAAGTTGAGAGCGGGCATCAGCGTGTTGCCGGGCGTGAGTGGAAACTTCTTAAGAAATCTTCAGGAGGCACGCTTCAGGAAGCTGAGCTCGCGCTGAGAAAACCGCATCTTGAAAAAGCCCAGGCTGACCTTGCTTCGTCAAGGGCTAAACTCAAACAGGCCCGGATTGATCTGTCCCGTACCAGCATAAAGGCTCCCTTTGCCTGCATGGTCCTCAGCAAGAATGCCGACCTCGGAGCTTATCTCAGTCTCAACGAGTCCATTGGCACTATAGTCGGGACTGATTATTTCTGGGTGATGGCTTCCGTTCCCGTGGACCGGCTAAAGCGCATAGACCTGCCTTCCGCGGCAAACGGGTACAAGGGGGCCAGAGCTCGCGTGGTTGTCGGGGCCGGAAAGAATGCCTTTGAGAGGGAAGGTGAAGTTTTACGGCTGCTTCCTTCTCTGGAATCCAAAGGGCGGATGGCTCGGGTCATAATATCAGTTAAAGATCCTCTGAATCTGAAAAATGGGGGCGAGAATCCCCTTTTGATGGGCAGCTATGTCAATGCGTATATCGATTCAGGAAAACTTGAAAACGTGATTGCTGTCCCCCGTACCGCATACCGTGACAACAATACGCTTTGGATAATGAAAGAAGGCAGTCAGCTTGATATCCGCAAAGTGGATCCGGTCTGGAAGGATAAAGACAATATTTACCTGGACAGCGGGGTGGCTGCCGGAGAGAAGCTCGTAATAACAGATATATCGGCTCCTCTTCAGAATATGAATCTGCGCGAGAATGTTGCTGACAGCGCAAAGGTGAACAGTAATGGCTGATCAGAACAAGAATCAAGGCCCGATAGCATGGATGGCCGGAAACCCGGTGGCTTCCAACCTGCTGATGATAATCCTGCTGGTCGGCGGTCTGGTCATGGGGTTCAATATCAAGCAGGAAGTCTTTCCCGAGTTCACCACTGACACTGTTACGGTGAATGTTACATATTCCGGAGCAAGCCCTGAAGAAGTCGAGCAGGGTATTGTTCTAGCCGTGGAAGAGGGCATTATTGGGCTGGACGGGGTAAAGGAAGTTTCCAGTACCGCCGCTGAAGGGTTCGGTACTATCGTTGCCGAGGCTGTGGAGGGGTACGACCTTCAGAAGCTGAGTCAGGATATTAAAAGCGAGGTGGACCGGATCACCTCTTTTCCGGAAGAGGCTGAAGATCCTGTTATTAGCGTTGTCTCTCGCAAGAGGGGGGTTCTATCTCTTATGGTCTACGGCGACGCCTCCCCGTTGGCTCTGCGCAAGGTAGCGGAGCAGTTGAGGGAGAATCTGATTGCCGACCCCGGAATCACACAGGTTGATCTGGCTGAGGTCAGCGGGCTGCAGGTGACCATTGAAATACCTCAGGATAAGCTGCGTGCTTATGGACTGACTCTTACCGAAGTGGCTGATGTTATCGACAAGACTTCCGTGGAACTCCCTGGTGGAGGGATCAAAACCGAAGGCGGTGAAATACTGGTCCGCTTCAAGGAACGCAGGGACTACGCCCGTGAATTTGCTGGTGTGCCCATTGTTACTGAGGATGACGGAACACAGGTTCTGCTTGAAGATATCGCCGTGGTTAAAGAGGATTTTCAGGACGAGGATATAATCACTTCATTTGACGGAAAACCGGCTGTAAGGATTGAGGTTTACCGTATCGGAAAACAGACCCCGGTTACCGTGTCCGATGCAGTCCACGCCAAACTTGATGCCTTTAATGAGAGCCTTCCTGAGGGGATTCATGTCGCAGTGCGAAATGATTCTTCGGATATTTACAGCCAGCGAATGGATCTGCTTTTGAAGAATGCTTACATGGGGCTGGGACTCGTATTTATTTTCCTTGCCCTTTTTCTTGAGCCGCGTCTTGCTTTCTGGGTTGCCCTTGGAATTCCCATTTCCTTTCTGGGAGCAATGCTCATTCTTTCCCCGGCTGGAGCGAGTATAAACATGGTCTCCATGTTCGCGTTTATCATTTCTCTTGGTATTGTTGTAGATGACGCGATCGTTGTGGGGGAAAATGTCTATACCATGCGCCAGCAGGGTATGAGCTGGATGGAAGCAGCCTGTGAAGGGGCAAAGCGTATTGCCATGCCGGTAACTTTCAGTGTTCTGACCAATATTGTCGCTTTCATGCCCATGTTTTTTATACCGGGGGTAATGGGCAAGATATTTAAAATTATTCCTTTGGTGGTTGTGAGTGTTTTCTTCATCTCTCTGGTGGAATCCCTTTTTGTTCTGCCCGCGCACCTTGGGCACGGCAGTGAGCGAAAGCCCGGAAAGCTGATGAGTTTCATACTCAGAAACCAGCAGAAGATTTCCGGCGGGCTGTTGCGGTTTGTTCAAAATGTCTACAGACCATTTCTGGACCGGGCGGTTAACTGGCGTTATCTGACCGTGGCAATCGGGATGGCCTGTCTCGTTGTCTCTTTTGCTTACATTAAGAGCGGTCGTCTGGGATTTACCCTCTTTCCCAAGATTGAATCGGATTATGCTTATCTCACAGTGGACCTTCCTTATGGAACTTCCAAGGAAGTCACCTTGAGGGTGCAGGATAAAGCTGTAGCCGCGGCGGAAAAAGTAGCTGATGCAAACGGGGGCAAGAAACTTGTTGAAGGTGTCTATTCCAAAGTCGGCGGTTCCGGCAGACGGGGAACCAGCGGAAGTCATGTACTCAAGGTGCAGGTTTTTCTGACCGAGGCTGATATCAGGCCGATTTCAACGGACGAATTCGTCCGGCAGTGGCGAAGAACTCTGGGGCCGATCCCCGGATCGGAGTCTGTTCTTTTTGAGTCTGACCGTGGCGGTCCCGGGTCGGGAAGCTCGTTGGAGATAGAACTCAGCCATACTGATATCGATGTGTTGAAAAGAGCATCCGAGGATCTGGCCAGTGCATTGAGTTCCTATCCCAAGGTGAAGGATATCGATTCCGGTTATTCACCGGGTAAACGTCAGCTCGATTTCGAGCTGCTTCCGGCCGGCCGGAGTCTTGGGCTGACTTCCCAGAATGTAGCCAGACAGATCCGTGCTTCCTATTACGGTGCCGAGGTCCTCAGACAGCAGCGTGGCAGAAATGAGGTCAAGGTCATGGTCCGGCTTCCTGAATCCGAACGTGAATCCAAGTATGATTTTGAAGAATTAATGATCCGTACTCCGGACGGGACAGACGTTCCTCTGCGCGAAGTTGTAAAAATAAAGGACGGAAGAGCCTACACCACCATTGATCGCCGTAACGGCCGCCGGGTGGTGACAGTTGAAGCGGATGTTAATCCCCGCAAGGAAACTTCCAAGATAATGGCCGATGTGGTGGCTAATGTGATCCCCCAGCTCAAGGCCGATTATCCCGGGCTTGGGCATTCTCTGGAAGGTAAGCAGGCGGATCTTCAGGAAAGCACCAACAGTCTTATTTCCGGATTGCTCATGGCTATGATGGTCATTTATGCCCTGTTGGCGATTCCGTTCAGAAGCTACTTTCAGCCTTTGATTGTAATGCTTTGTATTCCTTTTGGAATTGTCGGTGCGGTTATCGGGCACATACTGCTTGGCTACAGTCTCAGTCTTATGAGTCTCTTCGGCATCGTGGCCTTGAGCGGGGTAGTTGTGAACGATTCACTGGTTTTTATTGATTATGTCAATATACAGCGGCGGAAAGGACATTGTGCGTATGACGCGGTTCTGGATGCGGGTACGGCCCGTTTCCGTCCCATCCTGCTGACCACGCTGACCACTTTCGGCGGATTGGCCCCGATGATTCTTGAAACTTCGCGTCAGGCAAAATTCCTTATTCCCATGGCGGTCTCACTGGGATTCGGTATTCTGTTTGCCACCGGAATCACCCTGCTGCTGGTGCCTTCGTTCTATATGATCTTTGAAGACGTGAGGCTTTTGGTGCGCAAGATATTCAAAAGATCGGATGACGATTTGCGGGCTGACGGAATAACAGCCCATTACCCGGTAACCAAGTGTGAACACGGTCCTAAATAGTATAAAATCCCGCCAGGTCTTGCCGGGCGGGATTTCAGTCTGATGTTTCTTATGTACTCTCTCTGGGGACTATTAGCTCCTCTTTTGGTCTGCTCCGATAATGATTTTCAGTCCGATTCAAAACAAATCTATTCAAGTATGTAGAACACCCGGATATGCCTGACCTTAGATATAGATATTCATCCAGTATTACTGTATGTTTTTCGCATGTCGAAACGTCCGGTACTTGTGCTTCAAATGCAGCGAATGGGAGACCTGATACTCTCATTCCCGCTTTTCCTCTGGCTTGAGAGGACTTATCCCGGCCATCCAATATGGGTTGTTGCCGAGGAAAAATTCTTTCGTCCTCTAATGCCGGTGAGCCCCAAAGTTACCTATTTCCCGTGGCAGGGTGCGGAAGTTCTGCGCAAGAACAGCTATGAGCTTGTTATCAACCTCAGCATCCGCACTCAGGCTGCCGAACTGGCAGGAGAACTGGACGCTTCAGCCAAACTCGGTCCGGTCAGTACTTCTAACGGTACATATATATTAGGAGACTGGCAGCTCTACAGGGCCAGTGTGGTGGAGAACAATCGGCATAACCGTTTTCATTGGTCGGATCTCAATGCACTTGATTGCATACCGCTGAATAAAATTGCCCAGACAGGATGGTCGGCCCCGAGGACTCTCGGGACCAGCGACAACCGTATAGGCCTTTTTCTGGGGGCGAGCGAAGAATCCAAACGTCCTTCCGTTGATTTCTGGGCCCGTCTCTGTTCAGAGCTGCTGGGCAGGGGGATGAGACCGGTTCTTTTCGGCGGTCCCATGGAGAAGGGAATGGGACAGGAGGTCACCCGTCTTTTCGATGGTCCGGTTCTGGATATGTCCGGCAAGCTTAATCTGGGAGAGCTTATTGCTGTAGGGCAGTCGCTTCAGCTTTTTATTACACCGGACACCGGACCCATGCATCTCGCTGCCTGGTCCGGACTTAAAGTCCTCAATCTCTCCATGGGCAATGTCAATCCATGGGAAACCGGTCCTTACCAGAAAGGGCATTATGTGGTGCGGTCTACCATGAGTTGTGCTTTGGGGTGCTGGAGCTGCAAGAGGGATCAGCTCTACTGTCACAATCCTTTTACTCCTTCCCGTATCGCAGTCATTGCAAAGCGGATGATCCTGAATGATGATAACGGGTTGACCAAAATAGGGATGCCCGGACTGCGTTTATACTCCTCGTCCAGAAGCGGTCATGGTTTGTACTCACTGCAGCATATAAGCGGCAGAAGAGCCGCAGCAGGTGATATGCTGGGCGCTTTCTGGCAACAGTATTTCGGTGCTTCATTCGGGCTCTGGAGTTACAGCTCAGCAAAAGGGAACTGGGAGCGGTTTTCGGCAGCACATCCGGCTTTGTCCGGTAAAATGCAGCAGCATCTTCCCCGGCTTGGCAGGGAGTTCAGCCGCGGGCTTTTCAAAAGTTCTTCACTTTCCGATTCGTTCTGGAATTCATGTCCCCTTATTCTCAGACAGTTCTCGGGGTATGTGCATTTGTACCTGCAGAATAATGATTACAGCCGTCAGTCCTGGGTCAGGGTTCTGGATCTTTATGAACGTCTGGCCGAGCTCGTAAGTTCCTGATTCTTCCTGAGAACTATTTTCCCCCGATCGGCATAATCTGCCTCTTTTTTAGTTTGTTGCCTGTCTTAACTACTTAAAATAATGTCTCTTTATTTTTGGCACGACTCGTGAATACATGTTTGGCGAGGAGTTACAAAAATGAAAATACTTCCACATCTCGAGCAAAACAATAAGGACCTGTCCGAACTTCTGGACAGGACTTCACAGGTAGAAAATTCACATCGTTCAGCAATGTTCGATACCTTTCTCTATTCCAGCCAGACCGAGGCGGAATCCTTCTATCAGCCGTTGCAGGAAACTGTTAACAGCTTTCAGTCTGTATATAATGAGGCGGAATCCTACAGCAGGGAAGCTGAGAGGGCTACTGATTATATTGACGAAGCAGCCAATAATGTCGCTTTGCAGGCGGTTGA
This sequence comes from Maridesulfovibrio salinus, assembly GCF_055394525.1. Lineage (NCBI taxonomy): Bacteria > Pseudomonadati > Thermodesulfobacteriota > Desulfovibrionia > Desulfovibrionales > Desulfovibrionaceae > Maridesulfovibrio > Maridesulfovibrio salinus. The sequence goes on from NZ_AP042461.1 coordinate 1,524,418, forward strand.
AGAGCAGCCACAGAATATGAAGGTTAGCCGCGAGGACTGGGATAAAATCAAGGATGAACTCGAAGAATACGGCATGGACCGCAAGGATATCAACGAGCTCGAGGAAAAAGTGCTCAGCGAGAACGGTCTGACCTATGGTCAGCTGGTTTCTGAGCTTTCCGCTATGATGAAGGGATTGAAGGGAATTGACCTTACCCCTTTTCAGGAACAGAACCTGAATTCAATTTTCAGCAAGCTGGGCTTCACTCCAGATGAGTCCAAGTCCATGCTGGCCTCAATCAGGCAGGGCAATCTCGGGGATGTGGTAGAAAAGATGCAGCAGAAACTTGCTGCTATGCCTGACTCTCAGAAAATTCAGTTTTCAGAAGAAGAAACAAGAACCCTCAGCAGTCTGTTCAAGCTTTCCGGAGAAGACGGGAAAAAGATCGCACAGCTTTTTAATGCTCAGGGAACTACCGCTGCTGATCTTAAAAAAGGTTTTGCCGTTCTCAAAGATATTCTTGCAAAACAGCAGAATGCTCAGGATGCAAAGGATCTTAATCTGGTCAGGACCGTGGCTGATTCGCTGCGGGATGTCATGCAGAGAGCAACAGACCAGTCTCCCAGCAACTTCCGTATGGCCTCCGCTGATGTGATCAGCGATTCCATGGGCGCAGCCAAAGAAGTAAGTGAAAGTGTGAAGGAGGCCGGCCAGAACGGAGCGCAGAATGGAGGCCAGAACACCAGAGACGGTAAGGGCCAGGGATTCGAAGGCAGCCAGGAAAAGGGTATGAGCGACTCGGAGTCCAAGGACAACAAGCACTGGCTGAGCCAGATGCTTACTGATTCCAAGGACGTGGACAGCTGGACCTCATTTTTCGGCAAGCTTACTGACGAATCCGCAGCTGGTTTTGAGGGAAGGTCCAACGGCGGGATTTTCGGTGGCGCTATGGGAACTCTCCAGAATGCGGCAAAGTCCGCTCAGGCGGGCAAGGCAAATTCCATGTGGGAAAATAGTGCCCGGTCAAGCATTCTGGATCAGGTCCAGGAAGGAGCTTTCAAGAACCTCGGTCAGGGACGCAAGCAGCTTACCCTGCAGCTTAATCCCCATGATCTCGGTACTGTAAACGTTATGCTTCAGGTTAAGAACAAAGACGTTAAAGCGGTGCTCAGGGCTGAAAATCCTGATACTGCGAAAGTTCTTGCCGAGCAGCTTGATGTTGTTAAGCAGGCTCTGGAAGAGCAGGGTCTCAAGGTGGAAAAACTTGAGGTCCAGACCGGTATTGCAGACCGTGATACTCAAGGATCATGGCAGAATGCTGAGGATCATAACCAGGCACAATATCAGGAAATGATGTCCGAGATGCGACGTAGATGGAAAGTGCTTAGACAAGAAGGAACCTCTTTGGCCCAGGAAATGCACAGTGTACAGCAGACGGCAGCAATTTCCGGGAACGGATTGTACATTGTAGCTTAATGTAAGTTGATTGTTCTGACCTTAAATTAATGTGAACTGCTAAAGTCCGGGAAGCAGAGTGCTGGTGGCAGCACAGGATTTCCCGGAGTTTTTAAGCACCTGATAACTTAACATTAATTTAGAGTCGTGAATAAAAATAAAGAGGTAAATCATGGGATACGTAGGGTTCAGCAACATACTCGGCAGAGCAGAGGCCGACATGGCGGCAGCCAACCAGCCTAATCAGAAAAAATCGCTGGGACAGGATGAATTCCTGAAACTCCTGCTGGTACAGATGCAGAACCAGGACCCCGCAAATCCCATGGAAGATAAAGAGTACATGTCCCAGATGGCTCAGTTCTCAAGCCTCGAACAGCTCACTCAGCTTAACGGTTCCATGAAAAGCATGATCGACAACAACGCTCAGGACCAGATGGTTTCAGCTGTAGGATTCATCGGCAAGGAAGTCAGGGCGGAAGGTTACAACGTCAGCCGCGAAGGCGACAAAATCAGTAAAGTCTTCTACGGACTTGGCGAACCGGTAGCAAATGCTTTTATCAATATTTACGACCAAAACAACAACCTCGTCCGCACAGTTCAGCTCGGCTCCAAGGGCGAAGGGACTTATGAGTTCGAATGGGACGGAAAGGACTGGTCCGGCAAGGACGCGTCAGACGGGGTCTATACAATAGCCATGGCGGCGGAAGACGCAGACGGAAAGCCGGTTATGGTTAAGACAGAAGTAAGTGGTGAAGTGACAGGAGTTGTCGCTGAGGGCGGTCAGCAGTTTCTGCACCTCAAAGACGGTCGCTACATCAACTTCCTCAATATCAGAGAAGTAGTAAGTCCGACAGATGTTTCAGAACCAACCGGAGGCCAAGATGGGCAAGATGACCAGAAAGGTCAGGAAGACTAAAGGCTCAACGGCATGAGTCTGCTGGATCGGTAAAGGAAAACATCTGAGAGTCAACTGGACTTCAAGGAGGATCTCATGGGTATATCAGCATCATTATTCTCAGGCATAACAGGGCTGCAGGCACACGGTGACCGCATGTCCGTACTGGGTAACAACATCGCTAACGTCAACACTGTAGGCTTTAAAAGTGCAAGAATGCACTTTGAAGACGCCATCAGCCAGGACACCACCACAGCAACCGGAACCGCACAGGTCGGTCGCGGTGTGCAGGTGGGGGCAATTTATGCCGACTTCGCTCAGGGTTCTTTTGAGACTACCTCTGAAGCGACTGACCTCGCTATCGGCGGTGACGGATTTTTCATAGTGTCTCCCAAAAGTGAAGAGAGCACCTACTACACAAGGGCCGGTAACTTCCGTTTCGATAAAGACGGTTATCTGACCGACCCCCACGGTTACGTTCTCCAGGGTTGGGAAGTACAAAACAACAGCAATAACCAGATTGCTACCGGGACCACTGTAGATACTACTGATACCGTACGTACAATCGGGGTTCCGACTGATATCAGATTGGAAAACTTCCAGTCCGCACCTCAGGCCACCAGCAAGATCAACATGATGACAAACCTTGACTCGGGCGATGCAAGCCGCTCTACCAGTGCCAACAACCCTTACTTCTCTCTCTTTGAGGCCTGGGACGGAACAGCTGACCCGCCAATCGGTGATTCACTCTACGGTTATCAGTCGACCATCAAGGTTTATGATGCAAACGGTTCATCCCACAACGTGACCACTTATTTTGACCAGGTTACTCTCAGTAACGCCGGCGGTAAAAAGGTCTGGGAATTCATCGTGACCTGTGAACCTTCTGAAGATGGACGTATCGTCAGCGGAACCAGCACATTTCTGAACACATCCGCGGCCGGTATGCTCATGACAGGTACACTGACTTTCAACGCGGCTGGTGACCTCACCGGTGTATCCGCCTTCACCCTCAAGAGTGGTGTTGGTTCCGGTGGACTGAAGACTCTGTCCAACTGGACACTGGCAAACTTTTCTCAGGACGGGTTGCCGGTATTGACAGCAAACTTCCTGTCAACTTCAAACGCGAGTTTTACCGATTCCACAGAACCGACCACAATTGAAATGAACTTCGGTCTTTCAAACAAGGATCTTTCAGGAAGCGGTATCGGAAAGGGTTGGGATACCGGATCAGCCACGATTTCAAACGCCTCCCAGCTCGGTACTGATATTACCGACATAACCCGGATACCCAATTTCGGTGAGTCGGAAAAAAGTGCCCTGTCCACTACCAGTTACAGCTTAGGTTCAACCACTTTGTTCCAGTCTCAAGACGGTTACACCGCCGGATTTCTGCAGAGCGTATCCGTAAGCAGGGATGGAGTTCTGACCGGCCGTTACTCCAACGGGCAGATTCAGGAGCTTTATGTCCTGACCATCGCGGACTTCAACAATAACTGGGGATTGCGTCGAGAGGGCGGTAACCTCTTCAGCGAAACCAGAGAGTCTGGAGACGCGCTTACCGGAAGACCGAACACAGGAGGACGAGGCTCCATCGCTTCCAACTCTCTTGAGCAGTCCAACGTGGACCTTGCGGTTGAGTTCGTAAACATGATCACAACCCAGCGCGGATTCCAGGCGAACTCCAAGGTTATCACCACAACCGACTCCATGATGGGCGAACTTATCCAGCTCAAGCGTTAACAGGTGAATGATGTATCCTTAACGATGCTGAAAATATAGGAAACTCCTTCTACAACCTCCGCTGGCGGGATTGACTCCCCCGCCAGCACAGGTACCCGGTAACCCCGCTTTCGAATATGCCGTTTCGAAAGTGGGGTTATCTTTTGCTGTTTTCATTAAGTAATATAAAGGGTCTTTATTCAGGATTATCCTGTCCGCAGAATGTTCCTGATTCCTCACATTAGAATCAAAAACCCGGATATCGCAGCGCTTTTGTAACATCCCGCCAGGAATGAATAAATTTTAGTGCTGTAATTTTGGCGGCTAGGGAAAAAAATGACGTCGTGAGGCTCTCAGGGGCGGGAAAAAATTGACTATCGGAGGTAATATTAAGAAGTCTAGACTTTATTTATATACTTAAAGTATTGTATTATAAAAACAAAGTGTGTTTGGCATGTCTGATGCTTAAGACTGGTTAACAAAAACGGAATTTTGTGAACTACAAGGAGGTTCAGATATGTCCTTAGTCATCAACCACAACCTTATGGCAATGCACGCCTCGCGAAACCTGCAGGAATCGTATGGCGACCTCGGCGTCTCAACTCGTCGCCTCTCATCCGGTTTGAGAGTCGGAACCGCAGCAGATGATGCCGCCGGACTGGCAATTCGCGAACTCATGCGCGCTGACATCAAATCCCTTAACCAGGGTATGAGAAACGCAAACGATGCGATTTCCATGATTCAGACCGCAGACGGCGCACTTCAGGTAATTGACGAAAAGCTCATTCGAATGAAAGAGCTCGCAACTCAGGCATCCACCGGTACCTACAACTCTGACCAGCGTCTGATCATCGATTCCGAGTTTCAGGCCATGGCTTCAGAAATCACCCGTATCGCAAATGCAACCGACTTTAACGGTATTCACCTGCTTAACGGTAACCTTTCCGGTGACAACTCCGCCCACAACGGTAACGGTCTCCACTCCACCGGTCCTCTGAAGGTTCACTTCGGAACAGGTAACGACAGTGCAGAGGATTACTACTATATTTCCATAGGCAACTCTACTGCATCTTCCCTGGGTGTACAGACTTCCATCTCAACCCAGGCCCTTGCACAGGCGGCTCTTGATAAGCTTCAGAACGCTATCATTTCAAAAGACAAGATCCGTGCGAGCCTCGGTGGAATGCAGAACAGGCTGGAAAACACCATCACCAACCTTTCCATTCAGGCTGAAAACGTCCAGGCAGCTGAGTCTCGAATCTCAGATGTCGACGTAGCAACCGAAATGACCGAGTTCGTGCGTAATCAGATTCTCACTCAGTCGGCAGTTGCCATGCTGTCGCAGGCGAACTCACTGCCGAAGATGGCTATGCAGCTCATCGGCGGTTAGTAGCCAATGAACCGGGTGACGATTAAGGACTGTGGAGGCGATTGATCACCGCCTCCCGGTCCTTGATAAAACTTCAATTATGAAGGAAATTACCCGGAAGTATTATCAGGCTGTCTCTTCCTTAAAGCTCAAATGCTCCAAAGCGGTTGCCGCCGCTGTCTGTTCAGCCTTTTTCAGGCTTGATCCTTCCGAAATGAAAACAGTACCATCCGGTAACGTAAGCTTTACCTTGAATATCTTTTCGTGTTCAGGGCCGCTTGTACCACTCAGTATGTAGGTAGGTCTTTCCTTGAACATTGCCTGGGTGACTTCCTGCAGTTTGCTTTTGAAGTCCTTTGAGCTTTCTATCATGCAGGTTTCCGGCCACCTTCCCTCAAGGAGTTTTAAAATAAGCTTCCTTGCTTCCTGATATCCTCCATCCAGAAAAACAGCTCCTATAACTGCTTCCATGGCATCGGCAAGCAGTGAGGAACGGTTGCGTCCGCCTTGTGCCTCCTCACCCCGTCCAAGCCTTAGAAATTCATTGAGCTTGATTTCCAGTGCAATTGAGGCCAGACTTTTCTCTTTGACCAATTTTGATCTTATTTTGGTTAACTGGCCTTCATGGGCATCCTTGAATCTTTTGAAAAGTTCTTCGGTGACACATAGTTCCAGAACCGCGTCTCCAAGAAATTCCATTCTTTCGTTATCCTCAACGGGTTCAGATTGCTCATTTGCCCATGAACTGTGAGTGAGTGCGATTGCTAAATGCTTGACTTGAGAAAATCGATAGTGGATACCTTGCTGGAGGCGAGAAAACTCTTCTACCATAAAAAACCTGCTTGGATTTATATTAATAATGTATTCGTATTCTTGTTTAAAGGCTTTGTTCGAGCCGGAATCCATCGCTGTTGTCGGATCTTCTCCGGAGGATCGCGAGCCCGGACTGATTGTCTCCAATCTTCTTGCTTCAGGATATAAGGGTAAAATATACCCCGTCAATGGTGAAGGAGAAGAAGTTCATGGAATCAGTGCACTTTCATCGGTCAAAAAACTGCCTAGGTCAACTGATCTGGCAGTAATTTGCCTGCCTGCGGCAGAAGTTGCCCCAGTTGTAGACCTTCTGGCTGAGATTCCGGTGCGGGCTGTAATTGTAACCAGTGAAGGTTTCGGTGAGATCGGCCGTGACGGTTACCAGCTTGAGTTGAATCTCGGGCGAAAAGCCAAACAAAATGATATGATCATTCTGGGCCCTAACTGCATGGGGCTGATGAATACGTCACTCTCAATGAATGTCAGCCTTGATCCGCAGTTCACTTCTCCGGGGAATATCGCGTTTTTTTCACAGTCAGGCGCAATCTGTTCAACTGCACTTGACTGGGCCAATTGTGAAGGGGTCGGTTTTTCCAAGTTCATAAGTCTTGGAAACAAGGCTGTTCTCGGTGAAGCCACCATGCTCAGTTATCTGGCAAATGACCCGGAAACAAAAGTTATTGTGGGGTACTGCGAGACTTTAAATGACGGTCAGGACTTTCTGCGCACTGCTTACGACACCACCTTCAAGAAGCCGCTTATTCTTCTGAGGGCAGGAGAAACACCTTCCGGCGCGCGGGCGGCATCGGCCCATGCCGGTGCTTTGACCGGCGCGACCACCGCTTACAATGCTGCTTTCAGGCAGACCGGTGTCATGCAGGCCGTTGATATAGCGGATATGTTCAATCTTGCGCATGCCTTTTCCTGTCAGCCTCTGCCGCAGGGGAGCAATGTTGCCATTGTTTCAAATTCAGGTGGCCCCGGAATATTGGCGGCAGATATGTGTGAAAAGGGATCATTGAATATAACACGTCCCTCATCAGCCACTCTTGACCGGATGAAAAATATTCTTCCCGCTTATGCTTCACTTTACAACCCGGTGGATATGCTTGGTGACGCTACGGCTGAAACATACCGGGAAACTTTGAAAGCGGTCGCAGAGGACGATGTTTTCCATTCCATACTTGTAATTCTCAGTCCGGCAGCGAATATTGTTAACGATGTGGAAAAAGTTGCCGCTGACATCATTGCCCTTGAAAAAGAATGTTCCAAGCCTATTGTTACATGTTTTATGGGCGGATTTTCCGTTGGAAAGGCTCGGGCATTGCTGCGTGGAGCCGGAATTCCATGTTATGATTTTCCTGAAACCGCTGTCCGCAGTCTGGATGCCATGACCAGCTGTTACCGCTGGCAGAAGAAAGACTGGCCTATTGAGGTCTGTTTCAGGCGTGATTACTCCAAAGCAAAAAGTATTGTGGACAACTGCAAGCTGACCGGACTCGGTGAGCTGGTTGAACTTGATGCGCAGAATCTTGCCTCGGCTTATGAACTGCCTGTTCCTGAAACCGTTCTGGCCCGAACTTCCAATCAGGCAGCAAAAGCCGCCAAGCGGATCGGATATCCGGTTGTTTTGAAAGTTGCGTCCCCTCAGATTTCCCGCAAGCAGGAATTGGGGCTGGTAATAACAGGGATTAAAACTCCTCAGGAGCTTCGCAAGGCTTTTCTCGAAATTACCACCCGTGCGGCCAGACGCTGCAAGGATGCCTATATTACCGGATGTCTGGTGCAGGCTATGGGACCGGTGGATGCTCAGGAGATAGCAATACATTTCAGGCGGGATGCACAGTTCGGACCTTTGGTGAGTTTTTCTCTGGCAGGGCTTCACGAAGATATGCTTGGTGATGTATCATCAAGGCTGGCTCCTCTGGCATTGAATGACGCACAGGAAATGATCCGGGAGATAAAAGCTTACCCCATACTGCGCGGAGTTCGATTCGGCAGTGCGGTTGACCTTGGTGCTCTTGAGGATATTCTGCTTATGGTTTCCCAAATGGCTACTGATCTCCCTGAGATTCAGGAAGCTGAGTTTAATCCCGTTCTAGCCGGTCCTGACGGAGCTGTTGTAGCCAATATGCGTATGACTGTAGGCTAGATTTTTTTAGATGGCATGCTCAATCTGAATTGTGTGCCTGTTTTTGACGAGAAGTTTATAATTCAACTTTAAATTCCAGCTTTCCTTGCTCGAATTTTAAGATTTTTACATACATTTTTGACTTATTACGATTTAAGGAGTTTGTTCTATGTCCGGTTTGTATATTGGATCCACAAGCGGCTATTCGGGCAAGAATATGATTGTTATGGGGTTGGGACTCCATTTCCAGAAACAGGGAATCAGTCTGGGATATATGAAACCGGTGGGTGCGATCCCGACTGAGAAGGAAGGGCAGCTCGGCGATGAGGACGCCTTTTTTATTCAGAACGTTCTGGGTGTTTCCAACCCGCCGAATGTAGTAACGCCTGTTGTGGTTACTCATGATTTCAAGGTGCAGGCTTTCAACGGCAAGGTTGAGGACCATGTGCAGCCCATTGTTGACGGTTATGCCAAGATCAGCGCGGATAAGGATCTAACGCTGGTTGCCGGGTCCGGTTCAATGTACTCGGGAAAATACTGTGGTGTGGACGGCATTCATCTGGTCAAAAAGCTGGGCATAAAAAGTATTGTAATCGACCGTTTTCAGAAAGAGCTCAATTATGACTATCTGGTTGTACTCAAGGAAGCACTGGGGGACAATCTGGCAGGGGTCATATTAAATGATATTCCTCCTACTTTCATGGACGAGATTACCACTCTGATAAAACCTTTTCTGGAGCGTAAGGGGGTAAAAGTCCTCGGGGTTATTCCCAAAGATCCGCTGATGGGGACTATCAAGGTCGGAGATCTGGCGGACAGGCTGGGCGGTAAAATAATTTCCGCTCACAATCGCACTGATCTTCCGGTGGAAAGCTTTCTGATCGGGACAATGCAGGTAGAGAACTTCATGACTCACTTCCGCAGGCATAGAAATTCTGCGGTTATTGTCGGCGGAGACCGTTCAGATGTTCAACTGGTTGCCCTTGAAGGGGAGTGCCCGTGTCTTGTCCTCACCGGAAATCTTTACCCCAATGATATTATCCTTACCCGCTCCGAGGTTCTTGAAACTCCGATCATCATGGTCCGGGATGATACTTTTTCTGTGGCTAAAAAGATGGAAGACATCCTTTCAAGGCACAAACTCCGTGAATCCGCCAAAATCGAGCACGGTGTGAAGCTTGTGGAAAAGCATATCGATTTCGGATACCTGAAAAAAGAACTGGGATTAAAATATTAGATTCCGAGTCAAAGTATAGTCAGTATATTGTATAAAAACAGCCATGTTATCGGGTGATAGCATGGCTGTTTTTGTTTGAAAGGGTTATGCCTGTGCTGCAAGATTAATCAATGCCGGGAGGTATTTCTTGCTGAAAAATAGATATTTTCGGTGGAAGGCACTTGCTTAAGGACGTTTCCTGATCCTTATGAGAGCAGTCTAAAATTTATTGAAAATAGGATTGTTGTTTTTTTCATGTTTAACGGTTGTCATAGGGCCGTGCCCTGAGAAGATTCTGGTAGTCTCTGGCAGAATGAATATGCGTTTTTCAACAGATTCAATCAACTGGTCATGGTTTCCGCCGGGGAAGTCTGTCCTTCCGGCAGAAATCATGAAAATAAGGTCGCCGACAAAAACGCTTTCAATGGAGGGGAAAAAATAGGAAAAGCTTCCAGGGGTGTGCCCCGGAGTTTCGAGAACCATGACCGGACTGCCCAAAGCCTTTGTTCTTCCCGGCTGGAGCTCGGTTATTTCAAAGTCGGTCATATGGGAAAATTCTTTTGATCCACCGTAGTTGATACTGACGTCATTGAGAAACAGGTCCTTTGTATTGCCGTAGACGGGGGCCTGGGTTATTTTTTTCAGGTCTGCGACTCCGCCGATATGGTCAAAATGAAGGTGTGTAAGGTAGATTGCCTGAACATTTAGGTTGCGACTGTGGATTGCCCGCAGGAGAGGCATCGGTTCAAGGCCGCAGTCGATAACAATTGCATCGCTGCCGGATGTCAGAAGGTAGCAGTTGGTTTCAAGGGGACCTAAAACGAAAGTTTCAACAGTAATATTAGCCATGGGAACCTTGACTGGAAGTCGGCGATAGAGTGAAATCCGTTTGATTAAACGTAAACACCAAGGATTAAGAATGCTTTACTTTCTGGGCAACTGTCAAATGGATTTCCTCAGCCGTGAGGTTGGGGAGCGTGGACTCGATGTTTCTTATCGCGTACTGGCCTCTCCTTTTACCTATAACAGTTCCCCCGCAAAGATTCCTCAGAAGCTTGAAGATTTTGATCGAAAACTTGGGCTCAAGGATTTTTATCATGGCAGGATTCTTTCACATCAATTTGAGATGATAAGTCCTAATGATCCGGAGCCGGAACTCATTGTGCTGAATCTCTTTCATGAGAACAGTCCCCTGTTTATTCACGATGAACACAAGTACATTTTTTTTATAGACCCCAAGTCATGGGAAGAGCACCCGGAATTTGAAAACTGGATGAAGTCCAATTTCGGAATGATCGGCGCGAATCCGGCAACCTATCTCAAAAGATATTCAGAGATGCTGGTGAACCTGAGAAAACAATATCCGCATGTCCCGGTTGTTGTCGTGTCACGTCTTTCACATTTTCCGGCATTCGGCCCTGATCCTTATTCCTATCTGGAGGGGTGGGGGAATCTGTGGCAGTCGGCGGCTGACATTTTCAGACAATGGGAGGCTGAGATTGACGGTCTTTCCGTCATTGATATGGACCGTATTTTCGGGGGAATCTGGGCCGGATCGGATAAACGCATTGAATCACACTGCCCGTTTCTCAAGTTTGAATTGACTGAAGAAAATAACGTTATAACAGGGCTTCATGCCAGCCGCGATGTGGAACATATCGGTTCTATGTGGAAGGTTCTGGCTGGTAAAATAGAGTTCTTTATGGCTGAGGGGGAAGTCCGGTACAATGAGGATGAAACTGTTCCGAATGAGTGGATGATTCCTTGGCAGCCTGAAAAAATTGATCATGACAAGTTACTTGAAATACTTTCTTCCGGGGGGAATTATCTTTGTGCCCGGGCGATAGGCAGTTTTTTTCTGGATCTCAATAATGACTACACTGAACTTATGGTGGAGACTGCCGGGTTGACTCCGGTTTGTCATAACACACTGCATATGATCAGAACCTACGGACGGATCTGGAGAAATCCACGTCTTGCCAACTGGTGCAGGGAACATAGAAAAACAGCTGAAGCATTTACAGCTAATGGACCGCTATACATGCAGGATTACTTGAATCGGTTGGATGCAATTGAAGAATTTGTACTGAACTCCTGACCTTCAGGGTGCGGCCTGCATATCATACCTGCCAAGTAACTGTTTTAATTCTCCGGACATCTTCATTCTGTTTATTTCATTGTTAAATCTGCGGATGAATATCTCAGGAGTGTTTCTACGGGAGAATCCAATATAGTAGTTGATAACCTTGTCTGTGCCGGTATACTTGATGTTTTTTGCCTGAATCTTTTTTATCGTGGCCATTCCAACATCTTTGTTTGAATAAACAGCATCGACTCTGCATCGGGCCAGTTTACGGAATTGGCTTATATCATCCGGTGTCAAATCGACAAATACGTTGTTTTTTATATTTTTAATCAGTTTTTCAAGTTGTACCGAAGTGTTGGAAGGCCCGTAGACTCCGACTCTTTTTCCTTTAAGGCTTTCAGGTCCTGAATATCCTAAGGGTGATTCAAGGCATTCGAAAAAACCATATTCGGCGCTTATGATAGGCGGCGAAAAAGATATCCATTTTTCTCTTTCCTGATTTTTGCCAATCATGAATAAAGCCTGACACTGACCTTTTTTTACCATAAGTATCGACCTGCGCCATGGCTGTATGGAAATTGTGTAATCAGCATTTATTCTATTACATACCGTGCGAATGATTTCAGCTCCCGGTCCCCCGATTCTGTTGTCCTTCAAATATGAATATGGATAAAAATCCTGTGTAGCAAAGGAGATTTTAATTTTTGCTTCAGCTGTTGCAAAATAGCAGAACAATAGAAAAAGGACTGTTAAAGCAATAAGTGTTTTTTTCACGGGGGTCTCCTGACTTTTGAATGCAATAAGCCGGGGCCTGAGATTATTAATTTCACTTTAGCAGGGCAGGGGATATTGAGCAATGAGTTGTTGAAAATAAACGGAGGGTTGTTGAACGGGTTAGTTTATAGTTTGTATAATTTAATCGGCAGCTGTAACACCGAATTTTCGGGCGATGCTGTTAAGTTCACCTGTCTTTTTCATTTTCAGAAGCTCACGGTTGAACTGCTGAAATAGCTTTTCGGCAGTGCTTATTCTGGAAAAGCCGATGTGGTAGTATATTTTTTTATCCATGTGAGCATAACGGATATTGCTAAGCTCCATTTGCCTGATAGTGGCTAGGCCGACTTCTTTTGTACAGTATACAGCATCGAGCCTGCATCTGGACAGTTTGCGGAAGAGAGAAGGGTTATCCGTGAAAACTTCGATAGTGAATGCGTTGCCGAGTTCTTTTCTTATTTTTTCGAGATTGAAAGAAAGGTTGGAGGGACCATACACCCCTATGGTCATTCCTTTCATTTTTTGGGCTGGAGAATAGGTAAACTTTTTTTCTTCACACTCGAAGAAGCCATATTCAGTGCTGAAAACAGGAGTTGAATAAAAGAGCCATTTTTCGCGGGGTTTGTTCCAACCCACTGAGAATAAGCCCTGAACATGGCCGGCTCTGGTCATGGCCTCAGCGCGCCGCCATGGGTAAAGCCCAATTGAACAGGTCTTATTAAGCTTGGCGCAAACGTTTTTTACTAATTCAACGGCAGGACCTGCAGGTTCCCCGGATTTCTGGTAGTTGAAAGGAGGCAGTTCTTCTGTTGCGAAGTTCAAGGTAACATCATCTTCAGCCTGTGCATTTGAAACAGAGAGCAGCAGGGAAAGGCAGACAAAAACGGCTGTGATGATTTTTACCATTTAGTGCTTCAACTTGTTTGAGTGTGACTGATCGCTCCATGATTCGCATGGAGCGATCAATCTAGCATTTAATTATATATTTTACAAAAGGTCTGAAGTCAGCCGGCTGAAGGGATTCGCTCAGCTTTGAGTGCTCCCAGCAGAGCCTCGTCCAATGAAGGGTGGGGGAATACAACTTTATGAATGTCGTTCTTGGTCCATCCTTCCTGAACAATCATGGCTGCAGCAGTTGTGAAGCCTGAAACATGGTGTCCCACAGCTGTAATCCCGGCAACTCTGCCATCCAGCCAGACCACCTTAACGAAACCTTGAGTAGCTGCGTAAGCTTGAGCGATAGGGTTGGCCACCAGCGGGAATGACGATGTTTCAACCTTGCCTTTGCCTGTTAGGTCGGAAGGCATGAGCCCTACACGCATGGTTTCAGGAGCGCCGTAAAGAATTGAAGGGATCGGTCCGTGCTCATAGGCACTGTCAGTTTTGCCGGTAATCCTGCGGACTACATACCCGGCCTGATGACTTGCAGCATGAGCCAGCAGAACCCTGCCATTCAGGTCTCCGATGGCATAGACATTTTCTGCCGCTTCGAGGTTCTCATTCACTTTCACAAAGCCCGGGCCTTCGGTCTCCACTTCCAGTGCTTCCAGTCCGATGTCCTTGGAATTGGGACGGCGTCCGATGGCGATAAGTGCTTTGTCCGCGGTGAATTCCTGTCCGTCTTCAGTGCGCAGAACCGCTTTGCCGTCTTCCGCAGTTACGGATTTAACCTTTACACCGAGATTGAATTTCCATTTGTGGCGTTTAAAAACACCCTGAAGAGCTTTTGACACTTCCGGGTCTTCATAAACCGCAATACGGTCCAGCGCGTCCACCACTGTGATTTCAGTTCCGGTGCGGCTTGCTATCTGGGCCATTTCAAGACCGATAAATCCGGCACCGATAACCAGCAGGGATTCCGGCATTTCAGTTAATGACAGGAAACCGCTGTTATCGAGGATTGTTTCATTGTCCGGCTCAAGTCCGGGAAACACTGTGGGGTGGGATCCGGTTGCCAGAATCAGGTTCCTGTATTCGAGAACAGCTTTTTCTTCCGGGTGGGCAACTTCCACCTTGCCGGGCTCAATCACTTTCGCGGTTGCGGGATAGATATCAATTCCGAGTTTCTTGGCTTTCTGGGCCATAGCCTTGCGGGTCGCGCCAATGAAACGGTCCTTCTTGGTGCAAAGGGCTTTGAAATCTATTTCAATTTCACCTTTGGCCACTTTGGCTTTGGTCTGGGCGGCCAGTTCATCAACCGGAGAAGTCGCCCCGAGGTATAACTTGGTGGGTATGCAGCCCACGTTAAGGCAGGTTCCGCCAAGCAGGTCTTTTTCAACCAGTGCGACTTTAATTCCTTCTTCGGCCGCTTCAATGGCAGCGTCAAAACCGCCGGGACCGGCTCCCACGACCACAAGGTCGTAGGAGCGGTTTTCAGTCGGGAAATCACTAGAGGTCATCGGTGATCACCATATCACGGGCGGCTTTGGTTTCATCCAGTCTCTTCACGGACATGGAGGATGGAGCGGCCTGAATGAATTCAGGATTGTTCTCTGCCTGCTCGGCGATCTCAATGAGATCGTCCACAAAACGGTCGAGAGTTTCCTTGTTCTCAGTTTCAGTCGGTTCGATCATCATGCATTCCTTGACGATAAGCGGGAAGTAGATGGTCGGGGCATGGTGGCCTTTGTCCAACAGGGCCTTTGCTACATCAAGGGCGCGTACACCGTTCTGGGCCTGCTTGACTGCGGAAGCTACAAACTCATGCATGCAGATGCGGTTGTGCGGAATTTCAAAATGGTCTTCAAGGCGTTTGCGCATGTAGTTGGCACCGAGAACAGCACCCTCGGTCGCTCTTATAAGGCCTTCTTTTCCGAGACGGAGCATATATGCGTATGCTTTCAGATAAACACCGAAGTTGCCGTAAAAGGGGGCAACGTAACCGATTGATTTGGGTTCGTCGTAGGCAAGGCAGTACTGACCGTCTTCAAGCTTCTTGACTCTTGAAATGGGCAGGAAAGGGACCAGTCTTTCACTTACTCCGACAGGTCCGGAACCTGGTCCGCCACCGCCGTGAGGGGGTCCCAGAGTCTTGTGCAGATTGAGGTGGACGATGTCGAACCCGGCATCTCCGACACGAAGCTTACCCATGATGGCGTTCATGTTTGCTCCGTCATAGTAGAGCAGAGCGTCTTTCTCATGGATCATTTTCACCAGCTCGGGCAGATGGGTCTCGAAAAGGCCGAGGGTGTTGGGACAGGTCATCATTACACCTGCCACTTCGTCATCAAGAACTTCCGCCAGAGCCTCAGGGGTAATGATACCGTCTGTGGATTCCACGGAAACAACATCATATCCGGCAACTGCTGCGGATGCCGGGTTGGTTCCGTGCGCGGAGTCCGGGCAGATTATTTTGGTCTTTTTGTTGCCCTTGTCTGCGTGGTAAGCAGCCATGAGCATTACCCCGGTAAGTTCTCCGTGTGCTCCGGCCATGGGGTGCATGGTGAATGCGGCCATTCCGGTAAGCTCACTGAGCAGGCTTTCTGTCTCATGAATTACAGCAAGAGCTCCCTGGCAGTGGCGTCCTGCTCCCTTGAGCTGGGAGATAACCGGATGCAGCTTGGCGAATCCGGGCAGGGCCGCTACCTTTTCGGTGAACTTGGGATTGTATTTCATGGTGCAGGAACCAAGCGGATAAAAGTTGGAATCCACACCGAAGTTTTTCTGGGAAAGTTTTGTGAAGTGGCGAACCACGTCAAGCTCGGAAAGAGAGGGCATACCTGCTTCTTCGCGCAGAAGTTCAGCGGGTATCAGCTGCTCGATTTTTTTCTTGGGCTCTTCAGGCCAGCAGCCCTCACGACCGGGAACGGATTTTTTGAATACTGTTTTCATTAGATTGCCCCCCGCAGAATTTCGGCAAAAATGCCGATCTGTTCTTCAGTGGTCTTTTCAGTGCATGCCACCAGCAGAACGTTTTCAAGTCCTTCGTAGTAGCGGCCCACGGGAAAACCGGGAATTATACCGCGTTCGGTAAGCTTGTCGATAATCTCAAATGCGTTGACCGGAAGAGTTACGGCAAATTCATTGCCGAATGGGCCTTTGGTGAACAGTTCAACGCCTTCAATGGCGGTAAGCCTTTCTGCAGCATAGTGGGCGCGTTCCACACTCAGGGTGGCGGTCCGTCGAAGGCCTTCCTCGCCGAGCAGGCAGAGGTGGATAAGAGAGCGCAGAGCGCAGAGAGCCTGGTTGGAGCAGATATTGGAAGTGGCTTTCTGACGGCGGATGTGCTGTTCACGGGCCTGCAGTGTGAGCACGTAACCGGTGTTGCCGTCTTCATCAACGGTTCTTCCGGCCATTCTTCCGGGCATCTGGCGGACAAGGGCTTTGGTACAGGTCATAATACCGAGGTAAGGGCCTCCGAAAGAAAGTGGCTGCCCGATGGACTGACCGTCGGCAACGGCAATGTCCGCTCCCATCTGGCCCGGAGTTTTAAGCACGGACTGGAGAACCGGATAAGTGGACATAATGGCAACAGCCTTATGTTCATGAACAGATTCAAACAGTTCGGTGAAGTCGTTTACAGAACCGAAAAAGTTGGGGTTCTGCACTATGACTGCGGCGGTATCCTTGTCCACAGCGGCGGTCAGGGACTTAATGTTGGTACGGCCCTGATCGTGGGGCACGGTTACCAGTTCAAGTTTGAGGTTGGTGGTATAGGAATCCAGCATAACCCTGTAGATGGGGTTCAGTGCTTCGCTTATGATGATTTTTCTGCGTCTGGTCTTGCGCACAGCCATCAGTGTGGCTTCATAAAGTGCGGAACCTCCATCATAAACCGAAGCATTGGCGTAATCCAGATCCAGAAGTCTTGCCATGGCGGTCTGGTATTCAAAAATCGCCTGCAGGGTTCCCTGAGAAGATTCGGGCTGGTATGGAGTGTATGCTGTATAGAATTCACTGCGGGAAGAGAGAGCGTCTACCGCAGAGGGGATAAAGTGGTCATAGAATCCGGCTCCGAGAAAGCTGGTAAGGTCGGTGGTGTTTTTGGAAGCAAGCTTTTCAAGTTTGTCCAGAACAGCCATTTCACTTTTCCCTTCAGGCAGTTCGAAGCTCTTTGGACGCAGTTCCACCGGGATTTCGGCAAACAGGTCGTCAACTGAGCTTACGCCGATAACTTCAAGCATTTCCCGGATTTCTTCCGGGGAATGAGGCACGTAAGGCATTTTGTCCTCCAGTATAAAAATTAAATCCCCGCAGACGTAAATGGTCAGCGGGGAATTATTGAAATAACTTTTATGAATTGCTCCGGTCTAGTGGGCTTCTTCTTCGGTCACCTTTTCATAGGCTGCTGCATCAAGAAGGCCATCGGTGGAACCGGTGACTTTAACTTTGATCATCCAGCCTTCACCGTACGGGTCTTCGTTGACCTTTTCGGGAGCGTCTTCCAGAGCCTCGTTTACCGCGATAACCTTGAAGTCAACGGGAGCGTAAACTTCGCTTGCAGCTTTAACAGATTCGATGGAGCCGAATTCGTCACCTGCCGCGAAGGTGTCGCCTTCCTGGGGCAGTTCAACGAAAGTAAGGTCGCCGAGCTGTTCCTGAGCAAAGTGAGTGATGCCGATAGTAGCGCTGTCGCCGTCAACTTTGAGCCATTCGTGAGATTTGGCGTAAAGAAGTTCCTGAGGGATCATGAAGCCTCCTTCTATAGATGTAGAACTGAATTATTGTGTTTCCTGACGTGTTGTTCAAAGAACTTTCAGTTGATAGCATTCCTGCTTAAGAAATAAAAGCCTTGAATAAGGCCAAAATCCACAAAATTTATATGTAAAATTGACGAATATTAGAAAATGGAATGATTCTGTTACGTTGTGATTGAATACTCCGTGTTACCAAAACTTGTGTTTTGACGAAAAAAAGCATACGCATACGCACAAATGTTTGCTCTTGAGTTTTTATTTCAATATACTGCCTAAAGTTTTTCTGTTTAATGCAATTAATTTGTTCATTTAATATAGATAGATACCTTGTTCGATAACATGTCTGAAAAACGTGAAACAATTGAGGTCAGCACTGCCGGAAGAATATGGAAGATAGAAAGGACTGCTGATCTGGAGACTCTCTGGGAGTCCATCGGTGAAGATGACTTCGGTGATGACGAAAGGCTGCCCTATTGGGCGGAACTCTGGCCCGCAAGTGTTCTTCTGGGGGACTGGATTTACCGCAATACCGATCTGATTAAAGGGAAGCGCTGCCTTGATCTGGGATGCGGGCTGGGGTTGACCGCGATCATAGGCCAGTCCCGCGGGGCAGAGGTTACAGCTTTCGATTATGAAATTGAGCCTCTTTATTTTGCCAGAGATAATGCGAAGCTGAATTCTATCTCCCAGCCGTTGTGGCTGCAGATGGACTGGCGTGACCCAGCCCTTGCCGACCGCTCCTTTGATTTTATATGGGGCGGTGATGTTCTGTATGAGAAAAGATTTTTTGATCCGCTGGAGAAACTGTTCCGGCGGGTACTTAAGCCCGGTGGTGTTATCTGGATGGCTGAGCCTGTGCGTGATGTCTCTGTCTCTGTCTGGGAACGGCTTGAGGGAATGGGATGGAAGACCTCACTCCCGCTCACAGAAAAAGCCGCCTGCTGTCATGCTGAAATGACCGTGAATATCCGTGAGGTAGTCCGCGGTCCGCAAATGTAATTAATACGGAGGGTTGAAAAATGGGTAAAACAATACGTTTCGGGGTATCCCTTGATTCCGACCTGCTGGAAAAATTTGACAAGCTTTGTGATGAAAAAAGCTATCAGACCCGTTCCGAAGCAATTCGAGATCTGATTCGGAATATGCTGGTTGAAAAGGAATGGGACGAGACGGAAGGTGAAATGGCCGGAACTCTTTCTCTTGTTTACGATCACCACCACAGCGGTCTGTCTCAACGTCTGACCGAATTGCAGCACGACAGCCATGACCTGATCATGTCCACTCTGCACGTACATCTGGACCATGACAACTGCCTGGAAGTTCTGGTCCTTAAGGGTGACGGAAAAGCAATTAAAGAACTGGCGCACAGGCTTATTTCCACAAAAGGCGTAAAGCACGGTAAACTCGGTTTGACAACAACCGGTGAAACTCTGGTTTAGCCCGGCTCCGGGGGCAGCACGCAATTTGCCCCTGTTGATTGAGGAGACCGGGGTTATCTGGAACATCTGGCGTTTCTTTGCCGGAAGATTCTGTTTCCGGTATTGGAGTTGTCAGTCTGATCTCCCCCAATTGACAAGTGTAGCTCTGTTTTAAAGAATGTAGCTAAATTCAATACGTTCGGCGGATTATTATTATAAATAATTTTGGAGAAAACATAGGAACTTTATAGGTCTATGAACCCCGAAGGAATTACCGGAAGGATCTCCGAAATGCCGCCTGAGCATTCCAAGGAAAAAAATGGAAGACGTACAGAACAGTCCCGCCAAGGTCGCCATGTCTATCGACCGAGTCGGAGTGCGGGACCTCACACTGCCCCTTGTTGTCCGCGACCGGGAGTCCGGAAGCCAGAATACCATGGCTAAAGTAGCCTTGTCTGTTGATCTGCCCGCCCATTTCAAGGGAACTCATATGAGCAGGTTTGTCGAAGCTCTGGAAGACTGGACCGAGGAACTGGATTACAAAAGTTTTTATAATCTGCTCAGTGATATAAGGCGCAGGCTTGAGGCTCGAAGTGCCCACGCAGAGTTGAGTTTTCCTTATTGTCTCAAGAAGAAATCACCGGTCAGCGGACGTTCTGGCTTCATGAGTTATGAGTGTACCGTTGAAGGTGAGCTGGTGAATGATGAGCTGGAATTTACTCTGGGCGTGAAAGTTCCGGTCATGACTGTCTGTCCCTGCTCAAAGGCGATAAGTGACGAAGGTGCGCACAGCCAGAGGGCTGTTGTCCATATCAGAACCAGATCCAAAGGTTTTGTCTGGATTGAGGATCTGGTGGAGATCGCAGAAGGCTCCGGTTCATGTGAGGTGTACTCTCTTCTCAAGCGTGAGGATGAAAAGCACGTTACAGAGAAAAGTTTTTCCAATCCGACATTTGTTGAGGATGTAGTCAGAAATGCCGCTAATGGTCTGGAAAAACATCCTAAAATATTCTGGTACAAAGTGGACGTGGAAAGTTTTGAGTCGATTCACAATCATTGTGCATTCGCAAGTATTGCCAAAAGAGTTTGAGTGATTATTATATAAGTAAGGAGGCAGAGGGGGATTACCTCCTCAAGTTCTCCGCAGACAGCCGCAGTTGCTTACCGAATGGATAGAGCGATTGCGGCGACATCTTTTAATTAAATTATAAGCAAACAGAGCCTTGAAGATCAGATTTTCAAGGCTCTGTTTGCTTTTTTTAACGTATGGAAAATATTTGAATAGCAGTCTCAGACCGCGTCAACATGAAAAATATTTCACCACACAATCTGGGGATATCCAAAAGATATAATACTTAGTTTTTCTCAACAGAAAAAGGCCAGCCAGCCTGACCTTCTGTCAGGATGAAAAGTCTGTAGGGAGCGATTCCCTGTTCCGCGAGGTGTTTGATTGTTCTTTCCGCTCCGCCTTTACCTCTGGGGCAGATAACAACGATATCCTGTTTAGTGTTTTTGAGTTTGGCGATGGAGTCAGCCAGTTTTGCCTTGTCCTCGGCAGATTTAACAGGGTAGGCGCATGTTTTTATTGCACCTTTGATGTGATGGGCCGCGAATTCATCTGCCACTTGAATATCAACGATTGCAATATCAGCACCATTCTGCACTGCATTGTTCAGAGAGGCGGCACTCATGTAGTTGTACTCGGCTTTCATGGCGTATGCAGCACTTGAAAGCACGAGCAGCATAATTACGGCAATTGCAGATGTCAGTGTTTTTCTGGAAAATTTCATTGTTATCTCCTGATAGGGTTGAGTGTTTGTTAATTTCATACCCTCAGGATGTATTTTGGGTCGAATACTAATATATGATCGGTTTTGGTTGGAGTTATCAGGTATTCAGATCAAACATTTCTAAAATTTAGCCTGCAGAACAGTTCTCAGTTTTTCAATTCTCTTACGGTTGACTGAAAAATCCGAATAGCCAATCCGTGCGGCGGAGCGTACTTCGATCAGCCCCTTTTCTTTCAGGTAATAGCACTCCAGATCATCGGGAAAACGGAAGATTTTGCTGCGGAAAACCGCATGCAGGTAAGGTCCTTCAGATTTGGTAACCTCTCCTCCCATTTCCGTAATTGCTGTGCGGATTGCAGCCATGACCGATTCGGTGTCTCCTGTGGCTTTAATCGCACTTACCCTGTGACTGCTCTCTGTGGCTTGCGAGGAGACACAGTTGGGAGAATCCGGGCATGGACTGAGTTTGCCATCCCGCACTCCGAGATTACCCGGAATCCCGGATGTCAGGGAAAGCCAGAAGATACATGCTATGCCCGCCGCGATGATAAAAAATATTATTTTATAAGTCATGGGTGCAGGATATGCTGTTACCGTGTTTTTGGGCAACACTTAAATTTATATTGTTCAAGTGTTCTTATATTTAAAGGCGGTTGGGGTAATTTTGAACAAGTTGTGGAAAAATGTGTTCGTAATAATTGGCGCCATGTTTTAACGGATAGCCCCGAAGCGTCATCTCTATGTACGTTGCTTAAACTTGTGCTGCAGGCAGGGAATGGAAAAAAATGAAAAGGTCTTGAAATGATGAAATAAAGCAGCCCCGACCAGATTTAGGACGGGGCTGTGGGTATGAAAGGTAAAAAAGTCAGAACGGGTTGGTCTTGATACAGAAGGACCCTTCTTTGAGGAGGTCTGAAATACTTATTTCGTCAAGTGCCGCATACATGGCTTTGCTTGCTTTGACCCAGACCTCGCGAGTGGGGCAGTTGTCTATTCTGTGGCAAAGATCGTCATTGTCCAGACATTCAACCAGTCCGGCTTCACCTTCGAGGCTTCTGACAACATCACCAACTGAAATGTTTTCGGGGTCCATTGCCAGCGTATGTCCGCCACCGGGGCCTCTTTTGCTGGAAATGAATCCTGCTCGTTTGAGTTCGCGGATCAGCTTTTCAAGATACTTGGTAGAGAGTCCTTGACGGCTGGCGATATCGCTGATGCGAACGGGGCCGGTTCTGCAGTGCATGGCAATGTCCAGCATCATTCTGGTTCCGTATCTGCTTCGTGTAGTAAGTCTCATGTATCTTCCTTTTTATTTTCATACCTAATTAGAGAAGTAATTTCCCGGGGTCAAGTAAATCAGGCTTTGGGGCCGTCGATTCTTTGATTGCTCTAGGTTAACATATTGTAAATTATATATTTTACTTTTGAAATAATTTTTCATCAAAAGCTTGTGTTTTTGATAATCATTCGATAAAAGCGTATATTGGCATGTCTGCGTGGATTTTAAAAGTGCAGATAAAAAGACCAATCTGGAGAAAATTATGAGCCCGAAAAACAACGGGAAGAAAGAGTTTGATGTAATTATTGTCGGCGGTGGCCCCGCAGGACTTTTCGCCGCATACTATCTAGGTGAAAACACTGATCTTGATGTGCTGGTCATTGAGAAGGGAAAGTCTTCTCTCAAAAGGCATTGCCCCATTACCGGGGACCAGGAATGCATTAAGTGCAAACCTTGCAATATCCTGTCCGGTGTCGGCGGAGCTGGCCTTTTTTCCGATGGTAAGCTCAACTATATCCATAAACTGGGAAAGACTGACCTGACTCAGTTTATGCCGGTTTCCGAAGCTAAGAAGCTCATTGATGAAACTGAAGAAATTTTCAATCGTTTCAATATGGACGGGAAGGTTTTTCCGACCGATATGGAAACAGCTAAAAATATACGTAAGGATGCGCTCAAGAACGGCATCGACCTGCTGCTTATCAAGCAGAAGCATCTGGGCAGTGACAACCTTCCTGGACACATTGCAGGCATGGCTGAATACTGTGAGCAGAAGGGTGTCGTGTTCCAGACCGGTGAGGCTGTGGAGGATATCCTTATTGAAAACGGTGAACTTGCCGGTGTTGTAACCAAAAAGAATGAATACCGCGCAAAGAACGTGATTCTTGCTCCCGGCCGGGTCGGTTCCGAATGGATGGGATCCGTGGCGAAGAGACACGATCTTGCAATCACCCAGCGCGGTATTGAAGTCGGTGTACGTGTTGAAGTTCACGGCGATATCATGCGGGATCTTTGCAGCGTGATTTATGATCCGACTTTCTTCATCCGCACTAATACCTATGACGATCAGGTCCGTACCTTCTGTACAAACCAGGGCGGATTTGTCGCACTTGAAAACTATCAGGATTTCGTTTGTGTAAACGGTCATGCTTATATGGACAAGAAATCCGAGAACACAAACTTCGCCTTTTTGTCCAAGGTTGTGCTTGAAGAGCCGGTGACTGATAACCAGGCATACGGTGAATCCATTGGCAAGCTGGCGACAATCATCGGTGGCGGCAAGCCTATCCTGCAGCGTTTCGGCGACCTCAAGCGTGGGCGTCGTTCCACATGGAACCGGGTGCGCAACAGCTTTGTCGAGCCTACCATGAAAAACGTCACCTGCGGTGACATCGCTATGGCACTGCCCGAGCGTATTGTTAGAAACCTCATTGAAGGTCTTGAAAAACTAAATGAAGTTGTTCCCGGTGTTGCGAACGAGGAAACCCTCCTCTACGCTCCGGAGATTAAGTTCTTCTCCACTCAGGTTGAGACTTCCAATGTGCTTGAAACAGCTCTTGAGGGACTTTTTGTTGCCGGAGACGGTCCCGGTGTTGCCGGAAACATTGTTTCAGCTTCCGCGACCGGAATAATCCCCGCTAAAGAGATTGCTAAGCGCGCAAAAAAATAATCCGGAATTTAAAAAGAAACTTTTTTTCGTTTTTAGTCTATAAGAAGCCGTAATGTCTTAAAGATATTACGGCTTTTTCTTTGCCTCATCAACTTAGCTGCCGGAGAAAGATTGTAGTACAATACTCTTTTCAGACTTTGGGCACGAAGCGCATGGAAGATTGATTGAGTGGCTTTAAAAGCCAGTCCAGTGCAAAACGGAGAATTGAACTGGCTGTGCAGCTAATAAAACTATAATCCCCTATTATCTATCTTTGTCCCTTGCGGTTGTAATGACAAGGAATAATTTGTTGTGTTAATTGATGTTACTGTTATGTTATAGCCATTCTAGCCAAAGTCACTGTTCAAAATTTAGGGGATGCTCATGCCGGTTGTTCCTGCTGCTGATAAAAAGTCCGCCAGTGTGGTTTTTGTCTTGCTCATTTCCGCGGCTGCCGCGCTCGGGGGCTTCCTGTTCGGCTTTGATACCGCAGTAATCAACGGTGCGGTCGTTGCCCTTGGGGATCATTTCAAAGTGGGGCCGGTTCTGGTCGGCATGTCTGTTTCTCTTGCTTTGATCGGTTCGGCTTTCGGTGCTCTTCTTTCCGGTTACGTCTCGGACCGTTTCGGCCGGATCCGGCCGATGCTGCTGGCATCCTTACTTTTTACTGCAAGCGGTATAGGTGCAGGCTTGCCCATAACTGTATGGGACTTCATTTTCTGGAGATTTCTCGGTGGGGTGGGGATAGGACTGGCGAGTGCCATTACACCTGCATATATTGCCGAGATATCTCCCGCGGAGCTTCGGGGCAGGTTCGGTTCACTTCAGCAACTGGCAATTGTCACCGGTATTTTTGTGGCCATGCTCAGTAACTATCTTCTTGTGGGGATGGCCGGCGGCTCGGCTGACAATATCCTCTGGCTGGGTTTTGAAACTTGGCGCTGGATGTTCTGGGCCGAAGTTCCTCCTGCTGTTTTTTACGGTGTAGCCGCTCTCATGATTCCCGAATCCCCGCGATATCTTATTGCTTCCAGAAGGGAAAAAGAAGCTGAGGCTGTACTGGTCAAAGTTATCGGTGCTAAAACCCGGGAAAAAGTGGAGGAAATCAGGAACAGCCTTAAAATAGACTGTACTCCGTCATTTGCGGCACTCCGTTGTGATGGAGGTCTGCATCCTGTGGTCTGGTTGGGACTGGGGCTTTCGGTGCTTCAGCAGTTTGTTGGGATAAACGTTATTTTTTATTATGGGAGCATGCTCTGGCGCAGTGTCGGCTTTTCTGAGGAGTCTTCACTGTGGATCACGGTGGTAACCGGATTGGTTAATATCGTCACCACACTGATAGCCATCGTATTTATTGATAAAGTTGGCCGTAAACCTCTGCTGCTTGTCGGTTCTGCAGGGATGTTTGTTACACTCGCTATACTGGCCTATCTTTTCGGGACTGCTCCTCTTGATTCATCCGGTAATCCATCTTTGAGTTACGGTCCGGCAACCACAGCGCTGCTGGCGGCTAATATTTATGTATTCTGTTTCGGTTTTTCATGGGGGCCCGTGGTCTGGGTCCTTCTGGGGGAAATGTTCAACAACCGTATCCGGGCCGCCGCACTTTCTCTGGGGGCGGGGGCACAGTGGGTGGCTAACTTTATAGTGTCAGCCTCCTTTCCTTCGCTGGTCAGCATGATCGGGCTTGGAGCCACTTATTCCATTTATGCATTCTTTGCGGGTGTTTCATTTTTATTCGTAATGTTTCTGGTGAAAGAGACCAAGGGTCGGGAGCTTGAAGATATGGATTAGTCCATTTGTGTCCAGATTGTTCCATAAAAGCATACTTGCAGTTTTTTTCGTTATATTTTGCAGGAAAAAAGAACTTCTGTATTGACTTTGTGTCATTTCATTGACAGTGAATGTGTAGGGTTCCGCATTATTATATGATGCAGGTCCCTTAGATCAGGAGGAACAGCGGGTTTACCCGTTCCCCGGATAAATTTTTGGAGGCCGGATGGCTCTTAATCTCAGTGGAATTATTGGAAACAGTCCCGCGCTTAAGGAGGTCTTTACGGTCCTCGCAAAGGTGGCGCCTACAGACAGTACAGTGCTGGTAACCGGGGAATCCGGCACAGGTAAAGAACTGCTTGTGCGAGCTTTGCACCGCAACAGCAAGCGCAAAGATAACCCTTTTGTTCCGGTAAACTGCGGAGCAATACCTAAAGAACTGCTTGAGTCCGAACTTTTCGGTCATGAGAAGGGGGCCTTTACCCATGCTGTACGGTCCCGGCCCGGACGATTTGAGCTCGCGGATGGCGGAACCATTTTTCTTGACGAAATAGGCGAGATGGACCTGAGCCTTCAGGTCAAGATTCTCAGGGTTCTTCAGGAAAAGGAAATTGAGCGTGTCGGCGGCACATCCATCAAAAAAGTTGATGTGAGAATTGTTGCTGCGACCAACCGGGACCTTGAAACTGAGGTTGCGGCGGGCCGTTTTCGCGAAGACCTTTTTTATCGCCTGAATGTCATCCCCATGCACCTTCCCCCTTTGAGGGAACGTGGTGGGGATGTGCTTCTTCTTGCCAGACATTTTCTCGGTCGTTTCTGCGAAGATAAGGAAATGGAGCCTTTGAAAATAAGGGACGACGCCGCAGATATGCTGGTTTCCTATACATGGCCGGGTAATGTCCGTGAGCTTGAAAATTTCATGGAGCGCATGTGTATTCTCTGCGATGAAGATGAAATTGTGCCCGATGACCTGCCTGAAAAAATATGGAAGGATGTGGGCAAGGAGCCTAAGAAGAAAGTCGTGGAGCTTATGCAGCCCGCAGGTTTTAACTGGCCGACTCTCTCCGATATGGCAGAGCAGGGCGCGGACGGTTTAAAGGATTTTCTTGAAAAAATAGAGGATAGAATCCTGCTCGAGGCTTTGGAAAAATCCGGTGGCGTTAAGAATAAGGCAGCCGAAATGCTGGGTGTCAAAAGAACCACGCTCATTGAGAAGATCAAGAAAAGAAAACTGGAAGTATAGATTATTTTTAATTTTTTCTGTGGTGGATATGCGGGGTAGGCAGGAATATTGCAGAGATACCTGGTTGTGACGATCAGCCGACTTACCGGAGTCTTCCGGACGCTCTTTCTGGCGGCCTTTATTTGGCTCGCCTGCCCATATCCTGGTCTTGCCATGGAGTATTATATAGATACCCGGGCAGACATGGATACTATCCGTTTTGCCTTTGATCAGAATAATCTTTCCGGGAACGTTCGAAGAACCGGCCGCAAACAGGTTACTATCACTTTTCCGCAAAATGCACTTAAGGCTGAAAAGCCGCCCACCCCCCTCCAGCTTGGAGGGCTTCGAATTGTAGACTCCATAAACGTGGGAGCAAGCTCCATTACAATCGGAACCCGTATTACCGGATTCGGATTCATTCGTATTCCTGCGGGTAACGGGGAGATGCTTCTTCAGTTTTTCCGGGACCCCATAGGTTCCAAATGGCGTTCTCCGCAGGAGAAGGCAAGAGCTGAAAAAGCACGTCAGGAGGCTGCCCGTAAGAGAGAGGCAGCAAAGAAAGCTGCGGCCCGCAAGGCAGCCGACAAAAAAGTTGCAGCAGCGAAAAAAAAGTCTGAAAGTACGGCAAGCCCCAAACCACCTGTAATCTCCGAAGTGGACCTGCCGCCTGAGGAAGAGTCTCCTGTTCTCAAAGAAGAATTGCAGGCGGCAGAAGATGACGGGACCGTAGAGCAGGTTCCTCCTGTAAACAGGCGTCCTTTTTATTCCGTTCCATACACCTATAGAGCCCCTGTGGCTAAAGTCGGCCCTGCTGAAGCAAGGACAGTTGATACTTCATCTCCGCCTGCAAGAGCGGGGGGAAATATGGGAGGCGGTGAAGTTGTTCCGCCGGACCCTGAAGTCAGCGGTGAGGTTGCTCCTGAACCGGGTGCGTCAGGGAATGTTGCTCCGCCTGATGAAGGTGTTACCGGGGGGGCTGCCGGGGGAACTATTGGTGGAACAGCGGCAGGAGAAGTTTCAGGACAGGCAACTGGCGAAGTTCAAGTCCCGCAAGCAGAAGATTTTGTTCAGGATTTAGAAATAGAAGCCAGGGATGAAATTGTTGGAGAAAATGCTTTTTCCGAGGAAATTCCATTGGATGAAGCGGAGATGCCGACTGTTCAACCTGTTGCAGCTGAGAACAATGTTGTCAGACAGATTGAAGAGCCTGCTACAGTTTCCGAAAGGCTTCCCGATGGGAAAATAATGTCTCCGAGGATTGCTGAGGGGGGAGCTGTGGGACAGGTTGCTCCGCCTCCGGCTCCTGATTTTGAGGGGGTGTACGTCCCCGATACAGTTCCATATACCGAACCTGAACCACAAGTTGAGCAGCCCCTACAGACAGCGCAGGTGACCGGGGGGGGCGGTACAACCCAATCCGATGCTCCTGTAAAAGCAGGCGGAAGGGGGGGCGCTTCCATACCACAGGCTTCCGGAAGTGTTGAGCCGCCCGCAGGGCAGGCTTCGGGCAGAGTTTCCGCCCCTGTTCAGGGGCAGGCCGCAGGAAATGTTTCCCCGCCTGATGCGGGAGTGTCGGGCCAGATTACTCCACCACTTTCAGAAGGCAGCATTGAGGCTGATGAGCTGCCTGTTTTGGGAGAAGGAGAGGCTGAAGATCTTTATGAAGGGCTGGGAGAAAATGGAACTTTTGATGATTTTTATAATGCTTCAGACGCATATCCGGTAGAACAGACAGGCCAACTCACTGAGATAGAGCAGGCTGAATCAGAGGAAGGTCAGAAAGCGCCGACACTGGAAGAAAAATTGAAAATTGCCAAGGGAGTGCTTTTGGCAGCCGAAGGTGCGTTGGATGAAGGGGAACTTGAAACTGCGGTTAACGGTTTTAAGGAAGTTTCCCTCATGCCCTACGTTCCCACTGAGATGCGTTTACGGGCATTGTACGGTAAGGCGGAGGCTCTCACAGAGTTTCACAGAGGCAGCCTTGCTGATAATTTCGGTGAGGTGTCAAGTTCGTGGATGGAAGCCATGAATGCGGACACCAAGTCTCCTAATGTCCCCATGGCATTGCTGAATCTTGGTCTGATCAATCTTAAAGTCGGAAACATGCCCGAAGCCAAAGCATATTTCAATCTGCTGAAAACCCAGTATCCCAATGACCCCAACATCCCTTATATCAGCTACTACTGGGGTGAATATTATCTCGCCCGTGAGGAATATGAAAAAGCTGCTGACCAGTTTCAGTATCTGGTCCAGATGTTTCCTGACAGCAAGATTGTGCGTGATGCAGCTCTCGGGCTTGCCAAATCTCTGGATAAGCTCGGATACAACGAGCAGGCCTATCAGATTGTAGACTACATTGATAAACGCTGGCCCCGTTTTTATATTGAGGATCTCGAATTCCTGCTAATGGCGGCAAACACTCAGAATCGGTTGGGCAAGCTCAATGATGCCAAGGGAAATTACTGGGCGTACTACAACCT
The DNA here is from genome assembly GCF_055394525.1 of Maridesulfovibrio salinus. Taxonomy (NCBI): domain Bacteria; kingdom Pseudomonadati; phylum Thermodesulfobacteriota; class Desulfovibrionia; order Desulfovibrionales; family Desulfovibrionaceae; genus Maridesulfovibrio; species Maridesulfovibrio salinus. Next base: position 1,554,108 of record NZ_AP042461.1, read on the forward strand.
TGCCCCGGAAGCCAAAGAATCAGACATCGTGCTTGCCCGCATAGGGGATATCTATCTCAAGCAGGGAGACAAGACTGCAGCCAAGGAAATCTACGAGAAGGCCGCCAAGGAATTTCCGGAAAGAGAGGGCGGACTGGTCGCCATGATGCGACTGGCTGAAGAGGGGATCTATGATGATCCCAGTATGGGCGAAATGGACAAGGTCTTTGACCGTCCGTATAACCTGCGTCCCCAGAAAATTTATAACCGCATAATTGAAAAACACCCCGACAGCCCATTGGCTCCTCTGGCACAGCTGAAACTGGGTATGTGGTATTACTGGAATAAAAAGTACGGTGAGTGCCTCGGAGCTGTGCAGGATTTTCTGGACAAATATCCGCGAAGCGCTTTGCGCGAAAAAGCCAGTCAGCTCGGTACAAGGGTCTTTGACAAGGCCGTTCCTGAGCTGGTCAAGGATGAAAACTATGGCCGGGTTATCGGTTACTGGAACAAGTACGCCAAGAAAAATAATGAAGGCAATGATGTCAATGATGAAACCAGACTGGGCGTAGCACTAAGTTTCTGGAAAAAGGAACAGCCGCAGCGTGCACTTGATCTGATTGACCGCTATCTGCAGGAAAAGCAGGTTCCAAAGTATTCCAAAATGGCGCTGGATATGGCTCTTGGAATATATGTGGAAGAACAGGCCTGGAGTAAAGTCACCAATCTTGTGAATCTGGCAAAGGACAGCTGGGAACTTGATCCCAAACAGCAGGTTCATATAGAATATGCTCAGGCCATGGCTTTTGAGAATTTGGGCGAAACGGAAAGGAGTACCCCCCTTTGGGCCGGACTGGCTTCAAATCTGCTTCTGCCGGAATCTTCAAGGGCTTACGCCATGTATTATATGGCAAAGTCATCCATGAAAAAAAAGGATCTGAAAAAGGTTTTCGTCTACGCTCAGGAGGCATTGACCATGCTTCTTGAAACAGGCGGAGATCGGGAAAAGATAAAAGATTGTATTCTGATGACTATTTTTGCTGCAGAAAGTTCCGGACGTTATCGGGAAGCTCTTAAATGGGCGGCAGAATACGACAAGTACATTCCTCTTTCCGATCCGGAGTGGGCCTCATCCAGATTCAGGCTGGCCCAGCTTTATGAAAAGGCTGGCGCTATGGCTGAATGGAAAAAGCTCATGGAAGAAGTGGCAGAAAAAAGTCCGGATGATCTATACGGTCGGCTGGCGACCTCGGCACTTGAAACTCACAAGATCGAGCAGGAAGCTTCCAAATTCAAGCCCGATCCGGTTTTCCAATAATTTGCAGGCAGGTAATTATGAATAGACAGCCCGTAGTGGACGGTAAGTTTTATACTGATAATCCCCGGCAGTTGAGAAGTGAACTGGAACAGTATGTGGGTAAAGTTGCCGATAAGTCTAAAAAACCATATGACAGACTGGTGATGCTTCCTCATGCCGGATATATGTTTTCCGGTTCTCCCTGCGGCAAAACACTTGCTCAGGCTAATCCCGCTCCCAATGTAATACTGCTGGGGCCGAATCATACCGGGCTTGGCGCGCCTATGTCTGTCTGGGCTTCCGGGGCATGGGAGTTTCCCGGAGGGAAGCTTGAGGTCAATGAAAGACTGGCCCGTAAAATAATTGAAAGCGGAGCCGGGTTTGTTGAAAATCAGGCGGCACACTCCAGAGAACATTCGCTTGAAGTTATTATCCCTTTTCTGCATCACATAAATCCTGAAACAACCATAGTTCCTGTCTGTGTTTCAGAGTCATCTCCTACGGCACTGCACAAGGCCGGGGATGCTTTAGCGGACATTATCTCAGCGAGCGATGAGCCTGTTTCAATAGTGGTCAGCTCGGACATGAGCCATTTCATTACCGCCGCCAAAGCCAAGAAGATGGATTCGATGGCGCTTGAGGCCATTATCCGTCTGGATCCCAAAGATTTATATTCCATTGTATCATCCAACCAAATCAGCATGTGCGGTGTTCTGCCTATGACAATGGGTATGTTCGCGGCACTTAAACTCGGGGCCTCGTCGGGCAGGCTGGTTGATTACACTAATTCCGGACAGGTTACCGGAGACTATGAAAGTGTGGTCGCTTACGCGGGAGTAATTATTTCATAGCACTTGCCAATCATCCAAAGCGGCATTATCTGTACTGATCGGTTCGACAAAAAACGAAACGAAATAGAACGATAATGCCCGCACAGGGTGAAGGATATATCTGTTATGAGTTTTTCCAGCGGTTATGCCATCGGTATTGATACCGGCGGCACATACACTGATACTGTTCTCCTTGACTGCGCTGATATGAGTGTGGTCGCCACGGCCAAATCTCCCACTACCCATCATGACCTGAGCATCGGACTGTCTTCGTCACTTGATAAGGCAATGAGCCGGAGCGGGATCAATCCGGATGATGTCAGGCTTGTTTCTGTCTCCACGACACTTGCAACCAATGCGGTGGTAGAGAATAAAGGTGCGCGTGTAGGGCTTTTTATGATCGGCCCGACCAAGGCTCTCAAGCTTCCGGTTGTGACGATGCGTTTTGTGGAAGGCGGGCACAAAATCACAGGGGCCGAAGAAGATCCTCTGGACATAGAATCCCTTGTTGACGGACTGCAGGATATGCGCGGACATGTTGATGCTTATGCTGTCTGCGCCGCCATGAGTTTCAAGAATCCTGCACACGAACTCATTGCCGAAAAAGCTATTTCACTTACCGATCCCAAGCCTGTTTTCTGTTCCCATACAATCAGTACCCGCGCCGGGCAGAAGGAAAGAGCGGCAACCGCCGTTCTCAATGCCCGCCTTATGCCTGTTATGAAGGAATTCCTTGCGGGCGTTGGCAAGGCCCTTGATGCACGGGGGCTTGGAAAATCAGTTGTGGTCATACGAGGTAATGCAACTTCCATGAGCATGGAAAATGCCGTGCAGCGGGCGGCTGATACTTTTGCCAGCGGTCCCGCTTCCACTGCCTACTACGGAAGCATTTATTCCCCTGCCGCTGACGCTCTGATTGTTGATGTGGGGGGAACTACAACGGATGTAACTCTCATTCGCGATTCACGTCCGACAATTCAGGAAAGCGGAAGTATCATCGGCGAGTGGGAAACTCACGTTGAAGCTGTTGAGATGTTCACCGTCGGCGTTGGCGGGGATAGTTTTTCACGTATAAACCGTTCCGGGAAATTGGAAGTCGGTCCGGGCAGAGTCGTACCTCTTTGTATGGCCGGAGAGATTCCGGCTCCTGCAGGGTGGATCGGGCAGGGACATGATTCCCATCTGATCAAGGTAGGTCCTGCCGCTGAAAGTGTTGACGAAGCTGCAATTGAATTTCTCAGAGAAAACGGCCCTGCTACCTTCACCAGAATGATGGAAGGGCTAGGAGTGGGAGAAATCAAGCTGACCGGACTTGTCTCTTCACTTGTAAGGGAGCAGATCGTTGAGGAAGTCGGTTTTACTCCGACTGACGCACTGCATGTTCTTGGTGAACTTCAGATCGGAGATTCTTCCGTGTCTGTTGAAGCTGCCGGAGTCCTGGGGGCTGTGTTCGGCCTTGATGCTGAAGGTTTTGCCCGGATGGTGCTTGAAGAGACCAGATTTAAAATCGAAAATGCTATGCTTGAGCATATTGTTCGCAAGGAGATCGGCGGAAATATGGCCGGGATTATTGCCGGAAGATCTTCAAGTCCTCTGGTCAGTTTTGAGCCTTCGTTGAACCTGCCCATAGTGGGAATCGGAGCAGCTGCCGCAAAGCTTCTGCCCGAGGTGGCAGATAGACTGCACACTGAGGCTGTTTTTCCGGAGTATCATGAAGTGGGAAATGCTCTTGGAGCTGTGAAAATGGCTCTTGATAATATGACAAGGGAGGCTCAGTAATGTTTGATCGCAAACCGTCCGCGTGGGAATACTGCCTTGAAGGGGCCAGTGAAAATGCTGAAACTGAAGTGGTGCATGGTTGGATCTTTAAAGACGGCAAGTGGGTAAGCCACGCCTGGTGCGAATTCGCAGACAGGGTTATTGATCTTACTATGTCCACTCACTCTACGGATAAGTTCAACTACTACCTGACCAATATGGTCAGTGATCAGCGTTGCATCCGTTATTCCCGTATTGATTTTTTTAAACTGGTCGGTGACGAAGGTCATTTCGGACCGTACGACAAGGATTTCTTTTTTGCTGAAACAAGTGACAGGGACCCTCTTGAAGTGATTGAGTCCCGCAAGAGTGAGTAGGATGTCTGCCGGACTTTTTATCACCGGAACAGGAACAGATGTAGGCAAAACTGTTGTGACTGCGGGACTTGCACGGTTTCTGATGCAGGCAGGACACAGTGTGCTTCCGGTAAAGCCTGTTCAGTCTGGCGGTATCCTGAATGCTGAAGGCAGACTGGATTCCCCGGACGGTGAAGTATACAGGGCTGCCGGGGCAACGTGGATACCTGAAAATCAGTGTCCCTTTATCTTTGAACCGGCATGCTCTCCACATCTGGCAGCAAATCTGGCCGGAGAGGATTTGGATATCGGGCAGATCGCCAAAAAAGTGCGATATCTTGAATCTGAAGGAATTCTGCTTGTTGAAGGAGCCGGAGGGATAATGGTTCCCATCAATGAAGAATCCACCATGCTGGATCTCATGAAGGAACTTGATTACCCTGTAGTTCTGGTTTCCGAAAACAAGCTGGGGACGATTAACGAAACTCTTCTTTCGATCGGTGCTCTTCTTGATGCCGGGCTTGATATCACCGGTGTTGTCATGACCTCCGCCAACGGTCCCGCCCCTTGTGAATATGGCATGGCTGAAGACAATATTCGCACTATCGAGCAGTTCTCGGGAATTAACGTGCTGGTTTCTATCCCACATATCAAGGATTGGAACTGTTATGATACCAGATGCTGGGAAGAAGTGGATTCATCTTTCTCTTCTTTGAATGCCGATACAATTCTCGTTTAGGAAGTCCTGAGCTTATCTTCCATAGTCTCACTTAACTCTTCTGCCTAAGTCTCCGGCACAAATATCAAATAACAGGAGCAAGAATGCCCATTACAGATTCCATGCTGCAGTTTGATCGTGAACACATCTGGCATCCTTATACTTCCGCGGTTAATCCGCTCACGGTTTTTCCTGTGAAGCAGACCGAGGGGGTCAGGCTGATTCTGGAAGATGGCCGTGAACTGATTGATGGCATGGCTTCTTGGTGGTGCGCCATTCACGGATATAATAATCGGGTTCTGCGAGAGGCTCTTTGCGTTCAAGCGGAAAAAATGCCGCATGTCATGTTCGGCGGTCTCACTCATGAACCCGGTATCCGGCTTGCGCAGAAGCTGGTGGAATTATCTCCCGCCCCCCTGCAGCATGTCTTTATTGCCGATTCTGGGTCCGTTTCTGTTGAAGTGGCTATCAAAATGGCTATCCAATACTGGTATGCCGCTGGAAAGCCCGAAAAAAACAGGTTGATGACTATCCGCAACGGCTATCACGGCGATACAATCGGCTGCATGGCTGTGTGCGATCCGGTCAACGGCATGCACTCAATGTTTACATCCGTGCTCCCGCAGCATGTTTTTGCTGATGCTCCTCCCTGCAGGTTTGATGGTGGGTGCAGTGATGAGGACTTCGCGGATTTCAAAAATAAAATAGAGAAGCATGCCCATGAACTGGCTGCCGTAATTCTGGAGCCTGTTGTTCAGGGGGCAGGCGGCATGCGTTTTTACCCGCCGGAATATCTGAAACGGGTTCGTGAAGCCTGTGACGAGCATGGAGTTCTGCTCATTTGTGATGAAATAGCCACTGGATTCGGCAGGGCAGGAGCTATGTTTGCCAGTGAGATAGCTGGGATAAGCCCTGATATAATGTGTGTAGGCAAGGCCATAACTGGCGGGATGATGAGTCTGGCGGCAACTCTTGCCACAAGCGAAGTTGCCAGGGGGATTTCTTCGAAAGGCGGTGTCTTCATGCACGGGCCTACCTTTATGGGGAACCCGTTGGCTTGCGCTGTTGCAAATGCATCTCTGGACCTGCTTGTTGAATCTGGATGGAAAGAGAAGGTGGACGGCATTACCTCATCTTTGCGTTCGGGGCTTGCTCCTTGTGAGCAGCTTTCATCTGTTGCTGATGTACGTTGTCTGGGCGCAATCGGTGTTGTGGAGTTGAAAAGTCCAGTGGATATGGAATTCATCCAGCGCGAGTTTGTTAAGCGGGGCGTTTGGGTCCGGCCTTTTGGTAAGCTTATTTATGTTATGCCTCCTTACGTTATGTCTCAATCGGAGCTTGAAACCCTGACCTCGGCAATTTATGAAGTGGTCAGTCTGCATAAGGGATAGTTTGATGGATAGAAGTGAAAAGCAGAAACTCTGGAAAGCCGCGACTTCCGGAGCGGCGATAGATGAACGCACAGCTGTTTCGGTGCTAGGGGCCTCCCACGGCGAATTGCCCGAAATCCTTCATGCGGCGCATACCGTCACTTCACGGCGCTTCGGTAGAGAAGTAAGCCTCTGCGCCATCGCCAATGTCCGCAGTGGAAACTGTTCCGAGGATTGCGTGTTTTGTGCCCAATCCAGCCATTTTACAGGTACCCCGGCTCCAAGCTATCCGTTGATGCCGGTTGATGAAATCCGGGAATGTGCCGACAAAGCCGGGAAATCTCCGCTTGAATTTTTCAGTTATGTGACCAGTGGAAGGGCTCTGCCGCAAAAATCTCTGGATCATGTATGCGAGGCGGTTGACGGCATGCGGGACAAGTCCTTCTGTCATTGCGCTTCCCTCGGCTGTCTTGATTATGAGTCTCTGAAGAAGCTCCGGGAATCCGGAGTGGTGCGCTATCATCATAACCTTGAGGCTTCGGAAAGTTTTTTCCCCAATGTCTGTACCACCCACAGTTACGCTGACCGCATCCGCACAGTTCGCGATGCAAAAAAAGCGGGACTGGAAGTCTGTTGCGGGGGGTTGCTCGGACTTGGCGAAAGTCACGGACAGAGGGTCGAACTTGCCATGGCTGTTGCTGCCGAGGAGGTTGATTCAATTCCTCTCAACTTTCTGGTTCCCATCCCCGGGACGCCTCTTGAAAATGTTGAGCCTTTGCAGCCGCTGGAAATCCTGCTGACAATAGCAATGTTCCGTTTGACCAATCCTCATGCGGAAGTCCGCATGGCTGCCGGACGTGCGGCACTGCGTTCGTTGCAGTCGTTTATATTCCATGCGGGGTGTAATGGACTGATGGTCGGCGATTTTTTGACCGTATCCGGTCAGGGAATAGAAAATGATTTGACCATGCTTGAGGATCTGGGGCTTGAAGTCCGTTCCAAATCCTCAGAGTGAAATTATTTTTGTCACAGCAGTCCTTATTTGCTTTTTTTCATAATGTATTTTTTGAATTGATGGGCAGTTTTCAGCTCAGAGTCTAAATCAATGGCTTTGTCCAGATGCATCAAAGCTTCTGCGTTTTCTCCGATTTCGAAGTATGCCCGTGCAATATTAAAATGCAGGTTCTCGTCTTCGCTCAGCTCAAGTGCTTTGCTATAGAAGTTGATTGCTTCCTCATAAAGCTTCTGTTTCCGAAGGGAGATTGCGGCTGAGTTGAATTCTTGTCTTTTTTCTTCGATAAATTCGGGACTTTGGTTGCTTAGAGTCTCGACTATCTCCAGAAGTCGCGCATGAGCCAACGGGCTGGAAAGGTCTATATTATTTTTGTTGGGTTCCATCAGAAAAGCTTTCATCAATATCTGGACCTTCTCGTGTTCGGAGTCCGGTTCAAAATTGTCAGTGCCTGCAGCAAGTCTTTCTTTCAGCAGTTCCAGCTCTGGAAGAGGATGGTTGAGATAGTAATCAATTTCAGGTGTGAAAGATGCGATGAATTCATCCCTGCTCATGGTTGAAAACATTCCGGACGGAATACTCTTCATGTTGAGCGGCTGCACGTTGTATTCATCGGCAGATCTTGAAACGTAATAATAAGTCTTTGTTTCACGGCTCTGCATTGTCGAGCCTGTTCCGGTGTGGTCTTTGATGTTTTTAGAGTAAATCCCCATAACCTGAGTCAAGTTTGCCATAGACGTCCCCTTCGCCAACTGATTCATTTCTCCCCCGACATCAATTGATAAATTATAAAAAAAGCCCGTTATTTATAAACGGGCTTCAGTTTTTTGTCGATTAGAAATCGATTGTCATTACAAAATTATAATCTGCCTTCCTCAACTGCATGGCATGCGCAAAGGCGGTCTGTTCCCACATCCCGGGCCATGGGAATTTCTTCCCGGCAGCGGTCGTTCGCGTGTGAGCAGCGACCGTGGAATACACATCCTGAGGGCAGGTTGATAGGTGTGGGCACATCACCGGAAAGGTGAATATGTTTTTTCTTTTCGCCGCCGAGAGTCGGGATAGCCGAAAGCAGCGCTTTTGTATAAGGATGCTGCGGATTGGCAAACATTTCCTTCGCCGGAGCAAGTTCGCACAGGCAGCCAAGGTACATAACCGCTACACGGGTGCTTATGTGCTCCACCACGGAGAGGTCGTGGCTGATAAAGAGATAGGTCAGACCAAGGTCCTGCTGAGCATCCATGAGCAGGTTCAGAATCTGGGCCTGAATGGATACATCAAGAGCCGCGATCGGTTCATCCGCTACAATGAATTCAGGTTCCACAGCCAGAGCACGGGCAATGCTGATGCGCTGGCGTTGACCGCCGGAAAATTCATGGGGGTAGTTGTCTGCCCATTCCGGGTCCATTCCCACACTGCGCATTACATCGTGCAGCTTGGTTTTGGCATCTCCACGGGAAATGCCTTTGTTGTGGAAATAGATCGGCTCCTCAATAATCTGACGTACTGTCATGCGCGGATTGAGGGATGCATAAGGGTCCTGAAAAACCATCTGCATTTTTCTGCGGTATGGAAGCATCTGGGTTGCGGAAAGGTTGTCTATCCGCTCCCCGGCGTAATGGACTTCCCCGGAGTTGGGCGGATATAGGCCCATGACCGTTCGGGCAAGTGTTGATTTACCGCAACCGGATTCGCCTACCACGCTCAGCGTTTCACCTTTTCTTATTTCAAAACTGACGCTGTTGACAGCTTTGACCAAGGTGTGCCTGCGTGTGATGCGTCCGTTTTCCATTTTCAACTGGTCAAGCAGTCCGCCGGAAATGTCGAAATGTTTGACCAGATTTTCAATTTTCAGAAGGGAATCGGTTTGCATGACTAATCCCGGTTATATTTTGTCGGCGTGATGGCAGGCCACCAGAATGCCGGAGTTATTTTCTATAAGAGGCGGACGCTCCTGTTTACAGATGTCCGTACAGTGTTCGCATCTGGGATGGAAAGGGCATCCTGCAGGCATGTTCATCAATGAGGGCATGGCTCCGGGAATCTGAGTCAGACGGTCTCCGGCTCCCCCGGTCTGGGGAAGGGCTGCGATAAGACCACGGGTGTAAGGGTGCCCGGGAGCCTCCGTTACCTGTTTCGTAGATCCTGTTTCAACTATCCCGCCCGCGTACATAACGGCGATACGCTGGGTTACCTCGGAAACAACCGCAAGGTCATGGGTGATCAGTATAAGGCCCATGTTTTCGGTTTCACAGAGCTCAAGCAGAAGGTCCATAATCTCGGCCTGAATGGTAACGTCCAGAGCCGTTGTAGGCTCATCCGCAATGATCAGAGCCGGATTGGTCAGCAGTGAAATGGCAATTACGATACGCTGGCGCATACCTCCGGAGAATTCATGCGGGTACTGATCCAGACGCTTGCTCGGAGAGGGAATGTAGACCTTTCTAAGTTTTTCAAGAGCGATCTCTTCGGCTTCCTTACGGGTGACATTCATGTGGGCCAGAACCGTTTCAACCATCTGGGTTCCCACGGTGAGAACCGGGTTAAGGGTCATCATGGGGTCCTGAAAGATCATAGAGATACGGTTACCGCGGATGCCGCGCATTTTCTCAAATGGAACTTTTGCAAGATCCTGCCCTTCGAACATGATCGAACCATTGGAAATATAACCCGGCTTGGATATCAGGTTGATAATTGAAAAACCGGTAACGGATTTACCTGCTCCGGATTCTCCTACAAGCCCCAGCCTTTCACCTTTATTCAGGGTGAAGCTGACATTTCGCACTGCCTCAAGGGGACCCTGACGCAATGCAAACTCAACACTCAAGTTGTTTACATCAAGAAGCGGTTGCATTTTTATCCCTTGTACAGTTTGGGGTTGAGGAAGTCTCTAAGCCAGTCTCCAAGCAGGTTGATGACCAGAATAAGCAATACGAGCACGATTCCCGGAAACATGGTTATCCACCATGAACCACTGAATATGTACTCAAAACCCACGTTGATGAGTGATCCCAGAGAGGGCTGGGTTACAGGCATGCCAAGTCCTACAAAGGACAGAGCCGCCTCACTCATGATTGCGTTTGCAACCTGAATGGTGGAAATAACGAATACCGGTGAAAGGGTGTTGGGTAGCACATGGCGCAACATGATCCTTTTCTGTGAAAATCCGATAACCCTAGCGGCTTCAACATATTCCTTTTTCTTTTCAGCTAAAACCGAAGCACGGACAGTCCTTGCGTATTGCGGCCATTCTGCAAAACCGATGATAAGAATCAGCAGAGGAACGGCAATCTCTTCATACTTGGCCACACCGAAAGCCGCCTGAAAGATGGCGGAGATGAAGATTGCGACCATGTAGGTGGAAAAGGAAAGCTGAACATCAGCGATACGCATCAGGATTGATTCAACCCTTTTGCCCATGAAACCTGCAACAAGACCTGTCATGATGCCAAGGAAGGCCTGCAGGGCCACAGCGCCGAAACCGATGATCAGGGAAACTCTCATGCCGTACAGCATGGTTGAGAAAAGATCTCGTCCCTGGGCATCAGTGCCGAGGATGAAATCACTGTTTCCACCGTCCATCCAGACGGGTGGGATCTCAGCGTCCATTATATTTATGTTATGAGCATCGTATGGATTGAAAGGCGCGATGAGCGGCGCAGCAAAACCCATGAACAAAAGCACGACCAGAATACAGAAGCTTGTTAGAGCAACCTTGTCGTGCAGAAAATCGTGCAGAAAATAAGATTCCTTGAATCTCTGCCAGCGTGATCTGGTTCTCATTTATTTTTGCCCCGTAATTCTGACCTGCGGGTTGACGAGTCCGTAAATGACATCAACCACGGTGTTAACAACAACGAAAATAAGCCCGACCACTACTAGGTAGGCAACCATCAGCGGGGCGTCCCCGCGCTCCACCGCTTCAATGAACATGAAGCCCATGCCCTGCCACTGGAATACGGTTTCGGTCAGGATGGTGAATGCTATCATGGTTCCGAGCTGAACACCGCCGACCGTGATGACCGGAAGCAGGGTGTTTTTGAATGCATGTACAATCCAGACTCTTTTGGGGGTCAGCCCTTTGGCCCATGCGTATTTGATGTAATCATTTTCGAGGACTTCCATCATTTCCGAGCGAATGAGTCGAATGAAAAGTGGGAGCATGATGGAAGACAGTGCCAGAGCGGGCATAATAAGGTGCAGCCAGCCGTCAGCTGTAAGGAATCCGGTGCGCCATCCGCCGATATTCACGGTTTCCCCTCGCCCGTAGGACGGCAACCAGTGCAGTTCAACTGAAAATATATAAATCATTAAAATAGCTGTTAAAAAAACGGGTATTGATACACCTACAATTGACCCGCCCATAACAAAGCGCGAAAAAAGTGCCTTGGGCCGGATTGCCGAGTAGATTCCCAGCGGAACCGAAAAAATAACAATAATAATGGCGGAACAGATAACCAGCTCAAGTGTGGCTGGTGCTTTGCTGAGAATAACTTCAAGGGCTGATTTTTTATAAAAGAAGGACCTGCCGATATCACCCTTGACAGCACCCTGCATAAAACGTCCGAACTGGACCATGAAAGGATCGTTCAGGCCAAGTTCTTCCCTTATCTTTTCCCTCTCAGCCGCTGAAACGGATACACCGGTAATTTCCCTTACCGGATCACCGAAGCTCTGCTTGATGGCAAAGCCTATGAAGCTGATTATCAGCATTACGATGATCGCCTGTGCGACCCTTCGAACTATGAATGCAAACATTTTCTATTTTTCTCCAGACGGACAATGGTCAGCCTCTTAACATGGCAAAGGGAACCCCACATTGGAGTTCCCTTTGTTTTTGTTATATCTTCAAGGATTTCCTCTATTTGATAATCAAGTCACCAAAGTAGGGGAAGTTCTGTACGTTGACGATTTCTTCGGTGTTCATACCGTCCTTGGATGCCCAGGACAGGTTCTGCCAATGCAGGGGAACAAATGCGGCTTCATCGTAAAGGATTTTTTCAACTTTCTGCAGCATGGCGTTTCGCTTGGTGAGATCGGTTTCAGTCTGGGACTGAATTACCAGGGCGTCAACTTCCGGGTTGCAGTAGGTTCCGCTGTTGTACTGACCGTAACCGGTTTCAGTGTTGATGCACATGAGCAGGAATTCAGTGTAGTTGGCAGAGTCTTCGGTGTCAGGATGCCAGCCGATCATCTGGATATCGGCAACCTTGGCATCGAACTGATCCCAGTACTGAGCCTTGGGCATGGTCTTCAGGTTAACCTTGATACCGATTTTGCCAAGCATGGAAACGAAAGCTTCAGCAATTTTCTCATCGTTAACGTAACGGTTGTTGGGTGCGATCATGGTGCACTCAAAGCCTTCTTCGTATCCTGCTTCCTTCATCAGCTGCTTTGCCTTTTCAAGGTCATAGCGGGGCTTGAGTTCAGCATTGTAACCGGCGAAACCTTCGGGGCCCTGCTGACAGGCAACAGTTGCGAAACCTTTCATGACTTTTTCAACGATACCGGTGTTGTCGGTAGCGTAAACGATAGCCTGACGGACTCTGGGATCCTGGAAGGGCTTCTGGCGCTTCTGGTTGAGCTGGAAAGTGATGATGCGGGAGCCGGACATGGTGATGAGCTGCAGACCTTCGGTGGACTCCACGCGCTTAAGGTCCTGAGGCGGAACAGGCATGATGAAGTCTACGTCACCGGACAGCAGGGCAGCAACACGGGTAGCATCGTTTTTAATGGGGGTCAGGATAATAGTGTCTACGTTACCGGCCTTGTCCCAGTATTCGGGGAAAGCTTTGAAAACTACACGAACACCCTGTTCACGCTCGGCAACAATGTACTTACCGGTTCCGGATTCGTTCACGTTGGCAAAAGAGGGGCCGGTCTTAACGATGGCGTCTTTGGGATTACCGTTTTCATCGTTACCGGAGTAGAATTTTCTATCCATGGGGAAAATGTAGGTGGCCATGTTCAGCAGAAGACCGTATGGCTCCTTGGTGATGATGTCGACAGTATTTGCGTCAACAACCTTTGCGGGAGCGAAAGGCTCGAAAAGTCCTTTGTAGTCGGCACTCTTCTTCAGACGTTCAATGGTCCAGACTACATCTTCAGCGGTGAAAGGGTTCCCGCTGTGAAATTTGACACCTTTACGCAGGTGAAAGCGCATGGTCTTGTCATCGATACGTTCCCAGGATTCAGCAAGGCGGGGTTCGAAGGAACCGTCTTTCGCCCAGCGTACGAGGGGGTCGAATACCATGTGGGAGTATTGAAGCATGCCGCCGGAAAGCTGTACATGAGGGTCAAGAGAGACAGGGTCGGCGTCCATGGCCAGTTTAAGGGTTTTCTCGCTGGCAGCGGTTTCCTTTTTGGCAGGGGCCTCTTCCTTCTTTTCCGCGCTGCATCCGGCCAGGCCGAGGGCAAGAGTAACTACTAGCGCAAGAAACAGTAATGAACGTTTCATCCTCACACTCCTTGGAAAGGTAAATACTGTGATAAAAAGTACCAAACGCAAATTTCAGGTCCGTCCTGAAATAAAAGCGTCTAAACAATTATGATAACGGGTTTTTTTACCCATCAATACGCACAGCTTCCCCTTGCCGTGCGCGACCATTATTATTACACTTGATTTGTGTTTTTCACAAATTTATAAAGTCTTGAAATAGTTGCTTAAAAATTATTTATAAACACGGGTGTCAATTTTGACGCAAAAAAATGCTGTAAAAATGAAAAACAAGAAATATTATTCAGTTGCATGTGTCTCTTTTTTACTTTTCGTGACTGTAATTCTTTCCGGTTGCGCGTCCATTAACCCCTTTGCCGATTCAGTAGCCGAGTATGATCTGGACGGTCTCCACGATATGGAACTTATCCTGATGCCCGGAGAGGAAGTTGCCTTCGAAATGCGAAACCCTGGCTCCAGCGGCTATGAGTTTGACGGGGTCACTTTTGATCCTGAGGTTGTCCAGCTGGATAAGTTCCGGATCCTTAAAGATGATTCTGCAATGAGCGGAGATTTCGGCCGCTGGAGGTTTAAGTTTACTACGGTCACTATCGGGGAATCTTCAATAGTCATAAACATCAAGCGTCCCGGAGAGGATTTGCGTGATGCATATAAAATTATAAACCTGAGTGTAACTGAAGACGGACCGCCTTTTTTCGAATGGTAGAAAGGCAATAAGAAAGACCGGGAAACCTCTCACAGCTTCTGTTGCCACCTTCCATCAAGAGAGTGAAACTGCAAGGGAATCCCGGTCTGATCCGGTATCTTCCCGGCTGCCGGACTGCCTTCCGGTCCTTTGGGACCGGAAGACTCCGAGACAGCCAATTGTATACTTAAGGATTCATTATTTCTTCGTATCCTTCGATGAGGTCGGTCACTACTGAAGGATCAGCAAGTGTCGAGGTGTCACCGAGGTTAGAAGTGTCGCCTTCCACGATCTTGCGCAGAATCCGGCGCATGATTTTGCCGCTTCTTGTTTTGGGCAGTCCGGGAGCGAACTGGATGACTTCGGGAGAAGCCAGAGGCCCGATTTCCTTGCGGACATGGGTGCGCAGTTCCTTGATGAGATCATCATCTTCATCAAATTCAGCCTTGAGGGTTACATAAGCGTAGATTGACTGACCTTTAACCTCGTGGGGCATGCCGACAACCGCTGCCTCGGATACTGCCGGATGCGAAACCAGAGCGGATTCGATCTCCGCGGTTCCGAGTCTGTGCCCGGAGACGTTGATTACATCATCCACCCGGCCCATGATCCAGAAGTAGCCGTCTGCATCTCTGCGCGCACCGTCTCCGGATTCGTAAGTTCCGGGGAATCCTGCAAAGTACTGCTGTTTGAAGCGTTCCTGATTCCCCCAGACTCCACGCAACATTCCGGGCCATGGTTTTCTGATGACCAGGAAGCCGCCCTCATTGGGACCGACTTCATCGCCGTGCCGATCCACAATGGCCGCGTCAATACCGGGCAGCGGAAGGGTTGCGGAGCCGGGCTTGAGCGGGGTGGCATAGGGCAGCGGGGAAAGAATGTGTCCGCCTGTCTCGGTCTGCCACCAGGTATCAATGATGGGCAGTTTTTCAGCACCGATATTCTCATGATACCACATCCACGCTTCGGGGTTGATGGGCTCACCAACTGTTCCGAGAATGCGCAAAGAGGAAAGGTCGTATTTCTTGGTCCATTTATCCCCTTCGCGCATGAGTGCACGGATGGCGGTAGGGGCGGTGTAGAAAATGTTTACCCTGAACTTCTCGCAGACCTGCCAGAATCTTGCCGGGTCCGGATAGGTGGGTACTGATTCGAACATGATACTTGTCGCGCCGAGCGCCAAAGGACCGTATACAATGTAGGAATGTCCGGTTACCCAGCCGATGTCCGCGGTACACCAGTGAACATCATCATCCTTGAGATCGAAAACCCACTGGCAGGTGTGCGCGGCATAAGTCATGTATCCGCCGGTGGTGTGGAAAACTCCCTTTGGCTTACCGGTGCTGCCGGAGGTGTAGAGGATGAAAAGCGGATCTTCGGAATCCATCAGCTCGTAGGGGCAGTTGTCGGTAATCTCAGGATCGGACATCAGCTCTTCCCAGAGTCTGTCACGCCCTTCAACCATTTCAATATCGTTTCCGGCTCTGGGGACAACAACACACTGTTCAACCGAGGGGCACTCTTTGAGCGCTTCATCGGTATTGGGTTTGAGAGGGATTGCACGGCCCCCACGCAGAACACCGTCTCCAGTGATATGAACTTTGGCTCCACAGTCATTGATGCGGTCACGCAGGCTGTTTGAGCTGAATCCGGCGAAAATTATGGAGTGGGGCGCGCCGATTCTGGTGCAGGCCAGCATGGCAATAGCCAGTTCGGGAATCATCGGAAGGTAGATGGATACCCGGTCGCCTTTCTGAACACCCATTTTTTTGAGTACATTTGCAAAGCGGCACACTTCCCGGTGAAGCATGTCATAGGTGTATACCTTCACTTCATGGTCTTCCTCTCCCTGCCAGATAAGTGCAGCCTTGTTGCGGCGGCCGTTTTCAATGTGGCGGTCGAGGCAGTTTGCGGATGCGTTAAGCTTGCCGCCTTCAAACCATTTGATCTCGGGCTTGTCGAAATCGTAGTCGAGGACAGTGTCCCATTTTTTATCCCAGGTAAGGAGCTCATCCGCGCGTTCGGCCCAGAATCCTTCCATGTCATTTATGGAGCGGTCATAAATCTCTTTATATTCTTCAAGGCTCTTTACGCACGCGGTAGGTACGTTGGTCGGAGGGTTGAAGATCCTGTTTTCTTTGGAAAGGCTTTGTATTTTTTGTTCTTCAGTCATGTGCTGGCCTCCTGGAAGGTGTTTGATGTGCCTGGATTGTGCAGAAAAAGGTTCCGGCGGCTTGAGGTACGGCAAGGCCGTTTTTCTGACCGGTTGATATGTTTATACCTATTTTTTGTTGGAGGTGCACATCCTTTTCGATAAACGGTGAAAGAAAATCATGGATGGAAACTCAAAACCGTTTGGCGGATACTATCGCCCGTTCATCTATAAAAGTTACCGTTTGCTGTTGTTGCCGTTGCCTGTATAGTTGCGCTATATCCATTAAAGTAATGTTTAAATGAACAGTTAAGGCGAGGCCTGATCTGATTTTCATCCTTCCGCCGGAGATATGCACATCATGAAAGCAGTTGTTGTCAATCTGACAAGATTCGGAGATCTTCTTCAAACCCAGCCCGTTGTTACGGCGTTGAATTCTCAAGGATATGATACAGGGATAATATGTCTTAATAATTTTGCGGGAACCACCCGGCTTATGCGTGATATCCGGGGCACTTTCTCTCTGCCCGGAGCCTCTATACTTGCTTCTCTTGACCGGGACTGGCGAGATGCCCTGCGTACTTATGAAGCTTTTTGTACTGAAGTTGAAAAGGCTTTCCCGCCTGATCTGGTTGTGAATCTGACTCCTTCTGTGTCGGCAAGGCTTCTTGCCTTGCGTCTGGGCAGGGAGTGCGAAGTGCGTGGGTTTGCCATGGACAGTTTCGGGTTCAACGCTGACACCACTCAGTGGGCCGGATTTCTGCAGATGGCATCCGCAAGCCGTGGGGCAAGCCCTTTTAATGTGGTTGATTTATTCAGCCGTGTCGCAGGAATAGATAGGCCGGCAGAATTTCATCTCGCTGACCCTGCCCCGGAGGAGCGTATTAAGGCCCTTAAACTGCTTGAGAATCCTGTAAAAGGAGCTGAGGGATTTATTGGTTTTCAGCCGGGAGCCAGTGAGGATCGGCGCCGATGGCCTGTTGCCCGTTTCCGTGAGCTTGGTGATAAAATCTGGAAAGAACTTAAAAGGGTTCCTGTTCTGCTGGGAACAGAAGATGAGCAGGAACTGGGATTAAGAATTACCGAGGGGGGTGACTTTCCACATCTGAATCTGATGGGGCGTACCGCTCTGCCGGAACTTTCTGCTGTGTTGCGCAGACTTGATCTGCTGGTGACGAATGATACTGGAACTATGCACCTTGCTTCCGGATCAGGAACACCGGTTGCGGCTGTTTTTCTGGCTACGGCCCAACCGTGGGATACCGGGCCAGCGAGCGAAAATTCAGTCTGTTTTGAACCGGACCTTCCTTGTCATCCATGTCCTTTCGGGGTTGAATGTGACAGGGAAAACGAATGCCGGTACCAGATAAGCTCCGAAGCCGTTTTTCAGGAGATACATTCTTTCATAGAAAAAGGAGAGTGGGGCCTTCAGAAGGATTGCGGAGCACGTATTTATCTTACCGGAAGGGATTCAATGGGATTCATGGCCCTGTCCTCGCTTTCCGGGCATGATGAGACTGACAGGTTCAAATGGATCTCACTGCAGCGGGAGGTTTACCGTCGTTTTCTTGACGGGGAAGATCTTTCCGATTTTCAGCCGGGTGATTTCAGCCTGTCCGTTGAATTTATTTCCAGACTTTCCGGTCCGCTTTCGGAATGCCGGAATTTTCTCTTTCTGCTTAGTAAACAGGCTATGCTCCTGCAGGCAGATCCAATGGAAAAGATGAAAATCAAATTTCTGGCCAATTTCCAGAAAATTCAGGATATTCTTTCATCCTGCAGTGAGTTGTCTGTCCTTTCTTCGCTGTGGGAGCTGGAGTCCCGGGGACAGGAGTCCATGGAAAGTCTTTTGCATCAGCTTAAAAGATACACCGGACTTGTCAGCGCATTATCAGCGGCCCTTAAATGATCTTTGGCATGACTTTTGTATGATTAAGTGCGTACCGGACTAGCCGGAAATTTTTACGTACCTAATTTAGGAGGAGAGTCAAATGATCGTTATCGATGGAAACAAGACTGATCTCGATATCAGCAGCTTTGAAAATCTGGAACAAATTTTTGAAAAAGTCATGAGCAGTGGTCAGCTTGATGACCGCATCGTAACCGATGTTCTGGTCAATGATGAGCCTTTCAGCGAAATTTACCCCAACCAGTCTGAAGATATTGAAACTTCCGAGATTGATACTCTTGAGATCAAGAGTTCTTCCGCTGTTGAAATGGCTGGAGCCATCACTCTTGAGCTTTATAAAGTAGTAAATATCATGGCCGGAGGCGGAAAGCAGGTAGCTGAACTTTTCAGGCAGGCCGATGATGCCGAAGCTCTGGAACTCTATCAGGATCTGCTTGATGTAACCCGCGATTTTCTTGGTATGGTGGGCATTCTCCGCGAGCAGTTCTCACTTAAAAAGAATGTTGATTTTGAAAAAGTTGTAGAAGATTTTTCCAGCCTGTTTACTGAAATGACCGAAGTTCAGGAAAACGAGGACTGGATTCTGCTGGCTGATTTGCTTGAATATGAATTTTTGCCTTCCGTTGAAAAATGGAAGACTGTCATCTCCACCATCCGTGAGGATATCAGGGGGGCTGCCAAGAGGTAGATAATTATGGCTGAAACCTTGCATCTTCTTGATCAGGCGCTGGAAATAGGACACGAAGAACTCAATTACCTTATGGCCGGGGAGGTCGATGAAGCCTTTGAGGCGGCAGAAAGGAGGGGGTTCCTTACCAGTCAGGCACTTGAAACCAAAGAAAGTGTCAGTCTGGACCAGATTCTGGACAAGTTGAATAAACTTAAAAGTCTGCAGGGGCATCTGACCAGCGAAGCCAAAAAGCTTCAGGCTACCCTCAAGCAGGATATCAACAGAGTGAAACAGGAAAATACCAGGTTCAAGGGGTACGGCAGGGCCGTTCGCGGCACTCCCCTTTCACAGAGCCGGTATATTCACAAAGTCGGCTGATCAACACGGAAAGGCGGAAAAGACTCTCCTTTTCGTGAGAACGGTACAAATTGCGCACCTGAGCCTTTGGCTTGGGTGCGCTTTTTATCTCCAGATATCTTCTGGTTCGAC
Organism: Maridesulfovibrio salinus; assembly: GCF_055394525.1. Lineage (NCBI taxonomy): Bacteria > Pseudomonadati > Thermodesulfobacteriota > Desulfovibrionia > Desulfovibrionales > Desulfovibrionaceae > Maridesulfovibrio > Maridesulfovibrio salinus. The sequence continues at coordinate 1,573,790 of NZ_AP042461.1, forward strand.
AATAAGTTCAGCACTTCCGTTACTCTGCTCGACAATGTCAGCACAGAATTTGTCGATGAAGTCAGAAGGCATAAGCAGGGAAAAAAGAATATCCGTTCCAAAGTCCTGTTCTTCGATTTCGGCTGAATAGTCAGGCAGCATTCTCCGCAGCATTCCTTCCTGAGCGTAACATATCTCAACGTTAATGCGGCGCATGGGAACTTTCATTACCACATCAAGTACTTCCAGCCCCTGTTGAACAGCTCCCGAATACGCCCGGACCAATCCTCCTGTCCCAAGCTTTATCCCTCCGAAATAGCGGGTAACAACAACCGCTATATCTCCCAGGCCGCTCCCCTGAAGAACCTGCAACATCGGTTTGCCTGCTGTTCCCTGAGGTTCTCCGTCATCACTCATGCCCATATCGCCTGTCTGCGGAGGTCCTGCGATGAATGCAGAACAGTGATGGCGGGCATCAGGAAATTCCTTTTTAACTGCCTGAATGAAATCTTTAGCTTCATCTTTATCTCTGACTGGGCAGATATCACAAATGAAACGGCTTTTTTTTATGATTTCTTCTGTTCGTACTCTTTCGCGGGGGACCGGGTAAGCTTTGTTGGACATGTTTGTGCTTGATATTCTGGATATTTTTTAAGTGGTAAAATGTATCTATTTTATTAACGCACCTCCAAAAAAAATAGAAGATTTATTCTTGACATCCTAATAGTAATTGTTACTATTTAATCAAGGTTAAAGGAGTAAGGAGCTAAATTAGATAAATAAGGAGACTAAAATGGGTAGCCTCAGAGATTATAAGAATTGGGATATTGATTGGGATATGACCCCTGAAGACGCAGTAACTCTGTATCTGGAGTGGGGGAACCACCCTTGGGATTCAAAGTTTACCCCAGTAACTTCCAAGAGTGACTATACAAATTATTTCACAGTTTATATGTGGGACGATAAGCCAAGAATTATTTTTGTCCGCAGAAACTCGGAAGAAGCCCGAGAACTTTTGAGCATTGAACTGCCCAGGGACATCGCCGAAAGATTCAGGGAATCTGTTGGCGGGCTGAAGGGTAACTATCCGATCAACGACGAAGTAAGAGATTGGATCGAAACACAAATGAACAATTAGCTCCCATCTCCTTATCATCTAACCCTATGGGGAGGCAGACTAGCCCGGTCTGCCTCCCCATTTGTATTTTGTAATCATGTTTACTTTCTGGACAGTAATTCTCACTGTGAGGTATAATGAGCGGCGCTGATTATAAGGTGCCAGGATGTTTAAAATTGCTTCTCAGGAGTTGAAAATGACCGGAAAAGAGAGATATGAATCTATTGTGGAGCAGCTCCCGGCAATGATTTGCGAGTTCTTAGCGGATAGCACGCTGACTTATGTAAACGAGGCCTATTGTTCTTTTTTCAATGCTAAGAGGGAAGAGTTGCTTGGCAGGCGTTTTCTGGATTTCATTCCTGAAGAAAATGTTGAGCATGTCCGCAATCGGTATATGTCGCTTACGGTCGATAATCCGGTGCAGCGGCATGTCCATGAGGTTCTTTGCCAAGGAGAAATCTGCTGGCACGAGTGGACTAACCGTGCCTTTTTTGACGAGAATGGAGTTGCTTATAAATTCCAGGCTGTCGGTATAGACACCACTGATCGCAAGCGTACTGAGAGTCTTTTAAGGGCCCGCCTTAAGCTTCGTGAATACAGTGATTTCCATTCATTTGAAGATATTGCAGTCCGCACTCTCGAAGAGGTTGAACGGTTGACTTCCAGTTCCGCTTCTTTCCTTAAATTGACTGAAATTCCGGAGCGTAACATTTCCATTGAAGGATGGGAGCAGGAAAGCGGTATTCTGGCCAGATATTGCGTGAATGAACTTAATGGAGGGCTTGTTCATGAAGATTTCTGGGCTGAATGTCTGGGAAAGGATTGTTCAATAGTCTGCAACCCGGATGATTCCGGTGCGGTTCAGGGCGATTTTATCCGGAAGATTGCGACACCGATCGTATATAATGGAAGATCATACGCCGTAATGGGGGTTGCGGGTAAGAAGTGCGACTATTCGGATTTTGACCTGGAGGTGCTCAAACAGATGGCCTCCACCGCTGTTGACGCTATCGGCCGTAAAGTAATGGAGATTGCACTGGTTAAAAATAAGGAAAAAGCTGAAGCCGCCAGCCGGGCCAAGTCTGAGTTTCTGGCAAATATGAGTCATGAAATAAGGACTCCGATCAATGGCATAGTAGGAATGCTGCAGTTATTGGAAGGCAGCCTGAAAAGTCCCGAGCAGCTTGAGTTTACCGAATGCGCTTTGCAGTCCAGCAGACGGCTTAACTGTCTCTTGGGGGATATTCTTGATTTAAGCCGTGTTGAAGCGGGAAAAATGACCTTAAGGTCAGAGCCTTTTGATTTGCCAGAGGTGCTGGAAGGCCTGCGTCAGCTGTTTTCAGGAGCTGCACAACAGAAAGGGATCGATCTGAGAAGTTATGTAGATCCTGATCTGCCCCAAGTTCTTGAAGGGGATGAAACCAGACTGCAGCAGATCCTGAGTAATCTGGTTGGCAACGCCATCAAATTTACGGATTCAGGATTTGTATCTGTAGAGGTGGCCCCCGGAGGATCGGGGAAAGATAATATGTGCGAAGTCAGATTTTCTGTAGCCGATAGTGGGGTGGGGATTCCCGAAGATATGGTGGAGAACCTGTTTGAACCTTTCACCCAGCTTGAAAGTAGTTACACAAAAAAATTTCAAGGCGCGGGATTAGGGCTGTCCATATGCAAGCGTCTTGTGGAACTTCATGGCGGGGACATTGTCGTTGAAAGTGAAGAAGGGGTCGGTTCCACTTTTGTTGTAACTCTTCCGTTTGGATTGTCTGATAAGATCAAACTCGACTCATGCCCGGACGAAAATTCCGTGGACCGTAATTTAAGGATTCTTTTTGTGGATGATGACAGGATCACCCAGATGGCGACTTCAGGAATACTCAAGCAGGTCGGATATTCCGTAATGGTCGCTGAACAGGGCGCCCAGGCGCTTGAAATTCTTGAGCAGAATGAACTGGATGTTGTCCTGATGGATATACAGATGCCTGTTATGGATGGAGTCACGGCAATCCATGCGATTCGGAGCGGTGATGCCGGAGAGCGGAACCGCAATATTCCCATCATAGCTATGACCGCCTATTCCATGCTTGGCGATGAGGAAAAATTCATGAAAGCCGGAGCTGATTCTTATATTGCCAAGCCGGTCATGAAAGAACAGCTTGTCAAAGCTCTTAGAAAGGTGTCTGGAGAGGGATAGCCTTTAGAGATCAGTTATTTCCCAAAGCAGTTTGTATGTATCTGGTACTATACTGAATGCTGGTGTTCAGTGTTCTTTTCAATAAGCTGCAACTGTACCGCTCCACAAAAATAATTTTGTTACTTGCCTTCTGAACGAAAATGAGTAGGCTTTTATTCCTTCAACGTTGAACTTCAGTAAAAACAGCTTTGCGAATTTTCTTTTTACAAAGCTGTAATTCCAGACAAAGCAATCTCTGCCGCCAATCCTGTCCGGTCTTTCTACCTGACGGAACGGACAACTGCATGCTTTTGATTGCGGTTTCACAATACCCCATGAAGGAGGCTCTGATGCCTGTACAATTCGCTGATCGTATGGCCACTGTCCATAGGTCCTTTATTCGTGAAATCCTCAAAGTTACAGAGGATCAGTCAATAATTTCTTTTGCGGGCGGTTTACCCAACCCTGAGCTTTTCCCGGTGGCGGATCTTGAAACCGCGGCAGTGAAAGTTATGCAGGAAACCGGACCTCAGTCCATGCAGTATTCCACTACAGAAGGTTTTCAGCCACTGCGCCAGTACATCGCAGACCGCTATAAGCAGAAGAAAGGAATTGATGTGGATGCTGATGAAATCCTCATTACTTCAGGTTCTCAGCAGTGTCTCGATCTTTTGGGAAAAGTCTTCCTCAATTCCGGTGATAATGTAGTGCTTGAACGGCCCGGTTATCTCGGAGCAATACAGTCCTTTTCAATGTTTCAGGCTAATTTTCTTACCGTGGGACTGGAAAATGACGGTCCTGATCTTGATGAGTTGGAAAAGGTTCTCGATAGCAATGAAGCCAGAATGTTTTATGCTGTAACTAATTTCCAGAATCCGTCCGGGCTTACCTACAGTGCTGAAAAACGCAAAGGTGTAGCTGATATTCTGCGTGGAAGGGATATTCTTTTTGTTGAAGACGATCCCTATGGAGAACTTCGTTTCATGGGAGATTTCCATAAGCCTCTTGTCCGTGGATATCTGGAGGATAACGGTGTTCTGCTCGGTTCCTTTTCCAAGGTTGCCGCTCCCGGATTTCGCCTTGGATGGATGGTCTGTCCAGGTGAAATGCGTGATAAGATGATTATCGCCAAGCAGGCTTCGGATCTGCACACCAGCACGTTTGCCCAGAGGGTTATTCACCGCTATGTCACAGATTTTTCCCTTGATGATCATATTGAAAAAATACGTGGTAGATACGGGAGCCAGCGAGAGGTGATGGTAGAGGCTATTGAAAAATATTTTCCCGAAGAAGTCGCGGTTACCCGTCCTGAAGGTGGAATGTTTCTTTGGGTGACTCTGCCGGAAGGTATGTCCTCCATGGATCTTTTTGACGAGGCGATCAAGAACAAGGTCGCGTTTGTGCCGGGCCGTCCATTCTATGTTGACGGAACCGGAGAGAATACTTTCCGCTTGAACTTTTCCAATTCCGATGAAGAGCGAATCAAGGAAGGAATCAAGCGCCTTGGCGAGGGCATAAAAAGTTTTCTCGCAAAGTAGTTTTATTCGGAAGTCCTACAACCGCAGGTAAGACAGTTGGTTGATGATGTGGTGTACATTTCATGTTTCTGGATGTGCATCCGGTTCAGATTTTTGTTTCTCTTTACTTGAGATCAGGGTAACTGGACGTGTTAATATTATTACCTTTTACCTACGGGTTCAATTGCTGGAACTAATAAAGAGGCTCTGCTGATTTCATCAGCAGGGCCTTCGAATATTGTATTATTGTAAAATCCAGTTAAGCTGGTTCAAAACTCGGTTTCCAGACTTTTCCTGTCCTATATGGCAGTGTTCTCAGCTATTCAAAACGCTGATCAGTCTTGATCAGGTCGTAATCCAGCAAGGTCGTATCCGGGCAGATGGCCGCTATCATTTTTACCGGGCTCATGTACATTCCCGACCAGTCGAAACCTAGTTTGATTGTCCGCTCGTTAATCTCCTCGAATCTAATCAAAGTGGGGCGGATGTCCTTTTCCTTCACTTTTTTCTTGGTTGTATGGGAAACGATATAGGTTTCGGACTCGGCAAACTCTCTTAGCCTTTGGAGTTTGTCTTCCCTGTCTTCGTCAGAGCAGGTAAAAGTCAAGGTGAATTCCTCTATCTGCGGATGAGCCTGTTTTTTGGATAGGTTCAAAGGATCGGCCCCGACTACCTTGATGCCGATCGGCATCTGCGGATTGATTCGGTCGATAAGTTCCTGTGCGGATATTTCAGTGCGAAGCATAATGTTCATCCATTCTTTGAGACTTTCCACTCCGACCGGGAGCGCGCGTCCGAAAGACATACGGGGCATGGGATGAAACCCCTGCGAGAAAGTAAGTGGAAGCCCGGCCCTTCTCATGGCCCTTTCAACCACCGGCTGGAAATCCAGTTGAGATAGGTAGGCCGTGGTTCCGGTTTTCGTGTACCAGAGCCGGAAATGACTACCCTTGGCTCCAAGATCCGGTTTTTCTTCCTGAACAAAAGGAGGAATTTCCCCGGTCTGGTCGCGGTCCTTGAAGACCATGCGAGGACGGATTTCCTTCTCTGCAGCCTGCTTCTTTAAAAGGGATTTGCGGCCTTCAAATTCACATACACCGCAGTTACGGCAGGTGTTGTAACGGCAGTCAGGGGTAATCTTTTCGGCTTGGCTGCGGTTACGCTCGGTAAGAAGGAACTTCTTGCTGACCCCGCATGAAAGGTGATCCCACGGTAGGCGTGCTTCAAGATCTCGCTCACCCGTGAATTCCTCGGGATCAAGCCCTTCTTCCTTCATGGCATCGAGATAGGGCTCAAGGTTTAGGTGGTCTTTCCAACTGGAGAAGAGAGCGCCTCTTTCATATGCTTTTTCGACAACCGGACACAGTCTGCGGTCGCCTCTTGAAAAGATCCCTTCGAGAAAAGTCATTCTCGGGATATGTGATTTCAGTTTGATACGTTTCTGTTTATCAAACTTTTCACGCATGTAGTCGAGACGTTCATAAATTTCATCAAGAGAGATCTGTCGTTCCCACTGAAATGGGGTGTGCGGCTTGGGTACGAAAGGCGATACCGCGGCGGTGATATTGAGCTTCTTAATATGTCTGCCTGCAACGTCACGGACTTTGATGCAAAGATCCAGAATTGCATCAAGGTCTTCGTAAGTCTCAGTTGGCAGACCAATCATGAAATAGAGTTTTATGTTCTGCCAGCCGTTGTTATAAAGCATCAGGGCGTGCTCAAGCAGGGCGTCTTCGGTGATTCCTTTATTGATCACATCCCGCATGCGCTGGCTGCCTGCTTCGGGAGCCAGTGTTGCCCCGGTGCGGCGGATTGTGGATATGCGTTCCATGATAGGATTGGAAAGCGATCCCACCCGCAGGGAAGGCAGGGAAATAGAAATCTGTTCTGCCGCGCAGTAATCGAAACTTTTGGCAAAAAGAGTGTCCAGTGCGGAGTAGTCTCCGGTACTGAGCGAGAGAAAGGAAGTCTCTTCGTAGCCGGTCCGGTCCAGACTTTCCATCAGGGTTTCGGTGAGGGTTTCAGGAGTACGTTCCCGGACAGGGCGGTAGATTATTCCGGCCTGGCAGAAGCGGCATCCGCGAGTGCAGCCGCGTGCTATTTCCATGGTCAGGCGGTCGTGAATAGCCTGACCGTAAGGAAGTATCTGGTCCTTGGGAAAAGGTATGGGCTCGAAGTCTTGAACTACAGCTTTTTCCACGAAGAAGTCGCCGGGATTTTTTGGGTCGAAAAATTCGGGAATATATATGCCGGGTAGTTCTGAGAGAGCTTCCAGACGGGCTTTTCTGCCCAGTCCTTTTTCTTTGCAATCTGCTATTACTTCCATGACATCGATGATCGCTTCTTCCCCGTCCCCGAGCATCATCACGTCAAAAAAATCAGCTACTGGTTCGGCATTGAAACATGCTCCCCCGCCGCCAATTACCAGGGGTGAATTATCGTCACGATCTTTGGATTTCAGGGGGATTCCCGACAAGTCAAGCATGTATAGTACGTTAGTATAGCACAGCTCATGCGTAAGACTTATGCCGAGAGCATCGACATCCTTCAAGGGGGTGTCGCTTTCCATTGTGGCCAGCAGCTCCCCGTGATCGCGCATTATTGCAGCGGTCTCCTCGCAGGGAACATAAGCTCTCTCAGCGTAGAAATCTTCACGTTTGTTCACAATTTCATACAGAATTTTCTGTCCGAGATAAGACATTCCGATTTCGTAAAGATCGGGAAAACCTACGGCAATGTGCGCGCGGACCTTATTGGGGTCCTTATGAACCGTACCCCATTCAGAACCAAGATAGCGGGTAGGCCGGGGCAGGAGTGGAAGCAGCTTTTTCAAAAGTTACACCCTGAAATTATTTATTAAATGTTGATGGAAAGCGGTGTCTGGTGCTGTTTTTAAATTGGCCTCCGGCGGTGCAGGATGGGGCTTTCAAGAAAAAAGCCTTGCCCGCCGGAGGGAAATCAATTTTTACAAATGTCAGAAGCCCGTGTTATTTTTTCAGCAGTTCGGAAATATCGGAAACATTGCCGCCACCCATACCGCCGCCGAGACCGCCAAGGCCGCCGGTGGAGAGGGTGAGGTTGCTGGATGCTTCAAGATATTTTGTGGAGACATCTTCGGGACAGTTCTTGTACTTGTATATGATGTGACGGCCTTCGATTTCACCTTCGATTTCGTTATCAAAAGGGTAGCCGAAAGGCAGGATCATCATCTGCACTCCCTGCTGTGAGGGGACGGTCTGCAGCACTGCGGGATCTTTGATCTTATCGTTCTCTTCATCCCACTTGCCGATTACCATGTCGCCGTTGATAAGTTTGAAAAGCTGTACATCAAGAGCCATTTTGAATCTCCTTGGAGTCTTGGTTCAATATAATAAAATAAACCGGAAGAGTTTGAAAAATCTGTTCCGGCTTAAGTAGTCTCATCTGGTCCAACTTCAAAAAGTTAGTTCCTGCTTGGCGGGGTGTCAAGGCTCATGAATCATGTAACTCAGATTGGCGCAAAATAATACTCCTCGCTACCGTAGCGGGGGAGGCAGATCTTGATATAGTTTTGGTCTATATCATTGCAAAAAGCTAACCTGATTGGTGTGGTTATATGTGTTCCGGTGACTTTCCTGTTTCCGAAATCTGTCATTTGACTGGATGGTTTAAATTCTGGTTTGCCTGAGATTTTAAAATTCAAGAACTCCCCGTTATTTTAGCAGGGAGTTCTTGTGCTTTAGCGAAGGGATAAGCCTTTCGCGGGGATAATTGATATCTTGATCTAGTTGCCGGCCGGTTCGGGATCAATACCCGGAGAGCGGTGCGGCTTTCTGAGCATAAAGATTGCTATGGCTCCCATGAGACAGCTCACACCGCAGATGAAGAAAGCCAAAGGAAAGTTGCCCATATCGCCAAGCTGACCTCCAAGCATTGGGCCGCCGAGGCCGCCCACACCGTAGGAAAGAAATATATAGGGATAATTCTGGCCTACGTTTTTAGTACCGAATGTATCAGCGGTTATTGTGGGGAACAGGGCAAAGTTTCCGCCGAAGTTGAAGCCTATGATAGTTGCTCCCAGATACAGCAGAAACTGGTTCCCGGCCATCATGGTGAACAGGAACAGAGTTATACCCTGTATTGATGTCATGAGAAGAATTGATTTTTTTCTGCCCAGTTTGTCGCTGGCAGTTCCCCAGATGATTCTGCCCAATCCGTTGGCAAGGCTGAAGAAAACTGCCATGGCGGTCCCGGCGATAGCACTTGATTCCGCCATTGAGTACCCTGAACCCTGCAGGGCTTCCATCGGGTAAAGTTTCATCAGTCCAATGGACATAAGTCCTGCCGCTGCGCTGAAGGCAAAAGTGGCAAAAATCAGATAAAACTGAGGGGTGCGAAGCACTTCCGCAATACTGAAATTTTCTTCATTGGCTTCTTCCGCGGCCGCGGCATTGGTCTCAGGATGATAACCCTCCGGAACCCATCCTTCAGGCGGAAAGCGCATCCAAATAGCACCTATGGCAATCATCAGGCAGAACAAAAGACCGTAAAGAGAAAAAGTTCCGGAAAGTCCTATGCTGCCGATGAGGTTCCCCCATGCTCCCGCAAGTTTGACCCATGCCATGGCTCCGAAGCCGAATCCGGCAACAGCAAGTCCGGTGATGAATCCTTTTTTGTCAGGAAACCATCTCATACCCACCGCGATCGGGACAACGTATCCGAGTCCTATGCCCGCTCCGCCGATGAGCCCGATGAAAAGACAAAGAGCCGGAAAGCTTGTCCCCCCTACGAGTCCCGCGAGGGCGTATCCCCCACCCAGTACAATTGCACTCATGAAGGAAAGCTTCATGGGCCCCCATTGAGCAAGTTTTTTACCTGCCCAGACCATTGAAACCGCGAAGGTGACCAGCCCGATCGAAAAAACCACCTGGGTCTGGAATTTTGTCCATCCGGCCTGGGTAAGCGAAGGTGTGAATACTGACCACGCATATATTGCTCCCAGGGCAAGCTGCATAAGTACAGCTCCCAGAACTGCAAGCCATCTGTTCATTACTCTTTTCTCACTCATCTCTTCCCCCGATGGTAATAAATTTATGGCTATAAATATTATAGCCTTATTCAGCTTTTTTCCTATTTGTTTTGCAAATCCTTTTTCTGCTCCCGCCCCTGCGGCAGGTTCTACTGCTTTTGTTTTTATAATCGTTCGTGAGTGAGTGCTGCATCTCATTTTCGGTGAACGGGTAAATAAAAAGGCCGGGTCGATAAACGACCCGGCCTGTATACCGTCTGTCTGGTAAATGGTACCGCTCACCAGAGCCTTAATCGATAATCATATCCTTTAAAGATTGACGCCAGGCTTTTGGAGGTACAACGGTTCCGGGGTTAAGGTATCCAACGGCAATGAGCATGGGGATCCAGAAATTATCCGGGATGTTGAATTCCTTACGTACTGCGTCATGGTCGAATCCATCCATAGGATGTGTTTCGAGGCCGTTGGCTGTTGCTGCATACATTATAGACATTGCAAAAAGTCCGGCATTCTTGCAGGCGAAAGCCTGGGAGGCTTCCATGTCTCTGCCGTAAAGGCCCTGAGTTACGCCGCTGAACCATTCCCGCTGGTCTTCGAGCATTTTGCCGGACTTCACAAAGTCCGAGAAAACATTTCCAACAGTGGGGTTGTCTATCTTCCATCCTTCGCGGTCGGCAAGGAGAATAAGCACAACCGGGGCTTCTGTTATTTTAGGCTGATCAAAGGCCAGTTTGCGCAAAGCCGCCTTTTGATCAGGATCACGGAGAACTTTGAGTTTCCATGGCTGCAGGTTGTAGCTGGAAGGTGCGCATGCGGCTTGTTCAATGACATTTTCCAACAATGATTCATCAACATCCTTATTGGGGTCAAAGAAATTTACAGCTCTTCTTTTTTTCAAAATTTCTGGGAAATCCATAGTCTTATCCTCTTGGCTTTGGGTGTTTGATAAAGGTTCCATCTTCATATTCCTGAAAGGCTTTTTCAAGCTCTTCGGCGGTGTGCATTACTATGGGACCCCGCCAGAAAATCGGTTCGTTATGTGGCTTTCCAGTAAGAAGCAGAAAACTCAAGGGAGTACTGTCAGCTGCAACTGCCAGTTCGTCCCCGTCTTCAAAAAGTACAAGAGAGCGGTTCTCGACCGGGGAACCGTTCACCGAGCCCTGCCCGCCTGTAATATAAATGAAAGCGGTATAACCTTCTGGGGTGGAATGGACATATTCAAGTCCGGGGGGGATGGTTATGTCCATGTACTGTGGATCTATTCCGATCCCATGGGCCGGACCTTTGACTCCGTCAATTTCTCCGGCAATGATTTTGATGCTTGTTCCGTCTTTGCGTTCAATAACGGGGATGTCTGATTCCGGTATTTCCCTGTATTCGGGGGCGGTCATTTTGTCTGCGGCTGAGAGATTTGCCCAGAGCTGAAAGCCGTGCATGGAGCCTTCCCGGTCTCCTTTGGGCATTTCCTGGTGCACGATTCCGCTTCCCGCGGTCATCCATTGTACGCTTCCCGCGTGGGTGACGGCTTTGTTTCCAAGGCTGTCGCCATGTTCAACATCTCCCTTCAGAAGGTATGTTATGGTCTCAATTCCACGATGGGGATGCCAGGGAAAGCCTTTGAGGTAGTCTTCGGGATTGTCCGACCGGAAGTCGTCAAGCATAAGAAAGGGATCGAAAAGTGAAGCTTCGAAATATCCGAAAGCTCGGTGCAGCTTGACTCCTGCTCCTTCACTTATTGGTTCTCCGTAGAATATCTGTTTGATCTCTCTTCTCATGAATAATCTCCTGCTACTGTAGTTTGAACTTATAACGGGGCGGGTAATAGGTACTGCCCATGCTATCAGCAAGAGATTTATTTGCAAGCGGGAATGTATTAAAATTTGATCAGAACTGCAGGTGGAAGCCGGAAGGTGTTTAATAAATTGTCTTCATATGCCTGTTTTTATTGTCTTTTTATATGTTAGACCAGTCTATATATTGCTCATTTTCATCACGTATCTGCCCACTCATGGTGAACTGAACGCCGATGCGGTAGGATGTTCCATCAAATTCCTCTATTGAGCGTATTCTTCCGGCATACCAGTACGGCTTGAAAATTTTCTGCCTGAAATTGAACATGAAGATGTTGATCAGTACATCGTCATTAATGTCCATTTTTTTATCCACCAGTTCCTGATGGGCACTTACACCTATTCCCCCATTCGAAATGTTTATAACCTGGTTCTCTTCATGCCCGGAGGAGCGGGGGTCATATGAATTGACGGCCAGAGCGGGAGCGGCATCTGCAAAGGATGTTTCATCGCTTTCCGGTTTACCCCGCCATATCTTGACCCTGATGAACTGCTGGTCCACAACTCTTTTGCGTTTGTGGCGGCGTCTTTTGACCAGTGAAAATTTTTCAGGTTGGCTCAGCACCATCCTACCGCAGCCATCGCTGTTGCAGTCAAGGGTCTGAATTCTGGAGTTGAAGGAGTTGACTTTGGATTTTCCGAAGCGTTCCGGAGGAAAAAGAAGGGTTACTTCCGGCTTGCCGGATATACTCGAAATCCCGAGATCTTCTATGATCTCAAGCTGAAGTCCATTTTCCCTGATTTTAGTGACAACAGCTCTGCCGATAACCTTTTCGTAATTCTCATCAATGGCAAGGTCCATTATGGTCCCGCTTTTTTGAAAAAAAGTGCTGAAATCTTCAGGTTTTTCCAGAGATGTATTCTTTTTTGCGGAAGAAGGACGCAGGATCAGGTAGGCGAAAATCGCGGCCAGAAGGCCGGTACAGCCCGCAGCAGCGAGAATCAGAGGCATTGTTTCCGGCGGAAAGGTTGAGAAATATTTTTGTACCGGAACCATGATTTCGTTTTTTAATAGATTCTGCAGCTGCGAGAGATCGAAATTCTCCATTGTCTATTTTCCTGTAAAAATTGTAAGGTAATGCTGAAAAAAGAATACCATCATCCTTTTTTCTATGTTTGCATGGAGATAATGTCAATGTTGCGTTAAAGCTGGACTATCGATGCCATTATAGATAATCACCTCCACAGCGGGCGGTAATTGTTTTAGTGACAATGACAGTGCCTGAACCGGTGAAAGCCGGATAGATTTTTAAAACCGGAACTTAATACAGGGCTTTTTTGATGCTCGAAAGAACATTTTGCCATCTCAAAGGAATAGGCGCGACCACCGAAGCCAAAATCTGGCAGTCCGGGGTCAATCAGTGGAGTGATGTGATCAAAGGCGGTTCCATTCCTCTTTCCGATGCTAAAATAAGTGAATTGGAAAAAGGATGTGGAGAATCCCTCAAAAAATTGGAAGAATATGATGCCTGCTGGTTTGCGGACCGTCTGCCCGCTTCCGACCAGTGGAGGCTTTATTCTCATTTTCGAGATGAAGTTGCTTATATAGACATTGAAACCACCGGCACAGATGCCCATTGCTGCGATATCACCACAATAGCCCTCTGGAACGGGCGGGAAGTGAAAACTTATGTGCAGGGTAAAAACCTTTATGATTTCGAAGAAGAGATCACGCGTTATCCGCTCATAGTAAGTTTCAACGGCAAATGCTTTGATGTTCCTTTTATTGAGAAATATTTCGGGTTTAAAGTTGAGGCTGCCCATATTGACCTGCGTTTCGTTTTCCGGTCTCTGGGAATAACCGGAGGACTCAAAGGGATCGAACGCTATTTCGGAATGGACCGTGGTGATGCGGAAGGTCTTGACGGTTATTTCGCGGTTCTTCTCTGGAATGAATATGAAATGCATGGTGATGAGCGGGCTCTGGAGACTCTGCTCGCTTATAACGTGCTGGATAGTGTGAATCTCGAAAATCTTATGATTCGCGGATATAATCTGCATATTGAACGTTTTCCCCAGCATGACCTGGTCCCCATTGCCGAAAAGCCCGAGCCGGAAAACCCCTTCAAAGCCCACAGAGAAGTGGTCGATGCTATATTGAGCAAGTATATGGGCGGAGGATCATTCGGTAAATTCTGATTATTTAAGTCCCCATTATTTTTGATAACGGGCATTAATTGCCTGCTAAGGCCGTTTTTTAAGAAAAAACGGCCTTCTTTTTTGTTCTGAATCGTGTGTTTTTATTCTTTTATTACAGTGTTTTGTTGGATTAAGATCTATTTTTAACTTATTTGTGTGCCTGTTCTTTTGAAAAGGGAACAGTCTGTGCATTTGCTGTGAAGTAGGTAAAGCATGCCTTCAAGGATTAATATATTGATGCACGACAAGGAGAAGCACAAATGCAGGAACAGAGCGCAATGGAAGCTGGCAAGGTCTACCATCCTTTCATCTCTCTAGACGATATGGTCATTGATCCGTCCAATTATAATGACCGTCCGCTTATGGACGAAGTGGACTTGCTCAGTGACCCTGACGTCAAAATTACGGACACCATGATTATGGGCTTGGTGCTTAAGTTTTTCTACTGCTATGTCAACAAGGGTGGTTTTCACGAGCCGGTTTCTCTGGAAAATGTGAGCCGTCTTTGTGAAATGTTCAGCCGTCACCGCAGCCTGAATGAGCCGGATGATGACATTGAGCTTATGAACTACCTGCGGCAGTGGTCTTTCTCTCTGCGTATGCTTGCCGATGTGACCAAGACCAGTCACATAATCAGATCAATTATCACCCAGAATATTTCGCCCAAGCTTCTCGAACAGGATGAGTATGTTGGCCTTGATATCGGAACCGGAACCGGAATACTGCTTCTGGCCCAGCACATTCATGCCCGCAGGAACGGATTCGAGAAGATAGTTCTTTATGGAATAGAGTACGACAAAATGGTCGGTTTGCAGAGTTACAAGATTTTTAAGGAGCTTGATATTGCGGAGGTAATTCTAGGAGATGCCCGGGATGCCCGTAATTATGAACCCTTGCTTGATAAGGTCGTAACCTTTGTGTCAAACGAGACGGTGGCGGCTATGCATCAGCCTCTGCGCAGGGAACATTTTGTATCCATATGCAAAACTCTGTTCAGGACTCTCGGTAAAAATATCAGAGATGCAGCTTTTTTTCCTGAAGGGTTGATAGCCTTCTGCAAGGAACTGAATGTTTCGGTTCTGCTGGCCAAGAACACCGCTTTTCAGGGGCCCAAAGAATACCATGATATGAATCTGTTTCCGCAGGGAATCATTATTGAAGGCAATATAGTCCCGCTGCACAAGCTTGGAGAAGAGCTGCTGCCCTATTTAAGTGAATGGGCACAGAGAAGGCTGCCGCGAAGGTGGTAGCGGCTGCAGGACTTTACAGGCTATCATAAATATATCATAGTCCGCGCGCTCCGCATGGGCGCGCGAGCTTGATGAAAAAGTCAAAAACATCTGTCTGGCGAGAGAGTGCCGGATGTCGGGCGTAATAAAAAGACCGGAACTATGCGTAGTTAGATATACGTTTTTTCATGGTCTATTCGAAACGCGCCATTGGTGTAGGATTTTGAATGCTCGCTGGATTGCCGGCAGTTCTCATTATGACACAGATGATACTTTATCAGCAGTGACGCGCCCCGAAAGGGCGCGTTTTTTTTATGGAACGATTTTTACATTTTAATATATAATTCTGGAATATCTTATTACATTTCATGGAGCTGATAATTGAGTTTTGAAAGTTTCGGATTAGACATGCGCCTTGTGTCAGGTATTCGTGCTGCGGGGTACCGAAATGCCACGCCAGTTCAGGGGCGTGTTATTCCCGCTGTGCTTGATGGCCGGGACGTTATCGGACTAGCCCAGACCGGAACCGGTAAAACTGCCGCTTTTGCTCTTCCCGTACTGGAGCGGCTGTTACAGAAGGATGCCGGAAAACGCGGGCCTATCCGGGGCCTTGTTCTAGCTCCCACCCGTGAACTGTGCCTTCAGATTCATGAAGCTTTTTTCACTCTGGGGCAGCAGACCGGAATCCGTTGTGCTGCGGTTTTCGGCGGCGTGGGGATAGCCAAGCAAATCAGGGAAGTAAAGAAAGTCACCGTGGTAACAGCCTGCCCGGGGCGTTTGCTGGATTTGATAGGCCGGGGGGAAATTGATCTTTCCGAAGTTGAAACTCTGATTCTTGATGAGGCTGACCGGATGCTGGACATGGGTTTTATGCCCGATGTGAAAAAAATTCTGGAACAGCTTCCCGAAGAACGTCAGAATCTGATGTTTTCCGCAACCATGCCTGAACCTGTTGCTGAACTGGCCGGGCAGATTCTTGATGACCCCGAAATAGTCAAAGTTGACTATGCTGTTGCCGCTGACTCTGTTAATCACATGGTCTGCCCAGTACCTTTGCATCTCAAACAGAATTTTTTGAAATCATTACTGAAGGTTTTGACCTACAAGCGAGTTCTCGTTTTTGTGCGCACCAAGCGTTGGGCGAGAAGACTTGCCCTGCGGCTTGCCAAGTCCGGTTTCAAGGCTGCCGACCTCCACGGTGATCTGTCGCAGAGTAAACGGCAGAAGGCTCTTGACGGGTTTAAGAACGGAGAATTTGAAATACTGGTAGCGACGGATCTGGCGGCACGGGGAATTGATTGCAGTGATATTACCCATGTGATCAACTACGACATGCCGGATACCGTAGAAATATATATCCACCGCATAGGACGAACCGGAAGAGCTGACCGGGACGGGACCGCTTTTCTGTTCAGCGGTCCGGAGGAGCAGAGTAAACTGCTGGAAATCGAGTCTGC
The DNA here is from genome assembly GCF_055394525.1 of Maridesulfovibrio salinus. NCBI lineage: Bacteria > Pseudomonadati > Thermodesulfobacteriota > Desulfovibrionia > Desulfovibrionales > Desulfovibrionaceae > Maridesulfovibrio > Maridesulfovibrio salinus. The sequence goes on from NZ_AP042461.1 coordinate 1,590,259, forward strand.
CCTTGGCTACAGTCTGCCCGTACACTATCTTGACAGATTCGATTATAATGCTCCCCAAAATGATTTCCCTGTAGCGAAACAAAAGACCCCCCCGAAAACTGTAAAGCCCGGCGGGCAGAATCAGGGGGGCCGGCAAAGAAAGTCCCGCAGTGAAAGTTAATAGCTGATATTCAACCCGCAAAGGTCCCTGTTATTAATTAGAAATAATGGATAAGATATAATGAATAAATTCTGGCTTACCACCCTCGGGTGCAAGATTAATCAGTATGAAAGTGAATCCATCCGCCAGCGGTGGCTGCAGATGGGTTATGAGCAGGCTGAGAATGATGCCGAGGCCCATGACGTTGTGATTAACTCCTGCGCTGTTACTGCATCCGCTTTGCGCGACCTCAGGCAGACCGTAAGAGGGATCAACCGCCGCAATCCATCTGCCCGGATCATAATAACCGGATGCGCCGCACAGGTGTTTGCCGAAGAACTTTCCGAACTTCCCGGGGTTTCTGAAGTTATCCCGCAGGAACGCAAATCAGAACTGCTCCAGCTTAAAGACAGGCAGAATAATGCCGAAAAGAAAGCTGTTTTTCAGCCATTTGAAATAAAGGATTACCAGCGTTCAAGAGCAGTGGTTAAGGTGCAGGACGGTTGTTCGCATCGCTGTACTTACTGTATTGTTCCCATTACCCGGGGGCCAAGTGTAAGCAGGGATGCTGATGATATCATACAAGAAATAAAGCGCTTACTGGATGCCGGATTCCGCGAAATGGTAGTTAGCGGAATCAACCTGAGCCACTACGGACGGGACTTTGAAAACCGGATTGATTTCTGGGATCTTATGGAACTTATCGAAGAAAATTTCGCCCATGAATGGGCTGGGAGGGCTAGGTTCCGCATAAGCTCACTTGAACCGGGACAACTGGACGACCGGGCTTTGCAGATTTTTTCCGGCTCCAGACTCATCTGTCCTCAACTGCATCTGTCGTTGCAGAGCGGAGACCGTGCTGTTCTTAAGCGCATGGGAAGAGGACACTACAAGCCGGAAGATGTCCTGTCGTTCCTGAATAAGCTGCAAGACGTCTGGCCTGTTTTCGGGTTGGGAGCGGATATACTGACCGGTTTTCCAGGAGAAACTGAAGAGGAGTTTCATAATACTCTTGATTTTTGCGGTAAACTGCCTCTTTCTTATGCGCACGTTTTCCCGTATTCTATCAGACCCGGTACGGCTGCTGCAGAAATGAAAGGCCAGCTTGACGGCGCAACCAAGAAGGAACGCGGAAGAATTCTGCGTGAACTGGTGGAAAGTAAGAAGCATGAATTTTTGAAAATAATATCTGAAAAGGAATCTCTGAAGGTATTATTTCAGAACAGAAAGAAAGGAATCTGTGAGTTTTATTCCACGTGTGAACTTGAAGAACCTTTTACCGGAGAGATTCCCCGTGAACTGGTGGAAGTGATCCCGGTTAGGATTGATGAAGACAAACTGATAGTTAAAGTTAAATAAAAGGCTCCGGCTCCCCGCAGGGGGGTGGAGATTTAGTGATAATAGTTTTTTTGTACTTTCACCTCCCTTTAAAAAGGCCTGAAAGGTCTTCGGAGGCTTACGGATATAACCATTAAGGAGAAAATATAAATGCCAGTCAGCATGACCGGATTCGGCAGAGCCGAAACCACTGAAGATAAATGGAGCCATGTATGGGAAATCCGCAGCGTTAATTCCCGTTTTCTGGATCTCAAATGGCGTCTGCCCAACTCCCTGCGCGGTTACGAAAACCGCTGGGAGAAGCTGGTCCGTAAGTACGGGTCCCGGGGCAGGGTGGATCTTTCCCTCAATCTTGAAGTCTTCAGCACTGAGCTTCTTGGGGTAAGCCTCAACAAGCTGCAGGCCAAGGCCATGATTGATCAGCTCAAGGAAATGGCTTCTGAAGAGAAGGTTGCTTTCACTCCTGACTTTAACAGATTGTTCGGCCTTTCTTCCCTTTGGCGTGACGCATCCAGCGAGCCTGATCCCGAGATGGCCGCGTCCATTACCGAAGGGCTTGAGAAAGCTCTCGCAAACTGGCGTGATTCCCGAAATGATGAGGGTGCTGATCTAGTACGTGATCTTGAAGAGAGGTTTACTCTGCTCAAAGGCTACACTGAACAGATCAAGGTTAAGATTCCCGAAATACTTGAATCCAAGCGCAGTGGGCTTATCGAAAGGGTCACCAACAGCATGGAAACTCTCGGTGCTGAATACATTGAAGACCGGATGGTGCAGGAAGTAGCCATACTTACTGACAAGCTGGACGTTTCCGAGGAAATTACCAGACTTGATGCCCATCTTGAGAGAATTTTCGAAGTGCTGCGCGGAAGCAAGGATGCGGGTAAGCGTCTTGATTTTCTGCTGCAGGAAACCTTCAGGGAAATTAATACCTGCGGTAACAAGTGTCAGGATTCCGAGGTCAGCAGGATCGTTGTGGAATTCAAGGCGGAACTTGAGAAATGCCGTGAGCAGGTTCAAAACATCGAATAGCGGTTTCAATCCTGATGCAGAAACAAACTTTACTTAATATAGGATTTGGTAATTTTGTGGTTTCCAGCAGGGTGATAACCATCGTCAATCCTTCTTCGTCCCCCATGCGCAGACTCCGTGAAGACGCGAGGCAGGAAGGACGGCTGGTGGATGCCACTCAGGGCCGTAAAACCCGCTCAATTATTGTCACCGATTCAAACCATGTGATTCTTTCGGCTATTCAGGCCGAAACAATCGGGCATCGTTATGTCTCCGAAGAGGGTGAAAATGACTGATATCAAAAGACCCGAAAGAAAGGGGCAGGTGCTTGTTCTCTGTGCCCCTTCCGGAACAGGTAAAAGTACATTGGTCAAAAAGCTGCGTGAAGAGTTTCCGCAGATCGGCTTTTCAATTTCCTGCACCACCCGTGCTCCCCGTGAAGGGGAGGAGGATGGCAGGGATTATTTTTTCCTCAGCGTGGATGAGTTTAACGAAAAGCTTGAAAATGAAGAGTTCGCCGAGTGGGCCGAGGTTCACGGCAATTTTTACGGAACCCCTAAAAAACCCGTGGAAAAGATGCTTTTCAAAGGGATGGATATCCTCTTCGATATCGATTTTCAGGGGTGCATGCAGCTCATGGAAACCATGCCGGATGGCATCTTCGTATTTCTGATGCCACCTTCTTACGGAGAACTCAGAACCAGACTTGAAAGTCGCAACACAGATACTGAATCGGTAATCAACCGCAGGGTGAGCAACGCGATGAAGGAAATGGCTTCCGCTCCTAAATTTGAATACTGGATCGTCAACGATGATCTGGATCAGGCCTACAGCGAGCTCAAATGTATCTATCTTGCCGGTAAAAATCGTCCCTGCAGTAATCCGGGACTTCTCGAAAGTATTTTAAGCACCTGGGAGTAATATGTCTGAATTAGTTGTAGCCCTTGATTTCAAAGATGCCAAAAGCGCGATTGAAATGGCGGAAAAAGTACGCGGTGTTGCTCCGTGGGTGAAAGTCGGCCTTGAGCTGTTCTGTGCTGAAGGGCCGGAAATTATAACTCGCTTCAAGGAAATGGGGTTCAAAGTTTTTGTTGATCTCAAGTTTTTTGATATTCCGAATACCGTAAAAGGCGCTGTGCGTTCGGCAACCCGTGCCGGGGCCGATATGCTCAGCCTGCATGCCTTGGGCGGGGAAAGAATGGCAATCGCCGCGCGTGAAGGACGGGTTGAAGGTGCTTCCGGTGGAACTGGCCCTCTTCTCATGGCGATCACTATTCTGACCAGTATGGGGGAAGAGGATATTCCTTTTCCTGTCCCAGAAGGACTCGGTTCCGCTGTGCTGGATCTGGCTCTGGCATCATCTCAGGCAGGTCTTGACGGTGTTGTCTGTTCCGGTCTTGAAGTGGAAGCGATCAAGGAAAAGTGCGGAAAAGATTTTTTGGCTCTTACCCCGGGCATCCGCCCGGCCAGTGTGTCCGATGATCAGCGCAGGGTTGTAACTCCTTCTCAGGCTGTGGACCGCGGCTCCAACTTTCTGGTTGTGGGGCGCCCCATAACCGGAGCGGATAATCCTGCCGAAGCGGCGCGCAGAATAGTTGCCGAGATGGAAGGATAGGGTAGTAGCGGATGACGGCGACTCTGACTCGTGGGGTTTTCTCTTCCCGGACAGGGCTCGGAGCCGGGCAGAGCTCGGAGCGTGAAGACGTTCAGAAATCCTACTGGTTTGTTCAGGAACTTGATGGCGGAAATTATGAAGTGCAGGCTTTGAACAGCAGTGATATGCCGTCAGGTCCGAAGCTTACAATTGACAGAGAAAGGTTTCTTTCAAACTATCAGCCTGAACCTGAATATTACGCTTACAGGGTTTTGCCTAGTCTGCGTAAACAGAGCGACCGCATAGAACGCGGGGAAGGTCACCGTCACAAGGAAGAAAGCTACAGCGCCGAGTATGAATTCAGCGTCGCGGTTGAGGTGGATGAGGATAATGTCCGGGCCAATTTCGGTCTGGGGCTCACTTATCTCGACCGCGGCGAAGTAGAACGTGCCAAGGATGTTTTTAAAAGGCTGATAAAGCTTCAGGCGATTTATGCTCCTGAGCATAAGCATCTTTTTAATGAGTTCGGCATCAGTATGCGTAAAAACGGCATGTATGATCATGCCCTTGCCTATTATCATCGCGCTGAGGATCTCTGTGACGATGATGAGCATCTTTTTCTCAATATTTCCAGAGCTTATTTTGAAAAAGGAGATATTGACGGATGTGTTGAATATCTCAAGAAATCAATTGCCCTTAACGCCGGATTTGACGAAGCCGGTATGTTCAAGTCTTTCCTCAAGATAAACGGATTCATGAATCACCGGGATGAAGCAGCGGTCAGCTCTGAAACTCTCGGTTCATACTTGAAAGGGGATGAACCGGTTAAAGTCCGCAAAGACAATGAAAGCACAAGTAAGGTTCGCAAAGATGACGCGCCTGATATTGAGCTGGAAGAGAGTACCGAAAAAGACAAAAAGAAAGCTTCCGGTGAATTGATTTATCTGGATTTATAAGCCTGAATTTCAACTGCTCCACGGAGATACAATTGCCTAAAATATGGAAGTCGAGAAGCGAAGATTCTCCGCCGGCCACTATTCCCGCTATTGCTGAAGAATTAGGAATTACCGAACTGCTGGCTGAAATTCTCTGGAACAGAGGATTTCGTTCCAGCCGTGAAATGGATCTATTTCTTTCACCTGGACTGCGCAATCTATGCCGTCCTGAAGAAATACCGGGACTTGAAGAATCGGCAGCTGTTCTTGCGGAGTGTCTTTCCAAGGGTATGAAAATAGCGGTTTGGGGAGACTACGATGTGGACGGAGTGACCTCAACTGCTGTGGTCAAATCGTTTCTCAATGACAGGGGGATTGAGTGTGAGCATTATCTGCCCAACCGTCTTGAGGAAGGTTACGGTCTGAATGTAAACGGTATCAGAAAGTTGCATGATGCCGGAATTGAGCTTCTGCTGACTGTTGACTGCGGTATCTCAAATAATGCGGAGATTGCCGCGGCCAATGAACTGGGGATGACCGTTGTGGTTTCTGACCACCATCTGCCCGCGGAAGAACTCCCTCCCGCCGCCGCAATATGTAATCCCCGCATGACCGAATACAATGGCAAAGATTTTGGTGAGTGTTCGTGTGCTACCCTTGCAGGAGTAGGAGTAGCTTTCATGCTCATGGCCCGGCTAAACAGGCTGCTGCCCGGGGAAGCTGTTGATATGCGGCAGTATCTTGATTTCGTTGCTCTGGGCACAATTGCCGATGTGGTTGAGCTTCAGGGACAGAACCGTATACTGGTAAAAAACGGGTTGCTGCTGCTTAAGGATGCCCGCCGTCCCGGGCTTGCCGCTCTTAAGGTGGTAAGCGGTTATGACATGTTTGCTGCCATAGGAGCCGGGCAGGTGGGATTTGGACTTGCCCCCCGGATAAATGCGTCCGGAAGGATGGGCGATCCCGGTAAGGCTCTTGAGCTTCTCATGTGCGAGGATATGGAGGCAGCACGCCCTATCGCCAAAGTTCTTGATGAACTCAATGCCGAGCGCAAGGCCGAAGAAGACCGTATTCTGGAGGAGGCTCTTGCTCAGGCCGAGGAACATATCAAGCGGGATAAACGTGCCGGGCTGGTCCTTTATTCGACAAGCTGGCATCCGGGGATAATAGGGATTGTGGCTTCCAGAGTGGTAGAGAAATTTTACCGGCCCACAGTGATGCTTTGTGAAGAAAACGGTGTGATCAAAGGGTCTGCCCGTTCAATAAAGGAATTTCACATCCACGAAGGGCTTACCTCCATGTCTGAGCTGTTCATGAATTTTGGCGGACACAAGCTGGCTGCGGGGATGTCTTTCAAGGCAGAGCATTTACCGGAATTCAGGGAAAGGTTTGATAAGGCGGTGATTGACAAGGTCGGCAGCGAGCCACTTAAGCCCACCCTGAAAGTTGACCGGGAACTTCCTCTTGAAAATATAGATTATGTACTGCTGAAAGAACTTGAACTTATGCAGCCCTTCGGTATGGGCAACCCGGAACCTGTTTTTACCACTCCGCCTGTGGAGGTGCTTGAGCGTCGTCCCATGGGCAAAGATCACGTCAAACTGACCATCGCTGACAAGGAAAAGAAACGGCGTATGCCAGCCAAGGCATGGCGTATGGCTGACCAACTTGGGTCGGAGCTCATCGGAGCGAAAATGCGCTTCGCCTTTTCTCCCAAAATCGATAAATTCAACGGAATACCCACCATAGAACTGACTGTCCGGGATTATACCCGGAAGTAATTTCCCTTCTTTTTTTACTCAGTTTACTGATATATCTTCGTGCATCTTTTTATATAGATTATTGTGTTAAAATATCAATATTGTGTTGACTAAATATAAGATATCAATTTAAGAGGTTTTTGAAGCTATCTTTCAATTGGTCGGGGAAGGTGTATTCACCATCATATCTATAAGTCTTTTCAGTCAATGCTGAGGGTTGGAGTGTGTCATAATCAAAATAGACCTGTCTATTGTTTTGTGTGTTTGGTTATATCTGTCCTGCTTTTGGGGAGTGCTGATCATGTACAGAGCAGTCCAGTCAAGAAGCTGACTTTTTATGTAGAAGCAAGCGGTAGAACCCGCATGGCTGTCAGGGAAATCGCAAAAAGTATTCACAATAAAATTGCCTCCGAGACCGGTCAGGTAGATTGCGTATTCAAATATGTTCGCAATGTGGCGGGTGAGGGAGAGGTTCGAGCCTACGAGGGACTCAGTCTTTCGAAGGGAGTATCTGCGGATGAAGTTCAACCTGAGGATATAGTTCATATTCTCAAATGGATAAGCAAGTCTGGCGGTGGCCTGGAGGGAGTTCATACTTATATGGCCCTGCTCAGGAATCTGGCGCGAGAGGAAGGGGCTGTTTACGTCTATTATTCCTTTTTATGTCCTTACGTAAAATTGTGGAAACTTAAGGATGAACTGGGAAGGGTACAAGGTGAGGCATTGTACTACGCCGGAATTATAACACGCCGTGGCTCGGTTGAATTTGAACCGCTTGCTTTTGAGAGACGGACTACTGAGTATGATGTTTTTGATGATCTGATGGTGGTGAATAATTCCAGTGTAGTAGAGCCCATTGCTCCGGAAAAAGAACCTGAAAATGCTCCGAAGTCTGGAGGGGGTGAAAAGGTTTCGCCGCAGACCGAAAGTGGTGGAGGCGTTGAAGATGAAGGACAAGATGAATACACCAAAGATCCGGTAGAACCACCTTTACCAGATGATCAGATCGAGCCTGATCTGGATGGGAAGGGCGGCCGTTCACCTAAGCAGGATGAATCTGCTGTAACTGAAGGTTTAAGGTCTACCAATTCTACAGGTAGCTTAGAAAGTGAAAGTCCTTCGAGCGAGCAGAGCTTGGATGGGGAGGGAGGTCAGTCTCCTAAACCGGATGACTCTCCTGTTACTGGAGAAAATTTAGATTCGGATCTTACTGAGGGGGCTGTTGAATCTCTTCCGGCGAATAATTGTCAGGAATTAGTTATCAAGCACGTTGAAACAGGGAGCATATATTACGGACACGAAAAAGGGATGTTTGTCTATAACGCTACTTATTGTGAGTCCAGTGTTAATTTCGCGGTAAGTGAGGTTATGGGGAATGGTACCGGTTATGGATCTCATTGGGGGCTGCTTATTATGAGCGGAGAGGAGCCCAGGGAGTACAGGGCTGGTGAGGAGTTGACTTGGAACAGTGCCAAAAATGAATTTCCCATAAATATACAGATAAAGGAGTATCTGGAGAGTCAAAGTATTAAACCTAAGACAGAAGTGGACTTAAAAATAGAGTTCTAAAGTAATTTGATAGGAGCACTAAATGAGATTCCCTAATTGGTTATTCTATGTTTCGTTATGTACTTTGGTTGTAATGACCTTTGTCTGTGCTGTGTCCGTTGTGTCGATACTGGGTATGGAAATGCATCAGTATGATGGTTTTCAGATCAATTTTGATAAAAATAGTAAAAAAACCAGAGATTTTCTGGAAAAGAAAACGGAAACTATTTTTGCCGAAAGTACATATGCAGAAGGAGATTTCATATGTGACTCTGGTCGGATAAAGTATGAAAATGGTCAGTGGGTCATAGTTGAAGCCAAAGGTGAATTTTACATAAAAGATAGAGATGGGGCCAAGTCAGGGTGTTCAACAGAGAACAGTGCGAAAATAAAAAATAATTATTTTAAAGTTAATAAATCACTTGCTGACGAATTTAAATTGTCTTTCAATTCAGTTTTGGAAAATAGAGTAGTACTGTTAGCTTCACTGCTGCCTTTAAGAGAGTATGGGGAAAGTGCTAGTTTTATTATAGATAGAAAAAAGCCCGATAAATCTTTTACATTTTCTCGTAAGGACTTGACTACGGAAAATGGAATTGTAGCCCTTAAAGGGTTTACTCCCGAAAATCAGTGTTGTGATTTGCATTTTACATTGCCGAAAAAGAGTATCTCGATAAACAGTAAGGGACTTATAGAGTGTCTATATGAAGATGGTTTGATAAATGATGATCAGGTTACTGCAATGGCATTGAGTTTTGAATATAGCGTTGGTGAACTGGCTCTTCTTCTTACTGGCATTGTGATCTTACTTTCGGTTCTTTTGCCTCCATTTCATAATTATTATGATAATTTTAATTTTGGAGAAAGTCGTTCAAGAAGTATTCTTTTGGTAATAGTGGGTATTTTTACTGTTGCTGGTGTCTTTATGTATTCTATCTGGCGGTATTTTACCTTCAGTTACCAAGGTTACAGTATACTGAATTTCCTTGGAATGAAGTGGGAACGCCAAACCGAACTTTTATGGTTTTGGTTAAAACCATTAGCATTTCCGGTTTCAATTCTTTTCTTGCTACTTCTTTCCAGTTCTATCTCGAGATGGTTAAGACCGACAGAGAATAGATAGTCGGGTTTAATTACATCAATTAAGTCAACTGCGAGGTCAACAAATGAAAAAAATAATCCCGATAATGATTCTCCTGTTGCTGCCCGGCTGCATGGCGCTTAAGGGGGCAAAGCAGGCCGATATCAATGTGAAAGGCGAATCCGAGATTCCTTATAAAGACCCTTACGGTTTTATTGATCCTACGGTTGAAGGGCGTTCAGTATGGCTTGACAGTTTTATCGAGTCTTCCAAATCCATGCGTCAGGTTTCAAAAAATTTTTACCTTCACAATAGTACAACCTATCAAAAAGAGCTTGTTGAACAAAATGATAAGTTTTTCGATAGAGTGCTTTTAAAGCGTGGGGAATTCAGGCTCTCCATGGACGAACAGAATGTGGAACTCCGGGAACGCCTGATCAAAGCATTGCTGCTGGTGGTCCAGATTCGTCTGGATACATACCTGCCCGCTCAGGAAGGTGAGTCGCCTGAGAACGTGGTCGCCAGAAAAAATATTGCTTTACTTAAAGATGTTGTGCATGAGCGCGATGATCTTGATGTCCGTGATCTTGGCCTGTCCTGCCGTTCTCTGCAGCAATGTCTCGAAAAATTTGAAAATATCACTCGCGAAAGAGAATAGGAGACTCGGTGTATGTTATCCCAAATGACCGGCTATATAAGCGTTATTGCAGAGTTTCTCCAGATCGTAATGTTTTTGGGAATGGGTGGGCTGATCCTGTTTTTGCTGATCTGGATTACAATTACATACCTACGAACAGAGTGCCATACCTGCAAAGACCCGTCTAAAGAAGTGGAATCTGAAGACTCGTTGAGTCAGGTGATTCAAAAAGTTTTTTATCAGGCCTGTACCCGGGAAAATGAAGATGATTCCAAGGTCGGTAAAAATAGAAACATCCGTTTTGAAGTAGGCGACTCCGGAAACCCGAATGAAACGGCATCGGCTTTGGATGCTGAAAAAATCGGTGCTTCTTTCAGGTCTGCTGTTCAGCCGCCGAAGATATTTATTCAGGATGCAGTGTTCCAATACGGCATGTCCATTTTCGAGGATAAGATGCTTGCTCCCTACGAAGCACTGGTCAACCTCTTCCCTCCCATAGGGTTTCTGGGGACCATCCTCGGTATGACAATGCTTTTTATCGATCAGGACGGAAGTATTAAGGAAGGTTTGAGTTCTGCAGGAATGGGCACAGCATTGCTTAGTACAATATTCGCCCTTGTAGCTTATGTCGTTTTTGAGTCGTTGAAAATGCTTCTTCAAAGAAGAGCACGGAGAAATATAAGCGCTTCAATCGCGCAGGCCAGCCACAGTTACGATAGTCAGGGGCAGGGCAATGAGGCGTAAACCAAGTCTGGTCTGGATTTTTTCCTTCGCAGATCTTGCGTTTCTGCTTGTTCTTGCTCTGGCTGTAATGCCGACCGCAAATAAGGATTATGTACAGCTGAAGCTTAGCGATGTTGTCAGCAGCGAACGGACTAAGTCTGCGCCCGGCAAGAAAGATTCCTACCGTTTGTACGTAGATGAGAGTGGGGATAAGTGGGGTGTGCGCCTGCAGAAGCGAGTGGAAAGTGAAGCCGGCTGGGAGGATTTTACCGACATAGATAATCCCGAACAGCTTGAGTTGAGGCTTGAAGAAATCAAAGCTGAAGATGAACACCTTGAATTTGTTGCCGCAGAGGGTTCAAGAACGGGTGATATGTTGATGGCCTTATCGCTAATCCAGAAAGTCTGGCCGGACTCTCAGGTCTGGACCACGGTTCAGACGCAACTGAACAGTTCAGAAAAATGATCAACAGTAATTGGGCTTATAGAAAATATTCCTATGGTGCAGGGGAATTGCTGCTGCCCATTGCCTATCCGGAGAAAAAAGACGGAAGCCGGATTTGGGCAGTTTTGCTGGGGATGATTGTTTTTTTTGCCGCCTGCTTATGGACTTTTCATTCTTTGCCTACCTTACAACCTGAAAAGATTGCCGCAGTTGTTTCATCACCTGTCCGGCTTAAGATTCTTCCCAAGCCTCCTGAAGTGAGCGTGGTGCAAGTCCCGGCAGGAAAATCTGATCAACCCGTAGTTGAAGCCCCGCATAAGGTGGAAAAGGTCCATTCCGAAACTACTCCTGTGCAGCCGAAAAAACAGAAAATCAAAAAAGAGAAAATAACGCCTGCAAACAAGGGTGAGCGCAATGTAAAGCCTGAAGTAAAAACAGCTGAGAAAATGAAGCAGGAGAAAACTGAGATTCAGAGTTCTCCAGTGCCGAAAAAGCGTGCACCGGGTAAAGAGAATAAGGGGAATGTGAAAGGTCAGCCTGAGGTAGCTGCGACCGGTCTGCCTGATATGGATTTAGATGATGATTCCGGACCTGATACCGGGAGGCTTCAAAGCATGCATGTGCTTGAAAGGCCTGTGCGTTCAGGTGACAATGACCGTGCTGACATTGCCTCGGGAAACAGTAATCTGCCTAGAGAGGCTCCTAATACCGGCAGTCTTGCCGCAGGTCTGGTTCCTTCAAGATTTTATTCTCCATCCAGTGAAGAGAGCAATATTTCGCGCAGAGCTGACGGCGAGGATGAAAGCAGTCCCGCTTTGAGAAGAACCATGAACAGCAGACAGCTTGGTATGCCTCGCCCCGCGCGTTCAAGCAGGGAAGCTGCGGCAAATATCGGGCAATCGCGGGTGGGAGCCCCGGACGAGACAGGGCCTGTCAATGGCTATCGTAGAATGGGTGTTGCCAGTTCAGGCGGGGGAAGTCGTCCGGCATCAGTGAGAGGATTATCTCCTGATGATGAGGTCAGCGGCATCGGAGCTTCGAAAGTCGGACCCGGAGATGGAAGTCCGTTTAACAGATCTCCGTTGAGCAGATCGGTGGTCCGTGGGTCGGGTAATTCAGGGAATGCCCGGGGGCGGGAAATCGGCTTTTCGGGACAGAAAGCGGATAGCTCGCCTTCCCGAATTTCCGCCGTTACAGAAAGGGGAGGCACAATTTCCTATGAGGAGCTTGCAATCTGCGAAGATGTCAATCGCGAAAAAATGCTGATGGATGAGATTTTCAATGTTCTATATGAACACCCGGGTATTTCCGGGTTTAAAACTTCGGCTGGAATCGTGGGGTATTATAAAACAGAAGACCGTAGCAGGATTTCGGTAAAGCTGAAGCACAGTACCGGTAAAAGGAAATTTGTCACCAGATGTGAACTTCTGGAGTTCGCATTGAATCTGTTGAAAAAAGGAATACGTGGCCGATGAGGAATAAAAAGCTGATTGTTCTGACGACTGTAGTTCTTGCTGTTTTAGGCTGTGCCGCTCAGGCTTATGCCCAGTATTGGGATAGTGTTCTGGATAAGGCCCACAGATATACTTTTCTGGACAGGGAGTTCCTGGAGCAGAATATTGAAAAATATGAGGCCAGATATAACACCACCCTGCATGACTATAATACTGTGCTGCTGAGGGATATTTCCGGCAAAAGCGCAAGTAATGTAGCGGTAGAACTTGCTGAATCCGATATCATTCGGGATCAGCCTTCAGATATGTATATGCGGGCTGCCGTCGGTCAGTTTCTTGAGTATCTGCAGAGTAATCAGAAGCAGTATCTGAACAATGCCATGCTGCTTATTTCTGAACTGGAGGATTCTTACGATGCCAAGCGTGATTATCTGTTTTGGGCTCTGTTCATTAAGGGACACAAGCAACTGGCAGAAGGAGACAGGTCCGGACTGATTGATACAATCCATTCCATATGGAGGGATGTACTGATCCCGTTAAATAAAGAACGTATGGCGGGAATGGCTATGCGTGGTGAATTTGCTGCAGACTTTGAATATCATTGTGTCAATCTCTTAAACCTCACAATCAATAAGGCTATTGTGGGAAAAAGGATGTCCGGGCTTTTTCCTGTGGGAGGGGTCGTTAAAGATGTAACTGGAATGCTTCCTGAGAATGAAGAATATTACCGTAACATAATGAAAAGATTTCAGGGGCGCAGTTCTGACTCGTCAAATATAAATTATACGGTCGCTTTCGCTATGGGGGAAGCCAGCGGTGGAATGTTAAGGGATTCTCTTTCCTCTTCCGAATATGAAAAAGTCTTCAAGGAAGCCTTATCTTTTTATAATCTGGCTTATGAGTGGGCTGATACGGATAAAGGGCGCGCGGCTGTTTTGATTCGCAAATCTGTTCTGCTTAATGTGATCTGGAGTGTGAAGCTCAATAAGTCAGATGCAGTGGATACTCCTTATTTCGGAGGAAAACTGACTGAATTGAGCCAGCAGCATATTGAATCCTGTTATGACATGTATTCCCGGCTGGCCCGCAGGAAGGGTGAGCGTAAGGATATAATACATGACAACGGATTTTATGCTGAGTCCGATGAATACCTGACCACGATGAAGAATCTCTGGCTGTATACCGCGTATCTGGTGGATGGGCAAAGCGCTTTTCTTGATAAATCCGGCAGGGAAGATCTCATGAAGTGGGCTGAAATAAATCATGCAGAGCAGGTTGTATTTGCGCATAAATATTTTTCCGAGGATGGTTATCGAGACATAATTCCTGAGAATGCTTATTTTCTGGTCAGTCAGGATGTGGCTTTTCTGGCTTATAAGTGCCTGAAACGGGCTATTGATATAAAAACAAAGGAAAAGCAGCAGATTGCCTTCAGTCTCATTACTTATGCAACTATGCTTAATCCTTTGAATCTTTACGACCTGCTGGAATTCACAGTTGAAAGCAGTGATGATGGCTGGCCTGCTGATTATTCAAGACAGTTTTTTATTCCTATGGGGGATATGCTCACAGATACCATAAGGCTCTGTTCTGATGATGACCGTTATGCCGGGTACAGTCAGCAGTTGAAATCTTTGAGTGAAAATATCAGCCGATATCTGAAAAGGCTGCCACAGGTTGTGGCTTATACTCGAGGTGGAACATCCAGGTCGGTGGCCGTAAAGGATTCGTTCATACTTGGAAGTGTTTTCAATGCACTTATTCCCCATTTCCCGTTGGATAGGGTTAAACTTGAAATGTTTGAATTCGTCAACAAGCAGGGGCTTGATAATCCCTTGAAAGTACTGCAGCAGAATATGGCCGCGGATATGGCAGGGGTGCTGTCAGGTGTTGCCGTTAATAACAAGCAGTTTGCTCCTTATGACTTTTATGCCCTGCATAAAGTCCTTCGGGATAAGCCGGAAGATGACCTGCAGCTTTTCCTTGAGCGTTTATTTTATGCCAACCGGGAAGCCCTTAATGATAGAGCAAACTGGAAACTGAAAAGTGTTCGGGATCAGGTGCTCAGATTGTCTCAAGGGTTGGTAAAGAATAAGTTAAAATACTAATTTTTTTGATATAAATAAAATACTTAGGATGATTGGTTTGTATCTGACTTGCGAACTGGCAGGGCAGAGTGTTGATTAAGTACCATCTGCATCGCAAAGTGAATTGTTTGTGAGTCATCTGTTTTACAAGATCTTGTGTTAAACTCACACCCCGTAAACTTATTCGGGGTGTGAGTTTTAAAAATGTTATGTAATTTAGAATGATATGTTGTTTTTAAAATCAGCGGCAGGGTAAAGCTGAGAATCCTGTTGACATGAAATGATTCGCTTTGTAATTAACTCGCTAAGTTGAAATTGAATCTTGTTTTCAATATCAAAAAAAGGAGAAAATATGAATATGAAGCGTATTATTTCAGCACTGGCTATTGTCATGTTATTCAGTTCCGTTTGCTCGGCCCATGACATGTGGCTTGAAAAGAAAGGCCATAAGGTTCATCTGATGTACGGGCATCCGGGAGCAACAGATCCGTATCCTATTGATCGTATCACCGCCATGACCGGAATTACTGAGGACGGTTGGAAAGTGGCACTTGAGCCGGTATATAATAAGGGCGAAGCCTATGCCTGGCTTAATGATTCTTTTTCTATGCTTACGGTTGAATTTGACAATAAATACTGGTTCAACACTGAGGAAGGCGGATGGCAGAATTTCGGAGCACCGAGAGCTGTATGCGGTAAAATTATTGATCAGGGGAGTTCCTACAAACTCTCAAAATGCATACTCAAGTGGATGCCGGGCATGGATAAGCCGATCGGGCAGAGAGCCGAACTGGTTCCTCTCAAAGATCCCACCAAACTCAAGGAAGGGGATATGCTGCCTGTAATGATGTATATTGAAGGCAAGCCGGCACATGTCAAAGGGGCTAGAATCTCTGCAACGTCTGACAGAAATATCGAGGATCCTGAGTTGATTGATGTAGAATCTCCCAACCCCTTCATGGTAAAAATAGGACCTAAGGGCAGGCAGATTATCGTGGGCAAGTTCGAGAAACTCCTTGATGATACACGTCGTGTCTGGTTCGCGTTTTCACTGACATTTAGGACCGGTAAATAAAAAAGACAGGCCGTTCCTGTCAGGGGGACGGAACGGCCTGTTGTTCATTTTTCAGGAAAGAAGTGTTATCAGATCTGAGGGGCTGTCCATAACTATTTCCGCTCCGGCCGCGATCAGTTCTTCAGGACCACGAAAACCCCATGCAGCGCCAACGGGGATCATGCCGGCATTGCAGGCAGTCTGCATATCGATGTTCGAGTCTCCTATGAACAGAATCTCATTGGGGGCAAGGCCCATTGAATCAGCAATTTTCAAAGCGTAACCCGCGTCAGGTTTCAGGGGTATGTCTTTGCGTCCACCGCAGACTTTGAAGAAGTCCACTCCGGGCAGGAGTTTGTCCACCGCTTCAATCGTGAATTCCTCGGGCTTGTTTGAAAGAATCGATATTATTTTGCCTGACTCTATGAACGCATCAAGCATTTCCATTGTTCCCGCATAGGGGCGGGCTATTGTATTCTGATGTCGCGCGAACTCTTCCACTACCAGTTCATATAACTTTTCCTGTTCTTCGGAAGTCTGTTTCTCTTTCGGCAGAGCTCGAAGGGACAGCATTTTAGCTCCATTTCCAACAAACTGCCTATATGCGTCTTCAGGGTGCTGCGGGTAGCCTCTGCGGGCAAGTGCCGCGTTGCACGCGGTTGCGATTTCTCCAAGAGTATTCAGCAGTGTGCCATCGAGATCAAATATTGCCGCTTTGAATTCCGGTCTGGGGTTCATGGTTTTTCCGTGAAATTAAATTAAAGTTTGTCGTAGGCCTCAGCCGCATTGAAGCTGCTGCGGACAAGCGGGGCACAGAACATATGCGGAACTGCCAATTTATTACCATAGTCGGCGTATTCATCAAAAACAGAAGGCTCAACATAGCGTTTTACTGCGGGATGTGCTTTTGAAGGACGCATATATTGCCCGATGGTAATTATGTCGCAGTCTATTGCGGCAAGATCATCGATCACCTGATAGACCTGCCGGTCATTTTCGCCAAGTCCGACCATAAGACCTGACTTAGCGTGGATTTTACTTAGTTGCTTGACCCGTTTCAGCAGTTCAAGGCTCTGCTGATAATCCGCCTGCGGCCGGATTTCACTATATAGATCCGGAGGGGTTTCCACATTGTGGTTGATGACATCCGGTCCGGCCTCGATGACTGTTTTCAGTGCATCCTGATCCCCCTGAAAATCGGGGATCAAAACTTCTACAGTGCATTCGGGGTGTTCGGCGTGGATACGGTTGATTGTTTCAGCATAGTGGTCAGCTCCCCCATCAGGGAGATCGTCACGCGTAACCGAAGTGATGACAACATATTTTAAACCCAGACGGGTGACTGCTTCTGAAACCCTTCGCGGTTCATCTGGATCAAGGGGATCTATATGTCCGGGAGCGATATTGCAGAAGGCACAGTTGCGGGTGCAATTGTTGCCCATAATAAGAAATGTGGCGACCTTTCGTGAAAAGCAGTCCCAGCAGTTGGGGCATTTGGCATTCTGGCAGACTGTGTTCAGGTTGAGATCTGCAAGCAGCCTGGCAGTGCTGTTGAATGTTTTTCCGGTAGGGAGTTTAACCCGCAGCCACGGTGGAATCCGCAAATATTTTTCCGAACTCTTTTCTGAAGACATTTTTGACTTCCTCTATTTCAATGTCGTGTCCTGCCTCGCGGGACAGGGAAGTGGGGTGGGCGCCGTGCAGTCCGCAGAGGGTGATGGCATCGAACAGCTGCATTTCTTTTGAAACATTAAAGGACAGGCCGTGGTAGGTAATCCATTTTTTTACTCCGATACCGATGGAGCAGAGTTTGCCGGGACCGACCCATACGCCGGGACGGCCTTCGCATCTGGCTGCATCCACACCGAAATTCATCGCGGTCCGGATAGCTGTTTCTTCCATGTCATGGAAGAATTTTTTGATGCCACCCCGTCTTTTTTCAATACGCATAACCGGGTAGACCACCAGTTGCCCGGGGTAGTGGCAGGTTATGTTGCCACCTCTTGCAGTTTGGACTATCTCGGCCCCCATATGTTTGAGGGCTTCCTCACTGATGAGCAGATTTTCCAGGCCGCCCTGGCGGCCAAGGGTTACAACAGGCGGGTGTTCCAGCAGAAAGAGTACTTCCTCTGCCGTTCCTTCCATAACTTTGTTCAGTCTATCAAGCTGGATTTTCTCAGCTTCCCCGTGGGGAATAAGTCCCAGATCAATAAATTCCACTTTTTATCCTTTTTGCCTTCGGCGACCCAGTCGGGGGCTTTAAACCTTTTGAAAAGGGTTTAAAAAATCCCAAACTTTTTTTATAAGGCTTCGCCACTTTGTAAGCAAAAGTCATTGTAGGCTCAGCTTACATGGGAGAGCTTTTTTATACTAAGTAGTTGTCTCGTCTCCAGCGGCAAAAGCCCTATCGGGGATTCCAAAAGGGATTAGCTCCTTTGACCGCCGGAGGCGAAATTAATTTATAAAAGCGCGGTAGCGCATCAAATCTATTTATGCTTCCGTGGAGCTCTGGCCTGCTTGTGCTCACGGTTTTTGTCGTCTTTTTTCTGCTGAGGCCTGCCTGCAGATTTATCTGCGGGCTTCTGCGTCTTGCGCTTATCGAACTCGCGTATGGGCAGATCGATCATAAGGGAGCCGGACTTGGCATCCCGCTTTTCTTCTTCGGGGACAGGCATTCCGATCAGACCTCCGGGGAACAAGGTCTTTGCCCCTCCCTTGGCTACCAGAAGAATCTGACCTGGTTCAGCGCATCCATACTGTCCGAATCCGCCTTCATCAAGGCGGAATGAATCGGATATTGCACGGATCAGGATCTCACCTTGGTGGGCCTGCTGCGGTTCATCATCCGTTTGTCCCACATAAAGAAAGCTCAGGCTGACATTGTTCTTTTCCAGGCGGCAGCGGGTAGAAAAATCCTGCAGCCATTTGGGGGAATGGTCGGAGTCAAAATTGAAATGACACCATGCCTTTCCCTGATCTCCGCTCATGGGGCATTCTTCGATATGGGTGCAGGGGCCGAGAATTGAGTATCCTTTCTCAATGAACTCCTGACGTATTACGGAAAGAATTCTTCCGGAACGGCGGATTCCCGGTTCTATGATCAGAATACGCCCTCCTCTGGCAAGTTTTCCGGACATGGAGTGGCAGAAGCCCTCCGCCCACACCGGAAGCGGCATGCGATTTCCGGCAGATGCTTCGTTGACCATATTGGCGGTTACAAGAAGGTCTGCCTTTTCACGTATCTTTGAAGTGGAACCGCCTTTGACATTGATCATGCGCCATGGTGAATCTTTTCCGGCCAAAGCCTCAAAAAGACGGGTCCCTTCACGCATGGGCTTAGGAGTACGGTCCACGTTTACGAAGGTCAGTTTCTTTTCACGCAGATCAGGTCTGGCAATCCAAAGAGCCTGGGCCACGGTGAGCGGTCCGGATCCAAGGTCAATAACAACCCCGTTATCAGGCAGTTTTATATCCAGCCCCTGAAAGAGGCGTGAGAGGCGGTAAAGGTTCCAGGGCAGAAAGAAACGCAGGTAGGCGTTCAGACTTCTGGGGTCGCCCATGTAGTCATTGGGCAGGCTGGAGCGTTCTCCGGTAAGGGCCCGTGAGAGATCTCTCACCGCGTAATGCAGTTCTTTCATGTGCTTGCTTTTGAGAGGCACGATTTTATTAAGGATGTCGGCATAACCGGCCATCCGCTTGGATATATCCGCCGTTGGGAGCGGAAAGAGTGAACTTACTTTAATAGACATATTGAAATATCATCCTTTCGAGATAGTGCTGTCCAAAATCATCTCTACCTGCCAGTTCCAGTACAGTGGAGCAATCCGGCAGGGAGGAGGCAAAATCCCGACTTTGTTTGTTGTTTGATAAAATAATGGCGCCAGTGAGGGAGGTGTTTCCTGCGGCCCGGGTTATTCTGGCTGTTTCGGCGGGAATGAATCCGGTTGTGACAAGGTCGTTTACATTGACATGCTGACCTATCGCCCCGCCGAGTATAAGCTCTTTCAGATCAGACGGGGCCAGTCCGGCTCTGAAAAGCAGGCTGGACATGGCTAAATTAAATGCAGATTTGACTTTGAGTATTTCCTCGACATCCGTTGCCGGAAGAATAAGCCCGTTCCTTAATCCAAGATCCAGTACAGGAGTCCCTTTTACCTCAGTCAGATTACGGGCAAGTCTGGCTGCAAAGGGGGTATTGCCCGGTGCAAAGTGGCCTTTTCTAGTCAGCACACCTGCTTTGAGCAGCAATGAACATAGCGACAGATATCCGGTTCCGGTTATTCCGGGCAGTTCCGAGTTCTGCGTCTGACTGCCGGTTGTTTCTTCAACAAAGGATGCTGACAGTCCCGCCGGGGTAAGGGTGAAAGCGTTGATCGCCCCGGGTCCTGCTGTGCGTCCGTTTGTTAAGCCAACTCCTTCAAGAGCCGGGCCCATAGGGACCGACGTTACTATGTATTTGTCTTCGTCGAGGGCCAGTACGAACTCGCCGTTGGTTCCCAGATCTGCGAAGAGATAAGGATACTCCGGTTTGGTTTCAGCAAAATTAAGAGCTACTATACCGGATGTTATATCCGCACCGACAAACGGAGCCAGATGTGCCGGGATGTAGGCTTGCGGGAGATCTGTGTCAAGGTAAATAATGTTTCCGCCCTTATCCGGGAGAGAATACGGCGCATGACTCAATCCCTGCAAATCATGACAGGCCAGAATCGAAATCATGGAAGGGTTGCCCGAGATGACCATTTCTTCTACTGGACCGGTCTCGGATAATATCTGCTTTAAACGGTCGGTAACAAGAGATGAGAGAGTTTCGCACTGGCCGGGCAGAGCTGCAAAAGCAAGCCGGGTCATAATCTCGCTGCCAAGGCCCATCTGGGGGTTGAGTTCCCGCCCTGACCTGACAATTTCTTCACCCACAGTGAAAGCCCAGTGCAGTCCTGTTGTGCCGAGGTCGATGGCCAATTTCAGTCTGCCCGGTATTTTTGAACTGAATTTATCAGATACTCTTGAAACAGTTCTCAGCGGTAAGGGAACATGAATTTCGTCAGCCATTGCCGGATGCAGGCATGATAAACGCCACCCTGAATCTATTTCCTCACTGCTGAACAGATTCAGTTCCTCCTTCCTCGGTTCAGGGGGGAGAGATTCAAACCTGACTTTGCACAGCCCGCATCTGCCCATTCCTGAGCACAGGGGAACTCCCCTGAAAGCTCCGTTCAGAAAAAGCATCTGGGCGAGATTCAGTTTGGACGAGGGATCAATTTCGCTTACCTGTCCGTCATGGTTGTGTATGGTCAGTATTTTTTTCATCTTAAATGAATCAACCGCAAAAGATTCGGCTATACAATGGGCTGGTTTCTCGTTTTATTCGTTGGAAGTTATTGCTGCCGTTCATAACAGTGAGTCTGCATCTTTCAAAAAAATAATCGCACCGACATATAATGTTATATGCGGTGCGGAACATTGGCAAGAAAGGTTATTTGCGTAAATTTCAGTTTTCAAGTTCCTTGATTGCTTTTGCCAGATTATCCATCCAGCGTTCAGCGAAAACATCAAACTCCCCGATTCCTTGCGGAATGGTTTCAACTTCTATGCCGCGTGATGCCACAATGTTTTTCCAGGATTCGTTGTCTTCCCCGGCCATATCTTTTTTCACATGGTTTCCTGCACCGAAAAGGAGCGGGAGCATGTAAGCTTTTTTGATTCCGGATTCCCTGATCTTTTCAGCAATTGTAACAATACCATCTTCAGCGTTGAGCTTGCCGAGGTAAGCGGATTTATCTTTGGCTTCCAGAACCTGCTTGAATTTATCATAAAGTGCGTTTCCGCTGTCAGAGTATTTGGAGCCGTGGGCAACAAGAATCAGGGCTTCATTTTCCGGGTCCCGTTCCTCAATTAGGTTTAGGATTATATCGGAAACTTCATCTATTTCCTTGTCACCGGAAAGAAGAGGATTACCCACAACAGCTTTCTTAAGCGGGATATCTCCGCGCTCCACTCTGCCGATAAGCCGTTTTATATTATTGAATTCACTGCCGGGGATAACATGCAGGGACTGAACCACCACATGGGTTACGCCTTTTTCAGCCAGTTGTTCAAGATTCTGTTTTACAGTAGGCAGCTTCTGGCCCAGTTCTTTCATTTTTTTAAGCACATGGGTGGATGTGAACGCACTCTGGATTATGAGATCCGGGTATTTTTGCTGGGCCATCTTTAAAATATTTCCCAGGGCTGAACTCGCTGCCCTGTTGTTGGAACCGTGTGCTGCAAATAAGATGGCTTTTTTCATTAACTAGTCCTGTATTGATTTTTTGTTGGTCGGATAAAATGAACATGCATCAATAACAGAGAAATTCTGCATCGAAAAGTATTTTGAAACAGCGCCAAAAAATGTGATTCAGGGCGGGGCTAGTCTTCGGATATTCCCATCTGGCTTGTGATGAGTGCTTCAGTGTCTATGACCAGAGCATCTTTTTCACCCATCATGCCGAATCCCAGTATAGGCAGATTATATATGGTGTTGACGGGCAGGGTGAACCCGGTGACAACCGCTTTTTGCTGCCTGAGAACTTCATCCACCAGAATGGCTGCCGTGGTTTCGCCCAGTTTGACAAGGATGACTTTTGGAAAGACATCATCGGCAGGTTCAGGCAGTTCGAAAATCTTGTACATACGGATAAGCGGGTAGACTTTGCCGCGTACCGAAACAGTCTCCCGTCCATCCGGAAGGTCTGTGAATTCACGTTCACTCGGTTCGTAAACCTCCTGAACTTCCCGGCTCGGGAAGATGAATGTCTCATCGGCTATGGTGGCGATAAGGGCATCTACGATTCCTTCGTTCACCGATCGGCTAAGGGGAATGGCAATGGTGAAAGTCGAGCCTTTGCCCAGTTCGCTTTTGATGGATATTTTACCATCCAGAGTGTTTTTAATTGCTGAAACAACCGCATCCATTCCAACACCGCGCCCAGATATATCGGTTACTGAACTGGCGGTGGAAAAACCTGACTGAAGTATAAATTCGTAGATTTCCTCTTTAGAGTATTCTTTTTCCGGGTCGGCCAGTCCCCGTTCAAGGGCTTTGGATAGCAGTATGTCGGCATCAAGCCCTTTTCCGTCATCGGCAATTTTAATGTAGGCGAATTCGCCCTTGCGTGATGCGGAGAGGTGGACGTGACCGACTTCGTCTTTTCCGCACATCTGGCGGTTTTCTATGGATTCTATGCCATGGTCGAGCGCATTCCTTAGCAGGTGGACAAGAGGTTCGTTCAGGCATTCGACAATAGTCTTGTCCAACGCGAGGGTGTCTCCCTCAATGGTGAATTTAATACGCTTATCCAGCTTCTGGGAAGTTGATTTTACCAGTCTGTGCATGGGCATGAAAATCTGTTTCAGGGGAACAAGGCGGATTTCATCGACTTCCGACTGCAGGTTGCGGATGACTTTGTCCAGTTCCCCGAGACTTGAAGATATCTTTGAAATATTGTCGGTTTTTGTCTGGGCTATTACCGCGTAGGTCACCATAAGTTTTCCGACCAGTTCAATAAGCGAGTCAAGCTGCTGCGTGGAAACACGGATTGATGATATGGCCTGGGCATCTTTCTTTTTTTTAGCTGCAGCCCGGACTGCCTGGCTTTGTGTCTCGTCTTTAATCTCTTTGGCAGCATTTTTTTCCGCCTCGGGCTGATCCGATTCACTGTCCTCCTCCTGAAGAGAGGGGGCAGACTCCGTCTCTGTTTTTTCAGTTGGTTTGACAGTGCCGCCATCCATTTTTTCCCAGCCGTCTTCTTCGTCAGGAGTTTCGCCGACCATGGCTGCCATTTCGGCCATCATTTCCATTTCAGCTTTCTGGAGATCTTCATCGGATGAGCTGGTTGCCGGTATCTCTTCTTCTACAGAAGCTCGGGAATCAATCTTTACGTTTCCTTTGTCCAGAAGTCCGCCGATGCAATAATAGAATTTCTTTTGGGCTTCAGTGATGTCCAGCAGCGCGGTTATGAGTTCCGGGGTTATTGGAGTAATTCCATCTGTGAGCATATCCATCAGCGCGATTACCTGAGCAGAGGGCATCTTTACATGCTCAAGCCCAAGGTCCTGCAAAATGGAGTTTATGTCTCCCGAGCCGTGTTCAAGTTCTGTAATGGATTCTTGAAGTTGGCTTATGCAACTGGAAATACTGTCTTTCATTACCCATGTGCTCCGGCGTTAACTGAGAAAACTGTCCCTGTTTTCCAAAACCGAAAGGTAGTTTTGAAAACCCCAGGAATAAAAGATGCTGGTACAATGGCTGTTCATGCCTGTTATTCCGATCTCGTGAGTGTCAGAGTAGCTTGAAACAAGTTCAAAAAAAGAGGAACTGACAGACAGGGATGTCCCGAAATCTATGAGAATGGGCCTTCCGTCAGTTATGGAATCCAAAGTGGCGCTAACGGCTTCCAACTGGGTCGGATGATGAAGTCTTCTGGCCTTTATGGTTACAATTTCCGCTTCCGGCAGCGTTTCGGTCTCAATAGGATTTGAGGCTTCCGAATCTTGGGAGGAATCTGCTCTTCCTTCCCCCATAAGTCGGGATTCAATTTCGTCTGTGGTTCCCCTGTCGTAGCTTCCCGTGTTGCGCAACTGCTCAATGAGCATGAATATTGAGTTTACAGACTCAATGGCCAGAGCGATCTGCGGTAGACTATGCCCGACTTCTCCGGCCTGCATTTTTTTCAGAAAACTTTCGACCTTGTGAGTAAAGGCAGAGGCGGGCTCAAAACCGGACATGAATCCTGTCACACCTTTGATGGTATGCAGAGGGCGCGAAAGTATCTCGATACCTTCCTCAATACGCTGTTCATCAAGAAGATCAATGCCCTCAAGCACCTGCGGATAGTATTTGTCATTTACCTCCGAGAAAAATTCTTCAATAAGGGAATCATCTTCGCTCATAATACTCGCTCCGTCTTAACGGAATTTACTTTCGCAGCAGTCCGATCTTTTCAAGCTCTTCATACAATTTTTCTTTGACAACAGGCTTAACGATGTATGCCGAGGCTTCAACATCATGGAATGACTTTATGACTGTCTTGGCATCGTCAAGCGCTGTGGTCATGATTACTTTGGCTGGTGGATAGACTTCAGCGGAATTTTCATAATCCCTGATGGCGGTCAGCGCACTCAGTCCATCAACTTCGGGCATCATGATATCCATCAGAATAAGGGCATAAGGGTCACCTTCTTCATGGGCAAGCCTGTACGCCTCAATGGCTTCCTGACCGTTTACAACGATGTCAATATGGAAAAGTGGGGATAAAAATGTTGAAAGCAGCTTTCTGCCCACAAATTCATCTTCCGCTATCAGTGCTCGCATTAAAACCTCCATAATGGAAATATCATCTGAAATAATTACACATCATGATTTTTTTGGCAATTGAATGTCAATCTATTTCGGGAAAAATATACATCTATAATAATAGGAGTCCTCAACCTTGCCAACAGGTGAAAGGTGCTGTACCTAAACCGCCATGGAAAGACAGAGAACACCGCAACGAGAGGCTAGAGTCAGAGAAGTCTTGGGCAAGCGCCAAAAAGACTTCACCCTCATTATTGATAATGTATGGGATCCGCATAACGTTTCAGCCATTCTGAGAAGCTGTGATGCCTTTGGCATATATGGTATACACCTATACTATACAGAAGCTGAATGGCCACAGCTCGACAAGAAATCGTCCGCCTCGGGCAAGAAATGGGTTGAGCGTACAAGGCATAAAGATCCTGCTCAGATGATTGGCGGTTTACGGGATCAGGGTTATCAGATTCTGAGGACCGGTTTCTCTGAAACAGCAAGGCCGCTTATGGATTTTGACCTGAGTAAACCTTCTGCTGTTATTCTGAGTAATGAACACAGCGGAACAGCTCCAGAACTGGCTGAGCTGGTGCCTGATGAAGTTTATATTCCCATGCAGGGCATGATCCAGAGTTTCAATGTCTCAGTTGCAGCGGCTCTGATTCTTTATCATGGATTTACGCAGCGCTATGCCAAGGGAATGTACGACACTCCGTGTTTTTCCCCTGAAGAAATGGAAAAACTTACTTCTGAGTGGTTAGCCCGCTAGCTCTCTCCATTTTCTTTCGATGTCGGCCCAGAGCATCTGGAGGTCCTTCGAGAAAATTGCGGTGAGATCCTGTTCCGTGTATTTGCTTTCCAGTTTGATTTTGTTTCCAAAGACCTGTGCCATGGATTTGACATTTGAAGCTTTAGCCAGACTGGAGTGCTGGATATGACCGACTCCCAGTTGACCTGCATAAATGTGGGTGTAGCCGGACAGGCTGGCTCTCAAATCCCTTTCCAGATCATCGAACTGTGTAGGGTTGAAACGCACATCGAATCCACCGCATTTGTGCACCGCTTCCATGTTCAGCATGTGGCAGCAGCCGGAGAGGTGAACGGCCGGTCTCGTATAGCTGAACTGGCCGCAGTCAAAGGCGTTTCGGCAGCTGTCAAAAACCATTATCCTTTCTGTAAGTCCTTCAATCTGTGAGGTCCCTGTTCCTGGATTGAAAAGATGGTAGTCAGCCGACTGCAGACATTTCGGAGCGGTAGTTGAGGTTATCCGGCATCCTACAGCCCCCGGATTACCGTATCGGACAGCAGTACCGAGTATCTCTTCAAGCCAGTTTTCGGGCAGTTCAACATCATCATCAAGAAAGACAGCCCATTTGGATTTGCGAACTTCCGGTTCAGCCAGCAACCAGTTGCGGGCCGGAGGGGCTCCCACATTCACGGGGAGCTGTATTCCTTTATATTGTCCTTCCCTAAACAGGGCGCCCGCGTTGGCTACAACTTCTCCGGTTGAGTCGTTTGAGCCGTTATCCAGCGCGAACACTCTGGCGTCGCCTATGTTTGAACGGGCTACATTTTTAAGAGTGTTCTCAATAAGTTTGCCGTTGTTCCACGAATAAAGAAGAATGGCGACATCGGCACTGTTATCCAATACAGACTGTTTTTCTACCGGATAGAGCAGGGCATGAAGTTTCTGTCCCCAGTTAAGGTTCCATATATTTTCCCGCCACAGATTCCTGAGAGTTGAAATCCCGCTTTCTTTTTCTCCGCAACGCAGCAGGAGTTCCGCCCGGGTATATTCTTTCCAGAGAGACCATATTTCAGCGTCAAGTTCATTCAGTTCTTTAAAAGCTTGCTCGGGTGGGGTGTACAAAAAATTGTATTCTGCTTTAAGACGCTGTTTCAAATGTATTGTTTCGTTTTTCCAATCAATGAAATCCAGAGCGTTGAGGGGGAGTTCCGGGTTGCCCAGACGCAGTAGTGTGTTCCATGATCGGGAGAGCCACTGGATTCCGTCAGCTCCTTTTAAAATGGGAAAAAGGTGGCGGATGATCAGTTTACTGTCAGCAGACTGGAGCAGGTTGTCCAGATCTTGAACAGGAATATCTGCCGGAGGGACTGACACTATTTTTTCCAGAAGCCTTCTGCGGGGACCCGTGCTGTTATCCAGCTCAAGGCATCTGGATGCCGCGGATCGGTCTAGCGGATTCTGCATCCAGACAAGTGCGGCTAGGTCACGGCTGATGTCGAGCAGTTCTGAGTGTTCTTTGGAGAGATGCTCAAATACGTTTATTAGTCCGTTCTGGTGAGCTGGCTCTTCTGTTCCCATGGCCCACAGCGGTACTGTACTTTTTACGGTACTCAGAAAATTTTGGACTTCATATATATTGTAACTGTTTTCGGGAGAAGGCATTCAAGACTCCGTTTGTTCATGCTGTAACTTCCCTTTTATTAAGTCAAACTGAAGATAAAGTCATTCCGGATTGCAGTACAAATGATATTGCTGTGAATAGTGTGGGCTTAAGCATATTAAAAGGGACTGGACATAATGTAAAAAACTGGTATTAGTATTCGTTCCTCACGCTTGGATATTAATGGAGTTAACGGAATGACTGAACAGGAAGCTGTCCAAATAATAAAAACAGGTGGAGTCCTTATCTACCCCACGGAAACTCTTTTTGCCGTTGGAGCTGATGCCTGCGATGAAAAAGCAGCCAACCGGGTTGCACAGATAAAAGGACGTCCGGTATCCAAACCATTACCGCTTATTATCGGCAGTATGGAACAGCTTGACCTTGTTACTGACTTTGCTTCAGCCGAACTTCTCCGTCTTGCTAACCAGTTCTGGCCCGGATCATTGTCAATACTGGTCAAAGCCCGCCAGGAACTTCCGTCGGCCGTCAAGGATTCCAGAGGATACACTTCGGTGCGCTGGACGGATCACCCCCTTGCCAGCACATTATGCATGAAGGCAAGGACTCCGCTGATAGCCACCAGTGCAAATCTCAGTGGAAAACCTCCCACAGCTCTTGCTGGTAACCTTGATGATGAATTGATAGTTCAGGTTGAGGGAGTATATGACGGCAAGCCAGGCCCCAAAGGCGGTAGCCCCTCTACAGTTGTTGAGCCCCTCAAGGGAGGTAAGCTGAAAATCTTCAGGGATGGTGTCATCTCAAGGGGAACGCTTATTCGTTCTGGTTTCTCCATTATTGATTAGATGGATATTATATTGTTCACTAAGCCCGTCCCTGAATGGGGGCGGGCTTTTTTTGTATAAAATTTTATACTTCACTGCCGTTAAACTATTTATTCTGTCCTGAACGGATAGGTTCGGGGTGAGAAATATGATCTGTTTCAGACTCAACTCCATCCGTTTATGGAAATGGGGCAGGTTCATCTGTGGAAATTGAAGGTTCAATATATTAGATAAGGTAAAAAAAATTTAACTCTTTTTGGCTCTATAGCAGTGTTAGAAGAAGGGTAGTTAAATATCTTGTACTATAAAGAGTAAGTGGTTAATCCCGCATGGAATATTTTTGTTTATTTAATACAGAGTGTTATGTGTTTACAAAGTGGAGGTTCGTTTCTGGCGCAGTCTTTGCAATATCTAAGTCACCTTCATTCCTTTGCTGAAATAATGCTGAAAACGGGCCTCGCCAGAATTAACTGGCGAGGCCTTTTTCATTTCTTAGTATTTATTCTAGATATTTTCTAAATCCCACTCGAGTGTTCAATAATTTAAACCAGCATTGCTTGTTTTTTAGGGACAACTATCTATTGGTTAAAAATATTAAACCGTTTGGAAATGATCATAATATTTTCTTGTTATGTAAAGTTCATTGTTATCAAGTGGTTGAGTATGTTTGTGGTCTTGTGGGAGTTTTGGCACAGCTGTTGCTATATCTAAATTACCTTCATTCCTTTGCTGAGATAATGCTGAAAACGGGCCTCGCCAGAATTAACTGGCGGGGCCTTTTTCATTTTTCATGCTGTTGTCTGGGGGGTGTCCATGATTCAGCTGCCGTTAAATAATTTTAACCGGCACTACCTATATTCAGGGGGGAGCTGTCGGCTGGTTAAAAAAATTTAACCGTTTAAATAGCTTTTAATAAAATTAATTTTGATAAAAAGTCTGAATAATCAGTGTTTTATGTAGTTGTGGGCGAGGTGCGTTCTTTTGGCACAGCCGTTGCTATATTAAAATTACCTTCATTCTTTTGCTGAGATAGTAATGAAATAGGCCTCATCGGAAATAACTGATGGGGCCTTTTCATTTTTTATCCCCCTACCTTATTTGCTGATCTTTGATTGAGTTGAAGGCACAGGTTTCCCGGCTGAAACCAATTTGTCACGTCTACGTTATTTCCTGTTCTTGCTTTGTGCTATAGTAGTTGTCCACAGTTGAACCGATCTGAAAATTGCGGGCAATCTTCCGTTTCATAATCAGTAAAAAAAATTGAACAGCCCCTTTTGCAAGGCAGGATAACCGATTGTAAGAAAATACGAATCCTCTTGTCATGAAAGTTTATTCCGGTTAATAATCATAGTTGATTTTCCGTAGAATAATATTTGTTTTGTCAACTCAGATACAATTTTGAAGGCTACCATTATGCACGGCTCAAAACCTTGTCCCCGATGCGGTGAGGACATTGTTGTATACCGCAATCCTGTTCCTACAGTTGATATCATTATTTATGAACCTCAGCGGGGCGTGGTTCTAATTGAAAGGAACAATCCGCCTTTGGGCTGGGCTCTTCCAGGCGGATTTGTTGATTATGGCGAAACACTTGAACATGCTGCTGTACGGGAAGCCCGTGAAGAAACCGGCCTTGAAGTTTCCCTTACCGGCCTTGTCGGAGTTTATTCCATGCCCTGCAGGGATGACCGGCAGCATACCATCAGTGTGACATACAGCGCTGTAGCCAAAGACCCGGAAGCTTTGCTGGCGGGCGATGATGCTGGAGTCGCTAAATTTTTCCAGTTGGATGATCTGCCTGAGCTGGTCTTTGACCACAGGGATATCCTGGGGGATTTTTCATCCAACATTTTCAGGTTGCGCAAGCATGCCGCTGTAGGCGGATCTGATTAACAGGGTATTAAAAAAACGGAGTTGGATCAGTGCATGAGGTTTTGTACGTAACGTCAGAGATGTATCCTTTTTCCAAAACCGGCGGGCTGGGGGATGTAATGGGGGCTCTGCCACCCAGCATCAGCAGCAAGGGAGTTAAGACAGCCGTTATTACACCGTTTTACGGACGCATGAATCTGGATGGGCATAAATTGCGGCTCGTTTATTCCGATCTTCATGTGGGGTATCCCTGGCCGTCAACCACAGCTGAGATATATCAGACGGAATACGAAGGTCTCTCAGTTTATTTTGTGGCCCGGGGTGAGTATTTTGACCGTCGTCACTATTACAACACTCATAACGGGGATTATTTTGATAATTGTGAAAGGTTTATCTTTTTCTGCAAGGCTGTTCTGAAGTGGGCGCGACTGCTTCCCAGTCCTCCGGCTGTGATACATTCCCATGACTGGCAGTCCGCTCTTGTCCCGCCTTATTTGTACTTTGACCGTCTGCAGGATTCTTTCTGGTCGAACACCAAAAGTGTTACAACCATTCACAACCTTGCTTTTCAGGGCCGTTTTTCCGAACGTCTTTTCCATGAGTCCGGCCTTCCTGCGGAGGCCTGGTCCATGCATGGGGCTGAGTTTTTTGGCGATTTGAATATGCTCAAGGCCAGTGTGGCTTACAGTGATGCAGTCACGACGGTAAGCCCCACTTATGCTGATGAAATTCTGGGCCCTGAATTCGGGTGCGGTCTTGAAGGGTTTCTGAAAAGTCAGACCCACAAACTGACCGGGATTCTGAATGGAGCGGATTATAATGTTTGGGATCCGGGTAATGATAAGTTTCTACCCTGCTGTTATGGTCCGGGAGATATTTCCGGAAAGCAGGAATGCAAGAGAGCAATGCTTCGTGATTTCTATATGTCCGATCAGCTTGAGCATAAGCCGGTTCTGGGCTTTATCGGAAGGCTCCGGGATCAGAAGGGAATCGACCTGCTCATTGACATCCTTCCACGGCTGATGGAGAAGGAGGTGGGAGTAATTGTTCTCGGTGAGGGTAACCTGACCTATGAGGCCAGATTACTTGAACTTATGGAAGAATATCCGGGGCAGTTCTGCGTTCAGGTAGGATATACCGAAGACCTTGCTCACGGTATTCAGGCCGGAGCTGATATCTTTTTGATGCCTTCCCGCTATGAACCGTGCGGTCTGACACAGATTTACGCCCTGCGTTTCGGAACTCCTCCGGTTGCGACTGCCGTTGGTGGGTTGTGTGACACCATAACCTCATACCCGGATAAAGCTGCCACCGGATTCACCTTTGAACGGCCCGACCCCGAAATGTTTTTCAAGGCCATCATGCAGGCTGTTGAACTTTGGCATGATCGGAAAGAGTGGACGGGAATGGTCCGCCGGGCAATGCTCCGGGAATTTACTTGGGACCGTTCTGCGGACGAGTATATAAATCTGTACCGAAAGCTTGGTGCAAGAATTTAGAGGTGCAAATGTCCCTTAAACAAATTGAAGAGCTTGCTGAAAGATTGCACGTGGATATCGAAGGACTTAATCTTGTGGAGGCAGTACGTCTGCTCCAGCGTCTGGAAGGAAATTATGACTGCTTTGCCCGGGCGGAAAGCGGCTTCTGTGATCAGACAGACTGCCTTTTCTACATCGAGTGCATGGAAAACTCTACTAAATCCGAGGATTGAACCGCTCATGCCTGATACTTTGCCTACATATATTGCACCGTTTGACCTTTTCCTGTTCGGTAAAGGGGAACACTGGGACCTCTACCGAATTCTCGGTGCGCATTTTGATATTCAGGAGGAACAGGAAGGATACCGATTTGCCGTCTGGGCTCCCAATGCTCGTGAAATTCATGTAACCGGTGATTTCAATGACTGGAATACCAGAGTCAACCCCCTTTTCCCTGTAGGTGTTTCAGGTATCTGGGCCGGATTTATTCCCGGGGTGAAGCCCGGACAGATGTATAAATACAGTGTTGTAAAAAAAGACGGCCATGAGGTGCTCAAGACCGATCCTTTTGCTTTTCGCACTGAAATGCGCCCTGGACATGCTGCTGTTACATGGGGGCTGGATAATTATGAATGGGAAGATGAAGGCTGGATGGCGAAACGCCGAGAAACCGGGCTACCGCTGGAAAAACCTATTTCCTGTTATGAGGTTCATCTGGGGTCCTGGCGCCGTGAAGGCTGGAATTACCGTTCTTACCGCCAGCTTGCTGAAGAACTTATACCATATGTTAAGGATATGGGATTCACTCATATCGAACTTATGCCCATCGCTGAACACCCGCTTGATGAATCATGGGGGTATCAGACGACCCATTATTATTCGCCGACCTCTCGTCATGGAAATCCCGATGATCTCCGTTACCTGATCGATAGATGTCATCAGGAGGGAATAGGTGTGATTCTGGACTGGGTTCCGGGGCATTTCCCCAAAGACGATTGGGGGCTGGGACGTTTTGACGGCACGGCCCTTTATGAGCATGCCGATGCCAGAAAAGGGGAACATCCGGACTGGGGAACCTATATTTTCAACTTCGGGCGTCATGAAGTCAGCAATTTTCTGTTGGCCAATGCTCTTTACTGGCTCAAGGAATTTCATATCGACGGTCTGCGTATTGATGCTGTCGCTTCGATGCTTTATCTTGATTATTCACGCCGCGAAGGGGAGTGGATACCCAACGAACACGGCGGTAATGAGAACATTGATGCCATTGAACTTTTAAAGAACCTGAACATGGTGGTTCATGATCAGTTCCCCGGTGCGATGATGATCGCCGAGGAATCCACTTCATGGCCCGGGGTTTCGCGTCCGGTCTACACTGGCGGGCTTGGCTTTACTTTCAAATGGAATATGGGGTGGATGAACGATACTCTCAGCTATATTGAGAAAAGTCCTATCCATAGGGCATATCATCATAATAATCTGACCTTTTCCATGATATACGCCTTCAGTGAAAACTTTTTCCTTCCTATTTCTCATGATGAGGTTGTGCACGGAAAAGGGGCGCTTCTTTCGAAAATGCCCGGAGACATGTGGCAGCAGATGGCTAACCTGAGGCTCCTGTTCAGTTATCAGTGGGCTCATCCAGGCAAGAATCTTCTGTTCATGGGGTGTGAGTTCGGCCAGTGGAATGAATGGAACTGCCGCCAGGAACTGGATTGGAGCTTGCTTGGTTTTCCATCCCATCAGGGGATTCGAAATACTGTTATTGATCTGAACAGGGTCATGCATGAAAATCCGGCCATGTATAAGCATGATAATGACTGGTCAGGTTTTGAGTGGGTGGACTTTTCGGATTTCAGGTCTTCCGTGCTGAGTTTTCTGCGTAAGAGTGAAGGTGATAAGCCCGTGCTGTGGGTTTTCAACTTTACCCCTGTGGTCCGTCAGGGATATTGCCTCGGTTGTCCCGAAGGCGGAAGCTGGTCGGAGATTTTTAATTCAGACGCTGAAATTTACGGCGGGTCAAATGTCGGTAATGTCGGCAAGGTAGAGTCTAGGAAGGCAGGAGATATCGGTGCTTTCCCGTATTATCTTGAGTTGACATTGCCGCCTCTTGGAGCCATAGCTCTTAGGCCGGAGTAATTAATTTACCCGTGAATATGCCTCCGGCAGGATTTTAAATCTGCCGGAGGTTTTTGTTTTTTAATACTAGAAACAACAGTAAAAATTATGAAAAAAGAAATATGTGTGACTTTGGGCGATCCTAACGGGCTGGGACCTGAATTGGCCTGCCGCATGTTTTCAGAACATGCAGCGGACCGTGCTTATCTTATGATCGGTCCGGAGAACGGATTGCTATGGCATTTAAATAATCTCGGGTTGCAGAAATTCTATACTGTGCTGGATGATCCCTTAAAAATATCAGGTGCTGAGGCCGGATACTATTTATATACCCCGCAAGAACTTAGCGATTTTGAACTTAAAGTGGGCAAAGCCGATCCTGAGGGAGGTCGTTGTGCGGGGGAATCTCTGGAAAAAGCCATGGAGCTGCTTAATTCGGGAGTTGTAGCAGGACTGGTCACCTGTCCGCTCCACAAAGCCATGCTGCAACTGGCAGGATTTGATTTTCCCGGTCACACGGAGTTTCTCGCGACAAGGTCCGGTGTGGGGCGTGAAAATGTGTGCATGCATCTTGGAGGTCCGAAGCTAAAGGTCAGCCTTGTCACAACCCATCCCAGATTTGTCGATATTCCGGGGCTTATTACTGAAGATAGAATACTGCGCTGTATTGATCTGACCGACAGGCTGGTTAAATCACTGGGGCTGGATGCTCCTGTCGCGGTATGTGGATTGAATCCGCATGCCGGGGAGTCGGGCCGTATTGGAACAGAGGAAATAGAAATAATAGAACCGGCCATAAGAAAGGCAGTCGAACAAGGCTACAACGTGGAAGGTCCTTTTCCCGGCGATACCATTTTTCATTTTGCCGCTGAAGGAAAATACAGCGCTGTTCTGGCCATGTACCATGATCAGGGTCTTGCGCCCTTGAAGCTGTTGCATTTCAGTGAGGCGGTAAACATCACCCTCGGTCTGCCTTTCCCGAGAACATCCCCGGATCATGGCACAGGGTATGATATTACCGGAACCGGCAAGGCCTCTCTTGCAAGCTTCAGGTTGGCGGTAGAGTCAGCGGAAATGATGGTGGATACACAAAACACCAGATAACGGTCCAGTTATCAGCTCTGCGTCGAATTTGGATTATTTCGTTGAAGAATGGATAATTCTAATAAGATAAGAAATTATTGTGTTCTGGGGAGAGGGACTCTAAGAGCCCTCTCCCGCAGCCGCATGAGGTCCGCATGCCTCTGGCGGAATAAAAAATCTACACGCCGAACGGGCCGAACTTTTTAACGTATTCCTGAAGTTCTTCCCAGAGGTGCTCGGAAAATTTATCGTATTTTTCGGCGGCAGTGTCGTAGCTTTCAAGTTTTTTAACAACGTTCGCAGCTTTATCGTAAACGTTCTTGAATTCTGCTTCGTCCATGCCTGCCATCTGCATTGCTTCTTCTTTGGAAAGGTGGCCGGTATGGGCAAAAACCCCGGACAGAACGCCCATCATTTGTTTTACGTTCTTTTGAGCCATTTCGCACTCCTTAATAAAAAGTAATAATTAGTAAAACCTCGTCAGCATCATTGCTGTTAACACTATTTTCCTCATAATTGCAAGCGGTTCGCAGAACATTAACCGAATTAATGATATGTTTTTCACAAACTTTACTGGCAGCTTTTGTTAATATTGCTTTTTGTATGTCCCGAACGTATTGTTTTACTTTGCAATGAACTTAAGAGAGATATAATGGATAAATTCAATAATAATATATGGATAAATGCCGGGGAAGCTTCCGGTGAGATGCACGGGGCAATGCTTGCCAAAGAACTGATGAAGCAGGATCCGGGTGTTAAAATAATGGGCATGGGCGGTCCGGACATGGAAAAGGCCGGATGTGATATTCGTTATTCCATGCAGCTGATCAATCTGGTTGGATTCACAGAGGTCTTTCCAAAGCTTCCCCGCCTGTTGAAGCTATTCGGCGAGATCGAGGAGGTTTTCAAGAAAGAGCGGCCTAAAGCCGTTGTCCTTATTGATTGCCCGGATTTCAATTTCAGACTCGTTAAAATTGCGCACAAACTGGGAATTCCGGTCTATTATTATATAACGCCCCAGATCTGGGCCTGGCGGCAGGGCAGAGCCAAATTTTTACAAAAGTATGTGCGCAAGATTCTGTGCATTCTTCCCTTTGAGCAGCAGTTTTTCAAGGAAAGGCGAGTGGATGCGCAATATGTGGGACATCCGCTTCTGGACATTATCCCTCTGAGTGAGCTTGATGCTATTGAACCTGATACGAATCTGGTGGGAATTCTTCCGGGCAGCCGCAGCAAGGAGATTTCATCTCTCCTTCCGGAATTTGCCAAAGCAGCAGAAATGATTGCCGCAGATTTTCCCGAAGTGCGTTTCTCTATTGCAAGGGCTCCGGGAGTGAAAGAGAGCAGACTGCGTCAGTTGTGGCCCGAAAATCTGCCCGTTACCATCAATGAGCCGGAAAATCGTTATCGGCTGATGCGAAATTCAAATGTGATAATGGCTGCATCTGGAACTGCAACACTTGAATGCGCCTTGATCGGAACTCCTACGCTGGTGGCGTATAAAATGTCGGCACTTTCGGGTTTACTGGCTAAAAAGGTGCTGAAAATTAAATATGTAAGTCTCGCGAACATTATTCCTGACAAATCAATCCTGCCTGAATTTCTGCTTGAAAATGCTACCGCTGATAATTTTTATGGTCAGGTAAAGCAGTGGCTGGGGAGTCCGGAGTCAGCAAGGGCTGTGCGTGGTGAACTGGAACATCTGCGTGAACTTATCGGTGATCCTGGAGTTGCAGGGCGGACGGCCGGAATTATTCTGGATGACATGAAACACGGGCATGGAGACCTCTAAGAAGTCGTGAGATTATGTCATGAAAAAAATATTATTGCTTATTACTTTGCTGTCCACGGTGGCTCTGTGTGGGTGTATGGCTCAGAAGATTCCGGGAAAGTATGGATTTTATTCAACGAAATCTCCATCTCTGAGTGTTAAGTTCAATGGTTTGGAGTATTTGGGTGAGTTCAGGGAGAAAAGAGGAGTCGTCAGTGCGCAAACTTATTACTATTCTGATGTGGATGGCGGGCAGGGAGCCTGGGTTGAGATAATACATACACGGGAAGGATGGAATGTGAGTCCCGCGAAGGTTCCCGGCGAAGAGCAGCCCAATACAGGGGTTCATGTTCGTGAGTTTGGCGGGGATGATTACTACTGCCGTACTTTTATTGTTAAGCCCGGCTCTGGTGATAGAGGTCTTGCCGCACTTTCCGACTTCACGGTCGTTAGAATCTGCACCAGACTGATATCTTCCTCCAAAAGGATCTCAATCGGCTATGCAGGCAGAGTCGACAAGAAACAGGCTGGAAAAATATTCGAATCGAATTATTATGGGGAACTTACTCAGGAGCAGAAAGATTTCTTTAAAGCCTTCAATCACCGTGCTGATTCTGCCCTTTTAATGACGAAGTATCAAAAAGATGATTTGGGCGAAAAAATAGAAAATCCCCGGATGCTTGAAAATCCCTGGTATAAGTTTACAGATTTTATGTCCTTGAAGCGGCAGATCAGGAAGGTAGGTCGCTGATATTTCAAGGGAGAGCGCAAAAAAAACCCCGGAGCCAATCTCCGGGGTTTTTCTGACTTTGGAACAAAAACGAAACGGCCACCGCGGCCATTGCGTTTCACAATCTGAAATTAACTGTATTGGACTATACGCAGCCGGTGGGCTTGGGCAGACCAGCCATCTTACATGCTCCTTTACCGGGTCCGGAGGGGAACAGTTCATAGATGTGCTTCAGCTTGAATCCGGTGACCTTGGAAAGGATGCGAACCATAGGTGCGATACCGTTCTTCTTGTAGTAGTCCTGCAAGAAGTCGATAACTTTCTGGTGCTCTTCGTTCAGTTCTTTGATACCTTCGCTTTCTTTAACGAAGTCAACCCATTCGGGGCTCCAATCTTCGAACTTAAGAAGGAAACCATCTTCATCAACGTCAAAGCTTTTGCCCTGATATTCAACGATTGCCATGTAAAACCTCCTAAAAAAAATTAATAGATAAACGGTAAACCGTTTTACCTCATCAGGCTATAGTGACTTTCCTCGAAACACAGTTCCGGGAAAAATGTCTCACTCACCCACACTGGGAATTAAAACCTAGGCAAAAAAAATTCAAGGAAAATATTGAGCTATCTGGAACATTTCATAAAAAGTGAATGGTTGTACAGTACAATGATACCGCACATATTAAGCGATAATGGCTCATCATTGAAGCGGCGTTCGCATATATTCAAGATCTAGTAATTCAAGAAAAACGTCATGTCGGCCTCAGCTTGATATTCCTTAACAAAATTTGCCGGGTAGCAGATTCTTAACTGGGCAGAATAATCCAGCTTATGTTCTTTAAGAATATGAAATTATTATGTTTAAAATTTAGGGGAACGATTTTTGTATTATCTGAGGTCATATAATCAGGAGGAATCAAAATGGAAATAAGTTTTGTAAGGGAAACAGCTAATGCTCCGTTTAAAAATGATAATACCCCCAAGGAACCTGCAAATTCTCAAGTGACCCGTGCAGATCGTCTGGACAGTGTTTCCGGCAATATCAGAACGGGGCTGCGTTCTACTGAAGCCAATCCTGACCAGCTTCTGGAACAGACAATGGAAGCCGGGGCAAGTGAAGGTGCGATCAGTGATGCACATGATTTCAACATGGCCAGAGTTATGGAACTCCTGTCGGATCCTTTGCTGCATGAAGATATCTGATCTGCCGGGGGAATATTTTTCCTTACCCGTTACAGGCAGTCAGATAGCAGGCAAAGCCCCCCCCGCTGCTGTCTTGAAAATACAAAATTCAGGCATGGCTAACCTCCTTTATTCAAGGTGTTTTACTTTTGTCCGGCATTTTTCCTGCATCAATAATTCAGTTGGTTCAGACTGTTCATTAAAGTCAGGTTCTCTGTCACAGTCACGGACATAGTAGCCTTATGAAAATATCGTTTTCATGAAATGAAGGCAAAGCCCCGGAGTGTTGAATTCCGGGGCTTTGCCTTTTTATGCACAAAGTGGTAACAGAAGGAAGTTTCAGCCTGCAACTGAGCACAACAATTTTTCTATGAATAAAATCGAATTGAAAAAATCCCCAGCAAAAAAATCTCCCGGATATCCTCCGATGGAGTCGGCACTACTGCCTCCTCCACCGGTCAGGCTTGATCCTCAATGGACTGTTCCTTCCGCAGAGCAGTGCACAGGATGGTGGGATGACTACTCCATGTTTGAGAATATAAAAGCTCACAGCAGACTTGTTGCCGGTGTCGCGGTTCAGGTGGGCACAATGGCAAAGGATGCGGGAGTGGATGTCGATGTTCCCACCATACAGGCTTCGGCCTTAATGCATGATATTGCGAAGAGCTACTGCATTGATAACGGTGGTAATCACAGCCAGCTCGGCGCTGCATGGACCATGAAGCTGACCGGCAATCCGGCTGTGGCAATGGGGGTGCTTCATCATGTCTTCTGGCCTTTTGAGCCTGACGCTGAAAAATATTTCCTTCCGTTGGTCGTTAGCTACGCGGACAAGCGCGTTATGCACGATACCCTGACTACACTTGAGAAAAGATTCGGTGACCTGAAAGTAAGATACGGGAAGACCGAAAAAATAGTACAAAGAATTCAACAAACCTACGAGCAGGCTCTTGTTCTGGAAGAGCGGCTCGGCAAGCTGATCGGAGTAGATCTCAATGCATGTTCTTTTGATAGCGGGCGGCTGGTCTGATGAACGCGAAGTCTCCTTAAGCGGAGCCAAAGGCATTCATAAAGCCCTTCTGGAGCTTGGGCATGAGGTTGAACTTCTCGACCCTGCCAAAGAATTTGCCGACATTCTTACCCGTGCCGGACATGCTGATTTCGCTTTTATCAATCTCCATGGATCACCCGGTGAAGACGGTCTTATACAGGCCATGCTGAATCAGGCTGGATGTCCCTATCAGGGGTCCGAGCCGGAAAGTTCTTTTCTGACATTGAACAAAGCTGCAACGAAGGCTGTATTCGACAGAAACGGAATCCGGACTCCGAACTGGGAATTGATTTGTCCCGCAGAGGGGTGCAAGGGGCTTGAAAAGCTTGAGGTTCCGGTTTTTATTAAACCTAATTCCGGCGGCTCCAGTCTGGGGATGACCTTTGCCCGTACAGAAGATGAAATGAAAAAGGGGATTGAAACTGTATTTAGTCTCGGCGACAGTGCTCTCGTGGAAGAGTATACCAAAGGGATTGAGGTTACCTGTGGTATCCTTGATAACGAACCGCTGCCGTTGATTCTTATCACTCCTCCTGATCAGGCCGAATTCTTTGATTATCACAGTAAATACGCTCCGGACGGAGCGGAAGAAATCTGCCCTGCTCCCATTGACGCTGATTTGACTGAAGAGATTCAGCAGATCACTTTGAAAGTCCACAGGCTTCTCGGGCTGGCGGACTACAGCAGGGCTGATTTTATAATTTCAGAGGGAGTTCCCTATCTGCTGGAGGTGAATACACTTCCCGGCATGACTCCCACCAGTCTGGTCCCGCGCGCCGCGAAGGCCGCTGGCTACTCTTTCAATGAATTGATAGCGAGGCTCATTGAGCTGGGACAGAGGAAAAGGAAATAATTTTTAACAGGCCTGCCGGTGCGGCGGACCACGGAACGGAAAAGTCAGGATCAACACATGTCAAAATCTCTCAAGCTCAGGACAGCTTCATTTCTCTACGGCCTCGGCTGGAAAGCCGCCATCCCTTTTCTAAAGCGCAATGATCGTCTTAAAGAAGGTTTTGACCACAGAACCTTGAAGCACAGTCTGCCGCCTCAGGCGGATATCTGGATTCAGGCCGCTTCAGCGGGAGAGGCTAAAATTGTTACCAGAATCATGGACAGCATTTCCATGGAGCGTCCCACAAGGTTTCTTCTGACCACTAATACCTCACAGGGCCTTACAGAGCTTGAGCGGACTGCTTACAGGCTCAATCCCAACACAAGAAATATTTCAGCGGCTACTACTTATTTTCCTTTTGACAGTCCTGAGCTGGCAAAAAAAGCACTTGAAGCTGTACGTCCCAAACTGGTGGTTCTGGTTGAAACTGAAATATGGCCCGGTTTTCTTGCCGCTTGCAAGGAAATGGGAGTGAAAGTTATGATAATCAACGGGCGTATGACCACCAAAAGTCTTGCCGGTTATATGGCTTTTCCTGATTTCTTCCGCTCTGTAGCCCCCGAGGAAATTCTGGCTATTTCAGAGGAAGACGCTATCCGTTTCAAGACCCTGTTCGAAATAGACAAGGTCGGAACTATGCCCAATGTGAAGTTTGACGGAACCGGAACCGCGGAGGCAGTTCCCTACACAGCCAACCCGCTTTCTTCCATTTTCAGGCCCAAGACACCGTTTATTATCCTGGGGTCCGTGCGTAAGGAAGAAGAGTCACAGGTCCTGAAGCTGGTAGAGGGGCTGAAAGCAGAGCGTCCCAAGACTGTGATTGGGCTTTTCCCGCGCCATATGCACCGTATTGATGCCTGGAAATCCATGCTTGAGGAAGCGGGGCTGCCTTGGGTGCTCCGCTCGGAGATTGATGGAAGCGCTCCTTTCGGACATGTAGTTCTCTGGGATGTCTTTGGTGAAATGAGTTCAGCCTTTTCCCTTGCCCGTGCTGCATTCATCGGTGGCTCCCTTGCTCCCGTGGGCGGGCAGAATTTTCTGGAACCGCTTTCCCACGGAGTGACTCCGGTTATCGGTCCGTACTGGTCTAATTTTACCTGGGTCGGAGAAGAAATTTTTGAAAGCAAACTTGCCAGACAGGAAAAGGATTGGGAATCGGTTTTGAAAGCACTTCTGGATATCAGTAAACGTGCTTTCAAACCAGAGAAGGTCAAGAAGGATTTCGAGAAATATCTCGATGGAATGCGCGGTGGTACCGATGCGGCGTGTGCTGCCATCAAGCGTAATTTAAATTAGTCTTCGGATACATCAGGCTGCATGACTATTTTACCTTGTCGCCTGATTTTAAGGATTTGTAACTGAATGAGCATTACATACGGTTGTTACGGTGTTATCCCGGCCCGGTATGATTCGAGCCGATTTCCTGGAAAGCCATTGGCGGATATCTGCGGCAAACCCATGTTCTGGCATGTCTGGGAAAGAGCTTCCAGATGCCCGGAAATGGACAAGGTTGTTCTGGCCACTGACAGTGAGATCATAATGGAAGCGGCCAGCAAGTATGGCGTTCCGGCTATCATGACTGACGAGAACCACACAAGCGGCACTGATCGTGTACTTGAAGCAGCCAGAAAGCTGGGGGTTCCCGGTGATTCAGTTGTTGTAAACATACAAGGTGATGAACCGTGTCTGGCTCCTGAAATGCTCAGTGAGTTGGTCAGTCCCTTTGCTGACGGCAGTGTCAGGGTTACCACCCTTGCATCTCCTATAAGCAAAGATGAGGCTGCCAGCCCCGATCGGGTGAAAGTTGCGCTTGCAAAAGACGGCAGAGCGTTATACTTTTCCCGCTCACCTATCCCATATTCCCACGACGGAGACGGGAATTACCTTCTGCATATCGGCCTGTACGGTTTCCGAATGGAAGCCCTTGAAACCTTTGCCGGCACGGATGTTTCTCCGCTCGAAAAAAGAGAGCGGCTGGAACAGCTCCGACTGCTGGAAAACGGCATACCCATCCACGTCACAATTACCGAACACTCCTGCCACGGAGTGGACCGTCCGGAAGACCTGGATACTGCAATAAAGATTCTTGAGAGGGAAAAAATATGAAAGCCATACTGGCACTTGAAGACGGCACCTGGTTTGAGGGAACTTCCTTCACCGGGCCCGGCGAATCAGGCGGAGAAGCTATCTTCAACACCGGCATGACCGGATATCAGGAAGTCCTAACCGACCCCTCCTATACTGGACAGATGGTCTGCATGACCTATCCCCTTATCGGCAACTACGGAATTACCGAAGAAGATATCGAATCCGCTAAAGTACATGTTGCCGCCTTCATTGTTAAAGAATGCTGCAAGCACCCATCCAACTGGCGTTCTGTAAAGTCTCTGCCGGAGTATCTCAAAGAGTCCGGTGTAATGGGTATAGAAGGGATTGACACTCGTGCGCTGACCCGCCACCTGCGCATAAACGGTGCTATGCGTGGTATTATATCAACAGAAGAGCTTGACCCTGCCAAGCTGGTGGAAAAGGCAAAACAGCTTCCCACCATGGAAGGCCAGAACCTTGCTGACAAAGTAACCTCCGAAGCATGTTATGCGTGGAAGGATAACAGACCTGTTCAGGTTGACGTTTCTTCCGGTTACAAATGGGAAGACAAGGGGCCCAGACTTGTGCTTATTGATTACGGGGTGAAATGGAATATACTCCGTCTTCTGGATGAGCAGGGCTTTGAGGTCCTTTCCGTGCCATCTTTTTTCACTGAAGAGCAGGTTCGTGATCTTAAGCCTGACGCTATCTTTCTTTCCAACGGTCCCGGTGATCC
The DNA here is from genome assembly GCF_055394525.1 of Maridesulfovibrio salinus. Classification (NCBI taxonomy): domain Bacteria; kingdom Pseudomonadati; phylum Thermodesulfobacteriota; class Desulfovibrionia; order Desulfovibrionales; family Desulfovibrionaceae; genus Maridesulfovibrio; species Maridesulfovibrio salinus. The sequence goes on from NZ_AP042461.1 coordinate 1,633,584, forward strand.
TGCAGTACTTGAACAGGCGGTTGAAAACGCCCGTGCATTCTGCGAGGATATGCCTGTAGCAGGTATATGTCTTGGACATCAGATTCTAGGCCAGGCTCTCGGCGGCAAGGCTTTCAAACTTAAGTTCGGTCACCACGGCTGTAACCACCCCGTTATGGACATGGAAAGTGAAAAGATTGAAATTTCTTCACAGAACCACGGTTTTTGCGTTGACATTTCCGGCTGTTCCGATCTTAAAATCACCCACAAGAACCTTAATGATGATACTCTTGAGGGATTTGCTCATAAAAACAAACCTATCATTGCGATCCAGTTTCACCCGGAAGCAGCTCCCGGTCCGCATGACAGCTGCTACTTCTTCGCCAGATTCCGTAATCTGGTAAAAGACGCAACCGGAAAATAGAAGCGGTAATATCTAAAGTCGGAGACAACGATGTCCGGTGAACTTACAAACGCCAGAAAAAAGCTGGCCGGCATTCCTTCCCTGTTGAAACAGCAGAAAGCCATGGCAGCCGTACAGGCTGTCCATGACGCAGTTCTGACGATGCTGAAGGGCGGGCTTATGAAGTCTGAAAGGGAAGAATTTCAGGATCTCATCGACAATACCGTCCACGTCCTCAACGGTGATAAAAAGCTTAGAGAGGATTATCCTCTCATTATCAACTATTCGCGCGGTGACGAAAAAGCTTTGCTTGATACTTTGAAGGAAATCCTTCAGGAGCTTCAGAAAAATGTCAGCGCAAATGCACAGCAGCTGCTGCAGGCAATGGAGCAGAGAAAAAGAGACACTCTTGATAAAGGTCAGGCCCTTATTGAAGAGAATAAGGTCTCGGAAGCTCAAAAGCTTTTTAACAAGCTTATCCGTGAATTTAAGGATGATACCGAGCTGCGCGCCGAGATTGCCGACAAGTTTATTAAGTCCGGCCTGTATGATGAGGCTCTGGAGTATCTTGAGCAGGCTCTTGCAAATGACCCTGACGCGATTTTCCTGTACAACCGTATCGGGATTGTATTGCGCAAGATGAAGGATTTTGAAGCTGCTGAGAAGTATTATCTCAAAGCTCTGCAGATAAGCGATAAGGATGAATATCTTTATTTCAATACCGGTCGCCTCTATTATGACTGGCAGAAATGGGGCAAGATGGCCAAGGCTGCTGAGAAGGCAGTGGAAATAAATCCCAATTTCGCTGAAGCTGAGAAAATGCTTAAATTCGCCAAGAAGAAAATAGGCAAATAGTCTGCTTAAGGTCGCTTTCGGCTTACAGGCAGATATTGCACCAGAGAGAGTGGCTGCTTTCATAACGAATAATCTCAGGGAGGACTGTTTTCAGTTCTCCCTTTTTTATGAGTCTGGATATGAAATATATTTTACTTGATCGTGACGGGACCATAATTGTCGATAAGCACTACCTGAGTGATCCTGAGGGTGTTGAATTGCTCCCCGGGGCCCGCGAGGGTTTAAAAATGATGTCCGATGCAGGTTTTGGATTGATTGTAGTTACCAACCAGTCCGGTATAGGAAGAGGGTACTATGATGAATCTGACATGCGTGCGGTGAATGACCGTATGCAGGAACTCCTTGCTGAAAGCGGAGTTGATTTTTCTGCTGTATATCACTGCCCGCATTCGCCTGACCAGAATTGCGATTGCCGTAAACCTGCGACTGGTATGTTTGATGAGGCAATTAATGAATTCGGAATGGATCCGGTTCAATGTTATGTCATAGGTGACAAGCTCTGCGATGTGGAACTGGGACTCGCCAAAGGAGCGGGTAGCATTCTTGTACGGACTGGAAAAGGCAAAAATGAAGAATCAAAGTGCGAGGGAAAAGCAGTCTACATAGCAGATAATCTGGTAGATGCTGCGAATTTTATTATAAGAAGGGATTGATGAATCTTTTTCAGCAATTCATATGTAAGAGAAGGCCTGCCGATTCAAGTTCCGGCAGGCCTTTCATTTTGAATTAGTTAATCTCTTAAATGCTAAGCGCGCTCGTCAAAAACCCGTTTGGTTTTACCGAAACTGCGGGGCAGTAAACCGGGTTTGAGTATTTCCACGTTAGTGCGCACAAGTATAAATTTACGGATTTCATCACAGATTGCCTTGGCGAGATTTGCATCATTGCTTTCTGAAGCACCGGGTTTTCTTTCTACCCTTACGGTCATGTGGTCCAGCCCTTCACGCCGTTCAAGGTATATCTGGTATTCAGAACTTGCTTCGGGGAATGACTCCAGTACCGAGGCAATCTGTCCGGGGTAAATATTGACCCCGCGGAATATAAACATGTCATCGCTGCGGCCGGAGATAATGTCGTGGCGGGGCATGGAGCAGCCGCAGGAGCATTTTCCCGGAATTATTCTGGTAAGGTCACGGGTGCGGTAGCGGATAAGCGGAGAAGCTTCCTTATTCAAAGTGGTAACCACAAGTTCTCCGATTTCTCCTTCCGGCACTGGCTGCAGCGTAACCGGGTCAATAATTTCAGCAATGTATTCATCACCCCAGTAGTGAATCCCTTCATGAGCCTCGCATTCGATTCCTGCCCCCGGGCCGTAAAGTTCGGTCATACCAGAAATATCATGGCTGGATTTCAGTCCTAGGGATTCTTCGAACTGCTGTTTCATTTTCGGGGTATGTGCTTCTCCTCCGAAAATACATCTCTTAAGCTTGAGTTTGTCTGTCAAGCCTGCTTTGTGGGCTTCTTCTCCAAGCAGGAGCGCCATGGAAGCAGTGGAGCAGAGACAGGTTGCTTCAAGATCAACAAGGATTTGGAGCTGTATTTCAAGCATTCCGGGGCCAACGGGGAGAGTCATGGCTCCGAAATGTTCAGACCCGAGCTGAAAACCCGCTCCGGCGGTCCATAAACCATACCCCACACATACCTGAACCCGGTCCATTGTAGTCAGTCCCGCCAGTTCATAACAGCGGGCAAACATGTTTTTCCAGGTCTCTAAATCTTTGCGGGTATAGGAAAGAATTTTCCGTTTTCCAGTGGTCCCGCTTGAACCGTGGATGCGTACCACCTGTTCTTCCGGTACAGAGAGCAGCGGCAGGGGATATCCGTCCTTCAGGTCTCCGGCAGTGGTGAAAGGGAGTTTCTGAAGGTCGGACAGAGATTTTATATCACCAGAGTTTATGCCCTGTTCCTTGTAGCGTGAAGCATAAAACGGGCTGTTGGCGGCGGTATGCTCAACGGTCCATTTGAGTCCGTCCAATTGTTTCGCGGCCAGTTCGTCTGCTGTAAGTTCCGGTATAAATCTATATTTGCTGCCCATTTGTATCTCCCGTCAAAACTTGTTCAATCATCATAAGTGTCGTATCCACATTTCTACGACAGAATGTTCACTCGCAATTTCCGGTCTATTCTTTGAGATTCTGGTAGGGGCCGGAATAAATCCGCGTCAGCTGATTTGGCGAACAAGGCAGTTTTGCAGGAAATTCCGAAATCTTCAAGCTTTCCAAGGTCAACATGGTACTATTACCTTTCAATTTATATGAGATTATGGTGGCTGCCGTTATTGGTGGCGTCATGGGCAGTTTTTATGGCTGTTGCGTATTTCGCTATATTAACGGTCAGACATTGACTGATCCACGCCGTTCGACATGTCCTGAATGCGGGCATACTGTCCGCTGGTACGAAAATATCCCCATATTCAGTTACCTGATCCTGCGAGGAAGATGCTCTTCGTGCAAAGAGAAAATAAGTCCCTTGTACCCGGTAATCGAGCTGGTCTCAGTAATGTGGGCAGTGCTTCTGGTGGTAACCTATGGACTTTCAATTGATTGGATAATGCACATGTTTTTTGGCGGGATGCTGATTGTGGCATCCTTTATCGATCTTAAGACTTTTATTCTTCCAGATATTATTACGATCCCCGGATCAGTCGCTGCTATTCCCTGTGCAGCATTACTGACCCCTCTTGGATGGGAGGGTGCTCTGCTAGGCGCGGGAATCGGTGGTGGGCTGTTCTGGTCTTTGAGACTGCTTTACCGGGGCCTGAAGGGTATCGAAGGATTGGGGCTCGGTGATGTGAAGATCATGTTCATGATCGGGGCGCTGGCCGGGCCGCAGAATCTTCCATTGGTAATCACAGTAGGTGCTTTCAGCGGGCTTGCGGCTGGCCTTATAATGATGGCTGTTGATCCGGAGCAGAAGTATGGCTCCATGATTCCTTTTGGACCTTTTCTGGCTTTCGGGTCCATGCTGACAACTCTTTATGCCGATACTTTCTGGAAATGGTATCTGGTGTAGATAAATTAAATTCAATCGTATAATAATCGGCGGAATCTCTGTGCCAGAGATTCCGCCGATTACTTTTAAGGTGCTTGCTCGGGCCTATTTGATGCCGTATTTCTGCATGATCTTCTGGTAAGTTCCGTCTGCTTTGATTGCTTCCAGACCTTTGTTGAAAGCGCTGATAATTTCCTTATGCCTCGGGTTGGCAAGGCCGCAGGTTACGAAAAGGTCGTTACTGGACATAGGGGTTTTAGTGAATTCAATTTTGTCTAGAAGTGAACTGTCTTTCTGAGCAATGACAGCCTTGGCAACGATTTCATCAGAGAGGGTCAGGTCTATCCTTTTCCCTACCAGCTTCTTGATATTGGTGATCAGGTCACCTGTTGGTTCGCGTTCAAAGCCGGGGTCGTTGGTAAATTCGGAGCTGTATCCATAGCCGCTTATTATTCCGACTATTTTTCCGGAAAGGCTGGACAGCCCATTGTATTCGAAAGGATCTCCCTTGCGTTTGATTAATTTAATCTGGTTGCTTGCGTAAGGTTGACTGTAGGCAAGATAGGCCAGTCTTTTATCATTTTTCCATGTGTTTGGAAGAATGTCGTAAGTGCCTTCCTTTACTCCATTTTCAGCTCTGTTCCATGGAACAATTTCCAGTTTTACATCGTAGCCCTGAGTCTTGAACGCGGCTGTAATAATTTCCATGCTCAACCCTTTGGTGGGAGAGTCCGGATTGATGAATGGTGGCCAAGGGTCGGCAGCGGCGACGATGGTTTTGGGAGCAGCATAAGCAATAGAGGAAATAAGTATTGCCAGCAGACAAGCAAAAGTGATCATAAGTCTCTTCATGGGTTCTCCTGTTGTTTGGGTAGAAACGAGAAAAAGTAAAAAGGACTATAGATCTATTTTAACCCGAGAAAGTAATTCTATACAACTCATTTGAGCACAAAATAAATGCCCCGGAAGAATAATCTTCCGGGGCATTGTTAAATCAATATTTTGAGCAAGAATTATCTGCGGCGTCCGCCACCACGACGATCATCACGGCGGTCGTCACGGCGTCCACCGCCACGGGGTCCGCCACCACGGGGACCACGGTCACCGCCCATCTTGAATTTTTCAAGGTCAACTTCCTGACCGGCCTGCTCCATGAGCCATGCCTTGCGGGACAGGCGGATACGTCCGTTAGGCTGTACTTCAACAACCTTAACAGTGATTTCCTGACCGAGCTGAACAACATCGGTTACTTCTGCGATGCGTTCCACATCAAGCTGGGAGATATGCAGCAGACCTTCGAGTCCGGGCAGAATCTCAACGATTGCGCCGATCTCGAGGATTTTCTTGACAGTACCTACGTAGTTTTTACCAACTTCAGCGGTCTGGTCGTAGTACTGGACCATTTCCACAGTCTTCTTGAGGGATTCAAGAGTGGGGGCGAAGATGGAAACTTTACCGGAATCTTCAATATCAATATCAGCAGCGGTTTCAGCGGTAATCGCCTTGATATTTTTGCCGCCAGGGCCGATGAGGTCTCTGATCTTTTCAGGATTGATCTGGAGAACTTCCATCTGCGGGGCATTAACGGAAAGCTCGGCTCTGGGAGCCCCGATTACCTGCTTCATGTCGTCAAGGATGAGCTGACGGGCTTCTTTGGCCTGTCCGAGAGCCTTGCGCAGGACTTCAGCAGGGATCCCGCTGATTTTGATGTCCATCTGAATTGCGGTAACGCCTTCTTCAGTACCAGCCACTTTGAAGTCCATATCGCCGAGAGCATCTTCATCGCCGAGGATGTCGGTAAGTACAAAAAAGTCTTCTCCTTCCTGGCACAGACCCATGGCGATACCTGCAACAGGTGCGCTGATGGGGACACCGGCATCCATGAGGGACAGGGTGGTTCCGCATACACTGGCCATCGAGGAAGAACCGTTTGAGTCCATTACCTCGGAAACCACACGCATGGTAAAGGGGAATTTTTCTGCGGAAGGCAGAACAGGGCGCAGTGCACGTTCCGCGAGAGTTCCGTGACCGATTTCACGGCGGGAAGGAGCACGCAGGAATTTAGCTTCACCAACGCAGTACGGGGGAAAGTTGTAGTGCAGCATGAAACGCTTGGTATCTTCACCGATAAGTGTTTCGTAGCGCTGCTCGTCACGGCTTGATCCGAGGGTGCAGATTGCCAGAGCTGAAGTTTCGCCTCTGCGGAAAAGTGCGGAACCGTGAGTCATGGGCAGGTTGCCTACTTCCATGGAGAGGTTACGAACGGTGGTCAGGTCACGGCCATCGATACGTACACCCTTTTCAACTATGCGTTTACGGACGATCTTTTTCTCAAGATCTGCCATGACATCGCTGACAGCCTTTGCTTTAGCGGGATCTTCAGGGAACTTCTCAGTCACCATTTCCACTGCTTTGGCTTTTACTTCGGATTTAGCTGCTTTGCGCTCCATCTTGCCGGGAACGGTCAGGGCCTTATCCAGATCGCCCGCGAAGTTGTCAGTAACGATGGTGATGACATCTGCATCTTTTTCCGGTGCAACGACTTCAATTTTGGGACGGCCTACTTTTTCGCGAAGAGCGTCCTGAAGGTCGAACATGGGAGCGACCTGTTCGTGACCCCATTCAAGGGCTTCGGCGATGGTGTTCTCGGAAAGGAACTGGGAGCTTCCTTCAACCATGATAACCGCATCGCGTGTAGCGGCAAATACAAGGTTGAGGTCGGACTCTTCAGCTACTCCTTTATAAGTAGGGTAGAGAACAAATTCGTTCTTCACCAGACCTACACGGGCTGCGGCAATCGGACCGTTGAAGGGCATATCAGAGATATGCAGCGCAGCAGAAGCACCGGTCATGGCAAGCACGTCAGGGTTGGTGTCAGCATCAGCTGAAAGAACTGTGGCGATAACCTGAACTTCGTCGCAGAAAGCCTTGGGGAACATGGGACGGATGGGGCGGTCCATGAGACGAGAAACCAGGGTTTCACGGTCAGAGGGACGGCCTACTTCGCGGCGGAAGTAACCACCGGGGATGCGTCCGGCTGCGTATGTTTTTTCAAGGTAGTTGCAGGTCAGGGGGAAAAAGTCACGGGGCTCGTTGGTGGGCATGGAAACCGCAGTTACGAGTACAACGGTTCCACCGGATTGAATCCATACGGTTCCGTTGGTCTGGTTGGCCATGCGACCTGTTTCCAGAGTGATATCCAGATTGCCAACCTGTCCGGTGACACTGGTTTTCTCAAAAGGTACTAACATTTAGATTCCTCATAAATCAGTTGTGATGATGGAATCCGGTGCTGCCTGAATTTTCCAGCCGGCTAAGGGAGGATTTCATTACGAAAACGGGGTAATGAACCCCTTCCTCAGCCAACTAAAAATCCATTGCAGGAGAGCACGGATTCCGAACGTAACGAACTTAAACTTAGATGTCAGTCCGTTAATCTATAATTAAACCAAGCTGCCTTACATCTATATGATGTAAAGTCAGATGAAAACACAAAAGTGTTAATTTTTACAAAAAGAAGGGGAGGGCAAACCCTCCCCATAAACTGCTTATTTGCGCAGACCAAGCTTTGCAATAAGGTCACGGTAACGCTGAATGTCTTTAGACTTCAGGTACTTCAGGATGTTCCTGCGCTGACCGACAAGCTTGAGCAGGCCGGTGCGGGAATGGTAATCCTTCTTGTGAGTCTTGAAATGGTCGGTCAGGTATTTGATTCTTGCGGTAAGAAGAGCAACCTGAACTTCAGGGGAACCGGTATCACCGGGTTTGGTCTGGTATTCCTCGATAACTTTTGCCTTTTCTTCAGCAGTCATAACCACAGCGCTATCCTCCTTCACGTCAAAATGCGTGAGTATTCTTGTTTATGCCGGAAGTGTTGTTTCCCGCGGGGAATCAGCCCCACAGGCCGCGAAGTATTACCCAGAGCAGCTTTCCATCAATAAGCTTGGTCTCCATGAGAGCCAGAGCAGTACCGTCAGTGTCTAGGAACATAGCCCTTTCACCTTCGATTATTTTCAAGTCTGCTGCACACACTTCTTCTACCTGAATTCTTGCTCCGTTTCTGATGTTTGCTGACATGGTTTCGGAAACCGTAAACCTGTGCCAGTGGGGCAGGGCGTCCGCAAGGGGAATTATCCTGTCCTCAAGACCATCCGGATCGGCAAGAACATCATCCAGTTCGTGTGCTTCACTGAGCCGATAAGGTCGGCTTTCTTCGCGCCTAAGTGATTCCATTACCGCGCCGCATCCGAGCCGCGACCCCAAGCTGTGGACCAGGGAGCGTATATAGGTGCCGGCAGAGCACCCAACCCGGAAACGGGCCATTGGCAGAGTCACTTCCAGCGGTTCTGCATCAAATATTTCAATGCTCTTTATTTTGACCGGTGTTTCTTCACCTTTTCTGGCCAGTTCATAGAGCGGTTTGCCTTTGTGCTTTGCAGCCGAATAGGCCGGAACTTCCTGACTAGTCAAGTCATTCCATGCTAAAATTTCACATTCCACCATTTTTTCCGTTATTGCGGAGATGTCGCTGGTGGAAGTCTCAGTCCCCTGAATATCATAAGTATCTGTTGTTCTACCTATTCTCAGGCTTCCTGTATATACTTTATCATGACCGGTAAGATAAGGCCCGAGTTTTGTGGCATTACCCAGCATTACCAGCAGAACGCCTTCGGCCAGAGGATCCAGAGTTCCGGCATGGCCTATTTTGTATTGCTTGAGTTCACGTTTGATCGAATTCAGGCAATCTGTGGATGTCGGACCGGATGGTTTATTGAGAACCAGAACACCATGCTTCTGGAACGGGCTTTTTTTTGGTTTTCTTCCCATATCAGATCGTTACTCTATGATTCTTTCACCGATAGCGGAAATCAGTTTATCACGAACGGTGTCAGGATTATTTTCTATCAGTCCGCCACTGGCATTCTTGTGTCCGCCGCCTCCGAAGAGTGATGCAACAGCCTGAACATTGTCCCGGGACTGGGAGCGCAGGCTGAATTTATAGCGCATGGGGCTGTCTTCCCGGATGAGTACTGCAACCCTTACCCCACGGATTCTGAGGATAAAGCTGACCAGACCTTCACAGTCTGAACCGGTCGCTCCTGATTCATCGAGCATTTCCTGAGTGATGAAGATCAGCGCGGTTTGTCCGTCATGGTGCAGTTCGACTTTGCTGAGGGCGATTGTCCACAGGTTGATTCGTTTCATGGTCCACTGATTGCGTATTTTGGGAACAAATTCACCCAGATCAAGACCGTAGCGAAGAATGTCAGCTATTATTTCAAGTGTTTCCGGCTTGGTGTTGTTGTAGGTAAAAAAGCCGGTATCTGTGGCTATAGAAAGATAAACTGCTTCACCCAGATGACCGGACAGGGATATTTTCAGCTCTCTGGCTATGAGGGTAATCATTTCTCCAACCGCGGGACGGTTGGTGTCCACCCAGTTGACAGCCGCGAATCCTGAATTGCCGATGTGGTGGTCTATGTTGATAGACTTTTCTGGGTCAAGGGAATTCATAAGTGATTCACCCATCCGTGGCGCATCGCCGCAGTCAAGAACGATATACCAGCCGTCAAAACCCTTAGGTATTTCAGTCAGTATCGGAGAGGGGGTCTTGAACCACTCCATAGACTCGGGCAGACCGCTCTGGTTGTAGAGGCGAAATCTTTTACCGAGTTTTTCAAGGATGTATCCCATTGCAGCTGTAGAGCCAAGGGCATCTCCATCGGGATTGAAATGGGCTGCAACAAGAAAGTCGTCTTCTTCCTTAAGAATCCGACATATCTCTTTCAACTTGGCTTCCATAAACCATCTCCTCGAGAAAATTGTCATGTACAAATCTCAGTTCGGGAATCTGGCGGACGCGGATACGCTTGCTGAGCTTGCTACGGATAAATCCCTTGGCCTTTTCAAGGCCCTGGACTGCGGCTTCTATCTTTTCTTTATCGCCTGCCATGGTAAACATAACTTCGGCGATTTTGTTGTCCTTGTTCATTCTAACGCCGCTTATTGTCACCAACTCAAGGCGCGGATCTGCTATTTCTTCCACCAGCATTGTGGCTATTTCGCGCATTATCTGGTCGCCCATTTTCACTGAGCGTCTGGAAGTTGATGTTTTCATTTCTTGTTACCTCTAAAAAAAAATTTTTCCTGACCGATATGGTCAGGAACTGAAAATTTCTGTTTCGCAATGTACAAGTTCTACCGGGCTCATGGCTTCAACCATTGAGAGAGCCTTGGATAGCCTGCTTTCAACCCTGCGTGTTTCATTGGATACTGTGACCGCGGCAATAATGAGCCTTTCGTGGGAGTCCATGGCTTCAACTTCGGATACCGAAAGGTTGAATTTATTTCGAAGCTTTTGCTTCAGGCTTAATGAGATTTTTCTTTTGCCCTTGAGCGATCTGTTTCCGTGCAGTCTGAATTCCAGTGAAAGTACGCCGATAATCATGTGTTCATTATTAAATCCGGAGGCGGACGGCAGGCCCGCCTCCGGTATTGATTTTTATTCGAGAGTTCTTGCTACTTCAACAACTTCGAAGGCTTCGATTACATCGCCATCCTTGATGTCGTTGAATTTTTCAAGACCGACACCGCATTCGTAGCCTTTGGCAACTTCCTTGGCGTCATCCTTGAATCGTTTGAGAGAAGTCAGGGATCCGGTGTAGATAACTACTCCGTCACGCAGCAGACGAACCTGTGCGTGCCTGGTCAGCTTGCCGTCCACAACATAAGAACCTGCGATAACACCGACTTTGGGTACGGAAAAGGTCTGCTTGACTTCCGCCTGACCAAGGTAGTTTTCCTTGATGTCCGGGGAAAGCATTCCGCCCATGGCGTCTTTGATTTCATTTACGAGCTTGTAAATGATGTCGTAGAAACGGATTTCAACTTCTTCTCTTTCCGCGATATCCTTGATCTTAACTGTCGGTCTTACATTGAAGCCGATAATGATCGCCTGTGACGCGGAGGCCAGCAGGATGTCGGATTCAGTGATGGCACCTGCACCGCCGTGGATAACATCGACCTTGATCTCGTCAGTAGCCAGCTTGGCGAGTGCTTCGTTGATTGCCTCAAGAGAGCCCTGCACGTCTGCTTTAAGCACAACGTTAAGAGTCTGCACTTCCTGGTCCGGTTTGGAAGCAAGGAAAGACTCAAGGGTGACCTTGGATTTACCTGCCAGTTCACGTTCGCGATGCTTGAGCTTGCGTTCCTGAGCGATACGGCGGGCAATCTTGTCATCTGCAACACAGATGAATTCGTCACCAGCTTCGGGGATACCGTCAAAGCCCTGAATCTCGACCGGGAAAGCCGGTCCGGCTTTTTTGATCTTTTTACCGCGGTCATCGAACATGGCTCTTACACGGCCATGGTAGAGTCCGCAGACAAAGGGATCTCCCTGATGGATTGTGCCTTCCTGAATAAGAACGGTTCCAACGGGACCACGTCCTTTATCAAGTTTTGCCTCAACGATATTACCGCGGGCAGACTTGCTCGGATTGGCTTTGAGTTCAAGGAATTCAGCCTGAAGCTGTACCATTTCGAGCAGGTCGTCCAGACCGGTTCCCATTTTAGCGGAAACAGGCACGAACATGGTGTCACCACCCCAGTCTTCGGGAACGAGACCGTGGTCGGCAAGTTCTCTCTGAACTCGCTCGGGGCTTGCTCCTTCCTTATCCATCTTGTTGACAGCAACAACGATGGGGACTCCGGCAGCCTTCGAGTGGCTTATTGCTTCACGGGTCTGGTCCATGACACCGTCATCCGCCGCAACAACGAGGATTACGATATCTGTTACCTGAGCACCGCGCATACGCATGGTTGTGAACGCTTCGTGACCGGGGGTATCGAGAAATACGATCTCTCCGCGGTCGGTAGTCACATGGTATGCACCGATATGCTGGGTGATACCGCCTGCTTCTCCATCGGTAACAGCACTGTGGCGTATTGCGTCAAGCAGTGAAGTTTTACCGTGGTCAACGTGACCCATGATGGTAACGATTGGCGGACGGGGCAGCATGTCTTTATCATCATCCGCCTCATTTTTGGGGATGAGAAGTTCTTCTTCGGAGTAGGAAACGTTTTCAACTTCATACTCAAATTCAGCTGCAAGCAGTGTCGCGGTATCAAAGTCAAGAGACTGGTTAATGGTAGCCATCACTCCAAGACCGAACAGGGCCTTGATAAGTTCCTGAGCTTTAACACCCATCTGGTGAGCCATGTCGGAAAGTCGAATGGCTTCGTTGAATTTGATCTTGCGCTTTGCGGCCTTAAGAGGCTTCTGCTGAACAGGCTGCTGATCGTTGCGTTTGCCGCCTTTTTTGCCTTTCTTTTTGCGAAACTTGCTTTCGAGTTCTCTTTCATTGTCAGCTTTGTAGCCTTTTCCGAACTCGACAACACGCTTATCTTTCTTGAATTTTTTCTTCTTGCTCTGATCATTGCCGGGTTGAGGTGCACCGGGAACAGGCCTTCCGCCTCCGGGGGCTCCGCCGGGTCTTCCTCCGCCTCCGGGAGCTCCGCCGGGCCTTCCGCCTGCAGGACGGCCACCACCGGGTCTTCCGCCGGCAGGTCTACCGCCGCCGGGTCTTCCTCCGCCAGGCCTTCCTCCACCACGAGGCTCTTCACGGTTGGCAGGCTGGCGTCTGTTGCCCGGACCTTCGGCAGCTCTTTTCGCTGCTTCCAGATTCGGATCAGGGCGTGAAATAATTTTTACTTTAGGAGCTTCGACTTCTTTCTTCTTTTTGCGCTTTTTCTTTTTGCCTTCAGAATCCCCGGATTTAGCCGGTTTTTCTGCGGCTGCAGATTCAGCTTTTTTCTCAGTCTTGGGCTCTTCAGTTTTTTTCTTTGCTTCAGGCTCTTCGGCTTTTTCTTCTGCCGGGGTAGCAGCAGCTTTTTTCTCAGCCGGAGCTTTCTCTTCAACTGGCTTAGCAGAAGGGGGTGTTTCCGCTTTGGGCGCAGCTTCAGTTTCTTCTTTAGAGGGGGCTTCTTCCTTCTTTTCGAGTTCTTCAGGCTTGATTACCTTCACCATGGGCTTCTCAGCCTTGGCCGGTGCTTTCTTTTCAGCCTTTTTAGCCTTGGTCTGCTCTTCTTTTTTGTCCGCAGCAGGCTCTTTTTTTTCTGTTGCAGCAGGCTTTGAGTCTTTCTGGCTCTCTTCTTTATCAGAGGCTGTTTTCTCTTCCTGTTCTGCTTTGCCTTTTCCTCGTCCACCTTTACGGCGGCGCACGATAACCCCGGGCTGAACTTCTCTTCTTTCCACTTTGCCGGATTTGCCGGCAAGTTCATTGCGGATAGTGTCTGCCTGTTCTGAATCTATGTCGGCAACAGTGCTTTTTGCCTGTACTCCGAGTTCTCGAAGTTTTTGAAGAATGTCTTTAGTACTGACCCCGAGCTCGGTGGCCAATTCCTTAACTTTGATTTTTGATGCCATGTAATACTACCCCCTGAATTTCTTCTTCCGTGGCCGAAAAAATTTAAATCTTTCAAGGCATTTTGCATTGCCGCAGACATAATATCCGCGGCCCTGCATAACCTTTTTTTCATCCGGAATAAGTTCATCATCGGAAGCCCCCTTGCCGATAACGAACCTGAACAGTTCTTCTTTGGCAAAACGCTGCCTGCAGATTACGCACGAACGGGTTGGAACGTGTTTTTTGCTGCTGTCCTTTCCGGTCAAATACAACTACCTTTATTCTGCTTCCGGAGCTTCGTCTTCCCCGGATTCATTTTCATCTTCAACAGCCTCATCCCCGGATTCTTCGCCGGCTTCATCTGCTGTTTCTTCTTGAATATCCACTGTTTCGGAAAATTCTTCCCCTGTGTCGTCATACTCGGGTTCGTCATCAGCTATGCCAAGAAGCATGATTGCTGATTTGATGTCGGAAACCTTGGAAGGTGTCATTCCTGAAATGGACATCAGGATTTCTTCAGAGGCTCCGGCAACCTGGCTGACTGTTTCGAAACCTGCGGAAATGAAGTTGTCGAGCGGGATTTCGGCTACGCTTGCAACCTGATCCATACCCTTACTTGCAACATTCATTTCGCCATAGCGGGATTCGGTGAATACATCAATCTTCCAGCCGAGCAGACGGGACGCGAGCTTTACGTTCTGTCCCTTACGGCCGATAGCAACGGTGAGCTGATCGTCGGGAACAACAACTTCAAGTGTTTTCTCTTCATCGTCAACAGCGATTCGGGTGATTACTGCCGGAGAAAGAGCGTTCTGAGCGTACTTGGCTATGTCCTGACTCCAGACCACGATATCAATGCGTTCTCCGCGCAGTTCCTGAACAATATTCTGGATGCGGGAACCTCTGATACCAACGCATGCTCCTACAGGATCCACGTCGCGGTCTGTGGAGTTGACTGCAACCTTGGCGCGCAGGCCCGGATCGCGGGCAACTCCCATAATTTTGACAGTGCCATCGTCAACTTCGGGGACTTCACGTTTGAAAAGTGCGGTCATGTAGTCGGGATGGGAGCGGGATACTGTGACCTGAGGTCCTCTGGACTCTTTCTGTACGTCAATGATGAAAGCTTGAACCCGGTCTCCGCGTTTGTATCTTTCGCGGGGAATCTGTTCGCCTTTGGGCAGTACAGCTTCAGTTCGGCCGAGGTTGATAATCCATCCGGTGCGGTCACGACGCTGTATAATACCGCTGACGATTTCGTTGACGCGGTTTTTGAACTCATCGTAAATGATTTCCTGCTCAGCATCACGCATGCGCTGGATGATAACCTGTTTCGCAGACTGAGCTGCGATTCTTCCCAGATCTTCAACTTTGAGCTTAAAGCCCATTTCATCATCGATCTGAACATTGGGATCATGCGCTTTAGCTTCTTCCAGAGTTATCTCACTGATTTCGTCCTCAACTTCTTCAGCCACAACTTTGAACTGGTAAACTTCTATTTCACCTTCGCTTTCATTGTAGCTGACCTCGATATCCATAGCATCGCCGTATTTGCGGGCCACAGAAGAACGCACCGCTTCTTCAAGGGTGTCAATGAGAAGATCCTTATCAATCCCACGGTCTTTGCTGATCTGGTCAATCGCCTTTTTGAGTTCAGAACCCATGTTGCTCCTCCGCTTCGGCACATATTCGCGGCAGCAGTGCCGGCAAGCCGAATGACTGCCTTATTAATTTATTTAAACTCGTGTATGAGTTTTGCTTTCTTTATTCTGTCCCATTCAATTCTGATGGGATCTTCCTGATCTTCAAGTCTGAGGCTGAGCCCTTCAGCATCCGTATTATCAAGTACTCCTTTGAAGTTCTTGCGACCTTCAATGGAGAAAACAAGGGCTACATCAACTTTTTTTCCGATATAGCCGGTAAACTGCTCCGGCTTGAAAAATTTTCTTTCCAGTCCCGGGGAGGATACTTCTAGCACATAGGCGCTGTCGATTATCTCTTCAACTTCCAGCATGAGCCCTACGTCTCTGCTTACAGCCGCACACTGGTCGATGCTGACTCCGTCCTCGCTGTCTATATAAATGATTACAGCGGGGCGGTTGGCAGAAGTAACTTCAACTCCCCAAAGGGTGAGTCCCATGGCTTCAATGGAGGGTTCCACGAACTCGCTTATTTTGTTGGCAAGTGAGCCTTGTTCCACATCTTACTCCGTTTTTTCACCTTTTGCGGCGGATAAAATAAAAAAAAGTGGACCCGAAAAAGGCCCACCTCAGCATCTTACAACCCACAAAAGGTTACAAATTGAGGCCTGATGCGGGTGAAAGAGGTTTGCCTGAAAACATGATCATCAGGAAAGTCTACCACTTGGAGGTGTCTACTGTTCGTTCAGGAACGCTGAGGTACACCCGCACCGAGGACAGCAACGTAGGCGAGTCGAAGTTTAATGTCAAGTCTTGTGGTGATCTTTATCAAATAATGAAGTGCAGCATCGCAACAATGGGGCGCGTGGTTCAGGGGTGGGTGTGCCTTGAAAATTAACATACGAGGCCCTTGAGGTAAACAGAGTCTTTGACTTGGTCTTTGTTTGTCGTTAGATTTGACTTATAAAATTTAAACATTAAATATATAGTATAAAATAGTTTGTCCCAGAGGTGTAAACAATGCCAGTTCTCACAGATAATATAGTAGCAGGTCCTGCCGGTCATGTTCAGGCAGCCCCGGCGGCCACCTTTTCAGCTGGTCCGGCCGGAAGCACTGTAGCTGGGCTTCCTGGACATGTTGATATTTCTCCCGCAACGCAGGGAGTACGCAGTGTGGATGCCACTACTGATTTTGAGGTTGAAGATGCAACCATGGGTTATCTCTCTCCGAACGCCACTCAGGGCATCATACCTGAAATCAGAGTGGGAGGAATAATCTTTCACACTGTCTGATTCAAATAAGTAACGCATACGACATGATTGATAAGGTCCCGGTTCAGTTCGCTGAGCCGGGACTTTTTCATTTATTTCAGGTCGGTAATGTCTTTGTTCTCTCTTTGGCCTGCCCTTTGCATTGAGTTGGGCAGCAATTAAAGCGAGGAACATCTTCTTTCAGGAGAAATAGACATGCGATCCAGTATTTTCAGTGCCCTCTTCGGGGCCATGTCCAACGAGCACCGGATTGATATCAGCGCCAATAATTTGGCGAACGTCAATACAACCGGTTTCAAGCGCGACAACTGCGCTTTTCAGGACACCTTTCAAAGATTTGCACATGACTATGTCGTGGATGCCAAGCCGTTCATCCGCGATAAAAACATGCTTCCAGAGCCTAAAATTATGGCTCGTCCCAGACTTTCAGATGAAGTGATTGATATGGGGCAGGGGGCTTTTCAGAAAACCGGCAACCCGCTTGACCTCGCTGTGCGGGGAGACGGCTTTTTCAAGGTTCAGAAAGACGGCGGCGAGTTTCTGACCCGCAACGGTGTCTTCACTCTCTCTCCGGACGGAATTCTCATCACCGAGCAGGGTTATCCTGTAATGGCAAACGGCGGACAGGTGGCTATCCCGCCCCGTTCGGACGTGACCATCGATGCCGAAGGCGTGATCAGAGCTGATGGCGCAGAAATTGCCCAGCTGGATTTCGTCCAACCGGCCAATACCAAAGAACTCAAGAAGAATGGTGAAAACCTTTTTGTCCTTGAAGGTGAGGAGGTTCCTGCCGAAGGGGAAATTGTACAGGGCTACATCGAGAAATCCAATGTCGAAGTAGTCAATGAAATGGTTGCCATGATTGAATGTCAGCGCAGCTTTGAAATGTACCAGAAAATGATCAGCACTACCGACCAGCTTGACCAGAAGCTTATCCAGAAAGTCGGTAGGGCAACGTAAAAAATAGGGGGATATTATCATGATGCGTTCACTCTGGACCGCGGCCACAGGGATGGTTGCTCAGCAGACTCACATCAATGTTCTTTCCAACAACCTTGCCAACGTGAACACTCAGGGGTTCAAAAAAAGCAGGGTCGAATTCGAGGACCTCATGTATCAGACCATGAGAATTGCCGGTTCCGCTACCGAAGGCGGGAACCAGCTTCCTACCGGACTACAGGTCGGTATGGGGGTTAAAGAGGTCAGCATCCATAAATTCTTCAGCCAGGGGTCTTTTGAGTCTACCGGCAATCCTCTGGATATAGCAATTGAAGGAGACGGCTTTTTCCGTATCGACCGCAACGGCGAAGAGGCCTACACCCGTGCCGGAGCATTCAAGCTGGATAACGAAGGCCGGGTTGTTACTTCCAATGGGTATCCTCTGCAGCCTGAATTTATTGTGCCTCCTGAAGCTGTAAACTTAGTTGTGTCCGAAGACGGCCACTTTGCAGCGCTTGATAAAAACGGCGTGGAGCTGGCTGCTGTGGACGTTCCTATCTACGACTTCATTAACGAGGCCGGACTCAATGCTGTAGGTAAGAACCTTTATGTTGAAACCGAGGCTTCCGGAGCACCCGTTGAGGGAACCCCCGGTGATGACAGGTTCGGTACGCTTGCTCAGGGTTATCTGGAAGGATCAAACGTCGAGCTTGTTGATGAAATGGTCGGGCTTATTGTCGGGCAGAGAGCTTACGAGACCAACTCCAAGGCTATTACCACTTCCGACTCCATGCTCCAGACTGCCATTAACGTTAAGCGATAGGTTCTGAATAACTGAATCCCGGGTTGCTTTGGCGGCCCGAGAGGGGCTTCAGTGGAAATACGATTAGCATCTCTGTAAGGCTCTGGTGCAGACAGAGATGCCGGGTGCTGACGGAAATAGCTTCAATGACACATGCCGGAGCACAAATTACAGGAAGGTTTTTATTATGACTATGGCAGATTTTTTCAAAGTGACTCGCAGGGTAGCGTTACTGTTTTTATTGGCGGGAGGTCTTGCGCTGGTTTTATCCGGCCCGGCCTTGGCGTCAAAGCAGAACACCGACTGGCGGATCAAAGTCAAGTCTGCCGCAGTGGTCCATGGTCCAAGGGTTACTCTTGGCGATATTGCTGACTTTTATGGAGATCTTCCTTCTAAGACCAAGGCGGACCTGTCTGCTGTCGAATTGTGGAATGCACCCGGTAAAGGACGCAGGCCCGTAACTGTAAACCGTTCCAAGTTAAGGGTTATTCTGCAGCACTATCTTGGTGAACTCATTCGCAACTGTATCCTTCCTGCCACCCTTACCATGCAGTATGGCGGGAAAGTGATGTCTGAAGAAGAACTAAGAAGAGCGGTTGTCAAAGTCTTGACTCCGTACGCCATGCAGTTCGATGGCGATTATAAATTCAGGGAAATGAGACTCCCGGACCACCTTTTTTTCAAAGATTCGATGGACAGCTTGAAAGTGACTGTCCCCCGTGCTTTCAAGCCAGGCACAAATAGCTTCAGACTGGAAGTGGTCAGCGTGGATGGACAGGTGCTCAGGCAGTTGTCCGGTTCCGTTTTTATGGACCTCTGGAAGCCTGTGCCCTGTCCGGTGCGCCCCATCAACCGCAAAGAAATCATAACTCCGGATCTTATAACTTGGAAAAGTAAAAATATGGCCCATCTGGGCAATCGCGTATGGGACGGTAAGGGTGGTCCCTGGCGTGTCAAGGCGCCCGTTGGAACAGGGCAGCCCATAATGCGTTCTTCCATTGAGCCTGCCCCTGTTGTTGCAAGGGGTGACAAGGTTACTCTGGTTTATAAAGGAAAACATCTGAGGCTTACAGTTCCGGTTGAGGTTATGGATGACGGCGGTGTAGGTCAGACGGTGACGGTACGTAACTTGCAAAGTAAGCGTAAAGTAATCGCAACAGTCGTCAACGCCCAGACGGTGACGGTAAAGTAAGTATAAGCGGAGGAAAGAGAAAATGAAAAAATCAATGCTGGCAATTTTTTGTTTTGCGGCTCTGACTGCCGGGTGCTCACCCGCCAAGCAGGCGCCAACCCCCATGCCGGTGATGACTCCTCCTGCACAGTACGAGCCGGAGCCTGCCAACAATCCGGGCTCACTGTTCGCTTCCACTGATTCGGAATATCTTTTTGACGACAACCGTGCCCGGAGAATCGGGGATATCGTTGTGGTAACTGTGGCTGAGACGAGTTCCGGGAAGCATACTTCCAATTCAAAAGCGGAAAAAGAGAATACCACAAGCCTGAGTGTTAGCAATTTTTCAGCAGGACTGGTCGGGGCGGTAGATCCTTTTGACCTCAAGAAGAACGCGGGGACTGATCCAATGATCGGTTCAAGTATGTCCAACAAGTTCAAGAGTACCGGTGAAGCCAAGAACGAATCCACACTAAGCGCTTCTGTTGCCTGCAGGGTGGTCAGAATTCTGCCAGGAAATGTCCTTCAGGTGGAAGGAGCCCGTCAGGTGCGCATAAATGATGAAACCCAGGTTCTGGTCGTTCGAGGCCTCCTTCGTCAGCGTGATATCGGGCCCTCTAACAGTGTGCAGTCCAGCTATCTGGCAGACGCGCATATTGAAGTCTACGGGCGCGGCATTCTTGCTGACAAGCAGAGACCCGGCTGGCTTTCTAGAATTCTTGATAACGTCTGGCCCTTCTAGCGGGCGGACAGGGTACTTGTAAATTTAATAGAGTCACATTCGATCACGGAGGATATGATGAGATTCGTAGATAAGATGAACAGATTAACAACAGGGCTTGCGGCTGCCGTAATTATCCTGTTCATCGTACTCATTCACGCTCAGCCCGCCGGGGCGGTCAGGTTGAAGGATATTTCATCTTTCAGCGGAGTGCGTGATAACGATCTGGTCGGTTACGGACTGGTTGTCGGACTTTCGGGGACCGGTGACGGAACCAACTCCGCGTTTACCATCACATCCATGATTAATATGTTGGAAAAAATGGGTGTTCAGGTTGATCGTTCTTCCATCAAGCCCAAGAACGTTGCCGCAGTCATGGTCACAGCCAAGATGCCTGTTTCCGCGCGCCCGGGCTCTCCTCTTGATGTAACAGTTTCTTCTATCGGAGACAGTAAAAGTCTTTTCGGCGGTGTTCTTCTTCTTACTCCTCTTAAAGGTATCGACGGTAAAGTATACGCTCTGGCACAGGGTGCTCTCACCGTTGGCGGTTTTTCCGCCTCGGGGGAAGCGGCCAGTGCTTCCAAGAACGTTGTTACCGTGGCCCGGATTCCTTCCGGGGCGACCATTGAGCGGTCAGTTCCTTTTGATTTCAACAGGCAGCGAAAAATTACCATCAATCTCAGTATGGCTGATTTCGGAACCACCATGCAGGTAGTGAAGAGAATTAACGCTGTTGTGGGTGGCTCCTTCGCCAATGCCATTGATGCTTCTACTGTCGATGTAGCTATCCCGGATCAGTTTCGCGGCAATATGGTCCCGCTGATGGCTGCTCTGGAAGATCTCGAAATTTCACCTGATGTTAAAGCCAAAGTCGTTGTGGATGAAAAGACCGGTACTGTTGTTCTCGGTCGTAATGTCCGCCTGACCAAGGTGGCGATTGCCCACGGCAACCTGCAGGTTGTAGTCGCTGAATCCGCGGATGTCAGCCAGCCCGGTCCTTTCGCACCTGAAGGAGCTGAAACCGTTGCCACTCCGGAGACCGAACTTGAGGTTGAGGAAGATAACAACCGACTCATGCTGGTTGAAGGCGCGACTCTGCAGGAACTTGTTGACGGCCTCAACGCTATCGGCGCAACCCCCCGTGACCTGATCTCAATTCTCAGGACTATGAAAGTGGCGGGTGCGCTGCACGCAGAACTGGAGGTTATTTAAATGATAGATCATGCAATGGATACAGCTACCGCAAGGTCTAATGCTGAAAATAAGGAACTGCAGGGCTTCAAGCGCAAACTGAATTCCATGAGCGACCGTCTTTCCTCGGGAGAGACAAAAGATGAGAAACTGCGCGAAGCATGCGAGAAGTTTGAAGCGGTCTTCATGGGTAAGATCTGGAAACAGATGCGTAAGAATGTTCCCAAGTCAGGCTATCTGAATAACCAGTATGAGCAGCAGTACACAGCAATGTTTGATAAGGATTTTTCCGAGAAGCTGGCTGAAGGCGGTGGTATCGGGTTGGGAGACATGCTTTATCAGCAGCTGCGCTCCAAGCTGGATAATGCAAGTAAGTCCACTTTGCCCGGAACCGGAAACTCAACGGCTTTGAAGACTCTTGATGAAGTCAACCGCAGTGGATCCGTTCACGGGGAGCATCTGGCGAAGAACGAACGTGTCGGCGAAAACGGCATGCCCGGTATCCCTCTTCCCAAGCCCGGTATTTCTCTTGAGGACGGTGACTTTCCCGTCAATATGCAGGTTGAGAGAAAAGTCAGCCGTGAGCAGGAAGGAAGTGTCAGCAAGGCTGCCCGTAGAGAGACTGTAGCGGACTCGCCGGTTGAAAGGGCCGAGACCATGGCCAAGATAGAAGCCCTGGCCCGTAGAATTGAAATGGAACACAATCAGAAAGTTTATGTGCAGGGAGCAACTGCAGAGGAAATTGGCAAGAAGCTTGCAGGTCTATAGTCACAACAATTGTGAAGAATAGTTAAGAAAAGTATAAAATACATTAAATACAGGTTTTTAAGGCAGGGAGGAGAGACAATGATCAAACTCATACAGGAAAATCTCGACAGACAGTCCAAAGCGGTCTTGTTGCTTTCCATGCTTCTTCAGGAAGAATTTTCCCTGCTTATGAATAAAGACCCTCAGGGTGTAACCAGAGTTGAACTGGTTATTCAGGAGCTTATGCGTCAGATCTCAGCTGAGCGTTTTTCCCTGAGAAATTTCATTCAAAAGATTGACCCCTCAGCCGGCAGGCTGGGTGAAATACTTCCAGCTATAGCTGATGATCAGAGAAAGATAATTGAAAAGCACCTCGCCCGTATTGACGAGCAGGAACAGAAGTGTGCGGTTCAGGCTACAAAAAATCATCAGCTTGCGCAGGCCCTCCTTGAGCAGTCTTCATCTATGCTGGATTTTCTGCATCGTGAGATTACCCCCAAGCAGCAGAATGTATATTCCGCTCGGGGCCGGTACGCTACTTCTTCCCCTCAGGCGTCCCTGATTAACGGGAGGCTCTAATGCCCGGCGTTAATTCACTACTCAACCTCGGTTCAGGGGCTCTTTTCGCCTCGCAGTCGGCCATTCAGGTAACCGGTGACAACATATCAAATGTCAACACCGAAGGTTACTCCCGCCGGAATGTGCGTCTTGAAGAGCGTCCCAGCATAAACTGGAGTCCGGGCCAACTCGGGACCGGTGTGCGCGCAGCAGAGGTCTACAGAAATTTCGACCAGTTCGTTGAGAACAGCTACAACGACAAGGCCACCATGCGTGAACGCTGGGATTCTCTCTACAACACTCTGAACAGCGTTGAGTCTTTGTTCAATGAGTCCAGAGGGTATGGCATCAACGCCAGTCTGACCACATTCTTTAATGACTGGCAGGATCTCAGCCAGCGCGCCAATGATGCGGCTTCCCGTCAGCAGCTGTTGAACGATTCACGAAATCTGGTCAATTCTCTGCATTCAATGCAGGATGATCTGGTAAGGTATCAGCAGCAGGTTGAGGACTACATCAAGCAGGATGTGGAAAGTGCCAACAGCATGATGACCCGCATTGCCGAGATCAACCAGCAGATCAACACGCAGCAGATAGATGGCCAGAACAACCCCAACGCTCTTTATGATGAGCGGGCCACACTTATCCGCGACCTGTCCAAAATCATGGATACCAAGGTTATCGACAACGGCGCGGGCAACATGACCATAACCACCGCAGCCGGCCAGACTCTGGTGGACGGTGATCAGCATTTCCGTATTTCCTACGATGGTCCGCAGAGTCAGAACAACCTGACTCCCGGTTCCAATTTTGACGGAGCTGCCTACTTCGATGGCTCCAGTGAATTTGAATATACCGTTGAAGTGGTTAACCCCGGTACTGTTACTTCCGGTGCCGGAGCTGCCCAGTTCAGAGTTTCTCTGGATGGCGGCAACACCTGGATCAAGGAAGAGGACGGTTCCACCAAGCTGTTCTCCGCCCGTCCTGAGGACGGAGCTATTCAGGTTGAAGATATCAAGATCTGGTTTGGAACACCCGACAGTTCAAATACTGCTCCTACGCAGTCTTTCTCTGCGGGAGATAAGTTCACAATAGTGCCCAAGAGTGCGCTTTACTGGGTTCAGAATACTTCCACCAAAGAGAATATCACTCCCCAGATGAGCTTTTCCGGGCAGGATAATACCCGCAGGCTTACCGGTGGAACTCTGACAGGTTTCTTTTCCTTCCGCGATAACAATGTCGGTCGTTACAAGGAACGGATGGACGCCCTGGCCGAGGAACTGGTCTGGCAGACCAATAGAATTCATTCGCAGGGCGCAGGGCTTGAGGGCCATACTTCAATGGAAGGAACTTACGCCGTTACTTCCGATTCCACCGCACTCGGCAGCGGTTCATCCGGACTGCCTTTCGGTGATCGTCTGGAATCCGGGAACTGCATGATGTATTTTTACAACTCCACATCAGGAGAGCTGGCCTCCTCGGCTTCATTCGGGCCTATTGACTTTGATCCGTCCACTCCCGAAGTTGATGCTTTTGATCCCACAAAGCATACACTCAGCAATGTGGCCGGAGCGATCAACAGCTCATACGGAACTTATGTGACGGCGGACATAGTAAACCACAAGCTGCAGATTACAGCCGAAGACGGTTATGAATTTCAGATGGGAACCGATACCACCGGTCTTTACGCTGCACTGGGGCTGAATACTTATTTTAGTGGTTCTCAGGCAGCGGATATCGAGATCAACGGCAAGGTTAACGGGGACGTCAATTTTGTGAATGCCGGACATGTAAACGGAGCCGGTGAAGCCAACTCCGGTGATAACTTCAGTGCTCTCAAAATGAAAGAGATGGCGCAGAAGGATGTAAATATCACCACCGCTTTTGACGGAACCACCAGTCAGACACTGATTGAATACTATGATTCAACCGTTGCCGTGGTAGGGGCGGATACAGGGACTGCCAAGTTCAACTATAATTTTCAGGAAACATTGGCTTCAGATCTGAATAACAGACAGCAGGAAGTTTCCGGTGTCAATATTGATGAGGAAATGAGTAATCTGATCAAGTATCAGCACTCTTACACCGCTGCAGCCAAACTGATTACAACCGCAGACCAGATGCTTCAGACCCTGCTCGGGCTGAAGAATTAGATGTTTTTGATGGAGCAGGCTAAGGGAGAAAGGTTATGAGAGTATCACAGCAAATGCTTTTCAACACCTATGTGTCGAATATGAACAGGTCGCTCACCGATTTGGTGGATAGCAATATCAAGGCCCAGACCCAGAAGAAGGTCAACCGTCCTTCGGATGATCCTGTGGGGATGGCCCGTATTCTCGACCATCGTGAAACCCTTGCCACAGTCAAGCAGTACCGCAACAATATCGATACCGCTAAAGGCTGGCTAAGTCTTTCTGACAGTACGCTCCTTCAGGTATCAACCATAGTTACCCGAGCCAAGGAGCTCGCCGAGCAGGCTTCTTCCGGAACCATCACTGATGATAACCGGGAACAGATCAGTTATGAAGCCCGCCAGCTTTTCCAGCAGCTCGTTGCCCTCTCCAATACCGAGTACGAAGGCAAGAGCATCTATGCCGGACATAAGGTTGATAAGAACGCCTTTGAAGAAAAGCTCTGGATGACCACCAATGATTCCAATGTTTCTTCGAGTAATTTTACCATCACCGGAAGTGCAGAAAAAACTATAGTTGTCCAGTTTCTCGATTCAGGAACCATAGGGACCACTAACGATCTTCAGTACCGTTACTCCAAGGATGGTGGCGATACCTTTACCACCAAGACCCTTTCCGGAACAAGTAACACACTAGATTTTGACGGTGTTACCATGACTCTGGATAACGGAACCGACGTTACTGCCAATGCTGCTGATAACACCAATGATGCCACTGGAACCTGGATGTGGGTCCGTCCCACAGCTCAGTACAAGGGGGACGATGAGGATGCTGTCAATATTACCGGCATGGGCACAACCCTTGGCGGCGGCAGGACCATGGCTGAGGGGGACTTCAACAGCGATGTTGCAGTCAGGATTGATTCCACGGCAACTCTTGCCTCCAACATCAGTTACTCCTACAGCCTTGACGGCGGAGTAACCTGGGATGAAGGCAATATTAAAAGTGCTGACGGTGTGGCGTCCAACGTTGTTCTGAGTATTCCCGGCGGAACTCTGACCATTTTTTCCAACGGCGGGGTAAATACCCTGACTTCCGGAGCGCAATTTATTGTACGTCCGGATACCGCTGCTATCAATCTGCAGATTCAGGAAAATGAGTATGTGCGGATAAACGATGTCGGTAAGGATATTTTCGGTGGAATTTATGAAGCTCCGGGAAGTTCAAATGCCAGTCCGGTTTTCAATGCCAACAGCATGCTTACGGGAAGCAACGCTTCGCCGTCTCATAACCTGTTTGAGACTATGGGTAATCTTGTCGCTTTTCTGGAGACCAACAACCAGTCCGGTGTGCAGGAGTGCCTTGACAGTCTTGGTCTGTCTCAGAAGCATGTACTGACTCAGGAAGCGGATGTCGGGGGTAGGGAAAACCGTCTTTCCGTTGCTGACAGCGTGCTCTCCGGTCTGGAATTAAACGAGAAGGAAAGAATCTCCCATATCGAAGACGTAGATATAGGTGAATTAATGACCCAGCTGTCACAACAGCAGATAGTGTATGAAGCGGTTCTTAAGAGTTCTTCAATGATTATGAAGCAGAATCTGCTTAATTTTATATAAAAATTTAGAATAAAGCTGAAAGCTTGTGCTTGCCCACAAGATGTTCATGAGCTAAGACAGTTCAAGAAATGAGAATATTCACCGCAGTGGTGGTTATTTTCATGTAAAGCTAAACGATCCAACAGGATTATCTACACAAAAATAATATGCTTATTCTGACCCGGAGACCGGGGGAAGCTCTATATCTGGATGATAACATAAAGATCACGGTGCTTAGTGTTCAGGGGCGGCAGGTGAAGCTGGGCCTTGAAATACCGACCGAGACTACTGTTTACAGGGAAGAGGTTTACCTCAAGATCAAAGAACAGAACCGTTTGGCGCTTGAAAACACAGAGCAGGACCTTCTTGCTGCGACCGAGTTATGGCAAAAGAAAGAACAAAAATAATCAGAACCCGTATCGGAGAAAGAGAGATTACTGAAGACGGTATCATCTACTTTTCCCGTGGGCTTATCGGCTTTGATGAAAAAAGGGACTTCGCTCTTATTCAGATCAGCGAGACATCTCCTTTTCTGCTTTTGCAGAGCCTTGAAGATCCTGGACTTGGGCTGCTGGTTGCAGATCCCTACAGTTTCATGGATGACTACGAGGTTCGCCTCAGCGAAGCTGAGAAAAGGATTCTCCGTGTTGAGAGTATCGGACAGCTGGCGGTTCTGGTGACCGTTACAATCCCTCCGGGACGGCCTGACGAAACCACGCTTAATCTGGGTGGCCCGATTGTTATAAACTCTGAGGCGAAGCGCGGAATGCAGGTCCCCCAGGTTGATTCCAAATACCCATCACACTTCCGCCCGGCCAACGATGAATCCTGAGGAAGCCGTTGCCGGGTAAGAAAGTAGCGGGTAGCACCCATATATTAAAATGCATTTCTACCGGTGAAATCTGTCATGGTTTCGCCGGTTTTTTGCTTTTTAACGCAGAAAATCCACTTCATCGCGTACAAGGTTCATTGCCGTCTTGCGGATGTCCGGCTTGTATGTACCTGCACGTACCTGATCTCTCAAGTCTCTGACCTTCTGTTCCCTGGTGTCGGGACTGTCTGTGGCGGTCTGTCTGGCTGTTCCTAAAAGCTTCGCCTGTGACGAAACGTTCACCACATCACGTGAAGGAGCCGAGGTCTGGTTCTGGGACTGAGTCTTGTCCGCAGCGTCCTTGACCCGGTTCTCTGAATAAGCCTTGAGATGGGCTGGGTTATACTGGTTAATCTTCATGATCCCCTCCGGGGTTACCAAGTTGACAATAAATTGAGGTTATAGATTCAGTCTGAAACTTGTTCGTGATTTTGGACCTGATGGATCAGAGCATTGTCTGATCTACTTTGTCCAGAGTGATCTCCCAGAGTCTGTTCATGACTTGAGACTTTTCTTCACGTGGAAGATCAAAAACTCCTTCTTCAGTTTCCTGAAGAATCTGAACATCACTGCCGTCGAGAGGGTACTCGAACAGGTAACGGGTGCCAAAATCAAGCTCCAGCTGTTCTAATATATCGGACACTACCGGATTTTCATTACCCGAGACAATGAGATTTTCGATAATTTCCCGGGAAATCTTCTCAATAAGCTCACGCCGCCGTGCTTCGCGCGAAATAGTAACAGTGTCCTGTGACTCGGACCGCTGCAGGGCACGCCTGAAACGGGCCAGTCGCTTGGCACTGGTAAGCTGCTTTCCATATGTGCGCAGCATATTTCTTACTTCTGCAGGGTTGTGAGCCACGGTAGATAATCCTCCTCATTACCTGTATCGGCAGGTTTGAATATATGCTTTAGGGTAAAAAACAAAAAAATTAGAATAATATTTTATATTTTTGTCGGTCGGTTAGGCGGCAAAGCTAAAATAAGCAAAAAAATATCGTGTGAAATGTATAGTCTAAAAATAAATAATTTTGCAGAAAATATGGTGATCAAACAGTTGAATCTTGGGCCCCTTTCTAATAGGAGAGTATTCTATGTCTGAGAGTCAAGGTTCTGTTCTTATCGTAACTAAGTCCGGCGGCGGTCCTGCCGCTGAGCTGGGGGATAAAATTGCCCTCTGGCTCAGTGATCGGGGGCTTGATTCCGTTCTTGTAGAGTATCCGTTTCCGCCGGCCAGAATTGATGTTTCCCGCTACAGGGATAAATGTATTCTGGTACTTGTTCTCGGAGGAGACGGCACTTTCATCGGTGTGGCCGGGGATGTCATTGATTGGGAAGTTCCTGTTCTAGGGATCAACCACGGCAGGGTAGGATTTCTCGCTGAGGTCCTTCCTGAGGACTGGGAGACAGCGCTAGAGCGTTTCATGGACGGAGATCTGGATATTTCCCTTCGAACTGCCTTTGATTATGAGGTCCAGCGGGGAAAGGGAATTGTCGCCCGTGGAGTGGCTATAAACGATCTGGTCATTTCCAGGGGAGCTGTTGCAAGGATAATTTCATTAGATATCGGCCAGAAAGGACAGTGGATCAAGAATCTCCGTGCTGACGGTCTGATCATTTCCACTTCCACCGGCTCTACTGCATATAATGTCTCTGCGGGCGGTCCTCTGGTCCATCCCGAACTTTCCGCTATGTGTGTCACTCCGGTCTGCCCGTTTCTTAATGGAATCCGGCCAATGGTTCTTCCCGCGGAAAATCCTCTTACCATCGATATCGCCGAATCTTCAGGAGATGTTTATCTTACTGAGGACGGTCGTGTTCCCTATCCGCTCAATCGCGGCTACCGGGTGACCATCAAGAAACATAAGAAAGAACTTATGCTTGCCCGTATTCACAGCAATACTTTTTTTCAGAAACTAAGAAGCAAAGGCTTTCTTTCGGAGTAACCCATCAGTGACAATTCTGCCGGATTTTACATCTATTAAAGATATCAGGTACGGTGAAGACCCGGTTTTTGATGCCTGGCTTCTGCACTTTATGACCGCCAATAATTTGGAGAGCTTCATGGATCCGGTGAAGAATGCCTCACCGGAACAGTTACGCTTTATGATTGCGTTGGAGGATGATCAGGTCTTTGCTCCCTGTTCTGACTGGCAGTTCAAAAGGCTCGTTAACCCTGGGCTTGAAGCTGATCTTCTGAACGTTTACGCATTTGCGTGGCGGGAACTGGTTAAACTGGTCAAGAATCATGTTGCCGACCGCTATCAGCGCAGACTGATACTTAATCTCTGCCGACACAAATTCAAACAGGCTCTGGACTCTTCAATAATGATTCCGTGGCGCCTGCTTAAAGGGATGATTACTATTTTTCTGACCCGGTCCGGTCTTGATGACCCCTACCGTGAGCGAAAAAGTGTCCTGTTTAAAAGAGGCAAGGAATTTGTGGATAGTGAATTTTTCCGTAATGCCATTGAATCCTGCCCTTACCCTGCACCGGATTGCGGGTGTCTCGCGGATATGCGCTTTGAGCTGGATATGGTCGAACTGGAACGCTTCTTCCGTCTTGCAACTCTTCCTGATCAGTGGAGCAAGCATCTTTTCAGTGGGGATTTCCTTCAGTTTTCCAAAATGTATTCTCGTGATGAAGTCGATTTTTCACCCGTGCGTAATATATTACATTCGAACGGACCCGGGCTTAGAATCCTTTATCTGCCTGATGAAACCGGCGGACTTATGTCCGACCTTTTAATGATAAGATCCCTGATACGTCAGGGGCACAGTGTCATCCTTTCGCTGCGTGAGGGGTTCTGTTTTGATGATCCCACATTCTGGGACCGTGAAAACGACCCGGAACTTGCTGAAGCTTTAAAGGGAGCTCTGTTCATTTCTGAAAACCGCATCTCCAAAAACGATCTGCTGTCCAGTCTGCGCCAGAATCCTTTTGTCGTTATTTCCGATGGAACCAGAGAACGCCTGAATCTGGTGCGCTGCAGCGTTACTTTTGCGCGGGCCTGGAAAGAGTCGGACCTTATTCTCGCCAAAGGGTGGGGAAACAGGCGTAGGCTTGTAGGGAACACCCACCAGTTCACCCGTGATGTAATTTGTTTTTACCGTACTCTGGAGGGACATTTCAGGCTTGAATTCAAAGCTAAATCACCAAGTACAATAAAATTCACTGAAGCTGGGATTACCGCAAAGGCGGACGAAATAATAAATGAAATGCAGCAGGCAAGGTCACAGAATAAAGCGGTCATGTTCTACAGTGCCATTGTGGGAAGTATTCCCGGTCAGGTAGACACCGCCATCAAGGTACTCAATACCTTTGTAGGCTATCTGAGAGAGCGTCTGGAGGATATTTACATCATCAACCCGGCTGAGTATTTTGAAGAGGGTATGGACGCAGACGACCTCATGTTCATGTGGGAAAAAGTTCAGCGAAGCGGTTTCATAACCATCTGGCGATTCCAGACTTATGCCGATATTGAAAAAAGTTTTGAGTTGATGGGTGAACGTGTGCCCCCGGTCTGGGCGGGAAAGGATGCCACATACTCAACCGGATGTACCAAGGAAATGCATATCGCTCAGGATGTTCAGTTGAGACATCGAGAGTTGCAGATTATCGGGCCGAGTCCCGAGAAGTTCCTGCGGCGGCGTGAGTATGGCGTTGGCAGATTCAGTGATGTTGTTATCGAAGCATAGTACCTAAATGAAAAAAAATATTTCTCCGTTTAAAATGGTGGCGGTTTTGTGTCTGCTGTCTTTTCTTTTCTGCGGTTGTGCAGCTAAAGTAAAAACAATCCCCAAGAAAAGGGTTATCAGATCTGAGACCAGTACCAAAGTATGGAAAAGCAAAAGGCCCGGGTTGAAAGCTCCAAGCGGCCCTGTCCGGTTTCAAAAGCTTCCGGTCAATTCAGCGGAACTTGCTGCAAGAAGACTCTCCGCTGGTTCTCAGGATATGCGCTCCTGGCGGGATCTTCTCCCCCAGATCCGGAAGTCGATAGAGTATGTCCGACGAAATCCTTCAGGCGGTTTTGCTCTCAAACGTGATGAATTACGCCTTACATGGGGGCAGTTGCGCAGGTCTCTTGAAGATCTTGAGCGGCTTTTGCCCCGGCTGGACAGAAATCCGGAGCTGCTGGGTAAGTATTTTGTGTGGTATCAGCTCCAGTCCGGTGCGGAGATGACCGGGTATTATACACCGGTGATTGAAGCCAGTTTGACCAGACAGGGACCTTATAAGTATCCCGTTTACAGACTGCCACCTGATCTTAGGAAAGCCCGCCCCGGACAGACCCATCCTTGGTCGGAAAAGCTTCGTAAGGCCTACCGGGTTGAAAATGGGAAGATACTGCCTTATCATTCCCGCCGGGCCATCGATATCAACAAGGTTTTGTCCGGCAGGGGGCTTGAAGTAGCATGGCTGAAGTGTCCGGTGGATCTGTTCTACATGCATGTTCAGGGTGGCGGAGTGCTTCGTCTGCCAGATGGTCGTTTGCGGACTGCTGTTTTCAGTGGCAGTAACGGACTGGATTTCAAAGGGCTTGGTCATATTTTGCACAAGAAAGGTGTTCTCAAGAAGAGCCAGCTCTCCCGGTCCATGATAAAATCCTACCTGCTCAGGAACCCCGGGCAGATGTGGGAGTTAATGGCTGAAAACGAAAGTTATATCTTTTTTAAAGTCACCCGTGGGCAGCCTCTGGGAGCCATGGGTAAAGCTCTGCATGGCAAGGTCAGTCTGGCTACAGACCCTTCGCTTTTGCCACTGGGATCAATTGTTTCTTTCAGGGCGGATATTTACCCTCGAAAGGGGCGTCCGGCCCACAGGGTGAATGGTATCGGGCTTGCGCAGGATACCGGAAAGGCCATTCGCGGGGCGCGTCTTGATTATTACATAGGAACCGGGAATAAATACAAATACGCGGCGCATCATTTAAAGAATCATGTGCCTGTTTATCTGCTGATAAGCCGGTCAGCCTTGAGGCGTTGATTGTGAAACGCATATCACTTATCCGGTGATTTTATTCCGCTTCATGCAGCTGGAGCGGCGGAGCCTTCGCAACTTCTCATTATTCGAAAGATTCGAAACATGGTCTGGCTCCTGAGGGATAGTGGGCCTGCTGATTCATTGAGGGGTTGCATAATTTTTGATTAAGTTTTTTGGAGAGGTAGACTCTACCTCTCTGTCAGGTTGTTCATTGGTTAATTGTATTTAATCAAATAAACATATTATCTCCAAATGGCGAAGCCCTGTTAAAAAGTTTTGGGATTCTTAAAGCCTTTTTATTAAAAAGTTTTAAGCCCCGGAGTTACGCTGAAAGGCTCCTGCAAAGGGCAGCCGGAGACATCATATAAGGATGGTAATTCATATGACTCAGTTTGAAACTGTTATCGGGCTTGAAGTTCACGCCCAGCTCAAGACAAAGACCAAGATTTTCTGCGGCTGTTCCACCGAGTTCGGCAAGGACCCCAACGAGAACGTCTGCGAAGTCTGCTCCGGTATGCCTGGCGTTCTTCCGGTTCTTAATGAAAAAGTAATGGAATATGCCGTCAAGATGGGGCTGGCAACCAACTGCGATATTAATCAGAAGTCTATCTTTGCCCGTAAAAATTACTTCTATCCGGACCTCCCTAAAGGATACCAGATTTCCCAGTTTGACCTGCCCATCTGCGAGCATGGCCATCTTGATATCTCCTACGAAGATGCTGACGGCGGGAAGCATGCCAAACGCATCGGTATCACTCGTATCCATATGGAAGAGGATGCTGGTAAAAACATCCACTCAGCGGCTGAAAACGCCAGCTTTGTAGACCTGAACCGTACCGGAGTTCCCCTCATTGAAATAGTGAGTGAACCGGATATGCGCAGTGCTGACGAGGCCGTTGCCTATCTCAAGGGGCTGCGTTCTATTCTTCTTTATCTCGGTATCTGTGACGGTAACCTTGAAGAAGGTTCTTTCCGTTGTGATGCAAACATTTCTGTCCGTCCTGTCGGCCAGAAAGAGTTCGGAACCCGTGCGGAGCTCAAGAACATCAACTCCTTCAGAAACATCCATAAAGCAATTCGTTACGAAGTCGCGCGCCAGATTGACCTCATTGAAGATGGCGAAAAAGTAATTCAGGAAACCCGCCTTTATGATGCGGACAAGGGAACAACCCATTCTATGCGCGGCAAGGAAGAGGCTCACGACTACCGCTACTTTCCAGATCCGGATCTGGTTCCTCTTGTCATTGAAGATGAATGGATTGCTGAATGGCAGGCCTCGCTCCCCGAACTCCCGACTGAACGCAAAGCCAGATTCATTGATGACATGGGACTTAGCGATGACGATGCAGAGCTGATAAGCTCAGAAAAAGATATTGCTGATTATTTTGAGGCTGTTCTTGAGAATCACAATGATCCCAAAAAAGTAGTTAACTGGATCAAAGGTGACTTTTTGCGTGAACTTAACCATAGCGAGATGAATGTTGCCGACTGCAGTTTTAAGCCGGAAATGATGGCGAAGCTTATCCAGCTCGTGGAAAAGGACGTAATCAGTATCAAAATAGGTAAAGATATTTTCAGCGAAGTCTTCACCAAAGGGATTGACCCCGAGAAGTACGTCAATGATAAAGGTCTGGTTCAGATTTCCGACTCATCTTCTCTTGAAGCTGTCGTTGATAAGGTCCTGGCTGACAATCCTGATGAAGTTGAAGCCTTCAAGGGCGGAAAGAAGAAGTTGATGAGCTTTTTCATGGGCCAGATCATGCGCGAGACCAAAGGAAAAGCTAACCCCGGTATGGTCAGCAAAATGATTTCCGAAAAACTTTCTTAACCCAGTGAGATTCAAATGACCGAGCATATTCAGTTTTCCCCTGAAAAAGACGCATTGGTTCTGCTTGACCAGCGCTATTTGCCAACCCGTGAGGACTGGTTCGACTGCAAAACAACCGATGATATCGTTGAGGCCCTCGTGGTTATGGTTGTTCGCGGAGCTCCTGCAATCGGTGTGACTGCCGCATACGGGTGTTATCTTGCCGGGCGTGAGGTGGCCGGAAGTGCAGACTGGAAGGCAGACCTTGAAAAGAACCTCGATAAAATTGAAAATGCCCGCCCCACGGCAGTAAACCTGCGTTGGGCTGTTAGGGAAATGAAGCGGGTATGGGCTGAAGCAGGTGATGTTTCACTTGATGAACTCTGCTCCATCTGGCTTAAGCGGGCCAAGGAAATCCACGTGGACGATATCCGCATGTGCGAGGATATAGGCAGGTATGGCGGCGAACTCATGGATGATGGCGATACCATCATGACTCACTGCAATGCCGGAGCGCTTGCTACCGCCGGATACGGGACAGCACTGGGTGTTGTCCGCGGTGCGGTTGATCAGGGCAAGAAAGTGTCCGTTATCGCCAATGAGACCCGTCCTTTTCTTCAGGGGGCACGTCTGACAGCTTATGAGCTGCATCGGGACGGTATCCCAGTTAAAGTTGCCTGCGATAACGCATGTGCATTGCTGATGAAAAAAGGGCTGGTCCAGAAAGTTGTGGTTGGTGCCGACCGTGTTGCTGCTAATGGTGATGCTGTGAACAAGATCGGGACTTTTGGCGTGGCATTGCTTGCGCGCGAGTTCGGTATCCCTTTCTACGTCGCCGCTCCTGTCTACACCATCGATCCCGAGACTCCTACCGGAGATGATGTGCCTATCGAAGACCGTACCCCGACCGAAGTGACCCATGTGGGAGACCATCGGATTACCCCTGAGGGCGTGGAAGTTTTCAACTTTGCCTTTGATCCCACTCCTAATGAACTCATTGCCGGGATCATAACTGAAAAGGGTGTTCTCAGGCCTCCTTACACCGAGGCTATCAAAAAGCTGTTCGAGGAAGAGTAGTCTTCTTTTTAGCAATGAACGACGTTTACCCTGTTTATTATTTCAGTTGAATTCTCTGAACAGGGTTCTGTCGGATCTTCGTCAATAATGATTATTGACTTGGTGGTTTGAAATTAAGGTGAGCCCGCAGTATCAATTGATATTGCGGGCTCCTGCCGTATATTTTAATAATGTTGCAATGCCGGACCGATCTTTTATTTTGACTGCAGAGCCCTTTTAAAATGAGACGTTCCTGAATTTAGTAGTGCTGCATAGCGGGCTCAGGAGTAATAAATTCTTTACAGAGTTACGTGCATTGTGTCATAGGCCCTTTCTGAGAAGATGAAAGAGGCGGGAAGCGGATGTCTTCCCGCTTTTTTTGATATATAGTGTTTTCACGCGATAAATATGTTGCGGATGACAGTTCATTTATTTTTGCGGAGGCTGAAATGCTGCCTACTATTGCACTTGTTGGACGCCCTAATGTAGGGAAATCCACACTTTTTAACAGATTATTGAGAAAGAAAAGGGCATTGACCCACGATGAGCCCGGCATCACCCGGGACCGCATCTATGCCGAAGGCCACTATGACGGGGTTAAGTACGCCCTTATTGATACCGGTGGTCTGGTAATGGAGAGCGATAATAATTCCGGTGAATTTCAGGGAGATATTTTTGAACAGGCCCGTGAAGCAATTGAATCCGCCCATTCGCTGATTCTGGTTGTGGACGGCAGAACCGGCCTGACGACTCTGGACGAGGAAGTTGCCAACTATATCCGCCAGAGCAACAAACCCGTTCTCCTGCTGGTCAACAAAGTTGACGGAGCAGAGATGGAGGCCACGGCTACCGCAGACTTTCACGCTCTTGGCTTTGAAATGCTGCCTGTATCAGCCGAACATGGTTTCAATCTACAGGAATTACGCGAAAAAGTGGCGGATATGGCTCTTGCCACCGGAATTGAGCCGGAGGAAGAAGATGAGGAGGCCAAAGGCCTGAAAATCGCCATGTTGGGACGACCCAATGCCGGGAAATCCTCCATGGTGAACGCTCTGACCGGTGAGGAAAGGGTTATCGTCAGTGATATCGCGGGTACTACACGTGACAGCGTTGACGTTACTTTTGACAGTGGCGGCAAAATTTATACTTTCGTGGACACCGCTGGTGTGCGCCGCAGAACTAATATTACTGATACTATTGAGCGTTTCAGTGTAGTGCGCGCATTAAGAAGCAGTGCAAGAGCGGATGTGACCATAATGGTTGTTGATGCTCTGTCCGGCATTACCAAGCAGGATAAACGGCTTTTGGATTACCTGCTCAAAGAGGCTGTCCCGTTTATCATAGCAGTCAATAAGATCGACCTTGTTTCCAAGGAAGAAAGGAAAGCACTGCGGGAAGGTTTTGAGCGTGCGCTCAGAATAGCTCATCATGTTCCGGTGGTTTATACTTCATGCATCAGCAAGTCCGGTCTGGGCGGGATTCTGCCTCTTGCCGCGAAACTGAAGAAAGAATGTTCACTAAGAATCAGCACCGGTGAGCTCAACAGAATCATGAAGGATATCATTGATAAACATCAGCCTCCGGTGGTCAAACGCAGAAGGGCTAAGTTCAAGTACGTCACCCAGGCTGACGAAGAGCCGCCGACTTTTATCTTTTTTATCAACGATGAAAAACTGATCAAGTCATCCTATCACAGGTTCCTTGAAAATAAGCTTCGCAAAATTCTGAATGTTAAGATTGCTCCATTGAATATTGTTTTCCGTTCTACCTTTAGAAAAAAAGAAGACATAGTTCATAAATAATTAAAAAAAATATCTTGAAAGGTGTTGACATTCAGGACGTGTAAATATATTTAAACGCTTCCTGAGTGAGTGAAGCACATCACTTCACTCACCATGCAAACGGAGAGGTGGCCGAGCACGGCTGAAGGCGCTCGCCTGCTAAGCGAGTATAGGGCTTAAAACTCTATCGAGGGTTCAAATCCCTCCCTCTCCGCCACATGAAAGTCAAGGGCAGTCGAAGTTTCGACTGCCTTTTTTTTAGCTGCAAGACATGCGTATTGTGCAAGCTGTTGGGCGTGATGAATTTTTAATTCAAGCACGTGCTTCGGCTGACAATGCTTGTTTGTAGTTATTAAATGACTGTACCTTTCTTGAGTCATTTCCTGAACTGATGTAACATTGATTTCATTAAGCTTATGGATTGCTTTATTGAGGGCTGTGTGATTAAAACCTGACGTTGGTGTAAATGTTGAATCTTGTCGGAGTTGTTATTGCTGACGACCATGCTTTGGTCAGGGAAGGGCTTAAAACCATTCTGAAGTCCCAGTCGGGAATTAATGTGCTCGGCATGGCTGAGAATGGTGAGGAAGCTGTGCGCCTCTGTAAAAGATTGAATCCGGATGTTGTGCTGATGGACCTGTCCATGCCTGTTAAAAGTGGCGTACAGGCCATTCAGGAACTCGCGGGGCATGGGAAGACCAAGATACTGGCATTGACAGCCCATGAAGAAGCGGATCATATTTTTTCAGCTCTTGATGCCGGAGCCAGCGGATATGTTTTGAAAACATCCTCAAGCGAAGAACTCATGATGGCGATCAGGACAGTGATGAAAGGTAAAGTTTATCTTGCCCCTGATATTTCCGGAGAAGTGGCCAAGGGATTTCTTCAGAAAGAGCGGGGTAAGTGTGATGAACGGCTTGATTCATTGACTGCCCGTGAGCGTGAAATTCTGAAGCAGGTTCTTGCCGGGTATAAAAACCGGGAAATTGCCGATCTGCTGATTATAAGTATCAAGACGGTTGAAAAACACCGTTCAAATATGATGAAAAAACTTGGGCTTCGTTCAATATCCGAGTTGCGTGCTTTTGGTGATGAGCTGAAAGGAAAGGGCGTTTATCTTTAGTCTGGGAAGGTCATCCGGGACTAATGTTCAGGCTGTCTATGTCGATTAATAAGGCCTCAAATTGCCAGGATAAAAATTTCCGTACAAAAGTACAAAAAAAGGTTGACATCTTAGGCAACTTCGGCAAAATTCTTTTCTCACGTTTTGGAGAGGTGGCAGAGTCCGGTTGAACGCGGTAGTCTTGAAAACTATTGAAGGTGTGAGCCTTCCGGGGGTTCGAATCCCTCCCTCTCCGCCAGTTAATAATTCCACTCGATAGCATAGAGTGTCAAAAGCCCTGCAATTGCAGGGCTTTTTTGTTTTCTAAGTTCCACGAGATTTCATGGGGTAGGTTGATACAGACCTTTTTATTGAGTAAGAGTTTGAGTAACCAGTTTTTTTGTTAGAAAGTTACTCAAGTCTTAACCCTCAACACATGGACTCTTAAGTGCCCTTAACTATAAAACAAATTGAATTGTCCAAGCCCAAGAAGAAGCTGTACCGAATCACAGACAGTAACGGCCTTTGTTTAGAAATTACTCCAAGCGGTTCTAAAAGGTGGCGGCTTCGCTATCAATTCAATCGCAAAGCAAAAATGCTCTCGCTAGGGTTGTATCCAGAAGTAAGTCTGAAAGAAGCTCGAAATCGAGTATTTGAGATGCGCCAGTCTCTAGCGAAAGGATTGGATCCATCCCGAGAGCGACAAGAGCAGAAGGCTAAGATAGACGGTAGTTATAGTTTTAAAGTTATTGCGGATAAATGGTTTGCGAAAAAATCATTAACTCTGGCAAACAAAAAAGACAGGCAGACCATATACGGCAGACTTGTGAATCATGTATTCCCTTTCATAGCCGATAAATCCATTTTTGAAATAACGAATAAAGATATAGTTGCGATCCTTGAGCGTTTGGAAGCCATGAATCTGCATGAGACTGCCAAGCGAGTTAATTTAACTTGCGTACATATTTTTAACTATGCCCGCGTATCAAATCCAGAATTGAGTAACCCTGCAAGCGATACCAAAGCGTTACTCATTCCCGCATCAAAACGTGTTAAACACTTTCCTGCTATAACGAAACCTGCCGAGATTAAGAAACTTTTGCGGAAGATAAATAATTTCAAAGGTACTTTCAGTGTTGCCCAGGCATTAAAATTTATTCCGTATACCTTTGTACGTTCTGGGGAATTACGTAGTGCTGAGTGGTCAGAAATTGATTGGGAAGCAAGAGAATGGCAAATTCCAGCTCATAAAATGAAAGCTCCGAGACCTCACATTGTCCCGCTCTCCACACAGGTCATAGACATATTAAAGAAAACCCATCTTGTAACAGGCCATAATAAATATATTTTTCACAGTGATCGTAGCA
This sequence comes from Maridesulfovibrio salinus, assembly GCF_055394525.1. Lineage (NCBI taxonomy): Bacteria > Pseudomonadati > Thermodesulfobacteriota > Desulfovibrionia > Desulfovibrionales > Desulfovibrionaceae > Maridesulfovibrio > Maridesulfovibrio salinus. The sequence goes on from NZ_AP042461.1 coordinate 1,672,952, forward strand.
ACAAGGGGATATTAAGCGAGAACACCATAAATAAGGCCTTACGTAGTATGGGGTACGCAAAGGATGAAATGTGCTGCCACGGGTTCAGGACAACTGCGAGTACCCGTCTAAATGGGGAATTAAAGTACATGCCAGACGTCATAGAGCGTCAATTGGCCCATGGTGAGGCAAATAAGGTTCGGGACGCTTACAACCGCGCTGAGTACCTAGAGGAACGTCATAAGATGATGCAGGAGTGGGCTGACTATTTGGATGGGCTGGCGGGGTAAGTCGCCGTCTACTTTTGATTGCGTCTTATGGGACTATCATTATAAATTTCAAAAACATTGGGCTGATTTTGAGGCTGGGTGGTTCCGGTCATGAAAAAGGAAAATGGAGTATTAAAATTCTGTGTAGTAGGTCTTAATTATGCAGTATATTTTGCGTTAATAAAATCTTCGTGCCTAATTATTTGAATATCCCTTATTCGCGAGCGGTGAAAAAAACGTTGTAGTGGAAGTGATTCAAGGGCTTCAACCATGCGGTGCCCGTTAGCAACCATTTGCTCTCTTGCTTGTATGGAATTAATTATGGATTCAAGACGTGTCTTTGCAATTTTAGCGGAGAAGCTTTTTCTAAATGGGAAGCATAATCCTTTATCTATTTGTATAAAAAATAAGTCGTCTTTAAGGCATGTCATGTCCCAGTGATATTTTACTCTTGCTTCGAAACTTTGATTTCCACTATGATCAATCCATGTAGAACTTACAGATTGTATCTGGCAGTCATCAATTAAGAATCCATTTGGTCCAATAAATGAATCCAAAATAGGTTTTATTATGTTGTCCACATCTGGGCATTTATCTGTTTCATATCGGTAGCACTCATCTGTAAACCATGAAATATCAATTTGGACGTCTTCAAGGATATAGTATTGAAAGGTAGATAAGATTTTCTTGACGTTGTTTATAAATAAATTTTTGGTTGCTGAGTTTGAATTCTGGAAAGAGATAGGTGCAAAGTCAAAAAATAGTTCAAAATATTTGCTTTGAGGTGGAGATGAATAAGCATCTGTTGGAATTATGTTTGATGTTTGTTTCATCATAAACTTATTTTTTGAATAGTTTTGCAGTTAAATTATTTAAATTTTGTTCGATTGTTAATTTAACTTGAGCTTCTGCTCTTTCTTTTGCTTCTGCTACGACACTGCTAAAGTCATTTAAATTTCCACAATGAGCGCATTCAATTAGGTCTCCTTCTTTCGGCTGCTTTCCGTGTTTGTCCTCAAGAGGTGACTGGCAATAAAGACACAAACAAGTAACTGAAGCTGGTGCTCCTTCTAAAAGGTTCGTCATAACATGTTCCTTATTTTGATGAATAGTTTATTGCTATATAGGCGGATGTTATTAAACTTACAGCGCTAACTAATATTGCAGCAACGGCTAAAACACCGGGATTTGAATTACACCAGCAAATAATTTTTTTGGGTATTGTGTTGGTTCGTTGATTCTCGATATGTCGAGATTTTGCTATGCCTAGACCTGCTGTTGTTATCCCAACTAGAGAATACGGATTCCCGGTACTTATTTCTTTTTGCTCTATCCAATGGTTAGCTCGACATATGTTCAATATTTCAATTAGTTTTTCATATGTAATATTCGGGTATATAGTGTGTATGTCAGGTAAGTTTTTTTCATCAAATTTAACCATGAACGTATTTTGAGACTGGCCTATCATTCGCATTTTTAAGTACATCCAATCAAGTAGGCAATATTCATCGAATTGATCTTTCATCGATTAAAGTTCCTTGTTTATTTTTTATGGCTATAGATATAATATGATGCGTTTCTTTGCAAGTGCGTATATTGTCTTAGAAAACTGATTTGAAATGGTCCCTTACAAAATCCCCAACTTATACAGCACGATCACCACACCAAACAAAACCCCAACCAGCGAAAAAAGAAATGTAATTCCCATATTTATGTAGATGTTTTTCCGCACTTCATTTTGCATATAGTTATAGACTTCGCATGCCTCCTCATGAGCCTTTCCGGCTTGCTTGTTGACTAGCTTACATATCGCTATACAGCGGTTTACGTCCTTTTCTAATAACTTCACAGCCTTAACGGGAAAATCCCTTGTTTCTTCTATGGTTTTTTCTACTGTCCGAGTTGATTCCTTGATTACTATTTGAAATTCTTTCAAAAGCTTGATCAACTCCATGTTGCTCTCGATTTTGTGTTGCTCCTGCTGGCTCAGCAATCCCAAGCGGGCTTCCATCATTGTGATTTCGTCCACTTCTGGAGTCTCTTCTTTCGCAGTCGATAAGTTCTTTATTTTTTCCATTTTGCTCATATAATCCTCTTTTTTGCAGTCCGTTCCATGAGTAACTTTTGCCTAGGGAACTGCCTTTCATGGTTATTCCATTCAGCGCAAAACTAATGCCTCTGATATTTCCGTTTTTGGCTCGGTTGAGTCGAACTTCAATACTGTTTGCGCTTAGTGTTTTTATAAATAAATTAAGGTTCTTGTATGCGCTTAAAGCTTCTTTTACCTTGTTTTGCAGTTGCATTCTGATAGGCAACTCTCCTGTGCGGAGAGCTTTTTCAACTTCATTTTTGGTTAATGCTTTTGAATCGACTTCTTTGCTGTTTGCAACAGCTTGCAGGTCGTATTTTTTCTCTAGTTCACGCATTAATTTTTCTTGCTTTCTAAAGTCATTACTGTCGCTTACGACTTCTCCTTGCATGGTTACTCGGTTAACTACAATGTGAATATGTGGATGTTCTGTGTCTGTATGTTTTGTCGCAATATATTGGCAGTCACTAAACCCCATTGCTTGTATGTATTTTTGCGTGACGTTACGCCATTCCTTGTCTGTTAGGCTTTCTTGCGGAGCCAGACTAATACTTGCATGGCAAACCACTTTTTTTAAATTGGGCCGCAAATTGCGAATAGCTCCAAATTCCTGCGCTAGCTCTCTCGGATTTTCCCCGGCCATATTGGTTGTTAAAATAGACGCACCATCTTTCCCGAGGTCATAATCCAATGCTCCGCGAAATCCTGTGCCTTTTACGAGTTTAGCTATCATTCTTCGCAGCCTTGTTTAGGCCTAGCAGTTCGCAGCGTAGTTTTGTGACAGCTTCGTGCGTTTCGTTGATTAGTTGCTCTGGGATCGCGTTTCTGTCTAAACGATAGCTAAGCTGCAAAAGCTGGTTAAGATTGCTCCCAAGCTTTGATAATTCGGCGTAAGCTTGTCTGTTTACGGCTGGGACAACTAAGCGTTTTATGTCCTTTTGTATGGATAGCTCTCGTAAGCATTGCGAAAGAGATAGATTTAACATTCTGGCTTTGCTGGCTAGCAGTGTCCGCTCTTTCAAATTAACACGGACGCCAATCACGTACTGTCTGACATCATCGCTCGGAAGAGTGGGACGGCCTGTTTTTTTCTGATAGTTATTTTTCATCTTGTGATTTTGCTTTTTGTGCTTTGATTTATTTCTTCCCCGCAGGGCAAGCGTTTAAGTGAAACGAAAACATGGCTTGCTCCTTACCTCTGACAATCCCGCACGACTATAATGTGTCAATTGCGACTGCCATCTATCTTCTTCAGAATCCGCCGGAACTGAGTCAGGATTTAACTGTCCCGCCTTCTCTCTGCTAGGAGATGGTACAGTGGGACAAAGCTGCACTTTGCTTTAATTTCGTACCTGGCAGAGTTCTATTTCGGCTTCATTTGCTACTTTTATTTTTTTCACCAGAGGACTTTGCGCAAGGGGATAGGGGGTAAATATTCTCTCATAATTTAGGATCGAATTTTATTGTCCCAGTGTCCCGAATCCCATAGAATTTAAAAGCGGGACTGGCAGTCTATTTTGCTCTCAACTCATGGCTTCCAATTTCTTTTTTAGCCTGTGCACTGCGGATTTGGATTTTCCCATTTCTTCAGCACAATCTCGAATACTCAGACCTTCGGATAAAAGAGCTTTGAGTTCGTCTAATTCAGCATCTTCGATATCTTTTATCTTCCAGTAAAAGGATTCTTTTTCGCTGCATAGAAGTGCTTCAAAGGGCTTTACGTCTTCGCCAGAAATTCCACGAGCTTTGGTCAAGTGAACCTCGAACCTAGCCCCCTCTGTCATTTTGTATTGTTTGGGGCGGCGTAGGCTGATCACTGTGTCCATGATATCTTCTCTGGCACTTGTGCCTCGCTGGTCGCCAGATTTGCCAGCATGATGGATAAGTAGAACGGCAATTCCCCTGCGTCTTAAGTCCAGCAGCCACGATTGCATATTTTGCCATGACTGAGCTTCGTTTTCCTTACCTGTCCGGCATAGGGTGGCAATATTATCTAAAACCAAGAGAGAAATGTCTTTTAACAGCGGTTCAAGGGCTTGTTGTCCTGCATAAGTAGATAGGTCGGGCATGGGGCAGGGCTGAATGTCCGGAGTGACAAGGACAAGGTTGTTCGTGGCATTAGGAGGAACGTTATTTCCCATCGCAAGGTATGCTAACCGTTCCTGCATAGCCCTTGCTGGCATTTCTCCGTCAACATATAAAACTCTGCTCTGATTGGATGCTCGCCATTCAAAAATTTCTCCTCCACCAGAAATAGCCAAAGCCATGCTTAACGCTGCAAAGGTTTTACCTATTCCACGCGGTGCATACATAATGACTAACCCTTGAGTTGGAATAACTGGTTTCAGTAGAAATCCTCGTTCTGGTAGGGGCATTTCTAAAAAATCTCCTAGTTTAATTGCACATAGCGCTTGCGATTTCTGTGCTTGAATATGTGTAGAGTAGGCCGCTTCAATCTGCGTTGAAACTTCTCCAAGTCCTTGACTTAAATGCAAGTCGTTAAAATCTGATCCTTCAACATTTAAAAATGAAGGAGTTACTACGGACAAATTCGTGATGGTTAGACACGCTCCAGCGTTCTTTTGACCAGCTTCATCCGCATCGGCACATATGATTATGGGGATTTGTGGATATTTTTTACGCAGGAATAAAGCGACAGCCTTTAAATTGTGGGCTGAGAAGGATAAGTAAGTTGTCTCTTTTGAGGCGAGATATATGCTTGCAGCGGTGGCATAGCCTTCACATAGATAAATTACTTTTTCAGGATTTTTGCCAAGGTAGAAGAATCCGCCATTTATTTTTCCGCCAGTTAGGAACCGCTTTTTACCGTCTGGAAAAATACGCTGTAAGCTTTGTACGGACTCACTTTCTGAAAGAATGGGAATTATGAGTTCGCCATTTCGACCTTGGAAAATGTTGTCATCTATAGGCAGCTTCTTGCGCTGTAGGTATTCACTGTGTGTGCAGGGTAAACAGCTTTGTAATATGCTTGCAGCTCGGTCTTTCGCTTCTTCATGCCGTAGCTCTTGCTCTAGTCGCTGCTGTTTTCTGATACCCGCTAACCGTTCCTGAGCTTTTGCCTGATTCGCAGTTGTGTCTGTGGCGTTTTTGGGGGAATATGTGCCCTGATTTCCTGTTTCCCAATTACACCACCACAAAAGGGCAGGATCGGTGTTGTGGATTATGTAGGCCGCATTCTTCTTATGAGGCTTGGTGTGTGTTGCAGTCCGGTGCAACTGGCCGTCACGAATTAAATTTTCGCTTGAGATTCCATGTTCTTCTAATATCTGTTTGAATTCATTCAGGTAAGGCATTATTCATTACCCTCGGCAAAAGGATAAGAATTTTCGGTTTGGAGCTTCTCAACAAGTTCATAGATTTCAGCCGCGCCCCAAGCGATAGTTCGTTCGGTTAATTTAACGGGCTTGGGAAATCTGCCGCTCTCAACTCCGCGCAGCCATGTACTTCTGGCTACGGGTATGATTTTGAGAACATCCTTGAGACGTAGGAATCCAGCATGTGGATTTAAAAGAAGTTCTTTTTCATTACCGTTCATTAATTTTCTCCTGTGTTGTGTTTTTTGACATCAGGAGAAATCATACGTTTTCACATTAATTCAACAAGATACTAAATTTATTTTAGGGCTTAAACTTTTTTAAGGGGTCTCCTGCCGATTCTTCTTCTGGCTTTTAGCTGTTGTTCCGCCACTTAGTTTCAAATCTTCTGGAAGATATTGCCATGCTTCTGTGGCTCTTTTTTCAATGAATTTTATTGAAGGGGTCTTTCTCATATAGTCACTTACATCTGTGATGAACATTTCTCTAGATACCGTAGGAACTCCGTAAATGAAGTACGAGCTAAAAAATTTGCGCGAGGCATGGATGAGTGCTTCTTTATGTGCTCTAACTGGTTCATTTACAGACTTTTCCCAAGTAAGAATTTTATTGAGAGCTATGTCGTAGTGATTTTTTAAGTCTTTATCCCTTTCCCATTTGGCAACTCTGCTCGGCTTAACTCGGCTGTTTTCCGAGCATGGAAGCGGAATAGCGATAGTAGATTGTTGTTTTCTAGGTTTATTTATAATTTCGGCTTCTGGCTTGGTCTGGATGTTTTTTCCCTCAAGGTCATACAGTAAAAGAATCAAAAACATCGTGGACATCAAAAGGTAACGTTTCAAAAGGTTTTGTTCTATAGAAAGTGCAGGTAGGTTATTTGCTCCAGTGAATGGCTGGTCCCGTAGTACTCTATTTTGCTTAGCCTTTTTCTTTTTTATTCGGCTTCTACCTTCCAAGAAAAAACCGGTTGGAAATATAGCTAGAATTGCGGCTAATTGGAAACAACGAGCTGCTAGATTTGCTTCTAGTCCTACACCCATAATAAGGAATACTAACAATTTAAAAGGTTCATCCGGTTAAAGCGTACTTCGCTTCATGAATACCCATGATCCTGAGCTTGAAAAATTCCAGATCACGATATCCATATGCCTGCCTTTTCATGGTCTTGATTTTGTTATTCGTACCTTCCATTGGCCCTGATGAAATGGGATGATCGAACCAAGCGAGTATCCCAAAGCTATGCGTTGCCAACGTCTTTGCCATAGTATCGAGTGGAGCGATGCCAGAAGCCCTCGCACGAGATATCCAACTCTCTAGAAACTCGGCTGCATCCTTCTTGCTTGGCTGACTCCATATCTGACGCAAGTCTTCTTTCAGATAGTAGGCTGTCGCCAGTGGCTTGTTTAGCCGTAGAGCCTCCTCCAGATGCTGCTGTTCATCCCTTTCCGCGTTTAGATTTTCAGGATTCTTCAACAGCAGCCAGCGCGTGCCTTTCAACACGTCTTTGCCCATCGTATTTTTTATCTCCCGATGAAGCTTGCGCCGAACTTCGGTGAGCTTATCGTTCATGAGTTTCACCACGTGGAAATGATCAAAGACCAGAGGAACATGCGGTAAATTTTTCAGAACCGCACCGATATATGCGGGACTGAGATCCGTTGCCACAGCCTTGATCCCGGCTTGGCTGCGTTTCAACCTTTTCCAAAAAGGCAGCAAAGCGTCAGCCCCTTTGCCGTCACCGACAAACACGACAGCTCCGCTTTTTAAATCCATGACCAGCGTTAGGTATTTATGACCTTTGCGTACGCTGATTTCATCGATTGCAATGTACTTCAATTTCGATAGCTTGGGCTGTCCGAATCGATGTTTCAGGTCTCGCTTGAAGATGTCTTTGACCACATCCCAACCGACTCCAAGCAGAGTAGAGACATCAAGCATTGTCATCATCTTGACCAGTGACCTGACATAGCGTTCGAATTTATGCGTATACCAGCGACGTGGGTCTGCGATGGAAAGCTTGATACGCCTGACACAACCACACTTCCGGCACTGAACACGAGGCACATCTACAACAATCCAAATCGGTTTGATACCGATGGGAACGGTGCGCAACCAACGCTCGCTCCTTCCTTTATGAATCACATGACGATGCTTGCAGCGGGAGCACTTAACAAGCTTGGCTTTTGGTCTCACATAAATCAGCACGTTACCGGCAACAAAATCCTGCCTGACATAGTCATAGCCGGGCAGGCCCAAGGCATGGTAGATAAAACTCGTGGACATGGCGATAAATCCTTTCGATGATTGGTGGTTCTTTCACCGATTGGACGCCATGTCCTTTCATTTTGTCAAAAGTACGCTTGAGCCGGATGAACCATTTAAAAGTATCAGAATATTCTTTTTCCGTGAAAAGTGGTGTTTTTTCCATATCTGCTCCTAATTGGTACGTGTGCGTAGTTGAAATGTGAAATTATATGGGAGCAATTGATACCATATAAAACTAATTAATCCAATTAGGTTGATATGTTACTGAATTGTGTCAGGGGACGCTGTGGGACGTTAAATGACGTTTTCTGAAATAAAAAATAAATTTATTTTTTGAGTAATGGTTTTGACGCGGTTTAAAATTTATATATTTTGTTCGGTCTTGCTTAAGGATAAGGGTCGCTCGGCTGAATAGTGGGTGACATGAATCTTTTAAGTAATGTTGATTTGTTGATATAAAGAGAATAATGGTGATACAGGTTTAAATTGTGAACTTTTTAAGATTTTATTTAAACTTGTTTAATTATCTTTGTTGCAGGAGAACTTTATGTCTACGTATGAGCTCTTAGAGCAGGCTATTCAAGAAAAGAAGCAAGTGCATGCTATTTATAATGGTTGTAGGCGCGAAATGTGTCCGCATGTGCTTGGTTTGAAAAACGGGGTTATGCATTGTTTGTTGTACCAGTTTGGTGGAGATAGTAGTTCTAGGCCAATTGTTAGTGGCTCACCGCAAAACTGGCGATGCCTTGATATTAGCCGATTAGAAGATTTAGAGTTGGTTGAGGGGGAATGGTTTACAGCAGATAACCATAGTCGAAAGCAGACCTGTGTTGATGAAGTTCATGAAATCATTGATTATGATTAATTTAGCTCTGCCGCTAGGACAGAATTACTCTATATAGTCTGTTATTGTTTTTTGAGCCCCTGATCTTTAATAGTTTAGGGGCTTATTAAATGCGGGGTAAAAAAAGCGTACGATTTTATGAAATTTTTAAGCAATGAGCACCTCAAAGATCCACAACAGGTGTCACAAATCATTTTTATGGTTCTCTGAAATGGCTAAACAAAGACTTGGCTTTAGTATTACAGTGTAATATGTTGTAATACAAACGGAGGGCGCAAAAAATGATAAGTAAAGGACCCAAGAGTGAAGTCGTAACAATTCGTATGACTTCGGAAATGAAAGAGCGCGTTGAAAAGTTGGCTCAGGCAACTAATAGATCGAAGGCCTTTTTGTTTGGCGAAGCTATTTCCAGTTATCTTGATGTGAATGAATGGCAGGTCAAAGCGATTCAGGAAGGGCTTGATGAAGCCAGAAGCCCAGAAGCTAAGTGGACCTCTCAGGAAGACTTAGAGGCAAAGTATGCCGAGGATTAAATGGCTTGAACGGGCCGTTCAGGATTTGGATTCCATTTACGAATATATAAGTCAGGATGATCCGAAGTCAGCTAGAAAAGTAGTCACAGCCATATTAAAAAATGTGAAGAGTTTAGAGCAGCATCCCCAAATAGGCCGAGCTGGTAGAGTTGCGGGAACTCGTGAGCTGATCGTGCTTAAGGGCGCGTATCTTGTGGCGTATTGCTGCAATGAAGATGTCGAGATTTTGAGGGTGCTGCGGCATAGTCAGGATTGGCGGGGTGTAGAATAGAATTTAATCTATTTTGCACTCTTTACCGAAGTTGGAGGAACTCCTTTAGTATAATCACTTAAAGGTTGGCCATAAGCATAACTATCATCTTTCATGAGATTAATAGCTGATTTAAGTGACTGTTTAGGGCAAGTAGTGTTTTCAAGTGTTGCTTTTGCGGCAGTGAACCATTTTTCCAAAGTTTCGCCTGAAATGTGTTGTCTTATCCAGCTTGCGTTAGCTGATTTGCTTGAAGCGTTTCCAAAGAATGGAAGAATGGCACATGGAAATTGGACTAAATTGTTTTTCAAGAAAGATTTTAACTCTTCAGGTATGCGTTCTACTAGTATTGGAAAAAGAAATGGAGCATCTTGGTCAAATACCTCCTTGTCCCCATTTTTTAATTTTGATTCAAAAATATTTAAGCATTCTTTTAGTGATTCATCATATTTCTCTTTTGAAACATTTTGTTTCGTATTCATAAATAGCAGTTCAGATGCCGAAAGGTTGTTTGAGTTCTGCACGAAAAATAATAACAGATTAGCAGCGTGTGCGTCATCTTTTTCATATGCTCTTATGGTATCAATTGTCAGTGATGTCTCTGGTGAGTTTCGTCTAATGTTATCTTGAGCTAAAATAAGAGCTTTAAGCATTGGCGCGGCGTTTTCGTAATTTATTTCTTGAAGATTATAATATTCTCTGTTGATTTGATCTGCAACACTAATATACTCTTTTTGCACGTATTCTTTTATCTGTAGTACAGTATCCTCTTGGTTGTCTGTTGCTGTACTAAATAATTTTAATATATGTTCATATTTGATTCGTTGTTCTGGTATATATAGCAAGAAATAGCTGTCAAAGTATTCTGGATGTATAATTCGTATGCCTCTTTTGATGCTCGCTTTGTTTATATGATTTAAAAATAAATATTTTGCAATTTCTTTTGCGTGTTCATCGAAAAAACTCAGGGTTTCTATCTCTTTATTCGTTTTATCGTGCTTGAATGTTGTTAGTTGTGTTTTTCTAGAGGATAAGTATTTATACGCATCTTGGTTATAAAAGCGTAATATTTCAATGAGGAGAAAGTCTGTCACATCTCTTTGAAATACTTTTTTCGTTTTAAATGGCGCGGCTGCAAATTTAAGCGAGTTGAAGAAGCGCTTTAAGTCACGCACTGTTTTAAAATAGTGTGGTATTATTTTACCTGTTGAATGGTCATAGCCAGCCTTAGCAACGGGGGCTTCGGGAGATAATGCTAGTTGTAGCTCCTCTGTCTCAACTTTGTCGAGGTTCAGGTGCTTTTTAGTCATTGAAATTAATGTTTCAGCAGCCTGTGGTTCAGTAAGCGGAGTTAAATGGACTTCATGTTGTACTATTTTTTCTAAAAAGGCAGGGGAGCTCTCTTTCTTAATGTCTGAATAGGCATTTGCTATTTCATTTTTGTCGTATCCAAGAATGTAAACAATGTTTGGTAGATCGCATTGTGATTTAACAAGTCTGATAGTTTGACGTATCTCTCTAGGTTCTAGTCTGTCTATATCATCAATGATGACTACTAGTTTTCCTTTCCATTTTTTTGTTATATTTTTAATTTTAAGCTTGTCATTCTCGAGTGAGTCCTTTTTCTTGTTTTTGCTATCAAAGAATAAATTATACAAGTCTGGTATTGTGAAAAAGAAAGCTAAAGAGAATAATATGATAGGTGAAAAGTATATAGTGATGTTGTTTTTAAAGTACTCTAAAGGGATCGTTATGAAACCAGCTCCATATAATGCTATATAAATTTGACGCAGTTTAGCTGTTATTTTATTAGTTTGGTTACTGATTTTTGAAACAGTGTTGACGAATGATTGAATTTGTTTCCAGTTGTCATCAGTGAAGATAGAACTGTCTTTTCGAGGTAGGTTGTCAAAGAATTTTTTAACTAAATCATCAGCGGATGAGAATCTCCATGGAGCAAAGTGATATATATCAACTAAATTTTCATGATCCCTAATAGTAGGCCGCGGGAGGGCTGGGTTTATAAAAAAGGATGCATCTTTATATTGTGGAAATAGTTCATTATGAGGGAGATATGAAATGATGAAGTTGATGAAAGAACTTTTACCTTCTCCCCATTTTCCTTGAATTCCTATAACGTATGATGAAGAACTTGTGTCCAGTTTGACAATGCTTTCAGCTAGTCTTTTCGCAAGGTGAGCCCTTTTTAATTTGTCGTCTTTGGGATGTATTAAATGGGCATCAGTTCCATTGTCGTCGACAGTTATATCAAGATCGTGGTCCATTATTGGAATCTCTTTTTTTGAAGAAGGCATTTACATGGCAATTGGGGGCAAGCTGCAATGTGATTAATTAGTGAGAGAATTATATTCTGTAAATGGGATTCATCAAAAAAATAGAATTTTTTTTCATAAAATTGAGTAACTCCCTGAGTAACCACAAAAATAAAACTATCTAAATTCTATTAAAACAAACCCTTATCATATGTATTCGAATCCCTCCCTCTCCGCCAGAGCATAATTAAGCCCTTGGAATCACTTAAGTGTCCGAGGGCTTTTACTTTTCTGCTTCCAAACTGCTACACCAGTATGCTACACCGGAGGCATGAAAGACGTGTGCAAACATACCCGCCTACACCGCCGCAAAGGCAGCCGTAATTACTATTTTCGTGCGAAAGTCCCTGTTGATTTACAGGACATTTACGAAAAGAAAGAGGTCTATTTCAGTCTGCGTACCAGCGATCCCAAAGAGGCTCTTGAACGTGTCCGTCTTGAGTCTGTGAAGTTGGATCAGGAGTTTGCTGCAAAGAGACGTTTAAAAGAAGCGAAGTCCGTTGAAAAATTATCCCAGGTTGAAATTGAGCGTATAGCCACTTTGTGGATGCACGAGGCTTTGAAAGAAGATGAGGAAACCAGAATCCTTGGATTAAGCGATCATGAATATGATCTATGGGATGAGGTTTTAGCATTAGCCATATCTGAATCAGCAGAACAGCTTGCTATTGGTAATCTCAAGCCGATTGCAAAGGATGTTGATTGGATACTGAATGAAATTGAAGTTAAGGTTGATAAGGAAAGTGATTCTTACCGAGAGCTTAGCTACGCTTGTAAACCTCCCCAAGTTAGTGCCATCCGTAAGTAGAGTTTTCTTGGGGTGAATGTGTTTGGACATATTCGACCGGAGTCATGTCTCCGAGCGATTCATGAGGTCGCTCTTCGTTGTATTCACGAATCCAGTCTTCGGTTATGCCCTTGACCTCAGATAACGTTGAGAACAAGTAGAAATCTAAAACCTCATTACGGAACGTTTTGTTGAAGCGTTCGATATATGAATTTTGGGTTGGCTTACCTGGTTGAATAAATTCCAGTTCAACACCATTTCTTTCAGCCCAGTCTGCCAATGTTACCGAAATAAGCTCCGGACCGTTATCCATCCTCATTTTCTCAGGAAAACCACGCCACGCTGAGACTCTGTCCAGCACACGAGTAATCCTTCCGGCGGGCAGACTTGTGTCGACTTCAATTGCCAAGCATTCACGGCTGAAATCATCAAGCACATTAAAAGTTCTAAACCGTTGTCCACTCATCAGCGAGTCATGCATAAAGTCGATTGACCAGCAGATGTTGGCCTTTGGTGGAACTGATAAAGTCTGAGGATTCCGGGACGGTAAGCGTTTCTTACCCTTTCGCCGGAAATTCATTTTAAGCATGCAGTAAACTCGATAAACCCTTTTATGGTTCCAGCGGTGTCCTTGCTTGCGCAGCAGGATAAATAATTTTCTGAACCCGTAACGAGGATACCGATCAGCCAACTTAAGAAGCATCTCAATGATCAACGAATCATCGCGCGGATTAGGCTTATAGCCATACACTGAGCGGCTTAAACGCAGCGCACTGCATGCATGCCGAATGCTGAGGCAAAATTCGTTGCGAAGGTAGTCAACAAGCTCACGCTTCTCAGCTGGCTTTAAAGCTTTTTTGCTATGACATCCTTCAGAGCTTCATTTTCAAGGCTCAAATTGGCGAACATATTTTTGAGCTTACGATTCTCTTCTTCGAGGTCTTTCAAGCGACGCATATCGGAAGCTTCCATACCACCGTATTTCGACTTCCACTTGTAGTACGTGGCTTGACTGACCTTGTAATCTCGGCACACGTCTACGACTCTGCGACCGCCTTCGGCCTCTTTCAAGATCTTGATAATCTGACTTTCACTAAATTTGGATTTCCGCATCGAAACAACCTCCTTCATGGCTGTCTTTAACAGAAATCTCTACTTTGCGCTGGGACTAATATACGGGAGGGCTACACGCTGTTTTGAAGGCAAAAGTAAAAACTCTTGATCTTGTTAGGAAACGTCATGCCGGAAAGCCTATTGATACACCCCCTCGCCCTGTTTTAAGTAAAGGCATGCTCAGTCATGCTCCTTCTTCGGTTTCGGAAGCTCCTACTTTTACACAAATTTTTGAAAAGTGGTCTGAAGAACATAAGTCAGCAGGTGGTCCAGAAAAAACCGTCAAAGATTTTGGTACATATGTAAGACGCTTTGTTGAGCTTCATGGCGATCTCCAGATTACTCAGATCACGAAAGCCCATGTCAGGGCGTTCAAAGATGCAATGCTTCGGCTGCCTGTTCGTCCGTCAGGAAAGCTTTTGAAAATGACTGTTCCTGAACTCGTTGAGTACACTGATAAACATCCTGATGTAAAAGTTTTGTCAGCAAGGACAGTCAACGATAAAGGACTGGGTGCAATTGGGGCTGTACTGAACTGGGCTGTTGAAAATGCCTATATTGAAGTGAACCCTGCATCCAAAGTTAAAGCAAAATCTACAAAGACCAAGAAGACCGTTCGTCAACCATACAGTGTTGAAGACCTGAACCTTATTTTTAATTTCCCGATTTATTCAGAAGCTGACAGGCCCAAAGGAGGAGCAGGGGAAGCTGCCAAGTGGTTACCATTGATGGCTGCGTTCACAGGAGCCAGACTTGAAGAACTTGGACAGTTAACTGTGGACGATATTAAAAACGAGCAGGGCATCTATTATTTCGATATGACTGCCGTCGACGATAATAAACGGCGTAAGACCGAAAGCTCTAAAAGACGTGTTCCCATTCATTCCAAGCTCATTGAGTTAGGATTTCTCGATTATGTCGCAGAGATGGGCCAAGCAGGGCAAGAAGCTCAACTCTTCCCTCTACTCAAGTCTAAGGGGGAAAAGCGAACTGCTTCATGGTCTAAGTGGTGGAGCAAATACGCCAGAAAATATGGTGCGTTCGACAGCAGCAAAGTTTTTCATAGCTTCAGACACAGCTTCAAGGATGGACTCAGAGAAGGTGGTGTTCAAGAAGAGGTCAGTGATGCTCTTACAGGCCATGCTCCAGTTACCGAAGGGCGTAAATACGGAAGTAATGCTTACCCGTTGAAACGCTTGAAAGAAGGTATTGAGCAACTGACATATCCGGGTTTGGAGCTACCACATTTTTAAATCATGTGTGGCACATTATATTTGTAATTTAGAGTTAAGTGCTTGAAATAAAATAGAGTTGATCGTCAGGTGATTGAAAGTCTCCTGTGCCCTCTGTTTGAATGTTTTGGTCAATCACGATGTCAAAAATGTGGTCAACAGATTTGCGGTTGTCACTGAGGTGGTAAAGCGTTTCTCGTCCTCGACCTCTGGTTCCGTCAGGGATTCAAGAAGAACGAAATGGCATACTTAAATTTAAAATAATAAAAACTTGTTTTGCTATTAATTTCAAAACCTTAGAATTGACCCACACTAGTAAGAAGAGACCCCAGGGATGAAAGAAAGATTCCCCATAAGATACCTATAGATTCCTGATAGATGGAATTAGGACGCACTATGTAAGGAGAGAGACCCAGGGATGAAGAAGGATTCCCTATAAGATACCTATAAGAGTACCATAGGTAATCTATAGTCTTCTCATAGTTATCCCTAAGTTTAATCTTACTTATCTTCTTCTTATATCCCTATCTTAAGTTAACCCATAAGAATACCATAGGTGTTCTAAAGATATTCTTTGTTCATGTAATTCTCCTTTGAAGCAAGACCAAGAGGTCAGTCTCAGTTCCTGGTAGCTATTCGGTAGGCCAGAACAGAGTTAAGAAGCTCATCACTTTGATTGTCTGATGGTGAACAGTCAGAGCGGTGAGCTTCTTCGATTATGATTCTTCTTCACAATTGATCCTCCCTCCCATCGTCTCTTTGCGTTGGGTACAGCAGGGCAGTCATTACGGCTGTCCTGCTTTTCTTTTGTCAAAAGTAAACCATTAACCACATACAGGAGTAGCTATGTCTAAGACCGTCAAAAGCAACAGCGATACTTTGAAGATTCCCCGCAGCAGCAACACTCAGCCTCAGGTTCGCCTTAAGGGTGCAGGCAAAACACAGAAGCATGCTTTCTGTACCACTCCAGAACTTGAAGAAGACCTCCAGTTCATCCGTGATTGGTACAGTGAAAAGCTTGGAGGTCGTTCCTTGTCGGCTTCTGCAATTGTTCGTCGTTCCCTGGTCATTCATGCAGAAGACCTCAGGAACCTCAAGGCAGGTGAAGAGTCAGACCAAGAACTTATCAAGTTTCTCATGCTTGCAGGGGCCAGAGGTAAAAGCTCAATCGTTTAACAGACAGGAGGTTAAGAATGGCAAAAGCAGATCAAGATCAGCTAAAGTCTCTCTGGTATGCCCTCAGGGACACCATGATGAAACAACTGGAAAATGACGATGAACCAAAAGCCTCGTTTCTTAACGTGGTCCGTCAGTTCCTCCGAGACAATGGAGTCACTCAGGACACCATAGGTGATCCCTTAGCAATGCGTGAGGCTCTGGAGAAACTTACGGCTGATCTTCCTACCTACGATGATGAGTCCTGGAACCAGTAGCAGATATACCCGTTTTTGCTCGTGAACCAGGGTCTATAACCCCTTCCATGAATTTTTAGCTTCCTTCCCTTACCAAAGTTCATCTTAAACCCCTTGTGTAAAAAAATGGGACACAGAGTCCCGAAAAATGAAAATTATGAATACTGAAACAGACACCTCAATTACCTCTCCGGTTAAGGCTGTCAGAGCCAAGTGTCTTGATTGCTCTGGCGGTAGCTCAAACGAAGTTAAGAAATGCCCTGTCACTTCCTGTCCTCTCTTCCCTTTTCGCTTTGGGAAAAATCCTTTTAACTCCCGAACAAAGCTCTCAGATGAAGACAGGAAGTTGATAGGCATTGCGTAGGGGTTACGCCTATGTGTGAACCGATAAGTGCAACAACAGCGTTCTGGTCTTCAATGGCTATGGCAGCAGCCTCTACTGGAGTAAGCTACATGCAGGGCCAGGAACAGGCCAACGCACGGGCTGAGTATCAAGCCCGTCTTGCGAAAGAGAACCAGAGAGCCATGCTCCAGAACGCTGAGATCGCAAACAAAACATACGTTGAACAGGCCGCAGCTTCTAACATGCAGCTTATGCAGAAACAGGAAGCTGCCTCCGCTGAAATCCAAGACCTGCACATTGAAGCCCTCCAGAAAGCAGGTACTGCAATGGCCTCCAGTGAATCCGCTGGTCTGTCCTTTGATTCCCTTATGGCTGACTTCTACAGACAGGAAGCTCGTTACAAAGATTCCATCCTGCATGGTTATGAGATGGATTCTGTTCAGAACGATATTCAGATTCAAGGATTCCGAAGGGAAGCAAAGAACCGTGGCTCCAGTTTCCAGAGATATACTCCTTCCAAGGTTTCGAGTCCCAGTCTCCTGGGTGCAGGTCTTTCCATCGGAGCTTCTGCCTTAGAGAACTACCACAGATTCTACAAAGACGATGAATGATAAAGATCGAAAAAGATTAGCTCGTCTAAAGGCAAACCCTCAGCATTGCTCAGTGCCAGGGTGTTTTGGATACCGGAAGAACTTTAGCCAGTATTGCCAATACCATGATGATCGTAACAGAAGCACAGGGCATCCACTTGGTAAGACAGTGACCAAAGGTGAGCTACGTCCATACCTGGAAAAAGCTCAAATATTTACCGAGGCCAATAAAAATCATGGTGCTCTTGTAGGAGCCAGGATTGTCCTTGGTGATCTGTTAGCGAAAGCTCAATGGCACGAGATCAATCACAAATCGAAAGCTGTATGGCCTCGTGTCAGCAACTGGCTCGTTACCCTCCGCAATGCCGGGGTTAAGCCCTCGGATATTCTCACAGTCATTATAGCCATGTTCCTCATGCAGGAAGATGAACCCAGGCGTTTTCATAATGACAGAGAGTTCAGACACTCTTTGATTACTCGGATTCTACGTCTCCCATCTTCCCGCAAGGAATGGGAAGGAAAGACCATCTATCGCAAGAACAGGATTACCGTAGGCGTGAAGGACTTCCTGGCAGATCGTATATGTGATTCTGCCATTGGCTCCTTTGCCCTCAATGTCGCACGACAGGTGATCAAGAAAGAGCGAGAAGAGCGGCAAACACTTCCTTCCCATCTTGAAGACATGGACAAACCTTTCAACCTTTAACCACCAAATTAATCAACGCAAAGAGGTAAAAGAATATGACCAGTTACGATGAAGCAATGTCACAGCTTTACGCTCCTAAAGCCCCTTCCACTCCCATTCATGGAAGCATTGAGGACAATGGCCCAGGCATGACCTGTGATGTCTACAGCGGTAAGACCATAGTCGACGATGGAAGCCACTCATACGATGTTTGGGACGAACAGCAGAAAGCCAAAGAAAGTGGAGCACACTACCTGGATACTGGAAGGACAGCCTCAGGTACTCCGATCAGGGGCCGAGGCAATCTGACTGATGATTCTCTTGTTATCCTTCCTGATGGGACAGAGGCCAGAGTTAAAGACCTTGTGAACATTGGCATCCTCCAGGTGAACCCTGATGGAACCTACAGTGAAGCTCCTCGTCATTCTCCATCACAAAAGCCGGAAATATCTGAACAGGAAGATTCTGAACAGAGTGAACAGCCTGAATATTTCAGTGACGACACAGAAAATACTCTTAATGCCATTGGCAGCATGGTCGATCAGTCTACGATATGGGGAGCCTTGAACCGTATCGCAGCAGGTGAAGACATTGATAGTTATCTCGGTCGTGCAGCTTCTCAGGTAGGCAAAGAGCCTGGAGAAATGGCAGAGATCGTTAATGGCCTACGCTCTCAGTTTGAAGGGCAGGCATATAAGGTTGTCTCTGATATGGGCCTCGATCCTCAGCAGTGCTTTGAATGGGTACGGAACAATAAGCCGAGAGAACTCCATCAAGCCATCATGGACCATGCTGTTAAGCGTACAACCTCCGGTTACAAACAGCTTGCCGGAGAGTTCCTTGCAGACATGGATAAGATGAATCCTGACGCAATCCTTAACGCTGACCTTGGTGATGGTATCCTTGAGGCCCGTAAGGTTGGTAATGAAGTTGTCCTTAAGACTGCGACAATGGGTGAAATCCCGTGGAAAGCAGCCGTTAAGATGGGACTGGTTAAGGTGGGCCGTAGGTAGGCTACGGGGTTACTGGAGGGGATTGCTCAATTTGTGCAGTCCTCTCTTTTATATTTTTGAACCGTTCGCTTTACCCGAACGGTTGAATGTTCTGTGAAGATTTTCGTCACGGAAGGGTGAACAATACGGTAATACCTCAGAGCATCGTGGTCGAAATGACCACCATCCTCAAGGTTGCCGAGGTGTTCGGGAAGAAACACTTTCATGTTCTTCGGGACATCGAGAATCTGGATTGCTCTGAGGATTTCCGTGCATCCAATTTTGGATTGACGCAGATCGAAGTCCAGGCTGGTGCTGTGAAGCGTAAGTCTCCGGTCTACCACATCACTCGTGACGGCTTCGTCTTCCTTGCTATGGGCTTCACCGGAGACAAAGCTCTGATTAATAATCCGAGATACCCGTCAATTAGACGGGTTAGGTTCACCAAGTTAGCGCAATGATTGCTTATGTTCAGGATTGCTACGCTTAATATGCGCGGTAATCCTGATATACCGAAATGGGAGGTCAGGTTTGTGAATTGAAGACACTTAAGACCTCCGTTGTGATTTCCACCACGCATCCCCAGGAATATTTTCACTGAAAAATTTGAGACGCTTTACAATATATTCCTATCTCGGTTTTCCCCCGGTAGGGCCGTTCGCTCTCCTATAGGAACCTGGAGTCAGCAATAGGTATGTGATGGGCAGGGAGGGTCTTACCAATGGGCGGGATACCGTCATTACTAATGACAGTATACAAAGGGGACAAATAATCCCCTTTAAACCACGCAAAGGGTGTAACGATTAGTTATACCCTTCATACTTTGAAGGTTAGCTCTCTTGTCTCAAAAGGTATACCTTATGTGACATGTTACACTGCCGCAGTTAACCCGCACAACACCGTGTCACACAACCTTGTAATTTAATTTATTGACACTACTTCTTATCATGTCTAAACCTTTTGTTACACGACAACGCAACAGGAGGTAAAGACATGACACAAGTAGGCTACATCCGTGTAAGCACAACAGACCAGAAAACAGACCGTCAGCTTGATAAGGTAGAGCTTGACCACGTTTATGAAGAGAAGGCCAGTGCTTCAACTTCTAAGCGTCCTGTCCTTGAGGAATGTCTTAGATTTCTGAGGAAAGGTGACACTCTTCACGTTCACTCAATAGACCGCCTTGCAAGGAACCTGAGTGACCTTCTGTCCCTTCTTGAGATACTGACGGGAAAAGGAGTTGCTGTAAGGTTTCATAAAGAGTCCCTGACGTTTACCGGAGAAGAGAACCCATTCCAGACACTGCAATTACAGATCATAGGTGCAGTGGCTCAGTTTGAAAGGGAGATCATCAAGGAACGTCAGAGGGAAGGAATTGCAAAGGCTCAAGCTAAGGGCAAGCATTGCGGAAGGAAAGCCAAGTTAACACCGGAGCAGGTGCAAGAGATAAAGGATAAGGTTGCAGCAGGGTCCGAGAAGAAGGCTCTGGCTGAGGAATATGGGGTTAGCCGTCAGACCCTATACAGGGTACTGTCTTCATAGTGTTACAGTTTTAATTATCTGTGTCATACATCCAGTGGCCGGAATGTTTAAGTGAATTTCATACCGACCACTGACAGCTATTTAGCAAATACAAAATTAGTTTGTCGATCTCCTTTTTATGGAACCGTTCATAATTCCTCTTCCATACCATTTAGCAAAGGCAGAGTTGTCTTTTTCTAATGCATTAAGGTAGCCTTTGATCACATAATAATTTCTACCTTCATTCTTGAGTGCTTGGATCACATCTTTGCTTAGGGGCTCACATTGCTCCAGTGCTGCTTCGGAAGACTGGAAAAGATCATTTGTGGCATCAATAAATTTTTCCGTTTCTTCCATAATGCACTGCTTCCAAATCTTCTCAGCCTTTTTAACTTGCGGACCTATAGGCTGTTCTTTGTTCTTATGACCCGCACACCCTAAGAGAAGACTGGTAAGGCTGAAAATTAATAAAGTCTTTTTCATGTTTACTCCTTCTATTATAGGTATTTAAGTGTTTTTGTTGACTGTTAAATATTAATACTATCCATTCAAGTCAAGAAGTGGCCCATGTTATTATAGTTCCTGGTGGAACTCTTTATATGGATGTGATCTTTTCCTTTGCCTTAAGGATCACCTTGGAGGTAGCCAGGATTCCCTGAACGTCGTCACCTTCAAGCCCAGGACGCCGAAAGGTTTCAAAGGTTTCCATAAGGAACTCCTTGAGAACCGGAAGGATCATTGGCTTACGTTTCTCCTTCCGGTTACTTTTGTATTTCGGATAGACGTCCTTTCGGAAGTTGTAGTCGTCGTCAGACAGAGCAATGATTACCCTGTCTGACTTAAGGGTTTCCTGGAGTTGGAGAACGCGATCCTCCAGAGCAACTTCGGCTGGCCCTTGTTCTGCATGAAGGGTCCAGAAGCCGTCACCCCAGTTGATCGGTTTCTCCTCTCTGGATGCTATCTGGTAGGCAAGGATGTCACCGTCGATGATTGCGACACGGTTATCCATTACGCTTACCTCGCCATTTTTTAAGTTCCTTGTAGAGACAGGCAGTGAGTATGCCCACTCCCACTAAGCCTGATATGGCAAGGGCTGTGAGCCATCCTGCAAAGAACCACGCTATGAGTTCGAGTAGAGTTTCCATGAGCCTATGCTGCCTCCTGAATTTCAGACAGACGTTCAACGAGATACTCCATGCCGTTCAAAGTGAAGAAGTACAGAGGACCGACCTGACCTTCTTCGGCACGAACACAGAGACCTATTTCATAGGCTGCTGGAGTTGGAATGTAACGCTGCTGCTCACCCAAAAGACCACGAACAGGTTCAAGCAAGCCGTCTGCAAGGAGTACCTTACGGATCAGACTTTCAGAAACCTTCCGTCCAATACGGTTTGAGAGTTCGTACTTAGCGACACGAATAGAAAACTTCCTCATGTCGTCGGTCATAGTAGAAGCGAGGGCTGCTTTCGGTGTGGCTTCTGCCAGTGCTGCGCTCTTTTCTGCGATCACCATGTTCTTCTGTTCAATGATGTCAGCCATTTCACGGAGGAACTTAGGTGATGCTGTGGATTCATCTATGTATGCGCCATGCTTGCGGATGGACGGGAGGACTTCACCAGTTACCCACTTCTTGAACTTCTTGGCTTCCGGTTTGCGACTGCGGAGAATCAGGGAGTACAGGCCGGACTCGTTGATGATTACGATGTGGGGGTTGCGACTGTTGCTCAAACCCTCATTAGTAATGAGAGTTTGTTCGTCTTCATCCAAGTAGCTGACAGCCTGACTTGGATTGTTGATTCCGAGCGCGTCACACACATCCTTTGCTACAAACCAGATTTCACCATCAGCATCATAAAGGACACGGATGATTCCAAAGAGTTCGTGGGTGAACTGTGCAGGGGTCATGTTGTCAAATTTGTTGTTGTTGATGTTAGCCATTGTAGTTTCTCCTTTTTCTTTTGAAATTCTGTTGGTGGTTGACCAAAAGAAAAGAGGCAGACCACTTGGAGTGATCCACCTCTTTCTCATTGCCTATCTTTCGTCAGCCGTAGGGCTGCTTACTAGTGTGGGTTAATTCTAAGACGTTGACTTTTAATACAGAAGTTGCTCGAACTTTTCTTTCATTCTTGCTGCTTGCAGATACTGACCGTTGAGCCTGTCGCTCTTATCTTGAAGCTCAATGATCTGACGTTCGACTTCATCAGCTTCCTCATTGAGTTTCTCTGCGGCAGCGTCGAGTTGATCTATGGTTTTCTCAACGAAGGCAGTAGCTTCTGTCAGGAGTTCTTCTCCGGTTTTCTTCTTAAGCTTAAGCATGACGTTTCCTCCTTACCATCCGATAGGGTCTTCGTAATTTACTGCTGTGATTTCCTTGAGTCCGCTTTCGATAATGATTGTGCGAAGCTTGCGTCTCAAAGGATACGAATGGTTTTTCGGGAGGGAGAAAACAAAGGTGTATGGTGAGTTGTGTAGGGAAGAGAAGGGTATTAATTCGGAATGGGAGTGATTTAGGAATGAACAGGATTCCTAATCCTGGTGCCGCAGGTTCGATTCCTGCCGGGGTCACCATCTAATACAAAAGTAGTACAATATTAAAGGGTTAACTCATTTTCTGGGTTAGCCCTTTTCTGCGTTTATTTGCGGTTTTTTTGGTGTGCTGCCAACCTTTGGTGCCAACCGAGGTTGGTGATCGATGTTGTGATTGTTATTATAAATCAGCTTTTGTCTTCGTTCTTATTTTCATGTAGGTATTAATCTTATTGAGCATATATGAACGATAGGTGATTGCTATGAATAACTACGGAGAAGAGCTTGGTTACTGGTATTTGAGGTTGAATGGTTTTTTCCCAATTTCTGATTTTGTTGTACATAGAGATAGAGTTCGGAACGAAGATGGATTCGGTAGTGATCGTGATTGTGATTTATTGGGAGTACGTCCGCGATATGTTTATGAAAGCGTTGGCGGTCAACATTATGACTGGGATGAAAGCCTAACAAATGCTTTCGATTTTGGTCTTGATTTAGGAGTTATTTGTGAAGTTAAGACAGGTGCATTTAATGCAGCAAATATTTTTTCTCAGCATGCAATAACAACTGCAATTCCTAGGTTAGGTCTAGCTCCTGAAAGAAGATGGAATCAAATTTCGGAGACTTTAACGACAGATAAAAGTTGGGAAAATGGTGGATATCAAATAAAAAAAATATTGATTTCCCATCGTGAAGTTGAAGGTCCATGGCTGCATATTAGTTTAAGACATGTAGTATCTTTTATTATGACACGGTTCGCTTCCTATAGGCAGGAAAAGTTTAGCGCAAGGATGTTTTTTAGTTCCAGCCTTATTCAATTCCTAGCTGACGACCGTTTCTAAGCTATATATGGAGATGATCTTTTGAGCGGACAAGACGGAATTAGGGGATATACAGTCCAGTCAATCATTGCTTTGCTTGATTCTCTGAGTCGATCTGATTGGGATACTCTTACTATCGAACCTTCTCATGATTTAGATAAAATCGATATACTGTGGTCTGGGCCATTAAAAACTCGAGCATATCAAGTTAAGTCATCAATAAATCAAATTAACCTTCCAGATGCAAAGAAATGGGCTGTTGACTTGGAATCTGAATCAATAGCCGATGAATTGGCACTAATTCTTATTGGTCCTTGTTCTCAATCAGTGGCTCGTATCAAACGTTGTGGAGCTGTTGATATACCTTGCCCAAAAAGTTTAGATATTGAGGGAATGTTAGGTCAAGCTGCACATTTATTAGACATTTTTTTAGTTAATGAAAGTTTTCATAGTCAGTCTCCAAGTCATAGAGAGTTAATGGTTCGCGCTTTAGTTGCCGAAATGTCGTTTCTTTCTAGTAACTCGACTCCTTTTGGTCGTAGTGAATTTATCGCATTGCTTAAAAAGTGGTTACAAGGAGTAGCTGTCCCACCAGAGTTTACGTGGGATATCGTTGATTTTTCTTACCAGCGCGGAATTGAGAATGCTATTTCTGGTAAAAGATTAGGTCCGGCTGATGTTGAAGAATGTCCTCAGTTTCCTATTTGTGATTACATTTTTGACGAGATAGAGCGTACTCATTGGTATTCAATAGTAGGGGAGTCTGGATGTGGTAAATCAATCACAGCTTGGCATGTAGCGAAAAGGTTTTTTGATCTTGGGTTTACTATATGGCGTCCTCATTTTGATGCTAACGCCAATGATTTGCTAAAAAATATCCCTGTATCTTCTTCTCCTTCTTTATTGGTTGTTGATGACGCGCACGTTTTTGGACGATCTTTTGTTGAACGCTTGTCTGAATATTCATGCACAATGGTAAAAATAATTTTCGTTAGCACGTTAGCTGAATGCGCGACACCGAATCCTTCATATATTTCAGCAACAGGAGGATTAAGTATATTAAAAGATACGATTCTCCAAAGACGCGCAGAAATTCTTCCTATTGTTCAGGCTTTTGATAGCAATATTGGTGACAGGTATATGGACCGCTCATTTGAAAGACTGATAGACAATTGCGCGCAGCAAAAGTCGCCTTGGGAATTTTTTTGGGTTTTAAGGGGGGGGTGGAAGGCTGCTAAATTAGAATATAACAACCTTAAGGATATAAGAAAATCCAATATCTTAGCTGTTATTATTTCATTGCTTCAGGTAGCATCATGTGACTTTGGAGTTTCTAAGAGTAAGCTAGATCAAGTAGCTAACGAATTTGATATTTATGAAGATGACGTTGATAGAATTCTTTTGCAGCTTGATCAGTTAGAGATAATAGTGGTTTCAGGCTCTCATTTTCGTACAAAACATATTGATTATGCTCGGCGTATAATCAGTACTGCTTTAGATGAAAAAGAATGGCAACAAGTTGTTAAATTAATATCTTTTATTGTACTTGATCGGGATATATCTCTTCGAGGTGTGTATTGGGTGCTAGGAGCTATAAAATGGACAAGTTCTTTTAAATTTCACCACAAAGAAGAGTTGCGTAATATTGTAAGTCCTTTATTGGATAGATGTAGTCTGGAATGGAAGCAAGATGTGTGGGCTATCGGCTGTGCTTCATCTTTGTTTACTATTTTTGATCTCTCAGCAGAAGAAATAATATTTGATGAGCAAGTCCTTCTCTGTTGGTTTAGTTTTGGTTCAGGGAAGGAGGCTTTTTTTGCTAGCGATATCGCTAATACTCTTATTACAAAGTCTAATGTCAACGAGCTGCCTAATTCAAAAGATATTGCAAAAAAACTTTTTGAGAAAATTGATGTTAATAGGCTTATTGCTTTAGCTAATGATTTAACAGTAGATGACTTTTACCATTTCGGATCATTGCTTGATCGTATTTCTTTTTATCATCCACAATGGTTAGAAGTATTTTTTTTAAATTTAAAATGGGGAAGATTCGTAAATATTATTAATTCTGTTGATACTAGTTTTGCTTATGCAGTAGATAAATTTGTAGGAACTCTTTGTTATTTAAGTGGAGTAGGAGACGGAGAACGGAATTTTAATTTTGGATACGTTGAAGATATTATTCCTTATTTGGTGAGGGCTATCAATAAAAAACCTGCTAATGCACTGCAATCAATGGATTGTATATTTTGGAATTCTTTGGGTTATTATCCTGCTTTTCTTCGCAATGGAGTAAATCCAAATACAGCTCAGAGACAAATAGCTGGAAAGATTGTTTCTCAACTTGATCCTGAAGTGTTTGCTGCTTCAATGAAAGATATTATTTCACGGGATGTTGAAAAGTTAGCTCGTTCTTTGTCTATTATCAATGAAATTGATAAAGAATTTGTATATAAAATTGTCCCCTTTATACCTGAAGAGGAATTTTTAGCTGCAACAAGAGCTGACTGGCAAAATCAGTCTTCTGAAATTTCTAATGTTTTAGTTTATTTTTGTAGAGGAGAAGAGCATTCCCCAGCGAGTAAATGGATTGAGCATAACGAAATCATTATTGATCCCCCTTTAACTCCATTGTTTGCTGCAATAGCACCTAAGGTAGCGGTAAAATTTTATAATGATGGAAAAGGTGTTGCTCTTACGCAAAAGTATCAGCACCGATGGAATCAAACCGCTTTGGCTTTGCATGCAATTTCAGTTGTAGATAAAGAAGTTGCAGTTAGTGTTTTTAAACAAAACTCAGAAAAATTAAAAAGAAAATTGTATAGTCTTACTTTAGATAAGCCACGTTATGTTGTATTATTTTTTAAAGTTCTTTACGAATTGTCATCGAGTCTTGCTGATGAATTTGTAAATGAAATAGATTTAGATAACCCAGAAGTTGCTGAGTTAATTGCAGCCCTTGCAAGACGACAGCATAACGAGCGTGCAAATTATATCAGGTTAGCACGGTTAGCTCGCAAGGTTGGAGGAGTCATTGGAGAGCTTGGAGAACAGTTTTTACATCGATTAGAATGTGAATTGACAAGTTAAATCTATATATCACGAACTTATGTGAAGTCATTTTTTTACGTCACCGCCATCTTCGGTCAACCGAAGAATCCACCAGACCACATCCCCACTTGATCCACAGAATCACCAAAAAAATCAATTCCCCCCGTGACCAAATCAAACCAATCAGGATAACCTTCAATTTTCATGATTAGTTAACAGTATGAAATTGAAGGAGGTCAATTGGGATGATCTTTCAGATTCTCTTCCATATAACCGAAAGGAAGCAACCGAGCAGCGAGCGTAAATCTGTCTGAGCAAACTGAAAAAATCAGACTGTGTTTATTGCTAAAATTTAAGTTCGATAGGCTTGCCAAATTGCCCCTCAAACTGCTACACCAAGGGACGTTTGAAGCAAGAATAAGTTCAATGATTTCAGGGTTAGAGGGGTGCGAAGTTCGAATCCCTCCCTCTCCGCCATTACAAGAAATCAGTAAGGCCCATAAAGCTTCAAAAGCTTTGTGGGCCTTACGTTTTTTAGTGGTTTGGAGTCTCGGTTTGTCTCACGCTGAATCTGAATAACTCGACAATTTTGGGCGCAAACCCAGCATAACGTTTATGCACCTGATGATGAATAAACAAGCGTAGTTGTGAAGCAGTGGGGTTTTGGGGATTCAAAACCATACAGGCTGCTAACCTGCTTCATTTAAAGTTAGTTATTTTTGGGCAACCCAACTGCTGAATCTTTTTAGCAGCCGGGCCTGATTGCTTTTGTCATCAAACTCCGTCTTTAAATATAAATTTGTATTTCAACTGTCGGCCTGTGGGATACTTCATTTTTCTAGATTATGCAGGTCTATAGAATATTTCCTGATCTTGTTGTCCAGCGTGGTACGGGTGATATTGAGAATCTTAGCCGCCTCGCTTTTGTTGCCACCGGTACGCACAAGGGTTTCGTGGATGGCTATCTTCTCCACCTCGTGCAGGGGTTTGCCGCCTATTGAAGGGAAATTGTCGCTTACTTGGACATCCTCTTTCTGCACAACAGGAGAATCTCCTGTTATTGCCGGGGGCAGATCCTTTTCTGAAATGTATTCCCCGGCAGTCAGGATAACGGCCCTTTCCACTGCGTTTTCAAGCTCACGCACATTTCCCGGCCACGAGTAGCGGTTCAGCCTGTCCATTGCGCCGGGAGTGAATCCCTTGACCTTTTTTCTGTTTCTTCGGGCGTACCTGCCTAGAAAATGGTTCGTCAGCAGCGAGATATCTTCACTGCGGTCGGCCAGGGAAGGAATTCTCAGGCTGACCACATTCAGGCGATAGTATAGGTCTTCGCGGAAATTTCCCTTTTTTGACTCTTCCAATAGGTCTCGGTTGGTCGCGGCGATTATGCGCACGTCAACACTTAAGACCTTATCGCTGCCCACCCGCTGGACTTCTCCCTCCTGAATGGCCCGTAGGAGCTTGGACTGCATGGGCATGGGTATTTCACCCACCTCGTCAAGAAAAAGGGTTCCCCCGTCGGCCTGAACGAACCTACCTTCGCGTTTCCGGTCAGCTCCGGTGAAGGCTCCTTTCTCATGTCCGAAAAGTTCGGATTCAAGCAGGGTCTCGGTCAGAGCAGCACAGTTTACCGTGATCAACGGTGAGTCGCTGCGGTTGCTGCCTGCGTGGATGGCCTTGGCAAAAAGTTCCTTTCCGGTTCCGCTTTCTCCGTTTATAAGCACTGTGGCCTCTGTTGCGGCGACAGTTTTGACCATATCCATCAATTCCCTGATCGGCCCGCTTCTTCCGATGATTCCAAAAGCCTGCCCGTTATCGGAAATCTGCTCCTTCAGACTGCGGTTTTCCCTTATGAGGGTCATGTGCTCAAGGGCGCGTTCAAGGGTCAGCTTGAGTTCATCGAAATTCAGGGGCTTGGTCAGGTAATCGTAGGCCCCGATTTTCATAGCTTCAACAGCCGTATCCACGGAAGAGTAAGCCGTCATAATGATTACCGGGATGGCCGGATTGATCTCCTTGATTCTGGAAAGGGCTTCAATACCGCCCACCTTTGCCATACGCACGTCCATTAGAACCGCGTCAAATGGCGCTTCGCTAACTTTTTCAATGGCATCGCCTCCGTCCTCAACCCCTTCGGGGCTATGTCCCCATCCGGTGAGAATGGTACACAGCATGGAGAGGTGGGCTTTGTCGTCGTCCACCACCAGTATGGATGCACTCATAGTCTATGCCTCTCTTTCCGGTTCTACCGGAATGATTATTACAAATGATGTTCCTTGATTCCCGCTGTATTCGACTTCGATGGTTCCGCCATGGGCTTCCACAATTTTCTGCACTATGGACAGTCCCAGTCCGGTGCCTGATGGTTTGGTTGTGTAGTATGGGTCGAATATCCTCGAAAAGTCATCTCCGGGCAGGCCTCCTCCGCTATCTCTGACCGTTATTTTGAGTCCCTTTTCCGACAATCCTGACGAAACACCGAGCCTGCCGCCCTCCGGCATGGCTTGAATGGCGTTGATGTAAAGATTGATGAGGGTCTGGGCCAGACGATCCGGGTCAGCGATTATCCGGGGCATGTCGGGGTCCACATCGGTCTCAATGGAAACGGATGCTGACTCCGCGTCCTGACTTACCAGCCTTAGCGAAGATTCGATGAGGATATTCACATCGGTTTCGCGCATCTTGATGTCTGCCGGCCGGGCCATTTCAAGCAATTCGGATATTACCCGGTTCAGCCTCTCCACTTCGTGGGTCATTACTTCGGCAGCCTTACGGTTATCGCTGTTTTCTGGAAACAGGGAACCGAAATATGTGGCGTAGCCCTTGATAGAGCTTAAGGGGTTGCGAACCTCGTGGGCTACCCCTGCGGCTAGTTGACCGATGGCGGCGAGGCGGTCCGCCTTGCGGATCTGGTCCTGAAGCAGGCGGACCTGCGTGAGGTCGCGAATCATGTAAACCATGCCCACACGTTCACTGTTCCCGGTTCGTATTTCGGTTACGTTCACCGCAACGGGAATCATCGCTCCGGACGTTTTTTGCAATTCCATCTCGGTATTGATGACTGGAAATCCGCTTCGCCTGACTTCCTCGCCCAGACTGACTATATTTTCAGGCAGTAACTCGCGGACAGTTCGACCAGGACTAAAAACATCCTTTGCCAGCATCTGCCTAGCGATTGGGTTGATGAAATTGACTTCGCCTCCGGGCGAGCAGGAGACAATCGCTTCCGGCAGGTTGGCGACAATTTCCTCGGTCAGTGCTCGGTTGTCCTGCAGAAGTTTCCGGGAACGCAGGTGACTGTTCATCCAGAAAAGGGAAACGAAACCTCCGAGTCCCAGTAGCAGAAGGGTGCCGGACATGGTCAGGGTCAGGGAGATATCTTCCTGTATCGCCTCATTGAAGGAGGTCATATCCATGCCGATAAAGATGACGGTTTTTCCGTTCTCGTATATTTGGCTTCCGTCAGCGCGAGAATGCATCCAGCCCATTCCGCCCTTCCCGGAGAAGAACTTGTTATCTCGCCACGAATTTCTGCCTCCCATCATTCCCATGTGCCGGGGCATATCGTGCCCCCTGTTCCTGAATCCCGGTTGAGTCGGGGCAAACTGCTTGTAGACCTCGAATGCTTCGGTTGCCTGCCGAGAGCCCATAATGCGCCATTTTGTGCTGTTTGAGGGGGACAACTCCTTGAGCTCTGCTGGAGAGATGAAGGTACTGCCGATTGTGTTTTTTTTGCTTGAAGCGATGATTCTGCCATTTCCGTCGATTATTGTAATGTAAATGATGTCGGGCAGGGCGGCTGTTTCATCAATAAGAAGCTGAATGTTTGCTCCTTGTCCCAGGCGGCCCATCATCCCAGTGCGGGTTCCGGCCTCGAATGCGCGGATCAGGGCGGTTCCTTTTTCGCTTAACACCCGACCGGTATATTCTTTTTCCCGGTTATAATTCATGAGCGCCAGAGTCAGCACCACAGCCACAAGTATCAGGCTCATGCCTATGACTATCCATGGAGACACATTACCCAGATATGCTTTAATTCTATTTTTCATTTTTCTTCCCGGATTTTTGTTGGCTCCGACTGTCTAAAAATTGGACAGTTAATCTTTGGAAGTGTCTATTTTTTAAACATCTGCTTAAAAATTAAGCAAGAGCTAAAAAAAGCAGTCCCCCAGATTGGGTTACGTTTTTTGTCTTTTATATTAATGTGTTAAATAAAATAAACCGCTTTGGCATCACTCTTGCCTTATACCATGCAAAAGGCATTCAAAATCTACAACCAATAGGAGATAACAAATGAGAAAGGCAATTATCGCAATCGCAATGGTACTGGCAGCAGGAATGGCATTCATCTCCAGCAACGCCTTCGCAAGGGGATATGGACACGGACCGGGACATGGCATGCGCGGTGGGCAGATGATGGCCGGTTACTGCCAGCAGGGAAGCAATGTCGCTGTATACAACAGTGCCCAATATCAGAAGTTCTTTGAACAAACCCAGGAACTGAGGGCATCGCTTAGGGCCGACCATGGAGAGCTTCAGGCCTTGATGGCAGGAACAAACCCTGATCCTGATAAGGTTCGTACTCTGATTGAAACTATCTCCAAGAAGGAAACTCAGCTTTCTGATCAGGCGAGAGCCAATAACATTTCTTTCGGTCGCATGGGCTCCAGAGGCACCAGGGGCGGCGGATACAACTGCCCTCTGGGCTACGGACACGGCTGGTAGGTGAATGGAATATAAGTAGACCAAAATCTCAGGAGCATGATATGTTCGGATGTAACTATCTCGGATACGGTCCCGGAGGAGGCTTTATGCACGGCGGGTTTATGGGGGGAGGTTTTTTGGGAATGTTCATCAATATACTAATCATAGCATTTATCGCTTACCTCATTTTCAAGCTGTTGCAGAACCTCGGCGATAAAGGTGTAACGAATCCTCGGAAGACCCATGTAAGGGATTCAGTTCAGATTCTTGAGGAAAGGTTTGCGCGGGGCGACATTGACGAAGATGAATATCTCAAGAGGAAGGAAGTTCTCGGAGATTAAGTAATGCACATACTGTGAATGGTTGAAGCCTCCCCGCAAGATTGCGGGGAGGCTTCAATAATGTAGATCTTTTTGTTTATTGTTGCTGGATATACCAAATTTTATCGATCTGCTAAAAACTTATTTTTCCGTGTTGTCATTATTTTCCAGAACCACTGAAGTGCCTGTGTAATTTCACTCAACACCTTGATGGTCGCATTGGCCTTCCAGCTCTCCACATCGATTAAGTACTGCACAGAGACACCACAAAGTTCAGCAAGCTTGTCCTGTATCAGTCCTTTTTACTTTCTTAAAGATTTCAATTGTTCACAAATACGTTATGTAGCTCTTTACTCTTGTCCTCCAGATGTAAAACCAAAGGATAGACGATAAATATGAGTTAAAAATAGACTATGGACTTGTTTTGCAAATGACCATTAACTTACAACAGTGACGACATAAATACAGGAGGAAGTTCCTCCGTTAAGTCAGGAGTACAAAACGCTCATGAACAAATGGGTAATGCAATGGTTTATAAGGACGATATTAAAGCTGAATTAGGAGCCATGCAGAGTCGATTCGAAAATACAATTATAAACTGATCCATCCAAGCTGAGAAAATACAGGCTTCAGAATACAGAATATCAGATGTAGATGTAGCCACAGAGATGACTGAATTAATCAGAGAGCAAATTTGAATGCAATGCATTTTTTAGTTCCATAAGCCGTCTTACGGAAGTGGCTGTGGTTCCAGGGAGGTGGCCTATTGTCAGCAATTAACTCTTTTCATGATGTTCTTGCTCAGCGGTCTTCCTGAGTCATTCACCAAAGATGAAGCGATTCTTCCTGCTTACCGATTGATACTTAATATTCCAGGTCAACTATTATTTGAATTTTTCAAAATGGATAATACTGCGGCCAGTCTTTGTTTTCATGGATGAAGGTTGAAATGATTATAAATCATGAAATATGCTGCTAAGGTTGTTAAGGAGTATATTAATTTATCCTTAAACCATATTGGTGATGTGTCTGGATTATTTATGTGTCTCTTGCTGTAATAAAGTCAGCCCATAAGAAAACCCCCATCAGGAGAAAGATCCGAAGACCTTGTCTACCTGATGGGGGCTTACCACATTACTGTGGCTTCTAATTACGAGATAATTCTAACTGCTACTTCTGATTTAGCTTAACTTCCTGCGGGAAGACAGGCAGATAACGGTAGCAAAGGCTGAGTACGAGTGCGCCATATGCGCAGATCATAAGGGTGGTGGCCCATTCAGCCCAGTTAGGTAAGTAAACTTCCCAGTTATCAAAAGGCATAACCGGAATAGCAATGGTCTGGACGGTGAAGACGTAACGGTTGATGGTTACACCGATGCAGTCCAGAATTGCAGCTGAATACAGCAGAGTGGGGTTGTTTCTGATGGAAGGCGTGATCAGCATGATAGCGGGAACAACACCGCAGAGGATCAGTTCAGTCCAGAGCAGCCACTGGCCGTAAACATTTCCGTAGAACATGTCTTCAAAAGAGAGTCCAACGGAGGGCAGGTAGCCAGTTGCCCAGGCCCATGTGTCAATGATCTTGAAGAACATGTACACGCAAAGCATGGTTCCGGCTATTTTGCCCATGAGAGCTTTAACTTTGTATTCAACCAGTTTCTTTCCGGTCATTTTCTCAATGAGGGTGCAGACCAGTACGGTAAATACCGGCCCGGAACCAACAGCAGAGAGAACGAAGAGAAAGAATGTCCAGGGCCAGATGAAGAAACCTTCACGGAAGGCGTAAGGACGGCCGAACATAACTCCGTACATACCACCAAGGGAGCCCTGGTGAAAGGTGGAGAGGAAGGTTCCGATACCGGCAAACAGAGCCATGTTCACGTGCAGGTGATGGGCAAAGTGGTGCAGGAAAGGAATCTTGTTCAGCTGTTTCTGTTCGAGAATGATCGGAATGAACTCGATGATAAGAACTGTGCAGTAACAGGTAATACAGAAGATAACTTCTGTGAGCATGGAATGCACGTTGGGGTGCCAGTAACCGAACCATGCACGAATCGGCTGACCGATATCCATGGTCAGGATGAGCATGGCGCCGGAATAGCACAGAAAACCAAGAATAACCGCAAGGTTTACGATATTCTTGAGCTGGTCTATTTTCAGTATATACTTCAGGAAGCCGGTGAAAAAAGCACCTGCTCCAAGAGCAATAACGGCAAGGTCAAAGGTAATCCAGAGACCGAAACCGAAGTAGTTGTCAAGGCCGGTAACGCCGATGCCGTAATAGAAAATCTTAGCGGCAGCGTACACACCCCAGAGCAGGATGGCGGTAGGAAAAACCATCCAGAGCAGGAACTTGGGCAGTCCGCAACGTTTCACGCCTTCGGGGAAGAGATTGCTATCCATGGTAAACCTCCCTCCTAGTGCTTGTCTTTGGCAACATGGCTGCCATCGACTTCAAGGTTGTCGCTCTGTTTACGAACCCAATCCCTACGGCTGATGTAGTAAACCTGAGGCTCCATGCCGATAGACTCCAGAATGCGGAATGCATTGGGGTCTTTAATCATTTCATGGACTTTGTGTTCAGGGTTCAGTGCATCACCAAAAGAGATCGCGCCTGTGGGGCAGCCTTCGAGACATGCGGGCTTGTACCAACCGTCGGGAAGTTTGCCTGGGTCCATACCTTCGTTACGGGCACGCTGGCGTGCGTTCAGCAGTCTGGTGTGGCAGAAGTTGCACTTCTCAACAACACCGCGGGGGCGGGCTGATGTTGAGGGCGACAGTGCCTTGTCCATACCACCGGGCCATACGGGGTCAAACCATCCAAAATAGCGAGCGTGGTAAGGGCAGGCTGCCATGCAGTACCTGCAACCGATACAGCGGGGGTAGATCTGGCTGACGATTCCGCCATCTTCATCCTTGGTAGTTGCTACTACGGGACAAACGGGAACGCAGGCCGGATGACCACACTGCATGCAGGGTCTGGGCAGGTAGGCAACTTCCCTGTTGGGGAATTCCTTACCATTGTTGAGTTCATAAACAAGCATCCAGGTAAGGGTCTTAAGCTTATTGGACCCTTCTTCCATGGGCGCTATGTTATTTTCAGCCTGGCAGGATACCATACAAGCTCCGCAACCGGTACACTTGTCGACATCGACCACCATGGTCCATTTATTATTTAATTCAATTTGTTGCATAACGTGAATCCCCTGAATTTAATTTAGGCGATACTCACGGTGGAACTGGTCCATTTGGACAGGCCGGTGCCGGCTTCAGTTTCAACCTTGAGAACTTTGCAGATGTTGTCGCCTTTTCCGCGGGAGTATACGTCCCAGGCGGTGTGGCCGAATCCGAGTGGTGCGGCGATAACATTGTTCATTACGCCTTCATTGATGCGGACTCTTGCAACACACTCACCGCCGGCTCCGGACAGCTTGACCATATCACCTTCAGACTTGCCGATAGCTTTGGCAGTCTTGGAGTTGACCTGAACCAGAAGGTCTTTGCCTTTCAGTTCGAATTTGCTGACCAGCGCAACGTTAAGCGGCGGCAGCGCCATTTTAGCCGAGCCGTTAATGAGCTTCGAGTAAGGAGCAACTGCTACTTCTCCGCCCTTGGGCATCACGATAGCCTTGGACAGAACGGATGCAGCAAACTTCGCGGGACCGGATTCGGTTTCTTCGGAAACATAAGCTGCGCCTTCTACCAGGGAATCCCAGTCTGCACCTGCTTTTTCAGCTTTGGCCTGAAAAACGGTTTCAGCTGATTCATACCCGAGGTCCACACCCAGCAGAGAGCCTACACCGAGGATAACATCCACAGTGGACTTGCTGTTGTAAAGCGGATCGGTAACGGGTGCGCAGGCACTGAGCATTGCGGAGCCGAGCCCGTAAGGTGTCTGAGCATCATCAAAACGCTCGTAACCGGTGGGGTTGGGCATGATCAGGTCAGCAGCGGCGGCTGTCTCATCCATGAAAGTGCTGAAAGACACGAGGAAAGGCACCTTGGCAACGGCAGCGGCCAGAGCATCTGTCTGGGGCATGGCGTAAACAGGGTTGGCCTCGTAGACCATCATAACATCAGGAGTTCCGGTTTTGCCGGAAGCGATTCCGCTCAGATAGCCTGCAAAGTCTTTTGCAGCCAGTTCGGAGCGGTCTGCAGCTGCTTCAACCGCCTTGGGCAGGTTGGGCAGGATTTTCATGCCGCCGTCTTTATTTACACGGCCGAGCAGGATGTTGAGAGCAGAAGCTGCTATAATATCTGCTGCGCCTGCGCCGCTGCCGAATTCAGAACCGGCAACAACAACGGGGGCGGAAGATTTAACGAGCTCAGCTGCTATGTTAGCCATATCAGTGCCGTTGACACCTACAGCTTTCTCAACTTTATCAGGGGTGAACCTGGACATTACCAGAGTTTTAAAATCCGCAAAGTCAGCAACTGGTGCGGAAGCTCCGGCCTTGAGCAGGTGATATGCAAGACCGAGGCAGAAAATGGCACCGGTTCCGGGGTTGACCGGAATCCATTTGTCACTTGCTGCTGCAGTATTGTTCATGAAAGACCCGGCGTAGAGATATTTAGTCTTGATCTTTTCACCGGTGGGGCGGCTTTCCGAGTACACGCGCTGGTTTCTCACAACCGGACCCCATGAATCCAGTGCGTCAGCACCGACGAAGAGAATCATGTCGGAGTTGTCCAGATCGTAACCGATCTGTCCGTTTCCGCCCATGCTGGTCAACGCCACAGCCGCGCCTTGTTCCTCTCCTGGCATCAGGAAGCATTCGCCTCCCATACCTGCCGCAAAACCGGAAAGAACTTCTGTTGCTGTTCCGGTAGCATCTCCGGAAACAACAGCGAGTTTGCCTTTCTTTCCTTTAACTGCATCCAGTTTCTCAGAGAGTATCTTTTCAGCTTCTTCCCAGGAGATGGATTCGTATTTTCCTTCGCCGACCTTTTTCATGGGGCCGTTTACGCGGGAAGGGCTATACATGAGCTGAGGTCCTCCGGCGCTGATAGCATCAACACCACCCTTGCTCATTTCATTGTCATCATTGCCTCTGGTAAGGTACGGGCTTCCGCCAACGGATTTTACAATCTCCGCACAGGGGGAAGGTCCGAATTTACACAAAGAGGCCTGCTCTGTGATTGCACCGTATTTCAGTCTGGGAATCCAGGGCCAGTTCTGAGACCAGATAGATGCATCATCGAGAGTTTTCCAAATCACAGGGGTGAAGAGTGAACCTACCACACCACCTGTTACCAATTGAATAAAAGTTCTGCGATCAATACCCATTGCAGTCCCTCACTTACTTATGGCAGACGTAACATGCGTTGCTGGTACCAACTTCCGCATGACAGCGTTCACACTGCCACATCTTCATGGTCTGCTTGCTGTAACCGCTAATTCTGTTTTCGTAATACGTCGGCAGCGTGTCGCTGTTGCCTACGTCGGGATGGCAATCAGTACACTCGAAGCCTTGGTGGGCCATGTGCGAAAAGTATACGTTGTCAGGCTGATACTGATAAACCAGCCAGGGCACCTCAACACCCTTCTGCAGGTATTCGGTCACATAGATTTCTTCGGCTTCTGATTCGCCCAGAATATCTTCGTGACACTCAGCACACTGCTCGTTGGAAGGGAGACCTGCAAAGGAACCGTCTTCCAAAAACATGTGACATGACTCACAGTCCATTCCCTCATCCTCAACATGGACCTTGTGACTGAAATCGATCGGCTGACTCTTAGAACTGTAGATAACCTGTGGGAAAACCCACCAACCGATGATCAGGCTCGCAAGGACACCGATGAAGAAAGGAAGAACTCCTCCACACTGCTTCGATGTTCTTTTTTCCTCCATAACCTCGCCCCACTACTCCTTAAGTTTTGTGAAACATAAACAACCAATTAACGCCATTTCTTCTAAAATAGAGAATCTTTCCATGTCAAGAGAATATGAAACTTTTCACAATCCCCTCAAGCATGGAAAAAAGCCCTTTTTCAGAAACCGAAGGGGGCACAGAACAGGATGGTCCTGTCCGTGCAGAGCAATTTAAAAATCGAACGGAGATTTGAATTCAGACAGTCGCGGAAGTCCGAGATCCTTATCGGAAAGTACCGGATTAACTGCCTTCCATTCAATTGCCAGTTCAGGGTCATTCCAGCTTATTCCGGCCTCGCTGCCGGGGGCATAGCCGGAGTCGACCTTGTACATGAACTCGCATTCTTCA
Source organism: Maridesulfovibrio salinus (assembly GCF_055394525.1). Taxonomy (NCBI): domain Bacteria; kingdom Pseudomonadati; phylum Thermodesulfobacteriota; class Desulfovibrionia; order Desulfovibrionales; family Desulfovibrionaceae; genus Maridesulfovibrio; species Maridesulfovibrio salinus. Next base: position 1,711,168 of record NZ_AP042461.1, read on the forward strand.
GTCAGGGTTTCATACCCATGTGCGAAACCTTTCGGAATGAAGAGCCTGCGAAAATTATCCGCAGATAGTTCGATTTTGAACGAACTCAGGTAAGTCGGAGAGCCTTTTCTCAGATCAACAACCACGTCATTTACAGCCCCTCTGGTAACCCATACCAATTTGGACTGCGCATGAGGAGGCAATTGAAGGTGGAGCCCTCTTATTACCCCTATGCCGGACGAATAGGCATGATTATCCTGAACGAAATCAACGGGTAATCCATGTTCAGCAAATACCTCCCGGTTAAAGCTTTCCAGAAAGAACCCGCGTTTGTCCCGGAATACTTTCGGTTCGATAACCAGAAGTCCCGGAAACTCTGTCTCGATCAATTTCATCAAAATCCTCCGGCCAGAGACATCCGTTCCCTGACATTAAATCGTTCCCCCAAAATTAATCGAGAATTACCCGAGATCATAAAATGACACAACCTCATTTTTCACTTGAATGTAATATTTTTTTATTATTTTTAGGGTGGTTCACATTATTCACTTTTCCGACACGGTCTGTTAATCTGCTTTTTTAGTCATGCGTTGCTTAATCTTTTTAAGAAAAGGTTGAGCTTTTTTTCACAAACATTCTTCAGGAATATCCGATGGAACCTTCAGGTATAGCACTCAACTCTCTGGATATTATACTTATCGTTATTGCCGCAGGCTTGATTTTCAGAGGATTGCTGCGGGGTATAGTCAGAGAAGCCATATCGGTTTTCTCGCTGATTCTCGGTTTTTATCTCGCCGCCAAGTACCATCATGAGCTTGCACCTTATTTTTCCAGTATTTTTGACGGCCCCGGTGCGGTTAAGGCTTTCAGCTATCTCTCTATCATTGTGGCTACGTTGCTTGTTGCTTTTATCGCAGGCGTGGCCATAAAGAAAATTCTTTCAGTCAGCATGCTCAGTTGGGCTGATCAGGTGCTGGGTGGAATTCTGGGGCTGGTGGAAGCAGTTATTGTCGGCGGAATTCTTATAGTCGTGCTGAACAGTTTCACCCCAAATTCCGAGTTTCTGACCAAATCTCAGCTTGCGCCGAGGGTTATGTCCACCGCCAGCTTTTTTATAAGCTTTGCGCCGGATAACGTGCTGGACTCTCTTGACATCAAATCCATGTTTCCAGATCAGTCGGAACTGGCAAACCCAATGAGTGATATTATTTAAATGAGCACCAAATCTTTTGAAAAACTTAAAGACGTAATTTCCACCCTTACCGGTCCTGAAGGATGTCCTTGGGACATGAAGCAGACTCCGGAGACTCTTTGTGATTATGTGATTGAAGAGGCTTTTGAACTTGTAGAGGCCATTCGGGCCGGGGATATAAACGAGGCAATGGAGGAGCTTGGCGATGTCATGTTCCTGCTTCTGTTTATTGCCAATCGTTATGAAGAGGGCGGTTCTTTTTCTCTGGCTGAAGCAATAGATTCCAGTTCCGCTAAAATGATTCGCAGGCATCCCCATGTCTTTGCGGATTGCAAAGTTGAAGATCAAGACGAGCTTTTAAAGAACTGGGAGAAAATCAAGCGTAGCGAAAAAGATGATTCAAATAAAATATTTGATTCCCTTCCAAAGGGCCTTCCGCCGCTTTTGAAATCATACAGAATCAATGCCAAGGCTTCACGCAGCGGATTTACATATGAATCTGATGACCAGTGCCTTGAGCAGCTTGAAAGTGAGTGGAAAGAGTGGAATTCCGCTCTCGAGTCCGGAAATAAAGACGCTGTTGAAGAGGAATTCGGGGATTACTTGTTTACCTTGATTGAGCTTGGCCGTCGAAAAGGCATTAAGGCAAACAGTGCCCTTGACCGTTCAAACAACAAGTTTTTGGATCGTTTTTCCCGGATGGAAGACCTCGCACGGGAGCAGGGGAAGGATATCTCTGAAATGGATCTTATCGAGCAGAACGAACTCTGGAAACAGGTTAAATAGTTCTTAAGCAGGTGTTCTGCTTTTTCTCAGTGATTTATTTTCTTCTGATTTGTCAGTCAGATTACCTCCTGTTTAGAAGGTCTCCAATGTTTTGCGTCTAAAAATGCTTAAACAGGCGAGGTTCTGGTGTATGTGCTTTTCAGCATTTCCGGAGCACACCACAGGCATAGGGAATTTTGAGCTTGATAATTAGATAAAAGTTCATTTTAAAAAGCAGATGTTGCATCAAAGAACTTCTAATCCCCTGTATTCGCCCGAATACAGGGGATTTTTAATGGAAATGATCAATCTTTATTTTTCTTTATTTATATTTATCTGCACTAAAGTATTTTTGGTTTCTGCCGATAATGCTGATAGACGTGAAGTGCGCTCTTTATCTGCAAGGAGGGTCTTTATGGACATATCAGGAATCAGTTCAACGGCTAGTACCGTTGACAAGGCAACGGAAAGGCAACTGTTTGGAGCTCAGGTCGTGAGCAAGACTCTCGACTACATGAATTCCGACCAGTCTTATTCGTCAACCAGCAGTGATTATGATTTCCAGAAAAGTGTTCTGGGCCCGGCCTATTCCGGCGTGGGGTTCATTACCGACATTAAAACCTGATAAAAGGGTTTTCTACACGTCTGACAGCTAAAAACCCGGCCTGCAAGCCGGGTTTTTACGTTTCTTTGTACTATACCGTGAGTTGGTTTGATTTAGTGCAAACAGTTATTTTTATCTTCACAAACGCAGGTATTATTGCTTATCTTTGATTAAAGATTAATATCAAGTCATGAAACCGTTAACCTTTTGAACTCAATTCAGAGTGAGCAAGAAGGAGAAAATGACTGAATTCAGTAAGAATTCATTTGCGACAATTCAATTCACACTCAATTGGAAAAGCGATTACGGAGACCATGAGGAACAATATCTAGCGAGGAAAATAAATTTCTGGAGGGATATTCTTCCGGAAAAGCTTGAATCTGAATTAGCAGGTAAAAAAACAGGTGATGTTGTCTCTGTCTATTTTCAGCCGGGAGAAGGACTTGCTGAGCCTGACCGCAGTAAAATCATAGCAGTTCCTCTCAGGAAATTCAGTATCAGATTTCATGATGCTAAAGATCAGCCTCCGCGAAAGGGAAGATTTTATCCTCAAGGATCGATAACGGGCATTCCCGGTGTGTATCCGCAGACTGCTGTGCCTTTCAGAGTTCTTAACGTTGAAAATAATGAGCTCGTTGCTGACCTCAACCATCCTTTATCCGGGATTCCCTTCGAGCTTTCAGCGGAGGTCCTTAACATAGCTGACAAAGACAGCGAAACCGGAGGAAGACTCACTCATTGGATAGAAGAGATGTGCAACTGGGGGCCGGGAATGCAGGCTCCGCTTGAAAACTGTCCAACAGATTTCATTCATGGTGATTTCTATAGAAGGCAGGATAATGAAGATGATTCTGTCTTTTACTCCTCCCCAAGGCTGATAGGACATGTTGATTATCAGGCCAGCAGGAACCTGCAGGATATTTACAGCAGGTTCCTGGCTCCGGGAATGAAGGTTTTGGATTTGATGAGCAGTATGAAGTCCCATCTGCCCGGTGACCTTGATTTGGATGTAACAGGTCTGGGGATGAATATGGATGAGTTGAAGATGAATCCTGACCTGAATACAAGAATCACTCAGGATCTGAACCTGAATCCGGTAATGAATCTGTCTCCGGATAGTTTTGACGCTGTTATCTGCAGTCTGTCTATAGAGTACCTCACTGATCCATTAAGTGTGCTCCGCCAGGCTTACCAGTCTCTCTCAAGTGGTGGCGTTCTGCTGGTGGGGATTTCAAACCGTTGGTTCCCAAGCAAAGTTACTCAGGGATGGCTGGAGATGCATGAATTTGAAAGGATGGGATACCTTCTGCAACTTGCTCAGGAAGCTGGTTTCAAAGGATCAAAGGGAACAGTAAGTGTCAGAAATGACTGGCGTCCGGTCAACGATAAGCACTTCCTGGCGACGCGTGGTGTAAGTGACCCGGTGTATGTTGTATGGTGCAGGAAGGATTAAAAGTTGCCTATTTGCTAGTTCACAGGGGTATGCATGAATGCCTGGTGTGAATGGTAATAAAAAACACCTGAGCCGGAACATTGAAGTATAACTGGCTCAGGTGTTTTCTTATATCCATCTTATAATTGTCTCGTGACTATCTGCTCGCAATGGCCTTTAACGGCTTTGCAGGAAATATGTCTTTAAACTAATAGGGTAGATACCATTTCATTCCCTGTATTTTGGCAGGAATAGGTTTTTCTTCTACCGGAGGATTAATTCGGTCCCAGCATTCCTCTTCTTCCTTTATCCATGAAGGACGTGACAAACGGATGCTGTTGCCGTTGGTAATTGAATCGTCTTCCCCGGAGAAGTGCTGCAGGATAAGGCTTATGTTACCCTGCTTGTCGTTGAGTGACCATTTCCAGACTTTGAGGGTTCCGAAGGGATTCCCCCGCCAGTCGTTTGGCTGTCCGAATCTTTTTTCGATTTTTGCATAAATTTTGTTGAAAAAACTCATACTGCCGTCTTTGTACTTGAGCTTCATACGCAGGACAGTGTCTTTTCTCTTGCACTTACCGACAACCACATAGCCGCCTTTGTAGCCTTCCATATCTCTGACTTCTATTCTGGAAATGTAGCCCTGCTGCCAAGGAGAAGCTTCCGACTCCATGTCCAAAAGCGAGTGGATAGTGGAGACATCCTTGCCTATGGTGATACCGGCGATGGATTCTGGCGCATTCTGCCCGGCTGCAACAACCGAAGCCGAAAGTAAAATGTTAAGAATCAATATAGTCAGTACTGTTTTATTCATCTGAGTCACCTTCTCGTCTATGGCTTGTTATATCAGTGTCAGGCCGATTCCGCTCATGCAGCCTGAGCAATCATCTTTGAACTTGCCTATAAATCTTTCTTCCCAGTTACTGATCTTGTCAACGGTAACCTTAAGGAATCTACGGCTTATTTCCGGATACTGTTCCTGAGCTTTTTTGAATTTTTCACTGGTAAGCCTGATGCATATGCATTCAGATTTTGTTTTAAGCGTGAAAAGTCTTTTGGAGTCGCCGATTAGTGACAATGCTCCCACAAAATCGCCGGACTTGAAGGATTGAACCACCTTACCGCTTATGTCCAGGTATGCCTCCATTTGTCCGCTTATGATGAAGTAGGCTGACTTATCGATGTCTCCATTGGTAAAAACATCTTCCCCTTCTGCGAATTTTTCGCGAACGCATAAATAAGCGAGTAGCTTCTGGGCCTCAAGGTCAAGTCCGGAGAAGTAAGGGATTTCTCTCATTATTTCGAGGTGTTCCTGATATTCACTGGTTTCTGCTGTCATGACTAATGTGCTCCGTGTACTAATTCATAAAGCAGGCCTTTTTTGGCCATCAGTTCATCATATGTGCCTATTTCCATAAGCTTACCGGCCTTCATTACCGCCACTTTGTCGTAGTTTTTGATGGTATCGAGCCTGTGAATAACCGAGATTAAAGTGGACTTTCCTTTCCATTTTGTTTCAAGAAGTCCCTGAATTCTGTTCTGAGATCTGTTATCCAGCGCCGAAGTCGCCTCATCCATGATCATGATGGGAGGATTCTTGAGAAAAGTTCTGGCGATTGCCAGTTTTTGTCTCTGCCCACCGGAGAGCTTGTCTCCCTTGGTTCCCACTTCAAATTCCATCCCCAGTTCAACCACGGTTTCCAGCAGGTCTTCCTCGATAAGTAACTGAATCATGGATTGGTTGATGGTATCCTGAACCCTTGGATGATCTGTTTTGGGCTTACCGAACAGGATGTTATCCAGAATTGTCTGAGATGGAATGAATTCGGACATCTGGTAAAAGCTGAAGGTTTCCGGTCGTTCTTCACTGACTTTGTTGTTGAACATTTTACGTCCATCGAGGATCAGCCCTTTCAGTATTGAGGGCAGGGCGACAATCTTGTGTTTGCCCGGAACAAAACTCAGGGCCAGAAGAAGAATCATTTCCCGGTCACGTCCCTCGATTTCCTGCAGTGTTTTTTCCTCTATACGTGTTACGATTTCTTTATAATCTTCGAATTCCTCAGTGGGAATTGGGCTTTGCTCAAAGAAAACTTCATCAGGGGGTAAATTGCCCAGAATATCCACTGTCTGCCTGGCCAGTTCCCTTCCCAGGCTGAGGAGAGGGGTTTCAAGCTGAGCTTCCCTGAGGAAATCGAGGAAGAATTCATTGCTGACCAGTTCCCGGCCGGAAAATGAATTATCATTGGCATGGCCGAAGGTTATGTTTCCAGCTACGCTGGAAAATTCTAGGTATTCGCCTTCCCGGTAGAACTCGACATGTTCTGCAAGTTTCTCACCGAAATCAGCATGGAAGTTCTTGCGGACCCTTACAAGCCTTTCAGACAGTTCAGCTTCTTTTGCCGGATCAAGAAGGGTGTTGAGGCCGAATCTCAGAACATCGACAAAAATACCGGCCTGCTGGATGGCCTCGATCATATTGTCGCGGCTGGGCATCTTCGTGTCTATGTCCGGATCTCCCTCCAGTACAGCGGCACACGAGTATAGCAGGTTGTCTTTTATCGAACCTGAGAAAATGAACGGATCCTGGGCTACTATACCCATATTGTGAATCATGTCGGCCTTTGTTAGTTCTGCAACTTCATAACCGTCTATTTTGACCGATCCGCCCGAATACTTGTACAGTTGGGAAATACATTGGGCCAGAGTACTTTTCCCACTGCCCGAAAAACCGACAAGGGCCATCTGTTCTCCGGGCTTCAGCCTCATGTTGATCTGTTTCAACAGCCTGATGTTTCCAGAAACTGTGAATCCCAGGTTCTGGACCTCAATATTACCGGTCATTTTGACTGGCTCGCGCCCTTCAGGCTCAAGTTTGAACTCGGGCTTGTAGTCAAAGTATTCCATGACTCTTTTATAACGTACCTGAGAATCGTTATGGACTTGATAGAAGTCCATAAGCTCTTTCCACGGATCGTATATTTTTTCGTAGGCGGAGAGGAAAGCGACAAGAGCACCAAGGTCAAAACGACCCTGAATAGCAAGATAACCACCGACTATAAACAGCAGAAACGGGCCGAGGTTCTGAAAAAAATTGTTAAGAACCTTGATCCCCTGTTTGTAAAGAATCCATGTGATTCTGATTTTGAAAAGCTTGTCGACGAATGAGCCGTATTTTCGGTTTTCAATGCGGTAGGAACCGTTGCCGTGAATTTCGTGTATTCCGGAGATTGTTTCGTTGATGTGGCTGCTCAGGTTTCTGGTTGTATCGACTCTTTTTTTGTTGGCCTTGTTGGATTTTTTCTGAAGCTTTGGAACCAGGTAAATCACGAAGGGGTAGAGAGCTATTGATATACCGGCCATGATCGGATTGAGATAGAACATGTACCCGGCGAATGCTATGAGGGTCAGCAGGTTGGTTACCGGAACGGCTACAGATTGTCCTACGTATTCACCGGCCGGAGCCAGTTCCGTGACTAGAGATGAAACCACCATTCCGGGGTTGGCTTTTCTGAAATACCCCAGAGGCAGGGTGAGAATATGCGCGTAAAGCTCTTTTCTCATGCTGGCCAGAGCCTCCTGCCCAATATACGTCTGGAGAACGGTTATCAGGTATTTCAGGAGACTGGCGGCCACCACTGAGGCGATGTAAAATCCGCAATACATGAAAAGCAGGTCAACCTTGCGCATGCTGATCGCCTGGTTGATGATTTTTTTCTGCATCTCCAGAGGGACCAGTCTTATGGATACCGTAACCAGAATAACAGCCAGAAGAATTAACTGCAGTTTGAGATTGCTGTTTTTCACCCAGTAAGTCAGAGGACGTTTGGTGATCATTCAGAACTCCTGTTAGTTCATTATGAATAAGTCGGTTCAGACGTTTTATGTCTTTAAAACTCAGGAGATTCAATCATTCCTGAATTTTCAGTATTGTTATAAAAAGTAATTCCGAAGCATTTAGGCCTCTATCTAAAATTTGTACTCATATTATCAGCTGAAAAGCTTAAAAAGTAGTTTTTGTTGACATAAAGAGCCTGACTTTCAAAAAATTATTACCTTTATGTTGACGCAGGGACAAGGGTTTTCTAACTTGATTGTGGTTAATTCGCACATTTGTCCACAATCGGGAAAAAGAGGATTAAGTTTTGGTAGATGAACAAGGTCCGTCAGTAAACGGTCGTATTATATCTTCATTTTCACTCAAGTCGGATCTTTCCGAGCTCAAGGTGCTGGCCGAGAAGGTTGAAAGTTTCGGTGAAGAGAATGATATTTCCCCAAAGGTCGTATTTGAACTTAACCTTGTACTGGATGAACTCTTCACCAATCTGGTAAATCATGGTTGTCATCTGGATTCGCATAATTTTGAAATCAGAATGCAGCTTGAAGCCGGGTCTATCTATATAGATATAGAAGATGACGGCAGGAAGTTTAACCCGCTTGAAACCGGAGAGCCGGATATCAAGTGTGATTGTTCCGAGCGGAAAATAGGTGGGCTGGGCATACATTTCATGCGAAAAATGATGGACAGCATAGAGTATGCTTTTAAAAACGGCAAAAACAGATTGAAGTTGACCAAAAATATCCAGTAGTTTTATTTTGGACACTAGAGAAGACCATGCTGCATGGTTAATATATTTTTCAAAAAATTCCGGTATGACAACAGGGTATGTCCGGAAATGAAATCAGGTTGAATACGGAGGAGACAATGGGCCTTGAAGTCGGTGAATTGAAAAATGACGGGATCATTACTTTTGAGCTGAAAGGACGCCTTGATTCTAATACATCCAATGATTTTGAAGAAAGGCTGCTGGGATCAATCCAGAATGGTGAAAACAGGATTATTCTTGACTTTGGCAACCTTGAATATATATCCAGTGCCGGGCTTAGGGTGTTGCTCAAGGCTGCCCGTGAGCTTAAAGGCGGTGACGGTCAGCTGTTGCTGTGTTCTCTTAAGGATTATATAAGGGAAGTTTTCGACCTTTCGGGGTTTGTGGCTTTTCTGCCGATCTATGAGACCAGGGATGAATGCGTAGCCGCTTTCTAGGTTTGTCCCGGTCAGATCCGGGGGTACGGATCTATATTGTATAATGGCTTCCTGTCCGGTGATTTACGGGCAGGAAGTTTTTTCATAATCACCGGCTTGTGCAATGGAGGGTTGTTTATGAGCGGTTTATTCACGTCACTTGCTGTAATGATGTCCCCTCGGGGACTGGCCGCCGCCGGCAACGGTACCGGAATAGGCGGAGTTGCTTTTCTCGGGGTTCTGGCTCTGGCTGCGTTCGCATCTATCGTTACCGCCCGCAACATGGAATCTCTGGGAACCGGAAAAGTCAGGTTGACCCGTGCGGACAATTTTGTTTTCGGTTTTCTTGATTCTGCCCGGCTTTTTACCCTGACTGTCATGGCCGTTTCCTGGCTGGGGATAGCGGGGTATGCGGTAAATGAAATATTCTTTTTGTGGTTTCCAAATCTCGGGGCATCTTTTCTTATCTTGGCTTTGGCTGTGATTGCCTGCATTATTGCTGATGAAAACGGGATGGATGTTTTCACTATATGTCTTACCCTGGGTTTTTGTGCCTTTCTGTATGTTGCGGTCATGTCCACGCAGCCAGCTGATTCCGGGGCTGGGTATCCGACTGTAGTTCCCGGGATGATTTCCCCGGTTGTTCCTGAGTCTTTAATTTCATCAGGTCCTTTTGGCTGGTTGCAGCTTCTTTTCCTGTCAGTATTTGTTTTTATCGGTTTTGACCTGCCGCTTGCATTTGAAAACAGGGCACGCCGTGCAATTCCAGCCGTTCTTCTGGCGCTTCTGGCTTTTGCCGCTTTTGGTTGGGCTGCACTTCTTCTTGACTCTCCCGACAGGCTTGCGGAAACAACTGTCCCGCATCTGCTGATGGCAGGGCAGGGATTGGGTGAACTCGGGCGCTGTCTTGTGGGAGGAGCGGTTATTCTGATTTCCCTTGCAGGTGTTCTGGGATTTTTTATGCTTGCAGGGAAGCGCATTGAGTCTGTTCTTACTGAAGATTACAGGAAATATGCCACCAAGGGAGCTGCTGTTCTCATTGCGATCATTATAGGCGTGCTTCTTGCCACAGGATGGGCGGGCGAAGACGCGCTTGAATCCTTTATCTCAGCCGGACTGTGTTTCTGGTTCGGAACCTACGCGCTGATCGATCTGATTCATCTGGCAGGTCTCCGCAGAATGCGCAGGGGGCTTTTTTCTTTTCTGCCGGGATTAATGGCTGCGTTTGTCCATGCCGGAGCAGCCGCTTATTGTGCTCTGCATATACAGTTTCCGGAGCATTTTTATTATTCACTCGGTGGCATGGCCGCCGCAGGTCTTGTTTTCGGGGTGGGCAGCTATCTGGAGTCCAAACCTCTCATAGCGGAAATTGAGGCCCGTGAAGCCGCGAAAGCTGAAGAGGAAAACGATATTGACGAGGAAAATGAGAGTGAAGAAGCCGTTCCAGACACAGAAGATGATGCCTTGAAGATAGTCGATTACAAGTAGTTTTCCACAATAATTCAATTATAATGGGGGAGTACCGCAGACGGTGCTTCCTCTTTTTTTATTATTAAATCCTATCATTAATTCTTGTTCTCTTGAGATTATCTGATAATATATCATTCAAGATTGGAAAATTATTTCAGAGTGCGTAGGTCTGAAAATTTAATGGAGGATAGAATGATCAAAGGCTTTGTTACATCTCTGGTTGCAGTCTTTTTTATGGCGGCATCCGGATTTTTATTGTTACCAGATACCGTATCGGCGGAAGACATCCCTCGTATTTCAGTGGAACAACTCAACCGTAGTCTTGATAATGAAAAACTGGTGATTGTCGATGCCCGCAGCGGGTCAGATTGGCGGGGCAGCGGTCTCAAGGTCAAAGGAGCACTGCGCGGCAAGGCCGGGCAGGAGGATGAATGGGCTAAAGATCTACCTAAGGATTCAGAGATTGTAATTTATTGCGCCTGACCCAACGAGTACACCAGCTCCCGTGTGGGGCGGACTCTCAAGAAAATGGGTTTTGAAAATGTAAGTGCACTTCTTGGCGGATGGCATCAGTGGAACCGTTCCGGTTATCCCGTTGAAGACAAATAGATTTGATAATTAATCAGATCCCCCCCGGCTTAGTCTGTCTATGCCGGGGGGCTTTGTTTGAATGACGTTTCAATTCAACGGATAATTCAAGAGTAGACAATCATTCGTCTTATTGGAAGGCTGTCTGCTCTTATCAAGGTTTTGTGGACAGAGATCTTCAGCCGCGGACCTTGACAAGTCACCCGGAAATCCTGTTAATTACTTGAAGACGTTGCTTACCATCCTGCAGCTTTTCATTACATCAGTTCGTCTGTTACAGCTTGAGCTGGACTCCCTTTTATTTTCCGGTCAATCGACCGTTTCAGCCGTACCGTATCGGTACTGCTTCTTTCACTGCAGTTTAGTTAGAGAGTTGTAATCATTGCGATTCTGCCTTTTTGTCCTATCTGTATAAAATTCGTGAACAGGAGATCATGTGTCCAATATTTACCTAATCGGTCCACGGGCCTGCGGAAAAACCACAGTGGGCAGACTTCTGGCGGAACAATTAAACCGCAGATTTTACGACAGCGATGCCTTGATTGTTGAAAAGGCCGGGTGTGAAATTTCCGAGTATGTCGAAAAAAACAGCTGGGAAGCATTTCGCGATCTTGAAGCTGAAATTCTGGCTTTATTGAGCGGGAATGATGATTCCATTGTGTCCTGTGGAGGTGGTATTGTTGTGCGGGAAGAGAACTTGAGTGTTCTTAAGAACGGCTTCACTGTCTATCTTAAGACCGATGTGGATGTACTTTCAGCGAGGTTGAGCGCGGATCCGGCAAATGGGCAGCGTCCTTCCCTTACCGGAAAATCTCTTGTTGAGGAGATCCGTGAAGTTCTGGATGCACGTGAAGCTCTATACAGTGGTTGCGCAACTCTCATTGTTAATGGATCGGGGGCTGTAGATGAAGTCTGCGCTAAAATTATGGATGGATATAAATCCTTTGATCAGGGAGATATTTAAATATGAGTGGAAGTTCATTCGGGAATCTTTTCAAAGTCACTACTTATGGCGAATCTCACGGTCCGGGACTTGGTGGTGTTATCGATGGTTGTCCGGCCGGAATTGAACTTGACGAGGAAATGATCCAATTGGAACTGGACAGGCGCAAACCCGGTCAGGGAATTGCCAGCACCGCGCGCAAGGAAGCCGATCAGGTTAAAATTTTATCCGGTGTTTTCGAAGGCAGAACCACGGGAACTCCGATTGGATTCCATATTGATAACACTGATCAGCGGTCCCGTGATTATTCTGACATAATGAATGTTTACCGGCCCGGACACGCGGATTATACTTTTGACGCCAAGTACGGGTTCAGGGACTACCGAGGTGGAGGGAGATCGTCAGGACGCGAAACAGTGTCCAGAGTTGCCGCCGGTGCTGTTGCTCAGGAATTTTTACGCCAGCAGTCGATTGAATGCATGGCCTACACTACTAAGATCGGTGGGATTGATGCCGCTGTAGTGTCACCGGAACGTGCCTGTGAGTCTCCTTTTTTTGCAGCGGACCCGGATATAGTACCCAAATGGGAAGAGCGGGTGAAAGAAGTACGCTCACATGGGGATACTCTTGGCGGTGTTGTAGAAGTCTGCATCAGGAATGTTCCTGCCGGACTGGGAGAACCTGTGTTTGATAAAATTGACGCCAGACTGGCCTATGCTTTGATGTCTGTGGGAGCGGTTAAAGGTGTCGAGATCGGCTCCGGATGTGCCGCTGCGGATTCTCTGGGCAGTGAGAATAACGATTTCATGGATGGAGATGGTTTTGCTTCAAACAATGCCGGTGGTATCCTTGGAGGCATATCAAGCGGGCAGGACATTGTTGTCCGTGCTTACGTCAAACCCATACCTTCCATAAGCAAGCCGCAGCAGACCGTGGACCGTGAAGGTAAAGCAACCGAAATAAGAATCGGGGGAAGGCATGATATCTGTGCCATTCCACGGATTGTTCCGGTTCTAAAGGCTATGGCAATGCTTACTGTGGCGGATTTCGTTCTTTTGCAGCGTAGAATGGGGTAGGTTAATAATGTTCAGGGAAATAAGTAATAAGAAAAAGGTGCTGCCTGCAGAGGAAGCGGAAGAAATTCTGGTTTCGGGTGAGGAGGGTGTGCTGGCAACGGTAGGCGAAGATGGTTACCCTTATGCCGTCCCCCTAAACTATGTTTACCATAACGGAAGCATATATTTTCACTGTGCTTTGAAAGGGCATAAGCTGGATAATATAGCTTTCAGTTCAAAGGTTTCTTTCTGTGTTTATGTGGACACGGAACTGCTGCCCTCAAAGTTCAGCACAAAGTTTCGCAGCGTTGTTATATTCGGCAGGGCTGAAGAGGTGGAAGGGGATGAGAAGGAAGATGCTTTACTAGCTCTGGTACACAGGTTTTCCCCTGACCATGTTCCCGCCGGAGAGAAATACATCCGTAATGATATGGACAAGACAAGGGTGATTAAAATTAATATTGAGCATAAAACGGCCAAAGGTCGGGTTAAGTAGATTTTTCCACTGGTCAGCTGTGATGTTAAAACTTAAACGGTCGGATTGACATCTTATGTCAATCCGACCGTTTTTATTGCAAGTGATTTCCAAAAAGCTGAGCAACCTTTTTTACGGTCCTATAGGGGGCATAGGCCTGAAACGTTGCCGTCAGCTCTTTTTCGAATCTTCCGGAACTAACTCCAGTCAAGGATAACCTTGCCGGATTGGCCGGAGCGCATAATATCGAAGCCTTTCTGGAAATCATCAATTTTGAAGTGGTGTGTGATGGCTGCTGTTATATCCAGATTGGACTGCAGCATGGAAGCCATTTTGTACCAGGTTTCAAACATTTCACGACCGTAGATGCCTTTAAGTTTAAGTCCCTTGAACACGACCATGTTCCAGTCAATGGTTGTGCCTTCTGGCAGGATGCCGAGCAGGGCGATGTTTCCGCCGTGATTCATTTTGTCGAGCATTTCATTGAAAGCCTGCGGGCTCCCGGACATCTCTAGGCCGACATCAAAGCCTTCGCTCATCTGAAGTTCAGCCATCACGTCTTCAAGCTTTTCCTTAGACACGTTCACAGTCCGGGTTGCACCGAGCTGGGCTGCGATGTCGAGGCGGTAATCGTTCAGATCGGTAATTACCACATGGCGCGCGCCTGCATGCTTGGCAATGGCAACCGCCATGATGCCGATGGGCCCTGCTCCGGTGATGAGCACATCTTCACCTACGAGATCAAAGGAAAGGGCTGTGTGTGCTGCATTGCCGAGAGGGTCGAGAATTGAACCTACGTCATCGGAAATGGCATCGGTGAGTTTGAAAACATTTGATGCGGGAACACAGACATATTCAGCAAAGCAGCCGGGACGGTTCACACCTACACCTATGGTGTTGCGGCAGAGGTGTCTTTTCCCCGCACGGCAGTTACGGCAGTGCCCGCAGGTGACATGTCCTTCCGCGGAAACACGGTCTCCGAGAGCAAGTCCCTGAACTTCACTGCCCATTTTTTCAATGGTCCCCACAAATTCATGTCCCACTACCATGGGTACGGGAATCGTCTGCTGCGCCCATTTATCCCAATTGTAAATATGAATGTCAGTTCCGCAGATTGCGGTCTTTTTTACTTTGATAAGAACATCATTATGACCGCATTCGGGGACCGGAACTTCTTCCAGCCAGATGCCTTCCTCTGCTTTGCTTTTGACCAGAGCTTTCATTGTTTTCATCTTAAAACCTTATATTTGACTGTACCCTGCCTTTGGCGGGGCTCTTTAATTTTTAATCCGAACAGTGCCGGATAATCGTTCTCAGGCATAACTTAAATGGACTGAGTTAATCGATCACGCCCAGTTCGCGTCCGACTTTAATGAAAGCGTCCACGGCCCGGTTGACCTGCTCGGTGGTATGTCCGGCTGACATCTGGGTTCTGATCCGTGCAGCACCGCGGGGAACTACGGGGAAGCTGAATCCGATTACATAGATTCCTTCTTTGAGAAGTCCTTCCGCCATTTTCTGCGCCAGGACGGCATCGCCAAGCATCACCGGGATGATGGGATGGTTTCCGGGAACAAGGTTGAAACCTGCTTCACTCATGCGGGTACGGAACAGTTTACTGTTTTCTTCCAGCTGTTCACGAAGTTCCGGCTTGCGGTCAATCATGTTCAGCACTTCTATTGAGGTGGATGCAATAACAGGGGCAAGAGTGTTTGAGAAAAGGTAAGGACGTGATCTCTGGCGCAGCCATTCCACAATTTCCTTGCGACCGGAGGTGTATCCGCCGGACGCGCCGCCAAGGGCCTTGCCGAGGGTTCCGGTTATGATGTCGACACGGTCCATTACACCGCAGTATTCATGGGTTCCGCGGCCATTCTCGCCAATGAAACCCACAGCGTGTGAATCATCAACCATCACCAGTGCGTCATATTTGTCTGCGAGGTCGCAGACTGATTTGAGGTCGGCGATGATACCATCCATGGAAAACACACCGTCAGTAACAATCAGGCGGTAGCGGCAGTCCGCAGCGGCTTTGAGCTGCTCTTCAAGGTCAGCCATATCGTTGTTTTTGTAGCGAAATCGTTTGGCCTTGCAGAGCCTTACACCATCGATGATAGATGCATGGTTGAGTGCGTCACTGATGACAGCGTCTTCAGGACCGAGGATGGTTTCGAAAAGACCGCCGTTCGCGTCAAAGCAGGAGCTGTAGAGGATAGTGTCTTCAGTGCCCAGAAATTCGCTGATTTTGTTTTCCAGCTTTTTGTGGACGTCCTGTGTGCCGCAGATGAAACGAACAGACGAAAGACCGAATCCGTACTTGTCGAGAGCGTTCTTTCCCGCTTCGATCAGTTCGGGATTGTTGGCCAGTCCCAGATAGTTGTTGGCGCAGAAGTTGAGCACTTCCTGCCCCCCGGCTACAGAGATCTTTGCCTGCTGCTGGGATGTGATGATTCTTTCATCTTTGTAAAGACCTGCCGATTTGAGCTCTTCAGTCTGCTCGGAAAGTGACCTAAGGAAATTATTTTGCATATAGTTTTCTCCCGTCCGGAAATAGAGTTGCTTCGATATATTTAAAAAACTACATTATTATTGTTGTCAAGCAAAATTAAATGAACTTAAAACTATGAAACGAGTAAAAATGGTGCTCAAAATGTAATTTTGACTTAAAAAACGATTATATTGACGGATTTGTCATTTTGCCACTATGTATATTTCGTTATCTGGTAAAAAGACAAGTTATTTTGAAAAAGGAGATATCGCGTGAAAGACCGCCCTTTAGTTCTTGATGAGATCGATCGTAAAATTATTGAAGAATTACAGTGTAATGGACGCGAGTCGTATAAGAATATCGCGCGTAAGCTCGGCGTTTCCGACGGTACTGTAAGGTTGCGTACAGAAAGAATGATTAAAAATGATTATCTGCGTATTACCGCTTCAGTTAACCCGCTTTACTTTGAAAACAGCCTTATCGCCATGGTGGGAATAAACCTTGAAGAACGGGCCAACTCAGATATTATGGAAAAAATATCTAAAGTAAGCGGTGTCCAGTCAGTAATCAACGTATCCGGTAGATTTGACCTTTTAGTGGAAGTTTTTGTTCCTTCACGCAATGCGTTTCGCCAGTTTCTTGTGGATGATCTATCCCATGTAGGCGGGATCAAATCCACTGAAACCTTTATGTTCCTTGATGCCATCAATAAATGGGCTGAACATAAAGTTTGAATGTCATACGGCCTGTGATGGCCCTTATCTAGATCTGCCACCGAATATTTCAGCAAAAGGCAACAGCTTTAATCCGCTCTGGGTAAATTTTTATACAGTCCGTTAACAGGTTATTTAGGGGCTGTGTAAATTTTTTCATACCCGTAAGGGCTGATCTGAATCTGTTTGCCGTAGGAAAAAGGGTCTGCTTCTCTCATTATTGCCGGAGAGGGGCTTTGCCTTTTGAGTTGAATCCGCCTGGCTTTTTGTTTTTTGACATACATATCCATGCGTTCCCAGCGGTTGACCCATTGCTTGTAGAGCCTGAAAGCCGTTGTCATTTCTTCGTAGCTCTGATTGGGATCACCTTTGCGCCTGATGCCAAAGAAGTCCATGATCTGCTTGACCATGTATTTTCGTGGCTGAATATTACTTTTAGCTGAAGCCCGCAGCCTTTGCAGTTCTGTTTCATCTGGAGAAAGCTCTGCCGCTTCTCGCGCTTCTTTAGCCTTGAAGGCCAAAACAATCTGTCTAAGTTCCTTGATCTTTCTTGATCTGGAGTCCTTTTCGCTCGGCCGTTCAAGTCCTAGCGGAGTAAGTCCCAGTGAAAGAAAGATGTCCTTTCCGCTGGTCAGCACAGTCATATCAAAAATGGATTTTAGATTCAGTTCGGAATAGGGCTGATGATAGTAATTCTGTTCATCAATGTCTTCGGGGTCAAGGGTTCTTCGAGTGTAGGGCAGTTGACCGCTGCGATATGCTTCAAGTACCGCTTCAAGGGCTGGCGAGGGATTTATTTCACTTGCTTTGAGGGCTTTTTTTTCTGTTCTAATTATCTCGAGTGCTTTTTGTGAAGCTTTTTCCTCCTCATCCGTTTCTGTTTTGAAAGGGGCGGGGATAGTGGAATCTTTTACCTTTCTGATAATATCCATCAATTCCTGAGAAGGCGGAACATCTCCGGCATTATAAGGTTTTACTTCTTCACGGGGAGGTATGGTCCTTAATGATGGTGAGGCCAGTCCTTTTCCTGTCGTCTCCTTGCTGAACTTTCCTTCTGAGTTTCTAATAAGTGTCGAATTCTTCTGTTCGGGCATAGGCTGAATCGCGCCCAGGCATAATCCCGCGGTGGTGAGGATTACTAGTATTGCCGTCATAGTGTACCCGGCTGTTTTGGACGGAAGATTGCTATTCATATTCCTACTATATCCGATAACTTACAAAAATGATACTATCGGCCTGTAATATAAGGTGTATTTTTAAGTTATACCTGATTTTGGGGATTTTTAATAAGTATGTTAATGAATAAAGAAATATATTAGTTATTTATTCAGAATGTAAAGTTTATGGCTTAGCAATTTCAATTGATGTGTGCTATACTGAATCACGATTTGATTTACTTTCTGACCAGAGATTCTTTTTCCCGGTGGAGTTTATGGTTAAATTTTTCCGAATACGCAAGGGGCAGGTGCTGCCTTACAGGCTTCTAGTCTACATACTGATCTGCAGTTCCTTTTTTACTATTATAGGAACAAGCCTGCAGCTTTATATGGAGTACCGCAGTGATGTGGGTGAAATCCAGAAAGGTATGGAGCAGATAGAGCAGAGTTATCTGAATACTATTGCAGCAAGCCTTTGGGACATAAACATTGATCATGTTAAAATTCAGCTTGAAGGTGCGTTGAAGCTTCCGGGCATGCGCTATCTGGAAGTTGTGGAAATGTCGTTCGGATCTCTCGATCCGGTGGCTTCCATGGGTAGTGTGCCCGAAGGAACCAATGTAATAGAAAGAACTTTTCCCCTGATTCATGTGGTTGACGGCAAGAATGTTGAAGTCGGCCAGCTCAGGGCCATTGCTGGTCTTGATAATGTTTTTAAAAGATTGAGGTTGCGTGTTTTTGTTGTTCTGCTGACACAGGGCATTAAAACTTTTCTTGTGGCCCTGTTTATTCTGATGATCATTCATTATATGGTGACCCGCCATCTGCAGGCCATGGCTGAGTATGCCCAGGAAATGGATATCAACAAGCTTGATCGTAAACTGGTGCTCAACAGGCGCGGTAAACACAGAAAACCTGATGAAATAGACCGTGTGGCTCAGGCTTTCAATGAAATGCGGCTTAACCTTATAAGGGATATCGCGGAAAGAAAGAAAGCCGAAGAAGCTTTGAAAGAAGCTAATATGATTGTTGAAAAAAGTCCGGTCGTTCTGTTCAAATGGCGCAATGAGGACGGCTGGCCTGTTGAACTTGTCTCACAGAATGTTTCCCAGCTCGGGATTCAGGCGGATGATTTTCTTTCCGGCAGAATAAAATACGTGGAAATTATTCATCCGGAAGATGTTGAGAGAGTGGGGGCGGAAATTGCCCACTATACTGAGCATGGTGTAGACCATTTCATGCAGAAATACAGGATTATCGATCCTTCGGGCAGGGTTTACTGGCTTGAGGACAGTACGGTTATCGTCCGGGATTCAGAGGGGCAGGTCATTTCGTATCTGGGTATTGCTTCAGATGCCACGGAAAGGGTGATGGCGGAAAACGAACTGGCCAGATTGCGTAATTTGCTCAAGAACACCATTGATTCCATGCCTACGGCTTTAGTCGGTGTGGACGAACAAATCCGTATCAACCAGTGGAACAGGTCCGCCGAGGAAGAAACCGGTAAGAGTTTTGAGGAAGTTCGCGGTAATCATCTTCTGGATATATTCCCCCAGCTTGAGAATGAGATGGGCCTGATAATTGAGGCTGTTACAGAGCTTGAAGTCAAGGAAAAAAACAAGATCCCCTTCAATTTTGAAGGTGAGGTCCATTACAAGAATATCAAGATTTATCCCCTGCTGGAAAGTGAAGACGGCCGTGGAGCTGTCTTGCTGATTGATGATGTGACTATGAAGTCCCGTCTCGAAGACATGATGATCCAGACGGAAAAGATGATGTCTGTCGGCGGTCTGGCTGCGGGTATGGCCCATGAGATTAACAATCCTCTGGGGGCGGTTCTTTCAGGTGTCCAGGGGACCGAGAGAAGACTCTCCCCTTCTCTCAATAAGAATATCGAAGTGGCTTCTGAGCTTGGGCTTGATCTGAACAAGGTCCATGAATACATGGATAAAAGAGGTATTCTCGGATACCTGCGCGGGATAAGTGATGCTGGACGAAGAGCAGCCAGAATTGTTCGTAATATGCTCGAATTCAGTCGCAAAAGTGAGTCTTCGAGAACCGAGATTAATGTTCGTGGAATTCTTGAAAAAGCTCTCAGCCTTGCAGAAAATGATTATGATCTTAAAAAGAAATATGATTTCAAAACCATCGAAGTACGGCGTGATTATGAGCAGGGTCTGCCTCCCGTAAGCATGACGGAAACGGAAATTGAGCAGGTTTTTCTGAATCTGTTCAAGAATGCGGCCCAGGCAATGGCTGATAAGGATTACATTGACGAGCGTCCCAATATAACTTTGCGGACCCGCAAAGACGGTGATTATGTTTTGATTGAGGTTGAAGACAATGGTCCGGGAATGCCTGAGGATGTGAGGAAAAGGGTTTTCGAGCCATTCTATACTACCAAGCGTGTAGGTCTGGGAACCGGGCTTGGGTTGTCAGTATCCTATTTTATAATCACCAGAAACCACGAAGGTGAATTCTTTGTGGAATCGGAGATGGGTAAAGGTTCAAAGTTCATAATAAGGCTTCCGGCTGTTAAGAAAAAAACTGGTCCTGCAGATTTGTGATTTAGACTTTGTCATCAGCGCTAAGCTCTGATCGGGTTTCTAAAAAATGGAAGGTCCCTTTTTGCTTTTATGGCAGAATGGGGCCTTTGTTTTTACAGTTAGTTGTTTTGACGGTTGTATTATTATTGTTTTGAAAATATTTCGCTAAATGTTTGGTAAAAATTTTAAAAAAACTTAATATAAATTGACAGTGTAGTTAAATAAACTCGTTTACTTTGCTGTTACCTGTGTGTGCTGGGGCGTAATTTTTTATTAGGGAGTGTGCTATGACTATTAAAAACAAACTTATCTTCATGGTTTTGATTGCAGTCTTGCTGTCTGTTGCGGGGCTTTCGTCGACTGCTTACTTTAAAATGACAGGAATGGCTGAGTCTTTTTTTTCCGAATCTTCTCTCAATGAATTGAAGCAGGTAGACAACTTCATTTCTGATTTCATGCATCAGGCCAGGCAGAATGTTAAATATGTTTCACTTGAGCCGGTTGTTCTTGATTCGTTCGGTAATAACCCTAATTTTGTTCAGGATAAGAGCCTGGACAGGGTTGACCGTGTCCGCATGAATGAGAAGGGGAAGGCTGTTTATGATCTGTATGGTCGTATTGCCGATAGCCATGATTCCTACGACTTTGTTTTTGCGGGTATGAAGGATGGCGGATTCAATATGTATCCTGCCGACTCCATGCCCAAAGGGTATGATCCCCGTGAGAGGCCATGGTACAAAGAAGCGCTTGCCGCTCCCGGAGATACTGCCATCAGTAAGGCATACAAATCCACGACCGGACTGGCGGTAAGCAGTGTCATGGGGAAAGTACGTAAGGATGGGGAAATTATCGGTGTTGTTGGAATCGATATCAATCTATCTACCCTCACTAATGTGGTTTCGGATATCAAAATTGGTAAAACAGGATATATAATGCTGATGGAAGGGGATGGAACAATTCTTTCCGACCCTGTTCATCCTGATTTCCTGTTTAAAAAAGCCGGAGAGGTGGATGATGCTGGAATTCAGCGCATAGGTTCTCTTGAGAATGAGCTTGCAACCGTATTTGTAGAAGGTACAGAAAAGTTTGTCAGGGTTTATACTTCTCCGGATCTCGGGTGGAAACTTGCCTTGATGATAGATAAGTCCGAAATAATGGCCGGAGCTTATTCCACTTTGAAGGATACTTTTCTCATAGGACTCGGGATAGCCGTTGTGCTCTGTGTATTCGGCTGGATCGTTGCCCGCTCAATTGCCAACCCTATTCAGATTCTGGTCGGGACGGCTCAGGAGGTTTCAGCGGGCAGGTATGATATTGAAATGGATGACTCTATGTTCAGCGGCGAGTTGCGCACCTTGCAGCTTGCTCTGGAGAACATGGTTGAGAATCTTGTGGAGCTTCTCAAAACCACTGAAGAGAAAGGTCTTGAGGCCGAAGAGCAGACCCGTCTTGCAAAGAAGGCGCTTGCGGAAACAGAAGAAGCAAGAGCAGAGGCGGAAAAAGCCAAACGCGAAGGAATATTGCAGGCAGCCGGACATCTTGAGAAACTGGTCTCTCAGGTGACCAGTGCTTCACAGGAGCTTTCCGCGCAGATTGAGCAGTCCCGCGCGGGAGCTGATTCCCAGCGCGAAAGGACTTCTGAAGCTGCAACGGCAATGGAAGAAATGAATGCCTCAGTGTTTGAGGTTGCTCAAAATGCATCTCGCGCTGCTGAAAGTGCTGACAGTGCAAAAAATCAGGCCGAAGAAGGTGGACGGATCGTTCAGAATGTAATTTCAAGTATAGGCGAGGTTCACTCTGCTGCCGACCAGATGTCTTCAGGGCTTGAAAAGCTGGGCAGTCAGGCTGAGGGAATCGGTAAAGTCATGAACGTAATTACCGACATTGCAGACCAGACCAATCTTCTTGCTCTCAACGCTGCTATCGAGGCCGCACGGGCAGGTGAGGCCGGGAGAGGGTTTGCAGTTGTGGCCGATGAGGTTCGTAAGCTTGCCGAGAAGACAATGGATGCAACTAAAGAGGTGGGCGAGGCAGTTTCCGCAATACAGTCAGGTACCCGTAACAGTATGAATGATATGAAAAACGCCTCGGGGATAGTTGAAATCAGCACTACCTATGCTTCAGACGCCGGGGAATCCCTTTCCTCCATTGTCAGAATTGTAGAGGAAACTGCAGATCAGGTGAGGTCAATAGCTACAGCCTCAGAAGAGCAGTCTGCTGCATCAGAGGAAATCAACCGAAATACTGATGAAGTAAATCGTATTGCATCTGAAACATCACAGGCAATGGAAGAATCCTCACAGGCTGTTCACGAGCTTTCCCGGCTTTCGGAAGAGTTGCAGTCTGTTATTGATGATTTGAAAAAAGTCTAGATAAGACCTGCCGTTTTTTAGTATAGGCCGTTTCGCAGTCCGCGGGCGGCCTTTTTTGCGTTATGTCTAGAATATTTATTAATAAAGCTTGGTTTTGATATAACGTGAAAAAAGTAACAATAGATTGTCGGTATTAATAGGTTGGTGGGAAGAAAAGCTTCAGTTAGGGTTTAGGTGTATTTTGTTATATATATAATAACATCCTGTATTGTTATCTTTGTTGCATAAGATAAATGATATTTTGAGCTTAAAATGGATGATAATAAAGATTGCCGACTGTTAAGAATAATATATTGTCGATGCGGGCACACCGTGCTTGATATTATTACGGAACCTGCTAGTGTTTCGCCATCGGATTTAATGCATTTGCTGGGGGGAGATGCATAATCTCGTTACTGATTTGCCGTCTCTAAGGGGTTAGACCTATGACAATGAACGAGGGTATCAAGCGACGTGTGTTGCGTGATGATGTGGTTGAACACATTGTCGACAGTATTTTAAATGAAACTTTAAAGCCCGGCGACAAGATCGTTGAAACAAGGATTTCACGGGAGCTCAACGTCAGTCAGGGTGCTGTTCGTGAAGCTATCCGGGATCTCACAGCCCGGGGGTTTGTCGAAACTGAGCCATACAAAGGTTCCAGAGTGAGGACTCTTTCCGAGGATGATATGGCGGATTATCTGGCCGTTCGAAGAGAACTTGAGCCGATAGCAGTCATCTGGGGGATGAAGATAAAGTCGATTGGCCTTCAGGAACTCGATTCCATCGTGGATACCATGAGTGAAGGGGTCAAATGCCGTGATCTCGATACTATCCGCAAGTCCGATCTGCAGTTTCACCGCAGTCTGGTTCATTTCTCAGGAAACAATTCTCTTATCAGGTCGTGGGAAGCTCTTGCCAACGATTACTGGATTTACACAATAGCCAAAAGGGAATTCGGTAAAAACGGAGATATTTCGAACCACGCACAAGAACACAGACTCATTGTGGATGCGATAAAGTCAGGTGATTTGGAGCTGGTAAAGTCAAGGATACATAGTCATTTTGATTATGACATATCCAATTAAGGAGTTCTTCGCCGGCAACTGGCTGGCGGGCATGCCCTGCATTTACCTGATTGCGGATGCCACTTTTCTGCTTCTGGTTGAGTAGCGGTTTTCTCTGCTTGACCGTATGAATGACTTAACTGATTTTACTCCGCTGACTCTTGCAGCAATCTGGCGGGCCGAAACTGCTTCGGTCAGTGTTCCCACACGTCCCATGAGCACTATGTTGCAATGTACTGACTTTACAGCAAAGTTTGTTCCCCATACCGAAGAGTCATCCAGCAGAGCTGTTTTTACTGCCATCTGCAGCATGTAGTCATCAGCTGAACTGCATTGCGGGTTTTCTTTTTCGGCAAACATATAAGTTGTCAGGGAATTAACTTTTCTTGTTCTCTTCACTATATTGCGGATGCGCTGAAAATCATCCTTGTCATCGTATTCGCCAATTACATACACATGTCCGTTGTATGAATAAGTGCTCAGTTCAAGTATGTTGAGTTCTTTTTCGCCCATTATTGCCGTTTGAATATTGGTCTCTATCATCTCATCTTCAACGATTGTCTGGAAACCTCTTTCATCGGTACTGATGGCGTATGCTGTCATTACGCTGCCAGCAGCCGAAGGTATCATCATCGGCCCGGGCAGCGGGGGGATCAGCACGCTTGCAGAGCAGCCGCTTAAGAGGCTGGCGGTGAACATCACGAAAAGTATGACCAGTGTATTGCGCATCTCCGTATAATCCTTGATTAGATGGTTCGGCTACAGAGAAGCAAAAGGCGTGCCTTAGTTGTTGATGTGTTGTTTATGTAATAAAGTTCAGCAGCTTAGTGATTCTATCGCTGTATGTGTGTTCCTTGATAATAACCTGATGCCAAATTTTTGATAGTGTTTTTCGCAAGTTCGGCTGTGTTAGGAATTTATCGCAAAGAGCGGGTATTTCGGCGGGGTGGGTAAATGTGCACTCGTCAAGCAGATCATCCGGGAAAATGGACATACCGCCGGTTCTGTCACTGAGCAAAAATCCCCCGGCCGCCCAGACATCGAAATTCCGCTGTGTCAGTCCGCAGGGCAGCAGCGGGCTGGTGAGGTTTATTGATATACCTGCTCCGGCGTAGATTGAGGGCAGTGCAGTGTAATAGTCAACTGGTGGGCGCAGGTCCGCGTTGTCGAAAAAGTCATTCCAGCCGTCGTCTCCGAATATGGTCAGCCTTTCAGATATCTTCTTGAGCATTGTTGTCCGCCAGAGCAGGCCGGACTGTTCTGCGCGGAATCCCGTCTGTCTTATCTGTCTGTCCGGTATCAGTTCGGATTCCCCGTATTGATCTGCCCACCACCCGAAATCCGGCTTAGTTCCCGATTCAATTGCCGCCTGGGCTTTTTCCAGATCTTCCTGAGTGAAGGAACAGCCAGAAAAAAAAGTATCCTTGCCCGGAAACTTTGAACGGCCCACAAAAACAACCCTTTCTGCCAGCCCCGGGAATTTTACTACTTGCGGATTGAATATTCCGGTATCAGTGGCAAGTGGCAGGTGTGCTGTTTTTGCTGCCCCTAATTGTTTCAGCCGGGGGATGAACCAGTGGTCGGTCATCATCAGTGGAACTTTTTTCCAGTACTCCGAGCGTATGCCTGAAAGGATGTGAAAAGGATTGTCTACCATCCAGACCACAACCTTAACTCCGGCTTCCCGGAGCATGAAGTATGTCTCTCCGTAACTGTCCAGTCCATTGAAGTTCACTGAAATGAGTAGTTCCGGCAGTTCCCGGTTCAGCAGGCTGAGCAGATCCTTGCGCATTGCGTCCGGGGCAATAACCCTGTATGAGAAACCCGCGTCCGCAAGAGCTCCAGATAGCTCCGGCAGGAGAAGTGAGTTTTCGTCTCCCGGAAGCCAAACCGTTCTGTTGCGTGTCTTTTTGCATGTTCCGCTTTTGCGCAGAACTAGTTCGGCCAGAAGTGGACCCCAGAAAGAGGGGAACATTTTTTTGCCCGGTGAATAAAAAACGGTGTGGAAGTTTCTGCTGTTCAGTTCTTTCGGAGATATTTGAACAAATTTTTCCGGAAGCGATTTCAATGCAGCTATCTGTCTTTCAGCTTCAGGACATTCTATGTAATAGATAGTTCCTTCATCGGGGAAATATTCGGCTGCCTGCAAAGGGGCTGGGCCCAGACCGAGCATGAGCAGGGGGCCGGAACCGTCGAGGTCCTGAAAATGCCGTCTACCCTCAGGCAGGGTTTTCAGCTGTCCTGATTCATTTTTGATCTGTATTCTGTTCGGGCGTTGCATGGATCGTGATACTTGGCTTGCGGGCCGTAATAAGTTAATTTCCCTTTATCTATACAGCAGTCGGGCATAAATGTCTTTTTCGCCCGCTCTGGAAAACAATTTTTAAGTTATGAAACAATATAGAGATCATTATTTCAAAAGGGCTAAGAAGGATAACTATCCTGCCCGTTCTGTATACAAGCTTCAGGAACTGGACAAGAGGTTCAAAATTCTGGCAAAGGGCCAGAACGTCATGGATCTCGGGGCAGCTCCCGGATCATGGACCTTGTTTGCCGCCAAGAAAGTAGGTGAAACGGGTCGTGTACTCGGGGTGGATATCCAGTCAACCGACACTGTCTTTCCTGATAACGCCACATTCTTACAGGCCGATGTATTTGAAGATTCACCGGAACTCCTTGCTGCAATGGATAAGCAGCTTCCGTATGACCTGATAATCAGTGACATGGCCCCCAAGACAACCGGTATAAAATTTACGGATCAGGCCAATTCTCTTGAGCTTTGTGAAAGAGCCCGGGACATAGTTCCCAGCAGACTCAAGAAAGGTGGACATTTCGTGGTTAAAATCTTCGAAGGACCGGATGTTAAAGAGTATACCGATTCACTCCGCAAGATGTTTTCAAAGGTAAAATCATTTAAACCGAAAAGCTCACGGCAGGAGAGCAAAGAGATCTTTATTGTGGGGCTTGGCTTTCGTGGCGTAGAAGGGTAAGAAGATTCGTTCTTCGCTGCGCTTCCGGCGGGATGCCGATTTGGAGCAGTTTCTTTTTCCGATCAGATTATTTATTTTTTCCTTGGTTTTTTCGGTTACCGGGAGTCGAATATTTTATTGAAGTATCTGAAAAAAGATTATTCCCGGGCCAGCATTAGCTTGGGAAAAGGGATTTCATCCGCTGAGGTCCTTTTTTGTCAGAATCTTCATACTTCTTGATCGGGCAGAGTTGATATAAATATTTTTTGAAGAATCCAGTGAAACTTTCATTGAAAGTTTTCTGGCCTCCGAATTGACCGCCGGTAGGTTCATCGGAGGAAGATTAAATTACGACAGTCCCCGGAAAATTCCCGGCAGGACTTATATATTCTCAGGAGGAATAAATGGCCGGACATAGTAAATGGGCTAACATTCAGCACAGAAAAGGCAGACAGGACGCCAAACGCGGCAAAATTTTCACCAAGATGGCCAAGGACATCATTATTGCTGCTAAAAACGGTGGTGACCCTACCATGAACCCGTCTCTGCGCCTCGCAATCTCCAAAGCGAAAGCAGTGAATATGCCCAACGACAAGATTGATACCGCGATTAAAAAAGGTACCGGCGAGCTCGCGGGTGGCGATATTAACGAAGTGATGTACGAGGGATACGGTCCCGGCGGTGTCGCGGTTCTGATTGAAGCTGCTACCGATAACAAAAACCGCACTGTTGCCGAAGTTCGTCACATTCTCGGAAAAGGCGGCGGTTCCATGGGTGAAGCAGGCTGTGTTGCATGGATGTTCGACAAAAAGGGCGTCATGTCTTTTGACCCTGAAAAGTACAACGAAGACCAGCTTCTGGAAGTAGGACTTGATGCCGGTGCCGAGGATGTCATTTCTGATGATGATTCCCTTGAAGTTCACTGTGCCCCTGAAGATTTCTCGACTGTTCAGAAAGCTTTTGAAGAAGCTGAAGTTCCCGCTGCAAGTACTGAACTTTCTTTTGTTCCCAAGAACCTGGTTGAACTGGATGTGCCCAACGCCAAGAAACTTCTCAGCCTGATGGAAAAGCTCGAAGATAACGAAGATGTGCAGAAAGTGCATGTCAACGCTGATTTTCCCGATGAGCTTATGTCTGAGCTGGAAGATTAAATGGGAGAATCCGGTATTGTAATCATCGGCATTGATCCCGGGACGCGAGTAACCGGCTACGGAATTGTTCGCGAACTTTCCGGTAAAGTTACCCTGATTGATGCCGGGACAATACGAACTGATACCAAAAAGCCCATGTGCGCAAGACTGGGAACTATCTATTCCCGTATTGCCGGGCTGATAAACGACCATTCCCCGGATGAGGCGGCAATTGAAAATGCTTTTGTCGCCTCCAATCCGGCTTCAGCTCTCAAGCTTGGTCAGGCAAGGGGAGCCGCTATGGCCGCCTGTGCAGTCTCCGGGCTTGTTGTTTCCGGGTATGAGCCCACCAAGGTTAAGCAGAATCTTGTTGGGAGCGGGAGGGCTGACAAGTCTCAGGTCGCGTTCATGGTCGAGCGTATCCTTGGCGTTAAAAATACCAAGTGGGCCAATGACACAACTGACGCGCTCGGCATTGCGATCTGTCATCTCAACGAACGCAGGTTTGCGAAGGTGGCTGGAAAATGATCGCCTATATTAATGGAAAGCTTCTTGAAGCCACGGATAAGTCATGTATTGTGCTAACCCCGGGTGGGGTTGGGTATGAACTCTTTTTGACCCTTACCGCTATTTCCACCCTGCCGGAGTCCGGGTCTGATGTCAGTTACTACGTTCATTCTGTTATTCGTGAAGATGCTTTTGATCTGTACGGATTTACCTGCTTTGACGACCGTGAGGTTTTCAGGACCCTTATCTCCATCGACCGGCTTGGGCCCAAAAAAGCTTTAGCCATCCTTTCACAGTTCGGCCCGAAAGAACTTCAGGATATAGTTTTTCGTGAGGATGTTAAAAGTCTATCCATCGTCCCCGGTATAGGTCCAAAGTCCGCGCGCCAGATACTGTGGTCCCTTAAGGATAAGATGGAAAGTCTCAAGTCTGCTACGGTCCGCAGTGGAGCCTGTCCTGTTGAAGGAGACCGCAACGAATTTGTCGATGCGCTTTCCGGTTTACGTAATCTCGGTTACAGCGATGATGAGGTTCGTGAATTTCTCAAGGATATTTTCGAAGAAGAGCCGGATCTGGACGCAGGCGGTGCCATCCGTGTAGCACTGAAGAAAATTTCTCAGGCCAACAAATAATCTCACAGCAGGCAGTGCCAGATAATGAGTGACAGCAGTATTTCAGACGATCATATCAGACCGCAAAGACTGGCCGATTTCATCGGCCAGGATGACCTCAGAGACAACCTGGATGTATTCATTCAGGCTGCCCGAGGTCGCGGCACAGCCATGGACCACGCTCTCTTTTACGGGAACCCCGGTCTGGGAAAGACCACGCTTGCAAGGATTATCTCCTCCGAACTCGGTGTTAATCTTGTGTCCACTTCCGGTCCTGTTCTGGAAAGGAGCGGCGATCTTGCTGCCATTTTAACCAACCTCTCCCGTAACGATATTCTTTTTATCGATGAAATCCACCGTGTACCGGCCACTGTTGAAGAAGTGCTGTATCCGGCCATGGAGGATTTCAATATTGATCTGATCATCGGGCAGGGACCTGCCGCCCGAACCGTTAAAATTGATCTTGAGCCTTTCACTTTGGTGGGAGCTACAACGAGATTGGGACTTCTGACTTCCCCCCTGCGTGACAGGTTCGGGTGTATTTTTCGTCTGGAATTCTACTCGCCTGAAGAGCTGGCTAAAATTGTCATCCGGGCGGCCCGTATCTTCAATTTAAAGGTTACCGAAGAGGGAGCTTTGATTATAGGCAGACGCTCCCGTGGCACGCCCCGCATAGCCAACCGTCTGCTGCGCAGAGTCCGTGACTTTGCCACCGTGCATGGTGACGGGACCGTCACCGAGGATCTGGCGGATATGGCTCTGGATAAGCTGGATGTTGACCCGCTAGGCCTTGACTATATGGACCGTAAAATTCTCTCGATCCTGATCGATCAGTTCGGTGGAGGTCCGGTAGGGGTCAAGACTATTGCCGTGGCCTGTTCTGAAGAAGTCCGTACCATCGAAGAAATCTACGAGCCTTATCTGATCCAGTGCGGTTTCATGAAGCGCACGCCAAGAGGCCGGGTGGCCACAGCTAGGGCTTACCAGCATATGCAGAAAAAACTTGGTGGCCCCGGAAGTCTTTTCTAATAAAATTAACATCTTAAATTTAATACTATTATGCCAGATTTCATGTCGTGGAGGTGTGAGATCGGTGGAGCTTATATTTTTGCAGGAGGGGGGATATGTCCGTCAGGTTGAAGTTGATGACCGTTTTGACAATGATCCTCGTCGGGGCGTTTATTTTTCTGAGTCTTTTCAACTACAATGAATCACGTAAACAGGTGCGCAGCGAGATTATAAATTCATCTCTGCCACTTACCCGCGATAATATTTATTCCGAAATTCAGGCCGGCCTCATGCGACCCATGTTTGTTTCATCACTTATGGCCAATGATACTTTTCTTAAGGATTGGGCTCTCGGTGGTGAGGGTGATGTTTCCAAGATTAAAAGATATCTAGCCGAAATTCAGAATGAGTACGGATTTTTCAGCTCTTTTTTTGTTTCAGCCAAAACAGGCAAATACTATTTTCCCGGCGGAGTCCTCAAAGCCATATCAGAAGATGACAGCCATGATGTGTGGTTTTACGACTTCATAAGGAGTGGGAACCATCACGATTTTGATGTGGACACCAACGAGGCTGCTGAAAATATTCTGACCATTTTCATCAACCATCGTCTTGAGGACAACAACGGGGACCTCCTCGGTGTTACGGGGGTTGGGCTCAAGATGGATAATGTTTCAAAGCTGCTTAAAAGTTTTTCTGAAAAATACGGTAAAACCATATTTCTGGTGGACGGTAACGGTCTGGTACAGGTTCACCATAAGGTCGGTTTCGTAGAAAATATCAATATAAGACATATGCCCGGCCATAAGGATATAGCAACTCAGGTCCTTAACACCTCCGCAGTTCCTTCCATGTATAATTTTAAGCACGGAGGAGATAGGATCTACGTTACAGCTCGCTATATTCCTGAACTTGAGTGGATACTGATAGTTGAGCAGAGCGAAGAGGCCCTGCTTGATTCTGCTCGGGATAACTTTATACGGACTCTTGTTGTCGGTGGTCTGGCAACTCTGGTTATTGTCTGTATGAGTGTTCTGGTTATTAATCATTTTCAATTGCGACTCGAAAAACAGGCCGAGACAGATGAACTTACCGGGATAGCCAACAGAAGGGCATTTGAGCAGAAAGTGAATTCCGCTATCAACCTTAACAACCACGAACGCCGTCCTTTTTCGGTTGTTCTGATAGATCTGGACGGGTTCAAGCAGGTTAACGACCTTTACGGGCATGTGGAAGGGGACCGGATTCTGCGGGTGATCTCATCGGTAATAAATTCATCCATCCGTAAGTCAGATTTTTGCGCCCGCTGGGGCGGTGATGAGTTTATACTGCTGGTTGATGGGGATGATGCCATGGCAGCGGATATTGCCGAACGCATACGTTCTGCTGTCGCAGAAACGGTAGTAAACGATTCTGAAATGAAAGTAACCATCAGCAGCGGTGTGGCCCAGTATCTTGAAGGTGATTCACTTGATTCACTGACCATGAGGGCTGACAGGGCAATGTACAATGCCAAGGAAAGTGGCAGAAACAGAGTTGCCAGAGGTTAACTGGTATTACCGGATAAAATTGTTGGATTTTTATCAGTCCACGTCAGGTACAATTTTGCAGATGTAGGTGACCAGCAGGTCGAAAATATTTTTGTTCCTGTTATTGAATCTGAATTCCAGTTCTTTTAGATAGAGTGGGAAGCGGTGCGGAGAGATTCCCTTGTAACGCTTGAATCTTTCCCGTGCGAAATCCCAGAATTCTCCCTCGGATATTTCTATATGAGGGGTAACTCCCGGATATTTGCGGATATAGTCCAGAGGCAGGGAGTCATCGCCGCAAAGTATGAGCGCATCGTATTTCTGATAGCGGTCCGTGTGGATTATGGAACCGTGTCTTACAAGTTTCAGATGGAAGTTGTGATTGAAATGGAATACCGATTCCGCGGTAATATTCTGCATCAGGTCTATGAATACCCATCCGTTTTTTTCCATAATGCCGAAAACAGGTATCGCACTGCTGACAGACTTGGCAGGAACTCCGGTAAGTTTTTTTCCTTTAAGGTGGGTATGCAGCCCTGTTTCGTTGCTTAGTAATTGCCGGGCGTCTATAGCCTGCGATAAAATAGCGAATCGAAGGGCGGTTATGGCTTTATAGGTCGCGTTGTAGGAAAGGCCGAGGTCCTGTGATATGGCGTGAGCGGTATTGTCTTCAGCAAACATCTGGATAAGTCGAATCCACTCACGCGAGGAAAGACCGCCGTTATTTACCCAGCGTCCGCTCAGTTCCTGAAAAGTGTATTTGCATGACGAACAGCGGTAGCGGTTGCCATTCAGACTGTATAGTTTATGCTCCCTGCAGCGAGGACAGAATATCTTACGGTTTCCGAAACACTTATGAATAAGATAGTTGCGGGCCTCCTCTTCGGATGAGGTCAGTCTTTCAATCATCTGTTCGTTATTTTTCATGTGTTCGTTTGATCCGTAAGTGCTCATCCGCCTATGGCGGACATCTGTGTTTCGCATACTCCCTCGCAGCCGGTTCTTGATTCTAGCAGATGGTATCCGAGTGGTTTATCAAGGGTTGCCGCCGCAATTACTTTTCTGAGCGTATCATCACCAAGTGCAGGATTACGCAGGATATTGCGCAGCTTGTAGGTGCGGTCTGAAAACAGGCAGGTTCTCAGGCATCCATCGGATGTTATCCGCAGCCTGTTGCAGGTTCCGCAGAAATGGGAACTCACCGGCGATATAAGCCCGAGGCGTCCCTCTCCTTTATCAATACTGTACATCCGGGCCGGGCCGCGGTTTTCAGCTGTGCGTTTAACCGGTACCAGATTGGCGAATTCCGCGGCCTGAGTGAGTATGTCCTCAGCAGACCAGAAGCGGCTGTCCGATTTCGTGTCATCACCCATAGGCATAAATTCGATAAAGCGCAGGTCTACCGGATTCCGGCGGGCAAAATCAATAAAGGAACCCAGTTCACTGTCATTTATGCCTTTCATGGCGACAGCGTTGATTTTCACTCTGATTCCATTGGAAATACAGGATTCAATTGTGCCGAGGACATCTTTTAGGTGATCTTTTCCGGTCACCTGCTCGAAAGTTTCCCGGTCGAGTGTGTCAAGAGAGATATTGAGGCGGTTTACGCCAAGCTTTTTCAACTCCGGAACAAGCGGTTCTATAAGTGTTCCATTGCTCGTGATACGCAGGTCCATATCATTATGTTCTGACATTATCCTGCTGACGAAATCCATGAACCCTTTGCGGGCGAAGGGTTCACCTCCGGTGAGGCGAAGCTTCTTGATATTCATTCCCGCAGCCAGGTCTATAAGACGCAGCATTTCCTCGTAACGAAGAATATCCGGGTGAGGAATATATTTGAAATCCTTTGTGACACAGTACATGCAGCGCAGGTTGCATCTGTCGGTAACACTAAGTCGCAGGTAGCTTACACTGCGGCCGAGCTTGTCTTGCAATACCATTTAAAACCCCCAGACCGACAGTGTTCCCCGCTGATAACCTTCTTCCACGGCCACAAAGTCCAGCGGAAGTGACTCAAGGTCATCCAGTGCCGGAATAGAGATTTTATCCATTTCCCGGAAGTCTGTGGTTTTCATGTAGCTTTTACAGCTTTCACAAACATCCACCCTGTACCCGGGTGAATCTTCTACGGTAAAGAATTTAAGTTTTTCAGGATTGGATTCATCACAATAACCGCAGGCCAGTCTGCGGACCCGGTACTCTGTGTGGCAGAAAGAACAGTTGGCAAAACGGAATCCCTGTTTGTGGTGAAGAGTGTGCATAAAAGCAACGCTTCCACACACGGGACAGTGGGAGTGAGTTCTTGCCGGAGGCATGTCGATCTCGAATTCCAGTTCAGCACTGGCGGAACTGTCTTGAGCTTCCTTCTCCTGCCTGGGGAGATGTTCAGCAAGTTTAAGGGCCGCTGCTTTGATTGATGGGGTTATGGCCGATTGAATCAGAAAATTGAGGGTGCGGGGAGCTTCAGGAGTCTTTTCTGACCAGCCCATAAAAAAATTCTCATCGGTTTTAAGGTACGCGCTGAAGGCTTCTTTGAGATCAAGTTCACCTGAATCTATATTTTTCCTGATCATTATGCAGGCTTCGGAAATTACACCGTCAGATTTTTCCAGAACCTCTGTCAGATGTTCAAACAGTTCACAAGCCTGTTCATGGTCATACGGGAACTCTTCCCTCAGGAGCAGAGGTTTTCCCTGCAGATTTTCATCAGCAGAGGCAAGGGATGATAAGTCCGGAAGCTCAGGTTCGGCTTTCTGCTGGGCATCAAGCTGGAGCCGGGCAACGGTGGAGATCAGATCCACCAACTCTTCAGGAAGAAAAGTTTTATCGTTGAGGTCGTTGATCTTTTTTTCAAGCTGTGTTCTTGCCGCGTCATAATCGTAGCTCATTCTCTTCTCCTTGAAAGTGCCCGGAATAGTTATTGCTGATGTTCAACATGCAGTTGTCAGTTCTGCATCTGCGTTATTTAAGTTAATTTTAACACTTAAATTTACGCATATGTCTTCTTGGCACTTGCTGCATGCTAGTGTCAATTGATGTCGTTTTGACACAAATGGGCAGAAAAGCCCTGATTAGGATATTGCAGTTTGTATTTTTATACTGTTCTCAAGCGGTTAGGAAGGTATAGTCCGTGTGTCGTTGCGACACATTGTTGCGGCTGCTTAGAGTCAGGTTCTGTTCTGTTGATATAAAATCAAGTTGTTTCGGCATGTTAAGTGTGTGTCACTTGAGCTTCTTAATTTGGCGATAAATAAGTATTATTTATCGGTCGGAAGTTTATCAGTAGAAAAAACGAATGGTTATTATGTCTTTGGGCGTGCAATAGTATTGCGGGCTTTTAAATATTGTTTAAAGTCCTGAAATACGGCCTTCGTCATTATAGACCCAGAAGCCTTCACTTGAAATGTTTCCGATCAGGGTGATTCCTATTTTTCTGGCGAGTTCCACCGAGAAGCTAGTGGCTACGGCAGTAGAAGCGAGAATGGGAACCCCTATACGCACCGCTTTGAGTAAAATTTCTGAGGCAACACGGCCTGTGGAGACAATCATTTTGCCGTCAGTGGGGACATCTTCAAGAAAGCATTGTCCAACAATCATGTCTATGGCATTGTGTCTTCCGATATCTTCCCGGAAATAAAGCATTCCCTTGGGTGTGCAGAGTGAAGAGTTGTGGCAGCCTCTGGTTTTACCGTACAATGTGGAGCGGGCATGCAGTTCATTGGCATGAGTAAGGATCTGTTCGGGAGTTACAGTCAATTCGGAAGTGATGGAGCGTTTTGAGATTGTCGAAACATTTCGGCCGAAGTTCGTTCCCTTTCCGCAGCCGGACGTAATGGAATATTCCAGAACGCGGTTTTTCCATGGGTCATGCGTAACCGTAACGTCAGCAATGATGCGGTCAGGATGCTCGGTTATATGCAGATCTGTCACCTGATCACGCGTGGAGATATAAGCATCGGATTTGAGGAATCCTATTGCAAGATAGTCCGGGAACTTGGCGGTAGTCAGCAGAGTAACAACCTCGCGGCCGTTCAAATTGATTGTCAAAGGTACTTCAAGGATGCTCTTGATGTCCCTGTCCTGGAATGATCCGCCTGAGTATTCTTTAACTGTAAAGTCCAAACTGTCTTTCATGTTTCCACCCTTGTGCATTTTTTACAGGATAGGCGCAAGCGCCCTTGGTGGGCAAGTATATCTTTTCTGCTGCGGGTTCAGCACTGTCCGCATTATTGAGGGTCAGACCGTACATACTATTATGCTTGTGTTGACATAGGCGTAACTATCTGCTTTATCACTGGACTATGGTTCCGTTCCGTTTGTGCGGTGCCTTGATAATGCGGATGTCATTAACATTCATAAATCGTAAATGTTTTTTGGAGGAATGATGAAAAAATTGAAACTGTTGTTTGTTACCTTTGCCCTTGCCTCGCTCCTCGTTGCTCCGGGACTGGTAAAGGCCGAGCAGGTGCTCATGATGGCTACTACCACCAGTACCGATAATACCGGACTTCTGGATTACCTTGCACCGAAATTCAAGAAAGATACCGGCGTTGAACTTCGCTGGACTGCCGTAGGTACAGGTAAGGCACTGAAAATGGGCGCGAACTGCGATGTTGATGTTCTGATGGTGCACGCTCCTGCCGCTGAGAAAAAATATGTTGATTCCGGCGCGCTGAAAGACCGCCGCGAAGTTATGTATAATGACTTTGTTATCATCGGACCTGAGTCTGACCCCGCTGGAGTTAAAGGTCTGCCCGTTGTTCAGGCAATGAAAGCCATTGCATCAGCCAAGACTCCCTTTGTAAGCCGTGGTGACAACTCCGGTACCAATAAAAAGGAAATTTCACTGTGGAAGATTTCCGGTATGTCCGTACCTGATAAGGAAAGCTGGTACATCCAGACCGGTCAGGGCATGATCAAAAGTATCACCGTTGCCGAAGAGCGTGACGGTTATATCATGACCGACCGTGGTACTTACATTAAATACAGCGCTAACAAGAACGGTGACCCCGAACTGAAGGTTCTGGTGGAAGGCGACAAAACCCTGTTCAACCAGTACAGCGTTCTGGCTGTGGATCCTGCCAACTGCAAGAATGTAAAATATGATCTGGCAACCAAATTCTCCGAGTGGATGGCTACCCCCAATACTCAGAAAGAGATTGCCAACTTCAAACTGCTCGGCAAAAAGCTGTTCATCCCCAACGCAAAATAATTATATCTGGGGCCCTTCGGGGCCCCCCGATATCCATGCCTCACTGAATTAAAGCCGGATAATTTTCGGGCCTGTAATCGGGTCGGTATATTTTACTCCCTGCTGAAAATAACTCCTGATGTTTATCCTTGGTAGTTCATCCAAAAAAGGCGGGACGGAACAAATTCTCCGTTCTTATCTTTTGCCTTTTGAAGCTGCTCAATTTATACTCCTGAAATGGCTGCAGCGTACCTGCTGTTAATATTCAACAACAAATCTGATTAAGTTAATATATGGATTTTATTCTCAATGGTTTTCTTCATGCCTTTGTGCTGCTGTTTTCAGGTGATCCGGAAACATATTCAGCTATAAGCACCACTTTATGTGTGTCGACCATATCTATTACAGCCAGTCTTGTAATAGGTGCGCCTATGGGGTTTCTTCTCGGATATCATGATTTTTACGGGAAAAAGACCTTGCGAACTGTCGTGGATAGCCTGCTTTCGTTTCCGACAGTGGTTATCGGCCTGCTGGTTTATGCCTTTTTGTCCAGAAAAGGACCCATGGGTGAGTTCGGACTGCTTTTTACCATACCGGGAATTGCTGTGGGCCAGACTCTACTGGGACTCCCTATAGTTGTTGCGATGATGGCTACCGCCGTTGAAAGCCTGGACCGGCGTTTAAAGAATACTCTGCTGACTCTGGGGGCCGCCCATCGCCAGATTCTGCTGACAACCCTGTGGGAAGCCCGTTACAGCCTGATTCTGGCTGCTGCCGCTGCCTATGGTCGTATTGTCTCTGAAATCGGTATATCCATGATGGTGGGGGGGAATATTAAATGGCACACCCGGACTATAACCACCGCGATTGCCCTTGAAACGGGTAAGGGGGAGTTTGCCATGGGCATAGCCCTCGGCCTCGTGCTAATGATTATAGCTTTTGCGGTTAATTTTTCCATGGCTGGAATAAGAAGAAGAGCAGGACAGTAATGGGAGAATTATACAGACTTTCCCGGGTGGTACAGCAGTATAATGGGCGTACAGCTCTGGAGCTAGACTCCTTCGTGATACATGAAGGAAGTATTGTGGGACTTTCCGGACATAATGGAAGTGGGAAAAGCACACTCATGCGTATGCTGGCCTTCCTTGAGGAGCCTGCTTCCGGGCAGATCTTTTACAACGGCAGCCCGGTGGGCGGCAACGGTTCCGGCCTTCGCCGTGAAGTTACCATGCTCACTCAGGAACCTTATCTGCTTAAGAGGTCGGTTTTCCGCAATGTTTCATACGGTCTCGAGCTGCGTGGGGCCGGGAGGGAGGAGATTGAATCTTCGGTCTCCGAATCATTGATTCAGGTCGGTCTTGATCCGGACAGCTTCGTGAACCGCCAGTGGTACGAGCTTTCCGGCGGTGAAGCCCAACGGGTGGCCCTTGCCGCAAGGCTTGCCATAAAACCGCGTGTTCTTCTGCTTGATGAGCCGACAGCAAGTCTCGACCGTGAAAGCACACTGCTGATTCATGAAGCGGCTGTTAAAGTAAGAGAAAAGCATGGTACAACGCTGGTTATTGTGAGTCATGACCATCTCTGGCTTGAGGATGTTTCTGATACCATTTTCAAATTCGCTTCCGGAAAGATGGAATATTGATTGTTATCTGTATATTTCTTTTTGAACGGCGGAGCAGTAATGCTTCGCCGTTTTTTATTTAATCTGGATAAAGCTCATCCAACCTGCTACTGTTGTTTTAATCATCTCAGTGAACCGCACAGGGGGCTTTATGAGTAAAAACAGTTTTAAAATAAGAAAGAAAAATGACCGTGAAAGCCTTAACAGGGACATCAGGGATCATGTTGTTTATTCTCTAAGTAAAGAAGTCCGTGGAGCTGATGAATGGGATATGGGCAAAGCCCTTGCTCTGGCATTGCGGGATCGGCTTGTCGAACGGATGATTCAGACCCGTGACAGGTACAGGGAAGCAGGGGCCAAGAGGATGTATTATTTCTCTATAGAGTATCTGCTTGGGCGCTGCCTGGGTAACTCACTCTGCAACATGGAATTGCTCGATCTGTGTGAAGATATTTTTAAAGAAATGGGATTTGATCTGGACGAAGTAAGGGCAAGTGAGCGCGACCCTGCTCTTGGCAACGGAGGGTTGGGCCGTCTGGCTGCCTGTTTTCTAGATTCGCTCGCCACACTTGATATGCCCGGTTGCGGATACGGTATTCATTATGAATACGGATTGTTCCGGCAGGTCATTCATAACGGTTACCAGAAAGAGCTTGCCGACTACTGGATGATGGCTGGTATGCCTGTGCAGATAGCACGGCCTGATCAGGCCGTAATAATTCCTCTTTACGGAAGGGTGGAAACATCACTAGGGCCGGACGGCGAATATCTACCCATGTGGATGGACTGGGATGACATAATCGGCGTTCCTTACGACATACCTGTGGTCGGTTACGGCGGAAAAACCGTGAATTACCTGCGGCTGTTCGCGGCCAAGGCTTCGCAGACCTTTGATATGGATATCTTTAATCACGGGGATTACATCCGTGCTGTCCAGCGAAAGGTTGAATCCGAGATGGTTTCAAAGGTTCTATATCCCACTGAGTCCGTCTCTTTTGGAAAGGAATTGCGGTTGGTTCAGGAGTATTTTCTGGTGGCCTGCGGACTTCGCGATATCACTCGCCGTTTTCTGGCTCAGAATAAGGATTTTGAACAGTTTCCTGATTATGTGGCGATCCAGTTAAATGATACACACCCGGCTCTGACTGTAGTTGAACTCATGCGCTATCTGGTGGATGAGAAAAGGATGGCTTGGGAAAAAGCGTGGGAAATAACCAGAGCTACATGTGCTTATACCAACCATACTCTACTGCCTGAGGCCCTTGAGCAATGGTCTGTAAGCCTTCTGGAAAAGGTTCTTCCCAGACACCTGCAGATAATCTATGAGATCAACCGCCGTTTTCTGGAGCAGGTGGAAAACAGGTATCCGGGAGATGAGTCTAAAATCCAACGAATGTCTCTTGTTTCAGAAGAGAGCGGCAAGAAAGTTCGAATGGCGAATCTGGCGGTAATCGGTTCCCACTCGGTTAACGGAGTTTCCGAGCTGCATTCAGGGCTTGTCAAGACCCGTCTGTTTCCTGATTTTTATGAGTTTGAGCCCGGGAAATTCAACAACAAAACAAACGGAGTCACTCCACGCCGCTGGCTGCTCAAGGCAAATCCACTCCTCGCGAGTCTGTTGACCGATACTGTGGGTAAAGAATGGATTACCGATCTTTCAAGATTAAAGGAATTGGAGAATTATGCCTTGAGTCCTGATTTTCAGGCTAGCTTTATGACCGCCAAGCGTGAAAACAAGATACGTCTTTCCAATATGATTCATTCGTCATTGGGCATTCTGGCTTCGCCGGATTCCCTCTTTGATATTCAGGCCAAGAGAATTCATGAATACAAGCGTCAACTGCTTAATGTTCTACATATTATTTATCTGTATCTCCAGATAGTAGATCATGGAGTGGAGCCTTTTTGTCCGAGAACATTTGTTTTTGCGGGCAAGGCCGCTCCAGGCTATTGGGAGGCCAAGCAGATCATCAAACTTATTCACAGTGTTGCCGCCGTAGTCAATAAGGACCCAAGGGTACGCGGATTGATAAAGGTCGTTTTTATGGCGGATTACCGTGTTTCTCTGGCGGAAAAGATTATACCGGCCTGCGATCTTAGCGAACAGATTTCAACTGCTGGTACTGAGGCTTCGGGAACCGGCAATATGAAGTTTGCCATGAACGGAGCCCTGACCATCGGTACTTACGACGGGGCCAATATTGAAATGATTGAAGAGGTGGGAGAGGAAAACTTCTATCTATTCGGCATGAGGCAGGAAGAGGTTGAGAAAATGCTGACCGACAAGGCTTACCGTCCCCGCGATCTTTATAACAGTTCATTTGAGATAAGGCAGGTGCTCGGGGCAATACTTGAGAACAGATTTTCTCCGCATGATTATGACTTGTTTCGCTGGATTGTTGATAAACTGCTTAGTGACAACGAGCAGTATATGCATCTGGCTGATTTTCAATCCTATATTGATACCCAGAAACTTGTGGACAGGGATTATGCCCGACCGGAAATGTGGGCACGAAAAGCGGTACTCAATACAGCCAGAATGGGTAAGTTTTCCACTGACCGCACCATGCGGGAATACGCGAGTGATATCTGGGGAATCGGCCCTGTGAAGTAACTTTATTCCATGAGTTTTAAAATTAAGGAATAAAGTCCGGTCTTGTGGCAGAAACAAAAATGACAGGCCGTAATAGAATCGATATTACGGCCTGTTTTATTTAAATTAAGATATGATTGTCTACGGTATTTAATCAGCCAGTGCAGGTCTTACATATTTTGAGATTGCTGAAATCTCCGGACTGGTATTCGCGGATAAGTTTAATGAAATGATCAGAGTTCCAGATTTCTTCAAGCGACTGCTCTTTGAGGTTGCCGAGAACTACAGTTCTTTTCCAGTCGTGACAGCAGATTATTACATCCCCGTTGTAGAGGACGTAAGCCTGTTTGAGAAAAAGGTCGCAGTTCCGGCGCAGTTTCGGTTTTTTAGCGGAGAGTTCACTGATGTCGTCCCCGGCGCGGTTGTCAACGCTGTGGATCTTGAAGGTTACGTCACGCTTGGCCCAGTGTTTTTTCGCGTACTCCAGTTCATCATGTACGATGGTGGTGTCGAGTGTTGTTATGGACAACTTGGGACGCTTGGCCCCTTTTTTATCCCTGATGTCCAGAAAATGGTCTATATTGTCAAGTATGTTGAATTTTTTAATCCCCATGCTTTTGGTGTAGGTTTCCTCGGAGTAACCCTGTACGGAAACCCACAAATGCCTGAGTCCGGAGTCAATGAGCCTTTCGCTCATATCCGCGGTGAGCAGTGCGCCGTTTGTGTTGATTTTGGTCTTGGTGAAAGGCTTTTTGTTTTTTTCAATATAGGCGATGCGCTCGGGAAGCTTTTTGTCCATGAGCGGTTCGTTCATGAGATAGGGACTGATTCTTCCGATGAAATGCCTGCTGGTTTCATCGATGATTTTTTTGAAAAGATCATCTTCCATATAACCCTGAGGCTGTGTATTATGGGTGTGTTTCCAGCCGCAGAACAAACACATGGCATTACAATAGCTTGTGGTTTGAATCTGCAGGGCGCGAGGGAAAGACGGACGGGGACGCTTTTTGTCTTTGATCCAGGTGAGAAGTTGTTTTACTTTTCCCTCATTTTCGGCAGGCATATAGTATTCGCCCATGTACAGGCTCCTTTTAGATATCTGTATTATATTTTTGAAATGTTTTTATTTGGCGGCCAAGAAATAAAATAATAACTGATTCAGTGTCAACTTTAACGGAGATTAACTATGAGTGCTCTTGTGGAATTAGCTATTTTTCCGATTGATAAAACCGGAAGTGTAAGTTCATACGTGGCCAGAGTTGTCAGGATTATCCGCGAAAGCGGTCTTTCATGTCAACTGGGACCGATGGGAACATGTATTGAAGGCGAGTGGGATGAAGTGATGTCCGTTGTTACAAAGTGCTATCGGGAACTTGAAAAAGACTGTGACCGTATTTACATGACTCTCAAGGCTGACTGCCGAAAGGGTGCTGAGGACCGTCTCAGCGGAAAGGTCCGGTCTGTAGAAGAAAAACTGTAGAATTTCAAAAGGCTTGAAGAGAGGCATTCAGGTATGATTAAGGTCAGGTTTATCCTGTTGCTGTTTGTGGCGATAATTCTGGGCGGCTGTGCCCATATGGATGTATCACATCTCAGCAGCCAGCCCTGGAAACTCGAAACCATGCGGACTATGGATATGCAGTTCATGCGCTTTGATTATGAAATAGTTCCACGCAAAGACAGTTTCGGTGTTCGTGGCATGGCCTATGTCAAGAAATCCAGTGTACCGGTATGGGCTGAATGGATAGGAGAACTGTGGATTCAGGGATATCTCAGTGATAACGACGGAGTTGTGCTCGCTCAGGGACTCCAGGTCTTTTCTCCTGAAAAACTTGAAGCCGGAAAGGGAATTCCTTTTGATTTTGAATTGAAACCGGAAACCCTTGATGCCGGACCTCTCTCCATATCATTCGGGTACCGTATGGCTCTGTACCGTTCTAAAGACGATAACAGTGGACCGCCTTTCATGGCGATTGAAAGAGCTGTGAGCGAGTAGACTACAGACTTACAAGTTCTATGCTGCCCCACGCGCCTATTTTGTCATCGTACTGGACAAATACCCCTGAAAGCCCGTTTTCTCCCAGAATGCGGGCTTTTTCAATCACCAGCGGAACATCTGCAGGAGATTTAAGAAGGTTGGCAAGGGATGTTGCTGCGGCATCGGCAAAGCGGGCATCTTTGGCAAGCACGGTGACAAGATCGCCGCTTCCAAGACTCAGGGAGTGCCCGATGGTCCCCGAAGATGAGCAGACTGCTACCGGAAAATCTTTTTTGCCGATAGCGATTCCGATCTTTGCCCCTGAATCCGGTTCTGGCAGCAGAGCTACTTTTCTGCTGCGGGTGGAATGCATGTAGATATCACCACCGTTTTCAACGATAACATTGTCGGAATAAGGCATGATCGCTTCGGTAACGAACTGGGAAACAGCGCCTGCTACAGCGGCCATCGGTCCTACATTGCAAAACCGGGCGGCTTCATACATGGCGCGGATGACAGGGTGAACTCCGGCAGGGCTATCGAGAGGAACAAGACTTGTGGCAAAATTTGGATTCAGAACCATATGCCCTTTAAGGATTCCCCGTATCTCATGCACAGCATCAAGCACTTCAGAGCTTAAATCCTTCTCCGCTACAATGAAAAGATCAGTCTGCTCAACCACAACCTGAAAAGATGTTTCCGAGGAAGAAGGAGTTACGCTGTCGCGATAGCCGCGGGTATGGTCGGTATGAATTTTTCTGCTCAAAATATGATCCGCTGGTCTGCAGTTGCTCACAGTATTAGTAAAAAGATAGCAATCGTCCTAATGTGCCGCCGGAGAATATTAAATGAAATATTACCGTGAAAAATGTCGCTGGAAAGACTATTAAAAAAAGTCCGGAGCGGCCAACTTAGTCAGTTGATTACCGCCCCGGAAGTTTAAATCTTATTTAGAAGCCTAAGTCTTCATTGATGAAGACAACATGAATTCTTCCGGCGGGAGAAGATTTCTCGGTGATGGCCCAGACATTACAGATACGCTCTTTGGAATTACAGTCCTGACACTTGCCGGTAACCGCACAGGGTGTTTTTCTCTTGAGGCGCATTGCATTTACAGGGGCCGCATATTCTTTGACTCTGCTGACCGCTGCGTCAAGGTCTACGCAAAGCTTGTTGCGGCCCACTAGAACGATGACATTTCTGGGGCCGAAGGCCATGGCTGCCACACGGTTTCCGGTTCCGTCAAGGTTGACCAGTTCACCTTCTTCGGTGAAAGCATTGGCGCTGGTGATGAATACATCGGTAAGCAGAGACTGTCTGCGCCGCTCTATCCTTTCATTCATGGGCGGGGCAACATCGTAGGTGTCAATTACTTTGACATTTTTCAGTTTCTTGACCTGATCGAAAACTCCGGATTCAACCACTGTGGCTGAGCCTCCGAAACTGATGGATTTGGGCTTGAGTTTGGAAATTATTTTGTCAACGACAAGTGAAGCTGCGGCCTTCTGGTTTTTCGCCACATAAGTGGTATATCCGTTGTCTTCAAATGTTTCTTTAATCTCACCCAGCTTAATGTCCCAGAAAGAC
The DNA here is from genome assembly GCF_055394525.1 of Maridesulfovibrio salinus. Classification (NCBI taxonomy): domain Bacteria; kingdom Pseudomonadati; phylum Thermodesulfobacteriota; class Desulfovibrionia; order Desulfovibrionales; family Desulfovibrionaceae; genus Maridesulfovibrio; species Maridesulfovibrio salinus. The sequence goes on from NZ_AP042461.1 coordinate 1,755,743, forward strand.
TGTACAGGCTGCATTCAGTTCTCCTTTGATTTGGCTTCCCTGATTTGGAGGTCTGAATATTGACCGTCAGGGTAAATTTATTTGAAAAAAGCGATGAAAAAAAAATATCCGCGTGATATGGGTGTTTATACCAGTTCAGCACGACTTTACATCATCTTAAACTATGATATAGACTTTGACACTACGAGTGCATCGGGGTATGCGAACTTGTTTTCATTTTGAAGCAGCATAGATTATTCAGAGTTAGATTAAAAGCACTTAGCTTCAGGGCACGCATGAAAACATTTCTTGACGATATTTGAACTAGGGGATATATGTTCCCGTTCCTCGTAGCCGGAATTTTTCTTCCGGCTTAATAACGTTATTAAAATTTTTGGAGAAATAGACATGAAAAGAACTTACCAGCCAAGTAAATGTAGAAGAAAAAGAACTCACGGTTTTCTCGTTCGTTCCCGCAGCAAAAACGGTCGCGCAGTAATCGCAAGACGCCGTGCTAAAGGACGTAAAAGATTAGCCGTTTAAGTTGGAGTAAGGAGCATAAGCTTCTTAGAAAGCCTGAATTTGACCTCTGCTATGAGCAGGGGAGAAAGCTCTTCACGAGGAGTTTTATATTCTTCGTGCTGTGTCATGGTAGCGGCCCCAGCGGGGTCCGTTTGGGCCTTACCGTGAGCAGGAAAAAGGGACCTGCCGTTGTCAGGAACCGGATAAAAAGGGTGATGAGAGAGTTTTTCAGGCTCTATCAGGAAAATTTCAAAGTGCGTGCGGACATAATTTTTGTTCCCAAGCGTAATTTGGACGGCAGGCGGATAAATCTCGCTCTGGCCGAAAAAGAAATACTTCCACTCATCGGAAAGATTAACGGGCTTGCCGCCAAGTGTGAAGAAAAATGAGAAATCAGGGAATGCGGACTCTGTTTCTTTACCCTATACGTTTTTATCAGAAATTCATCTCCCCGCTTTTTCCGGGGTGCTGCCGCTTTCATCCTACCTGCTCGCAGTATGCCATAGAAGCTGTGTCCCTTCATGGAGTGCTCAAGGGGGGGATGTTTGCTTTGTGGCGTCTGATGCGTTGTAATCCGCTATGCAAGGGCGGCTTCGACTCTGTTCCCGCCCCACGAAAAAAAATACCACCGCGCAGTCCCGACCTGATTTAATGGGACAAATACAGTGAGAAAACAAAGACATGGATAATAAACGCGTTATTCTGGCAGTGGCCCTTTCTATGGTAGTCCTTCTCGGCTGGCAGTATCTTTTTCCTCCCGTACAGCCGCAGACCACTCCTGCTCAGCAGCAGGAACAAACCGCAACGCAAAGCCAGACCGCTGATTCCAATGTTTCCGGTCCGGTTTCCGACCAGCTTCCCGATCCTGCGTCCACCTCTGCCATTGTTTCCGCCAAGGGAACCAAGCTTAAAGTTGATACTCCTCTCTACACTGCCGTGATCAACTCCCAGGGTGGGCTTCTTGAAAGTTTCAAGCTTAAAAATTTCAAACAGACCATTAATGCCGGCTCTCCGGTAGTGGATATGGTCGGAACTAATGCCCTCAACAAGGCTCCGATGGGACTTATTCTTAACGGAATAGCCACCTGGGCCAATGGTGTGTGGGGATTTGAAGGTGGAAACCTCAATCTTGAAGGTGATAAAGTCGGCACGCTTATTTTCCGTGGCGATGTTGAAGGTTTCAGGATCGAGCGCCGTCTCACTTTCCATGCCGACAACTACCTCATTGACGAAGATGTAAGAATCATCAACACGTCAAACCCCAGTGGCATGGGCCGCCTGGCATTTACCACCGCCACCAAAAGCCTTACCGCAGAGGACAACCGCTACAACCCCACACGGATCGCCTGGTTCGGTCCTGAAGGGCTCTCTGAAGAAAATGACCGTGATGATCTTCGCGAAACCGGTGTAAGTGCGACCGGCAATATTGACTGGACAGCTATTGATTCCAACTACTTCATCCTTGCTCTGGTCCCCGGTTCCGGTGACGTGACCGTGAAAGGCAAGCTGCAGGATGATATTTTCCGGGTGGCCGCTGAAAAAAATGTCTCTTTTGACAAGGACATCGAGCGTAAACTGAAGTGTTCCTACTACTTCGGACCCATGGATGCCGAGTTGATGGCCAAAGTGCCCGGCAACCTTGATAAAGCCGTTGATTTCGGCTGGTTCGATATTATCGCCAAGCCTCTGGTTCTGGCTCTGGAATGGTTCAACCAGTTTACCCACAACTACGGAATCTCCATTATACTGCTGACTATCGTCATCAAGATCCTTTTCTGGCCTCTCTCTCACAAGAGTTACAAATCCATGGAACAGATGAAGCGTCTGCAGCCCATGATGGCCAAACTTCGTGAAAAGCACGGTGATGACCGCGAAGCTCTTAACAAGGAGATGATGCAGCTCTATAAGACATATAATGTCAACCCCGCAGGCGGATGTCTGCCTATGGTGCTTCAGATCCCGGTTTTCTTTGGACTGTACAAGGCCCTGATGGGAACGGTTGCTTTAAGGCATGCCGATTTCATTCACTACCTGCCTTTTACTGATATTGTATGGCTTGCCGACCTTTCGGCTAAAGACCCGCTTTACATCACTCCGATTGTGATGGGTGCGACCATGTTCCTGCAGCAGAAAATGACTCCCTCGGCGGGCGATCCGACTCAGCAGAAAATTATGATGTTCCTGCCCCTTGTGTTCACCTTTATGTTCCTCAGCTTCCCTTCAGGGTTGGTTGTATATTGGATGGTGAACAACGTTCTCTCAATTGCCCAGCAGTGGATGATGACTCGCAAGGTACAAAATTAGGGCACAAAGCTGGCCGGATTATTGGAGTGAAGAACATAACCAGGAGATAGAATGAGTGAATTCATGGAATTCCAGGGGAAAAATTTGGATGAAGCGATCAGCAATGCCTGTGATCACTTCAGTCTGAATCGCGACAAACTGGAAATTGAAATTCTAAGTGGGGGGTCCACCGGTGTTTTCGGACTGGTTGGAAAAAAGAATGCTAAAGTAAAAGCCCGCCCACGAGGAGGCGAGAAACAGAATTCTGCAAGGGAAGATTCCAGAAAAAGCAGATCTCGCCAGCGTGGAAACGAAAGACCCGAACAGCGTGCTCCCCGAGCACCTGAACAGCGTGAGGAAGCACCGGCAGCCAGAGAAGAATCCGAATCTGCTGCGGCAAAGGAACATGTTTCAACACAAGACACCGAGCCTGAAGTTCCTGCTTCAAAGCCTGAGTCCGAAGTGGCTGTTAAGGATGAAACAGAAATTGCAGTTAAAGAGGATTCAGAGCTCGCACTGAAGTCTGAAAGTGAAATGGCTGTAAAGCCTGAAGCTGAAGTGGCAGTCAGGGAAGAAGCCCCTGCTCCGGCTGTGTCGGAAAGCAGGGACGAAGAAGACACTTCCGAAAGTGCTTCCGACGAGCCTGAAGATGAAGAATATACCGAGCGCCGCAGCATTATGGAAGGTGATCCCGAAGAAATCGCTGCCGCAGTACGTGAAGCTCTTGAGGTTATGATTGAGCCTATTATCCAAGACAAACCCAATCTTGAAATTGAGGTTGGTGAAGACCGGGTAAATGTTCTTGTCAATGATGAGGAGAACTCTGGGCTGATTATCGGGCGTGAAGGGCAGACTCTTTCTTCACTGCAGTATCTCTGCAATAGAATGGTCTCCAAAAAGCTGCAGACCTCCGTGAGAGTTCAGATTGATACTGGTGATTACCGTGAGCGTCAGGACGAGAAGTTGCGCCAGTTGGCATGGCACCTTGCCGACAAGGCCATGCATACCGGGCGCGTTCAGTCCACCAAGCCTCTTAGTTCCTATCACCGCCGGGTGGTACATATGGCTTTGCAGGAAGATAAATACGTCAATACCCGCAGCAAGGGTGACGGCCCCATGAAAAGGGTCCTGATTCTTCCCCGTCGCGGACGTGGCGGAGGCGGGGGACGCCGTAACGATAATTATCAAAAAAATGATCGTTACAATGCCCGCGGAAATGACCGTAATGACCGTAATGATCGCAGTCGCGGTCGTCGGGATCGCAATGAAGGTTACGAGCGTACCGAGAGTACCGGCAACCGCCGTAATGAAGGCTACGGTAACCGCCGTCCCGAAGGCTACGGCAACAACCGTAACGACAGCTACGGGAACCGTCGTAATGAAAGCTACGGTAATCGTCGCAACGAAAGTTACGGTGGCCGCCGTAATGAGAATACTGCGAATCGCCGTAATGAAAACTACGGCAGCCGCCGTGATGAGAATACAGCGAACCGCCGTAATGAGAATTACGGAAACCGTCGTGACGAAAACTTCGGAAACCGCCCTTACAACAATAATTACGGCAACCGATATGACGACAGCTACGGCAACCGCCAGCCACGTCAGAACAACCGCCGCAATGACCGTTATAAAGAAGGCGGACCGGACGGTTTCAACAGCGAACGTTACAACCGCTAACCGTTCCGTTCACGAGCGGTTGATTATTACATGCATGAACCCCGTGGACCTTGTCTGCGGGGTTTATTTATTTTGAGGACATGAAATGTCATTAACTTCCACAGGAACCATTGCAGCTATTGCGACCCCTCCCGGAGATGGAGGCGTTGGGATCATCCGCATAAGCGGTAAAGATGCTCACAGCATTGCCGCTGATATATTCAAACCGGCCATAAAATCTTTTACCGAATTTCAGCCATATAAAATGCACTACGGTTGTATTGTAGACAGCTCAGGAACTGAAATAGACGATGTTTTGACTGTTTTCATGCCCGGTCCGAGATCTTATTCCGGCGAGGATACTGTTGAAATTAACTGTCATGGCGGACGGGCTATTCTGCGGGCAGTGCTTGAGGAAATACTCTCCCGCGGCGCGCGGCTTGCCAATCCCGGTGAGTTCACACTACGCGCGTTTCTTAACGGGCGTATGGATCTTACACAGGCTGAAGCGGTAGCGGAAATGATTCATGCTCCGTCGAAAGGTGCTGCGCAACTGGCCCGGGTTAAGCTTTCAGGTGTCCTTGGGGAGCGGATTGAGGTTTTGCGCAAACGTCTTGAACATCTGCGGGCACAGCTCTGCGTGGCTGTTGATTTTCCTGAAGATGAACTCGAATGCCTGCCTCTGGATGAGATGAAATCCGAGGTAGCAAGTGCTGCAGATAAGATATCCGGTCTTCTTTCAGGAGTAGAAAGAACCAAAGCCTGGCGCGAGGGTGCTCTTGCCGTACTTTCCGGTAAGGTTAATGCCGGCAAATCCAGCCTCCTGAATGCACTTCTCGGGCGCAACCGGGCTATTGTAACTGATATTCCCGGCACTACCCGTGACTTTATCGAAGAGACGCTGAATCTTGACGGATTGCAGGTCCGATTGGTTGATACGGCCGGGTTACGTGAAACTGATGATGCAGTAGAACAGGCAGGGCTTGACATGGGACGTGATCTCGCTTCGCAGGCTGATATGGTTCTGCTGATCATTGATGGATCACAGCCTTTTTCACTTACAGATATAGATCCGCAGTTTTCTGTTGAAAGCGGGAAGTGTCTCGCTGTAATCAACAAAGCCGATCTTGAACAGGCTTACCCGTCTCCGGCACAGGTTATGCGTGAGGCTGGATACGAGGTCCTTGAAATTTCGGCTAAAAAGGGACAGGGTATCGACGAACTTGCAGTAATCATAAGGGAACGAATTCTTAAAGGTTCGGGAGAGCCCGACCCCGATGAACTGGTCCCCAACTCCCGTCAGGCCGTCACTTTAAAAAGGGCTCTGGCTGAGCTTGAAGAGCTTGTTCATGATATAGATATGCAGATCCCTTATGACCTTCTCGGTGTGAGGCTTGAGGCTGCGACCAGTGCTTTATCGGAAATCACCGGGGAGATCACTCCTCAGGAAGTTCTCAACTCAATTTTTGAAAATTTTTGTGTCGGAAAATAAAATGGATAGCAAACTTGTTGATCTTAAAGCGGTTACTTGCGGCCTCGTGCCGATGATTGTCAATCATCTGGACTCGACCTCTAACCCCGTTGTTGAATTCCAAATCAGGCTGGGGATACGTGAGGAAATCCTCAGCGGATTCGGCTCAGGAGGGAACTGGCGGATAGAGGTCCTTGATGATTTAGGTTGTGACCGGCTGCGCTTTACCCGCGTCAAACCCCAGAATGAAGACCTTCTTAATATTGTGGAGTATTAAGCGCGGCTCGCGGATCTCTGAGATAATTTTATTGTTCAGGTCAGTCTGAGTTTGGGCTGTAGCCTATCTGATCTGTTCTATTCCTGACTTTAAAAATGATGACTCTAAACAGAATCTGGACGGGATATATTCTCTTCTGGATTTGCAGAATTTGGGTTATTTCTGCCTTTGCATTAAGGTTGATTCTGCCACTGCTACTGTTCTGTGGCAAAGTTCTGTGGCTTCCTGATTCTGCAGGAGTGATTCAAGTTCTTCAAGGTTATCCACATCGGAAAAGCAGGGCAGGACTGCTGCATTAATTCTGTTTTCTCTGAATCTTTCCATTGTCTGGTTGTATACAGCCGATGTGCTCCATTCAATATTTTCGAATATCTCAGCTGTGAAGTTCTTTTTACGAAAGCCTATCGAATAGTATCCCCCGTCTTTTGCGGGTCCAATGCAGGCGGGGGAATTTTCCAGATGCTCAAAACCTTCCCGGATAATTTGAGGATTCAAACCCGGGAGGTCGCTTCCGGTTAACACGGCCTTTTCGTAGCCTTGCTTAAAGGCGGAAGCAAACGCGTTTGCCATTCTTTCTCCCAAATCCGTTCCCTTCTGCGGGCTGAAAATTCTATCCCCAAGCCAGTTCCGGTAATCGTGCAGAGGCACAGATTCATCGAAGAAAACCACTAAGTTAATTTCTGATAGATCAAAACTTTCCAGCATATCCTCTACAAATGATTTGTATAGAAGGGCGGCCTGATCATCTCCTAGATCTTTTCCAAGTCGGGTTTTGACCTTTCCGGGATGTGGGTATTTTATGAAAAATAATAAGACGCTCTGCAATATCTTAATCCTTTCAGCGGTAGAGTCGGGCCAGAGTTTCCGGTTTAGTGCCGCAGAAGTGCAACAGCCGGAGTAAAGTGTTGTGAAAGCTGCGGCGAAAAGGTGTTGTCCCATATTTCCGCGGGGAAGTTTTGACAGCTTCCTGAAGGATTATTATTTCACGGCGCTTTTTTTTGATATTACGGAAGAATTCAACGTCTTCCATAAGTGATATCTGCGGGAAACATCCGAGCTTAAAGAATGTTTGTTTTCTGATGAAAACCGCCTGATCGCCGTAAGGAACCCTCTCAATACGGGACCGTAGATTAGCAATGAAAGCTATTAATCTTAGCGATTTTGAAGATGAATCGAAGGAAAGTTTGAATGCACCTGCCGTCACCGCTGGTGCGGCAAGAGCTTCCCTTATCAGTTCTGAAGATTTAGCGGGTAGTATCGTGTCTGCATGTAGGAACAGCAGTATGTCCCCGGCAGCGACCTTGGCTCCGGCATTCATTTGTGTGCCCCGTCCGGGAGTGGATTTCAGGGTCACAATGGTATCGTCGGCTATTTCCTTTAACGTTGAACCGTCAGGAGAGCCGTCTACCACAATTATTTCGGCATCAGTCCCGCAGGCAGATCTGGCGTTTAGAATACAGCGGCTGATCCCTTCCTGCTCTTTATAGACCGGAATGATGATTGATATTTCCGAAGCTGAAGTCATAGCTACCCATTACCTTTTTTATGTCCGGTAATAAAGGAAAAGGATGGATATATCCCTCTGTGCGCCTTGAGTGAAAAGGCGCACAGTTCTTCAGCAACCGAAAGATCATTCCGGCAGAGGGAATAAAAGCCGCGAAGCTGTGCCGCGGATATAAAAAAACCGCTTGTTCAAGCGGTGATGAAGTCTTAACCTACGCGACCAAGCTGGCCTTCTTCTTCCATGCGGCTCTGGCAGGAGACACAGAAGCGGGTGGTCGGCTTAGCTTTGATTCGGGCGATACCGATCTCTTCACCGCACTCTTCGCAGATTCCGAAGTCCCAGTGTTCAACGCGGCTCAGGGTGTCTTCCATTTCTGTGATCAGCTGGGTCTCACGGACATGCAGGGCCAGGTTGATTTTCTGTTCACTGATGCGGGATGCGTATTCATTGTCATCGGCGCAGTTTTCAACCGCTGTGTCTCTGGAGCTGATGCGCTCGTGAAGTTCGGCAAGCTGGTTTTCGAGATGTTTTTTAATGAGAGTCCTTTCAGCAGAATTCATGACTAACCTCCAAATGTGTTGTTGAAAGCAGTAATTTATTTTTTGACTATGGGGCTTATACGACTGGGCGTAATGAATTTCGTCTCAGTGTTGTGACGGTCGAGATACAATTTTGCATCTTTGCGCAATGCGTGATTTATAAGAAATTAATTAAGTGGTGCTGAAATGAGCAGTGGTAAAAATGAGCATATGAAATATTGGGAAGGCAAAGGAGCTGAAAAAAAATACTCCACACCTTTTCAATTGAGTGTATTCAGCAGATATGTAGATAAATCCGAAGCTGTTCTGGATGTCGGTTGCGGGTACGGTCGTGTCATGAGTGAGTTGCGTGCTGCGGGATTCACAAATGTAATGGGAGTGGAACCATCCGGAGCGCTAAGGGACAGAGCTGCCGCGATGGATGGCAGCCTTTTGATAAGACCTCTTGAAAACGGGCTTATCCCATTTGAAGACAATTCCTGTGATGCTGTGTTGCTGGTGGCGGTGCTTACCTGCATTCCTCTGGATTCGGAACAGGAATCTCTGCTTGATGAAATCTACCGGGTTCTGAAGCCCGGAGGGATTATTTATATCAATGATTTCCTGCTCAATACCGATCAGCGTAATCTTGACCGGTATGGCAGGTATGAGTCAAAACATGGTTGCTATGGAGTTTTCGAGCTTGAAGGAGGAGCGGTCCTGCGTCATTTTTCCGATGAAAGAATAAAGCTGTTGCTAAACCGTTTTGATTCGCTCGAATATGAGAAGGTTGTTTATACTACAATGAACGGGAATACTTCCAACGGATTTTATTATATAGGTCGGAAATAGCCTTCATCTGGATGATATTATTCTCGTCCGGAGCCTAATTTTGTCATAAGTGCCGACAGTGCGAACCCGGCCACACTCACAGCAATGATTGTTGCCCCTGAAGAGAGATTCAACTCGTAGGAAAGCAGCAGGCCGCTTACACAGAAAAACATACTCAGTATCGCGGAAAGGAGCATCATGGTATGCAGCGATGAAGTCCTGTTTTCCGCTATTTGGGGTGGTATTGTGAGCAGCGCGATGACCAGAATCAGCCCGACAACCCTGATGACCATTACAACACTGAGGGCGATAAGCGCCAGCATTATGAAGTACAGTGCAGTGACCGGAACTCCTCTGGCCCGCGCGAATTCTTCGTCAAATGACATGGCCCAGAATCCCTTGTAGCAACTGAAAACCACAATGAGAACGATTCCGGCAAGCCAGCCCATCAGTATGAGGTCTGACTGGGGTGTGGCGAGAATCCCTCCGAAAAGATAACTCATAAGGTCCACATTGTATCCGGGGGTGATGTCCAGCAGAATGATCCCCAGAGCCATGCCTGCTGCCCACATAACGCCGATAAACGTATCCGCACGTTCTTTCACGCGCATGGTCACAAGGGCCATGAGCAGGGCGGAGCATACAGCAAAGGCCGCTGTTACAGGGAGCATGGGCAGTCCCAGAAAGAAGGCCAGACCGACTCCTCCATATGAAGCGTGGGCTATACCGCCGGAGAGCAGCACTACTCGGTTCACGACTACGAGAGCCCCTATCACCCCGCAGATTATGGATGCAAGCACCCCGGCAATCAGTGCGTTCTGCATGAATTCAAAGCTCAGTGCTTCAAGCATTCCAGTCTCCTCCATTCTTTTCGCCGGAATCATTATGATATTCCAGTACCCGGTGAGGTAGTTCTCCGTGAGTAATGAGTTCAATGGGGCAGTATCCTTTTTCGGTCTGCCCATAAGTTTCATCAAGAAGTTCGCGCGTTATTTTCGGCTGATCATGCAGGTGCACTTTGCGGTTCACGCAGGCCACGGATTTGACTCCCTGTCCGAGAACGGAGATATCATGGCTGACCATGACCACGGTCATATCATTGTTGAGTTCGCGTAGAAGGCAGTAGAGTCCGCTTTTTCCGGCCTGGTCCACACTGGCGGCTGGTTCGTCCAGGAGCAGCAGTTTAGGCTGGTCAACAATTGCCCTTGCTATAAAAACCCTTTGTTTCTGGCCTCCTGAAAGATCGGATATCCTGCGGTTGATATGTTTTAGCATTCCGACCCGGTCAAGGGCGGTTTCAACGGCGTTGTCCGAGCCCGTTTTGAATTTAAGGCCGAATACTCCTTTAAGGCCGGGTGAAACTTTGCCCATCAGGACAGCATCGCGAACAGTGATTGGAAAACTCTCGGAGACTGTGGTGTATTGAGGCATGTAGCCGACCTGTCCGGCATGTTTACCCGGTGGAAGCCCCAATATGTCTATATGACCTTTGCGGGGCTGAAGCAGGCCCAGCAGAAGTTTCAGCAGCGTGGTTTTGCCTCCGCCGTTAGGACCTATGACGGCAAGGTAGTCTCCCTTGTATATATCGAAGTTAACACTGCTAAGCACCTGATGCTTTCCGTAACCGAAGTTTACATCCCGGAAGCTTATTACTTTTTCTGAATTCATTTAATCTGATCCCCCACCATCGATATTCGAAATTTTGAGTACTTTCTTTTTATTTGATAATCAACATGATAATCATTTGCATGGAGCTTTTTTCCTCTGTGCCATTGTAAATCTTAACTCCTGCAGCGTAATTGTGTATCCTGAATATGAAAACAGTTCAGATTGCATAATTCTCTATAACATAACAACTTTAAAGGAAAATGGAAATGCAACTCTTTTTTCTGGGAGATTCCCTGACACTTGGGGTGAATGATCCGAAATGGCTTGGCTGGACCGGACGTGTCTGCCGCAAATTCGACCCGCAGGGCGATAGAATTACAGCATATAATCTGGGTGTGCGTGCCTCCAGCACCGAGCACATCAAAGATCGCTGGAAACAGGAAGTATACAGCAGGATAGCCCGTGGTTCAGCAAGTCTGCTTGTCGCCAGTTTCGGGGCTCCTGATTTTGCCAAAGGAATCAGTCTTGAGCAGAGTGTTTCAAACGCCCTCAATATACTTGGACCGGCAGCTGCTGAGCAAAGAACCTGTTTCATCTGTCCGCCGCCCATGAGCGACCAGGAGCGGGATGAAAGCACTAAAATGCTTTCTGATTCTTTAGTGAAGCTGTGCGCCGAGCTTGACATTCCATGCCTTGATATTAATCTCAGCCTGCGGCAGAGCGAAGCCTATCTTGACGATATCGGCAGGGGCGATGGTGTACATCCCGGAGAATCAGGTTACCGGATTATGGCCGACCTTATTTACGACTTTCTGAATCCCTTAGTTACTCCGCATCTTGACTGATCAATTTTTTCTCGGAACACGATAAGCCTGTGCCTTTCCGGGCACGGGCCTCAGACCGCTGATAAAGTACCACCTGCGTCGTTGCTGCGGAAAATACTGAAACTCACGTATGCTTAAATACGCTTCGTTCCAGTCTTTTCCTTGCGCCTTGCATCTGATACTTCCTCAACAGTCTGATGATTTTGACTTTGTTATCAAACTCATGCCTGTGCCGTTCCGGACACAGGCCTTTCTTATTATGGAGAATTTTCATGCGTTCATTTGCCAGTGATAACTATTCCGGTGTGCATCCAGAGATAATGGATGCCATACTTCAAGCCAACTCCGATCACATGTCTTCCTACGGTGCTGACCCTGTCTCCGCTGAAGCTGTAGAGCTTTTCCGGGAGCATTTCGGTGATCAGGCTGAAGTGTTTTTTCTCGCCACCGGAACTGCCACCAATACCCTTATTCTTAAACATCTTACACGCAGCTGGAACAGCGTTATCTGTTCGGACTGCGCACATATCACTGTGGACGAGTGCGGTTCCTGTGAGGCTGTTGCGGGACTGAAGCTTGTCCATGCACAAACCGTAAATGGCAAAATCAGTGTTGAATCTCTCCATTCACTTCTGGGTGATCTGGGAGATGTTCACCGCACACAGCCTTCGGTTATCTCAATTACCCAGAACACAGAGCTGGGAACTCTTTATTCCCTCAGCGAAATAAGAGCCATCTGTGATTTTGCCCATGAACGCGGTCTGGTTGTGCATATGGACGGGGCACGGATTGCCAACGCAGCTGTCGCTCTCGGGGTAGGTCTCAGGGAAATGACAGTTGATTGCGGAGTTGATGTGGTCTCCTTCGGAGGAACAAAGAATGGATGTATGTGTGCCGAAGCTGCCGTGTTTATCAATCCGGATCTTGGAAAGGATTTCGAATATGTGCGTAAACAGGGGATGCAGCTTGTCTCCAAAATGAGATATGTCGGCGCCCAGTTCAAGGCTCTTCTGAGTAACGATCTCTGGAAACGCAATGCCGAGCATTCCAATACAATGGCCTCAAGGCTCGCTGAGAGAGCAGGAAGAATAAAAGGTGTTACGATAACCCGTCCGGTGAAAGCTAACGGAGTGTTCGCCGTAATTCCTGAAGAAGTTACCGGTCCGCTGCAGGAAAAGTTTCCTTTTTATGTATGGGAGCCGTCTACCAACGAAGTGCGCTGGATGACATCATGGGCGACAACCGAAGATGATCTTGAAGGTTTTTGCAGTGAGCTTGAAAAGCTGATGCTTTAATTTAAAACGTCTGCTGACTCAAGTACGCTTGAATTTGACATGAATAAGCCCCGTAATATCCGATCGGATATTACGGGGCTCTGTTTTGCTGTTAAGGTATGTTATGGATTGTTGAGTTGCTTTATGAAAGGCCCTGCTGACTACACGGCAACCTTTTCACCATCACCACCACTTTTGTCAAAAGGCGTGGGAGCTACTTTCCGGTGGTACTCTAGATATGCTGCAGCTTCGTCTTTGCCCATGAATTTTTTGAGGCTTCTTTCAGAGGTCTGTAACAGGTCAACAACAATCAGTCCGTCTAGCGCGTTGCCGAAATCTGGGTCCACGTTGAATCCTGCAAGCTTGCCCCCGAGTTTAAGATAATGGCGCAGAAGAACGGGAATTCCTTTACCTCCCTCAATATCCTGCACAACTCTGTCCAGGTCGGTGGGGTCGGTAAACGCGGACTGTGGCAGTGACTTTTTCCAGTATTTAAGTTTCTTGAGCTTGAGGGGCTTTACCGGGGATATCAGGCCGGAAAGATCTTCACGGGAGCTGGTGGCCATAAGCGACTCCGCCATGAATTCGCGCGAGATCTTTTTGTAGTCATTGGAGATGCTTACACATCCGAAGAGGTAGCGGTATTTGGGGTTTCTGACCAAATAACCGGCGATACCCTTCCAGAGCATCATCAGGGAATAGTAGTTTCTCTGATATCTGGAACGGATAAAAGAGCGTCCGAGTTCCAGTGCCGGAGTTACCGCATTGAAGAATTCGGGATTGAAACGAAAAAATGAGTGGCTGTATACCCCGTTAAGCCCGAACCTTTCAATAAGGTCGTCTGTTCTAGCAAAGCGGTAGGCCCCGGCTATCTCATTATTTTCCCTGCTCCAGAGAACAAGGTGAATAAAAGTATTGTCATAGCGGTCTACATCCACGGCCTTGCCAGTTCCTTCGCCTACCTTGCGGAAAGTCTTTTCCCGCAGTCTGCCAATTTCCCTGAGAGTGAAAGGGCATTTGGAAGAATGTACTTCGTATACAGAGAATTCATTGTTTTGAGCCAGTAGACAGTCCGGCCCCAGTGCTTCAAGTTCAGTTATGATTCTGTCCTGACTGATCTTTTCACTGAGAGGCTGTTCTTTCTTTTTGAAAACAGGTAAGGCGGGCTTTTTTTTCTTGAACCTTGAACGCAGCATGTAGGTTCTGAATCGCAAATACTCGATCATTTCGCGGTTGTTATCGAAAGAGCTCAGGCGGCCGTTGGAAATGGTGTTCCCCACGGCAAATTCAACCGGGCTGTCTTTCTTCTTGAGATTCTCACGAGGCAGGAGAACTGTTCTCAGTCTCGGATGGACCATGCCCATGGCCTGAAACAAGGCGCTGTTGCGGCCATTGAAAAATACCGGAGTGGCTGTGGCTCCCGTACGTTTGATGATGCCGGCGACAGTGGGGCTCCAGTCCGGATCTTCAACTTTGCGGTCCTTGATTTTCAGACTTGCCACTTCCCCCGCCGGAAATACCGCCAGCAGACCGCCGCTTTTTACCCATTTTACAGCTTCTTTAAGACCTGAGATGTTTCCCGCATGAGAGTCTTTTCGGCCGAAAGGGTCCACTGCGATAAGGTGTTCGTTCATTTCAGGTATGAGCCCGAGCATGAAGTTGGCCATGATTTTGACGTCCGGACGAACCATTTTAAGCATTCTGATAAGAAATAATCCCTCCACAACACCGAAAGGATGGTTGGCCACAACAACAGAAGGACCGCTTTTGGGTATTGCCTTGAGTTGGGATTCATCCATCTCAGTGTTAACTCCGAGCAGTTTCAGGGCCTTGCTGACGAAGTCAGTCTGGCCGTCCCAGTGCTTTTCATCCTGGGCAATACTGTAAAGTGAATTAAGCCGCTGGAGACAAAGCAGGCTGGATAAAGGTTTTTCCAGAATGGAAAACAAAGCTCCCCTGAAGGGATCTTCAAAAGGCGATCTTAATCGGAAAAGGTCCGGGCAACTTTCATGAACCATTTAGAACTCCATGCGTTTAATTTTGATTATTCACATTAACCTCTGCCCGAACTCTGTGTGTTACCCCGCAGTTACATGTGCTTTACATTATTGTCGTAGAAGTGTACGTCTGTGGGTATTTAAATAGCTTTCCCTATATAGATGAAATTAAAAAAAAGGGAGTATTAACTCCCTTTTTATTTATTTGCACTTGCAAAACTGATAAAAAATAACTACTGAATAGTTCCAAGATCGTTTTTTAAATGCCAGTGTTCGCTGGGAATCGGGATACAGAAGCTTCTTTGGGCGACATCAGCACAGAGTATAAGCCCTCTGGTTTCTTCGTCCCAGAAAACTCGGTCTATGAAAAAGGCTATCGCCTGGGAATTAGTAAGTTTCTCAGGACGGCTTCCGGGCAGATATCTGTGCATAACTGCGGAAGCTGCTTTTTTCAGGGTTTTTACGGCGTTGGTGGAGATTGCGATATCCTGAAAATCTAGTTCATGCAGGATAGCATGTTCTCCGCCCATAGCCTGAGCGATTTTAACCTGTTCCTCAGTAGCTCGGGGATTGTGATCGGTAGTCATGGTCTGCCTCCTGATACTGTTCTTTCATGATGCAATTACATAAACCACTGCAAAAGACGAGCCGACATTTGTAAATAGTATACATTATCGGTAAGCAAAAAACAAAATTATTTCTAAAAGAGTTTTAAATGGAAAAAAAATACTTCGGCGCCAGAGTTCACAGCAATGGTGAATGCTCTTTCAGAATATTTGCTCCTGATGCTAAAAGAGTTGAAATATCGATTAAAAAAAAGGAAGTGGTGCGGCTTGAAATGATTTCTTCGGGGACTGGATTTCACGATTTGATCGTTCCCGAAATTGAGTCCGGTACTGCTTACTCTTTTACTGTTGATGACTTTATCGATGTGCCGGACCCGGCGTCTCTGTTCCAGCCTGAAGGTTCGAAAAGCTCTTCCGTGGTGGTGAACCATCATTCTTTTGACTGGAGAGGGGATTCCTTCCCCGGGCTGCCTATGAGCGAAATGCTTATTTATGAAGTTCATGTAGGGGCGTTTTCCCCGCAGAAGACCTTTTCCGGTATTCTGGAACGCCTAGATTATTTATGTGAATTGGGAATAAATACTTTGCAATTAATGCCGGTTTCCCAGTTTTCAGGCAGCAGGTCATGGGGTTACGATACTGTCTTCCCTTACGCTGTTCACAATTCTTATGGAACTCCTGAAGAGTTCAAAGAGTTGGTCAGGCAATGTCATCTTCGTGAAGTGGCCGTTATTGTGGATGTTAATTTCGCAGCTCTTACGCCTGTCAATGAATTGACGGCATTTTATCCGCCATTTTTGAGCAAAAAATACAATCTGGAGCAGGGCAGGGCGGTCAATTTTGATGACAGGTTCAGTATAGGAATAAGGGAATTTTATATTCAGTGCGCTTTGTCCTGGCTTAGGGATTATCATGTGGACGGATTGCGGATAAGCGATGCGCACAGCATAATTGACCAGACTCCGCTTCATTTTATTGAGGAGTTATCACTCAGAGTTAAGGATTTCGCCTCGGAAAATTCAAGGCATTGTGTCCTCATCACCGGAGATAAGCGTAATTCACTTCGCCCGGTTCTTTCTTTTGATGAAGGTGGCTACGGTGCAGACGCCTTATATAATGATGATTTTCGTAATTCACTGGTCTGCAGGCTGACCGGCGACAGAAGCGGACGTTTGAATGACTACAAAGACCCTGAGCGCATCGTCTGCGCACTTCAGTATGGATTTGCCTACAGGGGGGAGCTTTCTTCGCATTACATGAGGCTTCAGGGGCGCAGCCGTTCAGAAATTATAGGCTCTGAACTGGTTGTATACTCGCAGGGGCACAGCCTTGAACCAGATGGCGGAGACGGCTGCCGTATTATAGAGAAAGCCGGATTTGAGGCGGCTAAACTCTCTGCCGGAGTAACAATACTTTCACCTTATATACCTCTGATTTTCATGGGTGAAGAGTATGGAGAGTCCTCTCCTTTTCACTTTTTCAATGATGCCTGTGAGTGTGCTGCGGAAAAGCAAACTGGGGCGGCTTCTCCCTCTGATGAATCCATATATTCCGACTGCTGCCTGAACTGGCAGAATATAGAATCCGATAAGGGACAGGCAATGCTTTCGCTTTACCGCAGGCTTCTTGAAATACGTAAGGAGCATCCTGCTGTCAGTGAACCCTGTCGCGGAAGATGTCAGGTTCAGGAGATTTCACCTGGAATTATTTTGTTATTGAGAAACTGCAGTTCAAGTGTACGTGATTACGCCGCAGTTCTTTTTAATTTCAACCGTGAAGAAACAGATTGTGATCTTTACAGATTTCTTCCTGATGGAGTATGGGTGCGTGACATCTACAGCGCATCCAGAGTCTTTGGCGGGACTGCGGAACCTTTACCGCGAATTCTCCCCGCAAATGAGTCAATAGTTATGGCTCCGCAGTCCTTCGCCATATTTTTTTATTCTGAAATAGATACTTTTATTTGAAATTAACAGGAAAGAAATCAATCCGGCTTTACTTCTCCCCCCTTGCTCTGCATTATGGTATGGTTTAAATCGTCCCCTCGTACTGATCCATACCAGCAGAGCAAGGAGTTTTTTTATGAAGCGTTCAAGCGGGGTCCTCTTACATTTCACTTCACTGCCTTCCCGGTTCGGTGCCGGCGATCTGGGACCGGCAGCATACGATTTTGCGGATTTTCTGGCTGAGGCAGGCCAAAGATTCTGGCAGGTTCTGCCTATTACCCCTACAGGCCCCGAGCTCTGTAATTCTCCGTACTCGGGTTTTTCGGCCTACGCGGCCAACCCATTGCTGATAAGTCCCGAATTGATGGTTGATTATGGCCTTCTGGAATATGAAGAAATTATTGAACATACTCAGCCGGACAGAGATCATGCCGACTTCGAATCAGCTGCAAGGATTAAGGACGAACTTCTCCGCAGGGCTTTTTCCCGTGTTGCTGATTCCCTTCCAGATGAGCCGCTTTTCAATCAGTTCATCTGGGATAATATGCATTGGGTAAATGACTTTGCCCTTTATGCGGCACTTAAAAAACATTTTGACAATGCCAGTTGGACAGAATGGCCTGAAGATATAAGGGATCGTTATCCGGAGGGACTCCAACATTGGGGTGAGAAATTATATAGGGAGATTCTATTCGTTAAATTCTGCCAGTGGATCTTTTTCCGGCAGTGGGGACAGCTCAAGGATCATCTCGAAGAAATCGGGGTTGAACTGATCGGTGATGTGCCAATTTATGTTACACACGACAGCTCTGACGTCTGGGCCAATCGACATATTTTCAAGCTGGACGAACAGGGCTGGCCTTATTGTGTTGCCGGAGTTCCTCCGGATTATTTCAGTAAAACCGGGCAGCTCTGGGGTAATCCTGTCTATAACTGGGACGTTATCAAGGAAGATGGTTTCGGTTGGTGGATAAGCCGCATGAAGCATAATCTGGGTCTTTATCACTGGGTGCGCCTTGACCACTTTCGGGGTTTCTCAGCTTACTGGGAGGTTCCTGCAGATGCAGAAACGGCCATGGAAGGATATTGGGTCCCCGCACCCGGCCATGAATTGTTTGAAAAAATGTCCTGCGATGAAGGATGCCTGCGCATAATTGCCGAGGATCTCGGGCATATCACTCCGGATGTCATCTGGTTGAAAGACCGGTTCCAGTTTCCGGGCATGAATCTCCTGCAGTTCTCTTTCGGAGAGGATATCGGCTATTGCGGTGATGCCTTGCATAACCATAAACGCAATTCCGTAGTCTACACCGGGACACATGACAACAACACCAACCGGGGATGGTTTCTCGATGATGCGGACAAAGTCAGCCGGAGGCATCTGCTGTCCTATCTTGGTCGGGACTGGATGGACGATTCAAAAGTATCCTGGGAGTTGATCCGGCTTTTAATGTCCAGTGTCGGTTGCCTGTGTATTATTCAGGCTCAGGATCTCCTGAATCTTGACGGAAGTGCAAGGATGAATGTTCCCGGTGAGGCATCAGGCAACTGGGGTTGGAAACTGACTCCCGGTCAGCTTACTCCGCTTATCCGCGAAAAACTTGGAAGTATGACTGAACTTTTCGGGCGTACCAGCAAGATTGATTAGAAATATTTGACTTTGTCGTCAGTCGACATCCCGGCCCTGATCAGGGCCGGGATGTTTGTAAGTATATCTATTATGTTTCACGCAGCTTGTTCATCAGCATCTGAAGTTCTGATGCAAGCCTTGCCAGTTCGGAGATTGCGTCTCTTGCCTGAGACATTCCCTGTGTTGTGTCTGTTGAAACCAGCTTGATATCTTCCACCGCCCGGTTGATCTCATCACTTGAGCTTGACTGTTGTTCAGAAGCAGTAGCTATTGATCTGATCTGGTCAGATGTGGAGTTCACATGTTCCAGAATGCGGCTTAGTGATTCCTTGGATTCGTCGGCAAAATCCGTTGCTCTTGCAACTGTCCGGGTCACGTTTTCGACACTGTCGATATTTTTCGTGGCACCCTGTTGGATGTTGTTTATTGCCTGTCCTACCTCATTGGTGGCCTGCACGGTTTTTTCCGCCAGCTTGCGCACTTCATCTGCCACAACTGCAAATCCACGCCCTGCTTCTCCTGCACGGGCCGCTTCAATGGCTGCGTTAAGTGCCAGCAGGTTGGTCTGGTCGGCAATATCCGTGATTACACTTAATACACCGCCGATGGCCTCGGCCTGATTTCCAAGTTCTGCCATATTGGTTTTTAGTTCAGTGGAATGAGTCTCAACCTGTACGATGGCCTCGACAGATTTATCTACAATTGCAGATCCTTCCTCAGCGTTTTGCCTGGTCTGTTCGGCACTTTCGGCAGCTTCGGACGCGTTGCGGGCTACTTCCATCACTGTGGCGTTCATTTCTTCCATCGCCACTGCTGTTTCAGCTATCCGCTGCTGCTGATTCTCTGCTCCGCTGTTGACCTGATCAACCTGAACGGAGAGTTCCTCAGATGCCGAGGACAGGTCGTTGACCAGACCTTCAAGCATGTCTGCCGCGTCATTCATTCCTTTGATCTTAGCCTGCTCAGCTTCTTCTTTTGCAGCTTCAGCCTCAGCTCGCGCTTCATCAGCTTTTTTTCTTTCAAGATCACTGATCTCGTTAAGTTCGTTCGCTTCGTTTATTTTGTCCTTGAGACTGCAGACCATCTGTTCAAGAGAGTCTTTAAGTATATCCATTTCACTGTTTTTTTTGAAAGAACCATTCAGGGTGTAGTTCAGGTCTCCCGCAGCTACTTTACTGGAATAATCGACAAGTTTAGCAAGTGGTTTGTTCAGCCCTCTGCGAAGAACAAAAAGGCAGATCGCAGTTACGATAACAATAAATATAAAAGAGGCTATTTGTGATTTAGTTTCTATGGTAGTTATAGTCGTCTTGAATTCATTTTTTTGTTTTTGGACCATAGCGTCAATATTGTCGATATAGACACCCATTCCGATTATCCAGCCCCAGGGTTTGAATTCCTTGACGTATGAAAGTTTTGGAGCTTCTTTGGCGGTTACGGGGTTGTCCCACCAATATTTTACAAAACCGGACCCGTCTTTTTCTTTTACTGTCCGAACCATTTCTACGAACAGTTTTTTGCCCTTGCTATCCTTTGTGCCGGAGATGTCCTTTCCGTTAAGTGCCGGCTTGATCGGATGCATAATCATGCGGGGGGTGGCATCATTGATCCAGAAATATTTATCTTCACCCAGCCGCATTTTGGCTACTTGTTCCAGAGCCTCTTTTTTCATCCTGGCGGTAATATCCTCAACCCAGGACCCGGTTCCGATGACCCACTTGAGCTCAGGCAGAAAGCGGACGTAGGATATTTTGAGTTTCGGTTCGGTTTCACCCTGCCGGGCCCATAGGTAGGAAACCGTTCCCTGCCCGTTTTTTTCTGCCAGCCTGCTCATCTCAGCAACGAAATGTATACCGGAGGGGTCTTTCAGTCCTGAAAGATCCTTGCCTATTAGTGATTTACTTGGATGGACAATCATCCTGTTATCAAGATCATGAATCCATACATAATTGTTGTCATCGTATCTGGCTCCCTCAACTACGGCTTTTATACGGTCCTGAACTATCTCAGGTGGGAGTATGCCATTAAATTTACTATATATACTCTCAGCCTGGGCAGTTACAGTATCGATGATTTTTTGGAGCTTGCCGGCTTCGCTTTTTTTCAGGGATTCAATATCCTTAGAACGGTCATAGTATGATTGGACAACACTGTAAGCCAGTTCAACCGAATCACTCAGCTTGTTTTTTTCCTCGGTTTCAATTTCCAGACGATACTCCCGGGAACGGGCTTCTATAAATTTGTCGAGATTATAATTGGTGAAAAAGGAAATCAAAAAACCTTCGATAGCGAGTGCCAAGACTACCAGAGCTGCTGTTTTTACGGCAATTGATTTTAACGGGGATGTTTTGTTCATGTCATGCTCCATGGTTGATTTAGTTGCCTGTAATAACATAGATGTTTTTTTGTTTTAATGTAAGGCGTATTACTCAAAAATATCTGGCAGCTTATGCCGTATTATAATTAATAGCTTTTATAATTTGAATTCTTGTTTTGATCCGTCGTGGAATAAAAAAAGCGTCTTTGATTCAAAGACGCCTTAGACTGCTGATGAAGTTCAATCTGTTCTGCAAGTTGATTTTAGTGATTCTATGGTTTCGCGGGATCTTACAGCAGAGGTTCTTCGTAAAAAAGCTGAAACTGACGTATCTTGGCATACGTCAGTTTCAGCTTTTGATAGGCCCTTTAACTGGTTCTTTATAATCAGTCTGCAGATTTTAAATTTAAAATTAAACTCAGGACTGCATGTTTCTGATCAATTTTTTAATATTGGCCGCAAGCTCAGCCACCTCGGCGATGGCTTGGGCGGACTGGACAGTGGTTTCCGCTGATTCGGCAGAAATCACATTGATTTCTTCCGTTGCCCTGTTGATCTGCTCACTGCTGGCAGACTGTTCTTCTGCGGCGGTAGCTATCCCGTGAATCTGATCCGCCGAGACTTCCACCATGTGGACGATTTCATCAAGAGCTTCACCTGATCTGGCTACAAGGTCGGTGGATTCGACAATGGATTCCACTGCATTCTCTGTTGCCGTGATGTTTGTTTTAGTGCTGTTCTGGATGGAAGTAATCGCTTCGCCGACTTCTTTGGTCGCGTCCATGGTTTTTTCTGCAAGCTTGCGGACTTCATCGGCAACAACAGCGAATCCGCGTCCGGCTTCTCCGGCCCGGGCTGCTTCAATTGCGGCGTTCAGTGCAAGTAGGTTGGTCTGATCTGCAATATCGGTAATAACATTCATCACTTTTCCGATGGAGTCAGTCCTGATGCCGAGTTCCTCCATGCTGCTTCTGAGTTCTTCCGAGTTTGTCTCCAGAGCCTTGATGGATTTGACTACCATGCCGACCAGATCCTGCCCCTCAAGGGCTTTCTCTTTAGTCGCTCTGGCATTTTCAGAAGCTTCACTGGCACTGCGCGCGACCTCCATTACAGTGGAGTTCATCTGCTCCATTGCTGCTGCTGTCTCGCTGGCTCTCTGCTGCTGTGTTTCCGCGCCCTGACGGGATTCCTCCACCTGGGCCGCAAGTTCGTCAGCAGCAGAGGAAAGCTGGTCTGATATCTCATCGGCTTCGCGGGCTGTTTCCGCGATTTTGTCACGCTGGGCCATGACAGCCTGTTCGTTTCGTTTTACAGCGGTAATATCATTCATAACCATGAAAGCACCGGTGGGGACACTATCAAGATCGTGAAGGGGCGCCACGTCTATTATGGCATGGAATGTCTCTCCCTTTTCTGTGTTCCCGCTGACTTCTATTCCTGAAATTCCGGTACCTTCAAGGATACATTTATTTATGTTGTCGGTGATGGAACTGTACTTGATGATACTCTCCACCTTTTGACCGAGATAGTCCTCTGGCTTTCCGGGAAAGGCGAACTCATCAAGAATATGCTGATTGATGAATGTTACGGACCCGTCAAGATCCACAACAACACACGGCTGCGGAAGACCATTCAGCAGCCCCCCTGAGAACCCAAGCTTGTTCTTGAGTTCAAAGACCATACTCTTGACAGAAGTGATGGTTTTTCCAACCACATCGTCAGCTTCGTATTCCAAATCACTGTCATAGTTTCCTTCGGAAACCCGGGCTGTGAATTCAGATAACTGCTGCAGAGGTTTAGTTGTAGCTTTGATAAGTATGAGCATTGTTATAACCGCAAGTGAAAGCACCACAACGGCTATAATGGCGTCAGCAATAAATATTTCGCGGTCAACACCGTGGGCCATATCATCTTTGTTCATGATAAAGGCAAATGACCATTGCCATGGCTTAAAATAGGTTACATAGGCAACTTTATGTTCTCCGTCGAAGTCATATTCTACTTCGCCGTTCTCAATGGATTCAAATTTATGCCAGAAAGGAGCTTCACTCATGTCTTCCCCTGTCAAGGTTGGGTGAAGCATGGTCATGCCTTTTTTATTGAAGATGGTAGCATATCCTTTACCGCCGACATTGGAGGCAAGGATGGATTTTTTAAATTCGTCAGTAATTATTTTGCGTCCGACAAAGATAACACTGACAATCCTGTCACGCAGGTCTTTGATGGGTTTATATGCAGTTATGTACCAGGCATTAACAACGTAAGCCATGCCGAAGTATGTCTCTCCGGCCATCACAGCTTTATAGACCGGGCTGCTGCTGGGAATGTACGTCCCTACCGCTCTTTGTCCGTCAGTTTTCAGAACATTGGTTGAAACTCTGAGCAGTTTGTCGGGCAGGACCTGAAATATGGTTGCAGTTCCCCCTACATTCTCTTTCATTTTGTCCACGATATCATTGTCACCATTGATCGGGATTCCACCGAATTCGAGTGTAGGAATAGATACAGATTCACTTTGTTTGGTGACCTGATTGGTGATGGTCGTATTGATCTTGCTGCGTTTGTTCAGCTTGGGGAATCCCATGGAGAAAATTCTTTTATCAAGGATGTCGATATCTGACCTAACCTTGTCCATCAGTATTTTATCCTGCAATTCCATTATGGAATGTACACTTTCCGCGATCGACTTCATTGAGGTTTTTCCCAGTTCATGGAAAGAACCCCCAATCTTATATAGGTTGATTCCCGTGATGGTGATAATGGTCAAAAGGATAATACTGACTGCCCCGAGCATCAGTTTCGTCTGGAAAGGCAACTTCTTGAACATACACAACTCCTGATCCAGGTTAGGTTCGATTTATCCCGGAAGTTCCCTTCCCATAGACTTTCCGGGTTTGGTATACTTGTCTAAGGATCTAATCCCGCAGGATTCTCCTTAAAAGTATATGTTACTTTTCAATGCATATCCGCTCTGGAAAAGCGGGCCAGAAATCTGACCACAGTACTTTCCTCTTCATGCTCAATCCGGGAAATTCCGGGTTCAGCTTTAGCGAAGTGCACAATCACACTTTCCCCCTTTGTGACCTTCCTCCAGAAATTTGTATCAACATTGGCAGATCTCTCTCGCGGAAGTCCTGAAGGATCAATAAAGCGATACTTGATCATATAGTTTTTCTTTCCTTCAACTGAAGGAGATATCTGTCCTTTTCGGATGTTTTTGTCGATTACTATACCCACGGCAGCCTTTTCACCGAAAGCTCTGATTCTTTCGGTTCGAATTTCATCATAGGGAATGAAAAAAAAGGATAAAAAAAACAAAAGAGCAGCTAGATATGTTACAATCTTTTTGGATTTGGAAAGATATGAGGTGTATAATAATCCCATAACCAGTGTTTATCATTTGTAGTAATCAGGCGCAAGCTGGCAGAAAGTAGATAGTGCTTTGGGGGAGGGGCCATGAGTAGTCTTAAAAAAACAGGAAAATGGTGGGTGCTTGCCAAAGGGGACCCGTTCGGAGAAGCAGGATTTGAAGGTCGTGATCTCTGCCGGGCGAAACTTCTGCGTCAGGTTAATGATGCAGGTATAAAGCTGGACGAGAATGTCTGGGTTTATGATGAGGACGAGTGTGCTCTACTGGTAATTAGCGTCTGTGAGGATGCAGATGCTGCGGAAGAATCTGCACGCGTTCTTGCGCAAACTGGACTTGAGATAAAGGTCTCAAGTGAATTTGAGTAAGCTCATAAGGGTATTTGTTCTGCCTGCCGATCAAAAAGGAATATGTAAATTTGACCGGATCTGTCAGTTTGTTGGTCAGCAGCAGGACAGGTTTTTGTTCCTGCGCAGTTTGGAATGATTCAGTTTTTGGCGAGAGCCATTCGCAGCCCCAGGCCGATAAATACAATTCCGGATATTGCTTCAAGCCTTTTCTTGAATTTACCGCCTGAAATGAGATGCCTGATTTTTCCGAGAGCCAGAGTAATGAATCCGAACCAGGTGATTCCCATGCTGAAATGGATTGCCATCAAGAGCAGTGATTTGTGCAGAATGTTATCTTCAGGTGAAATAAACTGCGGAAGCAGTGCCAGATAGAATACTGCGACTTTAGGGTTCAGTACATTGGTTAGGAAACCTTCTCTAATGGACGCGCTTATTCCTTTGCTGCATTTTCCCGTGGTAAAGTTGTTTTCGGGTGCTTCCCGGCTGGACCGCAGGGACTGAATGCCCAGAAAAATGATGTACAGTGCTCCGGCCATCTTGACCATTTCGAAGGCGGTGGCGGAATTCATGAGGATCATGGACAGCCCCAGTGCCGAGGCCAGAGCGTGGATCAGCAGTCCCGCGTTGATCCCGGCAACGGTGCATAGGCCGTCAGCTGTGGAGCGGGTGAGGGTGTTGTTGACCACCAGCATGGTGTCGGAGCCGGGAGTTATGGTCAGTATCGCTGCGACAGGGATGAATGCCAGGGTAAGACCGTCCATGAGTTTTCCTTAGATCAAGCCGAATTTGCTCATTTCAGCCTGAATTTTTTCTTCAGTGATAGGTTTGGTAATATATGAAATGGCTTCGCACTGGAAAAAGGCCCGGGAAGCCTTGGAATCATCGTCAAGCGCGGTGGTTATGATCGCCTTTGTTTTTTCATCTTCGGGAGTTTCATCCTTCTGTTCTATATCCCTGATTTTTTCAAGGGTCTGCAGGCCGTCCATGCCCGGCAGGATGATATCCATGAATATCAGCTGATACGCTTCTCCTGAGTTTCTCTTTTTCTCGTACTTTTCAAGAGCCTCTTCGCCGCTGGCTGCACAGGCTATTTCCGATTCTTCCCCGGTAACGTCCTTGAGTATTTCCCGGAGGTACATTCTGCTGGTGTTACTGTCTTCAACAACCAGTATTCTCATAATTGACGGCTCCCGTTTTTATCTAGGTCCGTTTACTCTGCATTCAGATAAGGTTCCAGTTCAGTGACCGCTTCAAATAAAAAGTGATCTATCAGGTGACAGAAAAGATGCCCGACAGCTATGTGAACTTCCTGAATCAGAGCGGTGTCCTTGGCTGGGACACTAATTATGTGGTCACATATGGGCAGCATTTCTCCCGCGCTGAGTCCGGTCATGCCTATTGTAACCATGCCTTTACGTTTTGCCTCTTTGAGCGCGCTTATGACATTGGGGCTTGTTCCGGATGTGCTGATCCCCACAAGGACATCACCGGGAGCTCCAAGGGCCTGTACCTGTTTTTCAAAAACCATGTCGTAGGAATAGTCATTGCCTATCGCGGTGAGAATGGAAGAGTCGGTGGTCAGGGCTATTCCGGGCAGGGGAGGCCTTTCAAGTTTGAATCTGTTGACCAGTTCCGCTGCCAGATGCTGGCAGTCGGCTGCACTTCCACCGTTTCCGCAGAAAAGAATCTTAGAACCCTGGGCCAGACGGACCGCCATAGCACGTGATACCTCAACCACCAGTTGTGAGTACTGCTCAAAGAAGGCCTCCCGGACTTCAAGGCCGGAGCGGGCATGATCAAGTACCTTTTGCAGCGCTGCTTCTGACATTATTATTTCCTTATGGTTGTTTCGCGTTATAAACGTTTGGAAAAAACCGTTTATAGCAAATCAACCCGTGTGGCAATATGGTTGGATACCCTTGCTAAAGTGCGGGATCGCAAATATAACACATTTTTTCTGAAATATGCATCTAAAAATAAATTGGAGCAAAGTCGTGAATAGACTGATATCCTTAATGATAGCTTTTCTGGTCTCGGTTTCGGTGTGTTCTGCTGATGAAAATATTCCATCTTCAGATGATTTGGAAAAAATGATCGGTCAGATGGTCATGGTCGGATTCCGGGGGCTGGAAGTCGGCCCCGAAAGTCCAGTTGCTGATGATATCCGGTCCGGAGTTGGCGGAGTGGTGCTGTTCAGCAAAGATTGTGTGCTTGAAAACAGCCAGAGAAACATAGCAAGTCCGAAGCAGTTGACCCGTCTGACCGCTGAGTTGCAGAATCTTGCGCAGATTCCGCTTTTTGTGGCTGTTGATCAGGAAGGAGGATTAATTGCCAGACTAACTCCGGAGACCGGGTTCCCTTCAACTCCTTCCGCTGCTGAACTTGGGAACAGCGGAGATTTAAAAGCGGCACTCCGGTCGGGAAAGCTTATCGGTAAGACCTTGAAGTCGGTTGGGATCAATATGAATTTTGCACCGGTCGTCGATGTGAACCGCAACGCCGCTAATCCTGTCATAGCCGGTCTTCAGCGTAGTTTTTCAGATGATCCCGCCATAGTGGCCCGTTTTGCCGATGCTTTTATTGAAGGGCTGCATTCGGAGGGGGTTATTTCATGTCTCAAGCATTTCCCCGGACACGGCAGTTCCGAAGGAGACAGTCACAAAGGGTTCACTGATGTCACGTCAACCTGGGATGATCAGGAGCTTTATCCCTTTGAGAAATTAATCAGGGATGGCCGGGTTGACATGGTCATGACCGCACATATTTTTAATGGGAAGCTTGATGAGAGATATCCGGCGACCCTCTCACGAAAAATTATAAACGGGCTTCTGCGGGAGCGGATGGGTTTTGATTCGATCGTCATAACCGATGATATGGCCATGGGGGCTATAAGTTCTCAATACGATTTTAAAGAGGCGGTCCTGCTGGCGGTGGAAGCCGGCGCGGACATCCTGCTGGTTGGAAATAATCTGTCTTATGAACTGAATCCCGGAATAAGGGTTATCAACACTTTGAAAGAACTGGTCCGGGAAGGTAAAATTTCACATAAAAGAGTCCGGACATCTTATGAACGGATCTTGAAAGTTAAAAACAGAATTTGACCTTCGTTATTTTCCGGTTGCGGATAACTACCGGATCAAGGAAGGAAAGTGCTTGAATCTTGTAGTGATTGTTTTTAGAATCCGCAAGATTACACGCACCAAGGAGTTATGCTATGTCAGATGCTAAGAAATGCGGTTGCGGCAGCGATTACGCCAAAGAAATGCCTATTCCCGAGGTTAATTTTTCGACATTCATAATGTCGTTGAGTTCTTCCGCCATGGTTCATCTTGGTGAAGTCGCGGACCCTTCGACCGGAAAGATTGATTATTCACCTGTTCTTGCCAAACAGTCTATTGATGTACTCGCGTTAATTGAAGACAAAATCAGAAACGGTATGACCGCTGATGAAGAGAAGCTTCTCTGCGAACTTCTTTACAACCTGCGTATGAAATACGTGCAGAAAACCCGTAAAGATTAATCCTCCGCACTGCAACTTTATCCGGGGCGGCATTGAAATTCAATAGTCTTTTTATGAATTGTGATTGCCGTTACACCTGATACCTACAGTGGGTTGGGCCGGGGTTTTTATTCATCCGGGTGATAACCGGTTTAGGGATCCTGCGGTCTTTTGAGCAGCTATTTTGTTTAAGCAAGAGTTTCTTACCTCTTTTCAAATGCGCTTGGGCGCAATAAAATTTCAAGGATATATGTAATGAGTGCGATACCCGTAGGTCTTGTAGGTGTAACCGGATATACCGGGATGGAGCTTGCCAGAATTCTGAACAACCACGGCAAAATGGAACTTGTCCGGGTCACTTCTCGTGCTGAGGCCGGGAAAAAGCTGGCTGAGATCTATCCGTTCCTTAATGGAATGGAACTTGGTGAATTGGAAATAACTACTCCGGACATTGATGATCTTGAAAAGAACTGCGAACTGGTTTTTTTGGCAGTACCTCATAAAACCGCCATGAATATCGGCGGGGAACTCTACGACCGTGGTATCAAAGTTGTTGATTTGAGTGCGGATTTCAGGATCAGGGATCGAAAGACCTATGAAGAATGGTATAAAGTAGAGCATACCCGCGAGGATCTGCTTCCTGAAGCTGTCTACGGCCTGCCTGAATTCTACCGTGAAAAGGTGAAGGGTGCTTCTCTGGTGGCAAACCCCGGTTGCTATCCCACTTCAGTCATTGTCGGGCTTACTCCGGCTCTCAGAGAAGGTTTCATCGAAACTGACGACATCGTTATCGATGCTAAATCCGGTGCTAGCGGGGCGGGCAGAGGAGCTAATGTAGGCACTTTGTTCTGTGAGGTTGCCGATTCATTCCGGGCTTACGGACTGACCACTCACCGCCACACTCCTGAAATAGAACAGGAGCTTTCTGTTGCCGCCGGAAATGATCTCACTGTCTCTTTCAACACCCATCTGCTGCCTATCGACAGAGGGATTTTATCAACAATTTATGCCAGGATTAAAAAAGGGGTAACAGCAGAGGAGATCCGCAAAGCTTATGAAAAGGCCTACGGCAGCGAAAAGATGATCCGGCTGCTTCCTGATGGGCAGCTTCCTGAAACCCGCTGGGTCCGGGGAACGATGTTCTGCGATGTGGGTCTGGTCTGCGACTCCAGAACAGGAAGGCTGATCGTTTTGACTGCTATCGACAACCTTTGTCGCGGGGCTTCCGGACAGGCAGTTGCCAACGCCAACCTGATGCTGGGATTTGATGAGCACGAAGGATTACTTTTATCTCCTATGATGCCTTGATCAGGGGATATGATATATTTTCACGTTGAAACGGTCACTGTGCTGGGTTAAGGTGGATTATCTTGATTATCAAAAAGTAGTTAGAGTTCTAAAAGGTGGCGGATAGTATGGCTCATGAATCTGAATTGTTTCTAGATTCTTTTTTTGTGGCCCGGCAGCCTGTTTTTGATGTAGGCAGGACCGTCTGGGGATATGAACTTCTTTTCAGAAATTCCGCAGACAGCGGTGTAGCTGTAATTGGCAATGAGGACGCGGCAACTTCACAGGTAATCGCGGACGGCTTCGGTCTTATTCAGGATGATATAAGTGAAGGTCAACGGCTGCTGGTTAATTTTCCGCGCAATATGCTGCTTGAAAATGCGGCAGACCTTCTTCCTTCAGATGTATGTGTGGTTGAAATTCTGGAGCATGTTGAGCCTGAGCCTGAAATAGTTGCAGCTTTGGAAAAGCTTAAGGAATGTGGGTATGTAATAGCTCTTGACGATTATGTAGGGCAGGATGGGTTTGAGCCTTTTCTGGAGCTTGCAGATATCATCAAGGTCGAATGCCTGGGGCTTGAGCATGAAAGACTTTCGGAAATTGCCGCCAATCTCAAAAAGTATGATGTTAGTTTGCTGGCTGAAAAGGTAGAAGACAATGAAATGTTTATGCTTTGCAAAGAGCTTGGCTTTGAACTTTTTCAGGGTTTTTTCTTCAGCCGTCCTGAAATAATTCCCGGCAAGAAGATCTCTACAAGTAATCTTAACCGCATGCAGTTGTTGAAATCTGTTAGCGGAGATGAATTTGATGTTGATGACCTTACAAAGGCTATCAACTCCGATGTGTCCATCAGTTACCGCCTGCTGCGCTTTATGAATTCCCCCACATTTGGGCTTTCCAATACCATAAATTCTATCCAGCAGGCCGTTGTCCTAATTGGGCATAAAAAACTGGCCGGATGGCTGCGGGTTATACTGCTCTCGGATATGTGTTCCGGTCCTGCTGGAAATGAACTTGCCTTCTTGTCCATCAAACGAGCAAAATTTCTTGAGTTGCTTGCCAATGAAAAGAGTGTGAACCTTCCAGCCGAGTCTATGTTTCTTCTGGGATTGTTTTCACTTCTCGATACTTTGATGGGCCGCCCGATGGATGAGCTTTTAAAAGAACTGCCTATTGAAAATGAACTTGCTCTGGCATTGACTCAAAAAGAATCCTCTGCATCTGTGTGGCTTGACCTGGTGCGAGCTTTTGAAAAGGCGGACTGGAATACTCTTGGCAAACTGATAGCTGAAAACAACCTTTCGCCTCTGTCTGTTGCCAGAAATCATATGGCAGCGATGCAGTGGGCCAATGAAGTGGTCTCTATTAATAAGATCGAATAATGATCTTATAGGGGAAGTCTGTTGAAAATCGACAGGAAGGAATATGATCTCATTCGTGAGGAAATTTATAAGCTTTGCGGGTTAACAATTTCCGAGGGGAAAGAGTATCTAATCGAACATCGTTTCTCAGCTCTTTTCAAGGCGAGGGGGTGCAGATCATGGATGGAGTTTTATGGATTGCTCAAATCTGGTGATTCATCTTTCCGGGATGAAGTGATTTCCTGTATCAGCACAAATGAAACCAGTTTTTTCAGAGACTCTCACCCGTTTACCATCATTAAAAAAGAGATTCTTCCAAAGCTTGTGAAGGAGCACAAAAAGAGGTCCGGGATTCGTATCTGGTGTGCTGCCTCTTCCACGGGACAAGAGCCGTATTCCCTGGCTATGCTGATTCATGATTTCTGCAGCGGGTCTGGCGTAAAAGTCAATCCATCTGATTTTTCCATTTTGGCAACGGACATTTCCAGAAAAGTGCTGGAGAGGGCAGGGGAAGGTGTTTTCAGCAATCTGGAGATATCACGCGGCTTGCCGGCTAATTACAAGAATTTTTTCCAGAAAATACAAAATGGATGGAAATTGAATGACGATGTGAGATCGCTGGTGCAGTTTAAGAAATTCAATCTGATGAAGTCATTTACTTCACTTGGAAAGTTTGATTTCGTGATGTGCCGCAATGTTCTTATCTACTTTGATGATCAGACCAAAGTGGACATTGTTCACCGAATACATTCGCTGCTGCCGGAATCCGGTTATCTTATGCTTGGATCTACTGAAACTCTCTCAGGACATACAGACAGGTTTATGCCTGAGCATATCGGTCCTGTGATACTGTACAGAAAAGTATCAGGCCTGAAAGGAAGCGGCTTGAGTTCATATAAGGGATTGAAAAGCAGAGGTGGGACTTCAGTCCGAAAAATCAGTTAGCCTTAGTTCGGCAATCTGCATGTTTATACATCGTATTTACTGCCGAAAAGAGTTCTTATCTTCTGGATAAACAAGTCCATGTCTGCCACCGGCTTCAGAAGCACATTATCTGAAGAAATTCCGTATGCTCTTACATCCGGTGGAACAGCATAATCTACAGATCCTGTGTGGATTATAAAATCCATGTCCGGGTGAATCTGTTTCAAGTGTATAATGAGGTCATTACCATGCATAACAGGCAGACGCATGTCGACAATGGCAATGTCCGCCTCTTCCGTCTTCATCAGTGTAATCGCTTCTTCCGCGCTCCCAACTGATATGACGTCAAGACCTTCATCCTCAAGGTAGTCTACAAGATTCTCTCGGACCATCTGTTCATCATCAACAACCAGAATTCGCATATAATTTCCATCCTTAATCCGGTTTCGGGATTCGTAGCTGAGAGCTTAATTCTCTGAATAGCTACTGCAATTCCATACGGCTTCATTACTTCCAATCATAAGGCAATGTAATTTTAATGGCAATGAAAATGATTCAAACAGTGGGACGATTCTATTCAATACCGGCCATTCTCTCCAGTTCCGCTTTCACTTCTTTTTTATTCAGCTGACGGCAGGTGGTAAATGTCTCTTTGTCCACAACCCCTTTGTGAATGAGGAAGTGGCGCTCGGAAAGTTCGGCCAGTTGCGGCCAGTGAGTGATAACAATTAGCTGCTGCTGTGCCGCTAATTCCTGCATTTTTTCACCCACCCGGTTGAGGGTGTGTCCGCCGATTCCGGAGTCTACCTCATCGAAAATAAGGGTAGGTCTTTCGGATTCTCCCTGCAGCCCGGTTATCGTGAGTAGAAAGCGGGAAAGTTCACCGCCGGATGCGATTTTGTCCAGAGGCTGTGCCGCCTGTCCGGGGTTGGGAATCCACATGAGTCTGCCACGCATTTCATGAAGTCCGGGGTACAGTTCGTGTGGTCTGAATTCAAATTGAACCTGAACATGTTCAGAAAAACCGAGGCCTTTAAGCTCTTCAACAACTTTACTGGTAAATTTATTTGCCGCTTTTTTACGGGCAGCCGCCAGTTTTTCAAGGGCTCCGGCAAGCTGTCCGGCAAGCTCCTTCTCTTCCTTTTCTATCTGGGCAAGTTCAAGGGCGCAGGAGTCTAGAAAATCCAGATTGTCTTGTATTTCTTTTTGCAGGTCTACTATCTGGTCAAGGGTTCGACCCAGCTTGCGTTTAAGTTTGGATAGCTCGTAAAGGCGTGCTTCGATATCATCTATGGAATCCTCTGAATCGAAATCAAGGGGCTGTGCCCTGAGCTTGCCTGCAAGTTCATCCAGGTAGTGTCTGAATTCAATAACGGTTTCACGGTCCTCATCAAATTCTGGAAAAAGAGCACATATCCTCTCCATTTCGGAGCTCAAAGCAGCAACCCCGCCAGAAAGATCAGGAGCACCGCGCATGAGATCCATCGCATTCTGAATGCATTGCCCTGCGTCTTCCTGTGCGCGGAGTTTATTCTTCTTTTCAAGAAGTTCATCTTCTTCACCGGGGTAAGGAGCTACTTTTTCAATTTCCCTGCTCTGATATTCCAGAAAATCCTTCTTTTCCAGCAGTGAAGCAGAGCGTTTTTTCAGCTCTTCCTTTTGGGTAAGGATGCTTCGCAGTTTTGAGAGAATGCTGTCTTTTATTTCCGGAAGGGAAGGGTCAGCGAGAAATGAATCCAGAATGCGGCACTGAAATGCCGGTTGCAGAAGTTTTTGCTGAGCGTGCTGGCTTGTGTGCAGGATCATTGACGCGCCCAGTTCCCGGATTGTGTTCTGCGAGCTCAGTTTGTCGTTTACATATATCCTGCTGCGTCCGCTTGAAGCGGAAAGAACACGCCGTACGATTATTTCATCCCCGTCTGGATGTATGAATATTGCTTCAACTTCGGCTTTGTCCTTGCCGGGACGGACCATATCAGGACGCATTTTCTGTCCTGTAAGAAAGTCAATTGCCTTGAGGATGAATGATTTACCGGCTCCGGTTTCACCTGTGAGCACATTCATTCCCGGGGCGAATTCAATTTCAGCGTCTTCAATCAGCGCGAGATTTTTAATTCTTAGCAGTTCAAGCATGTTATGATTACCGTCTACTGTTTCAGTCTGGGGTCAAGGATGTCCCGCAGGGCTTCTCCCAGCAGGTTGTAGCCAAGGACAGTAAGTAAGATTGCCATTCCCGGGAAAACTGATAGCCAGGGCGCAATTTCTAGCACTTCCTTTCCTTCCATAAGCAGGTTGCCCCATGAAGGATCGGGTGGCTGTACGCCGAGGCCCAGAAAACTGAGCGATGATTCCACAAGAATTGCTCCGGCTACGCCAAGAGTGGCTGAAACCAGAACAGGAGTGATGGCATTTGGAAGAATGTGAGTCAGCATGATGCGCAGCGGGCCCGCTCCTGAAAGTCTTGAGGCCTGCACGAAATCCCGTTTGCGCAGGGAAAGTGTTTCAGCCCGGACAAGTCTGGCGACTCCCATCCATGAAGTGAAGCCGATGACAATCATTATGTTCGTCAGTCCGGGTTCCAGAAACGCTATGACCGCAAGAATGAGGAAAAATGAGGGAAAACAAAGCATAACGTCAACCCCTCGCATTATTATCTCGTCCACGAGGCCCCCGAAGTATCCGGCAGCAAGGCCCAGAGCCAGTCCTATGGCCGTGGAGATTCCCACAGCTACAAAGCCGACCCACAGTGAAACCCGCCCGCCATATAGCATACGGGCAAAAACATCACGCCCAAGGGCATCGGTTCCAAAAAAATGCTCAAAGCTTGGTGGCTGCAGAAGCTGGTCCACGTTCAGCGCAAAAGGGTCGTACGGAGTCAGCAGTGGGGCGAATACTGCCGCCAGCGAAACAGTTCCAACCAGAAATATTCCAAGGTAAAGCAGTCCATATTTCTGAAGTCTGGATGGAGGAGAGAGAGGCTTCTTTTGCATCAGTCCTTACCTCCGGCCCGTATGCGCGGATCTGCCAGCCCGTAAGCGAAGTCTGCAAGCAGGTTGCCCGCAAGAGTAAGAAGGGCCCCAAGAACAAGGGAGCCCATTATCAGTGAATAGTCTCGGGCCATAACCGCTCCGTAAAACAGTTGCCCGAGTCCCGGTAGGGCAAAAATGGATTCAATAATGACACTTCCGCCTATAAGTCCCGGTATGGATAGCCCAAGAATCGTTATGACCGGCAGGAGGCCGTTGCGCAGTGCATGCTTGAAAAGCACCTTGTGCATAGGAAGACCTTTGGCTTTGGCTGTTGTAATGTAGTCCTGACGAAGAACTTCAAGCATTGAAGAACGCATGAAGCGGGACATCCCGGCCAGACTTCCGAAAGTGTATATGAATATGGGCAGCGCCAGATGTCTCGCAAGATCAACCATTTTGCCCCATGGTGAAAGCAGTTCGTAATCAAGGGAAGTCAGCCCCGAAATCGGGAAAATCGGATAATATATTCCCAGCCAGAGCATAAGCAGCAGGGCCAGCCAGAATCCGGGAACCGCGAAGCCGATAAAGACAAAAACCGTCATGCCCCGATCAAACCAGCCTCCTTGCCGCCACGCTGAATACATGCCTATGGGAATAGCAATCATAAGCGTCAACAGAAGTGATGCCACGTTCATTCCGAAAGTCAGGGGCAGTCTTTCTTTTATGCGATCCCAAACGGGGCGGCGGTCACCGGACATGGAGAGCCCGAAGTCAAACTTTGCCAGTCTTGTTACCCAGTTTATGTATTGCTCGTGCAGAGGCTTATCCAGACCATACAACTTTTCGAGTTTCTGGCGTGTTTCAACTGTTGCGGTAGGGTTCAAAGTGGTCTGCATGTCCGTAGGTGATCCGGGGGCAAGGTGGATTACCCAGAAGCTTATGACGGTGATGCCTATGAAAACCACTGCAACCCATGCAAATTTAGATAAAATTTTCAGACCGATGTCGAGCATGGTACCTCGTGAACAGCTAGCGGGGTTAATATCTTGAATTGGGCATAAGATAATCGAACTTTACTGAAGTGGCAATAGGGTTGTTTTGTAAAAGTAAACTTTGTGTGTTGTTTAGTTTTACTGTTCGCCATATTGCGATTGTTGATCTATGCCGTTACTAGTTTTTTTTATACTGATTGTCCTGATTAATCTGTAAACTTCGATAAATTTAAAATAATTGAAAAAGCTTGTTGACAGTGAAGTCCGTCTTGTATAAACACATTTCTCACAGCGAGTGGGGCTGTAGCTCAGTTGGGAGAGCGCTTGAATGGCATTCAAGAGGCCGTGGGTTCAATTCCCTCCAGCTCCACCACTTAAATTTACGATTAAAAAAGGACCATTTAGCTTAGTCAGCTATGTGGTCCTTTTCTTTTGCTGTCCCTGTCTTTGAGATAGAGCCGCCAAGGTCAAATTTCCTTTAAAAAAACTTCACCAGTCCACTTATAGCCTTCTTCCTTGAAATCCTTGAAACGTTCTGGATCAGTAACATTATTTTCAATCAGCCATCTGACAAACCTGCCTTTGATGTGCTTACCCTGATGACCTGCGGGCATCTTTTTACCTGCTTTTTTCAAGACAAATTCAACCGCAATTCCATTCTTGTATTTCACGGCTTTCTTGTGTGCCTGTGGTAGTAAATCTATGACAAATTTATCTTCAAGTTTCTTGAAATTGGAATTCAGCCATAATTTGGCAGCTTTCAACTTGTCAATTTTCAGACGATAATTGGGAATCAGATCTGTCGGTCTGACAAGACCAAACAGCCCTGATACGATTAACACTCTGCTGTTAAAATCAGATTTGTTTTTCAAAGTCTGGTACTCAATAGCGTCATAAACAACACCTGTATAACGTTCAATCGCCGGCATTGTTTTTGAGCTCAGGATTTCCTTGTTAACAGTGATTGCTTTTTCTAGAGCCTTTTCCTTGAGTCCATACATTTTTTTTGGATCAGCTTCTTTAATGGCTTCAATTAAGTCTTCAGTAATACCTGATACAGACTTTAAAGGATCACTATTGCCTCCTTCGGCCTTACCCTCGGATGGTGGAATCAAGATAATATTGTTCATTGTTCTGTCTTATGTTTTTAATTTATTGATAATTTTGAATTAATTTATAGGATATTAAACTAACCAGTCAAAGCTTTTTTTATCTGGCTGAACCAAGTTGGAAAAAAGATGGAGCTACACAGCGGAAAGTTGTCACTGCATTATCTGTGATGACTTTTTATTTTTAAGTATTTGTAATAATGTAGTTTAATTGTGTGTATTTCTGTTTACCGGCGAGTGCGTTAGGTATATTTGTGTTTTTGTCCTAAAAGTTTTTTCCCGTCGCTGACGGGTATATATCATAACCGGAGGCGAAAACATGAACACTGCGTGTCAGACCATCGCTGAAACTTCCAGCACTCCCCAGATTCGGGAGGCAACGCTTGATGATCTTAATTTTCTCGAAGATCTTGAGAGGGAGAGCTTTGCCAAGAGCCGGCGAAGCTCAAGAAAGAGTTTGCGCAACAGTGTACTCAGTACCAGTCAGCTTGTACTGATCATTGAAAGAAAGGATGGAAAAAGGTCGCACATCAGGATGGGCGCGGCCATAGTGCTTCTTTATAAACGGTCTCTGCGTATCTATTCCCTAGCTATAAAAGAGTGTTACCGGATGAACAGAGCAGGGGAAGCTCTTTTAAGGTACATTATGAATTTCGCCGTCAGTCATGGATATGAGCGGATATCATTGGAAGCCGATATTAATAACTGCATGCTGGTGGATTGGTATCGCAGATTCGGGTTTGAGCCGGTTCGTCCTTTGACTGATTACTATGGACCGGGAGAATCTGCACTGCGCATGGTCCTGATGCTTTCAAAATTGAATAATGTCCAGGAGCGCATGATTATTGTTGTTGACGATGTCAAGCAGGTAAGCTCCTGGTCGGCCGGTATTAACTTCTGTGCCGCCCATGATTATCTGTCCGATCTGAACTACGCTAACTCAAGCCGGTTTCAGGTTCTCAACCTTTGCAGTTCCCACAAAACTCATTCTCTGGGGTATTATGTGTCCCTGCTGGCTTCGGCCCGCAATCATCTTGTGGTTCCTTCGGTGATGAACATGAAGGATGCCACCAGCACAGTTGTGGCCCAAAGTCTGCTTGATGAGATCAAGGATTATATAGAAGGGCATCTTCAGGATGGAGAGGGAGATGATTTTGAATTGACGGTTATTCTTGGAAAGACCGTTAATCCCCGGCACAAAGTCCTTGCCCGGAAATTATTTGCTCTGTTTTCCATTCCTTTTTTCACTCTTTATCTTCAACGCAGGGAAGGGTGGAAATTAAAGAAAATCAAAGCCTTGTCCCTAAAGAGCATTCTCGGCAGTAATAAGGAGCTGTTCGGTGAGGCTCTGTCCGGTTATTGCAGGAAAAGGTACAATCGTCCCCGGCTGAAACATTTCAAGTATGATCTGGCTATACTGGTGAACCGTAATGAATTGACTCCGCCTTCCTGTCCCAAGGCCCTTGAGCGATTCCGGAAAGCGGCAGAAAAGATCGGTTTTTATGTGGAGTTTATCACCCAGGCTGACAAACATCGTATTTGCGAATTTGATGCATTGTTCATCCGGGAAACAACCGCCATTGAGAACCATACCTACGGCCTTTCACGCCACGCTTATACAGAGGGACTTGTTGTCGTGGACGACCCCTGGTCGATCATGCTCTGTTCAAACAAGGTATATCTGCAGGAACGGCTTGCAAATGCCTGTGTTTGTCAACCAAGAGGTTGGTTCCTTACCCGGAGAAAAATCAAGACGGATTTTTTGAAAACCCTTCCGTTTCCGCTTGTTCTCAAATTGCCGGAGAGTTCTTTTTCCCAGGGAGTATTCCGGGTGGGAAACCTTGAAGAATTGAAGTCAAGACTGGGCGAGATGTTCAAGCAGACCGATCTTGTCATTGCGCAGGAATTTCTCATTTCCGATTTCGACTGGCGTATCGGACTATTGGATAATAAACCATTGTTTGCCTGTAAGTATTACATGGCCCGAGACCATTGGCAGATATATAACTGGGCGTCCGGCGATTCTGGAGGTTTCAGCGGAAGCCACGAAACTGTTTCTGTCGATAACGTTCCGTCAGGTATTTTGAAGGCTGCAGTGAATGCCTCATCGCTGATCGGTAACGGACTTTACGGGGTCGATCTCAAAGAGATCAACGGTAAGGCTTATGTCATTGAGGTGAACGATAACCCCAACATTGATGCCGGGGTTGAAGATGCGTGTCTTGGCGATAAGCTTTATGAATGCATCATGCGTTCAATATTTAATAGAATCGAAGCAGAACGTCAGCAGGTTCGCTACGTTTGTTAAGGAGGGCTGGATGATTCATCCAGATACAGTTGTCAGGGCGGTTTCCCCGTATATAGGGAATGGTGTTTTCGCAACCAGAGATATTCCCAGAGGCACAATCGTTGTTGTCCGGGATAAGTATGACTCCTGTTTTTCATTCGAAGAATTCAACTGCCTTCCGGATATAGTGCGTGAATCGATGGAAACATATGTCTATCACGACAAGGATGGTCGGCTCGTTTTGAGCTGGGATCATGCGCGTTTCATGAACCACAGTTGTTGCAGTAATACCATGATGACTGATTATCAGCTGGAGATAGCGGTCAGGGACATAAAAGCCGGTGAGCAGATTACCACTGAGTATGGTTTGCTTAATATTCAGGAATGCTATGATATCCATTGCGGCTGTGACGGATGCCGGGGGAAGCTGCGTCCGGACGATATTGATGTGTTCGGGGAAAAGTGGGATGAACAGATTATGGCGGCCCTGACTGCAGTGCCGGATGTTTATCAGCCATTATGGGAGTTGATTTCATCGGGAATAAGGTCCCGGCTGGAAGCGTTTATTGCTGATGATGGCACTTATTCTTCTATCCGTAATCTTAAATGGCGCAGGGATTAAAACTGACTTGAATATTCCCGGCTAGCGTGGATTTTTCTGTGCGGAAATTCTCCGTTTCTAATTCATTAGAAAATGATCATGATTGGAAAGATATGTATAATTATCAACAATATTCTGTTGTGTAACTTCAAATGAGGAGAATAAATGCAGGTCAAACCGCTCAGTGATGAATATATTGATGAATTTGTGGATGTAGTTGATGAGTATCGTGAATTCTGTGGTTTTGAGAGGGATAAGTTTAAAACCACAGAATTTTTTCAAAGAGTTTCAGATAATCATGAGGCGGTAACATTTCTGGCAATAAGCGATAAAAACGAAGTTATGGGATTTGTTAATCTGTATCCTTCTTACTCTACTCTGGCTTTGAAAAGAATATGGATATTGAATGATCTGGGTGTTTCCAGTAAATTCAGAAGATTGGGAGTGGCCAATGTGCTTATTGATAAAGTTCTTGAGTATGCCAGATCCACAAACGCCATAAGAGTTGAGCTTAAAACCGGTGCAGATAATTTCAATGCCCAGAAGTTATATTCCAAACTCGGATTCAAAATCGATAAGAGTAATGTCTATTACAGAGTGCCTGTAGATTAAAACCAGATAGGCTGACCGTTTAGCCGGGCAGCCTATCATTTTACATAAGCTAAGATAAGTGCTGACTCTTTCGGTCTGCCTTATTTATAATGGGCATGATGATGAAGATCATGGCCGGAACCATAATCGTGCTGATGACAAATGTCTGGGCAAACAACGGAAGCTGTATGCCTGTCCAGCGGATTGTGTAGCTGAGAAGTGTGACCAGCATCCATACGCACCCCCAGACTTGAAAAGTAAATATGAGTTTATTCATCGTTACTCCTGAGCCCGGTCATGAATTCCTCGATCGTCTCATAGTACCCGGGGAGTATTGAGTTCAGCTTTTCCCTGCCTTTTTCAGTCAGAGCAATCAGCTTTGCGCGCTTGTCTTTTTCGTGTCCGGAAACAGTTATCATCCCGGATGCCTCGAGGTTTTTCAGCGTACGGGTCATAACAGGCTTGGACACATCCAGCTTTTTCAGAATATCACTGGCTGTATGCTGTATTTCCCTCTCCCTGTCCAATATAGCTATGATCAGGAACCGCAGCTGGGAAAAATCATGTTTGGAGAAATACTCGTCAAGCTGCCGCAGCAATATACTGGCTTGCCTCATCAGCAGGAGTGCATTTTCCACCATGTCCACTTTCATCTCCGGGAAACGTCTGTGGTATTGCTCCAGGATATCCCGTGTCGGCAGTTCTTTCAGGAAAAACATTAGTTATCCTTTAATGAAATTAATCAGAGATTCGGAATTAACTGACTCACCGAAGTGGTGAACCACATGCTTCAAAACGTGCTCATGTTGCGCCTCTTCAAACGCTGCACAAGCATCTTCCACGATATAGGCGTTATATCCGAGGTCGTGGGCTTCCCTCAAAGATGATTCAACGCAGACATGCGTTGCGAATCCCATGAAGAAGAGATTTGCAATATCGTTATTTCGCAGGAACGGGTCAAGGGTTGAGTTCTTCAATACGCTTGCCCCGGAACGTCCTGATACGATAAATTCTTCTTCCTTTGGAACAAAAGGTTCTACAAATCCGGAACCGTCCTTTTGCCATGTTTTCGCCATTGGAATGGCCTTTCTTAACCCCAGAACATTTTTCCCCTGATTGAACAGTCTGTAGGTAGGGTCAAGACTCAGATCAAGCCCGGCATGGGCAATCGTGAAATTGTATTTTCTCGCTGATTCGAGCACTTTGGCTGCATTCTGAACAGCAGCCTGGAATGGTTCCTTGTCTTTGATGAGGCGGGTCTGCAGAATTCCGTCTTCGGCAAGCCATTCGTTCTGGAACTCGATAAGCACAATTGCTGATCTGGATTTTGTTATGCCATGCAACATACTAATCTCTCCTTGGTTTAGTGCTTCATTTTTCGTAACAGTTATCATGATAACTAAGTTCAGTTCTTCCTATTGTCAAGAGCCATTTAATTCAACTGCTCGCCTTGAACCTCTTTACTCTTTGATTCACCGGGATTTATTCAAAACAGCAAATGGAATCAGAAAGGGAAATCTTCTTTGCCTAAGGGTGTTTTCAGTTTTCCAAAGTCGGGCTTGTCAGCTTGTTTTTGAGTTGCGTTTCCTTCAACCCAGATTGCCCGGAAGGGGCGGGAGGGACAGATAAATTCGCATGCTCCGCAGCCGATACAGGTTTCGGTTGTTATTGTAGGTTCTTTCAATTTTCCTTTTGGTTTCATGGATACAGCTTTCGTGGGGCAATGCTCGGCGCATGCGCCGCAGTCTGTTTTACGGGTGCGCACTATGCAGTTTTCTATTTCGAGTTTTACCTGCCCAATCTGCCTGCGCTGCTTGGTTTCCAGATCCAAGGGGAGAATGGCTCCGTTGGGGCATACTTCTCCGCAACTGGTGCATTGAAAATTGCAGAACCCGAAGTCAGGATTCAGATGGGGCAGTAAAGGTTTTCCTTTGCCGAGTTCAAGCAGGCTGGGTTGAAGGACCTGGGAGGGGCAGCGGGCCACACAAGTGTGGCATCCAGTGCAGAGAGAAGCATAGCGGGCCATTGACTCTGCCCCGGGGGGCAGAATCGGAGTGCTGCGTCCGGTAGGAATTATGCTCAATGTATCGGGCGTTTTTTTGGGTGTGGCGAAGAACAGTCCCGGAAGTGCGAATGTTTTTTGTAAAAAGGCCCGGCGTTCAATTCTAGTCGGGACATTACTTTTTGTAGATGAGTTTTTTCTGGCACTCTTGAAGGATATTGCCCCTTCGGGGCATGAGCTTTCACAATTGAAGCAGGATACGCAACGGCTCATATCAATTACCCGCGATTTTAAATCAATGCAGGAAGCCTTACAGATTCTTTCGCATCGTCCGCACCCGGTGCACTTGTCCGATATTTGAAACTTAAAACGTTCTTTCCGGGCGATAAGTCCCAGAAGCGCTCCCAGCGGACAGATGAGGTTGCAGTATGTTCTTCCGCTCCGCCACGCAAGTGTTGTAACTAAAGCTGTATAGCCAAGAATGAATGCCAGAACCGGTAACGCATAGCTCCGGTATGGTATAGGGGGGATACTGTAGTTGCCAGCCTGCTCAAGGAGCATAGCGGCGGAATTGTTTATCAATATGGCAGCCGGGCGGAAAAGCTCCGCCGATATTCGCCCGAAACTTGCGTAGGGATCAAGCAGGGTCACAGTCAGCAGACTCCCCGCCAGCAGGGGAATAACTGCTATTGCCAGAAATATATATCGAACAGGATTTGCGGGTTTGAATTTATAACGCCGTTTTCGTTTCAGACGGGATATGCAGTCAAACAGAACTCCAAGTGGACAGAGGAAAGAGCAGTATATACGACCCCATACCATAGTAATAAGCAGAATCAGCAGAACGGAGATTCCGGCAGCCATGTCGCCCGAACTGAGTTTGAGGGCCGAGGGAGTGAACTGGAACCAGAGCAGCCAGCGGGACGCCTTGTCCGGGATTATTGAGTGCAGGTCCAGACCATAAATGAGTATGGTCAGTAAGCTGAGCGTTCCGATGGCGATACGCAGGAGCCGCATGTTTACAATGCCAGACGGGCGATGTTTAATGTGGACAGGTCCATGTTGCCCGTTCCGGACTCGTGAGCCAGCGTGATATGCCGTACGTCTGACGGCTCAAGTCCGAATATGCGGGCAGCTGCGGCGTCACAGGCAATCATGTCTGTGCCAAGCACCTGCATTTTCAGGGTACTTACATCTTCCACCGAATATCCGCGCGGACCGTTGCGCATCAGAGCCCGGTATCCGTCCACAACGACAAGATCCGGCTTGCGTACTGAGGCGAAATCAGCAATACACTGGTGCAGATCGTTCCGATGCCATGCAGGACGGTCATAAACGACTCCCATAAGGTTCTTCATGGATACGGTCATGGTTCCGCCGCCGTGATGCTTTATAATGGGAACATTAATCACCACATCAGCATCAAGAAACAGTTCATGTACTTCGACTTTATGTAATCGTCTGGCGTTTGGTATCCGGACTTCCCGGTAGTAGCGGCGGTTGTTGGCAGGGACAACTTTGCCTCCGGCATTTTTAACGGCAGACTCAATCCCGCTGTTCTGGTAGGCATCGCGCCAGTTGTCGCAGGTGTGGTCGAAGACGAGGACTTCCTTTGCTCCGGCTTCAAGACTGCGCTTTACGATGTGTGCAACCAGACCGGGATTGGTGTTAGCCGCTCTTTCAGGCTGGACATCCCAGCCTATGTTGGGTTTTACGACCACAGTCTGCCCCGGTTTGACAAAAGCACTCATTGTTCCGAGGACAGCTATTCCCTCATCGAACATTTTCTCGGGCGAACCGTTACGCACTGCCACCATATCATGCGGTTTGGCAGCAACGGCAGTAGGCAGGTTTGCGAAACTGACCGCGCCTGTTGCGAGTGCTGCTGCGCCCAGTTTGATGAATTCTCTGCGTTTCATGGATTTCTCCTGTGCTGAAAAGATCGCTGATGTTTATATATAATGTATTTTATGGGTGGAAAAAGCAAATACAGTCTGCCGGTAGTACAACTGAAGGATATTAATGATAGATAAGTTAATGATCTTTAAATGTTGCTGTTTTTGATTCTTGAATCTGCGATTTTTTGGGGGAAGATTGGCAGCAGGGCAAGGCCTCGACTGAAGTTATAAGCCTATTTCTTCAGCAGGTGGCAGAAAAAGAGCACCGTGTATTCTTGAATACGCGGTGCTCCTGCTTTTTAAAAACTCTTTGTGTTTTATGTTCTTGATAGGCCGGTATTAACTGTCCTGCCAATACCCTATGTTTTGTTTGGCCGATGGATTCAACTTCAAAAGCGTATCCATCCTTATCAATTTTCTGGGTGTTTATCCCGCTATTCCTTGTTCTTGCTCTCGTCACTTGCCGCTAATCCGGTTTCCGCAGCCGCGGCCGCGATGGTCGTGAGCTGTTCTTTGGTGAGAACGGCATTCTCCA
Organism: Maridesulfovibrio salinus; assembly: GCF_055394525.1. NCBI lineage: Bacteria > Pseudomonadati > Thermodesulfobacteriota > Desulfovibrionia > Desulfovibrionales > Desulfovibrionaceae > Maridesulfovibrio > Maridesulfovibrio salinus. The sequence goes on from NZ_AP042461.1 coordinate 1,800,718, forward strand.
GATTCGGGACATGGACGGTTACTTTGCGCGGCGCGAATTCAATTCCATTGGCAGCAAATGCTTCACGGACACGGCGGAACACCTCTTTTCGTAGTGAAAACTGATCTCCCGGACGGCAGCGGAATTTGATCCTTGTAACCTGTGAAGAATCATCAATCTCTTTAACTCCCTGAGATTTGATGGGGGAAAGCAGCAGTGGACCCAGCTCTTCATCTTCCGCAATCTTTTTACCCATTTTCTTGATAATCTTCCGTACTTTTTCCGGGTCGACATCAAAGGGGATTCTTACTTCGAGCTTCATGGCGGTCCAGTCCCTGCTGAAGTTGGTAACCGAACCAAGTGAGCCGTAAGGTATAATCTGAAGTTGTCCCCGGCTGTGCCTCAGGCTGATGGAACGGACCGAGATGCGCTCCACTGTTCCTTTTAGCCGCCCGGCTTCCACATAGTCTCCTATGCGAAAGGCATCATCTACGAGGAAAAAGACACCGGAAAGGACGTCCTTCACCAGAGTCTGGGAACCGAAGCCTACAGCAAGGCCGAATATTCCCGCACCGGCAAGCAGCGGAGCGATGTTGACCCCTACTGAGGTCAGGATAATCAGCGCGCTCATGATAACGATACTGATCAGCAGAAACTTTTTAAGAAGGGTCAGCAGGGTGTTTTTACGCGACCCACCCTTGCCCATTTCTTCCATTTCCTCTCCGTCATCATCCTGACCGTCAAATTGCGCATCAATAAGTCCGCTGAGATATTCCCAGATCAGGTAGCTGACCAGAACGGTGACGAATATGCTTAGCGCTCCTTTGGAAAACGCCGGACCGATATTGAAGGAGAGTCCCCATACTCCCAGTAGGTAAAATCCCAGCCCCAGGGCCAGAATGGTCCTGAGAGCAGAGTGTACATGGCTTATATATATGAAGCTGTTTGTTGTTTCCTTCTCGTCTTGGTCCTTGGATTTTTTTTTGCCCGCCATATTTTTGAGTGCAGCGAAGAGAGTCATGTCCAGAAGAATTATTCCCGGTACTGAAACCAGACTGATCAGCAGTGCTCCGACCATATCCTTGCCTTGAAGAAGGCTTGTCTGGCGTAGAAAAACGAGAAAGAGAAGGTAGGCTGAAGCAAGCCTGTGCCAGTTATTGGCAAGCCAATATCCGGCCGCTCCCTGTTCTTGTCCGTGGTAATTTTGGAGAATGTAGTTTTTGAGATGGTTTTTGTTTTTCCAGATCAGGGCAAGCAGGAGGGAAGTGGGGATGATTATTTCAAGCATGAACAGTGCTTCGAAGGTTTCGTCCGCCAGTCCCATCATTGAAAGACTATAAATAACCCGGGCGAAAAGAGGCGAGAGTATCATTGTCAGCGAGAGCCAGAAAGTCAGTTCTTTCGCGGCGTAGTCGGTGATGGGCACAAAACGTGATTCGCTGGAGTGTGGCGAAAAAAGAAATTTGATAATCAGTATGCCGATTCTGGCTCGGGTGATTGGGATCAGGAATCCGCCGGCCAGCAGTTCAATGTTTTTGCCCGCCGGGGCAAGCAGAACTATGATGTTGATTGTGGAGTAGAGGAAGATGAGAAAATAACCGACCTCGAATCCAGTCAGAATCAGGTCATTTATAAGTCTTTTGAAGAGATTTCCCGTTGGCGCTTCTTCCACTTTGTGTCTTAGTCTTCTGGTCAGAAGCCTTGCAGCCCATTCAACGCAAAGACCTGCCCCGTATATGAAAAGTACCACTCCGATCATATACAGAAGCCTACCAGTCCCCTGACCCAGAGTGAGTTTATCAAGCGCTTTGGATATTTCCTGCGGGGCTATTCTGAATCCCTCGGCTACGTAGGCGGTTCCTTTCTTCATCGCCTTATAACTTTTATCTGTCATTTCAATGCTGTCGCGTATTGCCTGCGGCAGTGAAAGAAGGTCACCGGAATCCTTAGCCTTCTGCAGGTCTTCACTGGTGGGTGCGAATCTGGCTTTGTCCTTTTGACTCATCTGGGAAAGTGCTGTGGCTGGATCACCTTCCGGTTCCAGAGCAGGAACAGGCTGTGCCATCGCGACAAAGAGCAATGCTAAAACAGGAATAAGATACAGTACACGGCGACTGTTGCTTTGCAACTGAAAGGTCATTTCAGAAAGCTCCATTGGGGAAATTGTTAAAATTATATCTATCCGGGCAAAACTGCTTATCTCGGAAACATGCTATGGGTCAGGATTGTATTCCAATATTTCAATTATATAAAACACATTGCAAAATTGATAAAGGGTTTAAGGGGGTGCTTGTCTCCACTTATTCTCAAGCTTATTCGGATAGACACTATTAATTACGCAATGTGCTTTTAATAATCACGATTTGTGTTATTGTTTGGATAATAAGAATCTTGTGAAGTGGAGGAATTATGAGCAGAAGGTTTTTCGTTTGTATTGCTGCACTGGTGTTTGCAGTTGTCACGGTTGCCGCGGCCCTTGCTTATGACGTTCCTGATACGATTATTCTGGAGCGCCCCAAAGGCAACAGGGAGTTGAGCGTGTGGGTGAAAAAAGTCAAGTTTCCGCATGGTTTCCACGCTATCAGGGTTTCATGCCAAAAGTGCCATCACAAGGAAAGTGACGAGACTCTCGGAGAATTTGTTGGCTGCAGGCAGTGTCACTCCGGTGATGATCCTAAGGATCCGACAGGTTTTTACCGGGCCTGGCATTCCGAGGGGCCGCCGAGTTGTCTGGGATGTCATACCCAGATGCGGACTGAGGGCGGGAAAAATCCCGTTGGATGTACCACTGCCTGCCATAAACCCGAGTAAGTCAAACATACTCAATGAGTTTGATCACGGTTATTTGATGGCGTGGCTGGTGGCGTTTCAGGTGGACAAAAAATGCTCTGGTGTGTCTGAGGACTACAACTTCAGCAGTAAGCACGTTGCAGAGGAGGAATTTTATGTCAGGCAAGAACAGTTTTGATTCTCTGAAAATGATGGTCGGGGAGACCAAACCGGATAGAAGGGATTTTCTGAAGTTTTGCGGGGCGATGGCTGCCTTCCTAGGAATGGGGCCTGCGTTTGTCCCTCAGGTTGCGGAAGCTCTGATCAGGAAAAAGAGACCTTCAGTTGTTTATCTGCATTGCGCGGAATGCACCGGATGTACCGAAGGGCTTCTCAGGGCCTACCAGCCGTATTTTGACGAGATAATCCTCAACACCATTTCGCTGGATTATTGTGAGACGATAATGGCCGCTTCAGGAGATGCCGCGCACGCTGCACTTGAAAAAGCTCTTGTAAACCCTGAAGGCTATATCTGTGTGATAGAAGGGGCTATCCCTACCTTCCATGGAGGCGAATACGGTAAAGTCGGTGGCGAAACAATGTTTCAGCTTTGCGCCCGTGTTGCTTCCAAAGCCGTAGCCACTATCGCCATGGGCTCATGTGCCAGTTACGGCGGTGTTCAGGCTGCCGCCCCCAACCTGTCGGGAGCCAAGGGAACAAATGATGCTCTGGAGGCTGTCGGAGTCAAGGCAATCAATATCCCCGGATGCCCGCCTAATCCCATGAACTTTGTAGGTACTGTGGTGCATCTTCTCACCAAGGGAATGCCCAAGCTGGATAAGTGGGGCCGGCCGAAGATGTTTTATGCCGACACGGTGCATGCTCATTGCCCAAGACAGGAGCATTTCAACAAAGGCGAGTTCGCGCCGGGTTTTGACAGCGATGAAGCCAGAAAGGGCTGGTGCCTGTATAAACTGGGATGCAAGGGACCGTACACATACAATAATTGCCCCACGGCCCTGTTCAATCAGGTGAGCTGGCCGGTCCAGTCCGGTGCTCCCTGTATAGGATGCAGTGAACCCAATTTCTGGGACGATTATTCCCCGTTTTTCCATCCTATTGAAGATGGCAAGGTAAGTTAAGCCGCCCACCCGGAAGGAGGAGATATATATGAGTCAGAACAGTGCCGGAAACAAAGGCAATCGGTTGATTGTAGATCCGTTGACACGCATTGAAGGCCATTTGAAAATCGAAGTTGAGATTGAAAAGGATATTATTTCAAAGTCATGGATAAGCGCACAGCTGTTCAGGGGAATTGAGCCTATTCTAAAAGGGCGGGACCCTGAGGATGCGCCCCTTTTCACGCAGAGGACCTGCGGTGTCTGTACCAACACCCATGCGCTGACAAGTGTCAGGGCCATTGAGGATGCGGTCAAAGTTAAGGCTCCGCCTTTGGCTAAGTTGATGCGACATCTTATACTTGCCCCGCTCATCGTTCAGGACCATCTGGTGCATTTTTATCATCTGCATGGGCTGGACTGGATAGACATGGCTTCGGCAATCAATGCCGACCCGGTGAAAGCTGCCAAGCTTGTGGCAAAAACAAGTAATCGCAGTGATGATCCTTCAGATCTGTTTATTATTCAAAGGAAGCTCAAAGACTTTGTGGCTTCAGGGCAGCTGGGCTTTCTGGAGAATGCTTATTTTCTGGGGGGTAACCCGGCTTACCATTTCACGCCTGAAGAGAATCTGATTCTGTCGGCACATTATTTTGAAGGGCTGCGTATTCAGCTTGAACTCGGACGCGCAATGGCTCTGTTTGGTGGCAAGAACCCTCATTCACAGACAATAGTAGTCGGAGGAATGACCTGTTACGACAGTTTGAGACAGGAAGTTATTGATCATTACAGGGAAATATGGGCCAAGACTCTTGAGTTTTGCGAAAACGCCATGATGCCTGATATTCTTATGATGACTAAACGGTATCCCGAAGCACTAGAATACGGAAAGACATCAAATTTCATGGCTTTTGATGATTTTCATGATCCGGTTACCGGAAAGGACCCTTACTTCAAGTCCGGTGTTCTGTGGGGTAATGATCTGGCTAAGACCGATAAAATGGATCTGAATCTGATTGCGGAGGATGTTACCCGCAGTTGGTACGAGGGAAACAAGACCCTCAAACCTTACGATGGTGAGACTTCCCCGAAATATACTTCCTATGATGACAAGGAAAAGTATTCGTGGAGTAAGGCTCCCCGTTACAAGGGAGAACCGATGGAAACCGGGCCTCTGGCGCGCCGGGCAATTGCTTATGCCCGTAAGGAGAAGGAAACCAGAGAAATACTGGATGATTTCTTCAAGGCATCAGGTATGAAACCCGCTCAGCTGTTTTCAACCATGGGAAGAACTCTATGCAGGGTGGTTGAGACCGTGATGCTGACCAGAAGGATGGAGGGCTGGATTGATGATACTGAAAAGAGGATCAAATCCGGCGACAACAAAATATACAATAAATGGAAGATGCCTGATACCGCCAAGGGAGTCGGGACCTGTTGCGTAACACGTGGCGGTCTTTCCCATTGGATAAGGATAAAGGGTGGAAAGATTGAAAACTTCCAGCTTGTAGTGCCGTCCACATGGAATCTGGGACCAAGGTGTGGCAATGACAAACTCAGTCCGGGTGAGCAGTCTCTGGTAGGCTGTCCATGTCCTGATCCGGAAAGGCCGGTGGAGATCCTGCGTACAGTGCACTCGTTTGACCCCTGTATAGCCTGTGCCGTACATCTGATTGATGGACGTAACGGAAAAGTTATCAAGATTAAAGGTTAGTAGTTAAGGTTGGTTCTTGTGCAGGTATCAGGTCCGGGCCCAATTGTCGGCCCGGACTTGATTGTTGAAGATCAACAACTTGATAAATAATTTATTACGAATGATAAAAGATGGTTGACAGCAGGCATCGGATTCTTTAAAAACTTTCTCACAGCGAGTGGGGCTGTAGCTCAGTTGGGAGAGCGCTTGAATGGCATTCAAGAGGCCAGGAGTTCAATTCTCCTCAGCTCCACCAGATATTTCAAGGACTTACAATGAAAATTGTAGGTCCTTTTTTCGTTTGTCGGATTATTCTATCGCCCCTGTCTTTGAGGTAGAGCCACTTTGAGGTAGAGCCGTAGAGCCTTGATTGCGGGTTAAGAGGCTGATACGATATAATCGGCATCGGATAAAGAGTGAGGTGCATTTTATGGTAAGGAGATACGCTTGTTTAATCTTATGATGTTTAACGTGGATTGGGAATCTGGTCGAGTACAAATCCCCTTAGGAAGAGTTTTTGAATATACAGAAGATTCTCTTGTTAATTTATACAAGGACAATGGAGTTATACAGCTTGATCGCTTGAGGTCTTTGCCATGTTTATTCTGTGAAGAAGGAACACGACAAGAAAGTGCTTATGTAGGTAGAATTGTAAAGGCAAGGCTCGCAGGTGATTCCTTGGCTCTTGAAGTTGCCTTCGATAGAGATGTTCCGGTGCTGCAGAATAAGATGCTATACGAAAACCGTATTGATTTAGATATGCCTCATGACTTTGAATTCTCTCGGAATCATTGGGCTGTCAAGGATGTAGACCTGTACCGTTTTCTGCTTACGAATGTTCGCCCTCGTCGCCAAAGACCGACAGTGTTTGAGCTTCCTGAGCACGAAAAGATTGATACCTCACTTGTGTCCGCTATGATGCCCTTCGATGCTGGATTCAGGGAAGTGCACGAGGTCATCAAGCAAGCCTCGGAGAGAGCAGGTCTGAGGTGTAGGCGGGCTGATGATATATGGGAGGCTCCATCAATCATACAAGATGTCGTTTCGCTTATTGATCGTTCTAGGGTTGTTGTTTGCGACTGCACGGGAAAGAATCCAAATGTGTTTTATGAAGCAGGTATTGCTCATACCCTTGGGCGTGATGTTGTATTGGTGACACAGAACGAATACGATATTCCCTTTGACTTGAGACATCTTCGTTATATTAAATATCTCAATAACAGAGAGGGCCTTTTAAAGCTCAGGCAACAATTGGCTGATAGGATTCGAACTATAATTGGACATTGAGATGAGTAGAGAAACTGGGCACGGCAATCTATTTCCAGCAGATGACCTCATTCAGCATCTTCTCAAATTCAAAGAAAAGGCTGGAGGCCTCTATTGGGCTTCGTTCTTTATCCCTTCTGTGTGCTTCAGCATCACAACCCCAGTGCAAGCCAGCGCAAAATTCTGGTCAACCACCTGGTGAACCGGGAGCCTCTAACACCCATCCAACATCCCTGATTTTCTGTTGACCATGAAACAAAAAGTTAAAGTATTTCAACACTTGAACTCACAATTCATGGCATGGCATTCAAGAGGCCAGGAGTTCAATTCTCCTCAGCTCCACCACTTATATTTACGTATAAAAAGGACCGGTTAGCTTGATAGGCTTTGCGGTCTTTTTCTTTTGCTGACCCCTGTATTTGAGGTAGAGCCGTCAACATTTGCAGGGGCGAGCTGGGGAGTTTTTGCAAGCCCATGAGGAATAAGCTACTGTTCTAAATATACATATTGATCAATGTTGAAACAAATTTCGTGAGGATAGGATGTATAAATTGGGACCTTATGAGAAATGGGAAGAATTCAATCTTTTTAATGATTTGTCTGATAGGGCGTTTGCATACTTCAACCAAAAGTTTAATCAAAAACAAGATGATTTGGATACACCGTTTTTACATCTGTTTTATCGATTTAAATATATAGCAGAATCAACCAGTGTTAGTGCTAGAATGATAAATAGCTGGACTTTTGGTGCTCCAGCTTCAGTCCTTTTAAGAAGCCGTTTTGAACAATTGATAGTCTGTTCATATTTAATATATGAAGATGAAAATATTGGCTTGAAGCAATATATTAAGCATGGTCCCATCAATGACTACCGTTTGTTGAAGAAGGCCAGTCAAGATTGTCAGCTAAAAGAAAATTTAGAAAGTTTTGTAGACGTAGATAGGTCATTTGAACGTGCCTTATTTAGTCAGAAGGAAATCAATCCAGATTTTGAACTAGGTAGTAAGTTTCAACCGAAGTGGTCTAAGTTAAATTTAGGGGCTATGTCGCACAAGCGTGATATATTAGCTAAAATTAAATCTAAAATGTACGAAAATCTTGAGCATGACTATTTGACGATATATACAATGCTTAATTCATTTGTACATTCAGATTTCTCTTCTGTTAACGATACCTATCTAAAGTTGTTTGAATATAAAGGGAAAATGGTTGTCACTGTTGATTCTTACTGGGTAGGTATGATTATGCTGTGTTGCGCAAGATATGACATTATACAGTGCTTTGAAATACTGGATTATTTAGGAATTGATGATGATAGTTTTTATTCGAATTTGATCAAGGAGTGGGAGGAAAACAAAGTCATTATGGATAAGTCGTGAAAAAATACCAATTGCGTGATAAACGATTAGTATTTAAGCGACAAAAAAAGGGACGCCTGAAGACGCCCCTCACCTTAATTAATCAATCTATTTCAACCTAACCCGCTACCCCAGCTCCGGCAGCAACTCCACGGCACGCCTCTCGTCACCGGGCATAACGTGCCCATACCGGTCCAAGGTCATTTTTGTACTCGCATGTCCCATGAGGCGGGAAACTGCGTTCGGAGCCGCCCTCTTAGATAGCATGGAGGAGCAGAACAGATGGCGGATATCGTAGCTGACAACGTCATCACTGATTCCAGCACGGCGGCATGAGTTTCTGAATCCATCACTCCAGCTCTTGATGGAGCGACCGTTGTACTCGATGGCATGGTCAGTTTTACTTTCGCTTTCACTGAAAAAAGCAGTAATTGTATTTAAGTTACAACACTCAAGCTCTAATATTAAGTGACAACAATAACTTATCTTGTTAATAAGCAGGAGAAGTTTGATATCTCAATCATGGGTTAATCAACAGTGTATTCAGGTTCAAAATTATTTGGATATAGATCTTGTCCTATTTTGAAAAGTGATCCTGAACCGGATGCGGATAGAGCACAGGTTCAGGTGTCTGACACAGAATAATCGCAAATCAAGGAGAGCAGGCAATGAATATGGCGCAGGAAAAGGTTAAAAGCATCTACATCGGCTATCATCCCCGTACCCATGACGGAAGCTCTCCCAGATCTCGCAACCTGGATGAATCTCTCGAGATTATGAAAGATTTTAATGATAAGCAGGCTGAGGATCGTCTTCATGCTGAGGTTGTTGAAATAGCCTTCAGTGATCTTTGCGCGGTTGTTGTCATGGAAAAAAATATCGGAAAAGTCTGGCAGTATCTTTAGTTAGGAACGGGCTTGTGCCTCGGTATCTATTCATAAAGTAAGGATATCCAACAGTTGATAGACTGGTGTGATTCCAATGTAGCCGCTATCTTTTTGGCATACTGAGTTCGCTGATATTTTACTCAGTGGTTTAAGCTGTATCTTTCTCTGGACTCAGATTATATAGTTTAAAAATATTAATGTACTTCATTTGCTATCGGGTTAGAACAGGTGTTATAGATTGTAATACTAAATTATGAATATATTTAAAAACGTTTGTTTTTCATTTTAAGACTTAGAAAGTTTATCTTCTAAGTCTTTTTTTTGTGCATTTATTATTGTTATGAATTATAATTAGCAGAAGTATTAAAGATATAAATTAAGTTTATTTCTCTATGTTATGAATTAAATATGTGAGTTCTTGCCAAAAATCCATTTTATATGTTAATTGTAAATTTCAAATGTTTTTATGGATGCTGATGTTATCTACGTATGATCCTTAAATACGGTGAATATCATTAATCCATGTGATTATACTTCTCGTAAAGACTATGTTCAGGGAGAGTTGCTTTTATATGAATAAAGAAGAAAATAGCAAATCAAATCATCATGAAAAGCATGAGCGTGCACATTCTTCATCTTCTGGTGAAAACCATTCCTCGCATCATGAGCATATGGTGAAAGATTTCAGGAAAAGATTTTATATCTCTTTGGTAATGACCTTGCCCATAATGTGGTTATCACCCATGCTGCGTGGATTTATGAATCTGGGTGATCCGGTCATCCCAAATAGCATGCTAGTTCTTTTTGGGTTCTCCTCGGCTATATTTTTCTATGGAGGCTGGCCGTTTCTGAAAGGACTTTACACCGAAATTTCAGATAAGAAGCCCGGTATGATGACTCTGATTGCTCTGGCTATCACTGTGGCATACGGATATTCAAGTCTTGTTGCATTCGGCCTTAAAGGGCGGGTCTTTTTCTGGGAACTGGCAAGTCTTATAGACATCATGCTCTTGGGGCACTGGATTGAAATGAAGTCGGTCATGAGTGCTTCCGGAGCAATGGAAGAGCTTGCCAAGCTTATTCCCGGAGAAGCTCACCGTCTCAATGATGACGGAGATACTGAAGATGTAAAAGTTAATGAGCTGCAAGATGGCGATAGGGTTTTGGTAAAACCCGGTGAAAAAATCCCGGCAGATGGTGAAATAGAAGAAGGAACATCAAGTATTGATGAAGCAATGCTTACGGGGGAATCCAAGCCAGTTGAAAAGGGCCCCGGTGAAAAGGTCATCGGCGGGGCTGTGAATGGAGAAGGTTCATTGACAGTCACTGTAGCCAAGACTGGAAAGGATTCATTCATTAATCAGGTAATGGATATGGTCAAGGAGGCTCAGGATAGCAAATCCAAGGCACAGGGGTTAGCCGACAAGGCTGCGGCCTGGCTTGCTTATATTGCTCTTTCGGCTGGTTTTCTGACCATGCTGTTCTGGCTGACAGTCTACGGAAAGGATTTTGTGTTTTCATTGGAGCGTACTGTGACTGTCATGATTATTACCTGCCCTCATGCATTGGGGCTGGCTATTCCTCTGGTTGTCGCGACTACAACTGCAATCGCTGCGCGGCATGGTTTTTTTATTCGCAACAGAACTCCTTTCGAGCAAGCCAGAAAGCTTCAGGCTGTGCTCTTTGATAAAACAGGTACTCTGACTAAAGGTGAATTCACTGTAAGTGATATCGTTCTTTTATCCGATACAATTGATGAAGAGGGTCTTTTGAACAAAGCTGCCGCGGTGGAGAGTCGTTCAGAGCATCCAATTGCCAAGGCTATAACCAAAGAAGCCTCTGCTCCGGGTAATTCGGAAGATTTCAGTAATATTCCCGGTAAGGGGGCGGAAGCGACTGTTGATGGCTCAAATGTAAAGGTTGTCAGCCACAAGTACATGGAGCAGGAAGGTCTGGATTACGATGATAGTAAAACAAAGGATATATTAAGCCAGGGTAAAACTCTTGTATTTGTACTTGTAGATAATTCTCCGGCAGGATGTCTTGCTTTGGACGATGTTATTCGTGAGGAATCAAAAGAAGCCGTCAAGCGTCTGAAGGAGTTGGGTCTTCAGGTCATGATGATCACAGGAGATAACGAGGCTGTCGCTAAGAGGGTGGCTGATGAGCTGGATCTTGAGGAATATTTTGCTGAAGTGCTGCCGGATAAAAAAGCGGATAAGGTAAAGCAGGTACAGCAGAAAGGGATTATGTGTGCCATGACAGGTGATGGAGTTAATGATGCTCCCGCACTTGCCCAGGCAGACATCGGTATTGCCATCGGTGCAGGCACGGATGTAGCTCAGGAGACAGCTGATATCGTGCTGGTCAAATCCAACCCCATGGATGTTGTTAAGATCATAGCACTTTCAAAGGTAACTTATAAAAAAACAGTCCAGAACCTTATCTGGGCCACAGGCTACAATATTTTTGCCATTCCTCTTGCAGCCGGAATCCTTTATAAGTGGGGCATCCTGCTTAATCCTGCAGCCGGAGCCTTGCTTATGTCCCTGTCAACAATAATTGTTGCAATTAATGCCAAGATGATGAAGCTGTCAGAGTTTGAGGATGATGCTACCGCTTGATGGTCAGGTATACATTTGATTGAAGATTTAAAGGGTAAAACCGGAAATTTTCATAAAAGGAAAATCGGGGATTCTAGTTAAGTCTAGAGCTATCTTTGACTTGACCGGAAATCGAGTTGCACCTTGACCGCAATTCTTGGTTTTTGAAAATATTTGCAGCCAGCAGCTTCAAAGAACCATAAAAAAGTATCCGGCTGATATTCTTAAAGAATATCAGCCGGATTTGTTTTATCAATTATAGAAAGTTTCCTGATTCTTTATATGATCAGGTTTTTATTATCACTGGCAGCAGAATGTGTTGTAGACTTGTCTATCCTTGTACTCAGCTTTTTTGCCATCGTTCCACTGCTTGACCGGACGATAGTATCCGACAATGCGGGTATATACTTCCGAATCTGCGCCGCAGTCCGGGCATTGATGGTGTTCACCTTGAATATATCCGTGCTCCTTGCAGATGGAAAAGGTCGGAGTGATGGACAGGTATGGAATTTTAGTATTGCGGAACGCCTTGATAATGAAGTTTTTAAGTGCATCAAGATCAGTGGTGGATTCCCCGAGGAATGTGTGGAAAACAGATCCGCCCGTGTAGAGGGGCTGCAACTGGTTCTGATGGGTCAGAGCCAGAATCACATCCTCGGATACGCCTACAGGCAGTGTGGTGGAGTTGGTGTAATAAGGGGTTCCGTCTCCGGAAGTCTTGATGTCGGCATAAAGTGACTTGTCGATCTTGGCCAGACGGTAGCTGGTACCTTCTGCCGGGGTCGCCTCAAGGTTGTAGAGGTTGCCGGTTTCTTCCTGAAAGCTGGAAGTAAGATCACGAAGATGGTTCAGTACTCTGGTCATCAGTCTGATTCCAGAAGGGGTGTCGATACCTTTCCCCAGCAGGTTCAGACACGCTTCATGTCCGCCCAGAAGACCGATGGTGGAAAAATGACCTTTGTATCCGTTCTTAAGATAGCGGCGGGACCACGGGAACATGCCGTTATCCAGATTGGTCTGGATAAGTTTTCGTTTATACTCAAGAGAGTTCTTGGCCTGAACAGCGTACTCCTCAATCAGATCAAGAAAATCTTCCTCACCCTGTGCCAGATAGGCAAGTTTGGGGAGGTTCAGTGTTACAACGCCGATAGAACCGGTCAGGTCTCCCGCTCCGAAAAGCCCCCCGACCTTGTTGCGCAGTTCGCGCAGGTCCATCTGCAGACGGCAGCACATGGAACGCACATCTTCAGGGTTTAGATCAGAGTTGATGAAATTCTGGAAGTAGGGGACTCCGTATTTGGCGGTGAGTTCGAGAAGTGTCTTTCCTATCTGGGAATCCCATGGAAAATCTTCGGTTACATTATAAGTGGGGATAGGAAAGGAGAAAATACGGTTGTGATGATCACCGCTTAGCATGACCTCAAGGAAAGAGCGGTTGATCATATCCATTTCCTTGCCGTAATCACCGTAGGTGGAATCCTGCAGTTCTCCGCCGATAATAATCGCTTCATCCGCGATATGCTTGGGCGGGACAAGATCAAACGAAAGGTTGGTGAACGGGCTCTGTCCGCCCCATCTGGAAGTTGTGTTCAGGTTGAACACGAATTTCTGCATGGCCTGTCGCACTTCTTCGTAAGTCAGGCCGTCGTGGCGTATGAAGGGGGCCAGATAGGTATCAACATTGTTGAAAGCCTGAGCTCCCGCCCATTCATTCTGCAGTGTTCCCAGAAAATTGACCATCTGCCCGAGCACTGCGTCAAAATGTTTGGCCGGGCCGGCGCAGGAACGTCCTTCAAGGTTGAAGCCTTCAAGGAGCAGGTCTCTTAAGGACCATCCGGCGCAGTATCCTGCAAGTCCGTAGGATAGATCATGAATATGGAAATAGCCGTGCTCATGCGCCTGACGGATTTCTTCTGGATATTTCTCCAAGGCGTAGCGAGCTTGAATTGTACCTGAGAGATGAAGCATGAGCCCCTGAAAAGAGTGGGTCATGTTGGCGTTTTCAGCCACGCGCCAGTCGCTTTTCTCAAGGTATTCATCAATTGTTTCCTTGATGTCGAGATAAGCGTCTTTCTGGTTCCTGAGTCTGCGGCGGTTGTCGCGGTAGAGTATGAATTTTTTTGCTACACTGTGCAGCCTTGAATCCATCAGCACTTCCTCGACCATGTTCTGAACATGTTCCTGTTCGGGAATTTCAATTCCTTCGAGCTTCTTTTCAACCTGTCTGGCCATGCGTTTGGCCATTAGAGGGTCTTTGATTCCGCTGGCGTTCAGTGCTTTGAAAATGGCTTGCGCAATGCGCTCAGTCGACCACGTTTCCAACCGGCCGTCTCGCTTCATGATCTGCGTGGGCATGCTCTCTCCTTGGAGGAATGTAGTTCTGGATGGTTAACTTGAATCCATCCGGAAGATAACCTTTGGCTGTTTCCACATCTTCGTCTGAGAGAATGGGAACTTCGGTCAGGCGAAAGTAGAAGGCTTCGGGGTTGGCTTCAGCGAGCTGGAAAACCTTTTTAAGGTTTTTCTGCGCCGCTTCGGCTGTGACAGCTCCGCCGGTCAGGGCGGGATATCTGTCATACGGTCCTTTAACGTCAATGGCGAAAACATCCGCCAATCCCTGCTGGAGAATATCCTCCAGAATTTCGGGCAGCATTCCATTACTGTCCATTTTGATGGGCAGTCCGGAAATACGCCTTATTTCATAAAGAATCTCTCCAAGTCCGGGAACTGTCGTAGGCTCGCCACCAGTTATAGTGACCCCGTCAAGCCAACGTGCTCTATCCCTTAGGAAAGTTGTCATATCTCTTCTGGAGATAACCGGCAGGCGCTCCATGTTCCATGCCATATCAAAGTTGTGGCAGGTTGGGCAGTTGAGGTTGCAACCGCCTAAAAAGAAAACGCAGCTTGATCTGCCTGGCCAGTCGCAAAGGCTCAGCGGTTCTATGCCGCGAAGGTGATCCCATCCGGAAGAGTTGTCGATCATAATGATTATTATTCTGAATTACAGTTTTTGCGGGTTAGTAAAAACAGGCTGGTTTCCGGGTTCCTTTTGCTCAGGTCCCGGAATAAAAGAACCTGTTGCTGTTTCGAGAGACATAGTATCTAAGCGTATGAGTTTTGTACAGGGGGGTAATTGAAAATTTGTTGTTACATGTCCAAAATTAATGCTTATAAGCGATTATTAGATATTAGATAAAATAATGAAAAGTTTTCCACAGGTTCATAAAGCTAAAACAGGTCGGAAAAACAGGACTTTTTCTAAACAAAGTTTAGAAAAAAAAGTTGAATCTGGATTCGTGATCCGGTTTTTGACAAGGGGAAATCAAACTTAGGAAGGGCGCAGACTTGCGCAAAATGATCAGTATGTCTAACACAGGTGTTACTGGTTTGAAAAGTCCTTTAATTGCATTGTTTCATAATGAAATCAGGTTCCGGTGCTTGCCTGAAAAGGCCGGCTGGAGTACCGTAGCATGAACTGGAGCGGGGTCTGAAAATATTAAAGCTGATACAATGATTACGGTTTCTTATGAGTAAAAAAATATTTGCAGCATTATTGATTTTTATATGCGGGATTTCATCGCTGGCCCATGCCCGCAGTATGGAAGAAGAGCGGGCAATGTGTCTTACCCTGAACGCACTCGCAAGAGCCCAGTGCAAGAAACCCTCTGAATACAGTTACATAGGTGTTCGTCAGGGAAATGTTTATGTGTACAACGGATTTTACGGGGCCAAGTACAGAGACTTCTACTGCAAGATCGACCAGGGTGAAATCAACATATTATCCCGCAACAAAAGATTCAGGCGCAGTGTTAAGTATTACATTGACGAGAATGAGTGCGGAATAATCGACTACTTTCCGGCCTCCTGTAATGAGCGTCACCAGATCCGGTGCTGTTTTCCCAAGTCGGAAAAAGAGCTCAAGGAAGATAAGGAAGCCGAGTTCTGGCAGCGGACTATACCGGATCTTCTTAAGGAAGATCAGCAGGAAGCACTTGAGGAACTGAGTGAGATGCAGAACCGGACTTCTAAATCTTCCGAAGCCAAGCCAGAAGAGCAACCAGAGGAGTAAGGGCGTAAAGGGGCCAGTATATTTTGTGGTAAGTAAAAAATATTACTGCGCCAAGCAGAAAAAGAGCATAGACCCATGCTTCGCCATGTTTGGAAAACATGCTGGATTTCTCCAGATTGAGATGGAACATGTCGGATTTTCCCCCGGCTGAGGTTGAATCGCCATTTGCCCTTTTTCTTCCGGACTGGAGTTTATGTCCACAGGAAGAGCATGTCTTGGCTGCATTGTTGTTTTTCTGTCCACATTTATTACAAGTGATCATTTGCAGTTCTTGTCTGGTTTGTTAATGTTTTATCTAAATGTTTTTTGTCAGAGTCAATATATTATTCCTCTGGAAAAGAATAGCAAAAATAGTACCATGGCTTAAGGTGTTTTGACGGTAGTCTGTTGAACCTGGGCTCACAACCGTCAGAAGAATGTAAACTGCTTGACTAATACTGGTGATTTGAGACATTTTCATGCAAATAAATTGCAATTAGGGATGGTTATTCATGAGTGAAGCGGTGCAGGGAAACGCGCAGATTCCAGACAAAGATAAGCGTATAGAATTCTATCTGAATATTCTGGGCAGACTAAAAGAACGCAGTACTCTCCGTGAGGTGCTTGAGCGTGAAGTTTTTCTTGAGTTCATTAAATACAATAACAACCGTATAAATGAATTTCCCCTGCTTGAGAAACAGCAGAGCGGCATTATTTCTCTACTCTGCCACAGATCAACTGATCTTCCTGCCCATGAGTTCATTAAAAAGATTCTGGGCGAATTTATTCTTATGCTTGGCCGCTACAGTAAGCTGATGGGCGGCAAGGATAAGGATATGATGGAAAATATCCGTTCCAGAATAATCAATGCGGAAACCCTGCTCATCAAGACCGTGCAGGGCGTTGTTTACGCGTCCTGTCTAATTTCCGACAACTTTGAGGAAGTCACCCTGCGTCATTTCGGTGAACCGGCCCTGAAAAAATATAATGGGCTGCTTGAACAGCATGAACTTGCCCGTGATTTCTGGCAGGAGCTGATAAAGCAGTTTATCACCAGTGAGCTTGAGTCTTCACTGCAGGAAATGGTTTCCGCTGAAAAGTATACCCTGACCAGAGATAAAAGCTATCTTATTCTCAGGTTTCCTTTTGACGAAGTTACCGGACGTTTTTCCGCTGATAATCCGGCGATTGATAAGACCAGAATTCAGGCGGCATTTGAAAAGGTGGGAGGGGATGAGGATTCAATGAAAATCCTCACCATGGTTTTCAGGACCCTCACAGAGAATGGAGCTTTCATCCGCGGTGAAGGGATGAGTAATGAAAACATAGACAGGATTGCCCGTATAGTCTGTATTGATCCTGCTACTGCGAAGTTCCGGGAAGACTATGACAAAGCAATGACCTCTCTTCGTGAATCCTCTTTCGATGCCAATGCGGATGAGAAGGAAGCGGATCTTGCAAGGCAGTTGCAGTTTACTCAGGACCAGATCTGTGCATGTGCCATCGGAGCCAGTCTGACACTGGATATAGTCGTCAGGGAATTTCTGCTCGGGCTTAAAACATACACTAATAACGATGAAAAGCTCCTGACCATGTTTCTGCGCCAGTTCGGCGTGGATTCGCTGGATAAGCTGTTTTTCTACCTGACCGAGGTCAAGTTCGCCGCTTTACTGAAAAAGAAAATGCAGGGCGAAGAGAACAAGATGATGCTCAGGGTTATGAAGCGTCGCAGGGCATCTTCTCAGGAAGTGAAAGCGTTGACTGAGATCGGGATGACCAGAATCAGGATGGCCCGAATCTGGTTGAAGGATTCCAGCAATGAAAACTGGCTGATTTTCAAGCACAATACCGCGAAAGAGCTGGTCAAGGAGATGCAGCTTCTGGCTCTTGAAAAGGAACTAGCTACTGCGATACTTAAGCTTTTTGAGAAAGGAGATTTTAAAGTTGAGTTCCTTGTGTTTATCAGTCTTCAGGCTGTAGCCAAAGCGACCAAAGATATACGTGGAAAACTCAATGAACTTTTAATCCGGTTTGGAATTGGTGAACAGTCTGACGAACAACTGGCCAAAAAGCTCCAGAACGGTTCCTGATAAAATTTTTATCTTCAACACGAAATTCTTCGATTCTTTTTTGCTGCTGACAAAATTTATTTTTAGAACAGACTTCTCAACTTACTATCAAGACAGTAAATTCTAATTTCTGATCAGCATGAAAAAACGGGCCGGTATGCACATAAGCATGCCGGCCCGTTCATATAATTACTGTTGATAATTTTCGTTAAATAAAGACAACTGTTTTATTACCGTCAACAAGAACCCTTTCGGTAAGATGCCATTTCACCGCGCGGCTAAGTACCTGACGCTCAATGTCCCGGCCGAGAATCTTCAGTTCCTCAACATCGTGTCGGTGGGAGACCCTGATTACATCCTGCTCAATGATGGGGCCCTGATCCAGCTCTTCAGTTACATAGTGGGCTGTAGCCCCGATAAGTTTAACACCCCTTTCTCCGGCCCTGCGGTAAGGGTCTGCTCCGACAAATGCGGGCAGGAAGGAGTGGTGGATATTGATAATACGGTTGGGGTATGCATCTATAAGTTTGGGAGTAAGAATCTGCATATAGCGTGCAAGGATAACCAGATCTGCATTGCCGTCGAGTAGTTCGAGGATTCTGCCTTCGGACTCCTCTTTTTTTCCCTTTTCAACCGGCACGTAGTGGAAGGTAACTCCGAAAGCTTCCACCGCTTCCTTAAGGTCCGGATGGTTGCTGATTACCATGGTGATTTCGGTGAAAAGCTCATCACGTTTGGCACGCCATAACAGGTCCATCAACGCGTGGTCGAATTTGGAAACAAGTATGGCGGTCTTTTTCCTTATCCATGCCGGATTAAGGCTCCAGTCCATGTTAAATTTATTCCCGACTTTTTCGGCAAACTCTTCCTTGAATTCATCCAGTGTACTTTCAATGCCGTCCAGGTGAAATTTCATTCTCAGAAAAAAACGGCCACCTACCGGATCGCTGGAATGCTGGTCGGAATGGATAATGTTGGCGTTTTTGGAAAACAGGAATCCGGAAACCGCCGCAACAATTCCGGGTCTGTCCTTACAGGTTACAGTGAGGTAAGCTGTGGATTCTCTTGATGATGTCATAATGTTACTCTGTATATATAGATTTTTGGGGTTTCGAGAAAAGGAATTCTCATAGCAGCAAGGTCTTTGACAGGCAAGGGCAGTAGTGTTTTGCAGGTTGTTAGTTATAATAGAAATACGGCCTCATATTTCAAAAATATGGATTAATATGTCTTTACAATGTCGGTATGAGAAATTAAGTGCTCTCTTTTTTCAGATAATGAAAAAATGTGTCCGGGTAATAAAAAAATAAAAATTACCGGACAAGGAGATACTATGGCGGTGATCAGCGGCGAAATTGTGCAAAACGCAATTCTCGGTTTCATGTATTTCGGGGACGTTGTTTTTGCTGTGAGTGGTGCGCTTGCGGCAGGCAAAAGGCGTCTAGATATTGTGGGATATGTACTAATCGGGACGATCACCGGTCTTGGTGGCGGATCGCTGCGTGATCTGCTGCTGGACAGGCCGGTCTGGTGGACCCGTGAGCCTCTTGAGCTGTACCTTTGTATTGCGGCTGCGGTCCTGACATATTTCTGGAGATTCAACGTAAAGTCACGTTACAGGGCTACAGCCTGGTTTGACGCTCTAGGGCTGAGTGCTTTTGCTGTTACCGGCAGTACCGTGGCCATGCAGGTGGATGTCCCATGGTCGATTGCGGTTTTCATGGGAGTCATGACTGCTACAGGCGGAGGTGTAATCCGTGATCTTCTGACCGGGGTCCGTCCCATGATTCTCTGTGGAGAGATATATGCGGTAGCCGCACTGGTTGGTGCATTTATCAACGTAGGGCTTATTGAACTCGGCGAACCGCTGTGGGTATGTATGGCTTCGGGGTTTGTTGGAACTCTGATGCTGCGCGGGGCAACAATCGTTCATAATATCCGTCTGGGCCCCCCCGGTGAGTTTGTCCGGTTCGGAAAATTGCCGGAATAAGGTACAGCCGGATGCTGGGAAAAATAGCGAAACGAACTCATTCCTATCCAGTCTTCATTTCAATTTTTTTTACGCTTGAGATTTTAAAAATTATCAACAGTTGCTAATTCGGGATTTATGCGCTCAACTAGCGAAGCTTATTGAAAGGTTTTGAAAGGGATTCCAAAGGGAAAGCTTTTGCAAAAGTTTTCCCTTTGGCCCCCGGAGGGATAAAAACTACCCTGTAAATCTACAGGCGATAGGCATTCTCCAACCTGTTCCGAATGCCCGGGAAGTAATTTTGAGTCCCGGAGCGGCCTGTTTACGCTTAAACTCGGAGATTTTGATAAGTCTTAGCACATAGCGCACAGTTTCGGGATCAAACCCGGTATCCGCTATGATTTCACTTTCGGCCCGGTGATTCTCGACACGCAGTTCTATTATCCGGTCAAGCACGTCGTAAGGCGGCAGGGAATCTTCATCCTTCTGATCCGGGCGCAACTCGGCGGACGGCGGTTTCTCGATGATGGGTACGGGGATTATTTCACCGCGCCCCTGCTCGTTAAGCCAGCGGCAGACCCGGAATACAAGGGTCTTGTACAGGTCTGAAATAACCGCGAGCCCTCCGGCCATATCACCATAAATTGTGCAGTATCCCACCGCGAGTTCACTCTTGTTTCCTGTAGTAACCAGAAGTGCGCCCATTTTGTTGGATATTGCCATGACAAGGTTGCCGCGGATACGTGATTGGATATTTTCTTCGGTTACGTTGGCGGGAAGTCCTTCAAAGGTCGGGGCAAGGGCTTTTTCAAATTCATCCATCAGGTTTTTTATGGGTATGGTAATACTGTTGATGCCCAGATTCTTAACAAGGGCCAGTGAATCGTCCACACTGCCCTGACTGGAATAGGGGGAGGGCATTAGAATGCCGGTTACATTTTCCGGTCCCAGTGCTTCTGCGGCTACCGCCGCTGTAAGGGCGGAGTCGATTCCACCGGACAGACCGAGAACAACCTTGGAGAATCCGGTCTTGGAAAGATAGTTGTTGAGGCCAAGGACCATTGCCCGCCATGCTTCAGATTCTTCACAAAAATCGTCTTCTTCTATAATTCCACCTGATCCGTCAGCTTCTACGATCACCACGTCTTCGGCAAAGCCTTTGCCTCTTGCGGAGAGCTTTCCATCAGTTGTGAAAACGCAGCTTCTTCCGTCAAAAACCAGATCATCGTTTCCACCGACCTGATTGGCATAAAGGACAGGAACCCGGTATTTGGAGGCTATATCTCCAAGCAGTTTCTCTCGGGCGGTCTGTTTACCTATATTGAAAGGTGAAGCGGAGAGGTTGAGCAGTACATCTGGCCCGGCCGCCATGATATCCGGTATGGGATTGCTTCCGTAGCGTCTGTGGGAATTTTCGTCCCGGTCATTCCAGACATCCTCACAGATGGTAACTCCGAACCTGATTCCTTTGAATTCAAAGGTGTTTATGTCTGCGGCGGGCTCAAAGTAACGCTGCTCATCGAACACATCGTAAGTGGGCAGAAGCCATTTGTAGAAAACTTCCGGGGCACTGTTCCGTTTGATGAGCCATGCCGCGTTACGCAGAGGATTGCCCATGGCTTCGTGATTCAGGTCAACACCGCCCGCAAGAAGAGCGATTCCTTCGGGCAGGTTTCGTGAAAGCTCGGATACGGTTTCACGGCAGCGGGTAACGAAGTCCGCATTGAGCAGCAGGTCCCGGGGCGGGTAGCCGGTTATGGCCAGCTCGGAGGTGACGCATAATTCTGCGCCCGCATCGGCTGACTTTTTCACTCCATCAAGTATCAGACGGATGTTTCCTTCAATGTCACCTACTGTCAGGTTGAGCTGCAACAGGGCTATTTTCATTAATAACTGACCATCCTTATATTTTTACTGCGCACTTATTAACTTGTGCAGGGAAGCTTGTCCATCTGTTCGTCAGCGGTCTTGATATCTCAATATAAAAAAGTTCTGTTGCAACGAATATGCTGCAATGTTAAACCGTTGTCTATATCCATCCTAGGTCTATTGGGACCTGAAATTATTGCCCTCACAAGGTTTTGAAATTGTTTAAAATAGACAAAGTCCAGACCCGCATCGGCTTGTTGATCATATTTATTTCCCTGATAACATTCGTGGTGTCCGGAGCATACGATTATACTTCCACCCGCAACAACATGTTGCAGGAACTTAATGAGAAGGCGGACGGTCTTGTTGAGCGTCTTTCCGAGTCTCTCATTACTCCTTTGTGGAATGTCGACCAGGCCGCCATCAACCGGATAATCCTTTCCGAAATGAATGATAAAAGGGTCAGGGCTATACTGGTAACCGAAGATAACGGACAGAATGTTTTTGCCGGAAAAGTACGGGATAATGATTGGAATATTGTCGATTTCACGGACTGGCCCAAAGGAAAGCTGGTCAAGCGTAAGGCTGAAATTTCCATTATGAACCAGCCGATTGGCGCGGTTGAAATTTTTCTGTCACCCAAGTTTATTGAAGATGAGCTTTATCAGTCCCTGCTGAATTCACTGCTGAGAACCATGCTGCTGGTAGTTCTTTTGATGGTAACCCTGTTTGTTACCATGCGGCGTGTTCTTATCTCTCCCATAATTAAACTCACTCAGACCGCAAAGCAGATTTCGGTGGATAAGAATTACAGTGCAAGGGTCAATTTCAAGTCGCAGGGTGAGATGAAATCCCTACTGGAAAATTTCAATAATATGTTGCAGCAGATTGAGGAACAGGACCAGAAACTAAAGGAATACAGCGGACAACTGCAGGAAAAAATCCATCAGAGCAATAAAAATCTTGAAAACAGTTACCGAGAGCTAAAGCAGATTAACCGCCAGCTCGAACAGGCCAGGGATGAAGCCGAGGCCGCATCAAGGTCTAAAAGTCAGTTTATGGCTAATGTGAGCCATGAAATCCGCACGCCCATGAATGCCATTATCGGAATGGCAGACCTTACGCTCTCCACTGATTTAAATGCCAAGCAGAGGGAATTCCTGAAAATAATTGTAAGCTCAGGACGGGTGCTGCTGCGGTTGATTAACGATATTCTGGATTTCTCCAAAATTGAGGCGGGCAAGCTTACCTTGGAAGAAGTCAACTTCAACCTGCACCAGCTTATTCATGATATAGCGGATCTTTTTGTCGATCAGATGGTTGCTTCCAAAACCGAACTGGTGATTGATATCAGACCGGATGTTCCCAAGAGGATTATCGGTGATCCGCTCCGGTTGCGGCAGGTGTTGATCAATCTTATTGCGAATGCTTTTAAGTTTACCAGTCTCGGTGAAATAACAATTACTGTATCCGCCGATTTAATCACCTCGGGCAAGTCCGAAATTGTCTTTGCCATCAAGGATACCGGAATAGGGATTTCAGAAGACGTTCAGCCGCATCTTTTTCAGGCATTCAAGCAGGCTGACGGCTCAACGACCAGAAAGTATGGCGGTACTGGGCTCGGACTGACAATTTCAAAGCGCATTGTGGAACTCATGGGCGGAGGAATATGGGTCAGGAGCAAACAGGGTGAAGGAAGCACATTCTTTTTTACCATTACTCCGGAGGTGGCGCCTGATACTTCCACAACTGAATTCAATCTCCCTGCTGATCTTGATAGTGCCTCAGTGCTGGTCGTTGATGATAACCTTGCCTTGAGAAGTGTTCTTTCAAGGTATCTTCGCCAGTTCGGCTTTGCTCCGGTGACAGCGTCAAGCGCGGAAGAAGCCTTTGAAATCATGGAAGAGCGTGGAGACGGAGCGTTCAGACTGGTTTTGATGGACCTGCGGCTGCCGGGCATGAAAGGGGATGAAGCTTCAGTAAAGATCAGGCAAAAATATTCTCAGCAGGAACTTCCCATTATAATGATAACTTCTACCGAGATTGACGAAGCTCTCGCCAAGGCAAATCGAGTAGGAATTAACAAGCTCATCAGTAAACCGGTCAAGCAGGGGACTTTATTTGACGTAATCCTGACTACATTTGGCCATGAGATTCACAACGAATATGTTTCAGAGCCTTATAAGCAGGTTGAAGAGGAGTTTAACGGGTTCAGGGCTTTGCTGGTTGAAGACAACCCTATCAACCAGCAGGTTGCTGAGCAGATTCTGGAGCCTACCGGACTTGAAATCGACTCGGCCTTCAACGGTAAAATTGCCATTGAAATGCTTTCAAGGTCTAAATACGACCTTGTCCTGATGGACATTCAGATGCCGGAGATGGATGGATATGAGGCCACAGGGATTATACGTAATGAAATGGGACTGACTGATATTCCGATAGTTGCGATGACAGCTCATGCAATGCGTGGTGACAAGGAAAAATGTCTGGCTGCCGGGATGGATGATTATGTCCCCAAGCCTATTGATAAAGAGCAGTTGATCAGTACAATCCGCAGCCATCTTCATAAAAATAAATCTTCGAAAGCGGTGAAGAGTGTTCCTGATTCTCCAAAGCCTGAATCCGCTGCTGTGTATTCAGGGGGGGATTTGTCACTTAATGTGAGCGAAGCTCTTGAACGTATTGGCGGTGATCTGGGGGTACTGATAACTATTTTGAATAATTTCAACGATTACAATGCGGATTTCTGTAATGAAATCCGGACAATGCTCGATGCGGGCAAGCTGAAGGATGCTGGGGACAAAGCCCATACGCTTAAAGGTTCTGCCGCCAATCTTGCCGCTTCAGATCTCGCTTATTCTGCCTTGTCGCTGGAAAAGGCCTGTAAATCGGATAATGCGGAGGATGCTTCCACAGCTCTGGGAAGAGTGGAGAAGAATCTGAAGCTGCTCTCAAAGGATATAAAGATCCTTTCCGATGGAAGGGTTGAGGAATAAAATTAAATTAGTTTTTTCATCAAAAAACGGTAGTTTATTAAGTTGAAATAATATCGTAAATGAGGCAGAAATCTTCCATCGGATTAATAATTTAAAGAGGATTCATATATATGGCTTTGATGTTCGGTTCACCCAGCCGCAAAGGGCGCGGAAGGTCCGTGGAAGATGCAAAAAAAGATCAGCGTCTCGACATGGCCCGTAATCTCTACCTTGGCGGAAAGGTAAAAATTGTAACCACAGAGGTTGTTCCCAATCGTGAAGTAGTTGGAACTTTCGGCCTGATTGTCTGTAGAAGCTACAATTTTGACAATGCTTTTTACGGACTCATAGCACAGGCAATAGACGCCAACGCCGATGCTATCTTAGGCTATCGTGAATCCGTTTCTTTCCATCCTGAAGGTGACAAATTTTATTCCTGCTACGGAACTGCCGTACGTCTTAAAAAACTTAAATAGCATAGCGGTGAATCTTCTTATTCACTGACACCGATATCATCTTCCATCGCTTCCCCGCAGGTTTCAAGCCACTTAACCAGACTGGGGGAGAAGCCGTTTATTTCCAGCCACTGCGCATCAAGCAGATGTGGAGCGTATTCTTTGTTATGAACTCTCAGCTCATGGTCAAACGAGTTCGCTACGTGGACGGCTACTGCCGGGCTCAGATCATTGCTGCCCAGTTTGTTCAATTCGTGGTGGCAGTATATGGCCTCCACCACGTCTTCACTGAATCCCCACAGAGCGAGCAGGTATGCTCCAACTTCCGCATGAGTGAATCCGAGGATATCTTTTTCGGCTTCCTGTATGGGAATATTGCTGTCACGGACCACACTGAGAATCATCTGGTATTCAGCGCTGTAGGATGTGGCCAGCAGCAGTTTACCAAGATCGTGGAGAAAGCCTCCCAGAAAGGTACTTTCCGCCAGTTCTGCATCAGCTCCTTCCGCTTTTACAATTGCTCTGGCTAGAAGTCCCACATAGCGGCAGTGTTCTCCCAGTTCCTCGATCGAAAAATCAATTCCCTCAGCAGCCTTTGTATTGAAGAGGAATGTTCCAAGCACAATACCCTTTACAGCATCAAGACCGAGCAGGGCCACAGCCTGCTCCGGGTTTGTGATCTTGGAAAAAAGACCGAAAAACGGGGAGTTCACAATTTTTAGAATCCCTGCGGTCATACTTACATCTTCACCTATAATGCGGCCGATATCACTCATGAACACATCTTCCTTCCTGAGTTCATTTTCCAGCTTGATGTACAGGGAAGGAAGAGTGGGAAGTTCGTCTATCGAAGCAACGGCTTTTGCGGCTCTCTCATTCAGAAAGATATTTTTCAGCCGCAGGCTTGTTTTTATTTTACCAAGCAGTTCGGACGGAGCGTAGGGCTTGGTGATGAACTGGTGGGCGAAGTTGATATACTTCAGAAAATTTTCAGAGGTAACATCGGCAGAGGTCAGAAACCTGATTGCGCCGGGCTGACGGTGTTTGATCTCTTTAAGCAGCTCTCCCTCCTCAAAACCTTCCAGATGAAGTTCAGTCGCGACTATGTCAAAAGGACGGATGAGCAGTTGATCTCGGGCTTCCTGAGCTGTGCTTGCGAAATGCAGGTCCCAGCGTTTTTGCAGAGGCGTGAGTTGTTTCTGCAGAAGTTCAAGCTGAGCGTTATCTTCATCGATAATGAGAATGCTTTTGGACTTGCTCATTAAAATCTCCTTAACTCTATCTCAAGGGGGATTGGGGATATTTTTGTGAGCATATCATGGCGCAATTCCTTTGAAAACCTCAACAACGTATTTAATAATACAAAAATCCGCCCCACCGAAGGTGGAGCGGATTAAGTGCAGATTAAACTCCCTGGGAGCCGTAAAGCAAATTATCGGCAGATGTTATTTGCTGATCAGGACGTAGGGCCTGTCGGAAATAAACTGCTCATTGATTACGGTTATGCCGTCCGGCTTGTTCTCCCAGCGGTCATAATATTTTTTCTGCATGACCAGAATAACTTTATCCTTTTCATTCAAAACCGATTCAATCTCCTTGATATCGCTGGTTTCGTGAATGTCAGTGCCTGCGTAGTAGGAGAAGATGCCGGAGTATATCTTGTGGGCCAGCGGGTAACTTCCCTGCTCTACATGTTCTTTCATGATCTCACCAGTCTGGCGCGGGCTCATCAACGGGTCGAGAGAGGGAAGGGTGTAAAGAGCCAGAGGCTGCAGCCAGAGTACCATGGTAACAGCCATCAGCATCAGACCCATTCTGGGGCCGGAGTTTTTGAGTGCAAGAAGTCCGAGTCCCCCCAGTCCGAGAATCAGGACCGTGAACGCAAGTCCTTTGAGCTGGAAGTCAAACGGGAAAAACACTTCCGCAAAGGGAGCCGCGACAGCTATCAGCAGGTATACTCCCGCCACTGCGGTCCACAGTCTTCCGGAGTTGATTACAGGTTCACGCCCATCTTCTCCCAGCAGCCCTTTAGCAGTGAGCATCGCCAGCGGGGCAAAGAGTGGAAGTATGTAGATCAGAACCTTGATACTCAGACAGGAGAGCAAGACAAAGCCGCTTATGAACATTAGCCATGCCCAGTCCCGTCCGTCATTGGATTCATCTTCACGTTTTGCAAAAACATTAAACCAGTGCTGAATAGTGAACAGCTTTTTGAGCGGGACCGCAAATAGGGCCATGGTCCACGGCAGCCATGCCAGAGGGAAGGCTATCAGATAATACTGAAAAGGTTCCTCATGATGGAATGAGCTTATTGCCCGCTGATATATCTGCTTATAAAAGATGTTGTGGATAAAGGAGGTTCCGTCAACAATGAGAGCCCCGACAACCCATGCCGCCAGAATTCCCAGCAGTACGCCCAATCCTTTCAGCAGGGATTTATCTTTCAGCAGAGAT
The DNA here is from genome assembly GCF_055394525.1 of Maridesulfovibrio salinus. Lineage (NCBI taxonomy): Bacteria > Pseudomonadati > Thermodesulfobacteriota > Desulfovibrionia > Desulfovibrionales > Desulfovibrionaceae > Maridesulfovibrio > Maridesulfovibrio salinus. Next base: position 1,828,230 of record NZ_AP042461.1, read on the forward strand.
ACCCGCTTTTTCCAGACCAGAAAACATACAGCGGTAAGCAGAGGAAAAATCAGCCCCAGTGGGCCTTTGGTCAGCGTGGCAATCCCCATGAGAGCGAAGGCCGCAACAAACCAGCGAACTGTTTCCCGGCTGTGAAATCCTTTGTAAAGGCAGATGTTGGCCCAGAGGATGAAACTTGCAAAGAGAAGATCCATCCTTGAGTAGTGCGCTATGCCGACAAAAAAGATGTTGGTCAGCAGAACAAGTCCGGTGGCAAGTGTGGTTTTCCTGCCGCATCCCAGAGTTCTGGCAAGGGCCACGGTTGAAAGCAGAAATATAGCCGCAGACAGGGCCGATCCCAGAAAGAAGACTGAAACTCCATCAGCCGGGGTTAAAGTCTCAATCAGGGACAGGAACCAGAAATATACAGGAGGCTTGTCCGGGTAGGGAACTCCGTTCAGATACATTACCAGCCAGTGTCCGGCATCTTTCATCTGATGGTATACGTTGGCGTAGCGGACTTCGTCCGAAAACCATAATGAGCGATAATCCATGGTGAAAATGGATTGCATAAAAATAAGGAAGAGTACCGTTATCCAGGGATGGTCTTCCATAATACCCCAGATAAGGGATTTTTTTTCATTGTGCATGAGATCAATCCTCTTGTGAGAAAAGGTGAATTGCAAGACCGGCCACCGAACCGATCATCCAGCCGCAGAGCACATCGCTTGGGTAGTGCCAGCCCAGATAAATTCTGCTGAATGCCACAATAGCGGCAAAAGACCCCAGAGCAAGAGTCAGCAGTAACTGCCTGTATCTGAAAACAAGAGGCAGGGATGCCCCGTAAATTTCGGTGGTGTGTCCGGAAGGCATGGAATGGTGGACCCCTTTGGTTGAAAAGGGATGAAACAGCCCTCCCTCGTCCGGACGGGGTTTACCGATTGCTATCTTCATGAATCTTACCAGCACAAGGCTGATGGTCAACTGCACCGCCAGAAAAACCAGTGCGAAGCGCAAACGTGATTTGGAGGTTCTACGCATCCTTATTCCGGTTATGAGAAACCACAGGTATACCGGGTAAAAAACAGCATTACCCCAGTCTGTAATGATTTTCGCTGTTGATTTGAATTCCGGATTGGCCTGCGCGTGGGCCTTGAACCAGATAATAACTTCATTTTCGCTGGCGAAGTTGAAATGAAGTAACCCAAGGATCAGCAGCAGGGGAAGGGAGCCCAGAATAAAATGGCAGAGTGTTGTGTATCTGTTAATGAATGACGTCAATTTCTATCCCTTTCAGTCTTGCTGCTCGGTTTCATTTTCGGGCGGAACATCGTCCGGAAAAGGATCTGCCGTGAACCTGCTCCAGGTTTCTCTGTCCACGCCGAGTTCAGTCAATACTTCAGAAAGTTTTTTACCTTCCTTTTTCCAGTATTTGTAACTGTGCTCTGGGCACGAGAAGGGGATGACAAGAGTGCCGTCTTCTGTAAAATATGGTTTATCGTTCTTTTCGTCGCTCATGGGCACGGTTTACACTCAGAGGGCGAGGTATTCAAGTAAATCGTCAACATTATGTGATGTGAACTTAACGGGCTAATTAATAACTTATGAGGTGTGTTTTGGATTACAAATTTTTAGATGGATTTGATGCTCTCTCTGAAGGAACGGAAATACTTATTTATGGAACAGGCAAGGCAGCTGTATACCTCCCCCATACGGTTTGATGAATGATACCATTTTGTTGCGCATGGAGAATTATGAGTCAAAAGTTAGGGCGTTTATGGAAAGGATTGATGAAAAACGGAAAACCCCCGCCACGGGCAGGTGTGACAGGGGTTTTCAGATGATGGATTGAATTTTTATTTGTTTTCAGCTTTCTTTCAGGCGGCTTTCCTTTTATCTGCCAGTGCCAGACAGCGGTCCATGTGGCGTACTTTTTTGAGTGTCTTTTTAATGATCCGTTTATAATGCGGCAGATCCTTTGGAGCATAGCTTGACCTTGCTCTGGCCAGCCCCGCCATATCGAGAATCTCATTGTAAAGATACGGCATGTAGAGCGGGTCCTGCCGGATGAAGAAATATACTTCGTGCAGGGCCTTATGGATTTCTTTCTGGTTTTTGGCGTGCTTTCGGAATAGTTTTTCAAGTCTTTTGGTTACGTGATTGAGTGAGGAAGTCCATTTCGGGCTTCTGGGCTCGAATATGGGGAAGTCCTTGGGGGTGCGGGACACGTTCATGGCAGTCATGAAATAGTCCATCCTTCCTGGAGCCGAGGCGAGCAGTCCATCCATGTGAACTTTCTGCAGGTCCACGTTGATGGTTCCGTCGATCAGTGCGCATCCGCCATAGAGGTTGAAGACTCTGGCTTTGAGTTTTCTGATGTCTTCTTCCATTTCCCTTTTGGAGGAGATGTACTGTACTGTCGAGGTCAGTTCTTCCCCGTCTGCGTTTTTGAGATTCACCAGAATGGACTTGTTGTAGGCGTTATTCTTCACTGCGTTGGCGTTCTGGTGACCTGCGGCATGGGAACTATCTCCCTTCCACGCAAAGTCCTGTCCGACCAGCAGGATACGGTTGAATCCGCACCAGTCGAGAAATCTTGCCAGCGTCACACTGACGTTACTTCCTGCGTCAAATACTTCTTCATGCTGATTGAGCGCAAAGGTTCCCAGTCCGCCCATGGTCCACATGGGAATGGTCGGGCCGGGGTATTCGGAAAGAACCTTGTGGTCCAGTTTGGTGGAATAAATGAGCGGTATATCCTTGGCCCATTCCTTATCCAGCTGTTGGTAGACACGTCCCATCGAGGCGTTATAGTCGATACCGATTACGAAGTGGGGCTTGATGCCGGCTTTATGGACAGCGGGGAGTCCCTGCAGGGAAGTGCAGTAGACTGCAGTGCCGGGATTCTTGGCCAGTTCCGGCCCGAACTCGCCGAGTGAAGGACCAGCACCGAGAATTACCGCGCCGAGTCCCTGTCCAGCTCCTTTGAGCGGGGTGATGCTCCCGTCTTCCAGAATTCTACTGAAATTATCGAGTTCGTTGCCGACCATTACGTCCTGCTTCAGGCGCAGGGTGGTCATCTCAACGGTGAAGGATTCCATTTTATCCCTGATGGTTGAGGACCAGCGGGCATACTCGGGGCCGATCTGCTGACTGGGCAGATCAAGACGCAGATAAATTTTGCCGTATACGAATTGAAGGTCGAGTTCTTTAATGATACTCATCAGTGAGTTTTCATCGACAGTACAGAAATGGAGCTTGCCCTTTTCCATGAATGGGCGGTAATCGGACTGTCCCAGACAGGCGATCAGCATTTCGGGATTAGGTTCCGAAACGATAACCTTGTGGGACTCAGGGGTGTTCATGAGCACATGATTGAGGCCGTACCCAAGGTTGCAGCCTACTATGAAAGTCGCGCTGGTTTCAGCTTTTTCGGTAACTTCCCAGCTTTTGTAGATTATGTTGGGCATAACCGATTCAAAAAGCCCTGTTCCGTTTTCCATTTTCCAGTCGAGAATATCCCACTTGTTCTTGAACAGTGAATTTTTTAATTTTTCTTCGTCAATATTCTGACTGCTGAGCCAGGCATAAAAGGGCGGGTTGTATGTTGCAAGTGCTTCGATGTTGTCTTTAAGAAAAGGATAAGCTGACATTGGTTCCGTCCTTGGCAGACTGTTGTATTCGTTAAATTCTGAAGCGTACCGGGTTAATTCCTTCCTCCCGGCCTGCACACGCTGCACTGATCTTCTCTCTGCCTCATTTGCAAAATTATTGCCAAGTGCCTAAGGGCGATGTCGTATTTCATTTTCTTATTGATAAAACACTGAAAGGATTAAATAAATGTTTGCTAATAATATACTGGATCTGGTCGGGGGAACCCCGCTTGTTGAAATGCGGGTTCTTAATCCCAATAAAAATGTCAGTATTCTGGCTAAGCTTGAATCCATGAACCCCGGCGGGTCCATTAAGGACCGTGCTGCCGGAGCCATGATTCGCAGGGCGGAGGAAGCGGGAGAGCTGACCCCGGACAAAATAATTATCGAGGCAACTTCCGGTAATACGGGAATCGGTCTGGCGATGGCCTGTGCGGTCAAGGGATACAAGCTGATGCTTATCATGCCTGAAACAGCTTCCGAGGAACGCAAGATGATCATGCGCGCCTACGGAGCCGAGATCATGCTTACCCCCGGGCATCTGGCAACTGATGGCGCCATTGAGCAGGCCTACCGTTTTTATCGTGAGGAACCTGATAAATATCTGTTGATGGACCAGTACAATAACGAAGGCTCAATTGATGCCCATTATTACGGAACCGGGCAGGAAATCTGGGATCAGACGGAAGGCAGAGTCACCCATGTAGTGGCCTGTCTCGGAACTACCGGAACCATAATGGGAATTACCAAGAGACTTAAAGAACTGAATAAAGATATTCAGATGATAGCTGTTGAGCCGGAACCGGGACACAAGATTCAGGGGCTCAAAAATATGCAGGAGTCTTACCCTCCGGGAATTTATGATAAGCAGAAACTGGACCGTATAATAAGGGTACAGGACAATGACGCCTTTGATGCCTGCCGCCGCCTTGCCAGTGAAGAGGGCGTTTTTGTGGGTATGAGCTCCGGTGCTGCAATGGCCGGAGCCGCGATTGTTGCTTCGGAACTGGATGAAGGGCTTGTAGTTACAATCTTTCCTGATGGCGGTGAACGCTATCTGTCTACGCCGCTGTTCCGTCCGCAGGTGCTCAAGGGGCCTAAGATTTTTGACCACTGCTCCGGGGAAGACAAAATTTTGTCTGTCACCGAATCTGAAAACGGGCTTTTCACAATGGGCCCCTCATTCGATAATCCCTATGATCCCGAGGCTTTTCGCCGGATAATTTTACTGGATGTGCTGGCCCGGCATCTTGAACGTGAAGGCAGCAGGGTCTCCGCCCTTGTGGGGCTTGCCGATTTAGAGGATCAGACTCTTGCCGCCTCCCGAGAAAGGGGAGTGGACAGAAACACTTTTTCCGGTGAAATAGCAACGGCAGTCAGCAAGGCCGCCCATCTGCTGGGTGTGCGCAAAAGCATGCGATTTGAACGGGCTTCGGAGTCAGTGGACAGGACGGTTGAGCTTTGCCGGACACTCCTTGCCCACGGGCTTGCTTATGAGAAGCTGCGCTCGGTATATTTTGATATATCACGTGACAAGGGCTACGGTCAGATGTCCAATATGGATATCGATAAAGTCAGCCTCGGCAAGACTGTGGATATGAACGATTATGTTAAAGAAAATCCCCGTGATTTCACTCTGCTGAAAAGAGCGACCCTGCAGGATCTGAAACTGGGTGATATCATTGAAACCGAGTGGGGGAATGTGCGTCCCAGCTGGTTCATGCAGCAGGCTGTAACCGCTCTTGAAGGGCTGCCCGGTGTAAGTCTGCTGCTTGCCGGGGAGATTCACCGTTTTCCGCATCTTGAGAATCTGCGCGCAATCTGGGCGGGGGCGGGAGTTTCCCCGCAGGTCTGGATGGTCGCCCAGCCGGTATTGCCCGGCGGACCTGTTCTGCCCTGCGTTGATGAGCTTATTGAAAAAGCGGGACAGCCCATGGCTGTGCGTATGTGGATGCTTTCCTCATCTTATAAGAAGCCTCTGGTCTGTAGCGAACAGGCTGTTTCAATGTGGGTCAAGAACCAGCAGAGAGTGCAGGAACTGGCTGCTGGCCTGAGCGGTGTTGCCGGAGATTCAGGAGAAGTTTCCGAAGAGATTGATCAGGAGGTTTTCACCCTTAAAAGCGGGCTTTCACAGGCACTTGACGATAACCTCAAATTGCACCGTTTTTGGCCGATCCTGTTCAGCTTCACCAAGTCCATAAACTCTTTGCTTAGCGGAAGTAAGTTGTCTGCCCGTGAAGCAAGGTTCTGTCTCGACCAGCTTCTTGAGGTTGACGATATCCTCGGAATCCTCGACCACGATGCTATGCCTGTAGCCTTCAGCTCTTTGCCGGAGGAAGCCAAAGATCTGCTTGAACAGCGTGAACTGGCCAGGGTAAAGAAAGATTTCGCCACTGCCGATGCTCTGCGGGACAAATTGCTGGATCAGGGCTTCAACGTGGAGGACAGTGCCGAGGGAGCACGGGTTTTCCGTGTAAGGTAGTTTTGTAATCTGGATGTTTCTTATGGACTTGAATAGTAGTTGGGCCGAAGGCTGCTTTTGATTATCCGGAAGGATTGATCCGCTTTGAGCAGAATATTCGCAGGATTTGTAGCAAAGTATTTGACTGACTAATACGGTCCTATGGATTTTCTTGGAGCAGCTATTAATTTGATGAATACTGTTTATGGGCAGTGCGCTCATATACGAAATGAAAATTCCCCCTTTGCAAAAGCAAAGGGGGAATTTTCATTCATAACTATGATTTAGGTTTTCTTACTTCTTGGTCATCCGGTAAACTCCGTCCCATACTTCACCTTCTGGAACCGGGGGATTTTCCTTGTGTTCCTGTGCTCGTTTTATGAACACTTCGCAAGGGGTGTGCTTGGTGTCTGAGAAGCGTTCGTATTTGTTGGCTTCTGTATAAAGCTCGATTGCCTTGTCCCAGTTTGTGGCAACGTATTCCTCACGGGCCTTGGCGAATAGGTCGAATAGCTTCTGTTCTTTTTCAGTCAGTTCACCTTTCATTGCCACCAGTTCGTAAATGCGGACCGGCTCATTCTTTCCGACTACCTGAATGTTATCGATAAGCCTTGCTTCAACTAAATCAAGTATTTTCTGGGTTTTACCTTCGTATTCCACTTCCTGATCCAGTGTGAAATGGCTGACCGCGGTGAAAATACCAAACTGCTTGGCTCCTTCTTCCAGACGGGCGGCGAGGTTAACCGCGTCACCCATCATGGTGTAGTTCATGCGCATGGAGGAACCCATGTTTCCGACCACGATTTCACCGGAGTTTACACCGATTCTGGTGCGCATGTTATGCACAACCTTAGGCCATTTTTCACCTTTGGCCCACTGCTCTTCCGGGAAGCCTTTTGTGTTGCGGTCCTCCTCTTCAGGAAGTTGCATCTCTTTTGCCCATTTATCGCGCAGTTCATTGTTGGCCTGCTGCATTCTCACCGCTACACGGCATGCTCTGAGGGCATGGTCGGGAACATCCATGGGAGCACCGAAAAATGCAATGATGGCGTCCCCTTCATATTTGTCGAGCGTTCCTTTCTCTTCAATTAGAATATCCGTCATTGCGGAAAGATATTCGTTGAGAAGTTCAACCAGTTGTGGTGCGGTGAGTTTCTCGGAGAAGGTTGAGAAGCTCTGGATATCAGTAAAGAAAGCGGTGATCTGCCTTGCTTCACCCCCAAGTTCGGGCATCTCGCGGTTTGAAAACATCTCATCAATGAGTTCCGGTGCGAGGTAGGATGAGAAGGTTGCCTGCAAGAATTTTTTCTGTCCTTCCTCACGCCAGAATTTGATGAGTGTGAGCATGGTGAAGTTCAGGGCCAGAATTATCAGTGAATACATCGGAGTCAGGTAGGCGTTATACTCCTGAAAAATGTAAACGGAACCGTAGACGATCGAAGCTCCCATAGCTGCTATCGGCAGAATCATCCACAAGGAGCGGGTCCAGGTCAGCAGCATTGTGGAGGCTATACCTGCACAGATGATCAGTAGAAGTTCCAGTCCCGGAACCCAGTCCGGTTTGAGTATGAAATCTTTGGTAAGGATGTTGTCCACGATCGTGGCATGAACTTCGACACCGGGGTAGTCAGCCGCAAATGGGGTAACCCTGAGATCTCTGAGACCCGCGGCGGAGGTTCCCATGAAAATTATTTTGCCCTTGAGCTCTTTTTCTCCGACTTTTCCACTCAAGACATCCTTTGCGCTGTAGTATGGAAATTCCTCCATTCCGCCCCTGTAGCGGACCAGCATCTGCCCTTTGGCATCAACTGGAATAGTTGTCTTGCCTAGTCTGATCGACTCGATTCCGGTGATAGCGGTTTTGACTATGACATTTTTGCGCCCCATAGCTTTCATGAGAGTGCCCAGTGCCAGACTGGGGTACTGCTTTCCGTTCCATGTGATTATCAGCGGGACCCGGCGAACCACTCCATCGTAGTCTGTTATGCTGTTGTAGAAACCGCAGAGAGGAGAAGCCTTCGCGAGGACAGGAAGCGGGCAGATGGCGTCAAGGGCTTTCAAGGTAAGATCTTTGACCGGTGGGGCTCCTTTGGCCTTAAGCTGGGCGATAGGCAGGGGTTTTACCATACAGGGCTGTGAATCAACTGTTGGCTCATTCTCCTGCTGCATGAAATCAAAATAAAACCCGAGTACAAAGCGCCCTCGCTCGAGAACATCTGCCAGGACCTTGTCATTATCCATCAGGGCCGAGGGTAGCCCTTTGAAATTTACCGCAACTCCCAGTTCGTTTTTAAGGCTTTGCTGAATGGTTGCCGGAGAGGTGCGGTCCGGTTCACCTATCAGAATATCAAGCCCGGTGGAGAGAGCTCCCGCCTGCTGTATCTTGGCCATCAACAGAGCCATACGGTAACGGGGCCATGGCCACTGTCCGAGTTCCGCGAGGCTTTCGTCATCAATGTCGATTATTGCCGGAACATTGGTTTTTTGGCCTACAGGACTGCTGCGCATGAGTTGGTCGTATATTTTATAATCTACGAACTGCAGTATCTTGGGCTGAAAAATATAGAGAGCCGCAACCATTATCGAAGCAGCAAATCCGGTGAGAAGCAGAATCAAGGTATCTGAACTCAGGATTTTTTTAACTTTCGAAAACATTTTTTGTGCACCTCGGAAAAAATGTGTTAAGAAAATGGTAAGAATACCGACTAATATTGTATTATAAATCTGGATTTTTCAATTGAATTTATATATATATGAAATGTTAAGTTCGGAGTGCAGTTCTCTTTAAAAATTTAATATATTTTGTTTAGCTTATTCGGGGGGTTCGAGTGTCTTTTAAACGTTATGCCATAAGTCTGCTTTTAGCATGTTCGCTGGCTGTCCCCGCGGGCAATGTTATGGCGCAACCGGCCATGTCGGAAGGAATGTCCGCCATGAACCCCGGACAGGTGGACGGTAAACCCTACCTGCTGGGAATCCTCAAGGATCTCCTCTCAACCCATGACCGCATCAAGGCGGCTGAAGCACGGGTGGAATCAGCCGAGCATCTCGTCACACAGAGCTGGTCCGGATGGACTCCCTCTTTTGATGTAAAAGCGGAAGCCGGTCGGGAAGAGATCGATAAGCCCGGCGGCGGAAGCAATAAATACAGAAATGAACAATCCCTCACAGCTACCCAGTTGATATATGATTTTGACGGTACATCCAGTTCCATCGACAGTGCCAAGGCTACCCTCAATGAATACAAGGCCGTACTTGAAAGGGTCCGGCAGGATCTGATTATAGAAGGCGTTTCAGCTTACATGGGACTTATCAGAGCCCGTGAAACCCTGAGATATGCTATCCAGTCCGAGGAGAGCATGAAAAGGCTTTCCGGTATGGAAGAGACTCTTGTAAAACGCGGAGCCGGACTTTCTTACAAGGAACTCCAGATCAAGGCTCAGCTTGCCGGGGCAATGTCCTACCGGGTTACTCAGGAGCGTGCACTTCAGACCGCACGCAACCGTTTCAAGGCGGTTTTCGGTTATCCCGTGGCTATGGATGAAATCCAGAAGATGGTCCCGGTCACTATGCCCGCGCGTTATATGCCCGGAACCCTGGATGACGCAATAGCACAGGCCAATGAACAGAACCCTCTGCTGACCCAGATCGGTTTCATCAAGAACCGTCTCAGTGAAGAAATAGATGTGCAGGAGGCAACCCTTTATCCCAAGTTCGAGTTTGAGCTTGAAGGCAAAAGACGGGAACAGGATCAGGGTGCTAACGGTGTAAGAACCGAGAACAAGGCTACATTTCGGGTGAGCTATTCAGGTTTTACAGGTCTTTACGAGTATGAAGGAATGCAGTCCGCCAAGGCTCAGCTTCGTGAAATACGCAAGCAGGATCTTGATACAAGGCGCACAGTTGAGGAAAACGTCCGCAACGCGTGGCTGGAACTCATGACTCTGCGTAAAAATGCCGAACTGTACCGGACTCAGGCCAACATTACCGCCGAGTTTCTTGAATTGATCAAGAAAAAAAGGGCCACCGGCGAGCAGGTTGAACTGCTGGATATCCTGGTTGGTGAGCGAGACTATTCAACCGCAACCAGTGCCAGTGTAGCCGCTGATATCGACAATATAATTTATGCCTACAGACTGCTCTACCAGATGGGGATGATGAATCTCGGAGTTTTCGAGTAGCGGCAGGAACATTTTAAAATATGCAGTTCTATGAAAATTCCATGCGTGAAAGCCCATGGAATTTTCTTTTTTTAGAGGCTGTTCCGTATAAAAGGATACATTGATGAGAGAATTGCTGCGCAGACTTTCCCTGCATCCGTTTCTCGCCTTAGAGATTACAGTGGCTTCACTGTTTATTAATGTGCTTTCTCTTGCCTCGCCTATTTTTGTTATTCAGGTGCTGAACCGCTATGTGGGATACGGTTTTGACGGAACCCTCATCACACTGACCACAGGGATGCTGATTGCCGGTTTCCTGAATCACGGGTTCACTGTGGTCCGGGTACGGCTGGCCTCGGCAGTTAACGTGGGACCGGACCGCGCTCTTTCTGAGGCAGTGCTGAACTGCTTGGCCAGGGCAAAAATGACTACTCTCGGCCGCATTCCTCCCGCAAGAATCCACGAACTCATGGGCGGTATCCAGACTGTTCAGTCCGGATATGATGCTTCTGTTCTCTGTTCTGTACTGGACATGCCCTTTTTCCTGCTTTTCGTCGGCGCGGTCTTCTTTTTAAGTCCAGTCCTTGCGCTGATTACCCTTGCCGCGGTTTTATGCACCATTCTCGCGGGGTGGTTGAATATGCGCCGTGGCAAAAAGATGAGTGACGCCATGCGCAATGAATCAGTTGTTCACCGGGGGAATCTCTCCAATGCCATCTCCGGGGCTGACACTGTGCGGGCTTTTGGTGGTCGGGAGTTCCTTTCAGGTATTTTTCATTCTCAGGTTGATAAAATTCATAGAATAAAAAGTGATATGGTTCAGAGCGGAACCAGAGGACAGGCTGTGCTCCAGACTCTGGCAATGCTTTTGCGGGTCATGGTTTATGCCATCGGGGCCCGTGAAGTTGTTATGGGCTCGTTGAGCATGGGAGGGCTGATCGGTGCATCTATTCTTTCCGGCAAGGCTCTGTCTGTTTCCGCTTCATTTATGAAATCAAAAACAATGATCAGTCAGGCGGCGACCATGATGCAGTCCCTTCAGGAGTTCATGCGCCAGCCGCTTGAGAGCGAGAGCGGAACGGAGCTTGGCAATTACCGCGGAGCTCTTGAAATCAAGGATCTCGGCTTTGCATATCCGGGATCTACGGGACCGCTTTTCGAAGGACTGGATGTAGATATTAAACCCGGAAATATGGTGGTTGTAACCGGACATAACGGATCAGGGAAAACCACGCTGGTCCGCCTTCTGCTGGGGCTTCTTGATCCGGGCAGGGGACAGATTCTGGCTGGGGGAGTGGATATCCGGCAGCTTTCCGCGCCGTGGTGGAGGACTCAGATAATGTATCTTCCGCAGGAACCTACATTTCTTAATACTACGATCAAGCGGAATATCTGTCTGAATAACCCTGATCTGGATGAAGAGCGGGTAAGACGGATAGTCGAAGCGGCAGGACTCAAAAAATATCTTGATACCAGTGTGAAAGGTCTTGAGGCGGAAGTTGTCAACGGTGGTGCAGAGCTGGCCGTAGGAATCCGCCGAAGACTTGCCCTTGCAAGGGCTCTTGCCGTACGCGGAGCTGTGGCGGTTCTTGATGAACCTGCTGAAGGTTTTGATATTGAGGGTCTGAGAATAATGGATATGGTTATTCAGAGCATGGTCAAGGCCGGAAAAACCCTTGTTATAGTTACGCAGGATATGCGCATAATGCAGCGTGCCGACATCATAATTGATCTCAGCAGCAAACCCCGCCCTGAAGTTTCCTATACCTCGGAATTGGAAAAGGAGGATCGGGGCAGGGAAAGTGCTGTCACTGATAAAGATTATGGAGATAGTGAATCCGCAACTGAAAGTGCAGGCGAACCTGAAACCGGGGAGGTCCATAAATGATGAATATGGAAAAAAGATACTCCGGTGAAGTCCGCTCGGCCCATCATCTTTTTCTCGGGCTCTGCATTCTGATGTGCCTCGGTTTCTTCGGTTGGGCCTGTTATTTCGAGCTTGATATTGTAAGTCAGGCGGAGGGAGAGGTTATTCCGAGTTCCCGGGTGAAGCCGGTACAGCATCTTGAGGGTGGGATTATCCTTAAGATAAACGTCCGGGAAGGTGATGATGTTGAGAAAGGGCAGGAACTGATTGAGCTTGAAGCCACAGCAAGCGATTCCAGTGTGGAGGAACTTGATGTTCGGGTCACTTCTTTGAGAGTGAATATTGCAAGGCTTGAGGCCGAGGATAAAAATCTGGATGAACCGGATTATCCCGCAGACATTGTTAGGAAATTTCCTCAATTGGTGGAGCGTTCACTTACGCTTTTCCAGACCAGAAAGAAGCGTCTCAGCAGTGATCTGGAATCTGAAAGGGAGAAAATCAAGCAGCGTGAACAGGACATTAAACAGATAACATCCCGGCAGCGAAACTCCCGTAACAGTCTCAAGCTGCTCAGGGAGCAGATTGAAATAAGTGCCGGACTTCTGGCTGACGGACTCACATCACGCTACAAGCATCTCGGCTTCCTCAAAGAGGAGTCCAAGCTGAAAAGCTCCATTGAAGAGGATACTGCGAAGCTTGCCAAGGCAAGGTCCGCGCTTGCACAGGCGAAGGCCGACATTCAGGAGATCAGGAATTCCTATTACGCTTCGGTGCGGCAAGAACTGCAGGATGACCGCATGGAGCTTGAAGAGTTCTCCCAGAGGTTGCGTAAATTCAGGGACAACCTGAAGCGAACTGTGATAAGATCCCCTGTAGCCGGAGTGATCAAGACGCTTTATGTTGTCAGCGTGGGGGAAGTAGTTCGTCCGGGTTTGACTATAATGGACATAGTCCCTGCCGGAGATAAACTTGTTGTCGAGGCCCGGTTGCCTATAAGTGATATCGGCTATGTTAAGGACGGGCAGAAGGCCGTGGTCAAGCTTGCTTCAAGGGATGCATCCCGTTTTGGTAATCTTGATGGAAAAGTCGTTAATATAAGCCCGGACGCAGACTCTACGGATCGTGGGTTGACTTTTTACAGGGTGCGGATTGAGACGGACCGTGATTATTTTGAACATGACGGCAACTATTACAAACTTTTCCCCGGAATAAGGGTGATTGCGGGAATCCATATCGGAACCCGTACCGTGCTGGAATACATTCTTGAACCGTTCATGGGGTCCATGAGCTATGCCATGAGGGAGCGATGAATCAGGATAACCCGGAAGTACCTGCACAGCAGGATAATGATTTGCAATGGATTGACCGCCTTCCACCCAATGCGCGCGGTGCTTTTGAACAGGCTGTACGCAGCCATTCCTCCGGCAGGTTAGAAGATGCGGTGAACCACTATGCAATGGCATTGTCATTTGTTCCGGATGATCCGGTTATTCTGACCAATCTTGGTGTGGTGCTGCGCTCGCAGGGGAAGAACAGGGCTTCGGAAATGTGTTACCGTCGCGCCATAGCCGTAAAGCCGGATTCTCCGGGAAGCTGGAGTAATCTCGGTAATGTGCTCAGGAGACAGGGACGGCTCAAGGAGGCTGTAGCCTGTCATCGCAAGGCGGTAGGACTGGATAAGAAATTTATCGATGCTTATTACAATATGGCACTTGTCCTTCAGGATCTGGGAAAGCTTGATGAAGCCATTAAAATCTTTGATTACTGCCTCAAACATAAGCCTGACAATGTAAATATAAATTGGGACAGATCACTCGCCCTGCTCTCAAAGGGCGATTTTATTGAAGGGTTCAAGGCTTATGAATATCGTTGGAAAAGGGAAGAACTCAGAGAACGGCATTTCCGTCAGCCGCTGTGGGAAGGAGGGCCGCTAGATGGGAAAAGGATATTTCTGTACACCGAACAGGGGTTCGGGGACACAATTAATTTCAGCCGTTATGTGCCTGTTGTGGCTGAAGCCGGCGGGCGGGTGATTCTGGAGTGCCAGCCTGAACTTCGAACCCTGCTCAGCGGTATGGACGGTCTTGAAAAAATCATCAGTCCCGGTGATCAGCTTCCCGAGTTTGATGTACAGGCCCCGCTCATGAGCCTTCCCCGCATATTTAAGCATGAACTTGAAACGATACCTGTGGAATGTCCCTATATCATTCCGCCTGCGCAATCTGGTTTTCCGGTTCATGTTCCCTCGGGGACCCGGAAAAAGATCGGTATTGTGTGGGCTGGCAAACCGACTCACAAGAATGACCATAACCGATCGGTAAGCGTTGAAAATTTTCTTACTTTTACTCGAATTCCCGGTGTGACCCTTTATTCTTTACAGAAAGGGCCTGAATCTGCCCAGCGGGATATTTATTCCTGCGGAACTCTTGTCAGAGAGCTTGCCGGAGGGTGTGAGGATTTTGCGGATACCGCAAAAGTTATGCTGCAGCTCGATCTTGTAATAACAGTTGATACTTCAGTCGCACATCTGGCCGGGGCTCTTGGAATTCCGGTCTGGGTTGCGATCCCTTACAATCCCGATTGGAGATGGATGCGGAAGCGCACTGACAGCCCCTGGTATCCCACGATGACTCTTTTCAGACAGAAGAAATCCGGCGGCTGGGACCCTGTTTTCGATGCCATGCTCAAAAAGCTTAAAAATGAAATAGAGATACAGACAGTTTAAGAATTGTGTGTTTTTTGTAACAGGTCTGGACGTGAAAGAGCTGCTGCGGTAATTCTTAACTTAATTGATTTTTAAAGGGTGCACTCACTGCGCCGGGATTTATATTGAAGGAAAACAGGGTAAATAATGACGGGGAGTAAGATTCTGCTCAAAGCAGGCACCAACGAGGTTGAACTGCTTGAATTGTACCTCGATGAGGGAACCGGGGAAAAGCGTAAGCGCTGGTCCTTCGGACTTAATGTCGCTAAAGTTAAAAAAATAATCAAAGAGACTGATCTTAATAAATTTTCCGGTCGGGGCCATGAAGATTCCCTTGCGGGTAGAGTAGATACCAGCAGTCCTCTTGTTCTCGGTATGTTTGAGTTTATGGGGACGGTCATTCCGTTGATTGATCTTAGCGGATGGTTGCGTATGGAGCCTGTCCGCGGAGAGAACCGCATGGTTCTTGTTACTGAATTCAATGAGCTGGTGAGTGCTTTTCTTGTCTCGGGAGTTAACCGGATCCACCGCATAAGCTGGAGTGATCTGGAGTCTCTGCAGGGAAATATGGCCAGCTATGCCGAAGGTACGATCATAGGTACTGTGAAACTTACCAATCCGGACCGCATCCTTCAAGTGTTAGATCTTGAGCAGGCAATGGATGATATCAGTCCTGCCAAGGATAAAGCTGCCATACTGGAAGTGGAAGAGTCTGAGGGCGATATGTATACCGCTATGTGCGCCGATGATTCCCGTTCCATGCGTAATCTGGTGAAGAAATCCTTGGAAAGGGGAGGATTTGAGGTCAGTGCCTACTCCAATGGTTTGGAAATATGGAAGGCATTGGAGCAGGTCTCACGGAAAGTACATGATTCCGGACGCCCTGTAACAGATTTTGTTCAGCTTGTGGTTTCTGATATAGAAATGCCCGGGATGGACGGGCATGCCTTAACCCGGAAGATCAAGTCCGACCCGAATCTGAACGGGCTCACTGTCTACCTTTTTTCTTCTTTGATTACCGAAGAACTTTTGCATAAGGGGCTTTCTGTAGGAGCTGACCGCCAGTATTCCAAGCCGCAGATTGCGACATTGATAAAGCAGGCAAGAGAGGATCTGTCCGCTATATTAAATGAATAAAACAGACTGGCTTCACTGACTTTAATCAGTCCATAGGGGCCAGTCTGATTTGAACTTTCTGGGGAACCGCCTTGCGGCGGTAGTTCTGCCTGTACCACGTTGCGAATTCTGTGGCTTCATCTTTTGAATCGAACATTTTTATGAACAGGTAATACAGATAGCTACCACGGTATTTTTCCCGAACGAATATGAAAGGTTCGTAGCCTCTTCCCTTCACTACCTTTTCTCCTTCCGTCGCTTGTTTTAGTGAGGGATATATCCCTGCACGTACAAGATATCTGGTAAGGATTCCTCCGTAAGGAAGGTCCGCCCTGGCTGTGCTTGGAAGGACGTAACTCTCATCAGTTACAGCGGGGGCCGTTGCAGAGGTAAGCTCATTTCCATCATAAATCAGCTCTTCAATTTCGGTAACATTGAATTCGCAGACCGGGCTGTCCGGGAGGTCAAAGCGGAAAACCCATTTTCCCGGTTGCAGTTCATGCTCTTCAGAGAAGTTCCATCCTGCAAAATATCTTTGCCCCGGCTTCAGGATCACAGGAAATGAATGAATAGTGGTGTAACCGATACCCGATGTGGTCAGAAGTTTGGGGTGGTTGATCTTAAGGACTGTATTTTCAGTTTCATTCCCTTCAAGTACGAATTCAAATCCGAAAGAACTTCCTTTTACCGCTTCAATATCAACAGTCTCTTCCAAAAGGGCATAATCTTTAAGTGTCAGGATGTGCCTTTGCCCGTTTTCTACATCATTTGACGGGATAATCTGGTAAATTCCCTTTCCTGAAACCTTGATTTCACCCGCAATGCAGTTGCCTGCCGTGCCTGCAACAAGCAGCAGTATGGCCAGTACATATGTTAAGAATCTTGCGGGGCTGCACATTTGAATGTAAGTTTCCTCTGGTTAATACTGGTTTTCTTCTTTATATGGATTTATGGATTTATTGTAAATACAATCAATGAGATATTCTGGTGCAGAATGGCTAAAGAACAGAGCAAAGCGGCAAAAAGACGTTTCAATATAGGTCCTTTTCATACCAGATTTTTTGCTGGTGAAGGCATTGATGTGGGAGGAGGACCGGACCCGCTGGGTCAGTACGCTGGGCTGTTTGCCCGTATGCGGTCATGCAGGACATGGGACAAGGAAGACGGGGATGCCATGCTTCTGGATGGTGTTGCCGATAATACTTACGATTTTCTCCATTCCAGTCACTGCCTTGAAGATCTTGATGATGTTAATATAGCCCTGAAAAACTGGATACGGGTGGTCCGTCCGGGAGGCTTTCTGGTTATAACCGTTCCAGATGAGGATATGTATGAACAGGGCTTCTGGCCCAGCCGCTATAACCGGGAACACAAATGGACCTTTACAGTTTACAAGTCTAAGTCATGGTCCCCTAGATCTGTGAATGTCTTAGATCTTGCAACCGACTTTGGTGAGCAGGTTTATCTGGAAAAACTGGAAGTGGTCAGGGATTTTTTCCGGATGAGTCTGGCCGAAAAGAAAATAGACCAGACCCGCACTCCGGTATGTGAAAGCTGTATTGAATTTATTCTGCGTAAACTATAGCTGTTCTTCGCCGCTGGCAATGAGCTCAAGACTGTCTTCATCCAGGATTTCGATTGTCTTGCCTTCAACCCGGATCAGTTCCTGTTCGCTCATTTTTTTGAAAATCCGGGACAGTGTTTCCTGAATGGTGCCAAGGTATGATGCGATCTGGCCTTTTGGCAGATCCAGGTCAAAGCGGTTTGAATTCTGTGATGATTTGAGCAGCAGCAGATAACTTGCCAGTCTTCCGGGCACTTCGGCAAGACTTAAAGCCGCCACATGGTTGACCATCTGCCTGAGTCTTCCGGAAAGTATTGCCAGCATGGACATTGCCAGCTCCGGATCTTCCCGGATTATTTTTTCAAACTGTTCCCGGGAAAAATAGAGCAGGCTGGACTTTGCAAGAGTCATAGCGCTGGCCGGGTAACTGCTTCCCTGAAAAACCGGGACTTCACCGAAAATATCACCGGGTCCGAAAATGTGAATTATCTGTTCCTTGCCGGACATTGATTCCCGGAAAACTTTTACTTTTCCGGAGAGAATACTATAGAATCCTTTGGCCTTTTCCCCCGACATGAAAATCTGCTCCCCTTTTGCCAGCTCTCTTGGAATCGCCACAGATTCAAGGCGTTTTAACTGTTCTTCAGAGAGATTGGCGAAAAGGTTCACATTGCCTATGTTTTGTGTCTTTTTCATTACGGCCCTATTTTATAATACTTATGAATTGGCTAAATGACTTAAGTCAGATAATAAATTTCTTTTTAGGTATAACCATTTGTTAAACAGCTCAGTAACATGCACAGGAGAACTTTACCATGTGTAATATAGCCTCAATTAACATCTGTCGCGGAACCTGCGGAGGCGAATGTCGTTTTTCTCTTTTTGTTGAAAAGGATTTTTCTTCGCGAGTGGAAAAGACCATCAATGACTCCGGTTGGCCGGATTTTCTAAGAAAACGTTATGGCGATAAAATCAACAGGCATAAGGCTTTTTCCGTCAGTGGAGCGGCCTGCCCCAACGGCTGCTCCAGACCACACATTGCCGATATAGGTCTTATCAGAGCCTGTGTTCCTGTCATAGACCATGAAAACTGCATTCAATGTGAAGAGTGCGTACGCTCGTGTCCGGATGAGGCAATGGAGATGGTGGAAGGCAAGATAGTAATAACACGTGAGAAATGTCTTCTCTGCGGTGTATGTGCGAATTCCTGTCCGGCAGAGGTTATATCATGTTCACGCAGCGGTTGGAGGGTTCTTGCGGGAGGGCGACTGGGCAGACATCCACGGCTTGGAACAGAACTTCCGGGAGTTTATACCAGTGATGAGGCTCTTGGAATTATAGCCAACGGCTTGAGAATCTGGATGGATAATTATGAAGAACGCAAGCGTTTCGGCTGGGTCATGGACCGTATCGGGTATGAGAAACTGCTAGAGGATTGATAGGGAGTTTTCTTGGGGATCGTACTTGTCATAATTTCCTGCCTGCTGTTGGCGGCTCATGCTGTGCGTGGAGGAGACTGGGGACTGGCTGTGTTCATGGCCGGAGTCGCCGGTCTTACGTTGCCCCGGGAGCGCTGGGCAGGAAATGTTGCCGCCATCATGCTGGCACTGGGGGCCGGGGTGTGGCTTGAAAAAGGTGCAGATCTCATAGAAATGCGCGTTTTTCTAGGCGGTGACTGGTTGCGGCTGGCTTTGATTATGAGTGGACTACTGGGGTTGACTTTACTTGCTTCGGCTTATGTCTTTTCAGAATCAGGGCGGCGTAATTTCAACAGAAACAAGGACTCGGGCTGGTTTAAAGCATCGTTGTTTCTTTTGACAGCCCTCCTTCTAGAAATCACCCGCAGTAAAGTTCCTTTTCCCATACTAATGGCGGATCGTTTTTTTCCCGGATGGGGCAGGGCGGAGATATTTATTCTCGCCCTATATGCTTCATGGATCGGTGGAAAAATGTATACGCCAACAGGAGCACGTGCAACCCGTCCATATATCTGGGCCCTATTCTCGCTGGTGTTTTTTATGCAACTCGGGTTGGGCCTTGCCGGAGTGGAACAGTTTTTAATGACCGGTAAGCTCCATCTTCCTGTTCCGGCCCTGATTGCTGCGGGGCCTGTTTTCCGCGGATCAGGGTTATTCATGCCCATACTTTTCACTGTTTCGGTGCTACTCGTCGGTCCTGCATGGTGCAGCCATCTATGCTATATAGGCGCGTGGGATGACCTCAGCAGTCGTGCAGCGCAAAGGAAAGTCCCAGCAAGGCTGCCTTCGCAACTTATCTGGGTGCGCCTGATTCTGTTTGTCCTTGTTGTTGGATTCGCGTTTGCCATGCGCAAGGCAGGTGTCCCGGGGATAACGGCTGTATGGTGGGCCGGTAGTTTCGGATTGGCAGGTCTGTTTATCATGCTGTATTTTTCCCGCAAAATGGGAGTCATGGTCCACTGTACCTCATTCTGCCCCATGGGGATAGTTTCAAACCTATTGGGGCGTCTTTCGCCCTGGCGCATGAAAATCTCCGAGGATTGTTGTAAATGCATGAAGTGCAGCAGGTTTTGCCGTTACGGTGCACTCTCAATCAAGGATATAAAAGCCGGAAAGCCGGGGATTTCCTGTACTCTTTGCGGTGATTGCATTTCTTCATGCTCTTCAGCGAGTATCGGGTACAGGCTGCCTTTTTTATCCTCAAATTTATCCCGCAAAATATTTTTGGTGCTTATTATCTCGCTGCATGCCCTTTTCATGGGCGTGGCCCGTATCTGATTATTAATACAGCCTTTTTGCTTCTGTTTACACTTCACAAATTCTCCATTGATTCTTATTATGATCATGCTGTCCACTGAGTTGTAAAAACCGGTTTCATAGTATCTTTCGATATGTTAATTTGGAACCTGTTTGGTCTAGTTAATGTTATAATTATCAGGAGAAGAAATATGAGTCGTTCTGTTGCCATTGATATGGATGCCTGCATTGGCTGCGAAGCCTGCGTGGAGGAGGCCCCTGAAGTTTTTGCCATGGGGCCCGGTGATATCGCGCAGGTTATTAACGCTGATGGTGGTGATGAAAAACAAATTGAATCCGCAATGGATCTGTGTCCTGTGAACTGTATTTATTGGGAGGAATAAAAAAAAGGTTTGAAAAAGTCATACGTTTGACCTGAATCAAATACTTTTAAAGATGTTTTACCTAGTTTGTACTCAACGAATGGGAAATCAGTCCTGAGAGCGGAGCTTTCAAGGTTCCGCCTCAGGTTAACTTTAAAAAATATTTGAAGGCAGGGTAAATTTCATGGCTTTTGATCTTAGTCAAATACTTAAAAGGGTGGCAGGCGTATTCGGTAATGAAGAAAACGAAAACGTATCACCCGCAAAGGAGTTAAACATGTTTTGCAACCAGTGTGAACAGACAGCAAAAGGCCAGGGCTGCACCGTAAAGGGTGTTTGTGGTAAGACTAATGAAGTGTCCGCAATTCAGGATCTTCTGGTACAGGTCCTTATTGAACTCGGTACTGTCGCTACCGCGGCGCGCAAGGAAGGAATCGAAGTTTCCAACGCAGTCAACCGTCTGACCGCTGAAGCGGTTTTCTCCACCCTCACCAACGTCAACTTTGATGATGAAAGATTTGTTCCCGTTATCAAAAATGTAGCCGCGGCCCGTGACGAGCTCGCCGCCAAGGTGAAAGCTGACTGTGGCGAATTCACCAGTATTGCAGGAACCGCTGCAGAACTCAGCAGGCAGGGCGAGAAATTTCCTGTTACCTCTTTTGATGAAAATGAAGATCTGCGCTCACTCAAGCAGATTCTTGTCTACGGTCTTAAAGGTGTCGCCGCCTATACTGACCACGCCGCGATTCTGGGCCAGGAAGATGATGAACTTTACGCCCAGATCCATGAAGCACTTGCCGTTGTTCCTCAGCAGCTGGGTCTGGAAGAGCTTGTTGCACAGGCCATGAAGTGCGGTGAAATGAACCTCAAGGCAATGGAACTTCTTGATGCCGCCAATACCGGAGCCTACGGCCATCCAGTTCCCACTGAAGTTCCTCTTGGAGCCAAAGCCGGTAAGGCCATTCTGGTTTCCGGTCATGATCTCAAAGATCTGCGCCAGCTTCTGGAGCAGACCGAAGGAACCGGAATCAATATTTACACCCATGGGGAAATGCTACCCTGCCACGGTTATCCCGAGCTGAAGAAGTTTGACCATTTTTATGGGCATTACGGAACCGCATGGCAGAATCAGGCTAAGGAATTTGCCGAGTTCCCCGGTGCTATTCTCATGACCACCAACTGCATTCAGAAGCCTGTGGAAAGCTACAAGGGTAATATTTACACCACTGGTCTGGTCGGCTGGCCCGGAGTAACCCATGTTACCAATGGCGACTTTGCAGAAGTTATTGAAAAGGCGAAAGAACTGCCCGGTTTCGAAGCGGATACCGACAAAGGTTCCGTCCTCTGCGGTTTCGCCCGTAACAGCGTTCTCGGTGTTGCGGACAAGGTTATCGAAGGGGTCAAGGCCGGCGCTATCAAGCATTTCTTTCTGGTCGGCGGATGTGACGGTGCCAAGCCCGGACGTAACTACTATACCGAGTTCGTTGAGCAGGCTCCCGAAGATACCGTTATCCTGACTCTCGCCTGCGGCAAGTTCCGTTTCTTCGACAAGAAGCTCGGTGACATCGGCGGTATTCCCCGTCTGCTCGATATCGGACAGTGCAACGATGCCTATTCAGCAATCCAGATTGCAGTAGCACTTGCTGACGCTTTCGAATGCGGAGTGAACGACCTGCCCCTGTCTCTGATTCTGTCATGGTACGAGCAGAAAGCGGTTTCCATCCTGCTGACCCTGCTGCATCTCGGAATCAAGGATATCCGCCTCGGGCCTTCCCTGCCCGCATTCGTAACCCCCAATGTGCTGAATTTCCTTGTTGAGAATTTCAACATTATGCCCATCAGCACTCCTGAAGAAGATCTCAAGGCTATACTTGGATAGTTTATAGCCTCCGGCGGCCGGGGAGGGAAAAATTATGAAAAAGTTTTCCCTCCCCGGACCCCACTATTTCAAAACTTTTTAACAGGCTTTGTTCTCTGGTCCGGAAGATCACATTTATCGAGCAATATTCAGCATGCCCGGCAGAGACTCGTTATGAGTTCAGTACAAATTTCTTTTTGGGTTTACAGGCTTTAAATTCAATGCATACCAGTCGATTATTCATGCCCGATTCTTTGAGATAAAAGCCATTAAACAAGTATTTTAGATGAGATTTTTAGCCCTCCGGCAGGACCGCTGGAGGAATTAATATAAAGCGCAAAGCGCATTAAATCCTAAACCCGAAGGGTAGGCCGGGGCATATACGTTCCGGTCAGGAGGATAGATAAATGAAAGTATTAAGAAAGATGATCAGTATAGATGAAGATTTGTGTGACGGATGCGGACAGTGTGTTCCCGGATGTGAAGAGGGGGCATTGCAGATAATAGACGGCAAGGCCAGACTTGTAGCCGAGAAATATTGTGACGGTCTGGGAGCGTGCCTTGGTGAATGTCCTACCGGGGCATTGAAGGTCATCGAAGTTGAAGCTGACGATTTCGATCCCGAAGCTGTAAAGGAACTGCTGACTGAACAGGGCCGCGAAGTTCCCGACCATATGCCTTCGCCTGAGAGTCTGCGTCTCGGCGGTTCCAACGCGAAACCTGTCTCCGGTGGTTGTGCCGGCTCAAGAATTGAAGCTTTCGCCCCTGCCGCATCACCCTGTCAGCAGGCAAATGTACCCACCGGTACGGATGCTGAAGCCGGGCCTTCGCATTTGACCCACTGGCCCATCCAGATTCGTCTGGTCCCCGCTGACGCGCCGTTTCTCAAAGGGGCGGACCTTCTGCTTACCGCGGACTGTGTGGCTGTATCACTGCCCGGTTATCACCAGAATTACCTGCCCGGTAAAAAGGTGCTCATGGGCTGCCCCAAGTTTGATGATGTTCAGCTGTATGTGCAGCGCCTGACTGAAATTTTTACTGTTAGCGGCATCAAGTCCATTACCGTTCTTGAAATGGAAGTGCCTTGCTGCTCCAATTTCAGCAGGATTGTTGCCACCGCTCTCAAAAATGCAAACGCCGACATTCCGGCAGAAAAAATAGTTATCAAGCGCACCGGAGAGGTCAAGGCCAAAACTGCTCTTGATCAGCCTGTGCCGCTTTAAAATCTTTAAAAAGAAGGGTTCATCTACCTCCTTTGGACTATACAAGCAGAAGCGGAGAGGCTCTTGCCTAGCGTCTCTCCGTTTCACCGTCTGTTTAACTTTAAGTTGGTATGAAGACAATTTTTACAATTATTGAAAACAAAAACAGACCGTATTATCTATCACGATAATGCGGTCTGTTTTTGTTTCTTATTTGCGTAACGAAGGGGAAGGGACCGTCTGAAAGACGCCTTATTTTACAGGTAAATCTTATCAGAGTTTTCGTTGAATTTCCTGAAGGATCAGCAAAGCCATCAACCTCCGAGATACGCTTTCTTAACCTCCGGATCTTCCTGAAGCTGTGCTGATGTTCCCTGAGCAGCTATTTCACCGGTATCCAGAACATACCCTCTGTGGGCGAATTTCAGAGCCAGGTTGGCGTTCTGTTCAATTAACAGAATGGTCAGACCCTGCTGATTCAGTTCCTTGAGTGTGCGAAACATATCATACATCAGCAGCGGAGCCAGTCCCATTGACGGTTCATCCAACATAATGAAATTGCATTTGGACATCAGGGCGCGCCCTACGGCAAGCATCTGCTGCTCTCCGCCGGACAGTGATTCACTGCGCTGTTTGCGGCGCTCGGCAAGACGCGGGAAGAGGGCGAACACGCGATCGTAATCACCATGAATGTCCTTAATGGAATCTTTGCGGGCATAAGTGGCCAGTTTCAGGTTCTCTTCGACAGTCAGGTTGCCGAAAATATGCCTTCCCTCAGGAACCAGTGCCAGATGCAAATCGGAAATAACTTTGTGCGGTGGCATATCCAGTATGGACCTGCCCTGCCATGTGATGTCACCGGATACAACCTTGGGGGCTTCCGGTGGGGGAAGACGGCTGATTGACAGCAGCGTGGTTGTTTTGCCCGCGCCGTTGGCTCCGATAAGGGTGACGATTTCACCTTCATTGACATTGAACGATATACCGTGAAGAGCCTCGATATTACCGTATTTGACTCGGAGATCTTTAACTTCAAGCAGTGTATTCATCAAAGCGATTCATCTCCCAGGTAGGCTTTGATAACAGTCTCGCTGGACTGGATATCATCGGGTGTTCCTTCGGCGATAGTTGCGCCGAAATCAATGCATTTTATCCATTTGCACAAGGTCATGACCACCTTCATCTGATGTTCGATCATCAGAATCGTGATATCGAATTCATCATGAATCCATTTGATCAGTTTGATAAGTCCTTCGACATCTGAAGAGTTCAGTCCTGCGGCAGGCTCGTCAAGCAGCAGCAGTTTCGGCTGGATTGACATTGCCCGGGCTATCTCGACTCTTCTCTGAAGACCGTATGGCAGGTTGGTGGGCAGTTCGTTTGCGTATCTTTCAAGGTCCATGAAATCGAGCAGTTCATGAGAAATGCGGTTGATTTCCTTTTCCCTCAACATATAATTCCTGGTTCTCAGAACAGCGTCAAAGAAGCCGTAGCCCATGCGGTAATGCTGGGCGATACGGATGTTGTCCAGAACTGTCATGTCGTGCCAGAGGCGTATGTTCTGAAAAGTCCGGGCTACTCCCAAACCAGTGACCTGATGGGGTTTGAGTCCCTTTGTCGGTGTATCGGCAAGGGTTATGGTTCCCTCTGTCGGTTGATAAAAACCTGAGATAAGGTTGAATATGGTTGTTTTACCAGCTCCGTTAGGCCCGATGAGTCCGGTAAGCGATCCTTCCTTAAGTTCGATATTGAAATCCGAAACAGCCTGCAGCCCTCCGAATCTCTGGGTGAGTCCGTCTATTTTCAAAAGTGTCATTTTATCTCCTTGCTCACGGCTCTCGGCTATTTGAATTTATAAAATTTCTTAAGCCGCGGGAACAAGTCGGGCAGTTCCTTGTTACCCATGATTCCTTCCGGCCTGAACTGCATAAGCAGAATCAGAGTCAGGGGAATGAGAACCCATTTCCAGACCTGACTCAGATGGTAGCCGTCCGGGAGCAGGTTAAGGAAATGCAGACCTGTATCGATTGCCGGGATAATGAAGCGCAGCATTTCCAGCATCAGAGTAAAGAAGATGGCAGAAATGACCGAGCCGCCAAGGGAACCCATGCCTCCAAGGTAAACCATGACCATGCACTCTGTGGATTTCATGATATTGAAGGACTGTGGATTCACGTAGCCCAGAACATGGGCGAAGAGGGCCCCGCCCACACCGGCCAGACCGGAAGACAGCATAAAGGCGGCCATTTTCATCTTGTTTGTGTTTACGCTCATTATTTCAGCGGCAACTTCGTCCTGACATATAGCCATGATTCCCTTGCCGTAAGTGGAAGAAACGAAGCGCCGGATCATCCAGACACTGGCGAAAGTTCCAAGGATAACCCAGATCATCATCCAGGGGATGTCGACGAGGTCCTCCATGGCGTTGACTACCCGCTTCATGCCCATGAATCCGCGCGGGCCGCCGATTATATCCATATTCTCAATGGCCGAGATGACCATGTAGTTGGCGGCGATAGTGATGATGGCCAGATAGTCTCCCCTTGTTTTGAAAGAGGGGATGGCCACAATCAACCCGGCTACGGCTGAGACAAGTCCGGAAATGATCACGATAATGGGGAATCCCAGCGGAGCGAGTTCCGGGGGCAGGATCGGCGCGCCGAATATTTTGTCCTGTGCGAAAAACATAACGCTCAGTACGGATGAAACATAGGCGCCGATACAGATGAATCCCGCATGGCCGCAGGAGAATTCTCCCATATAACCGTTAACCACGTTCAGGCTGGATGAAAGGATGATGTTAATGCCGATGAACATGACCACCGACTGGATATAAAGGTCTATTGCGCTGAACTGGGACAGCAGCACTACAATTGCCGCCATAGTCCAGATACCGATATTGAAGGTGTATTTCTGCATTGTCAGTATCCCGCCTTAGATCTTGGTGGTCTTGGCTACGCCGAATATTCCGGTCGGTTTCATCCAGAGGATGACCAGCAGGATTGAAAAGGCGAAAAGGTCACGGAAGGTTGAGGGAAACATGGCTACAACTCCCACTTCAATGAAGCCGAGCAGGAATCCGCCGATAAAGGCCCCTCTGATATCACCGATTCCTCCAACCACAGCGGCGATAAAGGCTTTCCAGCCGATAAGCGCTCCCATATAAGGTTCAAGGATGGGGTAGGACATGGCAAAAAGAAGACCAGCCAGACCAGCCATTCCTGAACCCAGCACAAAGGTGAAAACTATCACGTTATCGATGGGAATTCCCATGAGCGGAATGGCGAATTTATCATAGGATATTCCGCGCATGGCCATACCTATCTTGGTCTTGGTCACAATGAACTGCAAGAGTATGAAAACCGCGATGGCCGCAAGAATAACAATGATTTTGAGGTTGGTAACGGATACATTGCCAAAAGTGTAAATAACCTTGTCGAGAAGTTCCGGAAATTTTTTACGGCTTGCACCAAGAAGGGCAAGGTTGCCGTTTTCCAGAATCAGACCGCACATAAGAGCTGTGATTACAACATAAAGACGGTGTGCACCTTTTCTTCGCAACGGCCTGTAGGCAATTCTTTCAAGAGTTACACCGACCCCGGCGGTAAGTATCATGGTCAATGGCACGGTAAGTGCCAGCACCATCCAGGAAGAAAATTCAAACAGTCCGAGAAATAAAGTTGCTACGAAAAAAGCGATATATGCGCCGACCATGAAGATATCGCCATGAGCGAAATTGATCAGCAGCAGGACACCGTAAACAAGGGTGTAACCCAGTGCGATAAGGGCGTAGAAGCTACCCCATTGCAGGGCATTGAGCAGGTTCTGGATTAGGATATCCACTGTCGGTCATCCTTTTCTTTATTGAAAGACCGCAGGTCTTCCGATTAAAATTATGACGTCCGGCAGTTGTTTTCCGAACGGGAGCATCTGTGTAAGCATTCAGACGGCGGAATCAGCTGTTCCGCCATCTGAATATATAATTTGAATGGATTAAGGGCAGACGGATTCGGCGAAAACGAAATTACCGTTATCGTCAATGCGAACAACAACGGCGCATTTGATGGGATCACCTTGTTCATCGAATTTCATGGAACCGGTTATACCTGCAAATTCCTTGATGGAGGCAAGGGCGTTGCGGATAGCTTTGCGCTCGTCTTTTACATTGGAGTTGTAGGAGCCGGAATCCTTGATTGCCTGCAGCACCAGACGGGTTGCGTCCCATGTGAGGGCTGCGACATCGTCAGGAGTCTCGCCGTATTTGGCTTCGTAGCGGTCAATGAATTCCTTGGTGGCTCCTTTTGCGCCGGCTGCGGCGTAGTGGGTGGAGAAGAACTGACCTTTACAGTCGTCGCCGCAGAGTTTCATCAGTTCGGCAGAACCCCAGGCATCAGAACCCATGAAGGGACCTTTCCAACCGAGATCACGGGCCTGTTTAACAATCAGAGCAACCTGGTTGTAGTTATCCGGAAGGAATATGAAATCCGGTTTCGCGTTGATGATTTTAGTAAGCTGTGCGGAGAAGTCCTGATCTTTTGTCCCATGGGATTCGAAAGCAACTACAGATCCATCACCGAATTTTTTATCAAAAACATTCTTGAAAATTTCAGCCAGACCTTTTGAATAGTCATTGGATATATCGAAAAGAACTGCTGCTTTTGTGGCTTTGAACTGCTTGGAAGCGAAGTTTACGGCTACCGGACCCTGGAAAGGATCAAGGAAGGCCGCACGGAAAACCCAAGGGCGGTTTTTGGTGGTATCGGGGTTGGTGGACCAAGGGGAAACCATTGGTGTGCGGTTGTCGTTGCAGGTTCCACCGGCGGGAACTGCCTGCTTTGATGAGTTGGGACCGATGATTGCTACGACACTGTCCTGCTCAATCAGCTTCAGGGCGGCGTTTACAGCTGATTCGGCTTTTGATTCGTTGTCTTCATAAATGAACTCAAGAGGTATTTTCTTTCCGCCTACCTCAAGTCCTCCCTGTGCATTGATGTCGGCCAGCAGCATCTCCGCGGCGTTCTTTGAAGACTCCCCGACCTTGGGTATGTCGCCGGTAAGAGGAATATTAAATCCGATTTTGATTTTTTCTTCCTGCTTGGAGCATCCAGACATAATGACAACCGCAAGGCCCAGAACCATTAGGGCCAAGAGCGACCTGAAAATAATTTTCTTCATTCCTTACCTCCTGAAGTGTTCATTAAGAAGTTCCGATTTCGTTATTGGATGATGAAAATTATCGCAAAAGATAGAATTTAAAAAGACATTTTTGAAAAAATGATAGAAATAATCTATAAGGTATTGAAAATTAAGATATAAAAAAACAATTGAGAAGCTTGTTTACTGTATGTTGTTATCTGTGTTATAATTATAAATTTTTCTTCTAATATAAAAAGTTAATTAAAATAAGGGTTTATTAAAATCTTTTACTAGGGGAGTTTTTGGTTTTTTGTGGCTAGTGCTCATTCTTGTGTGGTTTAAGTATAAAATTGTTAATTTGTTAATATCTAGGTGTTCTATGAGATATAATGTAATTTGAGGGGGGTAATTTTCGCAAAGAGTAAATTTTATCATGTTTAAATAAAATTGCTAGAGATCTGTGGTAGCTATAAGAAGGGAAGATATGGTGTGTTTCTTTTTTATGCTATTTAACTATCTGTTTTTTATTGTTTAAAATATTTATTTAAATGTAATGTTCTTTAATACTGAGGCGTTTTCGGTCCTTCGCAAAAAGTAATCCCCCTGACGATCTCTTTCGTCAGGGGGATTACTTTTTTGGGGTAAACCCGGCAGCCGTGAAATCCATGAAATGGGGTCGGCACTACAATAAGAAGGTTAAAGCCTATGTCTTAACAATAAGTTTATAATCATTGTGCGTTAAATGCGCTTAAATCTTGAAACGCTCCATCATATTCTGCAGCGACCTTGCCTGCTGATCAAGGTCTTTAACTGCTTCTTCCAACTGACGGGAGCTTTCAAGGTTCTGTTCTCCAGCCTGTTTGATTGAAGACAGTGCCACTGCAACCTGATCCATTCCGGCCAACTGTTCCTGACTGGACGCAGCAATCTGGGCGGATGACTGGGCTGACTGGTTTATCACGGAACTCAGGTTCAGGATTGATTCACCGGTCTGGGATGATAGTCTGGCTCCGGACTCAACAGCCTTGCCGCCTTCCTCGGTAATCATTACCGCTGAACTTGTTGCTTTCTGTATATCCGCGAGGATGGATTGGATCTGGGATACCGAATGTTTGGACTGGTCGGAGAGGTTTCTTATTTCTCTTGCCACCACGGTGAACCCTCGTCCTTCCTCCCCGGCCTTTGAAGCTTCTATTGACGCGTTTACAGCCAGAATATTGGATTGGTCGGCAATGTCGTTGACTACATATATAATATCCCCGATGTGCTGGGACTGCTCTGAAAGCTTAACAATGGACTGGGCGATGGTATCCATCTGGGTGCGGATATTTTTCATGCCCGAGGCAGCGTCCTCGGCTGCTTTCTTGCCCTGCTGCGAGGTGGTAACGGCCTTGCGCGCGACATCGGCCACCTGTCTTGATTTCTCGTTGGAGAGGTGAGCTGTCTGTTTTACTTCTTCAACGGTGGCGTTTGTCTCGGCAACCGCACTGGCTGTTTCCGCGGCACTGGCTGTCAACTCGGCAGAAGCCGCTGAAATCTGGCTGAGAGAAGTGGAGAGGGTGCGGACAGCTTCATGTATTTTGCGGTTGTCGCTTTTGAGGTTCTCCACCATTATCGCAAGTGCCTTACCTATCGTATCTTTGTCCGATCTGGGCGTAACTGAAACTGTCAGGTCGGAATCTGCCACCCGTTCCATTGCTCCGGCCATTTCGTTGAGCGATTCTGTCATCCGGTTGAAGGCCCTGGCGAGAGCTCCCAGTTCATCCTTACGGTCGGAACTGGAGATAGTAGAACTCATGTCGCCCTCGGCAATCCTGTGGGCGGCATCCACTACTTTCTGCAGCGGAACCGTAATGTCGCGGCCGATGAAAAAAACAGCGCATAGTCCAAGGGTAACCACGAAAAATCCTATAACATATGTGTTGGTGATTGCCCGGTCATTGCGTGCCTGTAAAGTGGGGCCGAGTTTGTCCTGATCGGAGATTACTGATTGCTTTGCCTGTTCAATCAGTGTTGCCATTTTGGGGCCGATCACATCAAGTTCGGAATTTATGAGTCGGTCCCGTTTTTCCGTTACAGAAACTAGTTCGTGCATCCCTTTGACGTACAGGTCGCGGTTTTGCTTGATGGATTCAAGGAGTCTATAGTTGTTTCCTTTAAGAAGGCCTGAAAGACTGTCTGTCACGACCTTAAGTTCCTGCATCTCATTTAGTGAGCGCTCTGCATGGGACTCGAGGCTGATTTCAATATATTTAGCAGCGTATAATCTTCCGAGGATAAGGTTGCGAACTCCTTTGGCGCACCAGTAGAGAGCTTCTGAGTTGGTTCCTTTTTTGCCGATTCCGTCAATTATCTGCTCAAAGGTCTGCTCCATAATATTTCCGGCTGGAATCATGGTTTCATCAGCTATTTTGTCTCTTTGAGCTTGAGCCTTTGCAACATCTTCAAAGCGTTCATCATATTCGGAGAGAAGAGCTCTGGCTTCATTCAGCAGTGCTTTTCGTTCCCCGGAATTTATAGTGTTCTTCGCTGAATCGAAAAGTGGAATAACTGAGCTTTGGCTCTGCGTATACTTCTCCAGGTATTTGCTGTCCCCGGTGATGATGTAGTCTTTTACATCGGTTCGTCCTTCCAGAAGTTTGGCCTGAATTTCCCCGAGAAGGTTGGAGTCCTGAGCATATTCACGGTAGCCGGTAAATCCTGTTGAAGACTCTTTAAGCGCCACCAGTGACTCCATGCCGACGAAGCCGAAAAGAATGAACACTACCAGAAAACTACAGAAAATCTTTTGCCCTACGGTCAGCCGTTTAAGCATGGCAGCAAATCCTTTGGTTGTTTATTTTAACGGAAGAACGGCAGTACCTGCGAAACTGGCTGGTACTGCCGGAATAATCAATCTGCTTTTACGCCAGAGTTTACAATCTGGCAAGACGGACCGTCTGAGCTGCAGCGTCTTATTTATAGTTGTCGTTGCAGAATTCGTTGCACTTGCCTTCTACGGTCTGGTAAAGATCCAGACAGGACTGAAGTCCCTGATGCATTGCAGATTCCTGTCTCACTTTTTCACAGGACTGGCGGCATTCCTTGGCTGAACTGTAGTCCCTGAGGGTGACCTCCGAATACCGGGCACATATTGAGTCCTGAGCTTCGCAGTCCATATTAGTGGTGACGGACCTGCAGTAGGCACGGACATCCTGCATTGTGGTTGCGTGTCCGGAGCACCCGGCCAGCAGTGCACTAATTGATAGAGTCAGAAGTATCCTTTTCATTGTTCCCCCTGATATGGATTAGAGAATGTTCTTCATGGCAGCAAGAAACATCCGGTTGGTGGAGTTGTTGCCTATTGAAACTTTCAGCATATCCGGCAGTCCATACCGGTCAAGGAGACTTACCTTGAATCCGTATTCGTGAAGTGATTCATAAAGTTCCTTTGCCGGGACAGGGCCGCTGAACATTATAAAATTGCCCTGACTGTGGTAAACTGTGCATCCCAGTTCTTCCAGCCCCTTCTGCACCCGTTCTCTTCCTCTTATGATGAGATCTATTGTGGAGTAATAAAACTCATTATGGTTGAGGGCAGCCTGTCCTGCGGCAAGGTTCAGGGGGCTTAAAGGAATCGGAAGTCTTGATTCCTCGAAAATATTAGCTCTGTCTCTGTTCATCAGGGCGTAGCCGAGGCCAACGCCGCGCAGTCCGAATGACCAGGAAAAACTGCGCAGAATTACAAGATTGGGAGCCTTTTCAAGAAAGCTGACCATAGAATAGTCATCTTCAGGCCATGCGAATTCCACATATTTTTCATCAACGATGAGCAGCGTCTTTTCGGGAAGAAGGTTGACCATGGTAGCCAGCTCTTCTGCCGGAACACCGTAACCGGAAGGAATATCGGGGTTGGTTATAATAACCGCCGCGGTATTTTCATTGGCTGTAGTAACTAGCTGATCAAGTGGTGGAGAATAGTTTCTTCCCCTCGGCAGCCGGAGGAGTTCCACACCATTAAGGGCGGCTATACGGCTGTACTCAGTAAGTCCGTGTTCGTATGAGAGGACATGGTCGATACCCGGACTGACACTCAGACGCAGGGTTAGATCCAGAAGCTCTACGGAAGAGTTGGCTATGACGATGGATTCTTCACTTACATCGTGGCGTTTGGCGAGGCTGAACTTCAGTCCGTCCGCAGTGTCGATATCAAAGGCACTGCAGTTATTGGCCATGTTCTTTATGGTATTGGAAACGGCTTTGGAAACACCAAGTGGGTTGGCGTTGCTAGCAAGATCAATCTCTTTTTTGATTCTGTATTTTTTGCGGAACTTTCGTGCCGAAACACTGTGGGAATCCGTTGTGTTTTCCGTTTCAGAAGTACTGCGCTCTGGAGCTGGTTCCGGTATAGCGGCAGGCTCAGGGATAATGGCGGGCTTCGGGGGAACCACAGGGTCCGGAGATGCCACAGTTTCAGGTTGCGGTTTGTTTTCCGGCATTTCTTTTACCGGCTCCGGTTTCACTTTCTGAGTCTCAAGTGGTTTTTCCGGTGAAGTCTCCTGTCCTTCGTCAAGAACAATGCCATGCTTGCTTATTTCTTCCAGAGGCAGGGTTACAATACGTATGTCATAATCATTGCTAAGGGTGGCGTTGCTGACCATCTCGTTGAGTTTATCAAATGAATCGATAACTATATTGAGCAGATCAGAGCTGAGCTCAATTTTATTTTTGTATACTTGGTCAAGAACCTGTCCGATAGCATCTGCTACCTGACTGATTTTGCGCAGTTCCTGCAATGCCGCGCTTTCCTTGAGAGAGACGAGTATTCCGTAAACCTGTGCAACTACAGCGGGTGAGGGACTTTTGCTTTTTTCAAGTTGCATAAGTGCTGTTTCTATCTGGTCCAGTTTGTCCATGGACTGTTCTACAAAATGTTGCAGCGCCGGATCTTCATAAATTTCTTCTGACATAACTTCTCCCCATTTTTCTGCTTGAAATAGAATGACGTCTCAGGTCAATTCAATTATTTTAATCAATATTCCAGACTATTAATTATGCAGTCTAAGCCGTCCGGATTAAAAGTAATTACCTTTTGAAGTTTATAGAACGATAAATCCATTATCTTTTTATATGTTGAATCGAAAAAAAACGAAATGGTCTTTTGCAAATATATAACTGATTCCGGTTGCGCTTTTAGCTTCAGTGGTTAATATTGTGGGCAATGACCGTCTGTTTGCAGAGATTCGACTGATTTTATTGCCTGAAAATCAGACTGAACAATCCCTATTAAATAGATTAAATTCATGAGGAGTTAATATGGTAACTTTTTTCAATGCAAATGAAGTAGTTGAGCTGGCTATGCGAATTGAGCAGAAAGGTCAGGCTTTCTACCTGCTTGCAGCAGACGAGGCAAAGGACCCCGGTGCCAAGGAATTCTTTGACTTTTTTGCTGAAGAAGAATCCAAGCATGAGATGTTTTTCAGAAATATGCGAGACCGTCTGGGCAATATCGAAATTCCTTCCGGCAGCGATTATGAAGAATACACCCAGTACGTAATGGCTCTCGTGGATTCTCACGATGTGTTCAACTTTGATTACACCGCGGCTTTCAAGGATGAAGATTTCACCTTTGAGGATGCCGTTCGTGCAGCCATGCGTTTTGAAAAAGATACAATCCTTCTGTTCACCGAGCTGAAAAGAATGGTTCCCGAATCAGAGCGCGGAATCGTTGAAGACTGTATTGAAGAAGAACGCGGGCATCTGCGTATGCTTGCTGAAAAACTTAAAGGTTAGTTGATTGCAGCGACTTACCTTGAGATAAAGTGTAACAAAGCCCTTTTCATGATTCATGAAAAGGGCTTTGTTTTATTCTGCAATATTATTTCAGATTTTATTTCTTGATTCCAAGAGCCGTGTTTATCAGCGATTCCGTTGTGCTGATGGTCTTGGAGTTTGCCTGAAATCCACGCTGGGTGAGTATCATCTGGGCAAATTCTTCCGCAAGATCCACGTTCGATGTTTCCAGGCTGCTTCCTACAACCGAACCAAGGCCATCCTTTCCGGCGGTTCCCTGTATCGCGTCTCCGGAGTCCTGAGTGGCGCTGAAATAGTTGGAACCCTCACGCCTTAATCCATACTCATTTTTGAAATTGTAGAGATTTACCTGATACAGTTGCTGACTCAGTCCATTACTGAAATGTGCAGTCAGGATCCCGTCTGAATCAAAGTCTACATTATGCAGGTATCCTTCACCGAAACCGTTCTGTGACTGGCTTATGGTGGAAGATGATCCGTAATAGTCAGTGGTTGACAGCGCGTTGATCTTGCCGTCATTCATGACCGAAATGTTCGAGGCATTACTGCCTACACTGGAGGCGTTGGCACCCGGTATGGTCCAGCTGTCACTGCCGGACTGAATTCCCATGTTAAGGGAGATGGATTGAGTACTGGTTGTTCCATCAGCTCCTTTGAGAGTCGTATTCATAACCGGTAGCCCGTTGCTGTTCATAGCGGCCACTGTCCAGTTGCTGAGGGATTTGGGGTCATTGGCACCTTCCTTCAGGGTATAGGCACTCTGATTGATCAGGGTGCCGTCACCGGAAAAAGTAAGTGTACCTGTCATGAGCAGTCCGGCAGCGGATGTGGCGGCGTTGGCACTTGCGTCACTTCCCGGAGGAACTGTGACTATGTATTCCCAGTACTTCTTGTCCGAGGAATCACCGTCATTGGTTACTTTGTCAAAATAGACAACCATGTCATGGGTTTCACCGCTTTCATCATATATCTTGATAGAGGTGTTGTAAGCGTATTGCTCGGATGTCAGGGGAATCTCATTTTTTCCGTTCCAGGTCTGCATCAAGGAGAAAAAAGGAGAACCTTCCACTTCAGTATTGTCCACACTTCCGGAGTCAAGGTTGGTGCGGATGGAAACTTCATCAGTGGGCTTGGGGTCGGACTTAACAACAAGCACATCCTGACCTGCAGCATTTTTTTCCGTTTTCATGGGCAGGGCTATATTCTGGGAAGCAGTTCCGATGTTTCCATCATTGTCGATGGCGTATCCCTGCAGGATATTCTCGTGAGAATCCACGAGAACTCCGTTTTTGTCGAAATGGAAATTACCGGCTCGGGTGTAGTAGCTTCCGGTGTTATCGGATTTGGCCACACGGAAAAATCCCTGTCCCCCGATGGCGAGGTCGGTGCTGTTGTTGGTGTGCTCGAACGAGCCTTCTTTAAAATTGATTCGCGTAGAAGACACCCTTGAACCGAGGCCTATCTGCCCGACTGTGTTTGCTCCTCCCCCGGCGACTACTCCTGAGATGGAACCGACGTGGCTCTGGCTGTTCAAGGTTTCAAGAAAAGTGTCTCCGCTCTTGTAGGCCGTGGTATTCACGTTGGCAAGGTTGGCCCCGATCTGCTGCATCAGCATACCGTGCGACTTGATGCCGGCCGAGCCTATGTACATTGAGCTGAAAGCCATGAAAAAACTCCTTGAGGGGTCCGGCATTATATGTTGACTCCGCCGAAACCTGTTAAACCGTACAAGCGGGAATAAAAATCCGCTCACACGTATTTAAGCAAAGGGCGTGCCTAAAGTTATGATTAGCTTATCTTAAGGATTTGTATGGATAAATTAAGATGATAAAGGGAAAAAAAGTTCCCCATAAATGGATAATACTGGAATAGGGGGGATAAAAATTCAGTGCAGGAAGAGGGAAGGGTTAAACAGATATTTTTTTTGATATATGTTTTTTAAGCTTTATGGCCGGCTGTGATCCGGGATTGAGATTCAGGCATTTATCAATATATATGAGGCATTCCTTGCGTTTTCCCAGCTCAAACAGGCAGCGGGCGATGTTGAAAAAGAGATTCTCATCGTCGTCAGTCAGCCCGATTGCTCTTTTATAGAACTCTATAGCCTCTTCAAACATATGATTTTTGCGAAGGGATATTCCGAAGTCGTTGAACAGATGCTTATGCTGCTTTTCAAATGCGGCATCAAGCTTAACCAGACGGTTGAATATATCAACCGCCTTTTCATCTTCATTTCTGGAAAGATAGCATAAGCCTATTCCGAAGTTCGCGCGGATGTTTTCCTCGTCAAGATTCAGGGCTTTTCCGTATTCCACTTCTGCGGTGAAGGTGTTTCCCAGCTGACGTTGACGGTCTGCCTTTGCCAGAGTTTTGCTCAACTCTTTCATGGCCGGGAAAACCTCTGACGTATATAGCTCCAGCTCTGGAGTAAACGACTCAAGCAGCTCTTCCTTGCTGATTGTCAGTGCTTCCCCTGAAGGCACGTTATTTTCGTTCAGTGCCTGCAGGGAGATATCCCCATTCTCTTCTTCCTCGGCATAGTAAAGAAAGGATTGAACAACCTTTCTCTTGGTTGTACCTGTCCCTATTTCCTGAACTATCCTTGTTGAGAAAGCGCCCCTGATTCTGGGCTGCATGGAAGAATCGGTAGCCATGACTGGTCCCTGTTTCCTTGTTGATCATACGTGGCAGAAAGTGCTTTTATGCGTTCAGGTGCTTGTCTAGCACATTTTGTCCCGACCCACAATTTATGAAAATATAAAAAAAGCGGGGTATTACAGTGCAATACCCCGCTTGATAATGTATACTTTGATCCTATTCGGTCAATGGCCGATTTATTTACAGGATGTAACGGGACAGGTCGCGATCTTCCACAACGTCCTTCAGTTTTTCCTGCACGTATTCTCGGTCGATGACAATGCTTTCACCGGAGCGGTCCGGAGCTTCAAAGGAAAGGTCGGAAAGTATCTTCTCCATGATGGTGTAAAGACGTCTGGCCCCTATGTTTTCGGTTTCCTCGTTAATCTTCTGGGCATGGTAGGCCACTTCCTCCAGAGCTTCCTTGCTGAAATCGATAGTAAGCTGTTCGGTTTCCAGCAGGGCTTTATACTGAACAGTAAGTGCGTTCTGAGGTTCGGTCAGGATTCTGTAGAATTCATCTTTGCCAAGGGAGGAAAGTTCTACTCTCAAGGGAAAACGTCCCTGAAGTTCGGGAATGAGATCGGAGGGCTTGGCATAGTGGAAAGCACCTGCGGAGATAAACAGGATGTGGTCAGTCTTGACCATACCGTACTTTGTGTTGACCACGCACCCTTCAACAACAGGTAGAAGGTCACGCTGTACACCTTCACGGGAAACATCTGTTGAACCACCTTCCTGTTTCCCGGCAATCTTGTCGATTTCGTCAAGGAAGAGGATGCCGCTCTGTTCCACTCTTTCGCGGGCGAGTTCCGCCACGTTGTCCATGTCGATTAGTTTTTCGGATTCCTGCTGGATGAGAATTTCGTATGCTTCCCTGATGTTGACCTTGCGGGTCTTTTTCTTTCCGGGAAACATTTTACTCATCATGTCGGAAACCTGCATGCCCATATCTTCCATGCCGGGCATGGACATTATTTCAACTCCGCCTCCCTGCACAGTAACTTCAATCTCAACCTCACGGTCATTCAGTCTGCCTTCTCGCCACATCTTGCGGAATTTCTCCCGGGTGGATGAGGAATCCACAGCCGGCTTTTCTTCCTGCTGAGGTTCGGCGTTATTGAAAAATCCCATTCCCTGCTGCTGCGGTTTGGAGTTGGGAAGCAGAAGATCCAGAAGGGCGTCTTCAGCGTTTTTTTCCGCCTTGACTTTCACTTTCTCCGTTTCTTCCTTGCGCACAAGATTTATGCCGATTTCCATGAGGTCGCGGACCATGGATTCAACATCGCGCCCAACATAACCGACTTCGGTGAATTTGGTGGCTTCAACTTTAAAGAAAGGGCATCCGGATAGTTTGGCCAGACGGCGTGCTATCTCGGTTTTACCCACTCCCGTGGGGCCCATCATGATAATATTTTTTGGGGCGATTTCATCACGAAGCTCTGCGGGGAGTTGCTGTCTGCGCCAGCGGTTACGCATCGCGATTGCGACCATGCGCTTTGCGTCAGCCTGTCCAATGATGAATTTGTCCAGTTCCGAAACGATTTCTCTGGGAGTAAGATTGCTCATTATAAAACCTTTGCAAATTTATTTGTCTTGTTTCTCAAGAGTTTTGAGAACGTAGTTTCCGTTAGTGTACACGCATATTTCACTGGCAATTTCCATGGATTTCTCTGCGATCTCTTTGGCAGGCATGTCGGTATTGCGCAGCAGAGCCCGCGCGGCGGAAAGGGCATATGAGCCGCCGGAGCCGATGGCCGCCACCCCGTCATCCGGTTCGATAACATCGCCGTTACCGCTGATAATGAGGATGTGCTCGGCATCTGCAACCATGATCATGGCTTCCAGTTTGCGAAGAAATTTATCGGTTCGCCAGTCGGTAGCCATTTCAACAGCAGAACGGACAAGGTTGCCCGCATATGTCTGCAGTTTTTTTTCAAAGCGTTCGAAGAGAGTGAAGGCATCGGCGGTAGCACCGGCAAACCCGGCAATAACTTTGTCATTATAAAGTGTCCGCACCTTCACTGCGGAGTGTTTCATTACAACGGCCTGCCCCATGGTCACCTGACCGTCACCGATCATGGCAGTGCCGTTGTCGTCTTTGACTGCCAGAATGGTAGTACCTCTGAGTTCCATTTTCATCTCCTGATTCATCTATTTATCTTCTTTTTCAGTTCGAAGATTGAATTCAAATTATCTAGCTCAAGTTTTAACCCGGACGGGATATAGCCCGTCCCGACCGGATGAATTTCGAATTATCAGAACATAAGTCTTATGGGTGGGTTGGCAAGGGGGGATATAAAAAATCCCTCTTCTGACAACGGTCGGAAGAGGGATTTCAATCATTTTATGAAGCGGATTCAATCAGATCCAGAAAGAGCGAGGCAAAACCTACTCAGCAGCCTCGCGGAGCTCTTTGACGGCCTTGGCGTAAGCCCGGAAGACGTTTTCTCTGTTGATGATCCCGATAATCCTGTTGGGATCATCTTCGCTTACAACCGGAATCTGACCGTAGTCACTGTCCACAAATTTAAGCAGTGCAGTGTAAAGGTCATCATCTTCTTTAAGGGTAGCCGGCATAGTAGCCAGATCCTTGGCGAGTATAAGGTCGAAGAGGTCCGGATTGAAGAGGTGGTTCCTGACATTCTGAATGGTCAGAATACCGGTGATTACGCCTTCTTCATTCTTTACCGGAAAATACAGTTCGTTGGTGTTGGCGATGATATCCGTAAGGGCCTTGAGAGTAGTTCCTTCTTCAAGGGTGGTTACTCGGCCCGGCTTGTAGTGGGTATCCACGTGCAGCCCTTCGAGGATGTTGATGGTCTTGTCCTCGATATGCGCCGGGGAGTCGAACTTGCTCTCCACCTGATGCTCATAGAGAGAGAAGTTTCTGCCAAGCACGATACAAAGTGCCGAGGCCAGCATCAGCGGAGCCAGCAGGCCGTAACCCTGTGTCAGTTCGCAGACCATGATCAGCGGGCCGATGGGGGCCTTGGCTACTCCGGCAAAGAATGCGGCCATACCCACCAGAACGTATCCGCCGGGCTGGGTTACTATGTCCGGGTAGTATTTTCCTGCGATCTGTCCGACGATACCGCCGCTCATGCCGCCCACAAAAAGTGCGGGGGCAAACATGCCGCCGGACATGCCGGAACCGATGGTCGTTGATGTTGCAATCGTCTTACCGATTACGATTGCGACCATCATCATGAGGGGAAGTTCTCCGAGGATGGCCATTTCAAGCCAGCCGTAACCTCCGGTAAGGACCTGCGGAAAAAACATACCCATGGTTCCCATGAGCAGTCCGCCAAGTCCTGTTGCCCACATGAGGCCCACGCGGTCTTTGACCTTGTAGAATACAGAGTATTTGATAAAGCGGAAAGTGCGGATATACATCCATCCGGCAAGGGTGCAGACCAGCGCCAGTGCGGTGTAGAAGATCAGCTCTCTGGGGTCGTGAAATACGAATCTGGGGATACCGAAAATCGGTTCAGATCCATAAAATAGGGTAAATAGAGAGTAGGATACCACTGAAGAAATGACCGAAGGAAGGATCGCTTCGGATTCAAAGTCCTCACGGTAAATTACTTCAATAGCAGTCAATGCGCCGCCTAGAGGCGCGCGGAAGATTGCTCCCAGTCCGCCTGCTGCTCCCGAGAGCAGAAGTATGCGTCTTTCCTTGGTAGAGAGCTTAAGCTTTTGGGCCATCCATGAACCGATTCCTGCTCCCATCTGGGTGATGGGGCCTTCACGGCCTGCACTGCCGCCTGTGGCGATGGTCAGAACGGAAGTGGCTCCCTTGATGATGGGAACCAGTGGTTTCATGAGTCCGCCGCCCTGATGGAAGCACTTGATTGTTGCGTCAGTTCCGTCAGTTCCACCGGAAATTGTTTCCGGGATGTAGCGGTTTACCAGCCACCCGGTGAGCAGTCCCACGATGGTGGTGCAGATGGGGATTGTCCACTCACGCAACTGCCCTGGAATTCCGTGGAAAATTTCTTCACCTTCAGGTGCGGGCAGAGAAAGACCGGCCAGTTTGGTCAGGAAAATAAATTTTCCGAATTCAACAGCGGCAAAGAATAAAACAGCTACCACGCCGGAAATTATACCTACAAGTATGCCGAGCAACAGCCATCTGAAATGGCTTACATTACGGTAGGAACGGACCAGATCCGTCCAAGTCTGAAATTTTAAAAGGGGACTCATTAACAGGCTCCAGAACCGGATTCAGTCAGATGCAGCCCCGGCCGCACCTGGGATTCGGGATATGAAAGAATTTCCTTGGCAAGTCCTATATCGATGTTGATACGTTCCTTAAGTTCATCCAGTCCGTTGAATTTGCGTTCTGAGCGTATGCGCTGGATGAAGTGAACACGGATGCTCTTGCCGTAGATGTCTTGAGAAAAATCAAGAATGTGCGCTTCCACGGAAAGGGCGTCGTTGCCGAAAGTAGGGTTCTTGCCGATATTTGCCACTCCGGGCAGCACTTTGCCGTCTACCTCTACTCTTATGGCGTAGACCCCTTTTTTGGGGAAAAGTTCATCTTCAAGCTTGATATTGGCGGTGGGAAATCCGAGCAGGCGTCCACCACGGTTCATGCCGTGAACAACCTCGCCGCGAACCTGATAGAATCGGCCTAGCAGAGGGCGTACATCCCATACATTGCCTTCCTGAACCAGGTCACGGATTCTGGAGGAACTGACTACGGCATCGTTTATTATGACCGGGTCGAGTCGTTCAATTCCGTATCCGTATTTGGCGCCCAGTCCGGAAAGGACTTCAAAATTCCCGCTGCGTCCTTTTCCAAGGGCGTAGTCGTATCCTACGACCATTTCCTTCATGTTCAGAGGAGTAATCAGAAATTTCTTTATGAACTCTTCCGGGGAGAGGGCGGCGATTTCATGGGTGAAATTAAGTGCCAGAATTATATCAGGCTTGTGCTGGGCGATCAGTTCGAGCTTCTGGGAAGTAAGGGTTATAAATGGCGGGGTCTTACTGTTGACCAGCACTCTCAAGGGGTGGGGGTCGAATGTAACCACAACACTTTTAAGGCCGTTTGCCTTTGCTTTCTGGCAGGTGTTGCAGATCAGCTTCTGGTGTCCTTTGTGGACCCCGTCGAAATTTCCGATGGTTACGCAGGTGCCGGTTTCCTGCCGGGTAATCTCTTCGATGGATTTTGCGATTATCATTACTGAAGCTATGTCCACGATTCCAAGGCGCGATATTGGCTATACCTTGAAATATATGCTGTTGTTATAAAATAAAGAGCTGTTGGCCGGAGCTCTTGCCTTTTTCTGTATTAAAATCAGTTCAATGTAAGAAGGTTGCGCTGTCGCAGCCTTGAAGAACACGAAACCCTATCTTATGTCGCTTCAAACCACAAGAGTCGGAACAGGCATGATAGCGCTGGATTTTTCTCTTAAAATATCATCATCCGATGAGAACAAAAGTCGGCCCGTTTTGAGCCGACTTTTTTTGATGTCAATTAAGGGGCTTGAGAAATAGCGAAGCCTTTTTAAATTAACACAATGGTAGCAACTACCAGTGTCGCCAGATATATACTGCCGAAGATGGCTCCAAGTGTCCACCAGCGGGCCTGACTGATAAATCCAGAGCCGTACCAGATAGGGGAAGGCCCGGTTGCATACGGAGTGATTATGCCCATCAGGCCGAGGGAACCAGCCAGCATCAGCGCTATTTTAGGCAGTATTTCCGGGTTTACCTGCGGGGCCGCGATTGCGAGAAAGAGAGGGAGCAGTGCTGTGGTGTGGGCTGTGGTGGAAGCAAAGAAATAGTGCAGGATAAAGAAAAGCAGTACCAGAACGATACCGACAGTTTCTCCCGGCATGCCTGAAAGATATATTGAAACCATCTCACCAAGCCAGTCAAGGACTCCGGTTTTGCTCAGTCCGCTTGCCATGGCGACAAGGGTCGCGAACCATACGAGAATGTTCCATGCTCCTTTGTTAGTAATAACATCCTGCCAGGTTATAATACCGGTCAATACCATCAGAGTCAGCACGAAAATGGCCGCCATTGTTCCGTCCACCCCGAATTTCCGGCCGAATATCCACAAAAAAAGTGCCAGTCCGGCATAGCCGAGCATGAGGAGTTCATTTCTGGTGATCTTGCCCATTTGCTTGAGCTCTTCTGAAGCCCAGTTTGGAGCTTCTGGCGAATGCTTCTGGGTGGGCGGGTAGATTACATAAGCAAGCCAGGGAGTGAGCACAAAAAGGGGAAGCATTGCGGGAACCATTACAGAAGCCCATTCACCCCATGTGATAGTGTAACCGATACTTCCTTCAATCAGGTTGATTGCCAGCAGGTTGGGTGCCAGAGCAGTGAGGAACATTGAACTGGTAACACATGTTGCGGCAAGGGCTACCCAGGTCAGGTATGAACCTATTTTGCGCGGGTTTTCATCGGGAGTGGAACCGAAAATGGGTGGAATGTTGCTGACTACAGGGTAGATAGTTCCAGCACTGCGGGCTGTGTTAGAGGGCATGAACGGGGAAAGGATTCCATCTGCGATAGCCACGGCGTAGCCCAGTCCAAGAGTGTTCTTGCCGAGGTATTTGATAAGAAGCAGGCTTATCCGTTTGCCGAGTCCTGTTTTTTGGTAGCCCAGTGCAAACATGAAGGCCGAGAAGATAAGCCATATGACACTGTTGGAGAATCCTGAAAGAGCCCAGCTGCGACTGGCGGAGGCACTGGGGTCAACCAGTTTAAGCATTGCGACAACAGTAACACCGATCAGGCCGACCAGAGCGGCAGGAACTGGCTCGATAATCAGTCCGACTACTACACCTATAAAGATGCTCAGGAAATACCATGCCTCTTGTTTGAGTCCTTCTGGAGCGGGGATCAGGCACAGGAGTATTGTTACCATTACAGGCGAAAATTTTTTCAGCTTGTCCATTCTCCTTTCCCTTTAAGTTGAAGTTTACAGGAGGATTCAAATTGTCTGTCTGGCAGGGGATTGTGATCGCTCAAAATTGCAGGATTGTGAGCGCAACTGATCCTGAGCTGCCTGAAGTAAGACAAATATGGTTCTACTGATAATAACTTAGCTTAAAATGGGTAAGATGCAAACTTAATGATAATGAATGCCTGTGCCTTGCGTAAATTAATTAACGAATGCTGTTTTAATCAGTTCTCTTTTCTCCATTTTCCGGTGGGGTTATGGTCTCTTGAAGTTTCTTGAGTATCTCTTTCTGTTTCTGGGTGCGTACCAGTCCTTCTGCCTTCTTCAGGTGAAACATGGCCTGTTTGGAATTGTTGCCATACAGGGCGGCATAAGCAAGTTGAACATGAGCTTCAAAATATTTACCGGATTCTCCCAGCATCCTGCCAAGATGATAGTGAATCTCCTGATCCTTGGGGACCATTTCGGCCACACGGCGCATGGTCAGGATGGCCTGGTCATAATTTTTTCTTGCAGCGTCAACACGGGCGATGAAAAACAGGGTCATGGCATCACGCGGGTCGCGCATATATGCCTCTCGGAGTAACGGCGCTGCCTTTTCCATTTCGCCTATAGTGTAATAAAAACGGCCCTGTTCACGAAGGATGAGCGTGTCTCCGGGACACTCATTGCGCGCCTGCTCGAAAGCTTTTTCAGCTTCCTGATTTTTTTTCATGCGGGAAAGAATTATTCCATGCCCCAGATGGTCAAGGCAGGTCTGTTTCTTTTCTGGAATATTGTTGTAGTGTGCAAGGGCAACTGCAGGATCAGTCAT
The DNA here is from genome assembly GCF_055394525.1 of Maridesulfovibrio salinus. Taxonomy (NCBI): domain Bacteria; kingdom Pseudomonadati; phylum Thermodesulfobacteriota; class Desulfovibrionia; order Desulfovibrionales; family Desulfovibrionaceae; genus Maridesulfovibrio; species Maridesulfovibrio salinus. The sequence continues at coordinate 1,873,196 of NZ_AP042461.1, forward strand.
TCGTGCCCTGATCAGGGTCTTGATTTTCTGGAACTGTGCATCATCATCACGGCGCTGGAAGTATTGCGGAGGCATGCGCTGGAACCTTTCCTTCAGATAGTCGATACGTACGTCAAGGCCCGGGTGGGTTGAGAGATAGGTGGGGATGTTGCTGTTGCTGACATACCACTGCCTCTGTTTCATTACCTTGAAACTGTTGATCATGCCTTCCGGGTTGTATCCCGCTGCAATTAGATAGTTCATGCCGAGATGGTCGGCTTCACGTTCATTTGCCTGAGTGTATGAGAGGTAGGCACTTTGTCCCGCTCCCATTGATCCCATCGCGATGGCGGAGCCGAGGTTCCCGGCATTTTTCCCACCGGACATACCGATTAGCATGCCCGCAAGTGTTCCGAGGGCACTGGCAATGTTAACCAGTTTCATCTGTTCGATTCGGCGGGCAACATGCCGTAGTGAAACGTGTGCAAGCTCGTGACCGATTACAGCAGCAAGTTCGGATTCGTGTTTAAGATTGAGAATGAGTCCGGTATAAATATAAATATAGCCGCCCGGGACCGCAAAAGCGTTCATGGCGTTGTTCCTGATTACCGCGGCAGTTATGGGAAAAGGCTGGGGAGGCATTTGTCTTGCCACGCGTGCCACCAGTTTCTGCACATACCCGGTTACCTGGGGATCAAGGATCACAGGCATTCTTTTATGAACCATTTCATCGAACTCTTTGCCCAGTTTGATTTCATCCGAGACTGTGAATTCTCCGAAAATTGATGAAGCGGTTGCCTGAGGTGTTATCCAGAAGGTAAGAAAGAACAGCATGGTAACTGTCGAAATATAGAGTAATATTCTGTTTCTGTAGGGCATATTTTAATCGTGTAAATTTACAGTTGAAGACATTCAGCAAGGAGTAGAGTGAATGAAAAATAGTTAAATTCTTGATTGAAAAGACAGTAATGCTCCTTACTATGTTGAACTCTAAGTTTTGGATGCTGCCTTGTAAAGGGCGGAGCCTGCAGACTGGAATAAAAAAGGCCTCATGATTAATCATGAGGCCTTGAGAATGCTGATAAAGCTCCATCTGCTTTGTAGCTGCAGAAAAAACTGAAACTCACGTATGTATAAATAACGATCGTTCAGCGCCTTTCCTGCTCATGGAACTCGCAGTTTTCAGATATTCAGAGAGTCTATTTACCCATCATATCAAAGAATTCATCGTTGTTTTTGGTTCCCTTCATCTTATCAAGCAGGAATTCCATGGAATCGATTGTGTTCATGGGAGCAAGAAGCTTGCGCAGAATCCAAACTTTGTTGAGAACATCCTGATCCAGAAGCAGTTCTTCCTTGCGGGTTCCGGAACGGTTGATGTCGATCGCGGGGAATACTCGTTTTTCAGCGAGTTTGCGGTCAAGATAAAGGTCCATGTTACCGGTGCCTTTGAATTCCTCGAAAATAACTTCGTCCATTCTGGAGCCGGTATCGATGAGTGCGGTGGCGATGATGGTCAGACTTCCGCCTTCCTCAATGTTTCGCGCTGCACCGAAGAAGCGCTTGGGGCGCTGCATTGCGTTTGCGTCCAGACCGCCGGAGAGAACTCTGCCGGAGGATGGGGTCACTGCGTTGTATGCTCTGCCCAGACGGGTAATGGAGTCCAGAAGGATGACAACATCACGTTTGCGCTCGACCAGTCTTTTAGCCTTTTCGAGCACCATTTCAGTAACCTGCACGTGACGCTGCGGAGGCTCGTCAAAAGTGGAGCTTACCACTTCAGCATTCACTGTGCGGGCCATATCCGTAACTTCTTCGGGACGCTCGTCAATGAGCAGTACTATGAGATCTACATCGGGATGGTTGGCGTTGATTGAGTTGGCGATGTTCTGGAGCATCATGGTCTTACCGGTACGGGGCGGGGCAACAAGCAGCGCACGCTGCCCGCGTCCGATAGGGGAAAGAATATCGATTACTCTTGAACTGAAATTTTTGTTGCCGTTTTCCATTTTGAAACGGCTGTCGGGATAGATAGGTGTAAGGTTGTCAAAGAGAACCAGATTTCTGGAATGTTCAGGGGATTCAAGCCCTATTTCATTCACCCTCAGCAGTGCGAAGTATCTTTCACCTTCTTTAGGGGGGCGTATCTGGCCGGAAATGATATCACCTTTTCTGAGTCCGAATCTTCTGATCTGTGAAGGTGATACGTAAATGTCGTCAGGACCGGGCATGTAGCTGTAAGTGGGGGAGCGCAGAAAGCCGAATCCGTCGGGAAGAACTTCCAGAACGCCTTCTCCGTATATCTGCCCGTTTTGAGAGGCGCAACCTTGAAGCAGTGCGAAAATCAACTCCTGCTTACGCATCCCGTTAGGGTTTTCCACTTTGAATTTAGCTGCCAGATCCATAAGATCTGCCATTTTCTTCTGTTTAAGTTCGGTCAGGTTCAGGTTTTGTATCTTTTTATCTTGGCCCATACTGTATAACCGGAGTTAAAAGTTTAAAAAGTATCAAATTTTTACTGCAAAAGTAATTCCATGCAATGCCGGACAAGGCAGTACGCGGATACTTGCTTCAGCGTAAAATTAAAGAAAATGTTATGTTGGATTTATTTCCTAAGCGAGGGGCAGTGTTTATGCTTGAATAATAAAAAAACAACTTGTTTATTTAGTCTCACATTGCCCTTTGGCAGTTGAATCACCGGGATTTGCATGCGTCACATTCTGGTAAATCGGGAAATGAGCATTCCTGCGGCTGCAACTATATGGGCATTAACTGAAAGAATCGTTTATGACAAGATGTTTGAGTCAGTTTTTCAGGATTCAGCTTCCTGCTTTTCAATTACATCGCTGAAGAGTTCGTTGATTTGTTCTTTGATTTCTTCCTGATCAAGATCAAGCGCAAAGGAAAGTTCCATAGAAACCAGACCCATAGCCTGTTCCAACAGTCTGCGTTCGCCGAAAGAGAGCTCTTTGTCGCGACCTATCAGAAAAAGTTCCTTAAGAACGTAGGCAACGTCCTGAAGATCACCGCTCTTGAGTTTTTCCGAGTATTCGCGGTAGCGTCTGTTCCAGTTCTGTCCGGTGTATCCGGTAAAGTCAGACCTGTCTTTAAGGCTTTCAAAAATTTTGAGTCCTGCCTCCTTGTCACAAACTGCTCTCAAACCAACGTTTGTAGCATTCATGACCGGAACCATGAGCGTTACATTATTGCTCAAGATGCGGACTATATAAAACTCGGCGGTAGCCCCGCCGATTTCCTGACTTTCAATACGTTCTACTTTGCCTACTCCCTGTGAAGGGTAGACAACCAACTGGTCTAGCTCAAACACTCATGGCTCCTTGGATTATCAAAAGAAATGCTTTTTAAGAATGGAAGTGCAGGTCCGGGTGACAGTCCGTTTAATGTTGGCGCATTGGTAAAACGGATGTTACGAGTGCTGTTGCAGTGGATTCCTTTTCCATTTCCTTTGAACCCCTGAATTTTAATTTGGGGAATTGTTGTGTTGAATAAGTGTAACCGAAATGTAAGAAATAGTCTATGGCTGCGTTTCGTTTACTTCTGGAACAAAGGAGTTCATAAACTGGGTTGCCGCTCCTTGCCCGCGCCTGAAATAAAGGTTCAGGCCTTTTATTGTGGCTGTTGACATCTGTGCTGCAATATCCAGTTCTTCAGGAGAGAATTCTTCCAGAACATAATCCTTTACCTGGGATGAAAATTCGGGGCGCCCGATTCCCACCCTTACTCTGAAAAAGTCCGGAGACCCCATTGTCTGCTGAATTGACTCAAGTCCACGGTGTCCGTTGTTCCCCCCGCCTTTTTTGAATTTCATTTTTCCCGCCGGCAGGTCCAGTTCATCATGAACGACAATAACACTGCCTACAGGAATAGTAAATTTACCGCAGATGGCTGCCACAGCCTTTCCGCTGAGATTCATATAAGTTAGAGGCTTGGTCACCAGGACTTTGGTTCCGGCGATGTTAACGGAATAAAGTTCGTAATCACCAGAAAGAGCTATTTCTTTGTAGCGCATGCTCTTGCGGGAGGAGGCCATTTCCGCCAAAGCATCAACTGCCATGAACCCGATATTGTGGCGGGTTCTGGCATATTGTGGACCGGGGTTGCCCAGTCCGGCTATGAGTGCCTTGTATTCCATCTCGGCTACCATCCGTGAAAAGCTTTTTATGAAAATTTTTTCGGCCCTGAAACAGGAAAGGCCCCGGAAAATCCGGGGCCTGAATACACTTATGTATTTTAAGGCTATTCTTCGCCTTCTTCGCCTTCTTCTCCCGCCTTGGAAGAACCGCGGCCTGCGGCACAGCGAACGAGAGCAAAGTTGCTGTCAGAGACAATGGAAGCACCTTCACCGAGTTCAATTTCGTTAACGAAGACAGTGTCGCCAACATTGAGGCCACTGATGTCAACAGAAATAACTGCAGGAAGAGTTTCAGCAGTACATGCAACAGTGAGTTTGTTGCGGTATACAGCCATGCGGCCACCGAGTTTTACACCGGGAGCGGTTCCAGTGGTTACAACAGGAACGTCAACCTTGATAGGTTTGCCTGCGGTAACGCCGAGGAAGTCGATGTGGTTGACACGGGGACGGACGGGATCGTTCTGAACTTTCCATACCAGAGTGTCATAGCTTTTGCCTTCCACTTCGAGGCTGAATACGCGGGTTGTTCCGGTAGAACGGAACGCCTTGACGAATTCAATTTCGTTCACGGCCAGAACTTTGTTGTCGCCTTCCTGAGTATAGAAAACAACAGGAACCATGCCCTGGTTGCGAAGTTTACGGTTGGCGGACTTGCCGGTTTCTGTGCGGACTTCCGCTTTGAGAACTACTTTCTCAGACATTGTTATCTCCTTATGTGTTAACCTGCTGCCGCTCAAAAAGACCGGCAGAGGGTGGGAATAGGCGTATTTAAACGAAAAGCACGCTTACGGAGGACTCGGTGTGCACATTGTGGATGCACTTGGCGAGAATTCCGGCGACAGATTTAACTTTAATCTTGTCACACTTGGCGAGTTTTTCTTCCGGAATGGGCAGAGTGTTGGTCACGATCACCTCGGAAAAAGGTGCTGCGGAAAGTCTGTCCATTGCGGGTCCGGAAAGGACCGGGTGGGTGGCGCAGGCAATTACGTCTTTTGCGCCGTGGTCCATGAGGACCTTGGCTGCCTGGCAGATGGTGCCCGCGGTGTCAATCATGTCGTCCATGACTACGCAGGTCTTGTCTTTCACTTCACCTATAACGTGCATGGCCTTGGCCTGGTTGGGCGCGTCACGGCGTTTATCCACGATGGCAAGGCCTGCGTTCAGGCGTTTTGCGTAAGCTCTGGCGCGTTCAGTTCCGCCTGCATCGGGGGATACCATGACCATTTCTTCATCGCGGGTGCGCAGTTCATCGAGAAGTACGGGAGCTGCGTAAATATTGTCTACGGGAAGATTGAAGAATCCCTGAATCTGTCCGGCGTGGAGGTCAATTGTTACCAGACGCTGCATTCCGGCTACGGTAAGACAGTCGGCACAGAGTTTCGCGCTGATGGGTGCGCGGGGGGACACTTTGCGGTCCTGCCTTGCGTATCCGTAATAGGGCACAACAGCAGTCACACGGCGGGCGCTGGCTCTCTTGAGCGCGTCCAGCATGAGACAGAGTTCCATGAAATGAAAGTTTACGGGATCGCAGGTTGACTGGACGACAAATACATCACAGCCACGGACATTGTCCTGAATTTCAATGCGGATTTCGCCATCACTGAATTTTTCACGCAGACAGGGAGTCAGTTTGCTGCCGAGATGGTCACAGATTGCTTCCGAAAGCGCCAGATTTGACGAGCCGCTGATAATCTTGAGTTCACCGTTCATTGTCGGTCTCCACCTTGACCACTCGGGGACAGGAAATGAATTTGGCAGGGATGGAAGGACTTGAACCCTCGAATGCGTGGACCAAAACCACGTGCCTTACCAACTTGGCGACATCCCTGCACTAGATTATGTAGAAAAATATACTTTAATTATGAAAATGTGTGAAGAACAGAGGGCGTCCCGGAAGACTCAAGTTCGGAGGCGGTTTTTTCAGCTGCTTTTTCATCTTTGAAAAATGAAATTACGCTTGCTCCGCTTCCACTCATAACAGCCCCGCAGGCTCCGTTTTTCAGCAGAAATTCCTTCGTCTTCCGAATTTCGGAAAACTCGGGGAGGACAACTTCTTCGAAGTCGTTGAACAAAGTTACCCTCGTTTGGGAGGCCGTCTTGTTATTACCACTGGCTGTTGTTGTCAAGTGAAACGAGTCATTTTTTTTCAGATTTTTTGATCTGTCCCGACTGCTCCACGCTTTATAAGCCCAAGCGGTGTTAACATGAACGTCCGGACAGGCTAGTAACGCAGTAAGGCCCGAAAGGTCAACCTCACAGGGTGAAAGAATTTCACCTATCCCTTTTGCCCATGCCGGACCGTCCAGAAGGAAAAATGGAACATCCGCTCCGAGTCCTGCTGCAAGGGCATTGAGGTCTGAGTGGTCCATGCCGGGACTGTCCGGGTGTTCATTGAGAAAACGCAGCATGCCCGCAGCGTCCGAACTGCCGCCGCCAAGACCTGCTCCGGTGGGAGTTCGTTTGGTAAGTTCCACATGCAGACCCGGACGGAATCCGGTAGATTCAGCATAGCTGTCCCATGCCTTATATATGAGATTTTCTTCTGCGGGGAGATCAAAGTCGGAGCAGCTTATTGTGCAGCCTGTTTCTGTTTCGGTTATCTCAAGGGTGTCGGCCAGAGCTGGAAACGGCATGAACAGGGTGTCCAGTTCATGGTAGCCGTCCTCTCTTTTACGCACGATTCTGAGGTAGAGATTAACTTTGGCCGGGGCGGTAAGAATTGCAGCGTTTTTGTTCATGGGCAGTTTATTAACCTAAAGTGACTTCCATAGGAAGGGTTTACAGAGCTGTTTGCGCGGTCCGGGCAGAGTGACAGTGTGAGGCCCCGCCACGGTTATCCGGGGCGGGGCCTTTTTATTGAGAGTCAACAACTTTTCGGAGTTTTTTATTTTAGCTCAATGGTGCGGAAAATGTTTGTGCCCTGACGTTTCAGGAGCAGCATGACCAGTCCGCGTTTTTTGCCTTCATTATTGATGATCTTCTGAAGGTCTTTGATGGAATCAACCTTGTGCTGGTTTGCTTCCATAATTACGTCGCCGACCGCTATTGCAGCTTCCTGGGCAGGGGAATCCTGAACTACTTCGATAACCAGAAGGCCTTCAGGTTTATCAAGACCCAGTGACTGTGCTTCGGCTTCGCGGTCCACTTTGCGTACGATCAGGCCAAGGTCGTCAAGGTTTTCTTCTGCCGCCTTGGGAGACATCTGCTCAGCTTTGGCCACGACTGTCTTTCCGTTGCGGTCTCCGAGGGTAACACTGAGCTTCTTGCTTCTTCCCTGACGCCATACTTCAATAGTGACCTTTTTGCCCGGAGGGAGCGCGGCCACGGTTCGCAGCAGGTCGTTGGTATTATCAATCATCTGTCCGTCAACTTTCAGGATAACATCTCCGACCTTCATGCCGCCTTTATCGGCGGGATCGCCCGGATTTACTGAGTTCACAAGTGCTCCGGTCTTTTTCTCAAGTCCGAGTGCTTTTGCGGTTTTCGCATCAGCATCCTGAATGGTCACACCTAGCCAGCCGCGGCTGACTTTATGATCGGTTTTAAGCTGGGTGATGATATTTTTTGCCATGCTGCTGGGGATGGCAAAGCCGATTCCCTGTCCGCTGGCAATGATAGCGGTATTGATGCCTATGACACGTCCTTCAAGATCAATCAGCGGTCCGCCGGAGTTCCCGGGGTTGATGCTGGCATCGGTCTGGATGAAGTTGTCAAATGGTCCTGCACCGATTATACGGCCTTTGGCGCTGATGATGCCTTTGGTAACGGTATGGCCGAGACCGAAGGGGTTGCCTATCGCAAGGACCCATTCGCCGACCTGTGCGTTTTCAGAGTCGGCGAAATCAAGGAAGGGCAGTTTCTTTCCGGTTTCTATCTTGAGCAGGGCAAGGTCGGTTTCCTTGTCACGCCCGATAATTTTCGCCGGGTAGTCTCTTCCGTCATTCTGAAGTTTGACTTCAATCTCATCCGCAGAGGCGACAACGTGGTTGTTGGTCACAATGAAGCCGTCCGCAGAAATTATGAAACCTGAACCAAGGGAGCCGGTCTTGCGTTTCTGTTTTGGCTGGCCGCCTTTACCTCTGTTGTTGAACTGCCTGAAAAACTCCTCGAAAGGGTTGTTTCCACCGCGTCCGTTGCCATGGAATCTGAAAAAATCTTCCATGGGGTTGTTAACTTCAACCATTTTTACCGTGTTGATGTTCACAACTGCCGGGCCGCATTTTTTGGCAAGTTCCGCGAATGAGGGCAGACTTTCAGCCTGGGCGAATGCCGGTAGTACGAGTACAGTGATGAGAGTGATTAAACCTAAGTAGCGTTTCAATTTCATGTAAACCTCCTCAAACTGTCGCCCGGAAAACGGAGCAGGCGACAATGAAATGAAGTATAGTCCTCTTTTTTCAAATGTAAATAGTGTTGCGTTAAAAGCTGTACAGTTGTCACCGAGGGGGGCGGCGTCAGGGAATCATATAAAGACCAGAAAGGAATAATGATGAGTAGAACCGATGAGATGAAAATGGAATATGAAGAAAGGCTTGAAGGTTTCAAGAAGGCTGGTGATTCAAAAGGTTGTGCAGAAACCCTTTTCATGATGGCAAAGCTTCAGGTCTCGGAAGGAAACCAGGAAGAAGCTATGCTGATGCTTATGGAGGCTTATAACCGCTTCCAGCAACTGGGAGATGTCCGGGGGCATTCCTTTGCCGGGGAGCTTCTGGGACAGTTGCTGTTCGTATCCGGTAATCCGGAGGACGGGATGCGTGTGGTAAGGGAATCTCTTGAGGGATTCAAGGCAATGGGACTTGTTGAGGAAATAGAAAAAACAGAGGGGCTGCTTGCTGTGATGGAAGAACACTTCCCATCTGGAAGTGAGTGAATCCGGGCTGCTAGGTGTTGCTAATAATAGGGGGGGATGTTCTCTTAAACTATAAATGATTGTAGTTGTTTACTACCTTCTGAATAGCTTCCTTGAGGGCTTGTATGTCCACTGGTTTAGAAACATAGCTGTCCATACCAGCCGCCATAAATGTCTCCCGGTCATTTGTCATGGCATAGGCGGTCAGAGCTATTATGGGAATTGAAATGTTTTTTTGCCCGGCCTTGCCGCTGCGTATGGCCTTTGAGGCTTCTATCCCATTCATAACAGGCATTTGTATGTCCATGAGAATCAGATCTACAGAGTGCTCCCGCAGCATTTCCAGAGCCTTTTCTCCATTTTCTGCCCCGATGACAGATGCTCCGGCTTTCCTTAGCAGTGAAGTTGCAGCTATCAGGTTTATTCGCTCATCTTCCACAAGAAGAATCCGAAGACCTTCAAGCCCGTTTAGAGTCATTGCTCCGGGGATTTCCTGTCTTGCGCCGGGGCTGTCCACCTCAGAAACCGGAAAGGTAAGGCAAAAGTATATGTCTGTACCATTTCCTGCCTCGCTTTCCACTGCCAGAGTGCCTCCCATGAGCCGGATAAGTTCTTTAGTGATGGATAGTCCGAGTCCGGCCCCCTGTTGTGTTCTGGTGTATCCGGCATTAGCCTGAGTGAAGGGAGTGAAAAGGTAGTTCAGTTTGTCATCTGAAATACCAATGCCGGTATCCGAGACGGAGAACAGTATTTTTTGCTTGTCACTGTCTACGGAAGGCAGGGGGTAAGCTTCAAGATGGATGCTGCCTTCGTTTGTGAATTTGAATGCATTGCCGACCAGGTTGTTTAAGACCTGTTGTATCCTTACTCCGTCTCCGGTCATTAGTGGTGGAATTGAGTCGTGAACTGTGCAGGTAAATTCCACGCCGGACTTTCTGGCTGTAGCATAAAACAGGTCGTATACTTGGCTCATTAGCTCTCTTAGGTCCAACGGCGCGGAAGCAATATGCATACGTCCCGCTTCGATCCGGGACAGGTCGAGAATGTCTGAAAGAAGGGTGGTGAGACGTCTGGAGGCGTTGACTGCGTTGGATACGCATTCTGACTGCTCTTTATCCAATGAGGTTGTCATGAGCAGTTGAAGCATGCCCAGTATTCCGTTTAGGGGGGTACGGATTTCATGGCTCATGTTGGCCAGAAATTCTGATTTAGCCTGATTGGCGCTTTCGGCCAGATTTTTGGCTTCACGCAATTCGTTTGAGGTCTTGCGAATTTCCGTGAGGTCCACATCGATGCAGTACATGGTTTTTCTTCCATCGCTGGCAATCTGCATTACATGGTGTGAGTATACGGGAACCAGAGTTCCGTCCTTACGCAAAAGGTCCAGTTCCCCGGGCGGAATGGGATTGCCTCCATTGACCCAGTCCGTTACTCCGGCAATGACATCATCACGCATCCCATCGGGTATAATAAGATCTTCGAGTTTTCGTCCGAATGCTTCTTCGGCTTTGTACCCGTACAAGGTCTCACTGGCTTTGTTCCAGTATGTAACCCGGCGCTCGCTGTCATATCCTTGTACTGCTACCATATCCACGTCGCTTAGAATGAACCGGAAGCGTTCTTCACTTTCTTCAAGGGCTTTTAGGGCTTCCATGCTTTCTGTTACGTCCTGAAAGAGGGCGACAACTTCCCCTGATGGAAGTTTGTATATGTGGTTTTTTCTCCAGCCTTCTCGGATTTGGTCTTTGTAGTAGAATGGAGGGATGTCTTCTGCCTGCCCTGTTGTCCATACTCTTTTAAGTACGTCAGGTAGTCCGGATTTATCCATGTTGGGAAAGAGATCCAGCAGCCGTTTTCCCAAAACCTGATCCCGTTTCATGGCGGTTATTTTTTCAGCCGCAGGATTGAAGTCAACAAATATGAAATCATCCCCGTCATCGATGGCTTTGTATACCGCTACACCACTCAATATATGGGAAAACATGGCTTCGTATCTCTGCTGTGTTTGCCGCAAAGCTTCAGTCATGTGTGAAAGTCCTGTTATTTCGCAGTATATTCCTACGAATACAAGACGGTCTGCGTCTTTAACTTTAAAAAACCTTGCTGAAGCCTCACGAACCTGCCCGGTAGATGTTAAAAGCCTGACTTTGGAAGATTCTTGAAGAGACTCAAGGCCGGCTTGAAAACCAACGGGTAGAATGCTTCCAGGGACTTTATGAAAATAAAGATCACTATGAAGCATACCCAGAAGTTTTTTTCGAGGGTAATCAAAAAAGATTTCTGCTTCTTTGTTGCAGTCAACGATAATTCCAGTCTCGGCATCCGTTACCAGCAAGGGGTCGCAGAGACTTTTGAGTAACTGAAAAGCCAAATCGGGAGTAAGGACTCTTGAATCATTATCTCGGGCATTGGGGGGTGTTTTTTGAGTATCGCTGGTCTTTGTCATTTAGTTACCTTTGTATTCGGAAATAATGATTAACTGCTAGGTCCAAGGTTTTCCCCGAAGATCTTTCAAAAGTATTTAAAAGTGTGATTTCTACTTTAAAATTGAATAACACGGGAAAGCTGAATTTGAAATTGTTACTTGGATTTAAATTTATGGGAATGTTGTGGCTGAGCTTGATGCTGACTTTCAATCGGTTGGAGAGTTTTGTGCGGGATAACGGTGAACTGTTATTTAACTCGCGGCTTCGATCTTGAATTATTCAGTGTAATAAATTGCCATTTATTGAATATTTATAAGGTTATGATTTTCCAGTTTATGCGTGTTTAAATTAAAAAAGGACTCACGATTTTCATCGTAAGTCCTTTCTAATAATCTGGTAGGCACGAGCAGATTTGAACTGCTGACCCCTTGCGTTTCAAGTACAGGGTGATGCTCTTAATAATTTGAATTTATTGGTCTATTATTCTTGGGTTCAAAATTTTCAGTGATGTTATTGGGGTGTTATACTCATTGGTTGACCATCGGTTGACCGTCCCGGTTGACCCTGTTTCTGGGGATGATTCCAGGGCTCGTGGGGGAAGACGATCTTAAATAGTTTTACCTTCTATCTTGTACTGCGCACTCCAGAATAGACCTTTGGAGCGACTGCAAACAGATAAAATATTGCGACTTGGAATATAAGGTAATATCCGAAAGAGTCCCAAGCTAAATGCCACCCAAATTCTGTAAGTATATCTTCCCTTGAACGCCCAAAGATGGGAAAATATATTCATATAAAGAATAGCCCAGAACAAAACCCAAATATGCCCAAATCTTTTTTGTATAATAGTCTCATAATCAGACAAGACAGGACTACAGGCATGATTATTAATACACAATAGGAATCTGTTACTAAATAAAGAATAGACTTAGCAATATTTCCAAAGATAAAACATACGATGAAATTAATCATGATAATCTTTGAAGTGCATAACTACATACTATTTAAGGCTATCAAATACGGAACAAAGAATAACACGAGCATTCCCCATGCGACATATTTAGCGGGCTTATACTTTTGAGATCAATACTCAAAAATCCAGGCCAACATCAGCCAAGCAAATCTGGCAAAATGCATTACGGAAAATGAAATCCACTAATTTTTGGAATACGTTTCGTATCCCATGTAGGTGAAGATAATATGGATTGAAGAAATATGCGGAGTTAGACCAAAGTTCCTTTGGAAAAGCTCGTTCTGAAAGGGTATAAAAAAATATCGCCAACTCGGACGTTAACCCAGTAGCAAACCATATAAAAAAAATATTTCTTCATAATTGGCTTAAAGTGTAGCTGTTCAGAAAGTGTTGTGGCTTATTCTTCGCTATAAAATAATTTTTAGCATGCTTGACTTTTGTTCCGAAATGTTGTTTTTTCAAAATCAAACATCAGATGTTCTGATGTTTGATTTTATGGAAAAGTAACCCAAAAATTAACAGCATTTACACTCAGGAGTATTTAAATGGAGTCTTTTCGCTATGGTTCAAAAGTATTGATCAGACTTGATCCGGGTGAAGAAATAATCGCCTGTATGACCTCTATCTGCGAAAAGGAAGATATCCGGCTTGGTATTGTTTCCGGGATTGGAGCAGTCGACAAAGCTACTGTCGGGTTATTCAACCCGGCAACCAAAAAATACTTTTCCGCGACTTTGGAAAAATATTTCGAAATTACGTGTCTGACAGGTAATATTTCACAAATGAATGGCGAAGTTTATCTACATTTACACGCGACGCTTGCCGACATAGAGCATAAAGCTTTCGGAGGACATCTGAATGCTGCTACAGTCAGTGCTACAGCGGAAATATGGATTGATCTCGTGGAAGGTTCAGCCGATCGTCAATTAAGCGAGAAGGTCGGATTGAATTTGCTTAAATTCTAAGATTCTTTGTGGGGTGATTAGATCTGATTTCAGTCTTCGGTTTACAATTTATATGTAAGAGTGTTGGAAACTAAGGGTCTGGAAGCAATGCTTCCAGACCATAGGGTATGATCTATTCTTTGTGAGCTTTAATGTCGATTTCCTGCATAGCGGATATTAGGTTCTTTCCCGCTACTTCAATGTGTTTTCCCATTGCCAATTGAGCAGCCTTGGAGTCCTGAGATTCAATCGCATTAATTATTGCTTCGTGTTCAGCTACAACATTCGCGAAGCCCCAGTCATGTTTTGCCTTTTGTTCCATCCAGTGGCGCATGGGACGATTTAATTCCGAAAAAAATCTTATAAATATTGTGTTGTGACAGGAGTTTGCCACAGCCCTGTGAAATTCAAGATCAGCTTCAATAAGATCGTGATCATTTTTTTTGGCATGGATGATCTTATTGTGTTGTTTTTTTATCTCAGCAAGATCTGCAGCTGTGGCCCGCTCGGCAGCCAGTCGGGCAATGGTTTGCTCTATTTCGGACCTTGCCTCAACTAATTCACTGATTTTTTCCCGTCCCATGGTAATCAGGGACAAGCCAATTGACTTTGAGGTCTCCGTGGCTTCAGTTATTTTTGTTCCCTGTCCCGGGCGAACTGACAGAATCCCCAACAGTTCAAGCGCACCGATGGCTTCACGTATGGAGCTTCTGCCTACACCGAAACGTTTCATCAGCTGGGGTTCTGGTGGTAGCTTATCTCCGGGGCGAAGCTCCCCGCTGGAAATACGTTCTATTAGTTCTTCTATTATCTGGTCTGAAAGTCTTTTGCGTTGAAGTTGTGGCTGGTTACGTCTCATTGTTTCTGCTTTTATGTTAAAGTTGAGTAGCTGGGCAATATTGAATTGTTAACATCTCATATCTCTTTTGCTTACCATATTGACAATTCCTCAATGAGGCAATATTTATTCATCATAACATCTGATGTTATGATGTTGGTGGAGCAGTGCAAGTTTTGAAGGGCAGATAATTTTGTGACGGAATTCATCCTGTAGTGGTGATTGTCAAAAGGAGTAACGGACATGAGCAATAAGGTTGGCTGGATCGGAACAGGGGTCATGGGGGCTTCTATGTGTATGCATCTCCTCAAAGCCGGGAACGAGACATTTGTTTACAATCGAACTGAGTCGAAAGCTGATGGACTCGTAGCTGAAGGGGCTGTGTGGTGTGAATCTCCGGCAGAAGTTGCGAAAAACGCGGACATCATTTTTAGCATAGTCGGTTATCCTTCTGATGTGGAAGAGACCATTTTGGGACAAAATGGTGTTCTTGATCATGCGGTTGAAGGTAAAATTATCGTAGATATGACAACTTCAGATCCTTCTCTTGCTGAGCGGATTGCCAGGGAAGCGGCAGCGAAAGGAGTGGAAGCACTTGACGCTCCTGTGTCCGGAGGTGATGTCGGAGCCCGTGATGCTACTTTGGCTATTATGGTTGGAGGCGCGGAAGAAACTTTCGATAAGGTAAAGAGCTTTTTTGAAATAATGGGTGAGAACGTCCAATATCGAGGAGCTTCCGGGACTGGGCAACATACTAAAATGTGTAATCAGATTCTGGTCGCAGGCACAATAGTCGGGTCGGTTGAATCTTTGTTCTATGCATATAAGTCCGGCATGGATCTAAATGAAGTAATTGATGTTATCGGCACAGGTGCTGCTGCTTCTGTCTGCATAAATGGATTGGGGAGGCGTATAGCAGACAAGGATTTTGATCCCGGATTTTATATTAAGCATTTTGTCAAAGATATGGGAATTGCTTTGGATGAGGCAAAGCGGATGAATATTTCTCTGCCGGGACTAGCTCTCGCCAATCGGGTTTATACTTTGGCAATGGATTTGGGGTATGAAGATCTTGGAATTCAGGGACTGTTTAAAGTTTTTGAACAATGTGATACGAGCCCCCCCTTGGCAAGTAAGATTAAAAGATTACCCATAGTCTAGTGTAGAAGGGGGCGTCAGAAAATGATACTCCCTTTCTTTTTAGCAATTGAAAATAAAACATCAAATCGGACTTGCTGCCGTAGCGGGAGACGGGGATAATTCGAGGAATCAGATGGAGAATGTGCAAAGCAGCAGGGTAATTAGGGGATAAAAACTGTTCGCTCAAACAAGCTTTAACACTTTGGTAATCACTTCCCTGAATCAGCGGATCATACAAACCCATTCATACATTTTCTCAATCATTTTTCTTCAACATAGGGTCAACAATGGTTGACCGTTCGGTTGACCCTAAACGCAAAAAAGGACTCACGATTTTCATCGTAAGTCCTTTCTAATAATCTGGTAGGCACGAGCAGATTTGAACTGCTGACTCCTTGCGTTGCAAGTACAGGGTAATGCTCTTAATAATTTGAATTTATTGGTCTATTTTTCTTGGGTTCAAAATTTTCAGTGATGTTATTGGGGTGTTATAGGCATTGGTTGACCATCGGTTGACCGTCCCGGTTGCTCCTGTTTTTTGGAGATGATTCTGGGGCTCGTGGAGTGGTCGTGAGTCAATTTTAAAAAAGTTTATTATTTTCTTAAAGGCGGACCTGAGTTACCTAAACTATGTCCGCTTTGCCAGTTAATTTAGAAGTTGAAGGGATAGAATTGTTTTGAGTCATAGTGATTCAGAGCGTTCCCCCACAACTATAAAGACTGGAGGAAAGAATTAAATATTTCGCCAACTACCGGATGGAACTTAGACCCCGCAGTGAACTGACAACCGGGCTGGTATTGTACGGTGAAACAGAGCCTGCACAGATGCAGATTGAAAATCTTTGGAAGATCGTTGACCGCAGAACAGGTGAGGAAATGAAAGAGCCGAAAGTCGATTTTTCAGAATTTTCAATGGGAGACAAACTTTATCCTTTTATGATGAAGCCAGAGACCAAACGTAGATGGGATCAGAAGTTATACGAGCAGGAGCAATCCAAAGCGATTTTTGCCAAACTGAAGCGAATGATCCATGCTCAGTTTATGGAACAGAATCCAAACCTGCCCGTTGTTCGCGGACTGGCTGAAACGGACTACGGAAGGAAAGCTGTAGAAGAATTTAGCGCAGCCACAACAAGCTCCAATCATCAGCATTATCAACATCCGCGTCATCCATATGTACAAGCTGGAACCGGAGAAAGTATTCAGGACGAACTAGCCAAAGATGGTATTGAAATTGATCCTGATGAAAAGGTTGGTTCCATCGCTTTTACTGTCTCCGGAGCGGATAGCCCCTTCACCATTCTGGCTACTGCACGAGATGAAAAGTGGCGCATAGTTGAGAGGTTGCTCGCGGTTGAGCCGAATGATCTCCACCTCCAATATGGATACGATGCTGGTGGTAGGCTGAATAGGGTCTGGCAGGGTGATCGTGTTGTTGAGCTGTATCAGTACGGGGAGCAGGGTGAACGGTTAGTTTCTGAAACACTGCATTCTGAGCGCAGATATTATGAGTATGACGATAAGCTTCGTCTTCTACGGGCTGGTGATACCATATACACATACAATGCTTATGGAAGTCTGTCTGAAAAGAAAGAGAAAAACTGTATTACTAAATATGAATACCTTGCCAACGGTCAGCTGCATAAGGTTGTACTGCCCGATGGTCGGATTATAGAATACGTTTGCGATAAGCACGGAGTGCGTACTGCTAAGAAAGTAAACGGTAAGATTGTTGAAAAATATAAGTGGAAGGATTTCAGCACTCTTGAAGCTATCACTGACGGAACGGGTAAGAATAAAATAACCTTTATCCGTGATGAAGAGACCGGCCAGATAGTTATAACATCCGATGGTAAGAAGTTCTATCTGGCAGTTGATCAGGTCGGATCGGTTTTTATGGTTGCTGATGCTCAGGGAAATGAGATAAAGCGAATTATATATGATTCGTTTGGAAATATGCTAGTGGATACAAACGAGCAGTTTTATCTGCCGCTGGGTTTTGCATCCGGGCTTACTGATACAGATACCGGGTTGGTTCATTTCGGTTTCCGGGAATATGATCCTGAGATTGGTCGTTTTACTGCCCAAGATCCGCTTGGATATGGTGGCGGTGATGTGGATGTTTACGGGTATTGTCTGGATGATCCGATTAATTTTAAGGATGCAATGGGGTTGGAGGCTGGCGGGGTGGGGCCAATTCCACCTAGGCGAAATGTTTTGGGTAAATTTTATAGATGGCAAGCGAGTGATGGTGCATGTGATAAATGTAAAAAATTGAACGGGGAATATTTTGATTCTCCTGCGGTTGAACGCCCTCATCCCAACTGTAGGTGTCAGCTGATCGAGTGTATTGTATGGGAGAATTTACGGAAATGGGAATTTGTAAGAGAGATTAAGACGCTCGGCTATAAACAGGTGACTGCTGTTATTGTCGGAGGTGTTGGATGTGCAGTGTGGAGAAGAAAATATTTAGTCGAGGAGAAACGCGAGATTAAAAGAGTTAGGGAGTGTGATTTTTTAGAAGAAACTTTACTTACAAGGACTGAAACGCGTGAAATTATCAAATATGATACCGTTAGGACGCCAATACTCAATATCCACCAAGGTGGTAACTACAAAGAAGGGGATAGGGCATGGACACACCATCCAGGGACAGGGAAAACGGTTCCGATATATTAGTCTTTCAACATTGACGTTTCTCCTTGTGATGATTTGCAATAGTGTTTACGCCTCTACTGCTGCGGAACTTTTTTTAGGTCCCGCACAAGGAGAAATAATAAAAATGAAAACAAATTCTTTTGGGATTGTAACAAGACGAATTTGTACAAAAATAAATGCTGATGGGAGTTATGAAATAGAGGAGTGGACCAAACTCCCCAAGGTAAATGAAAATACAGCAGAAGAAAGAGTGAAAACAGAATTGCTTGAAGGTGTTCACTACTGGGAAGATCCTCCTGAAGAAACTATGTACCGTTATACCCTCACTGCTGAAAACGGAAAAATTATTTTCAACAAGGGCAAGAACGATGAAATCATCTACCTTGATTTAATAAACAAGAAGTGGAGCCAGTATATTTGGTCTTCATCAGGGAAGGTAAAGGCTGACTTTGCTATTGTTAAGGAAAAGGAAAAAGTAATTCTGGGCAAGTTACGCAAACTTGTACACGTTAAATACTCTTTTGATCTTGCAGGGATGCACTGTGAGGAGTTGTACGTAGTGGCTTCTGGTCTGGGTATCATTTATACGGAGAGTTTAGCTCCCGGTTCAAACAAGCTTACGTCCACACTGATCGAAGAGTAAATTTAAAGCCAGTCTCCCCGGAGGCTGGCTTTTTTTGATCGTAATTTTGACTAAAATATGTGGGCTACCGCTTGCCAGTAAGGCAAGCGGTCAGGGAAGCTTTTACGGATCACTGTAAAACCACATATAATCACATAAGATCTCCGAAAAATGTTGACCCTTGTGTTGACCCTCCGAAAAAGCACAGGGTAACAGTCTTAATAGTTTGGAGTTCTTGGTCTATTTTTTCTTGAGGGTCAACATTTTTCAGTGATGTTATAGGGGGGATAGGCATTGGTTGACCATCGGTTGACCGTCCCGGTTGCCCCTATCTTTTGGGGATGATTCTGGGGCTCGTGGAGTGGTCGTGAGTCAATTTTAAAAAAGTTTATTTTTTTCTTAAAGGCGGACTTGATTTACCCAAACTATGTCCGCTTTGCCAGTTAATTTAGAAGTTGAAGGGATAGAATTGTTTTGAGTCATAGTGATTCAGAGCGTTTCCCCACAACTTTAAAGACTGGAGGAAAGAATGAAATATTTCGACAACTACCGGATGGAACTTAGACCCCGCAGTGAACTGACAACCGGACTCGTACTGTACGGTGAAAACGAACCTGCACAGATGCAGATTGAAAATCTTTGGAAGATCGTTGACCGCAGAACAGGTGAGGAACTGAAAGAGCCGAAAGTCGGTTTTTATGGTTGCTGATGATCAAGGAAATGAGATAAAGCGAATTATCTATGATTCGTTTGGGAATATACTAGTAGATACAAATAAACATTTTTATATGCCGCTGGGTTTTGCATCCGGGCTTACTGATACAGATACCGGGTTGGTTCATTTCGGTTTCCGGGAATATGATCCTGAGATTGGGCGTTTTACTGCCCAAGACCCGCTTGGATATGGTGGCGGTGATGTGGATGTTTACGGGTATTGTCTGGATGATCCGATTAATTTTAAGGATGCAATGGGGTTGGAGGCTGGAGGGGTGGGGCCTATTCCATTTCCTCCCCGTAGGTATAATGTTCAGAAATGGTACATCTGGAAGGCTAATGAAGGGGCCTGTGAGGCGTGCAAAAGATTGGATGGTAAGGTGTCGGAAACCCCAACGATGGAACGCCCGCATCCGAATTGCAAGTGTCAGCTGGTTGAGTGTACTGAGTGGGATGAATTTACGGAATGGGAAGATGCAAGAGAATTAGAAACTATTAACATAACTATGTTTTCTCCAATAATTATAAAGGGGATGCCTGTTCCAGATGTTAAGTGGAGAAAATATTATAGAGCAGAAGAGCAAAGGATAAAACGACATTTTGTATCGTGCGGAAAATATAGAAAAGGAGATTCCGAAGCTATAGAATCTCGTGTGAAGAGGAAAGATGTATATAGGTATTCGAAAGCGTACGTAATTAATACGGGGTATGGAATTGAAACAGGTGATCGTGGTTGGACGCATAATCCATGGACAGGTGAAACCCGTTGGTTTGAGATTAATTAAAAGTCTACTGCTGGCTGGAGTGTGTCTTTTCCCAGCATGCCAAGTCGGGCCTGATTGTTCTGATCTCAAACCTGAAATGTTTCTCGGTCCATCTTTAGGTGAGACTGTAGTTCTTAAAAATTATGGTGATGGAAGTATCATCAAACGAACCTGTGCATCCATTTCAGAAGATGGGGTATATACCATTCATGAAAGGACACGAATGGTACCGCATGAATTGACACAGGAAGAAATTGAAAAGAACAATATTCCAGAAGAGGCTGTTAATATCATAAGAGGTGCAAAAGAATTGGAGAATGATTATACTCTTCGAGCTGAAGGCAATAAACTAGTGCTTAAAAGCC
This sequence comes from Maridesulfovibrio salinus, assembly GCF_055394525.1. Lineage (NCBI taxonomy): Bacteria > Pseudomonadati > Thermodesulfobacteriota > Desulfovibrionia > Desulfovibrionales > Desulfovibrionaceae > Maridesulfovibrio > Maridesulfovibrio salinus. Next base: position 1,893,621 of record NZ_AP042461.1, read on the forward strand.
TGACTTTTAACAATGAAAGTGCTGTTTTTTTGGATTTGAGTGGGAAGCCTTGGGTTGAGTATGGGAAATCATCCAAGGGTAAAATTTTACTTGAATACAGAATTGTTGACAGAGAGCAGAAGGTTGTACGTGGAAAAAGGCGTGAACTTGTTCATGTAGAATTAGCCTATGAAATTGATGGAATGAATTGCAAGGAGTTGTACGTGATGGCTTCAGGGATAGGGATCATTCAAAGGAGGAATTTGACACCCGGTCCAAATGAGATTTCATCCACACTGGTCGAAGAGTAAATTTAAAGCCAGTCTCCCCGGAGTTTGGATATTTTGAACTAATTTACTCAAAATATGTGTGGTATAGATTGCCAACAAGGCAAGCAGTCAGCAAAGTATTTACAGATCACTGTAAAACCACACAAGTTCACTATAAGATCTTTGAAAAATGTTGACCTTGTGTTGACCCTAAATGCCAAAAAGGACTCACGATTTTCATCGTAAGTCCTTTCTAATTCTCTGGTAGGCACGAGCAGATTTGAACTGCTGACCCCTTGCGTGTCAAGCACAAGGTAACGCTTTTAAAAGTTAAGACTAATTGCTCTTTATTTCTTGGGGGGCAAAATTTACAGTGATGTTATTGGGGTGTTATACTCATTGGTTGACCATCGGTTGACCGTCCCGGTTGCCCCTGTTTTTTGGAGATGATTCTGGGGCTCGTGGAGTGGTCGTGAGTCAATTTTAAAAAAGTTTATTATTTTCTTAAAGGCGGACCTGAGTTACCTAAACTATGTCCGCTTTGCCAGTTAATTTAGAAGTTGAAGGGATAGAATTGTTTTGAGTCATAGTGATTCAGAGCGTTCCCCCACAACTATAAAGACTGGAGGAAAGAATTAAATATTTCGCCAACTACCGGATGGAACTTAGACCCCGCAGTGAACTCACAACCGGGCTGGTATTGTACGGTGAAAACGAACCTGCACAGTTGCAGATTGAAAATCTTTGGAAGATCGTTGACCGCAGAACAGGTGAGGAACTGGAAATACAAATTATGAAATGGGAGATAGGGCATGGACCTTTCATCCAAGAACGGGAGGAAAAATTGAAATTCCTGTTAAGTAGTTTTTTTATTTCAATTATATTTATTGTTTTTGGGGGGCAGTCTGTTTGTGCATATTCTGAAGCAGACATGTTTTTAGGACCTTCTCCGGGAGAAAATATAAAAATTAAAGCAAGTGATTTTGGAACAATAACAAGGCGGATATGTACAAAGATCAATGATGACGGAAGCTATGTTATCGAAGAGTGGACAAAGCTTCCAAAGCCCAAAAAAAAATCATCAGCTGAAGAAAGAAGCAAGACGAAGCTTCCAGAAGGAGCTTACTACTGGGATGATGCCCCGGAAGAGACGATGTATCGCTACAGCCTCACTGCTGAGAATGGAAAATTGATTTTTAACAAAGGTAAAAGCAACGAAAACATTATCCTTAACTTAAACAATAGGGAATGGAGTCAGTATATTTGGACAACGGAAGGAGATGTCAAAGCTGACTATGCTATTGTGAAAGAAGAGGAAAAAGTAGTTCTGGGCAAGTTACGCAAACTTGTACATGTGAAATATTCGTTTGATCTTAAAGATTTGCATTATGAGGAGTTATATGTAGTGGCTTCGGGGCTAGGTATAATTTATACGGAGAGCTTAGCGCCAGGTTCAAACAAACTTACGTCTACTTTGGTTGAAGAATAAAATTCAACGCCAGTCTCCCGGGAGTTTGGATATTTTGAACTAATTTACTCAAAATATGTGTGGTATAGATTGCCAGCAAGGCAAGCAGTCAGCAAAGTATTTACAGATCACTGTAAAACCACACAAGTTCACTATAAGATCTTTGAAAAATGTTGACCATCCGGTTGACCGTCCCGGTTGACCCTGTTTTTTGAGGGTGATTCTGGGGCTCGTGGGGTGGAAGCCCCACAGCAAGTACTGCCGGGGCTTCTTGATTTCTTTCAACCGGGAGTCAATTTCCACCTGTAAGCATGACCGTTGGTGCTTTGCTTGGGCAGATCAGCCGAGCAGCTTCAAAGGCCTCTTCCTTGGTTTTCTTGTTTATAATGACCGCTACGTCACCACGGAAGTTATCCCAGCCGGGAGCATCACTTTGTATGAGTTTTCCCTGTGCCTTGATTTGCACATGTCTAATGTCACACATGCGACTATCGACCTTAGTGAGAGTCGCTTCAGTCGTCTCATATACTTGAGCCGTGCGTGTCTGAGCCTCCTTCGTCAGCCAGGTTATGATTAAAAAGTGATAACCCTCTTTGCTCGGATAGTTCGAAAGTTTTCCACGAAAGCGCCATACTTGGATTTTGATTACATCATCGCAAGAGAGCGGCAATATCGATTGTGCCCAGCTATTCGTTGGTATGAACAATGCGATGAGTAGAAAGAATGTTGCGAATTTCATTTAACCTCTTATGTAATAAACAATACTGCAGTTATCGGCTCCATCGCACGTTATCGACACTCCCCATGGTACCGGTATCTCGCAGAAGTTTGTAAATTCAAAGGATTCCGACATTCCTGGTGCCAAATGCCCGGTGTTTTTCGATCCATCGCCGTCAACCTGTATCCAAGCTCCAGCGGCAAAGGGACCGAGGTTCCTCACCTCAACAACAATCTTCTGTCCGGCAAAGAATTTATGATTATCGCTGCTGCCTTGGCCTTGAAGAATACCCATAATGTTGACGCCTTTAAGGTGTCTCTTGATCTCGCACTTACAGTTAGGGTGCGGTCTTTTAGGTTTCTTCTTAAAAGTCTTTCCTTTGAGTGCCTGACATTTTTCGCAGGCATTTTTTTTGGGAGTTACCGTCCAAAAGAAATTTTTGTCTTCTTTTTCAGGATCAGTTCCTTCGTCCTTGTCCTCACCACTTGTCTCACTGGTGTCACTCAGCCCCAACCGATCCACAAAGTTAATCGGATCATCTCCGCAGTAACCATACAGATCCACATCACCGCCAGCATAACCCAAGGGATCAGGAGAAATGAATTTACCAATGGCCGGATCATATTCACGGTAGCCGAAATGGATCAGCCCGGTATCGGAATCATACAGTCCTCCGGCAAAACCGAGCGGGAGCGCGAGTTCGGAATGGCTGTTCTGTATCATCATTACGAAAGAATCATATAGAATGTCTTGTACACTGTTTCCCGCCAAATCGGCAACAGTAAAGATGCTGCCCAACTGGTCGGTTGCCAGCAGCTTCTGACCGTTGCGGACCATAGCGACAACGTCACCACCCTCATTATAACTAAAACGGGTTACCCCGGATTTATCCTCAACCGCAGATAAGGTTATCAGACCATTCCATTGAAAGCGCTGAACAAGCTTGGCATCGATGAGCTTCTCGGCACGGAATCCGTTTTCATCAAAGCGGTATTCAACCTCTCTGCCGTCAGAAGGCTGCACTCCGCAAAGCTGTCCGTTTTCCAGATAGCGATAACTGGCTCTACCTCAAAGACAGGGGCGATAGAATAATCCGATAAAAGAAAGGCATACCGAACCGACTCGATATGCCCTATAAATTGATCAAATTTCCTACCAAAGAAAAGAGGTCAATTTATGGATCGGATTTTAATCGGTCTTTCCGATTTTGCAATCAAAAATGTAGTGTCATATTTTCCGATAATTCTTGGAGTGGAGTGGACAGGCAAGCCCGTTTGTCCACGATGTCGAAGTTCTTCTTTTCGCATCAAGGATACGTTTACGCGGTTCATCAAGAGCATCCCGCACAATGGACGAGCATCGATTCTTCGGGTGAAATGTCATAAGCATCACTGTAAGGATTGCGGTCGATATTTCAACACCCGTATGGAAGGTGTAAAAAAATGGAGTCGATCAACTGAAGTCCTGAAACGAGAAGTTTTTCGGCAGTACAACAACGGTTCGTGTAACAAGACCATCGCCAACGAAAACGGGATCGGCGTTTCAAGTGTGGAGCGATTTTACCATCAAGTCATTGATCTGAAAGCTCGACAGCGCAGCAACTGGAAATGCCCGAGTTATCTCGGAATTGACGAGCACCGCTTCACTCGCAAAGTCGGTTTTTCAACCACGTTTTGCGATCTTACAAATAACAAAATTTTTGACATAGCCAGAGGTCGCAGTGCAGCTGAATTACTCCCTTTTCTCAGGACTCTTAAAGGACGTAGTAAGGTAAAAGTAGTTTGCATCGATATGAATTCTGCTTATCGGCATATGGTTAAAAACTGGTTTCCGAATGCGCGGATTGTTTCGGATCGCTTTCACGTAATCCGGTTGGTAAATCATCATTTTACCAAGACCTGCAAGCTGATTGATGAAGAAAATATTTCTTATGGGCGTGGTGGAATTATGCGGGCCATGCTGTGTCGGCAGGACCGTTTGTCCGATAAAAGGAAAGATCTTTTGTCTCAATATTTTAAGGCTCAACCGGCAATAGAAAGCCTTTACCATTTCTGCCATGAACTAAACGATCTTCTGCGGATCAGGGCGCAAAATGGTCGTAGCTGTAAAAAATACATTTTCGAATTGCTTGATAAAATAAAGCAACTTCAGCAAAGTCCTTTTGCTCCACTTCGGACGTTGGGTAAAACTTTGAGCAACTGGAAAGAGGAGGTGGCCCGGATGTTTCGCTACAGTAAAAACAACGGAACAACTGAAGGATTTCATCGAAAGATGAAACTTATCCAGAGGCGGGCATACGGGTTTAGAAATTTTGAAAACTATCGGCTGCGTGTGCGCGTTTTGTGTGGGTAGTCGAAAAGAGAATCAACGGTTGGAAATTTGATCATTCGGGCTTGCGCCCCTTTCTTCGGTGTAGACCCAAGTAGCCGGGGGTCAACATGTTGACCCTAAACGCAAAAAAGGACTCACGATTTTTATCGTAAGTCCTTTCTAATTATCTGGTAGGCACGAGCAGATTTGAACTGCTGACCCCTTGCGTGTCAAGCAAGTGCTCTCCCCCTGAGCTACGCGCCTTTATGGTGACAACTCCGTGTCAACGAGGCAGGTTCTACGTGAGAGGGCTGTCACTGTCAAGCATGTTTTTTGTTTTTTATGTGATTCTATTTATTTTTCAAAATAAACAGAGCCTTAAAGGCTTTGTTTCATTGGGCTGAACAGGCTTTTAGAAATATTGGAAGAATTAATTTTTTATTTTTCAGGGACCTGCCAGTCGTTTTAAGCTTTTCTAAGATTTGCCTCTCTGGTACTAAGGTTCATATGTCTGGGCAGAGCAAAGATAAAATATATAAGATAGGTCAGGCCGCCAAACTTGTCGGTTTGAAGTCCTATGTACTGCGTTTCTGGGAAGGGGAGTTCGAGCAATTGGAGCCGATCCGTACTCCCTCGGGGCAGCGGTTGTACGATGATGGTCATATTTCATTGATCAGACGGATAAAGACTCTGCTACATGATGAAGGGCTTACTATAGAAGGAGCCCGTAAACGTCTTGATTCCCCCGATGAGGTTGAACCTGCTCCTGAAACCGTAAAAGGTGGGGATGATGCTATTTCCGGCCTTCCTCTTTTCAGCCATTCAGAAACTTATGGCGTCAGTGTAGATAGGGGAATTCTGGAAGATATTCATTACGAATTGTTACAAATAAAGAAAATACTGGATTAATTTATAGTTATATAAAATATGAATGGCGGGCAACTTCGGATTATCCGGGGTTTCCCGCCATTTTTTTGTAAGCTAGCTACTTGGTGGGAAACTTCGTGTGTCCCTGGAGCTAAGATAGAGACAGAAGGCGACAAATGTCGCAATGAATCCGGGAAGCATTGGTTCCCATGGTATTTTATAAAATACAGGATTGACCATGGAAGCTCCGTACAGAGCTCCGAAGCAGGCCAGAAAAGACATGTAGAATGAGCGGGATAAAGCTCCGGCCGCTGCTATGGCCATACCTGTCCAGAATATCTTTTCAGGTAATATGTGCGGTTCGGTTATATACACCTGCCATGAAAGCAGCATGGTTCCGGCTGCGATAAGTGCTTCAAGGACAGGTGAAAACCTGTTCTGCTCAAGCATATACATTATTGATCGGGGCAGCAGGAAGCAGGAATATACGCAGAGTCCCAGTGAAAAGGGAAAAATATAGAAAAATGCTTCCGTCATGTATGGCGGGTTGGGATCAGGATTGAGCATGTTGGGCAAAAATCCCTGATAATGGGCGTAAAACAGGAAAGATCCCGCCAGAACAGCTATGCTGGGCCAGAGGATAGCCCCCGGTACTTTTCGATGAGGCTTGAGATTGAATTTGCGTGCAATCGTGAGGGGGATAACAGCACCGAAAATAGCCATGTGTCCTAAGCAGAAATAAAGCAGAATGGTGTCACTGAATTTAGTTGAGTACCTGAAACCGAGCTTTTCCGGCCAGAAACCAAGCTGCTGGTCCAGAAAGGCTGGAAGTTTGACCATGGTTATGAGGTACAGCGCGTATGCGGCGAAACTCGCCAGAAGTAAATACCACTTATTTTTCATGCTGACTTATTGCCCGATTCTGGTGCTGAAGGCAATAGTAAATGGGATTGGTCATGAACTTGCCTGCCCGAAGTGGAGTCGTATTAAATTATGGAATTATAGTTTGATTTTATCTTTACTGAGAGTATATTGTAGTAGATGAGCTGTTTATGATTTTTTAATATCTATCCGGATCTGACCGGTTATAATTGGAGTTGTATATGGGTAAGGCGCCTAAAATTATTCTATCGGTTGTGGCGGGACTGCTGGTTCTCGTGGTGGCGGCAATGGTTCTGGCTACTGTTCTGATTGATCCCAATGATTATAAAGATGAAATAACGAAAGCTGTACGGGATAAGACTGGACGAGAGCTTTCTTTTCAGGGTGATTTGAAACTTTCCGTTTTTCCGTGGATCGGGGTTAGTACCGGTGGAGTTACCTTTTCCAACGCCCCTGGATTTGAGGGGCAGAATATGCTGAGTCTGAAGTCTGCGGATGTCAGCCTGAAGGTTCTTCCGCTTATTTCCGGTAAAGTGGAACTGAACAATGTTGATGTTTCCGATCTTGAGCTCTACCTGATGCGTAACAGCAAGGGGATCACCAACTGGAGCGATCTCAGCGCCGGGAAAAATGGAGTAGACAAGTCCGGCAGCGTTCAGCAGAAAGAGAAGTCCTCCGGGTCGGGAAGCCCGGATTTCAATCTTTCCGTTGCAGGGGTTAATATTGAGAACGCCAAGATAGTCTGGGACGACCGGATGGAGAATGTCCGGCAGGCCGTAGATGATTGCGATATCAGCATTGAAGGTTTTGCACCGGGCAGCCCGTTTAATTTTTCTGTTCATGTTGCAGCCTCTTCTACTAAGCCTGAAGTCATGGCTGACATAAATGTTTCCGGAGAAGCCATGATCTCCGCCGATTTTAAAAATGTAGGGGTGAAAGATCTCGGACTGATCGTTGATGCCAAGGGTAAGGCTGTCCCCGGCGGTCAGGCACAGGTTAAATTGTCCGGTGTTGCTGCTGTGGACATGCTCAATGGTTCAGCCATGCTGGATAATATTGTTCTGGAGACTTATGGCCTCAAAGCCGAGGGCGGACTGAAGGCCGAGGGGCTTACCGGGGATAATCTGAAATTCACGGGTGAGATCAACGTGCCTTCCTTTAATCTTAAGGACAGTCTTCAGCAGATGGCAATGGAAATGAAAACCGCGGACAGTAAGGCTCTTACTTCTGTGGGAATGAATTTCAGTTTTTCCGGGAACAAAAGTTCAGCTCAGATTAAGAACCTGCTTATAAATCTGGATGAGACAACTATAAAAGGGCTCTTCTCTTTTGCAAATCCGGAAAGGCCCGACATAGTCGCTCAGTTCGATATCGATAAAATCGACTCGGATAGATATCTCCCTCCTAAAGGAGAGAAGGAAGCGACTCAAAAGCCCGCTGAAAAAGCTGATAAGAAAAAAAGCGGAGCCGGGGAACAGGGGCTGATCCCTGTAGAAATGCTTCGTAAACTGACCTTGAAGGCAGATTTGACGATCAAACAGCTCATAGCTTCAAAAGCAAAGCTTAATGACATAGTTGTTAAAGCTCGGGCCAAAGACGGTATTCTGACAGTTAAACCCGCATCTTTTAATACTGCGGGCGGAGCCTTTACCTCCAGTGCCGTGATTGATGTCCGGGGCAGCCTTCCTCGTCTGGCTGCTGTAGCCTCACTCACCGGCCTCGACGGTGAGACTCTGGCTAAGGATATGACTGGCGAAAGCAGCTTTGCCGGAAAGGTCAATTTCAATACCGACCTGAAAACCGTCGGTAACGACCTGAAAACCATGTATGCAAACCTTGATGGAAATCTCGGATTCAAGGTTCTCGATGGTTATGTGTCAGGATTTGACCTTGTTTATCTGGCCGGAGACGCTTTCTCGGTACTGACCGGGGGAGTTTTTGGAAAGAGGGATAGTAAGAGAACCGAGTTTGGCGAAGTTTCCGCAACCGCGAATATCACCAAGGGTGTTGCGGTTAACCGTGACCTTGTCATGAAATCCCCGTTGCTGCGCGCCGGAGGTGCCGGGCAGCTGAATCTTAATGATATGATGGTTGATTACGGTCTTGACGCTAAAATAGTCGGAACCCTTGAAGGGCAGGGCGGAAAAGGTATGAAGGATCTTGTCGGTCTGACGGTTCCCATCACCATAAAAGGAAATGTCGCGGATCCTTCAATCATGGTTGATCTGCCTAGGTTCGCAACTATTCTGGCAAAATCCGGTTTCGATCTGGTCGGGAATGTTATTGAAGGAGTCGGCAGTGTGATAGAAGGGATTGGAAAGACCTTCAGCGGCAAGAAGACAACCGGTCAGGAGTCCGGTACCGAGGATCAGAAAAAGAAAAACCCGGTTGATGAAATAGGTAACACTTTGAAGAAACTCTTTTAAGCATTGTGCTATATCACGATATTATGGGCTGCTCCCTTTCAAGGGGCAGCCTTTTTTTGTTTTTCCGACACTGTCTGGCAGAGAATGTCCTTTATAGATCTTAAGATAATTTTATTAAGAGTTATAAATGGAGAGACAGATGAGAGATAATGTTCTTTATGATGTGATACTCAGGGAGATGGAGAATGTAAGTGAAGGTATGAAGTCCCCTGAAAAGGCAGCAATGAGTGTCATGAACCAATTTTCCAGAGAAAGTATCTATGTTTCAACTCGTTATGCAAAACATGTTTCGCTGGCATCAAGGGTGGTACAATTGCGTGAGAGCGGTCTCGGGACTAAGGAGATAGCTCAGAGGCTGGGCATTTCCAAACGTCATGCGCGCAGGCTTTATTCCAGCGTTGCGAATTGAATGACAGACGGGGAACTGTCTCTTATTCAATAATATCCTGTTCGAACCCGGGCGAAAAGTGCCGGTTTTCAGGTGCATATCCGGATTCGAAGGAGCTGTTTTCCTTTTTCTGGAGAGGCCCGGAAGTATTGACCATTGGCTCGATGTATGGAGATTCCTCAATGGGTAGCAGGGCACGAGTTTTGGAGTTGAGTGGAACAGTCCAGTCGTAAGAACCCATTATTTCCCCATCGCTGACTGCACTTACGGCTGCAGTTACGGAAATCTGCTCCGTTCCGACAGAGTAGGCGCCGGCGAGAATGCACTTGACCGGGGCAGGCAGATCTTCATCAATCGCGGTCATTGGGAAATTTGAACTGTCAGCAACAACAGCGAACCCTTCCTGGGCTATTTTGGATGCAACCTGCTCGGTAAGCACTTTGGCGAAATCTGTCTTAAGTTCACTTCCGCGCATACGGAACATGGCCACAGTGACGGGAGATCCCGGAGGCAGTCTTTCCGCAAGCTGGTCAGCGATCTTCTCCCCGGCGGCATAGTTGAGTTCTACCATCGGAGTGTTGTCTTCTTTGAAAAAGGGGCCGGTTGTCGGCCTTTTGCCCAGATAGTCAAGAGAGTGGTCCTGCCAGCCTGAACATGCGCTGATTGAAAAGGCTATGATAGTTGTAAGTATAAAAATTATGCTTTTAGGATTCATCACGGTTCCCCGTTGTTGTTGCGGCGGCTTTGCCGGGATTACTGTCGTTAAAATGTAAGCAATGAAAATGCCACGGATAAAAACGTCTGTTTATACAGAATGTTGAATCCGTGGCAGATTGAAATAATCCAGCAATTCAGGCAAATAGGGCCATTAAAATGACGTGTATATTAGTCTTGTCGGGAAATAATTTCACGAATCAGTGCAGACATGGACGCAGAGGATTTCGCCGCCTGCTCAATAACTGCTTCGTGGGTGGTTTCAGCCATGCAGTCCGGCAGATTTTTATTGGTAAGGCAGGCTATCCCCATTACTTTCATTCCCATATGGACCGCCGCAATGGCTTCAATGGCAGTGGACATTCCTACCGCGTCCGCCCCAAGCGTCCTGAACATTCGGGTCTCGGCTGGTGTTTCCAGGTTGGGGCCGGGAACCTGAACGTAAATTCCACGTTCAAGCCTGACTGATACCTTTTGGGCAGCTTCCAGTGCCGACTTCCGAAGTTCCGGACAGTATACACTGCTCATGTCCGGGAAGCGTAATCCCCATTTGTCGTGGTTGGGTCCGGTAAGCGGTGAGTGTCCGCTGAAGTTGATGTGGTCGGTTATAAGCATCAGGTCTCCGGCATCGAACTGCGGGTTGAGTGCTCCGGCCGCATTGGTGATGAAAACTCTGCTTATGCCAAGCTCCCCCATGACCCTTATCGTTGTACATGCCTGTGCCGCGGTGTATCCTTCGTAGAGATGGAATCTCCCGCTGAAAACAAGTACTGGTTTTTCCTTCATAAATCCGTATATAAGACTTCCGCCGTGTCCCTTGACGGTGGACTTAGGCAAACCGGGGATTTCACTGTATGGTATTTCAATTCGTCCATCCAGACGGGTGATGGCTTCTCCCAGCCCCGAGCCGAGAATTATTCCGGTTGCTTCGGGTTGAAAATTATCTATCTTTTCTAGTATATGCCTGTTAATAATAGAGATGGATTCGGGGGAGGTCATAGTCTTTAACTCGTGTTTTTGAGGTTGAAATACAGGACGGTATATTTTCGGGGTGCTTGTGTCCGTCCACCTGTTTCACTACTAACTGAAAAGAGAACGGGATTCTATGGATTTTTCCACATTAATAGGCATGCTTGTGGGGCTCTCCCTTGTGGTGGGGGCAATCTTCATCGGCGGAGCGGTTGATGTTTTTGTCAACGTGCCCGGCATGATGATTGTCATAGGCGGTACTCTGGCTTCAATCTGCGTTGCTTTTCCTTTTGAGGAGGTTCTGCAGGCTATAATTGCAGGCTTCAAGGCTTTTTCTTCCAGAAAGGTAAAGGTCAATGATGTTGTAAACATCATGGTTAAAGTCGCTGAAATAAGCCGCCGCGAAGGACTTATTGCTCTTGAAAATGTTCAGACCGAGAACGTCGTCTTGAGAAAATCCTGCCAGTTGATTGCTGACAATGCTGACCCAGAATTGATTCGGGCCACTCTATCCATCGAAATTTCAGCTATGAAACGAAGGCATAAGATTGCACAGGATGTATATAAACGTCTTGCGGGTCTTTCTCCTGCCTTCGGAATGCTCGGTACTTTGATCGGTCTGGTCCAGATGCTTTCAAACCTGCAGGACCCGGCTTCCATCGGACCGGCCATGGCGGTGGCCATTCTGACCACATTTTACGGTTCGCTGCTGGCTACTCTCCTGTTTATTCCGATAGGGGCCAAGCTCAAGGCCAGAACTCTTCAGGAACAGTTGCATCTTGAAATTATCTTCGAGGGTGCGAAATCAATTCTTGAAAATAACAACCCCCGGCTTGTATATGAGAAGCTTTCTTCATTTCAGGCCCCAAGGGACCGTTCCGGAGAGTAGGCCATGGATGATGATGTTTTCAAGACCTCACTGCTGATTGACGAAATGGAGGAAGAGGACGATTCCAATGACTGGATAACGACCTTTGCTGATCTGTCCATGCTTCTGCTGGTGTTCTTCATCCTTCTTTATTCAATGTCTGAAATTGACGCCAAGAAATTTGATATGACCTTCCAATCGGTAACCAAGGCCATAAGCGGCAAGCTGGATAAAGTTGCCACGAGCAAGACCCAGCGGGAAGAGGCCGGTGCAATTCTCAATCAGGTCATGACCCGGCGGCAGATTATCAAGGCCCAGCGCAGGGTTTTTGAAAACGTGAAATACCTGCAGACCACCAAGGGAGTGGAAGGGATTATGAGTGCCAAATTTGAGGACGGTAAAATCATAATCAAGCTTCCTTCAGATATTCTATTCAGATCAGGTCAGGTTGAGCTGACCCAGAAAGGAAAAGAGGCGGTTATGGCTCTGAGGGATTTTTTTCTTAAGCATCCCGACCAGTATATCAATATAAAAGGTTACACCGATAACTCGCAGGTCAAAAAGGGCAGCAGATTGAAAGATAACTGGGAGATTTCTTCACTGCGGGCGGTAAATGTTTTAAGGTATCTAATGAAGCTCGGGGTAAAACCCAACAGGTTGACTGCAACGGGCCTTGGCGAGATGGACCCGCTTGTACCGAACAATTCACCCCGTAACCGTGAACGGAACAGGCGGGTGGAGTTCGTTTTGGAGAAGATAATGACAGGGCCGTAGTTCCACTTGAAAGCAATTGAAACGCGGTTCATATCCTGGAGAGGAAGATGGATATTTTTTTTGACAGTAAAAATATGGCCAGAGGGGCCTTTCGTACCAGTATCCCGGGGCTTGTTGTAAAAGTTTCCGGTCATTCCGCGCCGTTTCCGGTAAAGGATTTCAGCGTTAACGGTCTGGCCTTTTCCGCCGGAGAAGTGAAATTCAAGGTGGATGACGAATTTACCGTGGATTTTGTTCTGGGCAAAAAAGTTCTGTTGGCCGGGCTTACAATCAAGATTGTAAGGGATATTGGTAAGGGCCTCATGGGTTGTTCTTATGTTGATCTGGACAAGTATCAGGAAGAAAGGCTTGATAAGCTGGTGCTGGAAGTTCAAAAACGCATGATCGCGTTGCGGAAGAAAAAAGGCGCAAACGGCTGATTTGCGGAAGCGGTGTAAACGTGATTAGCGGACATCATAAAATTTTGATTGCCAACCGCGGCGAGATTGCGATCCGTATTGCTTCAGCATGTCTGGAACTGGGACATGAATTCGTATGCGTTTATACCGAAGCGGATCGCGCAAGCGGGCATGTCCGTTTTGCGCGAGAAAGGGGCGGCGAAAACGCGCTTTTCAAAATAAGTTCATACCGTGATGCAAATGAAATTTTCAGTGTTGCGGACCAGTCCAATGCTACGGCCATACATCCCGGGTATGGCTTCTTCTCCGAGGATTTCAGGTTTGCCCGCAGGGTTGTCGAGCGAAACAGTCCTTTGATCTTCATAGGCCCCTCATGGTGGGTGATTCAGGAACTTGGTGACAAGATCAACACCAAACGCCTTGCTCGCGGGCTTGGAGTTCCTACTGTTCCGGGGTCCGACAGTCCTATTTATGATGAACTGGAAGCTTCGGAGCTCGCGGACAGTCTTTTTTCATTTCAGCACGAACAGGGTTTTCAGGCCCCAGCCATAATGGTCAAGGCCTCCGCCGGCGGTGGTGGAATGGGCATTGAGGAAGTCAACGACCCGGATGAATTCCGCTCCGTTTACAGAAGAATAAGAAATTACGCTAAGCGTCAATTTAATGATGAAGGTGTTCTGATCGAACAGCGTATCTACGGATTCAATCACCTCGAAGTCCAGATTGTGTCGGAGCGAGGCGGGCGAAAACACGTTCATTTCGGAACCCGTAACTGTTCCGTGCAGAGCACCGGAAATCAGAAACGTATTGAGGTCGCACCGGGTTTCGCTCCGAATGAAATCCATTACATTTTCAATGCCGGAAATCTGCTTGAGTCCATAACAGAACATTCGCTTTCCATGGCCCGTGAAGTCAAATATGACAGTGTAGGAACATGGGAATGGATAGTTACCCCAAGGGGAGAGCCTTTTCTTATGGAGGTAAACACCCGTATTCAGGTTGAAAACGGAGTCTCGTCCGCCATTGCCGCCATCAAGGGCAATGATGACGTGGATATTATTCGTGAGCAGGTACGTCTGGGACTCGGCGAGGATATGGAATATTCACAGCAGGACATATCATTATCCGGCGCATCGATTGAATACCGCATTATTGCGGAGAGTCCCGAAGAAGATTTTGTTCCGTGGATCGGGACAATTACCGATTTCAACTGGAAAGAAGAAGCATGGCTGAAAGTGCATACCCAGGTCCCCACAGACAGAGAGTACGAGATCCCGACTGAATTTGATCCCAATCTTGCTCTGGCCATTATCCGGGGAGATTCTCTTGAGCAGGTACGGGAACGGGGGGTACGTTTTCTGGAGGGGCTGGTACTGGACGGATCTGACCGACATGGTGGAAAACTGAAGTCTAATATTTCCTACCTCATTGAAAATACATCAGATCTTCTGGAATTTTAAGATGAACGTCGATAAACGCATAGAAGCTCTTGCCGAAAGGCTGAACTATATTCGGGACATTTTCGGTAATAACGAAAATGCCAATATAACCATGCTCAGCACTGAACTCGGGGAGTTTCGCCAGTTGCGCGGCGAGTTGTCACGGGCGGATTCTCTGCGGCGGCTTTCACGTCTGGAAGATCTTTTTTCATTCCTCGAATCAAAGCTCGAAAAAGAGCTGACCCCCATGGACCGGGTTCGCATAGTGCGCCATCCGCACCGGATCTGCCTGACCGACATTCTGGAAAATGTCTATGACAATTATACTGAGCTCGGCGGACTGGGCGAGTTCAGCATTGATCCTTCAATGGTCATTGCACAGGCTTACATAACAAGACGTGTTGGCAAAAAAGTAGTCAACCAGTCGGTCATGGTTATCGGGCAGGAAAAGGGGCACGGACAGGAGTACCGCAACGGCGGTTCTGCCAAGCCCTGGGGTAACGCAAAGGCTCTGCACTACATGAAAGTGGCACAGGCAGAGGGGATTCCCATCCATACCTATATTTTTACTCCCGGTTCCTATCCGATAGAGGACTACCCCGGTGCGGCGCAGCAGATAGCCAAAAATATTTACGAGATGTCATGCATTGATGTGCCGATTATTTCAGTCATCTCCGAAGGCGGATCAGGAGGGGCAGAGGCGATCGGATTGGCAGATCGCAGATTGATGCTTTCCCACGGTTACTATTCCGTGATTTCTCCAGAAGGAGCTGCCGCCATTGAGGCCAATCTAGACACAGGAAAAAGGGTCAGCAATACTTTGATTGAGAATTGTGCCCGCAAGCTCTGCATTACCGCCGAGGATAATCTTGCGCTGGGCTATATAGACAGAATTGTCGAGGAGCCCGCTCTCGGAGCCAAGCCGGCCAGCTATGATTTTTTCCGGAATCTCAGGAATGAAGTGATCAGGGCCACCAATGAAGCCTGTATTGCCGTCAAAGGATTCAAGCTTTTCAGGGCAATGGCTCTCAAACAGGGCCGGGCCAGCGAGGGCGAAGATGTTTTCATGCGCTGGGGGCTCACACCAAGGGCCAGAGCAAGACTGGTAGAAAAGCGCTACGATAAATTTCGGCAGCTGTCTAAAAATGCCTATATGGACAACCGGTCCATAATTCTTCGCGCCGGGTCTGCGTTACAGGGAGCCGCCTGGACTACTAAGTCGTGGGTGGTATATAATTTTGTCGGTCGGGGAATTAAAGCCGCAAAGCTCGGAATGGAAGAGATTCAGGCTGAGGCCCATCTTGTCAAGGAACGCACTGCCCGGCTGCTCAGCAAAGGAAAGAATAACGGGCAGGGACAGGCGCAGATTTCTCCTGAAGTCCGCGAAAAGCTTTTCTGTCTTTCCGATCTGGGGCAGGGGCCCTGTTTTGAAGCGGGACGCTGGAGATACAACAGCACCAAAGTGCGTGATGACCGCACCTATACCTGTCCAAATACTGCAAAAGAGGGCTGTCTTGATCTATGGGGGCCGGATCTTTTCGGAGATTTCGCCGGGGTATGCAGCCATTGCGGACATCACTTCCCCATGGAATATCAATGGTATCTATACAATGTTTTCAACTATGCGGAAGGGTTCGAGTTCAACTCCGGTATCGAGGCTGCCAATCCGCTTGACTACGAAGGTTTCGACCTTAAAATTGACGAAGCTCGTAAGAAAACAGGACTTCGTTCAGCCTGTATCACCTTTGAAACCCGAATGGATGATATCAATGTTGTGATTGTCTGTCTTGCGGCTCCTTTCAGGGGCGGAACAGTCGGAGCCGCAGAAGGCGAAAAAATAATTCGTGCCGCCGAGAGGGCCCAGCGTAAGCAGCTTCCGCTAATTCTTTACGCTCACGGTACTGCCGGAATACGCATTCAGGAAGGTACTCACGGAGTGCTGCAGATGCCGCGCTGCACAATGGCTCTAAAGAGGTACGTTGATGCCGGGGGGTTGTACCTGGTTATTTACGATACGAATTCTTATGGCGGATCAGTGGCCAGTTTTCTGGGCTGTTCACCTTACCAGTTCGGTGTCCGGTCTTCCCGTATCGGCTTTGCCGGGCCAAGAGTCATTGCAGAAACCACAGGTATTTCAGTTTCTCCGGACTATCACAACGCCTGGAACGCCTTGTCCAGAGGTCACATACAGGGGATATGGGATCGTCGGGAAATGGGAAAGAATATTCAGCAGGCGCTTATGACAATGGGCGGCAGAAACCTTTATTATAGATAGTTTTTATCTGTAAACGAAGAGACTTATAAAATACTTTTACCTTCGTTTATGTATGTGGTTATCTTAATTTGTTTTCTGTGCTAGGGACTTCATGATTCTGTTGACTTTGCGGTTATTGTCTGCAAATTTCCCGAAGCCGTATTTTTGTCCGCCTTTTGCGGATAGGCTTCAATATTAAAGAATATATCGGATAGCCGCATTAGTGTGCGTTGCATCAATCAGAAATAAATTGAGGATAATATAATGCTTAATATCAAAGAGTTGCTTGAAGAAATCAAAGCCTCTCCCTATGAGGAGATTGAAATTTCAGTTCCACATACCGGAACTGTAGAATTTGCGGGACTCAAGGTCGGCGATAAAGTTAGCGGTCCGTCCGGGGAATGGAAAGAAAAGCCGGGAACTGTACTCGCCAAGCTCAACCGTGAACGCAATTCCAAAAGTATAACTGCTCCTGAGAAAGGAGAGATTGTCTCCATCAGACAGGATCTGGAAGGACAGTTTGTTGAAGCCGGAGAAGTTCTGATCAAGATACGCCATTTTCTTTCCAAGGAAGAGGTCATAGAGCTTATTTTGAAAAAGGCCCTTTTCCTGTTCAACGCTCCCGAGAAGGCCAAGTATTATTTCACCCCTGAGGTGGACGGCAAGATCAAAGGTTCCGGTGAGCGTTCTGTCAAAGTTACCGACGGCATGGATCTTTTCATTGTTTCCAGAATGAAGCGTGAAACCCCTCTCAACTACAGTGGTCCCGAAGGGCTTATCTATTCCGTATATTTTCATAACGGTGATAATGTTGATGCGGCCCAGCCTCTTATAGGTGTCTGCCCTGCTGACCAGCTCAAGCAGATTCAGGAAGTTGTGAACAGGGTTCAGAGTGAGTGGGAAGAGCGGGACTAAAAGTTTGCGCTTCACCATTATCCGTATTAACAAAGGATTTTTCGTATGGGAAATGTGCTCCAGATCAGGGTGATGGCCCAGACTTATGACGAGGCTGAAGTTGAAAAAAACTGGCCTCATCTGGTTAAGACCGCATGGGAAGAACCTAAAGTAGAGGGGCGCTTTCATGGGCTCCTTGAGCTTGTTGACGACTTGAAAGACAGGCTTGAACTGGGCATGATACCGGAAGAAAAAGCCGAGGCTATGGCTGATTCCATTCGCAGGGCGTATGACCTTAAGATGCGTCTGGAAAAAGCACTGGGCAACTGGAAGGCTTCTGAGGCAAACACAATCAGTTATGACCTTGAAGAAGAATTAAGTGTTGCGGAGAAAATCGCAGCCAAAAGAAAATACAGATAAATGGGGGCCGTAGATGGCAGGAAGCATGAATAAAGTAATATTGATTGGACGTCTCGGACAGGATCCGAAGCTTTCGTATACCACATCCGGTCAGGCCTTTGCCAACCTCTCCGTTGCTACTGATGAAGGCTACAAAGACCGCAATACCGGTCAGAAAGTCGATAAGACAGAGTGGCACCGAGTTGTTGCATGGCGCCAGACTGCTGAGTTTGTAGGAAAGTACCTTGCCAAGGGCCGTCTGGTCATGGTTGAAGGTAAACTGGAAACCCGTAAGTGGCAGGACCAGAACGGTCAGGACCGTTATACTACTCAGATCGTAGCCAACAACATTCAGGGTCTCGACAGCAGACAGGATGCCGGCGGTTATCAGGGTCAGCAGCAGGGTGGATACCAGCAGGGTCAGGGCCAGCAGTATAATAATCAGCAACAGGGCGGCTATCAGCAGCCTCCCCAGCAGGGCCAGCAGTATAACAACCAGCAGCCCCAGCAACAGCAGGGTGGTGGGTATCCCGATGATGAAGATCTCGGTCCTGCTTTCCCGTCTGAAGCAAGTGGGATGGACGAGGTTCCGTTCTAAGTTCTATTTCCGGATTACAAGATCATTGAATTTTAAAAGGGTGCTCAGAGCACCCTTTTTTTGGGCTGAGAATTGTCGCTCCCTCTTGTGTGGGTACAATTCTGAATGTATTTAACGGGAAGTAACAGAGCTGTTTTTTACAGTCTCAGCGGGGCAGGTTCGGGAACATTTTCTTGAATATTGATGACGCTTCCTGGGTTGCCATTATCGCACCGAAATCGCTGGTGTAGGGTTTCAGTTCATCCAGAAGAAGTGGAATTTTTTCTATGCAGGCTGTTGTTGTATTGAATGAATCCTTAGATAGCGTGGCATTTTTCTGCCTGAGGGGAAGGGTCTGGTAAAGGTGGCAGGAAAGTTTCCAGGCTACCTGCAGGTCGCGGTAAGCGTAACGGTATTCTTTAAGTGCTGTGTATGCTTCGCTTCTTAGCAGGAAAGCGTGCGCTTTCTCTTCCTCCGAAGCGTCGGACTCGATAACTTCATCAAGTCTCTCCACTGCCTCTTCATATTTCTGTTCCCTCATATAATCCTGCGACTGCTGCAACGAACCGGTAAAGAGAGCACACCCCGTCAAAAGGGATAAGAAAAAAAGCAGCAAAACAGCAGTAAAGTGAGTGGATACTGAAAATTTTTTTTTCATTTCGAAATCCAGTATGCCACAGCGGCAAGCTCCCTGTCTATCTGGGAGAGGATCCCCGAATTGCTGCTGTCTATTATTGAGTTAGGACTCTAGATATCTGCGTTTGATCTCCTGCCTCTGATCTTCCTTTATATCCAGAAACCTTACCCGATATCCGCATGAATGCAGGCAGCTTCCCTGTTCGCTGCAGACACCTGCATAAACAGGAAGAGAGTTAACAAGTGTTCTGATTTTCAGGTATAGGAAGTCATTGCCGCTCAAATCTGTCTGTGTATGAAATGTGCATCCGTATTCAGTTATATCGTGAATTGTTCCCTCAAAGTTCTCCACCATGGCCGGGTCATGGTCCAGACTTATTTCAGCAGGAATGCTCACGGTCGTCGGGCAGGATGTTCCATCAGGGAAATTCCCTTTTTCAAGGCAGTCGCACAGGAATTTATCCCTGCTGTCCAGATAGACAGGTTCTTTTGCTTTCACCATGGTGCGCATTGTCGGTGTGCTCGCAGTGAAAGAGAGAATTCTGTTTCGGGCGCAGCACGGCGTTTCCATGACTTTGCGCATATCCAGAATCTGGCCGGAGTAGTTCCGCCTCAACATTGAACAACAGAATTCCTCCGGGCTGGAACAGAATTCCACGGCCATATGGCGAAACATGTTTTCACTGAGGTAAGAATCAGGATTGTCGGTATAAACGATTATGCTCTTATTTTCTGTGGTGTTTGATCTGTTCTGGTTCATTGTTATTCTCGGAAGTTATGTCACGGGACGTCCATGCCCGGGAGTTTTAAATCCCGGACATGGACCTTTTCCGGGTGTTGAAAGCAGCGGAAAAGTGGGGAGTATGTCCCGCGAAATATTGTTGAAGTTGAGTTTATTCGTTTCTTGGTCCGATAAATTCGAAATGGCAGGGAGGGATTGTTATGTGCATGTCTGCATCGATTTCAGGAACGTGAAAAAGGAAGTATAAATTTTCGGAAGGGGGAGCGGTAAAAAGAGTCCCCTTCATGTGTTGCTTGATTATGCCTTCAGGCAGTCCGTGTTTGGCAGCAAGTTTTTTTATTCCCATTCCAATCAGGATCAAGGCTTTTTCTGTGAATACCACTTCGAACAGGGAGACCCGGCTTGCCTGACGATCATTTAGTTTTACTTCTCCGCCGCATCCGCATACTGATTCATCAATAAACATATACGCCTCCTTGGTGGCTGTTTGCTGATGTTTGGTTTTTTTTGAAATTGAATTTCATTTTCAATTATAAAATGTGAAGCGATTTGTCAACATAAAATTCCCGAAGATTCAATGCGTGGATTCCGGGAATATACTTAGAAAAAATCTTGATGAGAGCTAATTGAACAACAGAAATTATCACATATTGATAAAGCCTCTCAAATCAGTAGTATTAAATTATGGAACGGGCAAGTATGAGCATGATTCCCTCGTTTGGTAAGCTTAATATTTACGATGGTTTATGTGGCTGAAAAGGGGGGTGTCGCCTTAGGATGCTGTTGGTTCTTCATCTGCATTATGGCCTGTTCTGAGGCAGGCTTTTTAAAGTGAAAAGAGATCTCACTTACAGGAGGGAAGGTTCGGGATGATGTGGCTCTTTTCGAGTTCTGACAGCTGATCTTTTTTGATACTGATGAAATGAACACCAAATCCGTAAATTCCGTTTTTTGGAGTTGTTTGCCAACGGATTGCCCCGCAGATGGGCAGTTTATTTGAAATATCGTGAAACCTAAGGTGAACAAAATGGTTAGCCGAGAGGTCTGTCGTAGTTCTGAAAAAGCAACCCGACTTTGAAATGTTTATTACCACGGCAAGAAATTCTTCTGCCATTACATGGTCATCCTCGTGGCTTACCTGAATCTGGAGTTCCACGTTTGCCCTTTCATGAACGCGGATTTGTCCTTTTTCATTCTTCCTGCAGTCTGCTCTGAACCTGACAGGGTCATCAACTAGAACTGCCTTGCTGCTTTTGGCTCTGGTTCTCAGCAGGGGCTTATCTGCGGCCAGGGAAAAAATTTTATCCCTGTCCCTGGCGGGGGTGGACATTACTTTCTTCATTTCGAGGATAACCCCGGAAAAATCAGAGCTGAGCGCCTGCTCTAAAAAATGGTCGATCTCAGTGCAGAATTTGATGCTAAGGTCTGAATGCATGTCCAAGTTCATATATGGAACATGACTTTCCGTGAATGCCAGAACTGGAATCTTGTTGCCGCAGGGCATAGTTTTTCCTCCTGAAAATTAAAGCCCGGAATCTCTTTTTGAGATTCCGGGCATAATTAATCACGGCTGATTATTTAGTTGTTACGGCAAGGTTAAATTTCAAACAACATTTCGAGATCATCACGGGTAAGTGATTTAAGCGCCGACTGTCCGGGAATGATCGCATCCGCAACATCTTTTTTCATTTCCTGCAGGCCAAGTATCTTTTCCTCGACAGTGTTCTGGCAGATCATCTTGTACGCAAAGACCTGACGTTTCTGGCCGATACGGTGGGTTCGGTCAGTAGCCTGATTTTCAACCGCAGGGTTCCACCACGGATCGTAATGGATGACGTAGTCAGCGGAGGTCAGGTTCAGACCGGTTCCACCCGCTTTCAGTGAAATGAGGAAGATGGGAATATCCGGGCTGTCGTTGAACCGGTCCACCTGTTCGAAGCGGTCCTTACTGGAACCGTCGAGATAGGCGAATGGAATGTCCTTGATAGTGAGCCAGGAGCGGATAACATGCAGCATCTGCACGAACTGGGAGAAGACCAGCACCTTGTGTCCGCCTTCCACGATGTCAAAGACGAGGTCTTTGAAAGCATCGAATTTACCTGAAGGCAGGTTGGTGGAGAGTCCTGGCATATCCAGCTTGAGCAGTCTCGGGTGGCAGCAGATCTGGCGGAGCTTGAGCAGCGCATCGAGTATGGACATCTGGCTCTTGGCCATGCCTTTTTCATCAACGTCCCTGAGAACCTGATCCTTAAGGCGTTTTGCAAGGGCATTGTAGAGATCACGCTGTTCCTCGATGAGGTCGCAGTAATGGACTGTCTCAATCTTGGGCGGCAGGTCTTTTGCCACTTCGGATTTTGTACGTCTCAGAATGAAAGGCTTAACCCTTGTGCGCAGATAGTTGAGAGTTTCCTCATCACCGTCCTTGATGGGTTTGACTATTCCACGCTGGAAAGCATGCTGTGAACTGAGGAATCCCGGCATGAGGAATTCAAAAAGTGACCACAGCTCGAAGAGGTTGTTCTCAATGGGAGTACCGGAGAGGCACAGCCGCATATCACTCTTGAGTTTGCGCACCGATTTAGCGGTAATTGTGTTCGGGTTCTTGATGTTCTGGGCTTCATCAAGAATAACGGATGTGTATTCGTGTTTAAGTAGCTCTTCCAGATCACGGCGCAGCAGGGCGTAAGTTGTGATTACAATGGTTGAATCCGGAATCTGTTTGAAAAGATCCTCACGTCTTGATCCATAGATTGTAAGCAGAGGCAGCTGCGGACAGAATTTCTGTGCCTCACGTTCCCAGTTGGGCAGAACCGAAGTAGGCACGATGATAAGGTTCGGGCCAGTAATTCCGCGTTCATGCAGGGAAAGGATGAAGGACAGGGTCTGGATAGTTTTACCAAGCCCCATTTCATCAGCGAGAATACCGCCGAAGTGGTAGTCCCGCAGGAAGTTCATGTAACTGAGGCCCTGCACCTGATACGGCCGCAGGGTCGCATTCAGGGTACTCGGCTGTTCAAGCATCTTGATCTCATCAAAATTGTGGATCTTTTCCCTGAGCTTTACGAAATGTTCGTCAGTCTTGGCATCGGGCAGATCTTCAATGATCTTGTCGAGAACAGGTGTCTCGTACTGCTCAAACTGCTGTCTGGGCGGCTGTTCAGGATCGTATCCGAGAGCCTTGAGCTTGTGACTGAGTTTTTTGAGCCATGATTCAGGCAGGCTTGTATATGATCCGTCCTTGAGCTGAACGTAGCGTTTGCCCTGACTCCATGCTTCCCATATTTTATCAATGGGTACACGCTGATCATCGTACTCGACATTGATATCGAGGTTGAACCACTTGTTGTCTTCGTCTGTTTCAACTTCGGCAACAATCTGCGGGGTGGTAAGTCTGACCTTGTAGCGGGTCAGGTTCTTTTCACCGTAAATTCTGTATGCTTCAACCAGTTGCGGATAGTAGTCCAAGAGGAAAGTTATGGCCGCTTCCTGTTCCATGAACCAGACAGCGTTGCTCCGCGGCTGGAATCCCATATCGCGGAGTTCAGCGAAAAGCTGGGCTTCTTCGTCCTGAGCACGGCGAACAAGGTAGGACTTTTCTCCATCCTTGTAGCTCCCGGTCTGCAGGTCCGGATTTGGATCTCCCATGGACACTTCACCGTGTTCGGTTTCGTACATGTTATCGACCCTGATGGTCAGCAGGGAGCCTTCCTCATTCAGATAGAGCTTTGGATTGAAGGTTGCCGGAACAAAGAAAGGCTGCATTTTTTCCAGAAATTCCTCGTGGTCATGCAAGTCGGAAACAGGAATCTGCGTCCACACACGGTCGAGAAATTCAGGAATATCACCCGGCGGAATGACCGGATTCTGTATGCGCATCTCCTGCACCAGTTTCGGCGCGAGAGTGGTCTGGACCGGATAGAACCCCTGTTTCCAGTAAACCCAAAGTGGAAGTCTGCCGTAAAAGAAAACTTCATCGTCATCCATGATGGAAAACGGCGGTTTTCCTTCATCGGACAGAAGGATGTCAAAGCTCAGACCATCCTCGGAAAGTTCCGGGGAAAGTTTGAGCTGCATGGTCCTGCTTTCAATACGGATGGGAATGTCCGTATCGCGCAGGAACATGTAATATTCGTCCTTGATGGCTGTGAAAAACCATGCGTGCAGGCCGGAGGGTATTTCAACCCTGTGCCCGCGGTAGTCCAGATAGTGACCTATCTGTTCAGCCACATGCGGAAGACTGGGCGAAGTCTCGCTCCATTCCGGCTTATCGATAATATTCTGAAGCTCGATTTCGTTCTGCACCTGCGATAGCCCCGACTTGTTCTGACGGGCACGGAAGAACGCGACCTGAAGGCGTTCAGGCTCGGGAAACATGCGGTAAATTATGTAGTGCTTACCTGCTTCCGGTTCAAGTTCCGTGGCAAAAAAAGATCTGAAGTTCTGCCGCCAGTCCACCTGTTTCTGGCTTTCAGGCTCGTCTTCATCGGTGTCCAGTGATTGCAGAAGCTTGATCGCGGCAGCACCCACATGCTTGCAGACTCCGGAGAAGGACTCCGGGCAATTGCAGTAGAAATTTATGCTTTCCTCAGCGAGGTTCAGTCCGAGCTCAGATGAATAGATCTGGAAATCATCTCCCTGAATGGAGGCATCTACATCCCAGTACCTTTCTCGTTTTTTTAAATCCAGACGCTGGACTCCGTCAGAGGACACAATCGAATGGGATCCTTCCAGAATATATTCCGGAACGGTATCGGCTACGAAAGACTTCAGTATTGATTTAACTACATTTTCTTCATTTTGAGACATACTTACACGTTCCCCCGAACAATAACTTCAGTATGTTATTTTATATAAGAGGCTTGCTATTATATTGATAATTGTTCTTACTTGTGACAGTTACGTAGTTTCCGTAAAGTAAAATGTTCTTGCGGTCAATCTGTCACGGCACTTAGCTTGGCTTTTCTTTCACATTAGTCCATACTGATTACAGTATCAATGTAGTTGGCTTAATGGAAGATTTTTATGCATAAAAACAAGGAAAACATGAATAGATCAGCTATACTTTTCATTATTTTCGTATTTTTCGCCATGCTCAGCGGATGCGGTGAGCAATCGGATTCTATGGGTGAGAATAAAACAGGCAAGACTTCAGGGGCTCCTGTGGTCGAAGATAGCGAACCGGTCTACGGAGGCCGTTATACCGAGCCGACCCTTGCAGAGCCCATGTGTCTGATCCCTATGTTGTCGACTGATTCAGGAAGTGCGGCTATTCAAGACAAGCTTTATGTGGCTCCGCTTAAGTATAACAAAAATATTGAACTGGTGCCTGAAGCAGCGGAATCATACGAAGTCCTTGAAGATGGTAAGCTGTTCCGTTTTAAGTTGAGGGAAGACATCCGCTGGACAGATGGAACTCCTCTCACTGCAGAGGACGTTGAATTCACTTACAAAATGATGATCGACCCCGAGACTCCAACTGCCTATGCCGGAGACTACCTCAATATCAAGGAGTTCAAACGTACGGGTAAATTCACCTTTGAGGTTCTTTATGACAAGGTTTTTGCCCGTTCACTTATCACATGGGCACACCATATTCTCCCGAAACATATTCTCGAAAACGAAGATCTAAATACTACAAGTTACAGACGCAATCCAGTAGGAGCGGGTCCATACAAACTTAAGGAATGGGTTCCGGGCCGCAGAGTTGTACTTGAGGCCAATGAAGACTACTTTGAAGGACGACCATATATAGACGAGCGTGTTTACAGGGTCATTCCGGATCAGTCCACACAGTTTCTGGAGCTGAAAAGCCGTTCTCTAGATGATATGGGGCTGACTCCGCAGCAGTACCTTTTCCAGACCAAAGGCGGCGAATGGGAGCGTGATTTCCAGAAATTCAAATACCTCTCTTTTTCTTATGCCTATCTCGGCTTCAATATGGAAAGTCCTTTTTTCAAAGACGTGAAGGTTCGCCAGGCAATCAACTACGCAATTGATAAAGAGGAGATAGTCAAGGGGGTTCTGCTGGGACTCGGCTATCCTGCCATCGGCCCTTACAAGCCGGGCACATGGGTGTTCAATGACAAGCTCAAGCCTTATGGATATCATCTTGATAAAGCTAAAAAAATGCTGGATGAGGCCGGCTGGACTGATTCGGACGGTGACGGTGTGATTGACCGTGACGGCAGGCCTTTTTCATTCACGATTATCACCAATCAGGGAAATACCTTGCGTATTAAGGCTGCAACAATTATTCAGAACCGTCTAAAAGGGGTTGGGATTGATGTGAAGATCAGAACTGTGGAATGGGCGGCTTTTATCAAGGAGTTTATTGACAAAGGCCGTTTTGATGCCACTATTCTTGGTTGGAACATTCTGCAGGACCCGGATATTTATTCTGTCTGGCACTCCTCCAAAGCCGTGGTCGGCGGACTTAATTTTATAAGATACAAAAACAGCGAAGTGGACGAACTACTTGAAAAAGGGCGATCTACATTGGATCAGAAAGAACGTAAGGTTTTTTATGACCGGATACAGGAGATAATGCATGAGGAGCAGCCTTATTGCTTCCTGTACGTTCCCATGGCCCTGCCCATTTTCAATAACCGCATCAAGGGACTCGAAATCGCCCCTGCCGGAATTGACCACAACTCCAATGAATGGTGGATTCCCAAAGCACTGCAGAAGAAATTAACATTACAGCAGTAGAATATGATACGCATTAACGAAATCACTGACATCGTCAGTTCCTATATCGATGATCCCGATCTGGCTCTGATCCAGAGGGCATACGTCTTTTCCGCAAGAGCCCATGAGGGACAGGTGCGCCTATCCGGTGAGCCTTACCTTGCCCATCCCCTGCATGTTGCCAAGATCCTCGCGGACATGCGTCTGGACGAGCCTACGGTCGCGGCCGGGCTTCTGCATGACACTGTTGAGGATACCGATGCCACCATTGATGAGATTGCTGATCTTTTCGGTGAGGAAGTAGCCGATATTGTTGACGGGGTGACCAAGATCAGCATGATGGACTTCGAGTCCAAGGCGATCGCCAAGGCCGAGAATATCCGAAAGATGATTCTGGCCATGGCCGAGGATATCCGTGTTCTCATGGTCAAGCTGGCAGACCGCCTGCATAATATGAGCACTCTTGATTTCCAGAAGAATTACAAGCAGATACTTATCGCTCAGGAAACCATGGACATCTATTCTCCCCTTGCCAACAGGCTGGGGCTGTACATGGTTAAAAGAGAGCTTGAGGATCTCTGTTTCTATTATCTCAAGCCCGACCGCTATAAGGATATCAAGGACGGTCTGGCCCGCCATACGACTATTGGTAAAGAGTATGTGAACAAGGTTGTCGGCCTGCTGGGGGATATTCTCAAGGATAACGGGATTCCCGGAAATGTGTACGGCAGGACCAAGCACATATACAGCATCCATAAGAAAATGGAGCGGCAGAACCTGCAGCTTGATGAGGTGCATGATATTATCGCATTCCGGGTCATTACCGACTCGGTAAAGGACTGTTATTCAATACTTGGTCTGGTTCATGCCATGTGGAAACCGGTTTCGGGACGTTTCAAGGATTATATCTCCATCCCGAAGGCCAACATGTACCAGAGTCTGCATACTACGGTAATCGGCCCGGAAGGGGAGCGTATTGAAATCCAGATACGTACCGAAGAGATGCAGAAGGTTGCGGAATACGGTGTTGCAGCGCACTGGCAGTATAAGGAATCCGGTTCCAGCGCCGCCAAGCAGAACCGTGACGCTGAAAGGTTTTCATGGTTGCGTCAGATTATGGACTGGCAGCGTGAGCTTGAAGATCCCCGTGAATTCATGGCCTCTCTGCGTTTTGATCTTTTCAATGACGAAGTTTATGTCTTCACCCCTGCGGGGGAGATCAAAGAACTTCCCGACGGAGCCACCCCGGTTGATTTCGCTTATTCAATTCATACGGAAGTCGGCAACCACTGTGCCGGAGCCAAGGTAAACGGCAGGCTTGTTCCGCTGAATACTTCCCTTAAAAACGGTGATACCATTGAAGTGCTCACCGACAAGAAACGCAAGCCCAGCCGTGACTGGCTGAAATTTGTCAAAACAGCCAAGGCCCGGACACGGATCAAGCATTACATCCGAACTGAAGAGCGGACCCGTTCCATCATTCTCGCCAAGGAAATGCTGGAAAAAGAAGGCCGCCGCATGAATATCAACATAGCCAAGGCCATGAAGGACGGCTATTTTGTAATGCTGGCTGATGAATTTTCCTGTGGAAGTGTGGACGACCTGCTTTCCAACATCGGCTATTCACGCCTTACTCCCAAGAAAGTGCTGCGCCGCCTTTACGCTGTTCTGAACGAGGAAGAGGGTATTCCCGAAGAGCCGAAGCAGGATGCTCAGCACAGTAACGGGGAAGAAGCCAGCAAGGGTGCCGCAAGCTCCATTGATATCGAAGGTGTGGACAATGTCCTTATCCGTTTCGCGGGTTGCTGTACGCCTCTGCCCGGCGAGCCTATCATCGGTTATATCAGTCGTGGCAGGGGAGTGGTCATCCATTCGGCCACCTGTCCCAATATCAAAAGC
Source organism: Maridesulfovibrio salinus (assembly GCF_055394525.1). Lineage (NCBI taxonomy): Bacteria > Pseudomonadati > Thermodesulfobacteriota > Desulfovibrionia > Desulfovibrionales > Desulfovibrionaceae > Maridesulfovibrio > Maridesulfovibrio salinus. The sequence goes on from NZ_AP042461.1 coordinate 1,922,178, forward strand.
CTTGAAGCGGAACGCCTGCTGAACGTTTCATGGGTAGGCGGTCAGGAAGAAGCGTCCCATCCGGCCCAGATCAGGGTTCGTTGCAGAAACCGTAAAGGTATGCTGGCGGAAATCAGTACGATTCTGACTGAAATGGACGTGAATATAGATTCCGGTAACTTTAAGTCAGATCTGGATGGAAGTTCCATTCTTGAATTCACAGTTGAGGTCACTGACCTCGGCCATCTGCACCGTTCACTCAACAAGGTCAAAACCATCGAAGGTGTGCTTGAAGCCATAAGGCTCAGCTAGCTTTCGGCAGGACATGAAAATACATACTCCCGCGGAATTCATTTTCCGCGGGAGTATTTTTTTTCGGCTTTATGTATATTTTCAGCGTTCTGCTGATTTTGTATTTAAGTTTTCCTTACAACTCGGCTGCAATAAATCTTACATCATTTCCAGAATTTTATCGGTGCTTAAAACCTTTACCGGAGCGGGGCTGTAGAATTCCGACCATACGAAATTATGATGCTCTATTATAATTTTTGCGTCCAGATATGGTTTGTCCGCGGTCGTGTGGGCATCCGAGGGAACAAGAACTTTGTATCCAAGGCTGGAAGCCTGTCTGACAGTGGTATCGATGCAGAAATCTGTGCAGCATCCGGTTATGATCAGTTCATCGGCATGCAGTTCGGTGAGCCTGTCGGCAAGATCTGTTGCGGCGAAAGAGTCACAGCATTTTTTATCTACTGCGATGTCTGACTCGCGGTAATCCAGCTCGTTCACAATCTTCCATCCTTCAGAACCCGGTTTCAGTCCGTCATCATCACAGCCGCTGTGCCGGACGAAAAGAATAGGAATATTCTTTTTTCTGGCTTGACCTATCAGTGAATTGATCCGTTGAGTGACTCCACGGGCGTCATAGCGGGGATTTTTTCCAAACAGTGCCTGTTGCATATCAATGACCAGCAGTGCTTTCATACTCTTTACCGCCTTTCTTGAAACTGTTTTATCCAATAAGCAATTTGTAATCCTTTCTGATAGATAAATAAAGCTCTGCCTGCATTTGCAGGGGGTGAATTCATATATATTGACACTCTTGTATGCTGACGAACGTAAGTTTAAAACATTTCTTTTAAACAAACGTTTGACATTGTGGTGAACGGTGTTTAGTTTTCTTTCAACGAGAAATTAAATTCCATCATCTCTGCTTACCCTTTCGCAGGCAGCCAACTGTTATATCCGCAAACCGGTTGTTGTTTGTCGTTTCAGCCCAAAGCAGAAAGTTTTTTCCAAGGGACAGTGCTTCCTCGGATTTAAGGAATCAAGCTATACGTCCAAGCGCTCAGCGCATCAAAATTCATCATATGAGATGAAATATCCGGTACAAGAGGTTTTTCAGATATGACAGTTAATCCCAAAGGTAAAACGAACAAGGCCAGAGGCGAGGAAACCCGCGAGAGACTAATAGAAGTCGGCATGCAGCTTTTCGGCATGAACGGGTTCAACGGAGTAAGTATGCGCAACCTTGCTTCCAAGGCGGAAGTCAACCTTGCTACCGTAGGGTATCATTTCGGGGGCAAACAGGGGCTTTACGAAGCTATTCTGTGGAAGATCGTATCTGTCCGGGATGAGGTAATGCCCGGAATTGATGCGGTCAGAGAGCAGGTGGAACGCTGCCGGGCCGGAGAAGTTTCTAAAAAGGACCTTGTTTCCTGGTATTTTACGGAAATGATGACCGGTATGACCGGTAACCCCTCTTCGGTCTGGGGAACCATGATCATTCACAGGGAACTGGCCGCACCGAGTGAGTCTTACGGTATTCTGGAAAAGGAATTTTTTGATCCAAGTTGGAATTCAATGGAGGCCCTGCTACGGGCTGTTATGCCAGAAGATTCGAGCCACATGGAAGTACTTCTCACAGGTCTTTCACTGATCGGGATTGTTTTGAAGTTCATCCATCCCAAAGCATTCAACGACAGAATGGGCTGGGATAAAATTACCCCGGAACGTCTTGAACAAATCACTGAAATTCTGGCCAGAAGGGCTGTGGCCTTTGTCTGTTGTCAGGAGGTATAGACAAATGAAAAAGATAATAGTTTTAACAACGTTAATATTTGCTGCGGCTCTTACCGGATGCAAGGAAAAGCCAGCTCCGTCCCAGGAAGTGCTGCGTCCGGTAAAGACTATGCAGGTCGGTGAAGCATCTTCAAGCAGGCAGTGGGTCTTTTCCGGTACTGCTGAAGATGCTCTGCGTTCTGATCTGTCCTTCCGTGTGGGGGGAAAGATAGTTTCTTTCCCCGGTGACCAGATCGGGCGCAAGTTCAAGTCCGGGGAGGTCATAGCCCGTCTTGATCCCGCTGATTATGAGTTGGAAGTACGCCAGAGTGAGTCTAATCTGGAGCAGATCCGGGCGAACTATGTTCGCGCCAAGGCAGATGTCAAAAGGATCAGGACGCTTTACGAGCGCAAGGTTATTTCAAAATCCGAGCTGGATCAGGCAGTGGCGGATTTCAAGTCATTTCAGGCTCAGCTCAACGCTTCCGCCAAGCAGTTGGATATCGCACGCAAGAGGTTGCGCTATACGGTGCTGAAGGCCCCTTTTGACGGTTGGGTTGGCGGTGTTGAGGTCAATATCCACCAGAATGTCCAGTCCGGTCAGACTGTTGTTGAATTCAATGCCGGAAAGCAGATGAAAATGTCCATCTCCCTGCCCGACACACTTATTTCTGAAGTGGAGGAAGGAGAGAAGGTTCAGGTGACTTTTGATGCCCTTCCCGGAAAAGTCATGGACGGCGTGATTATGGAGGTCGGTATCGGGACTAATCAGGGTGCTTCCTTCCCGGTCAAGGTCTATCTCGATAATTCGGACCAGCTGATTCGCAGCGGCATGTCCGGAAATGTGTGCTTCGCCAACCGCTCTGTAGCATCAAATGTGTTTGTCGCGCCTTCCGCAATTGTGGGAAATCCCGATGGAAGCAAGCATGTATGGGTCGTGAAGGATGGATCGGTAGTAAAGCGCAGGGATGTTGAGGTCGGCCCAGTTTCAGCCAAGGGTGTACTGATTCTCAGCGGACTTGAGCATGGTGATACCGTTGTAACCAGAGGTGTTCATTCTCTCAAGGATGGTATGAAGGTCAGGAATGTCGGAGGCATGTCGTGAATCTTGCAAAATGGTGCATAGAAAATAACAGGACCTCGCTGGTCCTGTTTGTACTTATTGCTTTCGCGGGGGTCTCGACCTTTTTCAGTATCCCCAAATCCGAGGATCCTGATTTCACTATCCGTACGGCAATCGTTTCAACTGTTTTTCCCGGAGCATCACCGCAGAGGGTGGAAGAGCTGGTAACCGACAAGCTTGAAGAGAAAATCCGTGAAATAGATGTAATCAAGAATGTGAGATCCCAGTCCATGACCGGGCTGTCCATAATAGAAGTCGAGTTTCAGGACAGCCAGAAGAACATGGACCCTGTATGGCAGAGGCTTCGTAACAAGGTTGATGATGCAAAAAAAGATCTTCCTGATGAAGCGTATGAGCCTGTTGTCAACGATGAATTCGGCGATGTGTTCGGTATTGTTGTAGCTCTTACCGGAGACGGCTTTACTTACCGTGAATTAAAAGACGTTGCCGACTACACCCGTGACGAACTTCTCGATATCCCCAGTGTTGGCAAGGTGGACCGCTGGGGGCTTCAGGATGAACGGATTTTTGTGGATTTTTCGAACTCGCGTATGGCTGCTGCGGGAATAACTCCTTTTGCTCTGGGGCAGATGATCAACTACCAAAATGTCATACGTCCCAGCGGTTCCGCACAGGTCGGCCCGGAAAGGATTTATATAGAGCCGACAGGCGAATTCAAATCCGTGAAAGATATTGCGGACATGTCCCTGAGGGTTGAGGGCATGAAAACATCCATAAAGCTTTCCGATGTTACCGAGGTCAGCCACGGTTTTGCCGATCCTCCGGGAGTAATGGCCCGTTATAACGGCGAACCCGCCATTGTTCTTGCTATTTCCATGGCTGACGGTAACAACATCATGGAAGTGGGCAAGCTGGTCAGCGAAAAGCTGAGCAAGCTTTCCAAGGATCTTTATCACGGCATGGAATACAATGTCCTTGTCTACCAGCCGGATTATGTTGATACCGCAGTAACGGATTTCATGATCAACCTTCTTGAATCCTTTGTTTTTGTTGTTATTGTAATTCTGGTCTTCGCCGGATTCAGGACCGGACTTATCGCGGGGTCACTTGTTCCCATGGCCATGCTGGGCTGCATCGCGCTGATGCCTCTTTTTGATGTGGGAATGCAGCGTATCTCAATTGCCTCGCTGATTATTTCTCTGGGTATTCTTGTTGATAACGGTGTGGTTGTTTCCGAAGCAATATTAGTCCGGCTTGCCGCCGGGGAGGACAGGCTCAAGGCTGTCGTCAATTCGGTTTCGGAATTGTGGATGCCGCTTCTGGCTGCATCACTGACAACGATATTCGCCTTTCTGCCGATTCCTCTGGCTGAGAATGCAACGGGTGAATACTGTTTTTCACTTTTTATCGTGGTCAGTCTGACCCTGCTTTGTTCGTGGGTTCTTTCCATGTCTATGGTTCCCATGCTCTGCTATTACGTGCTCAAGCCGAAACTTGTCATCCAGACATTTTCCAGCCGCATGTACCGTATCTACCGGGGAATGCTGCTTTTCTGCCTCAAGTACCGGACTTTATTTCTTGCAGTGGTGCTTGCCGGTTGCATGGCCGCTTTCTGGGGATTTCAGTTTGTTCCCAAAATGTTTTTCCCGCCCAACGAAAGAGCGCAGTTCACAATTGATTTCTGGCAGCCTTTCGGAACCGATATTACCGCCACAGCGGAAGAAGTCGGCAAACTCGAACAATTGCTGCTCGCAGATGAAGGTGTGGAAAGTATCGGAACATTTATAGGCCACGGCGGTCCGCGCTGGTATCTGCCCCTGAACCTTGAACAGCGGAACGACAACCTTGCCACTTTTGTGGTCAACACCAAAAGTGTTCCGGCAACGGATGAAGTCATCGAGCGGACCCGTCAGACATTGAACGCCAATTTCCCGGATGCCGATTTCAGTCTCAAAAAACTCATGAACGGTCCGCCTGTCGGTGCTCCGGTTCAGATACGTATTTCCGGACCGGACCAGAAAACCCTTTATCACCTGCGGGACAAGGTGGTCGCCCTTCTGGAGAAGACTCCCGGTGTTTCCCGTGTATGGGATGACTGGGGGCAGTGGACCAAGAAAATGGAAGTGGTAGTTGATCAGGATAAGGCCCGTCAGGCAGGTCTAACAAGTTCTGACGTGGCATTGAGCCTGCAATCGAGCATGAGCGGATATCAGGCTTCAACCTATCGCGACGGGGATACAAATATTCCCATCATGCTGCGTACCCAGGGGGAATTCCGTGACCGTCTGGACAAACTGGACAGCCTCAATATCTTCTCCGCTCAGGATCGGAAAAGTGTCCCTCTCAGTCAGATCGCCAGCTCCAAGCTGGTCTGGCAGCCTTCGGATATCCGCCGCAGGGATCAGACCAGAACAATGACCGTTAAAGCGGATCTTTATGACGGTTATTTTGCCATGCTGACACTGGACGCGGTACGTCCTGACATCACTGCTATGATGGAATCTACCGACTGGCCTGTAGGCTATTCCGTAGAATACGGCGGAGAGTTCGAAAAGAGCGTTGAAAGTCAGGAGGCCATCAACGCCAACATGCCTCTTGCAATGGGACTTCTGGTACTTGTACTGGTATTCCAGTTCAACTCCCTCAGGCGTCCGCTGATCATTCTGTTGACTCTGCCGCCCATGATGTGCGGTATCACTCCGGGGATGATTCTTACCAATTCCCCCTTCGGATTCATGCCTATGCTTGGAATGATCAGTCTGCTGGGGATTATCGTGAATAACGCTATCATGTTGATTGACCGTATTGAAATCCAGCGGAACAAGGGAATATCTCTTGATGATTCAATCGTGCTGGCCTCACTTGAGCGTGCAAGGCCTATCATCATGACTGCCACTACCACGATCATCGGGATGGTTCCGCTATCACTGCAGGGCGGGGAAATGTGGAGACCCATGGCTAACTGCATCATGTCCGGCCTGATGTTCGCCACCGTACTGACCCTGATTCTCTGTCCGGTTCTTTATTCTGTTTTCTTCAGACAGAACTTCAAGGGATACCAGTGGAATCCGGAGGTGATTGAAAAGGGAAGTGATCTTTAGGCTGCTATTCAAAAACGTAGTGCCCCGTTATTCCTGATCCTTACCGGTCCGCTTCCGGCTATGGGTCTAGTTACTGACAATAAAGCCCGTGATGTCGAAAGACATCACGGGCTCATTTTGTTGGTCTGCTGATAAGGTTTAAATTCAGATGTTACGAATAAGTACCATTCAAGACTATTATGCCGGGCCTCCGGTAATGTTTTAACAGTCAAGAATCATCTGCGCTGTAAAGTAAACTTTCAGTGCGCCTTGAAGCTCATAATTGTATGCGGCAGTGGTGTAAAAACTCTGTTCAGCTTGTCTACAATCTTTCCAGAGTCTGCTCAATGCTGTCCACCAGACGTTTGGGAGTAGATGCCCCCGCAGTCAGGCCGATTTTTTTCAGTCCTTTTAGTTCATCGAGGGGCAGTTCGCTTTCAACTTCCACGTGGGTGCATTTGGTTCCCGCTGTTTCAACCACCTGAACCAGACGGCGGGTGTTTCCGCTGATGCGTCCGCCCACAACAATCATGTGGTCAACTTCACCGGAAAGGGTGATGGCTTCCTCCTGACGCTGGCGGGTTGCGTCGCAGATGGTGTTCAGGGTTACGAAGTCTATATTCTTTTTCTCAAGATATTTGATGCTCTCTTCGTATATTTTGCGGTCCTGAGTGGTCTGGGCCGCCAGACAGTATTTCTTGTCAGGATCAAGCTCGATTGCATCCAGTTCTTCAAGTGAATCAAAAAGATGAGTTCCTGAGGGGGCGTAGCTCAGAAGGCCTTTGACCTCGGGGTGGCTGTCTTCACCGTAAAGAAGAAGAATACGGTTGTCTTCGGTGTTCTTCTTAATAAGCAGTTGAGCTTTTTTAACCTTGGGGCAGGTTGCGTCAATTACATAAACTCCACGGGAGCGAAGGTCTTCTTCCGCCTGTTTGGGAATTCCATGGGCCCTGATTACAACATAAGCTCCTTCGGGAATGTCTTCGGTGGATTCTGCTGTGATGACACCCTGCTTTTCATAATCTTCAAGAACCTGGGGATTATGAATGATCGGGCCCAGTATGTATATTTTTACGCTTTCGTTCTTATCGATGAGAGAGTCCAGTTTGTTCAGTGCAAGGTCAACACCCATGCAGAATCCTGCTGTCTCCGCTCTGATAACTTCAACCATGTTATGGCCTCCTGAATTATACTTTGCGTTTCAACGCATTCATTGTCTGTAATTTTTTTGGCAAGGTACAGCCCAACCGGAATTTTGGCAATGCGTGAATGAAGGCTCGGGTATCCTTTGATAAGCCATTGACCACAGCAGGGAAGGGGAGTATTTCTCAAAAAAATCTATTCTACTCTACTTCAAAAAGTATATTGGAGCCTGATTAATGAGTTCTGAGATCATCAAGAAATATAAAGAAAAAATAGCTGAAGCTTATGATTTGCATCGCAAATATGTTAACCCCCAGTTTGTGCGGGTTCTGGAAGTAATCGGTTACAACCGTAACTACGTTTCGGCTCAAGGCGCGTACCTTACCGATGCCAAAGGTGTTGAGGTCCTTGATTTCCTCTCCGGTTTCGGAGTCTATAATATAGGAAGGAACCATCCTCATGTAGCTCAGGTGCTGCATGAAACTATTGATGCCAAAACCGCCAGTCTTGTGCAGATGGATCTCGGTGTTCTTTCAGGGATGCTTGCTGAAAAACTTGCTGAAATCGCTCCCGGTGACCTTGAAGCCGTGTTTTTTACCAACTCCGGAACAGAAGGGGTTGAGGGTGCTCTCAAGTTTGCACGGCAGGCCAGCGGAAAGCACAAGGTTGTGCACTGCCACCATGCTTTTCACGGCCTGACCCTCGGTTCACTCTCCGTAAACGCCAACCGTGAGTTCAGGGACCGTAACGAGCCGCTTCTCCCGGACTGTGTCCCTGTGCCTTTCAATGATCTTAAAGCTCTTGAGGATGCTTTTCGCGCGGGTGATGTTGGTGCTTTCATCTTTGAGACCGTTCAGGGTAAAGGCGTCTTTGTTCCTGAAGAAGGGTATATGCAGGGAGTGCGTGAACTCTGCGACCGTTACGGAGTCTACATGATAGCGGACGAAGTCCAGTGCGGCATGGGCCGGACCGGAAAGATATTCGCGGTTGAACACTGGGATGTTAAGCCGGATCTTCTGGTTATTTCCAAGGCGCTCTCCGGTGGTTTTATTCCTGTCGGGGCAATTATCACCACCCGTGAGATTCACGGAAAAATTTTTGATTGTATGGAGCGCTGTTTCGCTCATTCTAATACTTTCGGCCAGAATGATCTGGCTATGGCTGCCGGACTTGCTACAATTGAAGTCATTGAGCAGGAGAATCTGGTTGAGAACGCCGCCCGCATGGGAGACCGCATTCTGGAAGGAATGAATAAACTTGTCGATAAGTATGAAATGCTCAAGGAGGTTCGCGGCAAAGGGCTAATGGTCGGAATGCAGTTCGGCGAGCCTAAATCAATGGGACTCAAGGCCAGTTGGAAGCTGCTGCACAAGATGAATGATGACCTGTTCTGCCAGATGATAACCATGCCCTTGCTGGAAAAACACAATATTCTCAGTCAGGTGGCCGGACACGGTCTGGATACAGTAAAGATTCTTCCGCCGCTTATGATTAATGACGAGGATGTGGACAAGTTTCTTGAAGCCATGGACGATGTACTCAAGGAAGCGCATAAGATTACCGGTTCGGCTTGGAAGACAGTGAAGGATCTGGGAATCCGTACCGCAAAAACTTCCTAGATTTAGGACCATTCCCCTGAATGGGGTTTCCCGTCTGAGCGGACTTTCATGATTTAAAGGCGATCTTACCTTGAATTGCCTGCCGTAATGGCTTCATCAATCAGTTTATTTCAGAAGGCAGACTGTGCTATGGTTTGCCTTCTTTGCTTATATTTTTAGAAAAGACCCGCGGCAGTCTGCGTGGGCATGAATTAAGTGAACGTTTTCAAGAAAATTCAAGTAAAGCTGATCCGCTCCATTTGGAATATGGTGCGCAGGGCTCCAGCCCTGATTGTTATCTGCGCTATTTTGCTGGCTGCGGTATGCGGTGTTTCCTCCGCCTTGTGGCTTAGGCTGGACAGCGATCAGGACAATCTGATTTCCCATGAGCTTCCTTTTCAGAAGCGCAATCTGGAGCAGATAAGAAATTTCGGGGATCAGGAATATATGTTCGTGGTCATCAAGACTGGCGGAACTGACGAAGGTAAAGAAAAGTCCGCCGCATTTGCCGCTTCCATGGCTGCAAAGCTTGAGAAACACCCCGAACTGGTCAAAGAGGTTCACTACGCCATGTCCGCCCGCGATATGGGCCCCGGAGTGTTGATGTTCGCCAGCCCTGACGAGTTAAGGGAATTTGTCAACCTTGCCCGTGATTTTGGACCTCTGGGCCGTGAATGGTTCGAAGAACCGGGGCTGACCAGATTTCTGGATATGACCGCCGGACTGCTTTCAGGAAAATCCGGAGGAGGTGCGGCAGATCCTGAAATGTTCGGCCCGGTGATGAATTCACTTGATGCTTTTGTGGGGGATATGGAATCCGCCCTGATGCACGGTTCCAATCCTGAACTGGCTGGAGCTCCCGTATTGGGGCTGGATAAGGCGGGCATCCATTATTTTTATACCCGAAACGGGAAGCTCCTGATCATGCGAATCCTGCCCAAGAAGGATTTCGGGGCCATGGATGTTATCGGTCCTTCCCTGACTTTCGTTCGTCAGGCACTGGAGCAGACCCGCGAGGAATTTCCGGAAATAGAAGCTGGGCTGACCGGAAGACCTGTTCTTTCAGCGGATGAAATGCACACCACGGATCAGGATATGACCATTGCGGCCATTATTTCCGTGGTTCTTGTCGGGCTGATGTTCATGATTATCCTGCATGGCTGGCTGCGGCCCATGCTGGTCATGGTTTCACTTTTCTGCGCCATGGCCTGGACTTTCGGCTTTACGCTGGTCACTCTCGGCAGTCTTAACCTGCTTTCCATTGTTTTCGCTCTGGTGCTGGTCGGTATAGGTGTCGACTTCGGCATCCATGTTGTCATGCGCTATGTTGAGGCAACCGGTTCTGGTATGACTCCTGACGATGCGGTTGAGGAGGCTCTTGTCCACACCGGGCCGGGAGTATTGCTCGGTGGAATAACTTCCGTCTGCGCTTTTTACGCTGTGCTCGGGCAGGAGTTTGTAGGTCTTGCTGAGCTTGGACTGGTGGGGGGAACCGGAATCATTTTCTGTCTCATATCCATGTTGACTGTACTGCCGTCCATGCTTCTCATTGCCGGAAGGCGTAATCTTTTCCCTTCATCCCGTCCGCGCATGGTCACCATGCCTTTCATGGAAAAGATTGTTTCCCGTCCGGTTGCCGTGCTTATTGTTGCTGCTGTGCTTACTGCTCTTGCTTACCCGGGTATCAAAAAGGCCGGATTCAATTACAATCTGCTGGAATTGCAGGCCGAGGGCCTAGAATCGGTTGAGTACGAACACGTTCTAATCAATGATTCCGATGAGTCCACCTGGTTTGCGGTTATGACAAGACCGGACCTAGGAAGTGTGCGGTCCCTCATTTCCGAGCTGAAACAGGTTCCTTCGATCGGTCGTATTGAATCCATCCTTGATTACCTTCCGGAGGGTCAGAAGGAAAAAGCGGAAATACTCCGGGGCGAGGCAAGGATTCTCGATGGCATCGATTTCGACAAAAATGAATTTTATACTCTAGAACCCTACAAGATTCAGGTTGCTCTGGCCAACCTGATTGAAGCCCTTCTCGATCTGGAGGAAAAGCTGTTTTCAGCCGGGGCCAAAGATGAGATGAATAAGGTCTCAGCTATTATTGAAAAGGCTGAAAATTGTATAGACCTGATAGAGAGTAACCCGTCAGTTACCGTTAATCTTGCCGAGCTTCAGAGCCGTCTGGTAGCTGAACTCGGGGATTCATTCAAGTGGCTTAAGGAAATTCTTGAAGTCCGTTCGGTGGGGCCCGATGATCTGCCCGCGCAATTGCGAAGCATGTTTGTCGGTAAAGACGGAATGTTCATGGTCAAGGTTTCCCCGGTGGAGAATGTCTGGGATTTTGAAAAGCTGAAAGGATTTGTTGCCGACCTGCGCAGGATTGACCCGCATGTGACCGGAGTTCCAGTGGTTGTGCTTGAATCTTCTTTACTGATGCGGGAAACTTTTCTGGAAGCGGCTGGACTGACTTTGATAATGGTTTCCCTGATCCTTTTCCTTACTTCTTTCAGGATCAGTTATGTTCTCCTGACTCTTGTGCCTTTAATGGCCGGTATATTCTGGCTTCTTGAGGTTATGGGGCTAACCGGTTTGAGCTTTAATTTAGCCAACTTCTTTGCTATTCCAGTGCTTATCGCCATCGGCGTTGACGGCGGGGTTCATTTTCTGGCCCGCTGGAAGGAGCTTTCGCCCGGCGAAAGACTCTATGACACGAGCACACCTGTGGCTGTAGGTCTAAGCTTTTGCACCACCATGATCGGTTTCGGTGGGCTGCTGCTTGCGCATCACCGGGGGCTGGCTTCCCTTGGCGGGATAATGGTGACCGGATCGGCAACCTGCCTTGTGGGATGCATGGTCGTGCTTCCGGCTGTTTTCAGACTGATTGAAAAGATCAAGGGAAGATAAAACATGTTCAGAAAAGTTTTGCTTATAGCGTGCGTTCTGGTTCTGGCTTTTGCGGCCAAGGCTTTTGCCGATGGAAGATTTGATTTTGCGGTCATTCAGCCCGGACAGCCCGGCAGCACTGCTGACGCTCAGCCGGTAATGGATGAACTCGCTTCCTACCTGAGCGGGAAAATGGGTGTTCCGGTAAAAGGTGTTTATTTCAATGATCTTAGTGAATCTACAGCTTATCTGAGCAAGAATACTCCAGCATGGGGAATCACCGGATTGACTTTTTTCAAGAGTTTCAAGGGTAAGTTTAAAATGGTCCCGGTGGCTGCCACTCTGCCTCAGGGGCTTGAGAAAGATGTCTGGCGGCTCATAGTCCCGGCAGGCGGTCCCGATTCCGTGGATGAAATCAAGGGTAAGGTATACGGTTCAATGCTCTATACTCCGGAAGCCCGTGATATCCTGCTTGGCGGTGAAAAGAATTCTTTTTTCGAGATGGAAGGCACGCACCGGGCGTTGCGCATGCTGCGCAAGGTGAATAAAGGGCGCGCTTCCGGAGTCTGCCTTGACGCGGTTCAGTATTCCGTTATTGAAGGTTCCGGTCGTTATGACAACACCAAGGTCGTCTATACCTCGCAGAAACTGCCCACCAGTCCGGTTGTATGGTTCGGTGATACCACTGATGATTCACTGCGGCTGCAATCAGTGCTGCTCGATATGGCAGATGATCCTGCCGCAAAGGATATTCTCAAGCTGTTGCAGACCGAAGGTTTCAATCCGGCTGACGGAGAACTGAAGTAATGGCGGCCTTTCGTCTGCTCCTAATTCTGGTCCTGGCTTTAAGCTGCGGCTGTGCAGGTGTGAGGAACGATCTCCCTGTTTATGAATATGAGTCTGACGGGGTGGTATTATGGAAGCCATGTTCCCGTGCGCAGGCTGAAATTTTATCTTCCGGAGCGGGCAGCAATGATATCCTGCAGTCCGCTGCCTGTTCGGCATGGCTTCTGGAAAGCGGGATGGTCAAAAGTACCGGTTTCGCCAAAGACAGTCAGGCCCCGCTTCAAAAATTCCTGCAGAAAAATCCCAAGTCCGGCCTCGGACACTATCTTTTGGCTTATTTAGTTGCTAAAGAGGCCCAGCTTGCTCCGCTCAGAGGACTTGACCTTGTGCCTGTCATGGAGCAAGAAGCACTTCGGGCGTCCAGTCTTGATCCGCAGGTTGACTTCGGCGGACCGGACCGGATGCTTGGTAATCTTTATCTTCAGGCCCCATCTCCACCGGTGAGTGTAGGCGATATCGATAAGGCTCTTGAGCATTACGAAAAGGCTGTAGCTACAGCACCTGATTTCGCTATGAACAGGCTGGGGCTGGCAACAGCACTTCTTGAAGATGATGAAACCGAAGAAGCCTGTGCGCAGTACGAAAAGGCTCTGAAGAGTAAAAAATTTCACGAAAAACTATTGAAAACGGAAGCAGTCGCTTCTTTGATAAAAGCCTGCTCCGCTAAAAAATAACCCGCCTGAATAATGGCGGAAAAGAGGTTGATCCCTTGGCAATTCCCGCAATTCAAGTAGCTAGACTTGGCAAATATATTCTCACCCAGACCATTAAGGGCAACAAGCATTATCCGCTTGTCCTGATGCTTGAGCCTCTCTTTCAGTGCAACCTGCGTTGTAAGGGGTGCGGTAAGATCGGGCATTCTCCGGAAATCATGAACAAGCGCCTCTCCATTGAAGAGTGTATCGAGGCTGTAGAAGAATGCGGAGCACCCATTGTTTCCATTCCCGGCGGTGAACCGCTGCTGCATCCAGACATGCCGAAGATTGTGGAAGAACTGATCAAGCGTAAAAAGTTCGTTTATCTCTGCACCAACGGCCTTCTCGTGCCGGAACGCATTCATGAGTTTACTCCCAGTCCCTATCTGACTTTCAACCTGCATCTGGATGGACAGAAAGAGATTCATGACAAGATCGTTTGCAAGGACGGAGTGTTCGATAACAGTGTTTCAGTTATCAAGATGCTGAAATCCAAAGGATTCCGGGTTGTAACCAACACCACTCTTTTCGGCGGCCAGACTGCTGAAAACGCCGCTGAATTTTTTGATTTTCTCATGGACCTCAAAATTGACGGCATGACTCTTTCGGCGGCGTTCAGCTACGAAGCTGCGGCGGATCAGGACAGTTTTCTTACTCGTGAGCAGTCGGTTAAACTGTTTCGCGAAATCTTCAAGCTGGGTAAAGGCAGGAACTGGGATTTCAGCCACAGCAGTTTTTATCTTGATTTTCTGGCCGGAAACCAGGATTACAAATGTTCTCCGTGGGGTAACCCCTCCCGTTCGGTCCTTGGCTGGCAGCGCCCCTGTTATCTGCTTGAGGACGGTTTTGTTTCTTCCTACAAAGAACTCATGGAACAGACTGACTGGGATAAATTCGGAGTGGGTAACGATCCCCGTTGCGCGAACTGCATGGTTCATTGCGGTTTCGAACCGACCGCGGTATCCGATTCCGTCAGACGTCCGCTTAAAGGGCTCATGCTCGCTCTGAAAGGAATTGATGTGGATTAGCAGGCTGCTGCTGAAACATCTTTTGTTTTTCAATCAAAAAACAGCCCGCCGGAATTATCCTGCGGGCTGTTTTTTTTAGTGGTCTGTCAGATTCATGAAAATGTTTTTGCCAGAGCTTTCAGTGCTTTTGAGTAATCCATTCCCATGGGGATCAATTCCAGTACAAGTGCCGGTCTTTTCAGTATGGCTTTCATTATCGGGCCAAGTTGCGACTTTCCAGTTTCATCTACTCCTTTCATAGCCTCAGCCGGAATAGTCCGGTCAGAGTCATCGCTTACAGCACGGATGCAGGCGAAGGGGATTCCTCCGGTGGCGGCAGCCTGTGCCACGGCGATTGATTCCATATCCACGGCAATGGCTCCTGTGCGGTCATGCAGGAGCTGTTTGTGCTTCGGGGTTAGAACCGGTTCAGGAGATGTTACAATAGGTCCGCACTGCATTTTTCCGCAATGGGGAAAAAGATCACTGCGCGCGGCAGCGTCCCGTTCGGTTTCATGCCACGAATTAATTTCTTTAATTTCGGAATGAATTGTTGTTGCCGCGACAAGTGTCCCGGCAGGCAGCCCCGGTGCGATTCCTCCCGAAACCCCGATGCTGAGCAGCAGGTCCGGTTGTTCTTCACATAGCAACCGGGCCGCTTCGCCTGCTCTTTCGTAACCAACTCCGCATATCAGACATTTGAAATTTATATTGTTGCCCAGTTTACCGCTGAGTGCAGTGAACCTGCCTGAACGATCTTTGGCTGCTGTTGGAAACAGGGCTTTTGCCTCCTGCTCCATGGCAGCAACAACAGCTATTTTCTGTATATTCATTTTTGTTCCTTTGTTGTTATATGCTAATGATAAATCAGATAGGGCGGCGGGACAAGTTTTTGTCATTTTTAAAATGAAGAGCTGTTTATTTCGCAAATATTTATAGGTGAAGTTCAATTTAATTAAACGGAAAAAAGTGTCTGTTTCGCAAAATGAAATTGACAAAAATAACTCTATAAGTGAGGAGTGGGCTTATACAATAAATATTAATGAGGTTTATGCTCGATGAAATGGTATAAAAATCTGAAAATGATGTACAAAATCCTGATCCCTGTAGGACTTCTTTTGGTCCTTACTCTTGTCAGCATAGAATATTTTTCTACATCGAAGAGTTCTGCCGCCATTGAATCCGTGGCACGCAAGGAACTTGATGCGTTGGCAGGAGAATACAGCGGGAAAATCCTGAACTATATGACGTACGCTCAGGGGCAGGCTCAGGGGTTGGCCAGCACCTTTGCTGAAATTCGAAGGGAAGATATTCCCTTGAGCCGCAAGGCCGCAATTTCTATGCTCATAGGACTGGTTAAAGGAGACAGTAATTTTATCGGCGGCAGCAACGGCTGGGAGGCAAACGCTTTTGACGGGCGGGATGCTGAATTTGCGGGAACAGAATTGCATGATAAAACCGGCAGGCTTATTCCCTACGCCTTCAGAGCCGGGGGAACTATCAAAGTGGTTCCGCTGGCCGAATATTTTATTCCCGGAGACGGGGACTACTACCTTAAGCCAATTGAGAGGCGCAGGCCCTACATAACTCCTCCCTATCCTTACGAAGTTGACGGCGAAATGCTTATGCTGACCACCATCGGAGTTCCGATCATGGTTTCCGGCAGACCTCTTGGAGTTGTTTGTGTCGATATGCCTATAACCAACATCAGTAGACTGGTTTCCGAGATCAGGCCTTATGATGACGGTTATGCATGGTTGATGATGCCTGACGGTAATTTCATTTACCATCCTGATGAAGAACGTATCGGTAAAAATATTTTTGATACCGCAACCTTTGAAGATGAAAGCGGATTGAGAAAAGCACTACGGGAAGGTCGTGAGTTTCAGGAAGTCCGTAAAGCCTACACAACCGGAAAAATGTCCATGGTCCGGTATATCCCGGTTAAGTTCAAGGATTCGGGCCAGTATTGGTATCTGGCTGTCAGTGCCCCAATGGATAAGATCCTTTCCGGGGCAACTTCTCTTACCAACGATCTGATTATCATAGGTTGTATTGCTTTTTTTCTGGTACTTATCGCGATTGTTTTTGTGGCCCGGTCTATTTCTCGGCCTATCGGAATTATTACCGGAACCGCCAGAGAGGTCGCAGGGGGAAATTTTGATGTTCACCTTGATGAGTCCCGTTTTGGCGGGGAGCTTTACGATCTAACTCTCTCTTTGCGGGAAATGCTCTCAGCTTTGGTTGAGAATATAGCAAAATCCGAGAAAATGGCTGAAGAAGCCCAGGATCAGACCCGTAAGGCTCAGGTGGCACTTAGGGAAGCTGATGAAGCCCGGATGCAGGCCGAGAACGCGAAGCGTGAAGGTATGCTCCATGCCGCAGAAAGGCTTTCGGGGATTGTATCTCAGGTTGCCAGCGCATCTCAGGAACTAACCGCCCAAATTGATGAGTCCAGCCGGGGATCTGAAACTCAGCGGGAGCGAACCGCCGAATCAGCCACCGCCATGGAACAGATGAATGCGAGTGTCATGGAAGTCGCCCGCAGCGCGGCCCAGGCTGCAGATTCTGCTGATGACGCCCGGGGTGAAGCTGAGAAAGGCGTAGCCGTGGTGAATAATGTGGTTGAGCGTATCAACCGTGTCCACTCAATGACCGCTGAAATGGAAGAAGGCTTGGCTGAACTTGGTCAACAGGCGGAAGGAATCGGCCAGATCATGAACGTTATTTCCGATATTGCCGACCAGACCAACCTGCTGGCTCTTAACGCGGCCATTGAAGCTGCTCGTGCCGGTGAAGCAGGGCGGGGATTTGCTGTTGTCGCCGACGAAGTTCGCAAGCTGGCGGAAAAAACTATGGATGCAACCGGGCAGGTCTCTGATTTTATCAGTTCAATTCAGAAGGGAACCCGCAATAATATTGAGGGGATGTCCCGTGCTGCAGGTGAAGTGGAACAGAGTACTGAATATGCAGGTAAGGCTGGAGAGGCTCTGCACGGCATTGTCCGCATTGTTGAGGAAACCGCTGAACAGGTCCGGAGCATAGCAACTGCCTCTGAGGAGCAGTCCGCTGCCAGTGAGCAGATTAACCGCAGCATCGAGGAAGTCAGTCTCGTCGCGAATGATAATGCTCAGGCCATGCGTGAGTCTTCCACAGCTGTCGAAGAGCTTATGAGGCTTGGAGAGCAATTAACGGCATTGATCGAAGAATTGCGGGATTCGTAGTTTTTTTATCAGATCTGATTAACAATAAAGGCCGGAGGGAACATTTTCCATCGGCCTTTTTTTATATACGGTCCCGGAATGACATTTATTTCAGGTTTGACTTAGCTAATCAGAACAAATATTAATCTGATTATTGCTCAAACGTAAAATTTGAATTTGGATCAGAAAATGAATTACAGAATGTACTTTATCGATAACCTGCGGGCGGTAACCATTTCTATGGTTGTTACCCTGCATGTTTTCCTGTGTTATATGAAATTCGCTCCATCATGGTGGTTTGTCATCGATCCGGAACAGAGTATGTTTTTCACTTATGGGGTGATTCTTATTGATGTGCCGATCATGCCTGTAATGTTTTTTATTGCCGGTTATTTTGCCCTTTCTTCATTGCAGAAACACGGTATACCCGGCTTCTGGGCCGGAAAATTCAGGCGTATCATCATACCTTGGGTACTCGGGGTGCTCTTTCTCGCTCCGCCTGCCATGTATATGATTCTTCTGTCCCGGGATAAGGCTCCTGATTATCTTGATTTCTGGGGTGGGCAGTTCTGGTCGTCCATGTACAGCCAATCCGTATTCTGGTTTCTGGGACTTCTGGCCTTGTTTTATATTGTTCTTACCTTCTGTTACCGAAACTTTCCCAGCCTGCGGGCTCCAGCTAGACGCAGCAAGGTTCCTTCTCCCATCCTCTGGGTATTGTTCGTGGGGGGGGCCTCTTCTGTTTTCCTGCTGATGAACCTTTTTTATCCGGTTGATACTTGGATTTCAGATTATTATTTACTGGTATTTCAGCCGCTGAGGCTTCCTGTCTACTTTCTTTATTTCTGGCTGGGTATTCTGGCCTGGAAGCGCAATTGGTTTTCAAGACAGGGCTACAACCCCAAGCTTGTTCCATGGGCGGTTCTCAGTGTACTTTCCGCGATGCTATATCTGTATTTCAAACTCAAAGTGACTCCGGGAGAAACCGGATTTGCAATTAAGACGGGAAATGCTCTGGGATTCAATCTGTTCGCTTTTTCTGTTCTGATGACGTCCATTGCCGCGTTTTCAAAGTATCTGAACAGCGGCAGCCCGTTCTGGAAGTCGTTTGCATCATGTTCATACGGGATTTATCTGTTTCATTCCCTGGCGGTTTACTACGGGGCCTATTTTCTTTTGTCCCTCAAAGTGTCTCCCTTCATCAAGGCTCCGGTTCTTCTGGGGGGATCAATACTGTTTTGCTGGACGCTGACAGCGGCTTTGAAGAAGATCAGGGGCGTTTCCTCAGTGCTTTAGTTCTTTAACAGTTTTTCTGGTATATTGTTTTCAGAAATAGATATGCCATCAGCTATAGTGTAACTGTCAGTTTTTCAAAGTATTTGGTGAAAGTATTATTGTTGTAAAAGACAATCAATTTGGCTGAATTATCATCCTTTTTTAGAAATGTTACGCCCGGTCTGAATCAGACCGGGCGTTTTTTGTATATAAAATACTTTATTATTGGGACGTCATTTAAATTATAATGTATTATTGGGCGTAGTTGTCAGTTTCTTGGATTAAGGTGCTTGTCAGTAGCTGTTTACAAGTCGCCTTTCAGTTAGAAATGAATGGAGGTAAGGATGAATTGGTATAAGAACCTGAAGATGCTATATAAAATAATATTGCCTGTAGCTGTGCTGCTGCTTTTGACTTTGGTAGGTGTAGAAATAGTTGCGACTTATAAAAGCTCCGATGTTATTGAAAATGTGACTAAAAGAGAACTCTTCGGGCTTGCCGGTACTAATGCCGAGAAAGTTCTGGCTTATGTAAGTAAAGCGCAGAATCAGGCAGAGGGTTTTGCTCAGGTTTTTGCAGAGCTAAAGGAGCGGAATGAAATTTTAAGTCGTGAAAGTGTCATTGCCATGCTTAAAGGTCTTATCACGAGCAATCCGGAATATGTCGGAGTATGTGTAGGCTGGGAGCCGAATGCATTTGACGGGCAGGATAAAACTTACGCCGGGACAACGGACCACGATGCCAGTGGAAGATTTGTTCCATATGTGTACAGGGATGGTGGGGCAATCAAAGTCGATCCATTGGTAGGATATGATGTTCCCGGAGACGGTGATTACTATCTGAAGCCAAAAGAGCTGCGCCGGACATTTATTACCGATCCTTATGTCTACAATGTAGGCGGTAAAGACGTGACCATGGTCAGCATCTGTTCACCGATTCTGGTGAATGGATCGTTTATGGGGGTTGTCTGTATTGATCTGCCAATAACAAACATAATGGATGTTGTTGCTCAGATCCGCCCTTATGGAACCGGGTATGCATGGTTAATGACTCCGGAAGGTGAATTTATTTACCATCCTGATCAGAAAATAATGGATAATAATATTTACGATGTTGCTTCATTTGATGATGAAGCAGCCCTGAAAAAAGCAATCAGGTCCGGGCAGCCCTATCTGGAATACCGCAAGGCGGCGGCGACCGGGCTGATGTCAATGGTGCAGTATGTTCCCGTGGAATTTGCCGGGATTGATCAGCGTTGGTATCTCGCCGTAAATGCTCCCATGGACAAAGTCCTTGCCGGAGCCCACGGTCTGGCCGCCTATCTAGTTGTTGTCGGTGTGTTGGCGTTTGCCGTTGTCATGGTCGCTCTTTTCTTTGTTGCCCGGTCCATTTCGAATCCTATAGTCATCATGGCCGGGGCAGCCAAGGAAGTCGCGGACGGTAACCTGGAAGTCCGTCTTGATAATTCTCTTTTCGGTGGAGAATTGCTTGATCTGAACATTGCGCTGCGTGAAATGCTTGCCGGACTGGTGGAAAATATATCCAGATCCGAAGAGATGGCCGCTGAGGCAAAAGAACAGACCGAGAAAGCCCAGATAGCTCTCAGAGAGGCTGATGAGGCCCGCTCCGAGGCGGAAAATGCTAAGCGTGAAGGAATGCTTCAGGCGGCTGAAAGGCTTTCAGGAATTGTTTCGCAGGTGTCCAGTGCAACTCAGGAACTGACCGCGCAGATTGAGGAATCCAGCCGTGGCTCGGAAAGTCAGCGGGAACGCACTTCCGAGGCAGCTACGGCAATGGAAGAAATGAACGCTACTGTATTGGAAGTGGCTAGAAATGCCGGTGATGCGGCTGACAGTGCCCAGATGGCAAAGACCAAGGCTGAGGATGGTGGTAAGATTGTAGCCGATGTGGTCAGGTCTATTTCTGAAGTAAATAGACATGCCGAGGAAATGGTGTCCGGCCTAGATGTGCTGGGCGGCCATGCCGAGGGTATTTCAAAAGTTATCACTGTAATTACCGATATAGCGGATCAGACAAACCTGTTAGCACTCAATGCTGCAATTGAGGCGGCCCGGGCCGGTGATGCCGGACGCGGGTTCGCAGTGGTTGCTGATGAAGTCCGCAAGCTGGCGGAAAAGACCATGCAGGCTACGCAGGAAGTGGGGCAGGCGGTTAATTCAATACAGTCTGAAACGCGTAAGAATATTGACCAGATGGGAAGTGCTGCCGAGATGGTAGGCTCAAGTACCGAACTGGCGGGAAGGGCCGGTGACAGCCTTGATGAAATCGTAGAGATAGTTGAAACCACCGCCGGACAGGTCCGCAGCATTGCAACAGCTTCCGAACAGCAGTCTTCTGCCAGCGAGCAGATCAACCGGGGAATTGAGGAAGTCAATCTCATCGCCAATGATAATGCTCAGGCCATGCGGGAATCAGCCGCTGCAGTGGAAGAGCTGATGCGCCTAGGCGAACAGCTGACGACCCTTATTGAGGAATTGCGTAATTCGTGATGGATCTTATCTGAAATTCGGATTCAGCCAGCTGATTAGTATCAGACCTGAAAAAACAATCCCGGCAGTATCTCTTAAAGACACTGCCGGGATTTTAATGATCTCTCTAATCAATCCTGTTTTTGTGATCGTTTCTGTCTTGCTTAATGCCGCCTTTGAAACCTAGTACCCTTGTCAGGATGTACCGGTCTTCCTGTGCGTTCTGTCCGAACCTGACTATTGGTTTTAGGCAGGTGTTTGACAGGCTATTTGCCGCAACCACAGGAACTCCCGCTTTTCTTTTTGTCCTCTTTTTCATCATCACCGGAACCGAAATTCTTCAGTCCTTCGGCGAGTTCAACAAGTCTGGCATCTACTTTCCCGTAGACCGATCCTTCAGGGTACTTGCCTTTATCGTCCTTGCTGCCTGCCGGGATTCCGGTAAGAATTTCAATTCCCTGTTCTATGTTTGACACAGACCAGATATGGAACTTGCCTTCACGGACAGCATCAAGCACTTCCTTGCGCAGCATGAGATCCTTTACATTGGGTTCGGGAATCATGACTCCCTGTTCCCCGGTAAGTCCCGCGTGTTTACAGCACAGGTAGAAACCTTCCACTTTCTGGTTAACTCCGCCTATGGGCTGGACTTCTCCTTTCTGGTTTACCGAACCTGTCACAGCAATTCCCTGACGGATGGGGATTTCGGACAGACTTGAAAGCAGGGCGTAAAGCTCGGTGGAAGAAGCTGAGTCGCCGTCTATTCCGCCGTAGGACTGCTCGAAGGCGATACTTGCGGTGAGCGACAGCGGTTTGTCCTGCGCAAACTGGCGGCGAAGGAAACCGGACAGGATGAAAATCCCTTTATTGTGTGTAGGGCCGGACATTTCAGATTCACGTTCGATATTGATAATGCCGCCCTTGCCCATGGCTGTTACAGCAGTAATGCGGGAGGGCTTACCGAAAGAATAGTCTCCGAGAGAGTAAACAGCCAGACCGTTAACCTGACCGACAACTTCGCCATCGGTGTCAACATAGATGGACCCCCGGTCAATCATTTCCTGAAGGCGTTCTTCCGCCTGATTTGAACGCTTGCGGTGGGCCTGGATAGCTTCTTCCACATGTTTTGCCATTACTGATTCAGAGCCGTTGCGTCCGGCGAAATGGCTGGCTTCTCCGAGAAGATCAGCCAGAAGGGGGAAGGCGGTGGAGATCTTTTCCTGACGTCCGGCCATACGGACCGCCTGTTCAATTATGGCGGCAACACCGGAGCGCTCAAAAGGCATGAGCTTGTCTTTCTCAACCATCCGGCTGATGAATTTGGATACGGCGTTGATTGCATCCTCATCCCGGTCCATAGAAGTTTCAAAGTCCGCTCGGACCTTGAAAATCTTGGGCACGTCAGGATCGTAATGCCGCAGAAGCTGATAGAGGTATGGCTCACCCAGAACAACAACCTTCACATCCATATCAATCGGTTCCGGTTTGAGTCCGGTAGAGGATATGAAATAATAAGGGTCGAAAGTCTGGATTTCAATTTTCTCGGTCTTGAGGGACCGCTTCAGAGTGGGCCAGACACCGGGCTCCACTATGGCATCCATCAGGTTTATTACCAGATATCCGCCATTTGCCTTGATGAATGATCCAGCCTTGATTTTGGTGAAGTCCGTGCGCCATCCGCCATTGCGGTCCATCACCCGTTCAATGGAGCCGAACAGGTTCCGGTAGGTGGGGTAGGCCTCGAAAATTACAGGAGGGCTGGTTTGTTCGGAGTTATCCACCAGCTGATTGACTTGATATGGGTGAAGAATAACGTCCGCCTGCGGAGGCATGAACATCATTCCTCCTTCCCCTGCCTGCGGCTTCTTGCCGATCATGCGCAGTGAATCAAGGTCTTCGCTCATGCTTTCGAGCATCTCATCAAAATATTTCTGCGGCTTCTCAGTAGTATATTTTTCCAGCAGAGGTGCAATAAGGTCCTGCGCGAGATTCATGAACATTAGCTTGTCCACGTCATCACTTTTTTTCTTCACTTCCTTCTGGAGCTTACGGACCTCGGCCAGAATGTTGTCCACTTCCTCTTTGAGCTCCTTTTGTTTCTCCTGAAGCCTTTCAAATTCTTCACGGGGGAAGCGTCCTTTTTCAACTTTTTCTTCAAGCTGAATCATGCGGATAGGTTCTCCATCCACAAGGGGTACAACATCAGGGCGCTGATAATGGCCCATCTGCATGTTCACGATAACCAGTCCGGAATCTTTAACCTTATCCTCAATGCCCTGAAAAAACTCGCGGGTCTGCTTTTCGTGTTTTTCTATGATTTCATTTTTGCGGGCCATGTATTCCTGGCTCTCGAAAAGTTGTGGAACTTCACGTTTGATGCCTTCCAGAAAGTCATGGACATCTTTTTTGAATACGGCTCCTTCTCCGGCGGGCAAGCGAATCAGGATGGGCGATTCGCTGGACTTGAAGTTGTTGACGTAGAGAAGGTCGTCCGGGATGGTGTCGGACTTGGAAAGATCCTTCAGCATTTTCTTGACGGTGGCCTGCTTTCCGGTTCCAGCCGGTCCGGTAACGAAAATATTATATCCTTTAAGAGGCATGCCCATTCCGAACCGGAATGCCTCTACTCCTCGGCATTGACCGATTATTTCATCTCCGGGTTCAAGGTCGGCGGTTGTGTCGAATGGAAGGTCTTCAGGGTTCAGGGTCCACCTGAGTTTATCTGTCGGAAGTTCTCTCTCTTTGATGATATCAGTCATGTCAGTCTCCGTGGTTCAGTTATTCAGCGTTGATGGAAATGATCTTCTGCGGTTTGATAATGCATTTGAGCAGTACGATTTTCAGAACGCCGTCTTTGAAAGTAGCTTTGACGTTATCCGGATCCACCCGGCAGGGCAGTGGAATGGTCTTTTTGAAATGGCTGGTTTTTCTCCCTCCCTCGAAAGTCATTTTTTTCTCTCCGGAAATGGTCATGCTTGTTTCAGTCACTTTGACTTCCAGGTCTTCGGCATGAAACCCGGGCATTGTTGTCGAGACTTCGAGTGATCCGTTGATTTCCTGCATGTGCGTTCTCGGAGTGCAGTCAATGATTCCGCATACGGAGGGGATCCCGTAATCACTGCACAGGCTGTTGAACAGCTTGTCCATGTCGGATTTCAGTTTGTCCAGTTCACGGCTTCCCCATGAAGTAAGATCAGGCATTTATTATCTCCTTTTTGATGGCATATGGGAGTATTGATTACCGACAGGTTAGCACATGGTGAAATTAGTTAGCAACCGCTTTGCAATAGAGTTGTGTGCTTTTGGATGGATTTTATAATACCGGAATTTTTATGTGCGCGATGATGGAAAACGGTTAATGATCCTCACAAATTTGCTAAAAAAGCTTGCAGAAGTTCAGTTTTACCCCGGCTACAGTCTTGCAACTTGGCGCTTCATGAGCTATTCGATTCAACGCTTCGGGTTTCCAAAAAGACTGGCTGGAAGTGTTTTCCCTGTCGGGGATGGAAATCTGAAAGTGCATGATTAAATTTTTAGGAGTGACGCATGAAAAGGGTATTAGTAATTCTCATGGTTGCAATGATGCTGGCATTCGCAACCACCGCTATGGCAGGTGACGGTTCTTTTGAAAGAGTAAAGAAAGCCGGACAGCTCGTTATCGGTCTTGACGACACTTTCGCCCCTATGGGCTTTCGTCAGGATGACGGTACTCTGGTCGGATTCGATGTTGATGCCGCTGAAGAAGTTGGTAAACGCCTTGGAATCAAGATCGTATGGCAGCCTACCGCATGGTCCGGTGTTGTGCACTCCCTCAACGCCAAGAAATTTGACTGCATCTGGAACGGAATGACCATTACTCCCGAACGCCAGAAAGCGGTTGCCTTCACCAAGCCTTACATCATGGACGGCCAGATTGCCGTTATCGCCATGGGCAACAAGGCTATCAAATCCCACAAGGATCTCGGTGGCAAGATTGTCGGCGTACAGAAAGGTTCCCCCGCTCTTGAAGCAGCAAAATCCCTGAAGCCCGCAGCCAAGCAGATCCGTGAATACGACACCAACGTTAAAGCTCTGCTTGACCTTGAAGCAGGCCGCCTCAACGCTGTTGTTGTTGATAACATCGCAGGCCGCTACTCCATGGCTCAGCGCCCCGGCAAGTATGTTGCGCTGCCCGGTTACATCACCAACGAAGCTTTCGGTGTTGCTTTCCGCCAGGATGAAGTCTCCCTGAGAGAAGCAGTACAGAAAACCATCGATGAAATGATCGCTGACGGAACAATGGGTAAAATCTCCCGCAAGTGGTTCGGTGAAGATGTCACCAACCCCGCTAAATGGTAAGGTATGATTAATCTAGATAAAAAACTCGGAAAGAGCGGGGCGCTTGCCTCGCTCTTTCTGCTGTTTGCACTTCTCTTATTTCCGGCTGCAGGTTCAGCCGAAGTTGATGCCGATGCCCTGCTGAAGCAGGCCCGTAACGCTCTGGCTGTTGGTCAGATTGATCAGGCCACTTCGCTTTTCAAACAGGTCCCCTCTCCCGGTTCTGAAGGCGATGATGGACAGTTTGTCTATTCCAGAATGCAGCTTGCGCGCATCAGTTATTCCATGA
The DNA here is from genome assembly GCF_055394525.1 of Maridesulfovibrio salinus. Taxonomy (NCBI): domain Bacteria; kingdom Pseudomonadati; phylum Thermodesulfobacteriota; class Desulfovibrionia; order Desulfovibrionales; family Desulfovibrionaceae; genus Maridesulfovibrio; species Maridesulfovibrio salinus. Next base: position 1,948,130 of record NZ_AP042461.1, read on the forward strand.
AAGATCCGGTGAAGGCCCGCGAGTACGCTGAGCAGGTTACCGCCGTTTATCCGGATAATGTGGAAGCAAAGAATTTTCTGGCCTCTCTTGAGCGTGAAACCAAGCCCGAATGGCAGAAGACCCTTGAAGACTGTAAACGCTTCATGCCGAATCTGCTCAAGGGCGCGACCATGACACTTGTTCTGGTCTTTTTCACCATGATTGTTTCGCCTGTCGGCGGTCTTTTCATTGCTCTGGGCAAGATCAGCCGTATGCAGCCTTTTACTTTCATAAGCTGGTTCATCATCTGGTTTTTCCGGGGAACTCCGCTTCTGCTGCAATTGTTCTTTATTTACTACGGGCTGCCCGCGATCGGCATTACGCTTTCTCCGCTGGCGGCTGCGCTTATAGGTCTCGGAATAAACTATTCCGCATATCTTGCCGAGATTATCAGGGCCGGTATCGAATCAATTGATGACGGTCAGACCGAGGCGGCAAAAGCTCTGGGAATGACTTACGGCCAGACCATGCGCCGGGTCATCATCCCCCAGACATACAAGCGGATCATACCTCCCATAGCTAACGAATTCATCGCGCTCATCAAGGATACCGCACTTGTATCCACTATCGCGATGGTTGAGCTTATGCGTGCAGCGGACCAGATGTTCAACGCGTATTTCAACGTGACCGTGCTGGTTATGGCTGCGGCTATCTATCTTATTTTTACCTCCGTATTCACTTTCGTTTTCGAGAAGATCGAATACAAGGTCGGGGTATACGAGAGGCGTTAAATGGAAACTATTTTAGAACTAAAAAAAGTTGTCAAAAAATTCGGCAGTCTGACTGCGGTCAATAATATTGACCTCAAGATCAACCGGGGCGAGAAGGTGGTTATTGTCGGTCCCAGCGGATCTGGCAAGTCCACCCTGCTCAGAACCATGAATTTTCTGGAAACCATCGATTCCGGTGAAATCGCATTTGAGGGAAAACCCTGCGGCTACACCTACAATGAAGGTAATCCGGTTCTGGATTCCCAGAAGAATCTGTGCGCGCTTCGTTCCGAGATCGGAATGGTTTTTCAGCAGTTCAACCTGTTTCCGCACATGACGGTTCTGCATAATGTAATGGAAGGTCAGGTTACCGTTCTTAAGAAGAGCAGGAAAGAAGCCGAGGAAGTAGCTCTGCAGATGCTTGAAAAAGTGGGACTTTCCGACCGGGCTACAGTGTATCCCGTGACTCTCTCCGGAGGGCAGAAGCAGCGTGTGGCCATTGCGCGTGCACTGGCGATGAAGCCCAAGATGATGCTTTTTGACGAACCCACGTCCGCCCTTGACCCTGAACTGGTCGGGGAAGTGTTCGACACTATCCGTTCACTGGCCGAAGATGGCATGACCATGGTCATCGTTACCCACAATATGGGGTTCGCGCGTGAAGTGGCCGATACGGTAATATTCATGGAAAGTGGAGATTTCATAGCCAAAGGGGCTCCCGCGGAATTTTTCTCAGCCGAGACTCAGCATCCTAGAATCAAGGAATTCATGGACAAGCTGCTGTAGAATCTTTCGCTGTTATTAAGATTTGAAAGGGCCGTTGCGACAACCGCAATGGCCCTTTTTATTAGGGCCTGATGATATCTTTTATTCATTAATCAGTTCAGCAACCTTGTGGCTGATGCTGCCATTATGTTAACTGATGTTCTGTTATGAAAAAATAAATTTGGAATTTAAAGCCAAGGAGTTCTTGTATGAAACTTGACGGACAGCGTGTTCTGATGTTTATCGATAATGTTTTTGAAGATATGGAGCTTCTTTATCCTTATTACCGTCTGATCGAGGAAGGGGCTGAAGTTGTTGTTGCCGGCCCTGAATACGGTGAAGTCTATACCGGAAAAAACGGATATCCTTTCCGTTCAACCGCCGCTATTGCGGATATGAATGCCGATGATTTTGATCTGCTGGTCATTGCGGGCGGTTTTGCGCCTGACAAACTCCGCCGTGACCCGAAGGTTCTGGAGCTTACCCGCATGATTCATGAGGCAGGCAAGGTTGTAGCCCATATCTGCCACGGTGGCTGGATTCCCATTTCAGCTAAGATAATGGACGGTTTTAAGTGCACATCCACTCCCGGTATTAAAGATGATCTGGAAAATGCCGGAGCAAGCTGGGTGAACGAAGAAGTAGTTGTGGACCGTAATCAGGTTTCATCTCGAAAGCCTGACGATCTTCCTGCTTTCTGCCGGGCTATTATTGCGCTAGCAGCGGGCTGATTATGTTTCAATGTGCGTTCTGCCGGCAAAAGAATAGTCGTCAGGAAGCTTAAGTGAATCCGTGCAGCGGACAAAAGAAAAGCACTGGAACAAAACTTATTTAGAAATAAAAATGTTCCAGTGCTTGTTTAATTTAATATTTCTAACGTCATCTTCCGGCTGCGTTTCAGTAGATTATCTCATACGCAATGTTTGGTGAAGAATACTCAAACATGACAAACCGGATAACAATTTCCCAGAAGTCTGTTTTGATTTAATCAGTCCTCAAAAGGTAGCGTTACTTTATTTTAAAAAAAGCCGTTGCATCGGCCAGTTGATCGGCCTGATGCGAAAGTTCTCTGGTGGTTGACGCAATTTCCTCGGCTGCCGCAGCATTCTGCTGAATCACGTTGTCCAGTTCCTGCAGTGCCTTGTTCACCTGTGATGCGCCTTCGCCCTGTTCACGGCTTGCTGCTGCAATCTCCTGTACATATTCAGCTGTCTTCTGAATCTCTGGTACCAATGCTGCCAGTTTTTCTTCCGCCTGATTGGCTACTTTGGAGCTGGAATCGGATATGGCGATAATCTCAACTGCAGCTTCACCACTTCTTTCTGCCAGTTTGCGAACTTCAGAAGCCACAACAGCAAATCCCTTGCCGTGTTCGCCTGCACGGGCCGCTTCTATGGCCGCGTTCAATGCCAGCAGATTGGTCTGGCGGGCTATGTCATCAATAACCAGAATCTTGTCAGCGATTTTCGTGAGAGCTTCAAGGGCCTGTGACAATGCTTTGCCGCTTTCCTCGGCATCAACTGCAGCCTGACGAGCGATCGCTTCCGTTTTGCTTGAATTGTTGGCGTTATGCTGGATGCTTGAAGTCATTTCTTCCATCGTGGAAGCCACTTCCTCAATGCTCGAAGCCTGACTTGCCGCTCCGTTGGCGAGGCTTTCAGCTGCATCCGAAAGTTCTCTGCTTCCGGTGTTTACCGATTCCGTCACACTGCTGACGGTCCTGATGACACCGGTAATACTGTCAATCATTGAATTCAGGGTTTTCTTGACCAGTCCGACCTCATCGTTACGGGTTACAGTCAGTCTGCGGGTGAAGTCGCCGCCAGCCATGTCGTTGGTCTGTTTAATTACATCTTCGAGCGGTTGTGCCACAGTGTTGCGGACCAGAAGAACAGCAAGGAAAGCTATCAGTCCAACGATTCCAAATGTCCACATTGAAACGCTGATAATAGCAGAAACAGTTCGGTCCTTGGCGGGCTGCAGGGAGCTGATAATTTCAAATGCGCCATGTATGTTTCCTGCTTTCCATCCTTCCTTGATGCCACCGGTAACATCTCTGCTTCCGGCGGGATCGCCGTGGCAGTACAGACATTCTTCAGTCAGTCTTATGGCTTTGAAATATCTGATCTGGTCATCTTCAATTAATGTAACTTCTTCCACTCCGGTGGTTTTCATTTGTTTTAGCACGTCACTTTCGAGGGGAGTGGGCCTGTTTTCAGGGTTTCGCGGGGATTCCTTGGGGACCCTGAAAGTATAGCCGGAGGCTTTGGCATTACTCATGACCATTTTAATGGCTGATATAACCGGAACAGCATCCAGAACTTTGTCGGCCGGGATTTCATCCAGTGGTTTTACGATTCCAGCGTTAAGCTTTTCGCTCATCTGGTTACGCGAAGCCTCGGCCATCTGGACAATGGCTTTACTTTTATTAAGTATCGATTCTTTCGCTTCAGTATTTATTGACGCTACTTGTTGCGAGCCCATGATTATTGCGATTACTGCTGGACCGGCCAATGCGATCAGGATTGTTTTTGTCCGAATTTTCATGTCGCTCAACATAGTCTGATCCTCAATTTTAAGTTTTGTTATTTGTCAACTTACTACAAATAAGCGATTTTAAGTATAATCTGTTTTGTTTTTTATTCAATAGAGAATCGACACATCGGGAAAAGAATATAAATATCAGAATGAAGCACACATGCAGTTGATGTTTGAATGTCCATGCTTTAGTGTGGCTGCAATGAAAAAAGTGATATCTGAGTTTTACCGCATTTTTATCAGGCCGGTGGATCCGGGACTGTTTATTACCAAGTACGCCTTGAAATCAGTTGCGGCATGTACAGTGGCTCTTATGCTGGCATGGCTCTTTGGGGCCGGAACCTCTTTTATGCAATGGTGTGCCTACGGGGCCGTAGCCATTGCGCTGTTCCGGGCCGGGAGCACTTTTGCCCGCAGAAAAATGGTGGCAGTGACCATAACCGTACTGGCAATGGTGCTTGTTCCTGTATCCACTGTCGCGGGTAATTATCCGGGGGTGCTTGAGATTTATCTTTTTGCGCTGGCCTTCACGGTTTTCTTTGTTCCGGTTCTGGGACTGGCCGCAGCCACTGCCGGGCTTGGCACTTTGATACTCAACATGCTGGCTATGACCTCTCCTGATACCTTTGCTTCCGGATTGCATCGGTCCGGGGCGCTTCTCTTCGGGGCGGCTGTTTCATATTTCATCCTTTTTCATATTCTTCCAACAAAACCTGAGCAGATTCTTACCCGGGCGGGGGCTGTCGCCCTGACTGATATCGGGGACTATTTTCGCGCAGTTGCCTCTTCCTCAGGCAGCCGGGCGGATAAGAAAGAAATAGCTGAGATTCATGAACGCTGCGTGGAATCGGTCCGCCGTTATCGGAGGTTTATGGAGGCCATGAACGTTGATCCGGTCAAGGATCTGGGCAGCTATGAAGGCCCTTCGGCTCTTTACGCATTGCTTGTGCGGATGTTCGAGGCTGTAGTGGGGCTTTCCAACAGCAGGCAGTTTGCCGATCACAGCCCTGTGTTTACCGAACTGCGTTTCAAGTTCAGTGATATCGCCGGAAGAAGTTCCGTAGCTTTTGATGTCCTTGCTGCAAAACTTAGCACAGGACGGGGTGATGTAGACCTGAGACAGATTGAAAAAGGAATAGCAGAGCTTGAGGGAGAACTGCTGCAGCTCGGAGCCTATAAGCGGGATGCCGGATTGAAGAACGAATTTCTGGAAGCATGGGGAGCTATCTACGGTTTGAAAAATCTGGTTATAGAATTCGGGGAGATGAATAAGTTATGCTGTACCGGAGGGGCCTGCAGTGTTCGCGGATAAAATTGCGATACTCCGGCGCGAATTCCGCCATGATTCAGTTACCTTCCGCCATGCTGTCAAGGCTGCCGCGGCGATTACTTTCGCTGTTGTTGCTGCACGTTTCCTGGAGCTGCGGCACGCGGTCTGGCTGCCCATAAGTGTTATTGTGGTCATGCGTCCTTCCGTGGGTGGGACGCTCAGACTGGGCTGGAAAAGGTTATGGGGGACTGTCATAGGGGCTGCTGTCGGCGTAGGTATTCTGTTTCTGGAACCTGGAATCACTGTTCTGGTTTCGCTTATAGCACTTTCATTTTTTCTGATGATCCTGCTTCGTGTATTCAACTACGCGGCCTTCTCGGGGTGTTTAACCACAGGTGTGATCCTGCTTCTGGGGGTTATTTTCACTGACGGCTGGCAGTTTGGACTTGAGCGCATACTTGATACGGTTCTAGGTGTGGCCATAGGTATTGCCGCATCATTCGGAGTCTGGCCCAACCTTGCGCGTAAGAATCTGCGAACTAAAATGGGCAGGATCGTAGAGTTGCAGGCGATACATTTCAGGAAACTTTCTGAATCCTATTTATACGGTCAGATAAGCGAAGCCGAACTTGTCATGACCCGAATAGAAGCTTCCAATATGCTTGATGAATGTGCGGAGTCTTTTCGCGAGGCCGCTGCAGAGCCCGGACTGCAGGGCTGGCAGCGCAACGATCTGAGCAGGCTTCTGCGGACTTTCAGGCGTATGCACAGTCTGCTGGTAAGCATGGCGACTATTATCCGCCATGCACACGGGGGCCCGCTGGAGCCCATAGCGGAAGGCATGAAAAATATTCTCACTCAGACTATTGATTATTACAAATGGCTTGAGTGCTATGCACTTACCCCTGAAGACTGCCCCGAAGAGCCTGATTTTAAAGTTGCCGTTGATGCTTTCATGAGGGCGGTGAGTGATGCACGTATAAGAGGGGATTTTGAGGATGTGCCGCTTGAAAGGCGTAACAACATTTCCGCGTTCATCTGGAATATACACGCTCTGGGAAGTGAGATAGACCGTGCTGGCAGAAGGATGAGAGAACTTCGTTACGGACGGGGCGAGTGAAAAATGAACTTGTTCAACAGACAATGGAAGACTGATAATGCTAAGTGACAACAATCCTTATACTTTCGACCGTGTGGTGAGGCTGGTGCTCGGGGCAGCGTCAATCTGGATTACGGTAAAATTGCTGGGGGAGTTGAGTGATGTGCTTGTCCCTTTTGCCGTGGCCCTGACCCTTGCCTATCTGTTGCATCCGCTGGTGAGGTTCACCGGCAGGTTCGTTAAGAACAGAACCGCTGCAGTCCTGTTGACCCTGGCGGCAATTATGCTTCCCGCAACGAAAATACTCTGGATGGCTGTCCGTGCCATAGGTTCGGAACTGAAGCATCTGGGTCAGTTGTTTGCCCGACTGGTTAATGATTCCGCTGTAGCCCAGAGGGCCAAGGAATACATTCCAGAAGATATCTGGCAGAAAGTTCTTGAACTTGCCAAAGAGGATGAGGTGCGCTCCTTTCTTACCGAAAGCGGGGTTACCGACATCCTCCAGTCTTCAGCGCAGAAGGCTTTGCCCGGCATCTGGAGCATCGTCAGCGGTTCCGCTCAGACCCTTACTGCTTTCGCGGGAGTATTTGTCATAATCCTTTATCTGGTTTTTCTGCTGACGGATTATGATAAATTGCAACGCTGGCGCAATCATATTCCCCTGAGTTACCGTGGTAGGGTGAGCGAATTTGTTGACGAGTTCACAAATATAACAAACCGTTATTTTCGGACACAGGCCTTGATAGCTCTGATTATCGGCTGTTTGTTCTCCACCGGATTCCTGATCATAAATCTTCCTTTGGCAATTCTGCTGGGTATGTTTATCGGACTTTTGAATATGGTTCCCTATCTGCAGATTGCAGGGCTTGTTCCCGCGTTTGTTCTGGCAGCCCTCAGTGCTCTGGCTACGGGCGGCAACCTCTGGTGGGCACTTGGGGGAGTGGGAATAGTATTCGCCGTAGTGCAGGTGCTGCAGGACGCTGTTCTGGTTCCCCGGCTTCAGGGGGAGAGCCTCGGGCTTTCTCCGTGGATGATTTTACTTTCCCTTTCTGTGTGGGGCAAACTGCTTGGTTTTCTTGGGCTGGTCATGGCCCTGCCTTTGAGTTGCATGGCTCTGGCCCTTTACAGGCAGTTCATGGTTGAGCAGGGAGAGCTGACAGAAGAGTCCGAACTCTCTTAGCTCGTAGCTTTAAATAGAATACTTCACTATCGCCGCAACGCAGGACTGGTTACAGTTTACAGTTGTGCATTGAAACACAATTTGAGTCAGTTGGTTTTAAAACATCGAAGCCCGCGTATTCTGGAATACGCGGGCTTCGATGTTTTTTTGTCTGGCACCGGACCATTTAGCCCCATTTGCATATTATGTTTTATTCAAAAATAAATCATAACAGGATGGATTGAAGGTACATTTTTGTAGATTAATGAATTTTATTCAGCTTAATAAGGTTGTGTGTTTACAAAAAAGTATTTATCGTGCCTGAAAATAGCTTTTGAGGTCAATTATATTTCATTATGGTTAAAGACGACCTCTTGGTGTCGGATGTTTTTCATTAATTTTCCGCTTTCGGTAAAGCGTTTTTGAATGGCTGTGAGTTCTGATCTGAGAAAGGGGTTTTGACTATGGAACGGTCTATGTTGGATATCTTGTGGATTTTGATATGCGCTGCTCTGGTTTTTTTGATGCAGCCCGGTTTTATGTGTCTGGAATCAGGACTCACTCGTTCCAAAAATTCCATAAATGTGGCAGCCAAGAATCTGGCTGATTTTGTTTTTTCCGCCTGCGGGTTCTGGATTGCCGGCTACGGAATAATGTTCGGAGCCGAGTTCGCCGGGCTGGTCGGCACAGATTCCTTTTTTTATGACTTGAATGTTTCACCTTTTATGGCATCTTTTTTTCTTTTTCAGGCCATGTTCTGCGGCACTGCCACTACTATTTTTTCGGGTGCTGTGGCTGAACGGATGCCTTTCAGCTCTTATTTGATAGTTGCCGGGCTGCTGGCGGTCTTCATTTATCCGGTTTTCGGCAATTGGGCCTGGAATGGACTGGAAACCGGGGCATTGAAAGGATGGCTTGGAGAAAAAGGGTTTGTGGATTTTGCAGGTTCAACAGTTGTCCATTCGGTTGGCGGATGGGTGGCTCTTGCCGCCCTGCTGGTGGTTGGACCCCGTACTGGGCGCTTTGCTCCGGATGGGACGCCTCATGAAATGAATCCCTCCAATCTGCCAATGTCCGTGCTGGGGGCTCTGCTGCTCTGGTTCGGCTGGTTCGGTTTCAATGGCGGATCGACTCTCGCGATGGACGGCTCGGTTCCTCTGATTATTGCTAATACTCTTCTCGCTGGTGTAGCCGGTGCTGTTGTATGTCTGCTCCTAGGCTGGCTTGACTGCCGTATCCCCCGTGTGAACTACATAATTAACGGATCTCTTGGAGGGCTTGTTGCCATCACGGCAAACTGCCATGTGGTCAGCGGCAGTGATGCGGTCATTATCGGTGCAGTGGCAGGACCATTATGCATATGGGCTGAAAAGACTCTGGAACGTTATCGGATAGATGATGCAGTCGGAGCAGTGCCCGTGCATCTTGTATGCGGTATATGGGGGACTCTGGCTGTTGCGTTTTTCGGTGATCCTGAACTGATAGGAAACGGGCTGAGTCGGTTTTCACAGTTTCTGGTCCAGCTGACAGGAGTCGGGGCGGCTTTTGCCGTGGCCTTTCTCATTCCTTATTTTCTCCTGAAGGGAATGAATAGGATATATCCTTTGCGTGTTGATGAAGAGGATGAAGAAGTAGGTTTGAACATATCCGAGCATGGAGCCAGAACCGACCTTCTTACCCTGTTTGAAGCAATGGAGAAGCAGGCCAGCAAGCGGGATATTTCGCTCAGGATTCCTGTTGAGCCTTTTACCGAGGTGGGGCGTATTGCCACCTGTTACAATCAGGTGATGGATGCCCTTGAAGAAAGTGTGTCCAAGACCGAGGCGGTAATTGATTGTGCAACAGATGGAATATTGACCTTTGCAAGGGATTCCCTCTCTCTTATGCAGGCAAACCCCAGAGCAATGGAGATGTTTGCTTTGCCATACGGGGGGGCTCTTGAAGAATTCCGTTTCACAGACTTGATCCGCTCGGATGATGTTCATGTCGAGGAACTTTTCTGTTCTCAGCCGGTGGAAATTCTAGGGTCCAGAATTGAGGGCGGATGCTTTCCCATGGAAGCTGTAATCACGCCCGCTCATGACATGCCCTTTTATATGGCTATCCTGAGGGATACCACGGAACGGAAGGAAGCGGAGCGAAAGATTCAGGTTCAGCAGGCTTATTTCAGGCAGTTGTTTGAAAGCTCACCTCAGGCGATTTCCCAGGTGGACCGAAAAGGGGTGATTGTAAATGTGAATCGAGCTTTTGAGCAGCTTTTCGGTGTTGACAGGAATGATGTTCTGGGACGTTTAAATCGAAATGTCGTCGTTCCGGAAGAGCTTCAGGCTGAAGCAAAACAGTTCAACGAAACGGTTCTTTCCGGACGCGCGGTAGACAGTGAGGGGGTCAGAAAACATAGTGATGGACGCCTTATTCCTGTTTCCGTGCTGGGCTATCCTGTCTATGTTGATGACGATGTCTCCGGGATTTACTACATTTATACGGACATTACCGAGCGCAAGGAGTTTGAGGAACAGCTTTCCCATCAGGCTTTTCACGATGCCCTTACCGGATTGCCCAACAGGGTGCTTTTTTCGGAACGCCTCAATCGGGCCTTGAAAAGATCAAAGAGAAGGGACGAATACAGATTCGCAACCATGATGCTTGATCTTGATAGGTTCAAGTGGATTAATGATTCGTTAGGGCATCAGGCCGGCGATGATTTTCTGGTAGTTATTGCCGACCGGTTAAGCTCATGCATCCGGGAAGTAGATACTGTCGCCCGCCTGGGGGGAGATGAATTCGGTATTATTGTCGAGGAGTACGGATCATTCAGGGAGGTCATCAAGATTGCCAAGCGGATTCAGGATTCGCTTCAGGTTCCTTTTAGTCTTGCCAGTACCAAAATCACCTCCAGCGCAAGTATAGGGATTGTGCTCAAAAGTTCAGACAGTGATGATGCCGCTTCAATAATGCGAGATGCTGATATCGCCATGTACCGTGCCAAGGAAGCCGGGCGCGGAAAGTTCAAGGTGTTCAATCAGAAAATGCATGCTCAACTGGTCGCTGAGGTTGAGCTGGAAAATGACCTCAGGGAGGCAATCAAAAATGAGCAGTTGAGTTTGTATTATCAGCCTATTCTTGATGCAGTTAACGGCCGTCTTAAGGGTTTTGAAGCTTTGTTGCGCTGGGATGATCCTGAACGAGGTGCTGTATCTCCGGGAGTTATAATCCCCATGGCGGAGGATACGGGTATGATAGTCCCTCTGGGACAGTGGGTTCTTCGCGAGGCCTGTGAAAGGATGAAAGAGTGGATTGATCAGACTGGAGCTTCTGATCTTGCTATAAGTGTTAACCTTTCGTTCAAACAGTTTTTACAGCCTAATTTTACACAGTTTGTCGAGAGTTGTATTGAGCAGACGGGGCTTGCTCCTAAGAACCTGAAACTGGAGCTAACGGAAAGCTGTCTAATGGAGAATCCCAAAGAGACCATGCCCAAGCTGAACAGGCTTCGTGAACTGGGAGTGCAGTTGGTTATTGATGATTTCGGTACGGGCTATTCCTCCCTGAGTTATCTGCAGCAGTTCCCGATTCACGGACTCAAGATCGATCGATCCTTTATTTCGGGAACGGATGATGCTGACATCAATCATGAGATAGTAAGAACAATTGTGGATATGGCTAAAAGCCTTAATCTTGAAGTGGTGGCGGAAGGCGTTGAAGAATCTTCCCAACTGGCCATGCTACAGAAAATGTCCTGTGATGATGTACAGGGATTCATGTTTTCGCGTCCTGTGAGTGAAGATCAGGTAAGGGAGATAATCAATAAAGATATGCTCAGTGACAAATCTTGATTGTATGAACAGAGTAGAGCCTGAAAATATTCCGGGAACAGATTGAATTAAAGTCTGATTGACTGGTTCAATCCGGTGGATATTCAAAAAAAGAGTCCATCTCTATCAGGAACATTCAAACCTGATATGATTCAAACGTATGAAATGATCATTAACAAGGCTTTTCGCATATTTAGGTCTCATCGGCTTTCAGCCGCTATCAGTTGGCTGAAAGCCCGGATGTGATCTGGGGTTATACCGCAGCATCCCCCAACAGAATCTATACCGCTGTCCACAAGCCCTTTCGCAAAAGACGCGAATTTTTCGGGGGTTATGGCATCCTGAAATATCCAGTTGGGCATTTCAAATCTTCCGGCATGCGGATAGGCGAAAGTCGGCCCGGACCAGTATTCTTTCAGAACCTTGAGGGCCTGCGGAGTGTGTTCAATAAGAGTATGCATGATTCCGACCGCCCGGGCCGGGGACAGGTCCAGTTCTTTAAGGGCCAGTGAAAGGGGGATGTCACTATGTAGAAGGAAAGCCTCGCCGGTACTGTCAGAGTAGCAGGTGAATCCCACCCAGACCGGAACTCCACAACGCTGCACACCTTCTAGTGCCAGTGCGGTTTGCTCAATATCCCTCATCATTTCAAGGATCATTATTTCAGCTCCGGCATTGACCTGTATCTCGGCCTGCCGCGAGTACTGACGGACCGCTTCTTCGCCCTGTAACATACGGGAATAGTCCAGACTGCCTGAGAAAGTCGTTGTGGAAACGGCTCCGGCGGTAACGCAATCCTTACCAGAATGGTCAATAACCTCCCTCACAATACGCACCGCTTCCCGGTTGATCTCTTCGAATCGGTCTGCCAATCCGGCCGGGGTAAGGTTATGGATGGCCGCGGAAAAAGTGTTCGCGATGAGCATGTCCGATCCGGCATCAAGAAAATTTTGATGAACATCCCGTAATATGTCCGGATGGGAAAGAACGGCAGCTGCGGACCATGCGATACCATTCATGGGAACACCAAGCCGTTCCAGTTCGGTTCCTGTGCCGCCGTCAATAATGAGGGGTAATTTTTTTGATTTATTAGCCATGACAGAATCCTATAGGTTTTACGGGCAAAGGGGAAGTTTGTTGTTCTATAATCTGTTTACTGTCTGGCTTAGCATGTCGAAGTGGGCCTTTTAGGATAAGTAAATAGAGAGCGAGGGGCGCTTTAATTTAATAATCTGTGACGGTATTGATGGAGCATAATCCTGTAAAAACATTGACACATGATATGCCCCTGTTAGGATATTAACGCTCTTGTCATATGTGTTAAGCGTTCTGTTGTGGCACATAAATAAAATTCAATTACACTCGCAGGTGCTAAATGCTCTATAGAACATTCATAGTCCTACTGGCCTTATTCGCATTTATTTCAAGTTCATCTCCTGCTGCCGCGGATACGGTCCTGCTTGAAAATGGTGATAGAATCACAGGTGAAGTTATTTCCATGATAGATGGGAAACTTAAGTTCAAGACGGATTATGCCGGAGTTTTATTACTGGATTGGGCTAAGATCGAATCCGTTGATTCTGAAAAGCCTTTGGCTGTCTACCGCAAAAAGAATATCAAAGAAGAAAAGGAAGTTGACAGCATCCGTAAAGTGGGCAAAGGAGCTCCTGTTTCTATTGAAGAAACCGCCGCGATCAACTCCCGCCCTAAAAATTATGATTTCAAGGGAAGTCTGCAGGCAGGTTGGGATAAATCAGAAGGTAACACCAGAAAGGAAAGCGTAAACGCAGCTTTTGATCTTACCTACCGGGTGGACAAGGACCGCTGGAAGGCTCACGGCGATCATTACTGGGGTGCTTCCAAGGGAGAGAGGTCAGACTATAATTGGATGCTCTCCGGCGAGTATAACCGCTTTCTTGACGAAAAGATGTATCTGAGTGGCACGGGGTCCGTAAAACAGGACCAGTTTCAGGATTTGAGCCTGCGTTCGGTGCTTGGGCTGGGGTTGGGTTATCAGTTTTTTGATTCTGATTCATTGACCCTTTCCGGTGAAGCAGGTCCTGCCTATGTGTGGGAGGAGTACTCCAGCCGCGAGGATCGGGATTTTGTAGCCGGAAGATGGAATATTGATTTCGGGTGGTGGCTGTTCCCCGAAAGGCTCAAGCTTTTTCATTCCCAGACCGGACTGGTCAGTGTTGAAGATACAGAGAACTGGATCTGGCAGTCAAAGTCCGGGGTTCTCTTTCCGATTGTTCAGAATTTTTTCGGAACATTTCAGTATAATTATGACTGGACCAACGATCCTGTTCCCGGAAAACAAGAGGATGATTCAAGGATAATTTTTAATCTGGGTTATTCATTTGCCGATTTTCCATGGGAATGGAACTGATTTCAAACATTAATGATACATCAAACTCAAAAAGCCGTCCTACTTGCAGGGACGGCTTTTTGAGTTGAGATGATTATGGCCTACTTACTTAACAGGTGTAAGGTCAGCGGGCACGATATACAGGGTGTTGCCGTCTACTAGCGTGTTCTCCTTATCCAGAAATTTCTGGTGCAGTTTGCCGCCTTTTGCGGACCACATGGCAAAGTCATCATCATTCAGCACGCCAAGGGTGTTTTCATCAATGACCCAAAGCCCTTCCATTTTATCGTGCGGGTATTTCACTTCTTTATACATATCTACTATCAGGGACTTGGATACGGGCTTTATCCCCGCCTTTTCCAGAGCTTCCCAGCCGCCTTCCATGGAGACCTGCTCCAGGGTTTTGCCGTTAAGCAGCAGGCCCAGTTTATCATCCTGAGTAAAACCGTTGCCTTTTACTTTTTCAAGGTCAGTTCCGGAAGAAAGAGTGATTTTATATACCTGTTTCTGTACGCCATTTTTTTTAAGACCGAAGCCCCCGTCACGTTCTATCACGATAAAAGTATTATCGGAGAGGGCAACAATTTCGGAGTTTGAGTTGGCGGGTTTTTCCTGTCTGTAAAGGTACTGACCGACTTTTCCTGAGGCGGGATCGACCGTTACAATGCGGGTGATGGTCTGCTTGCGCATTTTCTTGCTGGGCAGGTCCATTGTCGACTGCATGATACCGACCAGAGTCTTTTCGTCAGGTGTTATGGCCAGACCTTCCATGCCCCGATTGGGGCGGCGTTTGGCAAATTCGGCGGGCAGTTTGATTTTAGATCGTTTGTCACCGGCAAAAGCATTGATGCGCCCTATCTCTCTTCCGTCAGCCGCAAAGTGAACCATGTGCGGGCCATACTCATCGCTTACCCAGAATGTTCCGTCCCAGAGTGCCACCAGTCCTTCTCCATCAAGGCCGAAATCGTCGAGGCGCAGGGGATTGTAGTCGGGGCTGTTCTTATCATTATTAAAAGGTTTGGAGCCGTCCACCAGAACGGGGCCGCCTTCAGCAAGGTAAGGCGTTTCGCCGGTCCCGCCAAGGTCGGAGGAGTTGGGAAGTCCGGTGATGCGGGTTCCATCCGGACGGCGCAGCAGTATGGTTTTAATAAGCTTTATTTTGCCTTTTTCAGTTACCTCGAAGAGGCCGATGCGTGGGGTGTAATCCGGGGTGGGAAAAGTTTTGCCTTTACCGTACTCTCCATTGAACTTGCCGTTGGGGCCACGGTCGGTAAGAGCGTAAAAACGGTTGCCGATGCTCGGGTGGGCGGTCATGGCCGAGCCGAATCCTCCGTTACGGATCTCAAAATTTGCATCCGGATGGATGGCATCCAGAATATCGCTGCGAAGAACGCTGTATGGCAGACGTGAGCCCTTTTTACTGATGTGCTTTGCAGCCTTGTGGACTGTGTCAATCCCGGCCTTTTCAGCATTGGCATCCATGGGAGTGAGTACGCCGAGCCCCAGTGTACAACTGAGGCAGACAGTGCCTGCAAGAGAAAGAATGCGGTGAAGATTCAGATTCATGTGCAACTCCTTAAATTATATATTTCAATGAAAAAGATAAGGAGGCAATTTACTCCGGTCTTTATACCGTTTTGCTGCTTTGGTGTGACGATTATGTGATACCTGAATTAATGAGCCTATCTTAAAGAGAGGACGGAAACTCCAGGAAGAAAGAGACTCACTCGGATTTCCCCAAAGAAAGGGGGGCTACACCGAAGAAAGGGAAGGTAAGATGGGTTGAAAAAATAAAAGTCCCTTACGAAATATTTCGTAAGGGGCTTGAATTATCTGGTCGGGATGAGAGGATTTGAACCTCCGGTCTCTGCGTCCCGAAGGCGGATCTCTGGTGCTTATGTTTTGATTTTATTGAATTTTTTTATTGTTAGTAATACTAAAACCCCCTAAAAACCCCTCGTTTGTATTACCACTCTGTATTACCAAATCCGGTACAGAATTCAGGGCTGTCTCCTTTTGTTTTACCAATACGTGTTGGTAGTGTTTATGGATCATGGATGTATCTGTGTGTCCCATGTTTTCGGCTACGGCTTTTATATCTGCTCCATTTGCTAAGGCTTCTGTGGCGTGGGCATGGCGAAGGTCATATGGGCGAATACGGCGAGTTATTCCAGCATTTTTCAAGGCGGTTTTCCATGACCTCTTTATGGTGGTCACTGGTTTCGCTTTCCAGTTAATGAGGTGTGTGGCTCCGCTTTTGCGGTCCTGTTCGCGCCATTCGATAAAAATAGGGCGTAAGCTCTTTTTTATATGGAGCTCTCGCCATTGCGTGTTTTTGTTCTTCTCCGCACTCCATATGCGCATGATCCAACCATAGAAATCGATATTGTCCCATGTAATTTTGAAGAGTTCTGATTCTCCTATGCGGACTCCGAACGCTTGCCCCAGAATAATGACTCGCTGAAGGTGGGGCGGTGCTACTTTTAAAATCTGATTGAGCTCGTGAGGAGTGGGGGGGGGAACTTGTTCATTGGTTCCTCTCGGGCATGAAAAATTGCGGATAGGATTGGAATCGATAAGCTCTTCATTTTCGGCCCAGTTCAGAGCGGCTTTAATGATGCTTACTTTACGGTTGATACCGTTGGGCTTTAATCCCTGGTCGCGCAGACTTTTGACAAGGTCGCGCATGTGGGATTTCGCTAACTGGGAAATATAAACATGGCCGATAACGGGCAGGACTTTCTTCAGGTGGTATATGGTATCGCGCAGAGATTTAGGTTTAAGCTGGCGATCTTGCAGGTATGCCCATACTATATATTCAACAGTGATTTCGTCTGTAGAAATTTCTTCGGCAGGGGCGAAGCGTTGAGGCTCGAACTTGAGCCAATGCTTGACCTTGCTGTTATATTCGTTTGCTTCGCGTCTTTTTTCAAAATGGGCCGTCTCAATCTTCTTGGTGTATGGATTGCGCCAGTACACGCGATAAGGTTTTGCCCGATTCTTTAATTTCTTGATAGCCATTCTTGATAATTACTGCGGCCTTGGCTGGGTTGTCAATTCCTGCATAAGCTGATGTATGCTTTTGCCCTTAAAAGGTGAATTGCTTTTAGGCTTAGTTTTCTTGATAGCAGGACTCTTGCGGGAGTTATCCAAAGCTTCAAGGATTTCCGAACGATACCAGCGCAGCCCTTTCCCTCTACCCGGTCCCAAGTTTACCGGGCAGAGTTTCAGGTTATCAAGAGTGGTCCGAGCGGCTCCCGGAGTAGTCTTGAGGAGCTCGGCAACATCTGTGATTGTCATCAACATAATCCTTATTCCTGATTGAGTTTAGAATATTCAGTAATAATTTTGGTTTCTATTCTTTTGTTGGACTTATCCGCTATTCCCCATCCGGTTAGAAATCCACTGAGGAGACAACGAAGGATAAAGCCTACAGGCAAGAAGAGTGAACCAACTGCAGCACCTATGAATGCGGTGATTCTCATTCCTGGCGGCATCCTTACCCCTCAACCCCAGACCCGGCGCAAGCGGAACAAATTTTAAGATGTGCAGGACAACCGGCTTCGCCTGTGGCATCATCTGCCGAACAAAAACCGGAACTCCCAGCCTCAAGTCCGTAAGCACAGGTGGCGAAGTCGCAATCGTCAATCTCGGTTTCGGCAGGAAAGTCAATGAATTCCCCTGCTGAACGCATGACGCTGACCTGTTCGCGTAGGTTGGCATTGGCTCCGGCAAGCTTTGCGTTCTGGGTGCGGAGGCGGGCGTTTTCGGCATGAAGTTTTTCATTCCTTTCGATCAAATTGTCTAATCCAGGGTTTTCGCAATATCCGATTCCGTCTCGCAGTTCTTTGCGAAATTCACATTCTGCCATTTCTTTACCTCCACATATCTTCCGAAGTTTCCTTCAGATTCTTTTCCAGATCAGTCCGCGCTTCTTCGGGAGTGCTGCCGTATCCAAAGAAATGACATCCGCCCATACCGAAGAGTGATACTTCCTGATGTGCTTGGAACCTGCCGTCTTTTTTGGTGATCTCGACCTCTGATTCGGTATCCATGCCGATGTTCTCGCAAACGAAAAGGGTAGTGTCTTCGCTCATTTCTTCATTCCCTCAAGTTTCTCAATCCGTTCCCGCAGTTCTTCTAACTCTTTCTTGACGGGGCAGTCCTGTTCAATTTCCTTTGCCGCTTCGATGACTTTTTCAACTATGTCGGCTCTGCGATCAGGAGCAAATACACCGCAAAGGATAGCCACTATTGCGAACAGCCAGAGGCCTCCGAAGAAAACGGCCATTACCGTATCCGGGGTCATTTTGTTTTTCTTCTCCATAAAACCGCCTTACCCTTGCAGCACTCAGTCCACGGAAAATCCGGGGAGTTGCGCTCAATCACTTTTATCGCGTTGGCTACGGAGTCCGCGCAGACTTTGCGGGCCTGTTCTCCGGGGGCTTTGAATGTGTAGTCGTTCATGGTGCGTCCTTATATTTTTTAGGGTCAAAGCCGATCTTCTCCCAGTATTCAGCAAGGTATTCCTGTACTGGAACATCTGGAGACATGCAGGTGTATCCCATTTCCCATAGCGGTATAAATATCTGGGCGCATTTTTCGCACTGGAAAACCGGGGGCATGCCTACTTCATCACCAAAGCGGCTCTGTTCGTATTCGCCACGGGGAGCACGGATGCGTTCGAAGCGAATGCAGTCCTCTCCGAAGTCAAGAAGCTTACCGCAGGCCGCGCACCGTTTGCGCCTTTTGTATTCACCGCTTTCATTGAACGGCTGAAATTCGCTGGGGCCTTCGTGCATATATGCGTATTCGTCAAGGCTTCCTCCGCATGAACAGGATAAAGACATTTTCATTCCTCCCTTAAAAATTAGGGTGCTTACCGGAATTATTTTTTCTGGAGTAAAGTCTGGCATATTCCCTACTTCCTCCCATTTCTACGAGCCTTACGCGCCCTTTTATTTCTCATGCGGCGTTTTGCTACCCGCTTTGCCGCGCAAGCCTTGCTCATGCTGCTGAAGATGCGGACATGGCAATCTGGATCTTCCATCATGAATTCCATCCTTTCCCCGTCATACGGCTCGATGTTTCCAACGGGATAATCGTCTATGTACTGCTGCATTCTCTTTCTCCCTCCTCGCCGCTTACGCGGATTTAAGTAGTGCTAAGAGTGATTCTTCGTATTCAAAACGATGGTCCAGATCGTGGACGGTGGCATAACCCTTAAATCCTCTGTTTTTGCCGGGGATTTTGGAATCCCATTCGAGCATCTGCCCCCACAACTCTGGAAATTCATTTCGCAGTATCCGTAAATCGTTCAGCCGTGTGAGAGGGCAGCAAAAACAGCTTACCCGGCTGAAATGGTCGTATAGCCCCCCCCAATCGAACCCATGCGATTTACAAATAGCTAAGGCTGTCCTTTCATCGATACCCCACTCAATAAGGGGAAATCTGTATTCAAATCTCTTTTTGCTGTTCAGTGTCTTACCTTTAGCTCTATGGGACTCATCTGCCGCATAACCAATACACTGGATAGGATTCTCAATTTGGGCTGAATGAGCATCAATTGCCGAGACCTTTTGCCGGGTACACCATCTCCGGGATGGTGAAGGCCAGCCGTTTCCGATCCGGTGAACCTCTCCTTTTTCAATTCTTTTGTATTCAAAAGGATCAAGCTCCCAGCATTCGAATTCAAATCTGAAATCATCATCGTCATCGAAGTCTTCTTCTTTGGGAGGTGGCAGTATCCCTGTTTTTATTATTCTCGTTTCTTTTGATTTTACTGGTCGCTCAAACATCCAATAAGTGAATGACCTTTTAGGGGCTAATCGGACTATCTTGACCCCGGTATATTTTTCGAGCTGGTCGAGGTGGGCATGCATCTGCGGGAATTCCCATCCTGTGTCAAAAAACACCACCGAATGAACAGAAATATTCTTTTCAAGCATAAGCAGAAGAAGAGCCGTGGAATCCTTGCCGCCGGAAAGGCTTACTACATAATTCACGCTACCCATCACGCCGCCCCAGCCGGCTTATAAAAAACCATCCAATGAGTTTTCAGATTCTGAGTAGTCCGGTGGCCACATATGGGACGCTGAGAAAAACACGCCAGAACTTCACTGACTTTTATCTGTGTCTCGTTCCATTTAAAGATCATAGTGCCCCCCCCCGGCGAGGACTCGCCAACATTCATCAAAACCCTTGGCGAGATCTTCGCGCCATGTAGCCTTGTTCAGCTTGCCGTACTTCTTGGCCTGCCACGATTGAGGGCCGGCCCGTTCAAGGTGCGGCGGGTCAAAAACGATGAGGTTGAAAGATTCGTCTTCGTGCGGCAAGGCGCGGAAGTCTGCGACCTGATCCGGGTGAACAGTGAGGGTTCGACCGTCACACAGAATGTGTTCTTCGTCCCGAATGTCGGAGAACAAGACTTGCTCATCATCCTTTTGGAAATAGAACATTTTGGAGCCGCAGCACGGGTCGAGGATTTCGGGAGTGCCGTTCATTTTAAACCGCCTCCATAACTTCTTGCACGATGACTTCAACGGGGCCCATAATCACATTGATTAGGAATCGTTTACCGCAGTTAGGGCAGCTTTCTTCCCAAGGTATGGTGCAGCATCCGCCGCTCTGGATATATTCACCGTCAAAAAAGACTTCATGACCATTAAGAGACACGTCATTTTTGCAGTTAGGGCAAAGGAGTTTCTTAGACATCCTGCACCTCCCGCAAAATATCCGGGTATTCCTCATGCTGCTGACCATCCAGAACGTTGCCCGCGGCCTTTTTGCCAACACGGTAAATCCTTTGTCCGTCTTCAAATATATCCCATTTCTCAGTGATGGGGCTGGCATGGACGATAGTCCCATCTGAAAGAGTTTGACCATCAGCTGCCCATTCCCCCCACTGCTTAAAAAAGAAAGGGACCCCTGACTCCGTGCACTGATCTCGCAAAGAACGCACCCAATCGGGATGCATAGGCCGCGCACCGGGTCCGGACTCGCCGCCGCAGATCACCCAGTCAAGGTTAGCTAATTTCCCGTCTCCGCCGTTTCTTTTGCATCCTGGTTCGTCACCGAGCTTAGTAAGCCCACAGGCACAATCTCCCCAGCACTCACGGTCTAAAACAGATTCTCTAGTTCCGTTCCACATTGCTATTTCTGTCAAATCCACCGCTCCAAGCATCGGCTCAATGGATACAAACCGAGCCGCCGCCGGAGTTTCCAGCAGGATAGGGATACGCTTGTTGGCCTGCTCTTGGTTCTCGGCTGTTACGCCGAGGATTACGTTAGGGAGGGGCCAAACTGGACGATCCATATTACGCCTGCCCATTTCAGTGACTACGCTTGCAGGTAAACGAGATACAAAATTTTGTCGCATATTTTCCCGGCGAGAAGAGCAGTATTCCTGCATCCTCTCCTCTCTCTTGGTCAGCAGAATAAACCTGTGATGAGAGCAGAGAGCCATAACCGCGAATATTTCATCCAGCCACTCAAACGGCGTGGATTCATGAAAAAGGTCCGTCATGCTTCCTACAAAATAAATAGTCGGCTTCTTGCGTTTCAGCGGCTTATCAAGCTGAGACTCAACAAGTATGGTATTGCCGTTCCAGTGCCCGCAAGCGGCGACAACTTCCCCGTAGTAGGCAGTCTTTTCAATCCGGGCCAGCCGTGCAGCTGTTTTCTCGGCGTAGCAGTTCGCGCAGCCCTCGGATATTTTGGAGCAGCCGATAATCGGGTTCCAAGTTTGTTGGGTCCATTGGATTTTAGACATTGTCGGCCTCCTTCTTAGCCTTCGCAATCTCAACACGATTACGGATGATTTCTACAACCGTCCGGTGTGTAGTCATGGCTTCAACTTGCATATTCCATTCGTTGATAGCTGCGGCCTTTTTTCTGCTTCTCGGTCCGCATGTTCCGCATACAGAACAAATGACCTGACGTTTATCTTCACCGCCAGCAGTCCCGACTAGAATCATTGTGGGTATTCCGCCGCATGAGATTGTGGGTATTCCGCCGCATGAGCAGGTGCAAGGGCTTTCGGTGCGTTCGGGCCAGAATTCGGGGGTGTCTACGGTATTATTACTCATAGCTACGCTCCCCTCTGGCTTTCTTTCCATTTTTCCAAAGCAACGATGTTCATGTCAGCTTTCCGTATTTCGTGGCAGTGAGGGCCTTGAAAACCCATAATGCCGGCAATTATCTTGACTGTTTCACAGTCGGAAAATTCGATAGCTGCGCGGAAGGCTGTCTGATCTTCAATCGCTCCCACCAGACATTCCGGATCGAAAATGAACTGGGTAAGAGGTGTTTCGCACTCCGGGCAGGGCTTACGCACGCCAAGCCCTTTGCCTAAAAATATGCTGCGGCAGTGAGAGCAGACCGCTACCGGGCCAAGCTTCTGGGGATGTTTGACTTCACTCATGACTACGCCACCTCCTCTGGATAAACAGCTGCAACATCCCGTTCCATCTGTTCCGCGCAGGCCATCATGAATTCAATAGTAGGCCGGGCATGTTCTGGCTTGAAATCAATGAATTCCAGTTCAGCGATGTACCGCTTGGGGCATTTTCTGATTCTGGTCAGTTTGACGCCAGATGTTCCACGAGGGTGCAGGGCCGGGGATATCTCGGCGGTGTATTTAATTTCCGGTTTATCGTTTGAGAGAGTTATTGTTAACGAACCTACAACGGTCTGAAATTCTTTTTTCTTACTCATTTATCTTTCTCCACTTTCACCATTTCCCACCGTTCTTTCTCCGGCTCTACTGGGGTCAGGTGTTTAAGGTTGATCATTTTCGGGTAGCCCATGACTCTGGCTTTGAAGCCGCCGTGTTTGTTGTCCGGAATCGGGGCGGATCTTATCCAGGATATGTCGTAGTTCAGACCACCGTGGGTTTCCCTTGCCACTTCCTTTGATATCCGTACTTTCTGCCGGAGCGGGTAGTTTTCCGGGTCCGGTTCTTCCTCAATCCTGATGCCGAGGGTGTTAGCCACGGCACGGGTCCACATGGTCATTACTTCCGTGTAGGTGTAGTATGTCCCTCGCTCCCTCTTGCCGCCGAGCCACGATCTGCCGACCATAATGCGATATTTGATCTCGCTTCCGTGGGTTGGTTCGGACGCATAACAAGACCATTTCAATACGGTCTTTTGCGTCCGTTTCGGCTCTTTAAGTGTCAGACGGAAAGCGGGAATCATTAAAACGGTCCTATGAAACAGAGATATGAAAGAAGTCCCATGTAACAGAGCAGGACCACCAGAGCCGGAAGGACTACTCCCTGACCAAAGCGGGGGCGATCAACCCCCGCTGCGGTCAAAGGAGGTGAAGTCATGGCCGTTTTACAGAGTCCCCTCGCCTGAGTGTCGGCGGAGTTTATGCCGCACTGTGAGCGGCGAGAGGCTGACACGGTCCCGGTCACATGAAGATCATCGGCCTTGGCTGCTATATTGGAAATTTTCATAATCACCTGCCTTGTGTTTTGTAGGGGAACCGGATGGTTTTAAGATTGGTTTGGGTTTTTTCATCCGGCCCCCCGAGGACAGTGAGACAAATATTTTGTTTACAATCTTAAAGGCGTTCTGCTATCGTACTGTCTATGAAATCCCTGCTGACCATCCTGTTGATGCTGTTGGCCTTATCTCCTGCAATTGCAGACGAAAGGCGGTATCAAGAGGAATTTTGCAGGGGGCCTAACACAAAAATGGAATTCGTGTTAGCCGATAAATGCCGTGTAGATTGCCTTACCCCGACACACGCTTTCGAGATCGACTTCGCAAAGAAGTGGGCCGAGGCGGTGGGGCAGTCATTGTATTATGCTGAGAAGACCGGGAAACGGGCCGGGATTGTTCTAATTCTAGAAAAGCCCGGTGATGGTCGGCATGTTCAAAGGTTGAGGAGTACAATCGACTCGCAGCAACTACCGATAGACGTTTACCTTGTCGGGCCTGCGGCTCCGGGCGAGAGTTCCAGCGGTCAATAAGAATGTCCGAGTCCGGATCTTCGACTTTGGTCTCGCAGTAGTCACAAGTGATTACAGATGTGAAACCACCATTCTCCTGTGAATTTCCAAGTCCGATACGAACCGAGTTTCCACAAAAAGGGCAGGGTTTAAGAAGTCTGTCCATTATCCCACCATCCTAAAGTAAATCTGTCCTATAGCCAGAAACGGCCTATCACTCCTACCAATCAACCCCCTATCAAGATGTACTAGCTCTGGATGTTTCGCGCAGTGCGTTCGGTCCTGTTTGGGTGTCGTTGAGGAAATAGTACGCGTAAGACGCGTAGTGGTCAAGAAAAAATACGCGCAATACGCGTAGTGACACGAGGGGCTTTATAAAAGATATTAGATTGCGGTGGCTTGTATGTGTTGCTTTCTTTTTTATCGATGTTCGTGCGGCGAAAGTCGGGGTGGTGGAATGTTTACCTTGAAAGATGTTCGGGTTGGGGTTCTTGTTGGGAGTTATGTATGCTTTCTTGTGTATGTTGTTATAGATTTAGCCGAAAGGTGGGGGGGGTGGACTTGGGATGGGCTCGTAAGGAACGATCTGAATGGGCTTATGTTATTCTGTTTCTTTTGTCTTGCAGGGCTGTTGGGTGCAGAGTTGTATATGTTGTTAAAGTCGTTGTTGCTAAGTGTTTTGGAGAAAAGAAAAGGCAAAAAGTCTAGTTCTTCATCGGTTCTTTCTGATCCAGATGGTTCAATAGACCCTGACGGGGTTTTTTATCACATAAAAATTTCGGAGGCTGCAAAGTATCAAAGCTGTTTTGAGTTTTTTGCTAAAGATTTTGATCTAGATAGTAAAAGCTATGGAGATTCCTTGTCAGATAACAATGTTGATTGTGTTATTCAACAGATAGAAATAGCTAAAGAGAAAGGTGTGAGAATTTCATTTCCGTATGTTATGGTTTTACTTGAGCAGTATATTGATGCCGATCAGATTCAGAGGCAAATTCATAAAAAGCGTTGGCTTGAAGCTTCTATTGAGTCTCAATCAAGTGAATATCTTTTTATGCCTCATCCGGGGCCAGTATTGAAAGCTATTATGGGTAGGTATTTCCCTAAAGGCTGATTCTGTTTTTTTTAGAGCAGTTTTTTATCCTGCTTTCTTTTGCATCATTTCTTTTACTTGATCAGATAGCGTTGTAACCTTTTCTTGCGGGGACATCTCTTTGTCCAAGCTGGTTAATTCATGTTCGGCTAAATGTGCGATATATGAATAGCTTTCCCCCAAGGCTCTCGCAGCCATGAACGACTCTCCTACTCCCATAGCTACACCTTCATTTCTTATCCGCTGCCATTTCCTAACCGGATCGGAAACGCCTGGGAATGCCAGTTTAGCAAAGGTGGTGTGGTTCATTTGGCCGTCTTCCATGTATTTTTTAGCCCGAAATCTTTCGATAACTATCAGGAATGCCATCTGAAAAGCATGGGTTTCGTCTTTAATTTTCTGCATAGTAAAATTTACCAATTTGAAATTTTGCTCACAATACGAGAATTACGCATTGACCAAATACGCATAATACGCGTATCAAGGACGTATGAAAAAGAAAGCTATTGTTATCCCCAAATCGAAATTTGAGTTTCTTCATGATCATTATGGCAGCCACACTCGTGCAGCTGAAGCTTTGGGCTTTGCTCCGCGTAGTTGGATGCAGATCAGGCAGAAAGGGTGTGCTGCAAGGTACATTGCAAACGCGATTGACCGCTTGATAAAACTCATTCAGCTGGGTGAAGATCCCGGTAGCAAAGCCGCATAACCGGGCAGGCCTCTACCCAGCCAGTATATACAACCATACGATTTCAGGAATAACACTTTCAAATAACAAACTATAGCGAGGTGGGAACATGACTACACCAAGACAACTTTTACGCACCGCCGTAACTTCTTCGGGGTTATCGGCGGCGAAGCTGCTTGAGCTTTTGCAGACCAAGGGATTGATGGTGAACACCGCACCCAGTTTTTTCAAAAACATGCTGACTCCCAACCATCCCACGGCAAAAGTGGATATAAACCTCTGTCCGGTGATTCAGGAGACTTGCGGACAGCATCATGTTTTTTATTCCTGTGCCAAGCGGCTGGGCTACATTGTTGAGCTGGAGCAGGAAAAGGGCGGGTGGATGCCCATTGCAAACCGTTACCTTGAGGTTGAAAAATGCAAGGGGGCTTTTCTGCAGGCTGCGGCTGATGAAGCGGACCCGGCAAGGGTTCAGGAACTGGGGCAGAAACTTAAAGCATCGGTTGATGAATTTGTTTCCCAGTATGCCGCTGAACTGAGTGACGGCTCCCGGATCAGGCTGCATAAGGGCGGTGACGTGGAAGTGAACACGGACCGCTTGAAAAAGAAAAAATCCCGGTGGAAATTCTGGGAAAAATAGAGATGTTTTTTATTGCCGGCTGATTGTGGGGACAATCTTCCGGCAAATCCTGTTTAACCGCCTGGACAGTGGGATAAATGGGATGAATCATGCAACATCATTTTGACGTGGAGATAGCGCAGGAGCACGGGTTAGACCTTGCTGTGCTGATCCATCATTTTCAATTCTGGATCGGCAAAAATGCCGCCAACAATCGCAATCTTTTTGAGGGGCGGTACTGGACTCATAACACTCAGGAAGCCCTTGAAATTATCTTTCCGTACTGGTCCCGCTCCCAGATTAAGCGCAAGCTGAAAAAGCTGGAGGACGAGAAACTTTTTGTCACCGGATTTTTCAACAAATCCGGTTTTGACAGAACCAAGTGGTATGCCTTTTCGGATAAGCTGCTGGAAAAGTTTCCGCACCTTGTCGGGCCTTGTGTTTCCTCATCTGACGAATCCGTACCTTCGAAGGGACAAGATCGTCCCAACGAGGAGACGAAACCGTCAGTTCCATCTGACGATTCCGTACCTTCTGAAGAGACGATTCCGTCCCTTCCAACAGACGATTCCGTCCCTTCTCTATCATATAGTGACCCAGATAGTGACCCTGATGGTGACCCAGATAGTGACCTTAATTCCGCATCTGGTGATGCGGTTCCCTCCCCCCCTGCTGACGAGGATAAATTTTTCCTGACCAGAAAGAAACGAAAACTGAAAGGCAAGAGGCTTGAAACGTTTGAACGCTTTTGGAACTGTTTTGACCTGAAAAAAGGCAAAGCCGAAGCCGCAGACGCTTGGATGGACATCCCTGAACTTTACGATTCCACCGTGGATATAATCTGCAAGGCTGCTGAAATCGAAGCTGCTGGCCGTGCTGAACTGATCGCCAAGGGCATGACCCCCAAATGGGCGCAGGGCTGGATCAGCGGTCGCAGATGGGAGGATGAAGATTTGCTTGAACCTGCACAGCCTGCTTTGCCTTATCTGGACCGGATAACCGGGCTTGTGCGTGAGCATGGATGGGAGGCGTTTGACAGCGCCTGTCAGCATTTCAGGATTTCAGATCCTGACCAGTACCGTCTGGCCGTGGAGAAGGGTCTTGAAACGGTTTGAATTTGATCTTGCAATCGGCAAGCTCTTCAAGGTGTTCAATTTCCCCATGCCTGACTCGGAAGTGCTGGACGCTTATTACGACCAGCTCTCCAGTTGCAGCTATGACGGAATCAATGACGCGGTTAATCGCATGATCCGGGAACAGAAGCGCATGACCCGGGGCATGAATATCTGCTCTTACCTGCTGGAAGGCTACCGGGCATGGAAGTCTGATTCAGCCGGAACGGGAGCGGTCAGTGGGGGCTGTGACGACTGTGACGAACCGGGAATGCTGGTTTACTGGAAATTTATGGAAGGCGGGTTGTGGGAGAGATTCTTTTGCCCCTGCGGCTATTGCCGTTCATACGAGCAGGGAGCCATGACCAAGGAAATGCTTGAAAATAAAGGGTTCCGGCATAGCGGAAATGAAGACTGGACCATGATTAACAGGGAAATACGGGGGGAAAACCGTGAGCGAAGAGAGGCTTTTACATCTGCTGAAAATGGGAATGTGCAAGGACCATCTGTGCCCCTCCCGAGGGGAATGCACAAGGCATCTGCTGGCCCTGCGATGCGTGAGGTTGGAAAAGCTGCACGGAATCGAAATCAGGACCACAGATTTCAACAGAGGACGGGGTAACCCGGATTGCCATTTTTACACGACTGAATGCCAGGAGGACATAGCATGAACCAGGAACAGTTGAGGAATTTTATCAAGAGGACGCTGACTAAGGTCAGCCCTGTTATGGCAACTAACAATGCCGTTGAACTGCTGATGCTCACCGCTGCTCAGGAATCGCACCTGGGCGAGTACATCCGGCAGCTGAACAACGGGCCTGCTATGGGGATTTTCCAGATGGAACCGAGGACGCATGACGATATCTGTTTTCGGTATCTCAACCGCAAGGGTGAACTTAAAGCCTCGATTCTGCGGGTTTCCAACTGCCGGGAATTTGATTCTGCGGTGCTGGAATACAATCTGGCCTACTCAACGGCACTGGCCCGGGCCTTCTATCGCCGTTTTCCCGAGGCTTTGCCCTCTGCCACTGATGTTGAAGGACTGGCCCGGTACTGGAAAAAATACTGGAATACCGAACTCGGAGCCGGAACGGTTGAGGAAGCCGTTGAAAATTATGAGAGGTTTTGTCGATGAAGGGTTGCCGCCCTCTCACTGACCATGAGGTCAACGGGATGCTGAAAGCAGCGCACGGGTATTTCGGTATCCGTGATCGCTGTTTGTTTGCCATGGGGGTCAACTGCGGGTTCCGCATTTCCGAACTGCTTTCCCTGAAAGTCTCTGACGTGGTGTCTAACAGGCTTATCAAGTCTTCTGTTTATGTCGCCGCCAAAAATATGAAAAAGTCCGGCACAGGCGCAGAAGGGCGTGAAATTCGTATGAACAGGGTTGTGCGCCAGTATGTGCTTATGCAGGTCAGGGCTTTGCAGCACATGGGACACTGGAGCCGGGATACTTATCTTTTCCGCTCCCGTGAGGGCGGGAACATGCCTATCAGCAGGACTCGGGCTTATCAGGTGATTACAGGGATGGCCCGCCATTGCGGATTTGACGGGCGGATCGGTACTCACTCCATGCGTAAGACATTTGCCGGGAATATGTATAATTTTATGCTGAGCCGGGTGGCGAGGGGCGAGGCCATTGACCCCCTGCGTGAAACGGCAAAAGCCACAGGGCACAGGTCCGTTGACTCTCTGGAGAACTATCTCTCGTTCATGGTGGACAATGTGAATAACGCGCTTGATTCGTTCTGTAACCGTTTTGAGGTGGTCCATGGGTAGAATAGATCCGTTGCTTACCGCGTCAGATGTGGCCGCCATTCTGCGGCTTGAGCTTGAAACTGTGCGGGATATGATGCGCAGGAAAATTTTGCCCGCCGTCAAGGTCGGTAACCGGTGGCGAATGAAAGAGTCCTGCCTGAATAAATTCATTGAAGATCTGGGCGTGGTCGGAATTGAGGAGGATTAGCCGTGGAAAGCTTTCCGGTATTTGTTTCTGGAGCAAAGCAGATCGCAAAGGTTTTCGGATGGGGAGAGAGAAAAACAAAAACAATTCTGAAATGGGAAGGATGTCCGGTCTTTCTGAATGAAAAAGGATGGCCGACAGTTAACGTGACGAAAATGACGCTGTTCTATGAGCAACGTTGCCGAGAAATGGCGGAAAGGAAAAACCCCCGGTCAGTTTAGTGCTGGCCGGGGGCTTTCCTTTAGGGCAAAATTGAAAATGGTTATTTTTCAATAATTTTACGTCAGAAATTCGACACCCCCGAAAACCATAGGAAAACGGGGGGAACGAATAAGGGACTCCCCTATGGAGTCCGATACCCGTATATAATATGTTTTTTGTGGGGGGCGGTCAATCTTCTACAGGTTGAATTTAAGTTCCGCCCATGCGCATAGCTCGTTTATTTCATCCGCTGAGGGCTTGCCGCCTGTCCATGTAAAATTGCACAGCCGTTTTCCTGACTTTTTCAACGGGTATGATAGCCCCTCTGTTAATCCATGATCAAGTTCAATCTCTGCCGTGAATCTCGGGGTGTGCAGGTGGGCTATGATCTCCTTGCCGTCTTCGTTGTGGCCTTTCACCCATTTGGGGCCCTGGTCCGGGCTGACGATCTCGGCCAGCATTTCTGAATACTTTTTAGGAATAGGAATTTTGCCCGTTTCCATGCGTGACACATAGCTACGGGCAGAGCTGGGGGCCAGTTCGAGAATTTCAACACCGTATTGTTTTTGGTCCATATTCAGCGACTGACGGTGCTTTTTCATTTGGGATGGTGATAGTTTCATAATTTACCTTACAGGCCGGAAGGGTTACCCCTCCCGGCCTTTTTGCTTATGCGTAGTATGTTTCGTGTTTGGGCTTGCCGTCCCAAAGTCTGGCGAAGCGTGAGGAATCCACCTTAACTGTGGGTGCTCCTTTCCATTCGTTCAGCTTGCGGCGGAAAGGTTCGGACTTGATGACATCGGGGTCGGCTACAACTTCCCCTGTCATTGTAAAGCCTTGATCTCCTTTAACCATTTTGGAGCCGATTTCCACGAGGGTTACGGTTTTGGGTGTGCGGGAGACGACTTTGAAAAAATCTACGTTGGTCTGGTCGTAGCCCCAGCTTGCATAAAGGATGGTCCCTTCCTTCACTTCATTCTGCTTTTCCTTGAGCATATCAATGATCTTGGAAAAGTTATCTTCGTTGACCATCGCGCCGAAAAGGCTCTTTATCTTTTCCTGTACTTCCGGCCTTTTGACAAATTCAACTTTCATTTCATCGCTGCATCCGCCTGTGGCTTCATCAATACGGGTGTGGATTACTTTCACAGCTTCCAGAACCATTTCGTTTACGATTGCATTTGAAGTAGTTTGCATCTTCTTGAACTCCATTTGGTTAAATTGTTTAGGGGTGATTCCCTTATTCGTTGAGTTCAAGATATAAAACTAATTTGCATGTGTCAACAATTAAATTTAAAAATATGCAATAAAATTGTATAGGCAAGTGTAGGTTGTTGTAATGATTGGAGGTAACTTCCGTAAAATTGAAATCATTAAAGCAAGCCGAAGCAACCAAAAGCACCAAAAAGCAAAAACTGAATCCCCACCAGTTTAACATTCTTAAGTAACAATCAACTTAAGATATAATACAAGCAATTACCTGCACAAAACTGCATCAACCAGTGAAAACAGGTGTATATTTTGAGCTTTTTGAAAAACATTCTCATTTAGTAATTTCCGAACACAAAACCATTTTGACTTGAGAGCACCTTAGAGCTTGTTATTACTGTAGGGGTGTTTCTGTTATAAATTAAGTGTTCGGTAAATGCATAAATACTTACATGGAAATTCCAGGATGAATGAAAGCAACCGTAAAGGGCGGGTTCAACTCAAATAACCTCCCAAAATCAACCCCCTTGTGCGTTCGATTCAACGCTAAACAGAAAATCAGCCATTTTTCAAAAACATGTCAACCCCCGTCAAACCCCCGTCAAACCCCATGCAACCCCCCCTACATTTTTAACCTGACTCAAAAACCCGTGTTAGCATTTCCACATGTCTAGGGTTGTAGGCTCATTCCCACGTGTCCCGGCTCGACCCCGACCACCAGAGTCGGGACACACCTTAAACCAAAAGAGGCAGAGTGTGACACTTTCCGAACTCCAGCACCTGTACAACGGACTGCACTACAAGTGCCGTCTAATCGAGCGCGGACTGAATGAAGAGTGCGCACGGCTGAGGGCAAGGGAGTGGGAAGAGGTTCACTGGGCCGCTCTGTATGGAGATTTGAAATGAAGTACAGGAAAAAACCCGTTGTTATCGATGCCGTTCGATGGGATGGGGATGCAGAAACCGCAAACTCCTTTCTCGGCGAAAATTATTCCGTTGATTGGGAGTTTTCAGGAGCTGGCACAGCAACCCTTGTTATCCCAACTCTTGCGGGCAAAATGCTTTGCAATGTTGGAGATTACATCATCAAGGGTGTGCAAGGCGAGTTCTATCCGTGCCCGGCGGAGATCTTTGAACAGACTTACGAAACGGTGGAGGAATAGTAATGTCTGAGAACAGCGTTATTGAAATTGTGAGCACAACTATTGCCTTCTGCGCAATTGCTGTGACTGTCCTGCCCGAACCCAAGAATCCGACACTCAAGAAAATTTATCAGGTCGTGAACTTCGTGGCCATGAACTTCGGCAAAGCCAGAAACAAAGGGGGCAAATAATGCAGCCTTTGTCCTTTCTGCGTTCGCTTCTGCTCCTGTTGCTTGTGGCAAGCTTGATGGGATGCGGAGCCAAGAATATTGCCGATATGCCGCCTCCTGATCAGGCTGTCTGCATCGCTGATGAACTGCTCAACACCTATCGGGATACCTACGATGAATATAACCGCATCAAGGACAGTATTCCTCCCCGGTATGCAGAGGAGAAAGCCGACTTTGTTCTGGCTATGAACATAGCAAAGGAAGCTGTTCCGGCTATGGCTTACGCAGCGGAAGCGTGGAAAATCTCCGTTGATGCTCCCCTATCCGGTAACGCGACCATCGATGCCCGTAGCTCTCTTGATGCCCGGATGAAATATCAGCGTCAAAAAGAAATAGCGGATAGAATCATGGGCCGGGCTTTGAAGCTCTTCACCAAAATCAGAGGCGGTGACAAATGATTGATCTCGATTTCCTCGAAACCGTTGAAATTACAGACGAGACTGCCGAATACCTCGGCGGGGTCTGCACTGTGATCGCTACCGGGTGTGGGCTCGGGGCTCCTGTTGCCGGGATTATCGGTGTGGGGGCTTCACTGGCCGCAAGGCTCTGCAATGCCGGGTATGATGTGCCGGAACTGGACGCTCTCCGCAGCAAGGCGGACGAGATTGCGGCTTTGCCGGACCTGACTGTTTAAGCGCGGTGTGCTGTGGGTCTTGAACAAATCATAACTTATGCGGTGTTTGTTTTCGCTCTTGGTTTCGGAATCTGGCTTATCCGCCGGGACATTTCTGGGGTCAATGGTGAAATTAAGGCTTTCCGTGACTCACAGCATGCCTGCCAGATTGCTAACGCTAAAGAGTTTGTAACCAAACGCGACCTCCATAAAGTTGAAGAAAAGGTCTGCTCTGATCTCAAGGAGCTTGAAGAAAGACAGGACAAAACTTCAGAGGATGTGGCGGTTCTCAAAGCCTTGAACGGGAAACAATGAGCAATGCAGGTAGAAAAACCAAATACAACCCGCTGTTTGCCTCACAGGCGTATGACCTGTGTGCAGAGCATGGATACAGCGGGCGCAAGCTGGCAAAGCTGTTCGGCGTTGCTCCTTCCACGGTTGTTGAATGGAAAAAGGAACATGAAGAGTTCGCCAAGGCCGTGGACGAGGGACAGGCGGCTTTTGATGACCTGATGCAAGGCGAGGTTGAAGCCGCAATCTTCCGGCTGGCTCTCGGAGGTAAACGGGTCTCTGTGAAGAAAGAGCGGAACGAGGCCGGGAAGCTGGTTGTTGTGGACAAGAAGGAACTGGAGATTCCGCCTAACGGGAACATGCTGAAGTTCGCAGCGACAAACCGCTGGCCGGATCGCTGGAAGAACAAGATTGATGCCGACATCAAGACGGATAACATCAATAGACGCGAAATTTCAGACGAGATGAACGAACTTAATGAAAGGGTATTGAAGAATGGAAACGAGGCAGCAGGCTAACGCACGATATGCAACGTTGATTGCAGAAGCGAAAGCGAAAGATAAAGCCAATGGAACCGGCGAAGAAGAACTCTTAGGTGTGTATGCGCACCTTGGACGGACTGACCTGTTCTTTTTGCTGACCGTGCTGCTGAATCGTCCTGATGCTGATAAGTGTTGGCTTTATTACCGGATGCGTGAAGTTGAGGCCGACCCTGACGGACGGCTCGATCTGTGGAGCCGTGAGCATTACAAAAGCACTATCATCACCTTTGCCCTGACCATTCAGGATATCCTGAAGGACCCTGAAATTCAGTGCGGAATATTTAGCCATACCCGCCCAATTGCGAAGTCATTTCTCAAGCAGATTAAACGCGAATTCGAACGAAACAAGGTTCTCAAGGCTACCTATCCTGATGTGCTCTATCAGGACCCGAAGAATGAAGCACCCAAGTGGTCCGAGGATGACGGGCTGATCGTCAGACGTAAGGACAACCCCAAAGAGGCCACTGTTGAAGCATGGGGGTTGGTGGACGGTCAACCTACCGGGAAGCACTTCACCCATCTTATTTATGATGATGTCGTTACCAAGGAATCCGTTGCCACCCCGGAGATGATCCACAAGACCACTGAAGCGTGGGCTTTGTCTATCAACCTCGGTGCGCGTGGTGGCTGTAAGCGGTACATCGGAACCCGCTATCATTTCAATGACACCTATGCTGCCATGATCAAGCGTGATGTTGTCATTGTTCGTATATTTCCGGCCACTGAGGATGGAACCCTTGAGGGTAAGCCTGCATTGCTCTCTCGTGAGGAGCTGAACACCAAACGAAGGGAAATGGGGCCGTATGTCTTCGGTTGCCAGATGATGCAGAACCCGAAAGCGGATGCCGTGGCGGGTTTCAAGGAAGAATGGATTAACCGCTGGGAAAATCTTTCAAAGAACGGTGCTCCGATCTGGAGCGGATTTAACCGTTATCTACTGGTGGACCCTGCCAGTGAGAAGAAAACCACTTCCGATTATACCGTGATGCTCGTTATCGGGCTGGGCCCGGACCGCAATTACTATCTCATTGACGGTGTGCGGGACCGCATGAATCTGACCGAACGGGCCAGGACTCTGTTCCGGTTGCACCGTACCTATTCTCCTCAAGGCGTAGGATACGAGAAATACGGCGCACAGGCTGACGTTGAGCATATGCAGTACGTCATGCAGGAACAGAACTACCGCTTTCACATCGAGCCGATGGGCGGCAACACTCCGAAGAATGACCGCATCAGGCAGCTTGTCCCTGTGTTTGAGCAGGGCCGTTTTTATCTGCCATGGCGTTGCCATTTCATGGACCATGAAGGGCGGCAGCGTGATCTCGTGCGTGAGTTTATTGATGACGAGTACCTCGCTTTTCCGGTGGCCCCGCACGACGACATGCTTGACTGCATGGCCCGCATTCTTGATCCGGCTCTTGGGGCGTGTTTCCCGCTTGTCCCGGGGTCGGTGCATGACGGCTATGCCGGGGATTCTATGCAAGGGCTTATGGATTATGACGTTTTTGGGGGAATGAATGGCTAGAAATGTGCCTGAACTGATTTTGCGGGATTATGACGAGGATGATTTCAAGAGGTTCTGGATGGACGAAGAGCTTTTAAAGCAGGTCTGTACGTTCGGCAATCCTCATGAACTAATGACACACTTTTCCGCAAACCATGTGAACGACCTCACCAGCTTCGTGGATGAAAACGACAGGGTCTACGGGGTCATGATCTGCTTTCCCCTGCACTCCGGTGTCGGCCATGTGTGGCTGGTTCTTGGGAGTGAGATTCGTAGCGACATGCGTCTAGCAGTGCAGATGGCTCGGCTTTGCCAGGGTAAAATGAATTACATGGTGGAGCGCTGGGGGCTGCATCGTATTCAGGCCACAGTGAAGGCCGATTATCAGGCTGGAATAAATTTCGCCAGACACTTCGGATTCGAAGAAGAAGGCTTAATGAAGAAATGGTCACCAACAAGGGAATCTTATCTAATGATGTCTAAAACAGATTTTGAGGAGGTTTAATTATGGGAGGAGGAGGCGGGAAAGGTCCCAGCACACCAACTATATCTCCATCGGCTCCGGCTCCGGCATCGCCGAAGGCTCCGACCGCAGAACCGGAAAGCAATCCGGAAGCTCAGAAAGCCGCGGATGAAATGGCAAAACAGGAACAGCTCGCTAAGGGCAGGTCTGACACCATCAAGACCGGGAAGAACCTTCTCAGTGCTGATGAAAAAGAAACGACCAAAAAGAAAACATTGCTGGGTGGATAATGCCTAAAAGACTTTCTTTACCTGAAAAACCGAAGATGCGCACACCGAGACTCTTTGACCGCCCGGACCTGACTGACAGGTCTACCGGATCACCTGCGTATAAAGCATGGTCAAAGCATCTTGCCATGAACGGGGAAACCCGGATGCGCGGAGTTGATTCCGGGTGGAGCGTCCCAGAGGACTGGATCTATTGGGAAGACGGCAACTGGTACGCTGAGGGCGAACTGGTAAACGCCGGATGGGAAAAGAAAGATGGTGGATGGATTCATAAGAATGAATATCTCCAGCACGAGAAGGACTTAAAAAAATGGGAACGGCAGGTTGAAACCATCAATCAGCAGAATGCTGATATGGATCAGGCGGACAGGTATGAGGATGGACGCTACTCCACCGCTGTTAACGGCGTGGACGGCCTGCAGGGAAATGCAAAAGTAAAGAAAACCCTGCTCTCCGCCGGAGCTCATAACCGGATGCCTGATGCTGCTCCCGAGCTGGAGCCTGAAGAAGATCCCGCCACTGAAGAACAGCAGACCTCAACTGATGGTATCAAGAAGCGCAAATACCTGATTGACCCGGAGGAAATCCGCAAGAATGGCAGCACCAAGGCCAAACGTCTGCTTGGGGGCAAGTCATGAACATTAAGGGATACAACCATTCTAAGGAAGTCCGGGAAAGGATGGAGAACATTGATTCCCGTAATGCCTCACTCAAATCTGTCCGTGATGAATACATGGACAGTTGGCGCCGGGTGGCGGACTTCATCTACCCCTATGCCGGAAGGCTGAAAGGGGTTCTGCATGGGCGCAATGCAGCGGACAAGGGCTTGAAGGCTATTTCCGGCACGGCAATCAAAGCCCATGAAACCCTTGCAGCAGGGATGCATACCGGATTGGCTTCTCCTTCCCGTCCTTGGTTCAAGCTTGAGCCAGAAGATAAAGGCTTCAGGCATTACGGTGTGGCTCAAAGGTATGCCGAGGGTATTCAGAAATCACTCTACAAGTTTTTTGGTAAATCCAACTTCTACCGTCTGGCGCACAGTCGTTACGGTGATATGGGGGGATTCGGCATCGGCGCAATGGGTTTTGTTGCCCGTCCCGGTGTTGGGTTTGCGTTTATCCCTGTGCCTATCGGAACTTTTGTAGGTGACGTGAGCCAGTGGGGAGAGGTTGATACCTTTATCCGTGAAGAGTCCATGACAGCAAGGCAGATGGCCCAGAAGTTCGGATATGACAATCTTTCCAGACACGCCAAGAACTCTATAGACAACGGCAATTCTGATCAGAGATTCACGGTTGTTCATTCGGTTATGCCGCGTGAAGACTTTGACCCGCGCAAGTTGGATTTCCTGAATATGCCCTTCGAATCCGTTTATTATGAGCAGGGTTGCTCAGAGCAGGCTCTGGCTGTTGGCGGGTATAAGTCCTTTCCTTATCTGGTTACCCGTTGGCATGTGCAGGATAATTCCTTTTTTGGCGAGTCTCCGGGCATTCTCTCCCTTTGTGAAAATCAGATGCTCAACGAGATGTGCAAAGATAGGATTCATGCCGTTCATCTTTCTCTGCGTCCGCCCATGAAAGTCCCTTCCATGTATTCCCGTAGGCTGAATCTGTTACCTGGTGGACAAAACCCGGTTGAGCAGAATCAGAAAGACAGCGTTGAACCTCTGTATCAGATACGCCCGGACATTGCGGCGGTTACTGCTCTGGTTGAAGAAAGCAAGAACGATATCCGTAAATTCTTTTATAATGATTTATTCATGATGCTGGCTGTGGACTCGGAAAGAGTCAAAACAGCTTATGAGGCTCAACAGCTTGTTTCAGAAAAAATGACACAGCTTGGACCTGTGGTTGAGCGTTTACAGAATGAACTTTTGGACCCGGTTATCAATCGGGGTGTTCAACTCCTTTATGATATGGGAGCTATCCCGCCCGCACCACCGGAGCTTGAAGGTGTGGAAGTTGACATTGAATATGTCAGTGTCCTTGCTCAGGCCCAACGTGCAGCCGCTATGGATTCCATTATTGCCACCACATCATTTGCCGGGAAGCTTGCAGAGTCTGACCCCACCATCAGGCACAAGCTTAATTTCTGGGGTGCTCTTGATGAATATCATCAGGCGTCCGGTGCTCCTTCTTCCCTTATCCGTTCAAATGAGGAAGCTGAAAAGCTGGCTACGCAGGAAGCCGAACAGATGCAGAAAATGCAACAGATGCAGCAGCAGCAACAGGCAATCGGGCAGGGTGTGGATATTGCCGACAAACTTTCCAAGATGGACACACAGGGCAAGAACGCTCTTACTGATGCAATTCAGGAGATGCAGCAATAATGGATGATTACAGGGAAGATCAGAAACTGAGAGAATTGGAACGTGCCGCACACGAGCAGTTCCTCGCAGATATCAAAGCCGTTTTCGGTTCACCCTCAGGCAAACGCTTTCTTGAAGGGCTGCTTGATACTTCCGGTGTGAATGCAATTCAAAGCCTTGAGCCTGAAAAG
Organism: Maridesulfovibrio salinus; assembly: GCF_055394525.1. Classification (NCBI taxonomy): domain Bacteria; kingdom Pseudomonadati; phylum Thermodesulfobacteriota; class Desulfovibrionia; order Desulfovibrionales; family Desulfovibrionaceae; genus Maridesulfovibrio; species Maridesulfovibrio salinus. Next base: position 1,986,304 of record NZ_AP042461.1, read on the forward strand.
CTGATTGAAAATGCAGCTGTAAGAAATTTTGTGCTTGAACACATTTTACAGCCGGTGCTTGCCGCTGACCCTTCAATATATTTCGACATCATCCAGAACCGTATGGATGAACTCAAGAAACAGGAGGAACAAGACTATGACAGTTAATACCAACAACCCCGCACCTGAAGCAGGAAGCGCGCCAGAAGCAGGAACAGCACCTGCTGACGGTACACAGCCTTCTTCTCCGGATACTGCCGCACAGGGTGGTGAAAATCCCGGTGCTGATGCTCCCAGTTCTCCCGAGGCCCCTGTTGTTCCGGGAGAAGACGGCGCAAACGGAGAACAACAGCCGGAAGCAAAACCAAATGAAGGTGATCCCGAATCCGGTGATGAAAATTCCAATGACGCGGAAAAAGGGGAAGTGGAATACTCCATCCCCGAACCACCGGAAGGGCTGACCAATAACGATGCCCTTGTGGCTGACTTCACGGCTCTTGCCAAGGAAGAAGGCTTTACCCAGGAGCAGGTGAACAAGCTCGTGGCACTTAACAACAAGCACAACTATGAGGCCGTCCAGAATGCGCAGGCGGCACAGGCTGAGCGTGAACAGGAATGGGAAGATTCACTTCGTGGAGACTGGAAGGGCAACACCTACGATGCAAACATGGATGTGGCAATTTCCGCTTTCAAAACAACAGCATCCGAAGAACTTAAAGAACTGCTGCAGCAGGGCAATATGTACCAGCATCCGGCAGTGGTTAAACATTTCCACGCCATAGGTAAAACCATGTCCGAACACGGGCTGGTTACTTCTGGCGGGAGTGGGGGCAAGCCTAAGACTGCGGCAGAGGTGCTTTTTGCTGGTTTAAACAAATAATAACATTTTAGGAGGGTATTAAATGCCTGCCGTTACACTAAGTGAATGGGCTAAGAGAGTTGATCCTGACGGGAAAATCGACAAAGTCGCGGAACTGCTTGCCCAGAAAAATGAAATCCTTGAAGACGCTGTCTGGATTGAAGGCAACCTGCCTACCGGACACCGTACCACCGTGCGCACCGATCTGCCCACAGTGAGTTGGCGCAAACTGAACTACGGGGTAAAACCCAGTAAGTCCAAGACAAAGCAGGTTGATGACACCTGCGGCATACTCGAATCCTATGCAGAGGTTGATAAGGATCTGGCAGTCCTGAACGGTTTGAAGGAATCTTTTCTCCTGTCCGAGAACAAGCCTTTCATTGAAGCCATGAATCAGGAATTTTCCCGTACTTTTGTCTATGGGGATACCGCCTTGCATCCTGAAAGGTTTCTTGGTCTTACCGGTCGTTTCAATTCTCTGGAACATGAAAATATTATCGACTGCGGAGGCGTTGGTAACAAGTGTACTTCTATGTGGCTGGTCTGCTGGTCCGATGAAACCGTACACATGACCTTCCCTAAAGGCTCCACCGCCGGACTGACTTCCAATTTTCTTGGAGAAGTTACTCTGGAGGACGACAGCGGGGGCAAGTATCAGGGGTTCCGCTCCCACTACCAGTGGAAGCCCGGACTTGTTGTGCGTGACTGGCGTTATATCGTCCGTCTTGCAAACATCGATGTTTCCGATCTGGAAAACGTCACCATGGTTAACAACCTGATTCGTGCCATCAACCGTCTGCCTGCTACCAACGCGGGCAAGAACGTTCTGTATTGCAACCGTGATATTCACACCGCCTTGAGCATTGAGGCCACGAACAAAAAGAACGTCATGCTCAGCATTGATAACTGGGACGGGAAGCAGGTCACAAGCTTTCAGGGCATTCCCCTGCGCAAGGTTGACCAGATCCTCAGCACCGAAGCGGCCCTCACAGTATAACTCCAAACCGGAAACCGGGAGGGGAAACCCTCCCGATATGAGGAAATTCATATGTTCATGGATAAATTGAATGAGTTCTCGGATAATCAGGCCGTCACAGGAAGTGCGCCTTCTGCCGAGTCTCTTGATATCGCTAATACGGATCTCGGAAGTGGTGAACCTATCCAGATTTTTGCCACTGTTACTGAAGATTTTGCAACATGCACATCAGTGAAAATAACCCTGCAGCAGTCGGACACGGAGAACTTCGCTTCCTCTACTGAACTGGTCTCTTCCCGCGCCGTGCCTGTTGCCGAATTGAAAGCGGGCTTCCGTTTCTCCTTCGGTTCCCTGCCACCCACAAACGGCAATTACCTCCGGGCGTACTACACCGTCAGCGGTTCCAATGCGACCACAGGCAAAATAACCTGCGCTCTTGTTCTGGACAAGGAATCAGGAAGGTAAGCCATGAGTGAAGCAGTATATTCAACTGTCTGCCGGAGAGACTGCACGGCCATTCTTCAGGAGGGGAGTCCTCCCCGGCATTTGAAGAAGGGCGAAAGGGCAACATTCAACGGGGTCAAACCTGATAAAGACCTCTTTGAAATTATCTACGCGGATAATACCGGCTCTGAGGATGAAGCGGAGCAACGTGAAGAACTTATGTCCGAATTGAAAGAACTGGGTGGGAATATAGCACACAACGCCAGGCTTGAAACCATCATGGAACGTATTGGTGAGATTCTTGCCGACAAGCTTCTTGCTGAGTTCGGCGTGGACGCTTCTGATATGGACCTTGAGGAAAAGCGCAAGGCTTATCAGCACCAGAAAGCTATTGCAGATGCAACCCCGCTCAAAACAGAACAGTAAGCATACGGGGGCGGCTTTCCGCCCCTTTTTGTGAGGAAACGTCATGGCCGTATCAGACGTAGATATCTGTAACATTGCCCTTGGACTTATCGACCCCAAACTCTCCATATCCGCCCTGAGTGACAATTCAAGAGAGGCTATTCACTGCAACCGTCATTACGGACCGGTGCGGGATGCTCTCTTGAGGCAGCACCCATGGAACTTTGCACAGAAAAGGGCCTCAATAGGTAAACTCGCGGAGGCTCCCGCTTTCGGATTTGCCAATCAGTACCAGTTGCCGGCGGACTGTCTCCATGTGCGGGAATTATTCAGCGGTGATGATTTTATGATTGAATCAGGTCTTTTGCTGACCAACGCCGAACCTGCACAGATAATTTACACTCGTACCGTCACTGACGAGGCGGATTTTGATCCCTTGTTTGTTGATGCTTTCGCCACCAAACTTGCCGCTAAAATCGTGCAACCCATCACGGGAAGCACTGAAAAGGTTCAGTCCCTGAATACTCTTTTCATTAACGCCCTGCAGGATGCACAGCTTGCTGATTCTGCGGAAGGTCAGGCAGACCCTGTTGTCAATGACCCGTGGCTTGAGGCCCGTGGCATATACGGTACATCTACTCCTTTCGAGAGGTCCTGATTATGGGGATGAAGGCTTACGCAATACAGACCGCTTTCAATGCCGGGATTCTCAGCCCACATGTCTACCTTGGGCGTGTGGATTTGCAGAAGTACGGCAGTGGCGTTGAGGATATGCTCAACATGATTGTTCATTCTCAAGGGCCAGCTTCCCGCCGGAGCGGAACCCGCTTTGTGCATGAAGCAAAATATCCGGATCGTGAAGTCCGTTTGATCCCTTTTCGGTTCAACACTGAACAGGCCTATGTGCTTGAATTCGGGCATAATTACATGCGTGTCCTTAAGGACGGCGGAATTGTTGTCACTCCCGGTCCTGAACTTATCACCAACGGCGGCTTTGATGCTGACACAGCGAATTGGACAGCTCTTAACTCCGCCCTGCTGAGCTCTGTTGCCGGAGGAAAGTCCGGTAACGGTCTGGAACTCAAAGAGGGCGGAGCGGACGAGCCGGGATTCTCTCAGTCTGTTGCTGTTGACGAGGGGACGAGTTACGCGCTTGAACTCGCGGTCAAGAAAGGCACGGTGAATGAATTCAAGGTTCAGCTGTGGGATGAAACCAATGACGCGGCAATATTTACAACCGCATGGATAACCGAAGACGGTGAAGACTTCGCAGTCTATGAACAGCCGTTTGTCGCTCCAGCCGGGTGTGCTTCAGTTTCTGTGCGCATATACTCCCGGGCTGCGTCCGGTTCGGGATATGCCCTTTATTTTGATGCTGTTTCAGTAGTTGAAACTGACGTTATCTACGAGATCGAAACCCCTTACACAGAAGATGAAGTCCATGACCTGCGCTTCACTCAGTCTGCTGATGTAATGTACATAGTGCATAAAGCATATAATCCGCAGAAACTGACCCGCACGGGGCACGCATCCTGGACACTGGAAACTGTTACCTTTACTTCCAAGCCCTCTGATTGGAACGATACTAAAGGATATCCTACAGTTGTCGCCTTCCACGAAGAAAAGCTCTGCTTTGCGGCCACTCCTGCCCGCCCTCAAACCATTTGGATGAGCAAGTCCAGTGATTATGAAAATTTCGGTGTGTCTTCGCCTCTGGTTGATGATGATGCCGTTACCCACACTCTTTCCGCAGATCAGGTGAATGAAATCCGCTGGATTAAGTCTGCCAGAAGGCTGCTGATAGGAACAGCAGGCGGGGAATGGTGGATTAACGGAGGAAGCGATAAGGAACCCATCACCCCCATAAACCGCATGGCCCGCCGAGAAACGGCTTGGGGTTCGCATAGCGTTGAAGCCTGTTCCATTGGTGACATGACTCTTTTTGTCCAGCGTGATGGATACACCATCCGGGAGCAGGGGTATGCTCTCGACAAGGACGGTTATGCAGCTCCTGATATCTCCGTGCTGGCCCGTAATCTGTTTGAAGGCAGACAAGTCAGAAACTGGGCTTACCAGCAAAGTCCTGATTCCATCGTGTGGATGTGCATGTCTGAAGGCTCTCTTGTGGGGCTGACCTATTTTCGTGAACATGAGGTTGTGGGGTTCCATCGTCACGATCTGGGCGGCAGTGGCAAAGTTGAATCCCTCTGTTCAATTCCGGGTTCATCCCTTGATGAACTTTGGATGGTGGTCAGAAGAGAAATCAATGGCAATACCGTCCGTTATATTGAAAGGCTTGATCCTGCTTTTACCGGAAGTGATGCCAAATCCGCATTTTTTGTGGATTCCGGTTTGTCTTACGAGGGAGAGCCCACGGCTACTCTGACCGGACTTGACCACCTGGAAGGACAGACCGTGCAGGTTCTGGCTGATGGTTCCACTCACGATAGTCTGACAGTTACAAATGGTGGTGTTACTCTCAATACTCCTGCCTCGGTGGTTCATGTGGGCCTTGGTTATGTTTCAGATTTGAAGACATTGCCCATTGATATTCCCACTCCCATCGGCACAGCGCAGGGGCGTACAAAGCGTGTTTCTGAAATCTCCGTCCGTCTTCACCGTTCCCTTGGACTCAAAGTCGGGGAGAACGAAGGGGATCTCCAGGACGAAAATTTTACCACAACGTCCACTGTTGCCGGACAACCTCCGGACCTTTTCAGCGGAAACTGGGAAGTTAAAATGGTGGGGGCTTACGGTCCTGACGGGCAGTTCCTGCTGAGACAGGCCTATCCCCTGCCGCTGACCGTTGCGGCAATCATTTCCAAGGTGGAGGTGTCTTAATGACGGGACTTGAAGCGGGAACCATGTTCGCTATCGGTATGGGCATGTCCACCATCGGTACGGGTGTGGCCGTTTACGGTCAGATGGAAGCCGGGGCGGCGGAGGCCAATCGCGCAGCTTATGAAGCTGAAATGATGGAACGTAACGCGCAGATTCAGGAATCCGAAGCAGCGTACATCGAGGACCGCACAGATTATGACATAGCCCTGCACAAAAGACAGACAGCGCGGCAGCTGGGGAAACAGCGTTCCCTGCTGTCCGCTTCCGGCGTGAGACTTGATGAGGGGTCCGGGTTGGATCTGCTCAAGGACACGGCATATACCGCAAGCCTTGACGAGCAGGTTATCCGCCACGGCGGAGATCTTGACGCATGGCGGGCCAGAACCGGGGCATCCAATACGCGCAATCAGGCCAGCCTGACCAAGTGGGGCGGAGAAGTGGCCGAGAGTTCGGCGGGGACATCCGCTTTTGGTTCCGGTTTAATGGGCACGTCTTCCATGGCAATGAGTACAGCATCCTTTTTTAAAGAGAAATAGCCTATGAAAATTCAGGTAAGACAAGAACAGCAGGCAATGCAGCGCAGCCAGGGCGCTCCTTTGGCCGTGACTCAAATGCCGGATTTCTCCGCCATAGGCAGAGGAATGGCCCGTCAGGGAGAGCGTATGCTTTCCATGGGTGATCAAATGATGGCCCGGGCAACAAAGATGCAGCATGAGCACAACCAGACTGTCGCTCTGGATGCTAAAAACAAACTGGTCGAGTTTGAGCGGGATTTTCAATTCAAGGTAGCTGACGGGTACAAGGGCAAAAACGCTGTGGGGCTTCAGGATGTGGGCAGCGAATTTTATGACAAACAGTTCGCTGACCTGAGTGCCGATCTGGAGAATGACAGCCAGCGGGAAATGTTCAAGCTGCACTACGATTCTGTGAGGGCTTCGGGGCTTTCATTCCTTGCAAATCATGAGCTCAAGGAACGGCAGGCATTCAAGCAGAGTGCCCTTAAGGGCGATTTTGCGCTTATCCAGAAAAAGTTGACTGTTCCCATGAAGGAAGAAGTATCCGAACAGCTTATTCTGGATCACCTCAATAATATTGACGACATTTATCTCGGAACCGACAACACAGCCGCAAAGCTGCAGGCTGAAAAGGACATGCGCGTTACCATAGTTAACGGGCTTACCGTGCATGACCCGGATGCGGCAGCAGCCTACGTTGAAAAGCATCAGGCCGCATTAGGTGATGCCGTTTTGCCTCTCATGAAAAGTATCAAGGGAGAGCGAACCAAGGTTGAGGCCATGTCCGCTGCTGACCGTATCTGGTCTGAAGGCGGCACGGAAAAGGAAATGCTTGCCAAGGCCCGCAATATCTCCGCACCGGATGAGCGGGATGGAACTGTTGAAAGAATCAAGACCCGACACGCTGAAAAGCGCCGTTTCAAAAAAGAGCACAAAGAGGACACTGCCGAGAACGTAAAGGAAGTTGCCCAGACTAAGAGTGATAAAATTTATGATTCACCGGGTGATGAAGCAGCACACCTTGACTCTGCCCGTAAGATTGAAGATGCGGAAGTGCGCGAACAGGTGGTTAACCTTATCAAGACCCGACACGCAGAAAAACGCCGTTTCAAAAAAGAGCGTGAGGACGAACGGATTGAAAAAGTTTGGGATACCTTCGACAAGGCCACACCGGAAGAAAAGGAAGCCATGATTGCTTCTGAGCCTGATAGCAAAACCCGAGCCTCAATGCGCAAAGTCCTTGACTCTCTGAATGACCGCAAGGCCATTGTTACGGACATTGAAAAATGGGCAGAGCTGAACAACAGGCTTGAGCAGGGAAAAATAGAGAGTGTAGCGGACATCCTCGCTTATAAAGGCTCTGTTTCCACCTCAGACCTTCAAAGGTCCATTAATCTGTGGAAGACAGCAAAGGCAGATCCGAAACTGACCGGACACCTCGGACTTATCAAAGAAAATTTTGCCGCTTATTCAGGGCGCAAGTATGACCCCGGCAAGCCTGAACGGGTACGCGAGTTCACCGAGTTCAGAGATTTCGTGCTCGATTACATGCAGGATCATGGACAAACCCTTCAGTCATTGGATGAAGCTACCAAAACCTATTACGCTCCGGGGCGTGTCTCCGGTGGTGGCTTCTTGGGTATGGACAAGGAAATGAATTATCATGAGGCAGTTCAGAGTGGACGGGTTAATGAGTGGACCCCGGACAGGGTCCCGGAGACAATCCGCAAGCAGATTATTCGGGAAGCCGCTAAGAACGGTCACAAGAACCTGACCGAAGACCAGATTATGAAAGTTTATGTAGCCAACAAAGAAAAAGAGGGTTGGTAATGATTGATTTCACCGTGCTTGATTCTCCCGCAGACGGTCAGGATAAAATTGAATCTACACTGGACTTCTCCGTACTGGAGGAGGAAGAACGCGCCGCCAGAATGCAGGCTGCAGCCACCAAAACTGCCGGGATAAATCCCGAGGAAGCAGCCCGTATTCACAAGCTTTCCGAGCAATCCCGGTATCCTTATGCCCGTGTAGAAATAGACCCTGCAGCCGTACAAAAGGAACTTGACGTAAGGGCAGTAAATTACCCGCGTATTGCCAAAGAATCCCCGGCAACAGCTGAGTTTCTGGGGAAGCCAGAACATAAGGCTGTGACTACCGGGGAAGATATCGACCAACTTGAAGGGCTGGAATATCTCTGGCGTGTCCTGAAGCGTGGTCCTGAAGCAGCAGCCGAACAGCGTACACGGGCGGAGCTTGGCTACAAACTCCTTCAAGGAGAAGATATTGAAGCGGAAGCGAAACTCTCCGCAATTCCGCAGGTAAAGGATTCTGAAAACTGGCTTGCAGAAGCTTATGTCTCCGCTTTCCAGTTTGGTGAACAAATGGTTCATCCCGCCTTGGAGCACCGCAATGAAATTGGCGCCGGTGCTTTGGGTATGGGCGGAATGGCAGCTCTGGTTTCAGGCCCTCCTATGGGGCAAAGAACTATAACCGTTCCATCAGCTGCGATTGCCGGGGCTTCCATGGTCTACACTCGGCGCATGACTGAGGAAATGTATAGGATGGAAGCCGGGTCCGCTTATCTTGAATTCAGAGATATGGAGACTCTGGACGGTCGCAAGGTTGATCCTGAGATTGCCCGCACAGCCGCTCAGATTTACGGTACTGTTTCTTCCGGCATTGAAATGGTCGGCCTTGGTGCGTTCTCCTCTATTCTCAAAAAGAGTGGAGGTAAAGAGGCTATCAAGTCCCTTATTAAAAGGGGATTGAAAGATCCTTCAACGGTTAGGGCTGTAGGTGTTATACTTGCCAAGCATAACCTTGCCGCATTGTCCGAGGCATCCACCGAAGCTTTACAGGAGCTGACACAGGCTTTCATTGGTCAGCAGGCAAAGAAAGCGGACGGCGGGCATTTTGCCCGGGAAGATTGGGGGCAGCATATAAACAGCGCGGTAGAAGCCGGGAGACATGCCTATCTTGGTTCTATGCTACTTACTTCTCCTAAGCTCGGAGTGCAATCATACGTAATAGGCAGGCAGACCCGCAAAGCCGAAGTCATGCAGAAATATGCGGATGAAGTGGCAAAGAATGCGCAGGCCTCCAAACTCCGAGAACGTTCTCCTGATCTTTTCGAAAAGCACTCCAAGGCAGCACAGGAGGAACACGGCGGATTTAAGAACGCTTTACTTTCCCCTGATGCGGTCGCAACTTACTACCAGGAACGTGACCCGGATTTACTGACTGACCTTGGGCTTGACGAGCAGGAACTGCAAGACCATGTGCGCACCCAGACTCCGATTGAAATACCCATGGAGAAGGCAACAACCTATGTCCTGGGTAATAAGGACCGTTACGCAGAGCTTAGAAATGATATCAAATTTTCAGCCTACGAAGCCACTGTAAACGAAGCGGCTGAACAGGCTCCGCTTGCAGAAGCTGACCTTAAACAGTTTGATGAGGAACAGCAGATAAAGGCGCAAGCCCATAAGGAAGCTATGTCCCGGGTTGGGATTATGGCTGATGGGATTCAAAAGGAGTTGGGGGTTCCTCGTCACGAGGCAGAAGCTTATGCCCTGCTTATTGAGCAACGGGCACAGGCTTCCGCAGAACGGGACGGAACCCGCATAGATGATTTTTACGCCCGCAACCGGATTAAGTTTGAGGCAGCACTGCAGGTGGAAGACGGAGGCTTCATGCAGACCGTGGAAAACCTCGCCGGGGATGCCGGAGGGCTGATTGAGTCTGCTATATCTGAATTACAGGCCGGAGCGGTCAACAGCTTGCCCGTTTCCATTCTGCCGGATGTGAGCCATGCACCGGAGTCTGTGCAGCAGGAAATTGAAGCCCGTGGGGGAGGCCCCGTGCGGGGAACTGTTGACGGCGGCAATCTGTTCCTGTTTGCCGATGCCTTGCAGAGCGCAGAGCAGGCCGTGGAAACGTGGACCCATGAGCAGTTTCATCATGGATTGTACCATGTCTTTCAGGAACGTTTCGGGGAAATGGCCCAACAGGAATTTGACGGATTCCTGGATCAGGCTTTTGATGTTCTGGGTGACGATCTCGGCGGTATTGTCGAGTCATACCAACTGGACGTTAACGACCAGCGACACAGGCGTATTGCTGTTGAAGAATTCCTTGCCACTACTGTGGGCAAGCTGGGGAATGGTGAAATCCTCAGTGAAGCGGAAGCCTCTGCCCTTGAGCTCATTTATCAGTTGATTCGTGATTTCCTGCGTGAGCGTGGGATTGTGGATATGAATGATGCCGACATTCAGCGTGTTGTTGCCGAGGCAGTACGCTGGACACAGCAGGGGCAGACGACACAGGAGACTGCTTATAATCAGGAGCTTTCCAAGGAAAGCGGGCCTCTGGGGCAGATCGTTTTCAAGGACGGCCAGACTGTAATCAGAATCTTTGAGGGCGCGAATCAGTCCACTGTGCTGCATGAGCTGGGGCATTCTTTCTGGCAGGATATTCATGAAATGGTGAAGTCCGGTATTGCCGGCAAGGACACCATCAAAGACCATGCCCATTTCTTCCAGTGGATGGGCGGGCAGTCCAAACAGATTTTCAAGGAAGTGGAAAAGCGGGAACGAAATCTTAAAAAGCAATTTAACAAGACTAAAAGTGAAGCTGACGCCAAGGCCCTTGAGGAATATTCATCTCTTCGCGCTGAATTGGTCCGCAAGGGCGGACAGAAATACATTAAGAAGTTTGCCAAATTGAAAACCCTTGAAGCGGGTAACGCTGTTGATCAGGAGCTTGTTGTTCGTTTTCATGAACGGTTTGCCCGAGGCTTTGAACAATACCTCATGGAAGGACAGGCCCCGTCTGATGAATTAAGCAAAGTCTTTCGCAAGTTTCGTAAATGGCTGATTGCTATCTATCGCACCGTTGCGAACCTGAATGTTAACATGACTGACGGAACCCGCAGAGCCTTTGACCGGATGCTGGCCACTGATGCCCAGATGGAAGAGCTCAAGATTCTGAACGGGGCTGAAAACCTTTTTGAAGAAGAATATGATTTTATTACCCCTGAAGAAAAAGAGGAAGTTGACCGGCTTTACGCAGAAGCGGAAGCCGCAGCGGAAAAAAGGCTGGCCCGTAAGAACAATGCAAGAAGAAAAGAGTATGAAGTTACCGCAGAAGAGTGGCTTGCTCTTGATCAGGCCCAGAATGCGGCCAGTAAAATATCTAAAGGGTGGGAGTCGGGAACCGGAGATTTTCATAAAAGCTTTTACCGGGGGTTAAACCGGGAGTGGCTTGTCAAAGAATATGGCGAGGATATCCTTGAACAGCTGCCCGTACGTGTTCCCCCGCTGATTTCAAAGGATGGTGTTCTACCGGATATTGCAGCCGATGCCTGTGGTTATGAGGACGGATATCAGCTCATAGACGCTTTGATAGGATTACCATCCCGCAAGGAGCAGAAACAGCGATACATTGATATGCTGGAGGCTGAAGATCGGCGTTTGCAGGATGCCGACCCTCTTTACCAGAGTGAAGAAAGGGCCGAATTGCTGGACACTGAAATCAAGATTCTCGGGCGCAAGGTGGGCATTGGCAAGCGTGTTGCTCTTAAGGTGCTTAAAGAGAAGGTGCGAGAACATGTGGATTCCCTCCCTGTGCATCAGGCAACCCGTTATGACCTGACTATGAACTCTGTTCGTAAATTTTCCCGGATCGCTCACAGGGAACTGAAAGCCGGAAATCTGGAAGCCGCGTACGAAGCCCGTAAGAAGCAGCAGTTTGCAGAACTTGAAGTTCAGGAGCGCATCAAGGCCCGTAAGCGTGTAGGCTCAATCCGTGGGCGCATCAAGCGTGTTGCCAAACAGAAAAAATTAAGTTTTCAGCACCGTGAGCATATTCTGGATATAGGCAGGCGTTACGGTCTGCTACCGCCTTCCTTTAAGCCAAAGAGACCGGAAGAACTCAAGCCTTTACACGAGCTTTTAAAAAACGAGTCCGTTGTTATTGAGCAATGTCCTGTTTTTGCCTCATGGCTCCAGAACTATAAGAAAACCGGAGATTACCGCAAAACACTGACGCTTGGTGAACTTCAGGAAGTCGAGAACATGGTTAACTTCCTTGAAGAGCGCGGCAGTCTGGAAGTCCAGGAAATGGTAACGCAGAAGAATATCTCCGTGGCCACTGCTGCGGATTATTGTCTGCGCCAGATGGGACGCATGAAAGACAAGGCTGTTCATGCAAAAGGTTCACTTGCACGTAAAATGACCGAGATTCCCCGAAAATGGATGCCTGAATTAACCATGATGGAATTTCTTTTTCAGCAGGCAGATGGCACAAACTTCGGTCCTGAGGGAGAAATCGGCCCCAATGAAAAATATATAGTGAATGCCCTTGCCAAGGCAGACAGCGACAAAAAAGCCCTTGCCGCTAAAATCAAGACTTCCCTTGAACCTCATTTGAAGCAGCTTTTTGATACAAAGCGTAAAGGCCCGAAAAGGTTTAAACTGGAAGGCGTTCCAATGCCTAAGATCATGCATCCGCACGGTGAACACGCATGGAGCATCGAGCATGTGATCTGCATTGCATTGAACATGGGCAACAGTGGCAACCTGAACGCTGTAATGAAAGGCTACGGACTTACCCGTGAGCAGGTGGAGTTGTTGGTTGACCGTCTTTCGGCTGAGGATTGGAAGGCAATTCAAGGTGTATGGGACACCATAGATGAGCTTTTCCCTTATATTGATGATGTTCATTTGAAAATGAACAATTTTAAACTGAAGAAGGTTCAGCCGGAAGTTGTTTCCACCCGACATGGTGAGTTCAGGGGTGGCTATTATCCACTTGTTTTTGACGGTCGTTTTTCTGATCGGGCGGCAGAATGGCAGGAGGCGGATGATCTTTTGAACCGCACTGAAGCAATGTTTCAGACTCCGGCCACGAAAAGTGGATTCGTGAATGAGAGGACTGGTGGGGGGCTTCCGCCAAAGCTATCCCTTAATGTGGTCCACCAGCACATTGAAGATACTATTCATTACGCCACACACGCGCCGGCTGTCCGGGACGTTGATGCGCTTACAAGAAACCCGGAATACAAACAGATGTTTGAAGACAAGTTCGGGGTTGAAGCTTACAGACAAATTCGTCCCTGGCTTAAGCACATAGCCAGACCTGAATCCATTGCAAAGGATTTCAGTGAACGGAAGTTTGAATGGTTCCGAAAACTTTCTACCATTTTCATTCTCGGCCTGAACGCATTAGTCGCCTTGAAACAGCCTTCCTCCATCTTCGGTGCGATAAATGACGTAGGGGGCGGGAATGTGGCGCGTGGCTTTGTTGATATCATCAACGGTGGGCCCAAAGTTGTTGCGGAAATTGATGCCGTCTCTCCGTATATGGCCTCCCGCGCGCAAAGCATGGACCGGGAAATAGCGGAACAGTGCCGCAAATTCCATCCGGATTCACTCAGTGTGAGAATCGGGGGGAAGGACATCACCGGGGTTGATGTTCAGAACTCCATGTTCTTTATGATTCGGGCCATGGATGCCGCAACTGTTTATCCCATCTGGCAAGGATCGTACAAAGCCGGAATGAAAAAATTCAACGGGAACGTAGATCAGGCCGTGCAATATGCTGATTCCATAGTCCGCCGCTCCCAGCCTTCCGCTAATCCTATGGATCAGGCCCACTGGCAGCGAACAGGGGGCATGAAGCGTCTGTTCAGCATGTTTATGACCTTTACTCTTAAGTATGGCAACCGCCAGCGTACTTACTTTAAAGCATGGAGACAGGGAGATATAAAAAACGGCCAGTATGCGCGGCATGTCTTTCTTGAACATATCCTCGCTCCCGTGGCAATGCAGACTCTTATCAGTCTTGTTGCAGCTGGAGATTTGCCGGAAGGTGAAGATTATCTTTACGGAATGCTCGGTTATTGGCTTTGTGGTTTGCCTGTTGTTTCCGGACTATCCGGCGCTTTGGCTTATAACCGCAGCATAACTGAATCTCCTGCTTTTGAAGGGATGGAACTGTGGGAAAGAACTATCCGGAAGGGATTGAGCCTTTACCGTGATTTTGACGAAATGGATGATTTTGAGCCTTTCCTGTGGACTCTGGCAGATACAACGTCTTTTATGACCGGAGTTCCTGCTTCCAAAGTTGTCCGGACATTTATGACCGGACTTGAACAATGGGAAGACGGCGAAACCAACAACCCGCTTAACTTCATAATCAGAAAACCCCGGAGGGATTAAATGACTGTTACGTCTTCGATTAACAAGGTTAAGTTCATAGGGGATGGGCTTAACAATAATTTTGCAACTGATTTTCCTTTTTTTGATTCGTCTTCCCTGCGTGTTGTTTTGGTTGAAAATGAAGTGGAGACTAATCTTGATGAGGGAATACACTACACTGTCACTGGTGGCGGAGGTGCGGAAGGTACGGTTGTTTATCCTAAGTCGGGAGACCCTTTAGCCCCTACCCAGCAGCTCGTGATTGTGCGTGAAGAACCATTTGAACAGAAGTTCCAGCAGTCGGTAAATGGAACATTGCAGGCTGAAGGGATGAATACCGCTTTTGATAAAGCGGTGATGCGAGATCAGCAATTGCAAGAGCAGGTGAACAGAGCAATCAAATATGATATTTCAACCCCGGAGGAAGAACAGCTTTCCCCTCAGGAATTGGTTGCCACTATATCATCCGCAAGGGATGCCAGTGTTTCAGCTCAGTCCAGTGCTGAAACCGCCAGAGATCAGGCCCAGTCAGCACAATCAGCGGCTGAAACAGCCAGAACCGGAGCCGAGGCAGCGCAGGTTGCAGCCGAGGCGGCAAGGGATGAGGCCGCAGGGGTTGCAATTGGAGATCTTGATTCATACCGCACTCCGCTGCCCGAGCTGTCCGGCCCGTCCGATGGCAGCGAAGGGACTACAGTTTATATTGCCCTCACTAATTATGTGGAGGGTTACAGCTATTATCCCAGTGTCAGTGCCGGAACCGTTGGCTCGGTGACAGTTATCCCCGATGGTCACCCCGGTGCGGGACTGCACGGCTTTGCGTGGCAGCTACCAACGGTTACAGTGGACACAAGTCACACCTTTTCAGTCGTGGCCGAAAAGGATGATCTGCTCAAGTCCCGGGCTGTGGCTTGTAATTTGACGGTCAAAGACGTGCCCGTGAATGGAGTCGCAGTTTCTATCGCCGATTCTGAGTGGAACAAAACCCCGGATGCCTCCGGCATAGAACCGCCTGCACATTCAAACCCGGCAGACAACGCGAATCAGGTTTTGTCTGCTGAATTGGAAATTGAGCTTGCAAGTGCTGAGCTTGAGAATCTTTTCAACGTCTCAGCCAGTGGGTTTGAGACCACTACCCCGCTTGAAGTTGGGGTAGTGGTTGTGGCGGATACCGGATCCTCATCAGTAGCCAGTGTGTCGGGCGGGGGCGCTACTACCGTGGAAACATCTCAGGCTGGGGGTAGCAATAGTTTTGGTGCTACGTTTATGAATAATAATTACCCTCTTCCTAACGGGGAAAAGATAAAGGCTCTAGGATTGAAGAGCTCCTCGGCTCAGACCGGATTTCTGTTTGTTTACAGACAGGATTCTGCAACAGAATACACATGCGTTGCCCGAGTAGTGTTGACACATTCTGGTTCCAATCTTTTTGAGTACGCCGATCTAGATACCCCATTCAATGTTCCCTCTACAGGGACTTTCTATATTGCAGGTTCTAGCTTTGATACAGCAGGTGCATACATGTACGACACGTCAGCCCTGCGGGCTAACCCCGTTGACGCTGCGGTAGGGGAGACTCTTACTTTTGCCGCAACAACAATAGCCCCTGTAACAGGGTATCAGTATGAGGGTGAATATACAGTTACAGTAAATCCGCCCTTCCCCACAGCTCCGACAAAGATATTTAAGAAGCCTGCTGGGCTTGCGCTGAAACTTGGTGCGGGAATTGTTGGCGAGTATCTGGGGCCGGAAATCCCCTTGGCTTGGGGAACTGGTTCAAACACTTCTGACCTCGTATTCGAATCCTCTGAATCCTTAGCCGAAAAGGTGGTCAAGCCGAACGGTCCGCCAGTTGGTGGAACGGGGGCGGAGTTGATCCCCTCGTTTGTTGGTGCGATCTATGACGAAGAGACACAAACATCAACTGTTGATGGGTGGTCAATGAGCCAGAATGCCGTGATCAACCAGAACTATCCTTTCTGCAAGACGAGGCAGAACGATGAAGCAACGACAGTTCCCGGCTATCTTCCTTCGTGGGCTACCGGAAGCGCAAGTGGATATGGGTTTGTCACAGCGCCTCAACCAGTTGTAATCGGGGCACTCATTCTTGGTGGCGGTATTCCCGGTGGGCTGAGTGCTTCTCCACCTGAAAACATCCTGCTTGAAGGATTCAACGGGACTTCGTGGGATGTTCTTGTAGATACTACTGAAACTAGATGGACATCTGATTGGCAGGAGTTCGAGTATCCTGTTTCGAATGCAGCAGCATACACTGAGTTTCGCCTTGCAATGGATAGAGACAAAGTGCTGCACAAGATTCAGTTCAAGGAAGCATCGAACCTGGCTTACACAGCTGACCCGAATGCACGCCATAATGACATTGAGATTGAAGGCGTCAGGCACAAAGTCTCGCAGGTAGTTGAAGACGGCAATAAAATTGCCGTAACCCTCTCCACTCCCCTTACCCAAGCTCCCACCGGAGCGGAGGTAGTCAAAATTCCAGACCGCTGCACTTTGACTCCTGCAGCCCTGTCCGCGCAAATCGTGTCCGGAAAGCTTAAAATCACGTCCGACATGATTAGCCTGGTTGACGATCCGAATATAAAAAGGCTGGTAATGGCCGTATTCGGACCTGCGGATATGAGGTTCAAATCAGCAACAATGAATATTCAGGAGAGATCATGAGCGATGTAAAGCATCTTGTTAAGCAGCAAGGCGGGATTTCATTTCACCGTGAGGTTCCGGCGAAACGGGCGTCTGATGATTTTGATTTAACGCAGATGAGTGCTCAGACACGGGAAGCTTTCAAACGGGTCTGCCGGGATGGCGGGGCCACTCCGGCAGATTATCGGCATGTGTTTGAATCGTTGCTTGGGCGAAACCTGGTGGAAAAGATATTGGAGTAAGTATAGACAGGCCCCTGTATTATTCGGGGGCCTTTTTAATCATTGTGAGTTGAGGGGAGGGTTTACTCTCGGCAACCATTTCAAATCTACTAACCCCGTCCCTTAAAATCTCCGTAAGCTTTTGAATCATGAAAGCTACCTCTGTTTGATCCTGATTTTCTAAACTTTGGCAGATAAATTCAAGTCCACCACAAGCACCCATCATGTCCTCCACATGCTGATCTAGTGTTTTGTTCATAAGACCCTCTCCATTATTCCGAATAGAATTTTTGTTAAATTTGCAATGTTAAGTTAAAATTAGGATTACATTAATATTTTGTCAATAATTTTAATGACTTCACATTTTGTGAAGTAACTTCACATGAAGTTAAGTTTTGGAGCAGGATGAGCCAGATTTATAATTCGATTTACTGTTATGTAAGAAAATCCTTATGGTATGGTCTTGTTTTGTCTTCAGACAAACGAATTATCATGTGTAATCCAGCTTTGCTGGAGGAACTTGGCAAAATATATCCGGAGAGCCTTGATGATGTTTTTGGAAATGAAACAGAAAGTGTCCAACTCTTATTGGAAAAAACTTCTGAGAGTGAACGACAAATAGCTGCCGGAGTTAATTTAGACTTCGGGGATGGACTGATGCCTGTTTATATCCAGGCTACATTTCTGGAAATTGATAATGTTAAAATTTACACATTAATGTTTCACTCGGTTTACAAGCTGTGCAGATCCATGAAGGCGCTGACACTTGCCGCAGCAGGACAGGACGGAAGGGCGATAGTAGAAAGAATGAAAAAAGCCACCGGATCTCACAATAACCGAAAGTTGGCTGAGTGGCTTGGAGTTCGTGAGTCGGCGATTTCGGCTGTTATCAACGGTCGTGAAGTTCCGTACAAGTGGCGGTGTGTTGTATGTGAAGAAGCCGGGGTAAATTACCACTGGTTGATGAGTGGATCGGGGGATATGGTTTGAATTTGTGTGGGGGAATGTGTGTCTGTCTGTATTACCAATTTGTATTACCAAAACAAAAGGGTTTACGAAGCTAACTTCGTAAACCCTTGAATTATCTGGTCGGGATGAGAGGATTTGAACCTCCGGTCTCTGCGTCCCGAACGCAGCGCTCTACCAGACTGAGCCACATCCCGTCGTGCGAACAGGGTAGTTAGCCAAAGATAGCGGTAATGGCAAGTAAAAAATGTACAAAAAAAATAATTTCCAAAACAAATCTGTTTTTTTTTAAATAGTCTTGCACAGAAACTTTCTATATTTTATAATATACTGCCCTCTGGTATACAATTTAGATGGTTTCATTCCTAATATGATTTTTCGGTGAAATTCAGGCAGTTTGTTGGACAAAAACTCTCTTATGTGAGAAGTTTTATTTACGGTTGTTGTAGAAGGGACTACTCTTCCTGATATCTGATTATATAATTTTATTTCAAATAACCTTTGTATACAAGCTGTTAGTTGTTACATTGAAGTGGATTCTGGTTGGAAAAGGAGATTGGGTTAGTGATAAATGTCGTTGTTGTAGATGATTCAGCTTTCATGCGCAAAGCCATCAGCACGATGCTGCAGAAGGACCCTGGGATCAGGGTCGTGGCAACAGCTCGTGATGGTGAAGAGGGGTTGAAAATTATCAGGAAGCACAATCCTGATGTTGTCACCCTTGATATTGAAATGCCTAAAATGGACGGACTTACCGCCCTGCGGCACATCATGATGGAAATGCCGCGGCCCGTGCTTATGGTCAGCTCGCTGACTACCGAGGGGGCTGAAGCTACTCTCAAGGCAATGGATCTCGGAGCTGTGGATTTTATACCCAAGCAGCTTTCCAAAGTCTCACTCGACATTGTAAAAATCGAAAGAGATCTGATATCTAAAGTAAAGACAGTCGCCAAGCGAAGGATGCGCCCGGTTCCTCGTATGCGTGGAACATCAGCTGCACAGCGTCGTCCAGCTGTTCCCATTAAAACTCCTGTAGGGCGTCCGAAAAGGGATGTTGTGGTAATAGGAGTTTCGACCGGCGGACCGCCAGCTGTTCAGAAGATTCTTTCTTCACTTCCCAAAGATTTTCCAGCCGGGATACTTATTGCGCAGCATATGCCCAAGGCTTTTACCGGACCTTTTGCCAATCGGCTCAACGGTGTCAGCAAGCTGAAGGTTAAAGAGGCTGAAACCGGAGACAGACTGATGCCCGGACACGCGTTCGTAGCACCCGGAGGCTCGCATCTGATCATCGACCAGAAAGTGAGCAGAATAGATCTGATTGTAACACCGGAACCCAAAGAGGCTCTGTACAAGCCTTCAGCAAACGTGCTCGTTTCATCCGTTGCGCAGTCTCTTGGCAGAAGAACCCTTGGCGTTATTCTTACCGGTATGGGAAATGATGGAAGGGACGGTATAAGAGAGCTCAAAGGTAAAGGCGGAAGAGCTATAGCCCAGAGTGACTCTTCGTGTGTTGTTTATGGAATGCCCAAAGCAATTGTTGATGACGGTCTTGCTGACGAAGTCGTGGATATCGATGATATGGCGACAGCGATTTTAAATAATCTTTACCTGTAGTAAATTCAACAGCGTGCAACCGTAAGCTGTTATGCGGCTTAAAAAAAATGGGGAACTGGCAATGACGGATTGTTCCAAGGTACTGAAAGACCTTAAAAGTGACGACAATGAAGTTATCCGCGAGGCTGCTTTTCAGGCCGGAGAGATGGAGTGTGCCGATGCAGTGCCTGTGTTGGCGGAACTTCTGAAATCGAACCATCTGGGCCTGCAGGAAGCGGCGGATCATGCCCTGCGCAGTATCGGCGGAAAAGGGGCGGTTCAGGCTGTAGTGCCTTTGCTTCGTTCTGATGATGCGCCGGTGCGAAACCTTTCCATGGACATCCTTAGGGAAGTCGGAGCGGAGGATTTTCCATCTCTTGTGGCACTTGTTCACGATGACGATCCGGATATCAGAATTTTCGCGACAGACATTCTCGGGTCCACAGACAGTTTCATGGCGGTTGACCCCCTGTGTGATGCACTTCTGAAAGATCCGGAAGTCAACGTCCGCTATCAGGCTGCGGTAAGTCTAGGTGATCTTGCCAACCCGGCTGCCGCCCGCTGTCTCAACAAGGCCATGCAGGATGATGAATGGGTTCAGTATGCTGTCATTGAGGCTCTGGCCAAGATCAAACATTCCAGTTCTGTGGACGCGCTTGTAAAAGCCTTGAATACCAGTTCCGACCTTGTGGCCTCCATGATTGTTGACGCTCTTGGCGAAATGGGCAATATCAAGGCCGTCACCATGCTCCTGCGCCATCTGGACAGAGCCCCTACCGCGCTTCGCAACAAGATAGTCAAATCAATTGTCAGCATTCTCGGCGGCAAGTCACTTAAGCTTCTTTCTGCTGTAGAGCGTGAAAAACTGCGTGAATACATGCTCATCGCCCTCAAGGATGAGGATGAGGAAGTTCAGGACGCGGCCATAAGCGGGCTGAGTTTTGTCGGCGGGGCCAAGGCTACCGAAGAGGTGCTGAATATTGCCGCCAGACTCAATCCGGACAGGGACAGTGACAGGTTGTCCAGAATCACTGAAGATATGTCCAATCTCAGTTTTAACTCCGCCATGGGAGAAGCTCTCATAAGCGACGATGTAAATAAGGCGGCTCTGGCTGTCCAGCTTATGGCGCGGATGGACGATCCTGAAGTTCCTGTGGCTCTCATGAATGCCTTTGAAGAAAGTGACCGTGATGTGAAACGCGGTATACTCGAAGCTTTGGTAACCACGGCCGGTGAAGAAGCCCAGGAATTTTTCGAAAGGGTTCTTGAAAATGAGCAGGATGGCTCCATGCTCAAGTCGGCTATCCATTTTCTTGGTGGAAAGCAGCGCGATGTCAATGCCGTTGATGGTATATTCGCTCTGCTCAGCCACCCCTACGATGATGTGAAGGAGGCGGCTCTTGACGCTTGCGTGCTTATCGGCGGGGATGAGGTGAACAGTCGTTTTGTAAATCTTTTCAACAGTGATGAACCCATTGATCGCCTTATGGCTGTTTTCGCAATGGGTAAGATTGATGCTAAAGGTAACCTCGAGTATATTAAAAGGGCTCTGGAAGACGAGCTCCCGGATGTCAGGAAGATCGCCCTTGAGGCTCTGCATGACTGCGGATCGCACGAGGAAAGCATGCCTCTTGTTTTTTCCCGGCTGCATGATGAGAACCGGGATGTGCGACTTACCGTTGTTGAGCTTCTGGGGAGCTGCTACCGGGAAGAGGTTATACCGTATTTGATTCAGGCTCTTCAGGATGACGATGACTGGGTCCAGATCCGCGCAGCGGAAGCCCTGGGTGAGCATCGTGAAGAAAGTGCGCTGCCGCAATTAATAACAATGCTGGATTCTCCGCACAAACTTGTGGTTCTCAAGGTGATTGAAGTTCTCGGTTCTATCGGAGGCACCATGGCTTTTCAGGCTTTGCTAGATGTCTCTAATGATGATGCTGATCCGGAGATACTGCAGGCTGCCGAAGAGGCCATTTCAAGAATCCAGGAAGAGCAAGGAGATGGAGACTAGTGTCTTCTCTGTTTTCAAAGACCATATCACTGCGCAAAGAGTTGAAAATTTCCGAGCTGGAGTTTACTCAGCTCAGAGATTTTATCTATGATCAGGCCGGTATATTCATTGCGGGAAACCGTAAGTATCTGCTTGAGAACCGTCTGTCCAACCGCTTGAAGGAGCTCAACCTAAAGAGTTTCGGCGAGTATTACTATTACCTGCAGTATGACCCCGGTAAAAAAGCGGAGCTTAACAAACTCTTTGAGGTTATCACAACCAACGAGACCAGTTTTTACCGCAATCCTCCTCAGCTCAAAGTCTTCCAGACCAAGGTCCTGCCGGGAATTCTTGATGAGTTGCGCAAAAAACGTAGAAAGAGGTTGAGAATATGGTCTGCAGGGTGCTCCACAGGTGAAGAACCATATACTCTCGCTATGATTATTCATGACGTGCTTGGTTCAGAACTTTCTTCCTGGGATATCAAAATTACAGCCAACGACCTTTCAGAAAAGGTTCTTAAGTCGGCTAGACGTGCTGTATACAGCGAGTATGCTCTGCGTACCACTCCCAAGGAGATTGTGAAGAAGTATTTTGATCAGGACGGCAAAGAGTACAAGGTTAAGCCTGTCATAAAACAGTTGGTAAGCTTCGGGCAGATCAACCTCAGTGACAGGATGCAGGTGAAAAGAGTTGAAAAGTCCGAGATCGTTTTCTGCAGAAACGTAATTATTTATTTTGATGAAGCTATGAAAAAGAAGGTTATCAACGCATTTTACGATAACCTTATAAAAGGCGGATATCTGATTATCGGGCATTCGGAGTCTCTGCATAATATAACAAGGGCTTTCAAGCCCGTGCATCATCCCGGTGCAATTATTTACCAGAAGCTGGAATAGCAGCGGTCTGCGGTAATTAAATTTTAAATCTGCGGACTGATATGGATACTGATAAGGAAATGCAGTCGGAAAGGGCTGTCGGCAGGGCCAGAGTTCTGGCCATTGCCAACCAGAAAGGAGGAGTGGGCAAAACGACAACGGCGCTTACTCTGGCCGAGGCTCTCAGCAGGCTTTCAAAAAAAGTATTGGTGATTGATCTGGACCCGCATGCAAACGCTTCGGTCCACATGTCCTTCTACCCTGAAACCCTGACGGTAACGGCACATGATCTTTTTTACGAAAACGCCGACTTTGACAAAGTCTGGCCGGGCATAGTCCAGAAACGAGAATGGGCGGGATTTGATTTCGTCCCAGCCAGCATTAGACTCTCGGAACTGGAGGTGGATTTAAAGGACAGGAAAAATAAAGGAATGGTGCTTTCAAATGCTTTGGAAAATATTAAAGAGCATTATGACTATATACTTATCGACTGTCCGCCTCATGTGGGAGTTCTGCTTGTAAATGCCATTGTGGCTTCGGATTGTGTGCTGATACCCATACAGACCGACTTTCTGGCTCTTTACGGTATCCGGTTGCTCTTTGATACAATTAAGATTCTCAACAAGGTTCTGCCCAGTCCGGTAAAATTCATGGCTTTGCCCACAATGTATGACGGAAGGGCCGGAGCATGCAGGAAAATCCTCAATCTGATCAGGAGAAAGCTTGGGGATAAGGTGTTCAGCACCATAATCCATATGGATACAAAGTTTAGAGAGGCCTGCGCCAGTGGACGGATCATTTATGATATTGATCCCAAGACACGGGGTGCAATGGAATATACGCAGTTGGCAAGAGAGATAATCAGAAATGAAAACTCCTGAAGAATATTTCGAAGAGAACGTTAACCTGCCCAGCGAGGAAAAGCAGGCCGGAAACTACACTGATGCCGAAGTCGCTTTTATGGACAAGTATATGGGCATAGGTGGACAGGCGGCCTTCAGCGGAATAAAGCAGGTCGACCCGCGCGGCGGGGCAGCTCCCGGATTAGGGGTGTCCCCTGCCGGAGTTCAACGTTCTGAAGATGATCTTCCCGATGATTTCGAAGACCGGATTCGCGAGGATGATGAGATTCAACTGGTCAGTTTTATTGTTGGCGACCGTGAGTACGGACTGCCTATTATGCTGATTCAGGAAGTGGTCAAGAAAATACCTGTGACTCTTCTGCCCGCGGCTCCTCAGTTCATGCAGGGCATAATAAATTTGCGCGGCAGGGTCACTCCGGTTCTGGATCTCAGACATCTGCTGCATGACGGAGGCGGGGTCCGCGACCAGTTTGTAGTAGTTTGCAAACATAAGGGTCTTCAAATAGGATTGGCCATCAGCGCGGTCCGCACCATGTACCGTGCCGAAAAAAAAGATCTGGTTTGGAGTGTGGAAGCAGAGGTGGGTGTGGCCTCGGAATTCCTGCTCGGTCTTTACAAATATAATGATAAGCTGGTGAACATTCTTTCCGTCGACAGGCTGGTTGAGCAGATTTTAAAGAGTGAAGGAGAGGGAAATGCCTAAACATATTCTGATAGTGGACGATTCAAAGACTGTAAGAAACCTCGTCGCCTTCATCATGAAAAAGGAAGGGTTCAAGGTTACTACTGCTGAAGACGGTCTTGACGGTCTTGAAAAACTGTACAGCCTGGATCAGGTAGATCTGATTATTTCAGACGTCAACATGCCCAGAATGGACGGTTTTACCTATATCAAAACCGTTCGTGAGCAGGACGCTTACAAGGATATCCCCATTATTGTTCTTTCCACGGAAGGGCAGGAAAAGGATATTCAGACCGGTTTGAGCCTCGGGGCGAATCTCTACATGGTAAAACCGGCACAGCCTGAAAAAATGGTTAAAAACATTAAAATGCTTCTGGGCTGATTTGTACAATTCTCCGGACTTGGATAAATTTGACTTAACAGCTTTGAACTATTGCAGACGAACTTTTAATACAGGGGACTCTAGATGAGCCAGGATTTCATGGATCCTGAAATCTTTGCAGATTTCATTATCGAAGCCAGAGAGCATCTCGAAACAATTGAGCCCAACCTGCTTGAGCTTGAGAACAATCCCGAGAATCTTGGGCTGCTGAATGAAATTTTCAGACCGATGCATTCCCTTAAAGGGGCATCGGGTTTTCTGGGGTTGAATGTCATCAACGGATTAGCCCATAGAGCCGAGAATATTCTTGATGAGCTTCGCAAAGGCGAAATTGCCGTCACTTCCGAAATTATGGATGTTATCCTCGCAGCTACCGACCTGCTGCGGCAGCTTATAGATAATCTGGACGAACTTGGAAATGAAGGTGAAGTTGATACGTCAGGGACAATTGAGCGTATCGACGCGATCATGGCTGGAGAGACTGTTCCTGCCCAGGCCGGAAATGCAGCAGAGCAGAACAGTACCAAACCGGAACCTGAGATGGAGCCGGAACCGGACCCTGAACCGGAAATTGAAGAGGTTGAACCGGAACCGGTAATCGAAGAACAATTTGAAGAACCTGAAATTGAATTGTCGGAGGTCGAAATGGTGCAGGACTCTAATTCACCTGATTCTTCAGGCCGCAAGCAATCGTTTCAGTTCGTAGCAATTGTCAACGAAAATGCTGATCCGTACAAGCTGACCACGGTTGGCGAAGGTCATCTGGCTGATTTTCTTGAGGAAGCTCATGAAATAATTGAGAACCTTACTAATGGTCTGCTCGAGCTGGAGCAGGACCCCGAAGGCAATGATGACCTGATAAATGATATTTTCAGATATTTTCACAACCTCAAAGGCAATAGTGGTATCATAGGTTTCAGGGAGCTCAATTCTCTTACCCATGAAGCTGAGACTCTGCTCAATAAAGTCCGCAAGGGTGAGGTTTCTGCTAGCAGAGATATGATTGATCTGCTTTTGGCGGTTGTTGATGGAATTGAGGCTCTCATTGCCCATGTCACTCCCTCTACCGGCGAAGTTCAGCCATTGGATATGGACCAGCTCATTGATCCTCTGCAGGAAGCGGTGGAGAAGGGGCATGTCATCGCGCCTGAAGGAGAAGCCGAGGAAGAGTCTGCCGAAGTCGAGGAAGATTCGGAAACTGAGATGCAAGAGTCTGGTGATGATTCAATTGACGGACTTGATCCGGAAGATGTCTCCATTTTTCAGCAGACCGTTCAGCAGCAGATAGATAATATTCAGTTGGCTTTGAAAACACTCGGAGAGGATTCCGGACAGAAGGATTACATTGACGGCCTGTACCGGAGTCTGGTGTCTATTCAGAATTCCGGTGGTTATATGGGGTTTGACGACCTGCGGGAATACGCTGAACGTACTGCAGGTCTTGTTGATCAGGCCCGTTCATCCGATATGGATTTTTCTTTGATGCTAGACCTGCTGAGGCAGGAATGCGGCATCATCTCTGAGATGATTGATTCTGCAGTAGCTGAGCTTAAAGGTGATGATGGTGATGCAGCGCCTGAGGCGAAGCCCGAGCCGAAGCCTGAGCCGAAGCCTGAGCCGAAGCCCGAGCCGAAGCCTGAACCAAAGCCCGAGCCGAAGCCTGAGGCGAAGCCCGAGCCGAAGCCTGAGCCGAAGCCCGAGCCGA
The DNA here is from genome assembly GCF_055394525.1 of Maridesulfovibrio salinus. NCBI lineage: Bacteria > Pseudomonadati > Thermodesulfobacteriota > Desulfovibrionia > Desulfovibrionales > Desulfovibrionaceae > Maridesulfovibrio > Maridesulfovibrio salinus. Next base: position 2,012,468 of record NZ_AP042461.1, read on the forward strand.
AGCCTGAGCCGAAGCCTGAGCCGAAGCCCGAGCCGAAGCCTGAACCAAAGCCCGAGCCGAAGCCTGAGGCGAAGCCCGAGCCGAAGCCTGAGCCGAAGCCCGAGCCGAAGCCTGAGCCGAAGCCTGAGCCGAAGCCCGAGCCAAAGCCTGAGCCGAAGCCCAAGGCCGCACCGGCTCCTAAGCCTGCCTCGGCCAAGAAAGAGGCTGCTGCGCCTGCAACCAAGCAGGCCAAACCCAGACCCGCATCAAGTGCTCAGCAGGCTTCGACTTCAAAGCCTAAAGCGATGTCGACTATCAGGGTTGACCATCAGAAGCTTGACCACCTGATGAACCTCATCGGTGAGCTGATTATCAGCCGCGGACGTTACACAATGCTGGCCCGAGGTCTTGAGGAAGGCCAGATGGAAGTCCCGATTGTTGCACAGCAGCTGACCGAGACCACTTACGCACTGTCCAGAATTTCCGATGACCTTCAGGATACCATCATGAAGGTCCGCATGGTTGCGGTGCAGACAGTATTTTCTAGATTTCCCCGTCTGGTTCGTGACCTCAGCCGCAAAAGCGGAAAGAGGGTTGAGCTGATCACTGAAGGCGAAGAGACTGAACTCGATAAGAGTGTTGTCGAAGAGATCGGTGATCCTCTGGTTCACCTGATCAGGAACTCGGTGGACCACGGTCTCGAACCTGAAGAGGAACGCCTCGCCACAGGTAAACCGCCACAGGGACATGTCTGGCTGCGCGCCTATCACAAAGGTAACTCGGTTGCCATTGAGGTTGAAGATGATGGGCGTGGTATTGATCCTGAAAAAATGCGTAATGTCGCGATCAAGAAGGGAGTTATTTCTCCTGAAGAAGCGCGCAATCTTGATGATCGTGAAGCTATTGAACTTATTTTTGCTCCCGGATTTTCTTCCGCGGAAAAGGTTACAGATATCTCCGGCCGTGGGGTTGGTATGGACGTTGTCCGCAACAACATCAAGGATCTTAAGGGAAGCGTGCACATCTCTTCAGAGGTGGGCAAAGGCTCCAAATTCACCCTGACCCTGCCGTTGACTCTGGCTATCATCGATGCGCTGATGGTTCAGATCAACGGAGCGAACTACGCAATTCCTCTGGATGCTGTTTCTGAAACCACCAAGATTGAGGCGGAGAGACTTACCGAAGTAAACAACCGCAAGGCTGTAACCCTCCGGGGCGAAGTCCTGGGTATCGCGGAACTTGCCGACCTGCTGGAACAGCCGGTAAGCGATCCTGACCGCGAGGTTCTTCCGGTGGTCATCATTCATGATAACGAGCGCAGGCTCGGACTGGTCGTGGACAGGCTGTTGGAGCGGCAGGAAATTGTTATCAAGCCGCTTGGTAACTACCTCAACGGTTTCGACCTCAAGGGAGTTTCAGGAGCTACCATTATGGGTGACGGTAGCGTGGTACTGATCCTTGATCCTCATGAAATTTACAGCATGGCGACAGTAAAAGGCGGTAAGCAGCCTTAGACCTTAAAGACGTTCGAGTTTCTAATAAATAAAAATCCCCCGAAGATAACTTCGGGGGATTTTTTGTTCAAATGATGGAGGCTGATGCTTTATTGTGACCGGGCTTAATGGGCCTGCGTTGCCATGAGCATGTAAAGCTGCATTGCTCCGCCCATAAGAGCCGCATGTGCGATTATAAGCAGGAAAGGAGCAAATCCGAGACCGATTTTATGTCTCATGGGAGTTTCACTCTTCCAGGCTACGACCCATACCGCACAGCAGACAAAGATGAGAAAAAGAGCACTGCCGAAGGTCATTGCAATGGTTAAATCCTTGTAGAGGATTTCGAAACCGGGGTTGATCATGTAGTACACAACGCCTGTAACCGCTGTAAGCATACCGCAGGTAGGGGCTAGGGCCCATTTGGAAACAACTGGCAGGGAAAACTTGTAGTAGTCGCGTCCGAAGTCATCCTTGTTGCGCCTCAGGACAAGATAGAATCCTCCGGCGGTTGCAGCGAAGGAAAGAGCCATGATCAGGTACAGGCCCACCAGAAACATTTCCGCCTTGCCGGGCACTGCCATGAAATAGGTATAAAATGGAACCTGCGGAACAGCGGGAGTCGCGCTTTCGGGAAGAAGGGCGAAGAACTGTTTCATGACAACGGTGGCGACATGAATGGAAGCAACCCCGCCAAGCATACCGATAAAACCGAGACACATATGCAGCGGTTTGCTTTTCTTCAGTTTTTTCCAGGTCATTTTGTAGGGAATCAGTCCGAGCAGTGCAACGGCAAGTGTGATGTAGAACATCATTACCGGGGATGACGGATTGATCAGCCACTCTTTAAGCCAGGGCAGTTTACGGCAGAAATATGCTGCCGCGCCTCCAAGGCAGATTATAAAAAGAAAGTACAAGATCAGGGTCATCGCCGTGATCTGCTGGGCCAGTTTGTCGTAAAAAATCTTTTTGCGGGCCTTGGCCGTGATCTCCAGGATCACCGCCAGAATAGGTGCGCCGATGGCGGCCAGTGTCGTAAAATCTACAACGGCCTTGGGCAGCATCTGGACGGTTAAAAGGCCCGCAAGTCGAATCGGTTCCATGGGAATGTTCATTTTTTGCTTCCTTGAATGTGGTGTCGCCTTACAGGTAAGTTCCTTTCAGTAAAAAGCAAGCCTTGATTCATTCTGTAGTAAAAATCCGCTGCGTACAGGCTGTTTCGGAAGGACTGAGTTTCAGTCCGTGGAAGTCTCAACCCTTTCGGGGCAGTCTGCCGCAATCAGGCAGGATCAGAGCTTTCTTTTGTGTGAACTTTTGCCTTAATTTCGGCCCGGAAGCAAGGGCGCTGAGGCAAACATTCTGTAAAAGGCGTGATATACTTGCCAAATGGTCACAAGTGGCCTACTTTAAACCAGTTGAAACTTGAGCCAAATCCATAATTTAAAAGATGGACGAATATTTTAACCCCAATTTGCATCAGGGCTCGACAAGTTATCTGGAGATATTTTTGATGAAGTATATTCGCATCGTATCCATATTCGTACTGTCCATAGCGCTTAGCGGATGCCTTGGCGCAAAGAATACCGAGCCTGAAAGCCCTGCGTGGGGTGGAAGTGAGGAGTGGCGCCTGAAAAGCCTTGAGGAGAATTTTCTCAATTTCAAGGAAGGTCTGCGCAAGCAGAATGATCAGATTGAACGGAATCATAATGAGACAACAGCCCAGATTGATACCCTGCAGAAGCGTATGGGTGAGATTGATTCCACTCTGGCCGAGCTCAAGGAAAATCAGCAGAAAATGATGGCCATGAAGAGCGAAGAGGAGATAGTTCCTGTTCCGGTCCCTGTGGCTGTCACCGAGGAGGTTGTTCAGGGTGGAGCCCAGAGCGGCGAAGAAAAACCCTGGATGAATGTTCCCGGCGAGAATCAGGCCGCGACTGAAACCAAAACTGCCGCAGAACCTTCTCCTCAGAAAAAAGCCAAGGCTTCCGGTCTCAGTGGAGATGCTCTTTATCAGGAAGGAGTGCGTCTTGTAATGAACGACCAGCCTCTCAAGTCACGCGATCTTCTCAATCAGTATATCAGTGAAAACCCGAAAGCAAAACTCACTCCCAACGCTCTGTACTGGCTTGGAGAAACTTACTATTCGGAAAAAAGTTTTGCCCAGTCCATCCTGAAATTCAAAGAAGTCAGCAGACGCTTCCCCAAAGCCGGCAAGGTACCGGATTCCATGCTCAAGATAGGTCTTGCTTATGATAAACTCGGTGACCGTGAAAATGCCATTTTCTACCTCAAAACCCTGATTGAAGATTACCCCCGCTCAGCTCCGGCCGGAATAGCCAAGGAGAGGCTGCGGGAAATCGAGGGGTAGTCGGGCAGCGGCGGCGTCAGTTGAGTTCCCTTAAGGAAGAATATTTCGCCTGTCTGGCCCTGCGCCATACTCCCGGAATCGGGCCGCGTACATGGTCCGGGCTGCTCAATAATTATTCCGGGGCTTACGAAGCATTGAAAAACAGTTCCCGCTGGGTAGATGCCGGGTTGGCTTCAGAGCTGTGCTCCGAAAACGCAGCCAAGGAACTCTGGCGGAAAAAAGCCGAGGAAGAGTACCTTGAGGCCATGAGGCTGGGATTCGGTGTTCTTCCCTGGACTCATCCTTTTTTCCCTGCCGCACTTAAAGAAATTCCGGACCCTCCCGCCTACCTTTATTATTACGGTGATCCTGATCTGCTTAAAAATGCGGCTGTTGCCGTTGTCGGTTCCCGCAAAAGCAGCAGGCTCGGACTGGAAAATGCCAGAAGAATATCCCGGGACCTCGCGGCAAAAGGTGTGACTGTTGTTTCCGGCTTTGCAAGAGGTATCGACAGCTGTGCCCATGCCGAGGCGCTGAAAGAGGTTGGATCATCAATAGCGGTTCTTGGAACCGGGCTTGATATAGAAAACTATCCCACTGATAGTGGAGGCTTGAGGCGAGAACTTATTGATAAAGGATTGATACTGTCCGAATTTGCCCCGGGAACGAGGCCCTATTCCACAAATTTCCCTTTCCGAAATAGAATTATCAGTGGACTCAGTACCGGAGTTCTGGTGGCCGAGGCCGATATCGCCAGTGGAAGCCTCATCACAGCCCGGCTCGCGGCTGAGCAGGGAAGGGAGGTCATGGCCCTGCCCGGTCCGCTCGGAGACAAATGTTTTTCCGGCTGTCTCAAGCTGATCAAGGAGGGAGCGGCGCTTGTGGAGACTGCCGAAGATGTTTTAATGAACATCGGTTATGCCCTTGAAAGATCTATGAATGATGATTCTGTAAAAAGCGGCAGTTTGAAGGTCCGGAGTGGTCGCGCCTTGAAAGCTGCCCCGGATAATAATATACAGCACAATGAAAGATCTGGTGAAGTGGCAGTTGATATCAGTGCACTGGAAAAGCCTCAAAGTGATATTGCCGCTTTTCTTTCCAGTGACGGTAAGCAGCATATCGATGAAATTGCGCGTAAAACAGGACTGGACGTATCTATTGCGGGAGCTGTAATACTCGGTATGGAAGTTCAGGGAATAGTTGTGCGCTTTCCCGGCATGTATTATGATCTTCTACGATTCTGATTTTACTGCAGCCATATTTTTGATTTTTATTAGGAGATGTTCGACTGATGCAGAAAATTCCAGTTAAGCTTGCGGAACCGGGAATGAAGCTCGCCAAGCCTGTCACCCGCGATAATGGAATGGTTGTGCTTGCGGAGGGGCTTGAACTTTCCGACGGCATAATCAACAAGTTGAAATCAATGGATGTCGAACGAATTGTGGTAAAAGGCAATCCTGTTGATCTCGGAGATGCCGGCGATTCCTCCTGGGCTCAGAAGGCTGAACGGCTGGATTATCTTTTTCGCGGTTACTCCCGTGATAAATGGATGTTCAGGGTGAAAGGATTCTTTCGGGAGTATTTCAACCTGAAGGCGGCCGCGCAGAAAGCTGAAGAGGAAGCTGAAAGACTGGCCGAGGAACAGGCTGCTGCGGAAGCGGCTGCGGCTGAAGAAGCTGCGAACGGCGGGGAGAATTAAGTATGGATCAAGATCTCAAGACCAGCGTCAAGGGGCAGATTCTGTCCACTTCCGACCTGCCCACTCTTCCCATTGTCCTTGACGAAGTCACCAAACTTGTTGATGACCCCAATTCATCAACAGAACAGGTGGCGAAAGTCATCTCTCAGGATCAGGTGCTTTCCGCTAAAGTTCTGAAGATGGTCAACTCGCCCATTTACGGTTTCCCGGGCAGGATAACCACCATTCAGCACGCTCTTGTTCTGCTTGGACTTAACGTCATACGCGGAATTATTATTTCAACCTCTGTTTTCGACATGATCCAGCAGGCCATGTCCGGCCTTTGGGAACATAGTCTCGGGTGCGCCATCGCCAGTGGTTCCATTGCCAAGGCGGCGGGATTTGAAGACCCTGAAGAATTTACCGTTGCGGGGCTTCTTCATGATCTCGGAAAAGTTGTTACCGCGGTACAGCTGCCTGAACTGAATGAAGCCGTTCGAATGACTGTAAAGGAAAAGGACGTTTGCTACTATGAAGCTGAGCGCATGATTCTGGGCTTCGGACACGACCGCATTAATGCCTGGCTGGCCCGGCACTGGCATCTGCCGCCGAATGTTCGTGAGGCCATGACTTATCACCATCATCCCGACCGTGCGCAGTTCTATCAGCAGACCGCGGCGGTGGTTCATGTTGCCGATTTCATGGTGCGTCTTTTCGAATACGGCAGTGGTGGAGATGATCAGATTTCGTATTTCAAACCAGCTGCTATGAAAATCCTCAAGCTTAAGATGAAAGATCTTGAGCCGGTTATGGATGAACTCTCGGATCAGTTTGTTGAAATTTCCGGTTTCGGATTTTAACTGATTCTGATTATTTTTTTGTAACAGGACCGTTCTCCCCAGTTTATTTCTTATTGGAATCTTTGACGTGTGCGTTTAGTAATGCTAAGCGTAGCCCATGGACAATAATAAGAATCACGGCCTGTTGGGGCTGCCCCGGCAACGGGCTATCCTTGTCTCTCCTGATGAGAAGCTTAAGAACCTCGTTACGTCGATATGGACGGACGAGGTTCTGGAGTTTACATGCTATCCTCAGGCCAAGGGAGCGGTGGAACATCTTTTCAATGATCCTCCGGACCTGCTTATTGTCGACAACAGGCTGGAGGATATTCCCGCAGCCGAACTTGCCAGACTGGTCAAAAGTGAAAATGTCTATCGTCAACTGCCCGTTATCCTCTGCCTTGATGATTGTGACCTTGAAAAGGCCTGGGACTGGAACAAAATTGAAATAGATGATTTTCTGCTCCGTCCTTTTTTCGAGCCTGTTGTACGGGAGAGGGTGAACCTTACTCTCTGCCGGGCCATGCGGGCCATGGACGCCAATCCTCTCTCCAAACTTCCCGGAAATACTTCCATCATTCAGCGTATTCAGAGTCTTATCGATCGTAAGCAGGATTTTGCACTCGCTTACTGCGATCTAGATTATTTCAAGTCCTTCAATGACAAATACGGCTTCTCCCGTGGTGATGAGGTGCTTCTGATGAGTGCGCGCATCATAGTGAACACGGTTAAAAGCTATCCCGCAGAGCAGACTTTTGTCGGCCATGTGGGTGGTGACGACTTTGTAGTAATTACTTCTCCCGATATCATTGAAGAGGTCTGCCAGCGTATAATTTTTTCCTTTGATGGTATTGTGCCCAATTTCTACGACATGGAAGACCGAAAACGCAAATCCATCGTCTCTACCGACCGTCAGGGCAATGTGCAGACTTTTCCGCTTATGGCTATATCAATCGCTGTTGTATTTAATATAAACGGAACTCTGAAGCATTTTGGTGAAGCATCTGCAATTGCCATGGGCCTTAAAAAGAAAGCCAAGGAAAACCCCAAGAGCAGCTATGTCCTCGACCGCCGCCAAAAATTATAAACAGCCTGAGTCGGTTCAGGTTTTCATGACCTATCTGGATGTGGAGAAAAGATCTTCCGTTGCCACTTTGCGTTCATATGAAAAGGACCTCGAGCAGTTTGAGGATTTTCTGAAAGAACGGAAGAAGAGTCTAGCAAATCCCGGTAAAATCACCGCCGACCACATCCGGGCATGGCTTTCAAGGCTGCACGGGCAGAAACTTGCAAAGTCTACAATGTCCCGCAAGCTTTCATCCTTACGCTCGTTTTTCAAATATATGGTCAAGCACCGTTTTATTGCCGCCGACCCCATGGTGGGCATACGCAATCCCAAGCAGGAAATACGGCAACCGCGCGCCCTTAATGTCGATCAGGCCGTCAGCATTATGGACTCTCATGTCGGGGCCGAGCCACAGGATAAGCGTGATCTTGCTTTGGTCGAGCTTCTTTACGGTTCCGGTCTGAGAGTTAGTGAGGCTATTTCGCTTGATATGTTTGATGCTGATATTTCGGGCGGGGTGGTTCGGGTGTCCGGTAAAGGTAACAAAGAGCGGCTGTCACCGCTCAGTGACGCGGCCTGCAAGGCGCTGGATGATTATCTGGCAGTGCGTTCCGAACTTAGTCCGGCTCTGGAGGAGCAGGCTCTATTCGTCGGGAACCGGGGTGGTCGTATAAATCGCAGGCAGGTCAACCGCATTCTGGCCCGCATGGCCGAGCAGGCCGGGGTTTTCGGGGGAGTGCATCCGCATATGATGAGGCATAGTTTCGCGTCTCATATGCTGCAGTCCGGTGCGGATATGCGCTCGGTGCAGGAACTGTTGGGGCATGAGAATTTGAGTACTACCCAGCGTTACACCCATCTGAACTTGCAGCAGATTATGAATGTTTACGACAAGGCCCACCCGTTGGCGGGGAACCAGTCTCCTGATTCCCCTAAGGAAGAGGATGAGGATCAGTTTCTGAAATTCTGAATCGGGACGGAAGTCATCAACTCAGCAACACCGGAGGAAGCTTCATGAAAAAACAGACCGCAGCCGCAGTGACCAATGCTATTGACGCAAAAAGTGAGGAGGCCCGGAAAGATGCTCTTTTCGAGATTCGCTCCCTGAAGAAGGATCTGGCTCAGCTTGAGAAGGAGCTTTCTTCTAAAAAGTCCGAGATTGAAGATCCGGCTTTCGATCTGGTCCACAGCGCATTTGAAATTTTCCGCCATACGCAGGTTATGGCAGAGAACCGTAAGCTCAATCAGCAGATAGATGAGAGCCTGGAAAAGGCTTCGTACAAGGACTATCTTGATTCCAAGGGCGCAAGGGTTCTCAAAAAACCCGAGGGCTGGCACTGGATCTCCCCTCAGGGAGAAATGCATTACCTCGGTGAAGCAAACGACACTCAGGCCGCAGCGGAAAAACTCGAATCAATAGTATCCACCAAACGTAAGAAGCCTGCCGCTAAAAAGGCCGCTCCTAAGGCTCCAGCTAAAAAAGCAGCGCCCAAGAAGTCCGCTCCCAAGGCGGAGGAGGGTAAGGAAGAATCTGAACAGGTTGAGAATAAGTAAGAATTGGTTGCGGGATTTTACAGCTTGTTTTGGTAGGAGAAGCAAAAGCAGCTGAGAGTTGAAAAGTTCAATATGGTGACTTGCGGCATAATCAGAGAATCATGTTTTAATCATGCCCGGTTTGAACGGTTTGCAGCATGTTTCTGATTGTTAAAATTTGCAAATAAAAAATGTTTAAAATTGAACTTTTCTCAGCGTCGATTTCAAAGAATACAAAAAAGGGGTGCTCCGTAAGGAACCCCCCTTTTATTATTGCAGATGAACTTTTTTATCTTGCGCAGGCTTTGTTGAATTCTGTTTTCAGGTCGGTGATAAGCTGTTTCACCGAGATAATCTTGTCGGTTCTCCATGCGTTGGAACCGGCAAAGGCGAATCCGTTTTTCAGTTTACCGCGCTGGGCATTGATAAGAGCGGAAGCAATGCAGTAGGGGCTGTCTTCCACCTTGCAGCTCTTGATGCAGTGGAAGGGGCATTTGAAAGGAGATTTCTTGCCGCTGCTCACCGCCTGCAGGAAGTCGTTGTTAACCGCGCGGCCGGGAAGTCCTACCGGGCTCTGGATAACAGCCATATCTTCTTTGGTGGCGTTCACATATGCCTGCTTGAACTCTTCATCAGCGTCGCATTCGTGAGTGGCAACAAATCTGGTTCCCATCTGCACTCCTGCCGCGCCCATTTCTATGAACTTGCAGATATCTTCACCGGAGTAAACACCGCCTGCCGCGATGACAGGGATGGTTTTACCGGTTTTTTCTTCGTAAGGTTTAACGGCCTTGATAACTTCAGGGAGAATGTTTTCAAGGGCGAATTTGGGGTCGTCAAGCTGTTCACGCTTGAAGCCGAGGTGGCCGCCGGCCATTGGGCCTTCAACCACGAATGCATCCGGGATGTAGTCGAATCTGGACATCCACTTTTTGCAGATGATGGATGCCGCGCGACCGGAGGATACAATGGGGACCAGTTTGGTCTTTGCTCCATCGGTGAGGTATTTAGGCAGGTCAAGAGGCAGACCCGCACCAGAGAAAATGACGTCAGCGCCTTCTTTAACAGAGGTGGAGACCATGTCGGCAAAGTTGGACAGGGCAACCATAATGTTAACCCCGAGAACGCCGGAAGTCATTTCCTTTGCTTTTCTTATTTCTTCGGTAAGTGCATCGATGTGCGCCTTGGCATGGTCCTTACCGCCGTTTTTGCTGGTAAGTCCGATCATCGCGGCGGCGATAACGCCGATTCCGCCCTCTTTAGCCACTGCAGAAGCAAGGCCGGAAAGAGAGATTCCTACACCCATGCCACCCTGAATAACGGGCACTTTGGCAACAAGGTCGCCAATTTTGAGCTGAGGAAGATTCATACTTAAGTTCTCCTGTTGCTGTATATGTTAAAACTGCCCTTCCCTGTAGCAATGCTATAGTAAAACAATGTCGGGGTGAGGATCACCCAAGATACATACACCCCTGTATTTATTGCTTTCGAGCAGCTTTTCTGTCCGAGGAAAGTTTTTTCCTGTATATGGAGTTAAGTCAAGTCTTTTTTGATGTTGCAGCTCTGTGGAGACAATGTTGCGAAGTAATTTATCAATGTATTATGGTATACATTCTTTACTGTATGTATTTCTCCACAATCATTTCAGCAAAGTACATGGAGCTGGTAAAAGCGGGTGATATTGCATTAAGAACATGTACACTCTTTGTATCACTTTCAACCAGAAAGTCCATGACAAGTTCGTTACGTTTAAGGTCTACCAGTTGCGGGCGGATACCTACTTTGGGAGTGTTCTCTATGTCTTCAGGGTTAAGCTCTTTGACCAGTTCTTTGGCATCGTTAAAGAAACATTTGAAAAAGTATTTGCGCGGCTCTTCAAGGGCAACGGAGCGGAACTTGGGGTTTCGGAGAAAGAGTACGGCATCCCTGATCATGATATCAAAGGCTTCTTTGTCGAGCCCTTTCAGGATACCGTAGTTTTCACGTCCGAAAGCCGGGATTGCAGTGGGGCCGAGATAGACATCTCCGGATGCTCCCCGGGTGAAGTGTATGCCCAAAAATGGATTCTTGATGTTGGGAACAGGGTAGATACTGCCTTTGATAGTGTGCGCTTTTTCCTTTTTAAGTTTTTTGTATATGCCTTTGAAAGGTATGAGCTGGTATCCTTCTCCGAACCCGAAGGGGCGGGCGACCTGATCGCTGTAGGCGCCGGCGGCGTTTATGAAAAGGCCGCAGTTTAATTCTCCCTTATCCGTGACAATGACATTGCCTTTTTTTGCAGTAATGAAGCTTGTGCCGAGCATAAAAGATACTTTTCCGCTTTGCTTAAGTTCTTTATGCAGAGATTGCATTACAGCTTTGGGGTCTACTACAGCAGTATAATGCGAAAGAAGTGCTTTTTCAGTTGTTTTTGCATTGGGCTCAACTTCTGAAAGCTGTTTTTCGTCAATTATATCGACTTTGGCTCCGTTGGCAGTGGCCCGGCTGTGCAGTTCGTGCAGGGTGGGCAGTTCGGATTCATTCCGGGCGACAATAACTTTTCCCGTTTCAAGCAGAGGGAGGTTTCTTTCCCTACAGTATTCCTTCATCCTGAAATTTCCGGAGAGACAGGATACAGCACGCAGGCTGCCCGGAGCATAATATATTCCGGCATGCAGCACACCGCTGTTGCGCCCTGAGGCGTGGCGGGCAATTTCGTTTTCCTTGTCGATGATCAGAATATCCTTATATCCTCTGGATACCAGTTCCCGGGCCACTGTAAGACCCACGATGCCCGCACCGCAGATCAGTATTTCACACGTTTTCATATTGAATCCTTTGTATATTGAAATGGTAAGGTACTATTTATCAGTACCGAAGACTGATGTTTAATTAATACACGCGCTGATGCTTCGAAGTATAGATCCCTGAAAGGCTTGTTACGGGATGCTGTCTCCAGCGTCAGTCAATCGAGATTTAATCAGCAGTGCCTTGATGTAATATTTGCTGACAAGCCTCGGCACTTTTCTACAGTGCCGGATCAAAGTCAAATAATCCGTTGTTTGAGTCAGTGATAATTCATATCGATTGATAGAGATTACTCTTGACCCATTAATAGGTTGCAGAGCTATGCTCCGCAGGCTTCTCGGTATGGACACCACTGGCATTGCCCGGATTTTATGGGCTGGAAAAGCTCTTCCTTGAGCATGTTGCTGATTATGAGTTCGGTCAGGGCCGGAATTCTCCTTTCGATGATGTCCTCACGGTCTTCATCACTCATCTTTGAATCAAACAGACTTTTTTCCTGTCCTTCTTTAACCAGTTCAACCAGAGCGGCCTGCCGGGGGAGTTCATCCGAAGTATGATGGTCCATCATCATGTAGACGGGCAGTTGCAGGCTGTCAGCTCCCGCCTTGATCTTCTCGAAAAGGGGAATCCCGTCAAAATGCATGGCCTGCGGATCATCAAGAACCGGTCCCCAGATGGACTCATCGTTCCAGAATGCTTTTTTCGGCAGGTGCAGTCCACCGGTCTTGTAATCAAGAATATACCGTTCACCGCCCCGGCGGTCCACACGGTCAATGCGACCGTTGATGTGGACCGGAAAATCATTCATTTCGATCACAGCCCGGGAATCGCATTCAAGTTCGGCAATCAAGGTCGGCCTGAAATTTTTCAGGAAGAGTGAAAGCCTGTTCTGTCCGGCACGGGCCAGTGATTTTTTGATGTCATAAGGCAGGTTAGGGTATAGGGAGTCTCTTTCAAGACGGGAGAGGAACAGCTCGTTAAGCTCTTGGGCATCGAGTTCTTTTGAGCTTATATCCCGGCCCAGATGAGGACTCAGGAAATCCTTGAGCACCGAATGAATTAGTTCACCGAATCCGGCGCGGTCTCCGTCCTGATCCACTGTCGCGCTTTCCCTTACATTGGAAAGGTAGCGGAAGAAGAAATTTTTCGGGCAGCCTACATAGCAGTCGATGGCGGAAGGGGACAATCCCTTGTTCTTGAGCATGGAGCGCAGTTTGTCAGCCACGGGTTCTTTCGGGATGGGGGGCGGCGAGTTGACGATTGCGCCCACGGGAAAGTTAACTGCCTTAAGCGGAAAATCTTCACCCGGGATTATTATTTCCTTGCGCTGCTGCTCAATCTCCCAGAGAAGCTGCTCCACGAATCTTGAACGCACACTTTTGGAATCCAGCAGTCCGGGCTGTACTCCACTCTGATAGAAGATGCAGGACTCTTCACTGCCCATTATCAGGCGGTAGAAGTTGTAGGTGGAAACGGATTCCCTTTCCCTTGAATCAGGGAGGTCTAGCAGGTGGCGGAGCTGATCGGGCAGCAGCGGGTCGTAAGGATCGGTTCCGGGAAGTTTTTCATCCACGGTGTCCAGAATGAAGGTGCGCTTGAAGTTCAGCAGGCGGCTTTCAAGCATACCGAGAACCTGCATGCCCGAGATGGGATCAGGTTCAAAGGAAACTCGCTGAGCCGAGAGGAGCTGGCGGAAAATGGCGAAGCATAGATTCTGTCCGAAAATCTCATTGCTGATGGAACTCTCACGCAGTTCGGGTACCACTTCGTTGAGCAGGCGGAACAGGCATTCAGAATCCAGCAGGTAGCGGTTCCAGATGGTTCCGCCTCGCTGGCGCAGCATTTCAGCCAGTTCCTGCAGGCTGTCGGCCAACTCGCAGAGAGTTTCTATGTTTTTAAAACCGTCCACGCAGATACGGACCACTTCTTCCCGCAGTTCTTCGGTCACTTCCGGATGTTCCACAAGGTTGCCGTTCTCATCACTGTAGACCGGTACAAAGTCCGAAGGGCGTACGTAAGGTGCTCCGTTGCGCAGTACTTCCTCCCATTGGTGGAAAATGGTGCGCAGGGGCTGGTCGTCGTCCACTTCCAGCATTTTGAGGTAGGGATGGCGGATCAGGGTCAGGATGTCTTTCCAGTGATAGTCGTTGCGGTTGCGGTTTTCCTGAAGTTTCAGCACTGCCTGAAGCAGGCCGTTCAATGCTGAACGTTCCAGGGGATAGCCCATGCTGATGTTGACATCCTGTTCCGGCAGATGGTGCATAACCGGAAGAAGCAGGGACGTATCCGGCAGAACGACCGCGCAGTCCTCCACTTTTTTCGAACAAAGCTCTTCACGCATGGCGGCAAGCTGTGAGTGCCGGTCAAAACCTTCAAAGAATTTAAGTTCCGGCAGATTCTGACATCCTTCGATGCAGCCATCGCTGACGGCTTCGGCTTTCCAGTCCCGTAACCAGTTGCGGTGTTCCTTGACCGCAAAGTGTCCCCTGTTCCCATCGGCAAGGGCAGGGTCGCTGTGCCAGACTATGTTCAGCCCTATTTCTTCCCAGAGATGGCGAAAGAATATCTCTTCCACGCCGCTCATGCCGTAGAATCCGGCCAGATAAATTTTTCTGTTTCCCAGAATTCCTTCAAGGCGGTCCAGATTGTGGATAAGTGTTCTGCTTTCCAGTCCTGAAGTGGTCCAGCCCCGTTTATCCAGTTCTTCAAGGTAGCGGGTATAGATTATTTCAATTTCCCCGAGCAGTGCGGCGGCCCATTCCAGAACTTCGCCCTGAAGCATGCTAAGGTTGCGCGGCTTGAGGTCCTGACGGAGCAGTTCTTCCAGAAGTGAGGCCAGTCTTGTGCCCCAGGGAAAGAACAGTTGCAGGTCGGCGGGCATTTTCGCAAGCATGCCTGTTGATTCACCCCGCAGTTTTTCGATGATGTCAAACAGCAGACCCACCTGATCAAGTTTACCGATTCTGCGGGGAAATTCTCCGGTCAGTTTCGGCATCAACCGGGAGACGAAATCCGAGAAAGAATAAATCTCCGGCAGGATACATGGTTTGGGCAGATTCTCTGATGCGGCTAGTGTTTTCTTCAGATAGCGAGCCGGGCGGTGGTGAGGCACTATGACCGTAACCCTGCTCAGATCTCCACCGGATTCTTCAATGATCATGGAACCCAGTTTTTCGATGAAATCTTCTTTCCATGAAATGATGCGTATGGGATTGCGGTTGCTCATAAGGTCACCTCTCTTGTAAACCTGCCATCAAGGTAGACCAGTATTCCCTTTAATTTCTTACTGTCTCCGTACATCTCTCGCAGAAGCCTCAAATATCTTTTGACCTGTTTTTCATTTTCAGGACTGGGCTGCCCAGTCTTGTATTCCACCACAAGAGCCTGATCCTCATCCAGAAGAAGCAGGTCCGCTCGATGTGTTTCGCCCTGTTTGTCCATGATCGCCACTTCCGGTCTGCCGTGTTCGATGGCACTGCGTACCTCAGGAACGGACAGAGCCCATACTCCCATAGCCGTAACTTCCGGAACAAGCACGTCCCGTTCCTCGGTTACAGCCGGGAATCTGGCAAACGAAGCCTCGGCACTGCGAAGGCAGTCTGTCTCATCGTCACCGGTGAGGATCAGGTTTTCCATGGCGTTATGGGCCAGTTCTCCGCGCATGCGGGCATCATAAGAATAATCTTCAAGGTTATGGCGATAGACCCTCAATCTCGGCAGCCAGCCCATCAGTTCCGGAGAGTCAAGCTCATCTCCGTTTGCTTCGCACTCATCGGCGCTGCCCGTAAGTCTAGCGGGATCTGCTGTAACTTCAGCTTCGGATTCATCCGGGGCGGGCGGTTCTGTTCCGTATTCAAGAGTGCCGAGTTCGGTGAATTTATCCGCCAGAATCACTTCAATGGCTGCAAGAGCGGGGGAGACTCCCTTGATTTTTTCCGAGGGAAGGAAACCGTAGAGCTCCTCCCCGGCACGGGTCCAGGCCACATAGAGCAGGTTGAGCTGCTCGGTGAACATGCGGGTACGGTTTTCGTAATAGACATCACCGAGGGCGCTGTTCATGGTGGTCAGCATTTTTTTACCGCCGATTTCGATATCGGTGAAATCTGTATCGGGACCGGATACGGACCAGTTGTGAAAGGGCACGATGATGACCGGAAATTCCAGCCCCTTGGATTTGTGGATGGTCATGATCCGTACCGCGTTGACTGATTCCGGGAGGGGGACTTTCTCTTCTGTCGATGAAAGTTCCCAGAAGTCCAGAAAGGCGGCCAGTGATGTTCCTCGTTTTTCCTCGGCAAGATGGATTACTTCCAGAAACCTCCGGATATAAAGTTCATCTCTGGGGTTGCTTTCAATCAGCCGGAATCTAGAGACCATTTCACTGGCAAGGTCGTAAGGTGTCATCAGGCCGGATTTACGAAGGAAAGGTGATATGTGTTTTTTCCAGAATTCCGGATACTGCTCCGAAAAACGGCGGTAGAGCGGTCCTTTATCCCGTTCGGAGAGCCATTTAAACATGTCCTCGCGTGATATCCCCGAGATGGTTCCGAAGATTTCCGCGCCGCAGATGAACTCCAGAAAGGCGAGATCGTCCTGAGGATAGTCGAGAAACTTAAGCAGAGAAACCATCTGGCGGACCACCGGGTGGCGATCAAGCTGAAGGCTGTTCTCGGTGATTACGGGGATGGATTTTTCAACCAGCCAGTCGCAGATCAGTTGCGCGTGTGTATTTGAACGCACTAGCACGCAGATATCACGATATTCGCGTCTGGCGGTAAGTTCATCCATCAGCAGGTCGAAATTGCGGTGTGTTTCCTCTACTATTTCAGGAGAAGTGGCGGCAAAAATTTTCTGAAGGCGTACGTAACCGCCATCACGGTTCTGCCCCGGCGGCAGTTGCTGGGTGGCCTTTTCAAAAGAATTTGAGATTTTCCGGCCCAGATTTATCTGCTCTTCCTCCGGCGCATTGGGGTAGAGCTTTTCGGCAAGCTCCAGTGCGAGATCGTAGTCGGCTAGTTTGTCAAAAAAACTGTTATTGAAGCCGATTACATGTTCAAGACTGCGCCAGTTGTATTCGAGGTTTCCGGGAGTAAACTCGGATAGGTTGAAAAGGTCCGGGTCCTGCCCGACCTCATCGAAAAGTTCCGAGCATCCGCCCCTCCAACTGTAGATGGCCTGCTTTACGTCCCCTACATAGAAAAGGCTGCCCCTTTTGGACAGGCATTCTATTGCAAGTGGAATCATGGCCTGCCACTGGGCTATGCTGGTGTCCTGAAATTCATCGATCAGGAGGTGGTGCAAACGAGAGCCCATGCGACAGAAGGCGTCCGGCAGTGCGCTTCCGCCTTCAAGGACAAAGCTTGCCACCTTGGGCAGGTCAGCACTGAGAAGCATTCCGTTGCGGGTCTGGTATTCAATTATATCAGCCCTGATTTCTTCGACAATGCGTACAAAAGGAGCCAGAGCATAAGCCCCACGGATGATCATTGTCCGGTCACGGTAGTTTTCGTGGGCCGCCTTCAGGTCGGCGTAGATTTTTTCATGGTAGGAGCCGATTTCTTCTTTGGACTTCTTATTGACGCAGTCCACGAAGCTGTCTTTGGCGACCATTGCCGAGTCTTTGGGTTCACCCATGAAATCGAGTCCGGCGGCGTGTTCCAGATATTTTTTAAGGTGCGAAGAAGCCGCGATTTTGTCGGTTTCGATCATCTTCTGCATGGCTCTGACCGCATTCTGGAATTTATCGAATTCGCCCTGCAGCAGTCCGGCTATCTCCTCCTGATCGGTTAGACGTTCGGCGGGGTGGTCGATGAGGTATTCAAGAATAGCGATAAGACGTGCACGCATCTGTTCAGCCAGCCAGAATCCCTGTTTTTCTTCTTTAAGGATCAGGCTTTCAACCGCGTCATCCATAAGTTCTTTGCGTTTTTCATCTCCTTCTTCGCACTGGGCGAGGAATTTGTTAAAGTTAGGCTCGAACAGGGTGGACGGATCAAAGAGGAGTTCGAATTCCGGATTAAGCCCCAGTTCAAGGGCGAAAATGCGTACCAGCAGATTGAGCAGGCTGTCGATGGTCCTGATATTCAGGCGGTTGTATCGCTGGAGGATCGGAATTAGCTGTTTTTTAGCGTCCCGTGAGGACCAGTCGGATCCAAGACCGTCACCGGGAATGTCCAGCGCTCGGTTTTTCAGGGAGCGGACCACCCGTTCTTTCATTTCCGCGGCGGCCTTGTTGGTAAAGGTAACGGCCATGATTTCGGGCCAGCAGTAGCCTCGGGCCTGTGAAGATTTGCAGACCGGAATGGAATCCTCTTCCTGAGCCCCGGCAAGGAGCTGCAGGAAACGGGCTGTAAGTTCGTAGGTTTTGCCTGATCCGGCAGAAGCTTTAACCTGTTTGAGCATATTTATATCACTAGATTGATTGTGGTTGTGTTTTTCGGAAAAAAATTCTGATCCTGTTTTCCATAACAATCATGAGCACCGCGGAGATGATCATGGCACTGCCGAGGTATCCGGTCCAGTCAAAGCTTTCGTTCCACCACAGCCATGCCAGAATGGCGGCAACCACTGGTTCAAGGGTGGCGATGACCGAAGCGGTGGTGGGTTCCAGAAATTTCATTCCGGCATAGTAAACGGAGTATGCCCCGTAGGTGCAGATAACCGCCAGCGCGATGATGCTCAGCCATGAGGTCCCGGTTTTGGGGGTGAACTCGAAAAACGGGGTGAGGCATAGTGCGCCTATGGGCAGTGCGTAGAGAAAAATTGTAGGTGTGGTATAGCGGGAAAAGATGGTTTTGCCATATATATAATAGAGGGCGTAGGTGAAACCGGATGTCAGGCCGCAGATTATCCCGAACCATGTGAATTCAATTCCGTTGCCGGTTCCGAAAATCTGTGGCCCCAGTGATACGCAGATTACTCCGCTGATGGTGGTTACCAGTGCGGCTATTTTGATGGTTCCCATTCTTTCCCCCAGCAGGAGCCAGGACATCAGGGCGACCCAGGCCGGGGCAGTATAGAGCAGTACCGAGGCCAGTGCCGCGCCCACGTCTTCCACCGCCAGTTGATATGATCCGTAGAAGATTGTAACACCGAGCAGACCGAAGCCTATGATCTGGGGCAGGTCTTTAGGATCTATTTTTATTGCCCTGATGCGGCAGGCGTGGACACTGAAAAGCATCCATGCAAAAATGGCGCGCCAGAAGGCGTTTTCCAGCGGAGCCACTCCCTGGGCGATGGGGAATTTTGAAATGGGACCTATAAGTCCCCACATGACGGCGGCGGCGAGGATGAAAATACAACCCTTGAAGTTCATGGCATGTCCCTCTCTGGAATTGAATGTTTGAATGATGCTGCCGGGTTGTACAGGCCTGTGTTGCCTGTGTACGGTCAGTCTGATTTTTATTATTAGATACTGCTCCCGGAAGTTGTAGGCTGTTTTACCTAAAGCGTAAAGCCCGGCTCACTCTTGAGCCACGTATGTCTGTTAACAGATGTGGATGAAGAAAAATTGAAAGAAATCGGATCAAAAACAGTATCGAGTGCCAGTGAAGGGGCCCGCCTTGACAAGTTCATGCTGGAGCTGCTCCCTGAAAGTGGACTGCGTGAGCGAAGAAGGTTGATTGAAAACGGTTATGTGCTGGTAAACGGCAAGACCCGCAAGACCGGATTCAAGGTTTTCTCCGGTGCGGTGGTAACTTTTTTCGAACCCGAAGAGCGGGCCTGTTCCATGGAAATAGCTTCCCGTTTATCTATTGTGGGCGAGGAAGACGAGTACGCTGTTATTCACAAGCCGTCAGATATTCATTCGGCATGGGTGGCCGGAAGCCGTGAACCCACGGCTGAAGAGTGCCTGTCCGATCTTTTTCCCGGCAAAGAGGCTATTCTCGCCAACCGTCTGGACAAGCTTACCTCTGGCTTGCTGCTGATTGCTTTCGGTGCGGAGAACGAAAACCGTTTCCGTGAACAGGAAGATGCGGGGCATGTGGAGAAATTTTATTACGCCAAAGTACATGGAGTCCCTGACGGCGGTTTTATAGTGAAAAATAAGCTGGATACAGCGGACCGCAAACGTACTAAGGTGCTGAAGGAATATGCAGATCCCGTGCGCTGGAGTCTTGTGGAGATGGTCGGCGGTTTTGATGACGGTACTGCGCTTGTGGAGGTTCGCATTTCAAAAGGAGCGCGCCATCAGATTCGTGCCCATCTTGCCTATGCGGGATTTCCCATAGTGGGCGATCCTCTTTACGGTGTCGGCGGTGAGCAGGGGCTGATGTATCTGCATCACCGCAGGATTGTTTTTCCCGGATTTGAGGCGGTCTATGAGCCGGAGTGGTAGTTTTTTATTACCAAAATTAAATAAATTCAGCCCAATTTATAAATAAGGTCTGGTTTTTTACTGCCGTTTTTATTTTATAGAAGATAAAAAATCCCGTTCAACTTGATAAGCTGAACGGGATTCTCTTTAATTAATTTCTTTTCAGATTTTACGACAACAGCAGTGCTTTCGCGAAATCCTCTCCATTGAACGGTCTCAAGTCTTCCATCTTTTCACCGAGTCCGATGTGGGTGATGGGGATTTTGTTCTGCATGGTGACAGCGATCATGACTCCGCCTTTGGCAGTTCCGTCCAGTTTGGTCAGGATAAGTTCGTCCACGCCGATGGATTCATTGAAGAGTTTGGTCTGGGACAGGGCGTTCTGTCCGGTGGTGGCATCAATGACCAGAACACTGCGGTGCGGTGCTTCGTCATGCTTTTTGCCGAGGACCCTGCGGATTTTGTGCAGCTCTTCCATGAGGTTGGTCTTGGTATGCAGTCGTCCGGCGGTATCAAGCAGCATGAGGTCGTAGCCGTTCTTGACCGCGTAGTCGATGGCTTCAAACGCTACAGCCGCGGGATCGGAGCCTTCTTCCTTGGCGTAGAAACCTGCTCCCACACGGCGGGCCCAGACTTCAAGCTGCCCGATGGCGGCGGCGCGGAAGGTATCTCCCGCAACTATCAGAACCTTGCGGCCCTGCATCTGGGCGCGGTGGGCAAGTTTGGCGATGGTGGTGGTTTTACCTACTCCGTTAACGCCGATCATCATAACTACTTCAGGCGGGTTGTAAGCCTTGATGCGTCTGGGAACCTTGAAAATTTCGTCAAGTTCTTCCCTGAGCAGGTCCTTGAAATTTTCCGGATTGGTTTCGCCGGATTTGCGGATGCGCTCTTTCATGCGTTCCACAAGTTCCATGGAAGCTTCGTAGCCTACGTCAGCCATGATCAGGATTTCTTCGAATTCTTCCCAGAAATCTTCATCAAATGCGCTGTGGCTCGAGAGCATGGAGTCAATGCGCTTGGTAATCTGTTCACGGGTCTTGTTTAGGCCTTCGGAAAGCTTGATGAACAGACGGCTTCGTTCATCTTCCTCATCTTCAAGCTCAAGGGCGAGGGCGAGGCGGTACTGGAGTTCGGAGCGGAATTCCTCCACATACTCGTAGTCCATGTCCTCAAGCCAGTCCTGAAAGCGTTTGATGAAATCTTCGGCTTCATTTTTGGGTGCTTCAAGAGCATCAAGCAGGAAGGATAAACGATCCCAGAGGTCGTCCCCGGCTTCTTCAATGCCTTCGAGTATCAGGCCCAGCCAGACGGACAGACGGGGTTCGGCCTGCTGAAGGGCTTTGGTCAGATCACGCTGCCACTGGGGTTTGTCTTCATCGGATTTGTCCTCAACCTGCATCACAGGCTCAAGGATGGTCGGGCCGGATGGTTTTTCCTGAGGTTCAGGCTGTAAGGTTCGGGCGGCAGTCTGTTCTGGCTCCGCTTCCGCTTCCACTTCCGGTTCCGGTGCGAATTCGGGTTCGGTGACGGGCTCCGGATCGGCCTCAGGTTCTTCTTTTAATACAGGTTCCGGAGTAACAGATATCTCCGGTTCAGCCGGGACTTCGGAAACTTCCTCTTCAACTGTCTCAGGGGATGTCTCATTGATTACCTGTTCTTCCTGCTCTTCGGAAATATTTTTTTCAACGGCCGCTGCTTCTTCTGGTGCGGTAGCGGCTTCGAATGCGGGAGTTTCAACAGCTTCAGCTGCAGGTTCTTCAGCCGGGATTTTCTGAACAGTGGCTTCCGGTGTGGAAGCTTCAGGAGTCTCCTCGGGCGCGGGTTCTGCAACAGCTTCCGGGTCTTCTCTCGGTTCAGGTTTTTCTTCGGGCTCTGCTGCCCCGGCTTCCGGCGCGGATTCTGGTTCCGGCTCCGGTTCTGGAGCGGGGGCAGGTTCCGGTTTGGCTTCCGGTTGCGGTTCCTCTTTTTCTTCTTCGTAATCCTCACCGAGGTAATCTTTAAGTGCCTGATCAGCCCTGTCTTCCGGACTGGTCCACAATTTCTTTACTTTAGAAAAGAATCCCATTGAAATCCCCTTTGCAATCTATTTTGAACAGGCGAAGATAGCGCAGTCGCTGCAGATGCGCAACTCTCTGAAACAGGTCGTACTCACCGGCATGTTTTATATAAGACCTTCAACCGAAACGTCCACCCTGATGTGAGGATTATCACCGAAATGTGGGTTTGATGCTGAAACAGATGACTCGGCATATTAAGCGGGGTAGACAGACACGTGTTTATCGCCGGGTTATTCACACAATGGGCTTTTTCACCGGAAAATTTATTTGTAATTTTTTTTGATTTTTATCTTGATACGGCAGCAATGGCCGGTTCGGGGTTCCTGAATTACAGTGCGGGCAGAGTGAGTTTTATTTCTTTGAAATAGCAAACCGCCCGCAAGAAAACTTGCGGGCGGTTTCAGAGGTGGGAGTGTGGAAATAGGTGGCTATTCTACTTTGGAGTAAGCTTTGGCTGCAGCACCACAGATGGGGCATTTTTCAGTTGCTTCGCCATCCTGAGTGTGGCCACAGACGGAACAGATGTAGAACTCTGCTTCGGAAAAAACATCATTCTCAGCTTCGAGAGCCTTGGTGTAAAGGTCGGCATGAACTTTTTCGGCTTCGTTTGCAAAACCGAAGTAGCGCAGAACTGCATTTTCGCCTTCTTCTTTGGCTTCGGTCATCATTTCAGGATACATTTTTTCAAACTCATAGGTTTCGCCTGAGATTGCAGCCTTGAGGTTGTCTTCGGTAGAACCGATTCCTTTCATCAAGCGCAGGTGTGCGTGAGCATGAATTGTTTCTGCTGCAGCTGCTGCACGGAAAAGTTTTGCTACACCGGGTTTGCCTTCGGATTCTGCTTTTTCCGCGAATGCGAGGTATTTACGGTTTGCCTGGGATTCGCCTGCGAATGCTGCTTTGAGATTTTCAAGAGTCTTGGACATTTTGTTTCTCCTTAGTTTGTTCAGTTCGTATGTGTGAATTAATTGTTTCCTCGTTTCGTTGGACTTAGTAGTAATAATTACTGTTAATAATTGCAAGCATAAATTTCATTTTTTTCGTAATATTTAAAATTCAATTGCTTAGCGTGCCAAAAACGGGGAATTCCTCGCATGTGATACAAGCTAATTATTATTCATAAGATGTAAAGCGGGTTGTGTTATATATATTAATGATACACAAGTTGGTTGAAATTTAATGCGCTTGCGGCTACATCTTTTGCAAAACGAAGTGATTGGAGACTTTTTATGAGAAGAACATGCGTTAAGGACATTCTGAATGCGGAAAACCCTGCCTCAGAGATTCTGGTCAAAGGCTGGATTAGAACCAAGCGTGACAGCAAAGGGTTTTCGTTTCTTGAGGTTAATGACGGCTCCTGCCTGAAAAATGTGCAGGTGATAATCGACCATACACCTGAAATTGAAGCTGAACTTGAAAAAATATCCACCGGAGCATCTGTTTCCGTGTCCGGTGAACTTGTTGAGTCTCCGGGCAAGGGGCAGAAATGGGAGGTGCGCGGTAAGGGCATTGAAATGCTCGGCTATGCCGACCCCGAAACTTTTCCGCTGCAGAAGAAACGCCACAGCGATGAATTCCTGCGTGGTATAGCCCACCTGCGGCCCCGCACCAACAAGTTCGGTGCCATGTTCCGTATCCGTTCAGAACTCTCCTACGCCATTCATAAATTTTTCCGTGACAAGGGGTTTTTCTACGTTCACACACCCATCGTGACCGGTTCAGACTGCGAGGGTGCAGGAGAGATGTTCCGGGTTACTTCTCTAGACTACGATGGACTGACCAGAAAAAAAGAGCAACAGCTTGAGAATGATTTTTTCGGAAAAGAAGCCCATCTGACCGTTTCCGGACAGCTTTCCGCAGAGATGTACGCTCTTTCCCTCGGACAGGTTTACACCTTCGGTCCCACTTTTCGTGCTGAAAAATCCAATACTCCCCGTCATGCAGCCGAGTTCTGGATGATTGAACCCGAGGTGGCCTTTGCTGATCTCAATGACAACATGGATCTCGGAGAGGAGATGGTCAAATTTCTGATCAGCCACATCCTTGAAAACTGCGCCGATGACATAGAACTATTCGCAAAATTCGTGGACAAGACTCTGATGGATACTCTGCGCAATACACTTGATAATGATTTCGAGCGTATTACCTACACCGACGCGGTGAATCTGCTGCAGCGTTGCAAGAAAGCTAAGAAATTCGAATTCTGGCCCGAGTACGGTGAAGATCTTCAGACTGAGCACGAAAGGTATCTTACAGAGAAACATTTTAAGAAACCGGTCATAGTTTATGATTACCCGAAGGAGATCAAGCCATTCTACATGCGGGTTAACGATGATGATAAGACCGTTGCCGCAATGGATCTGCTTGTTCCCAGAATCGGAGAACTGGTTGGCGGTTCCCAGCGTGAAGAACGTCTGGACGTGCTGGAGAGCAGGATTGAAGAAACCGGTATGGAATCAGAGGATTACTGGTGGTATCTGGACAGCCGCCGTTTCGGATCCGCCCCGCATTCCGGTTTCGGGATGGGTTTTGAGCGTATGCTCATGTTGCTGACCGGTGTTACCAACATTCGTGACGTGATTCCTTTCCCCAGAACTCCGAAACATCTTGAATTCTAGTTTATAACGGGCCGCCTCGTGCGGCCCTTTTTATTGATATGCTCAGCATTCCCCGCCAGATCAGCACTTCTTCTGAAATTCCCAGTATCGATTTGAACGGGATAACCTTTGTCCAATTTCGCAGCCATGAGTCCGAGATTCGGCATGAAGTCTGTGTTTCCCGGCATTCACTGGTTTTTGTGCTTGAAGGAACCAAGTATATTCATTCTGCGGATGGGGATATTGTCCTGAACAAAGGGGATGCCTTCTTCTGCCGCAAGGGATGTCACCTCATGTCCGAAATGATTCCCAAAGGTGGCGGGTCCTTTGATACTGTCCTTTTCTTTTTCAATGATTCCATGTTTTCAGGCTTCGTAAGCCGGTTGGGTGGGGATGAGTCTGTCCGGCCTTCTAATAAATCTGTATTTTCGATTACTGTGAGTGATCCCATAAGAATTTTTGTGGCTTCGATGGTTGAGCTATTTAATTCCTCGCTCAGGAGGGATGATGATTTTCTTCGGCTGAAGGTTCAGGAACTTCTGCATTATTTATGTGCTTGCGAAGAAAATAGAGACTTTGTTTCTTTTCTGCATTCCTGCAGCAATGAGAGCAGGGGTGATATAGCTGCGGTGGTTGAAGAATATTTCAATAAAAACATAAGCCTCGAAGATATGGCTGAACTTTCCGGTAGGAGCCTATCCACTTTTAAACGCGAATTTCGCAGGACGTTCAATACCACCCCCGCAAAATGGATCAGAGAGCGCAGGCTTTCGTGGGCTGCCCAGCTTATCCGGAACTCCCGTAAAAATATTACGGAAATTTCTTTTGAATCAGGCTATGAGAGCCTGTCTCATTTCAGCAGTCTTTTCCGTGAGAGATACGGGATGACACCCCTACAATATCGATCTGAACTGAATCCGACAAAATCTGGCCTGTAGCCGAAAGATATCAGGATTGTTCTACGCTAGTTTCACTCCATACCAAAGGAGGAATTCATGCGTAATTATTTATCAATTCTGGTTGTTTTCTTCATATCCATACAACTTGCCGCCTGTAATGCTGAAACTGTCAAAGTTGAGGGCTTTTCCGCTCCGGAGAGTGTCACCTCGGATGGAACATTCTTTTATGTTTCCAACGTAGGGGAAAAACTCAAGCCTATGGACCGTGACGGAGACGGTTATATTTCAAAGCTTACAAGTGAAGGCGGAATTATTGAGCGCCGTTTTATCAGCGGACTTGATGCCCCCAAAGGAATGGTCGTTCTAAAAGGTGTCCTTTATGTAAATGATATTGACCGGCTTAAGGGATTTAACCTTGCCGACGGCAGAAAGGTATTTGATCTGGATTTCTCATCTGAGGGAACTTCATTTCTGAACGGGATAACTCTGATGGACGATGAAATGTTGCTTATTTCCGCAATGGATACCGGGTCACTTTACATGGTGGATACCTCTGCCTCACCCGGGTATAAGAAAGTGGAATGTGACTCAGATCTTTTCGGCCCGAACGGGCTTTCCTTTGATTCAAAGACCGAAACAATTTATTTCTGCTCATTCGGCAAGGATCATAAACCAAATGGAATTGTCGGAAGTGGGCGCATTGAAAACAATAAATTCAGCTTTGAAAGGATCAATCCCGGAAGAGGCTTTTATGACGGAATGGTTTATCATGAAGGCGAAATTATCTTTTCCGATTGGGTGGATTTTGGAAAGAAAGGTGTTCTGATCCGCCAGAATATTGAAAGCGGAGAATCTTCTGTTCTTAATCTGGGAGAAAAAATAGGCGGCCCGGCTGATTTTTATCTGGATGAAAAAGGGAAACGGTTATGGATTCCGATGATGATGGAGAATAAAATATTAATTGTAGGTCTCAGATAGATCATGAAAAACGCCCCGGTTCCTACAGGAAGGCCGGGGCGTTCCGGTTTTAAAGCAGAGTTGAAATCAACAGCCTCAAAAGCTCTTACTTGAGCGGCATGAGCAGAAGGGTAACCAAATGTTCCGGGCGGGTATTGGTCGGGTCGTTCATATATTGCTCAAGGCAGGGGGAATCCTCGTATTCATATCCGCTTTTGGGAAGCCAGTTCTCATAAAAATCAGTCCATGAGTCAACAAGCTTGTCATAAGGTCCGAGATGAACCGCTACGGCGTATTTACCTCCGGGAAAGTCCTTGAATTGTACTTCAGCGGGGGCGCCCATTTCTTTTTCCACGGTAATGATTGCTTCTGAACGAAGTTTTTCAGGGGCGACTTTGGACGGGTCATCATAATACATACCGTAGAATCTGGTCTTCCCATCAAAAAGACCTGCCGGAGCAGCCCAACCGCATAGTTTTTCCCATGCTTTTTCAACTTCTGCATAGGGGCCGACATGTTCGACGTATGCGAGTTTAGCCGGATCTAAATTCCAGATCTGTACTTCCATTCTTTGTTACTCCGTTTATTAGGTTACTGGTCCGTAAATCCCCAACCATATTTCTGTCACCAGATCATCGGATTCCATGTCATCCGATGTAGTAATATACTTTTCAAAAGATGCGATGCTGTTTACTACCTGATAGCCGCTGTTCGGGAGCCACTTTCCGTATAGCTCCCGGTAGGTGTCGAGCAGGCCTGCATAGGCTCCGTAATGTGTGGTGACCGCATATTTTCCACCCGGGACTATTTGCGTTCCTATCTCAGGATGCGGCTCTATTTCTTGCGTGACTGAAATGCATGCGTCATAACGGATTCTACCCTCAGGGGTGATTTCTGGATCATCGTAGCAGAGTCCCAGAAATTCAGTGTCATCATTAAGAAGGTTGTTGCTGAAACCCCATGAGCACAGTTTATCCCATGCCTTCCCTACATCGAAATATGAACCGACATGCCTTATGAAAGCGACTTTTGTCTCATCCCGCTGGCGTACCTCAACTTCGCATTTGAGCGGTGAGTCATCCAGCTTGAATCCTCTGATATTGGGATCGGGGCTGTAATGGATTTTACCGTTGCCGTCAGGGCTGACCATTTCCCTGGATCTTTTTCTGTATTCGCTGGGTGGAACCTTGAATTTTTTTTTGAAAGCCCTGCTGAAAGTTTCCGGTGATTCGAAACATGCGTTCAAAGCAATTTCCGTTACTGTTTTTTCCGTGTACGAAAGTTCATAGGCAGATCTTTCAAGACGTAGACGGCGGACATGTTCTTTGAGATTTTCCCCGACCGTCCACTTGAATGTTCGATGGAAGTGGGCCACAGAAAAACATGCCAGTTCAGCAAGTGTTTCAGGCGAAAGATCTCCGTCAAGATTGCGCTGAATATGGAGTAGAACTTCCATCATGCGCTCGTTATATGGTTTTAGGAGCGTAGACATTTTTTTCCTTTGAATGTTTTGTTGTGTTCAGCTGCAGTAAACATTTTTTCCTGCAAAGTGTCATGACATTTTTTATCATTCCAAAATTTGTTTTCAAAGAAGGATATTGAATGAAACAATATATAAATTATGATCGATCAATTCTGTCAAAAAGGAAATTTAGGCTTATACTCAGGATGTTGATAAGATATAAATTACGCTGTTTGGGTGTTGCCGTTTGGGATAAGGGCATACAGATTGCGGTTGCCGGTAAGAGATTGATTCGTTTAGTATGAGAGCCATGAACAAGTTAAAGATTCTGTTATTGATATCAGTGGCCCTGCTAATGGCGAGTTCATGTAATTCGTTTAAGAAGGCAACCGGAAGTCCATGTGTCAGCATTTCAAATTCCACTACTCAGCAGATTGTGGATTCGGCAGCATGCGCTCTCGACCGTGTCAGGGATGCAACAGATGGTCCGAGCATTGATTACCTGCTGGAAATTTCCAAGGGAGTTTTCATTTTCCCTGATGTCTACAAGGCCGCTTTTATGGTTGGGGCTGAAGGAGGGCCGGGTGTTCTCTGCGTCAAGGATGATACAGGATTCTGGAATGGTCCGGCTTTTTTCAATATGGCCGGTATCGATATTGGATTGCAGGGAGGAGTTGTCGGAAAGACGGTAATTGTTTTTCTAATGAATGACCGGGCTGTCAAAGAAGCCCTTGATGGTAAACTTGATCTTTCGCTCGGGGCAGACATAGCCATCGGTTATATCAACGATAGCTCCCATAGGGGATCATTTGATGATGAAGGTAATGCTTTCGCCCTCGTCTACCAGGGCGGTATGTTCGGCGGTATGGCTTACAGAACTGGAGCTTTTATGGTCAGTCCTGATTTCAACAAGAGATATTACGGCAAAAGCGTGAGCGCAACGGATCTGCTGATGACCCATAAACACGACAAACCAGAAGCGGACATTCTCCTGTTGAATCTACTGGGGCTTTAAGGTGAAGTTGTTTTTTTGTCTCTTTTTATGCGTTTTCTTTCACGGGTATAACGTAGAATATCCTTACAGATAGATTCAGCACTGTGGTAAAATGCGAAGAACTGGATTAGTTTTTGTAGATAAAAGCGTCTTGTCACGCCTTCATCTCTCAGGGTTTTTAACCTTTTCTGAGCAGTTTCAAGAGCGTTCTGAAGGCTTTTTTCATCTGGAATTTTTTTTGAGCCAATTGCTTTCATGGCTTTGGAAGTGACCTTTGCGAGCTCGGTCAGTTCACCTTTCATGATGATGTCATAGCCTTCGCCATCTACATTGTTTAAAGTGCTTAACATAGACCTTAGATGCGAAGCACATTTTTCAAGTATTTCAACTTTCATTCCAAGAAGCTCTGTATCTTCAAGATAAAGAAGGCTCTCCAACCGAAGAACTTTGGAGTAGATTTCACGGTTTTTCGCCATTCGCGCGTTGGTGGAGTCCAGTAAACTTGGTGAGAGGCCGGTTTGTTCATGAAGGAAGCAGTCCATCAATGTTTCATAATTATCTGCACACTCTTCGAATTGTTTGAAGAGGTCTTCTTTCAAAGCCTCTGCCGCGCGCATAGGCCAGACAATGATATTGACCAGAAACGCACTCGCTACACCTATGGCTATCTCCACCACACGGAATAAACCGAACTCAATACGGTCAGGTTCTCCCATGCTTGCCAGTATCACTATGGTTGTCGTGATTGCCGCCATCTTGTAACGGTTGTTATATTTGGTCATGTAGGCGCAGAAAGCAACTGATACAAATAGGGCCAGCACGGTCATCTGTTGGGTGGGCGGGAAAACAAGCATGCACATGATGCCTATGAATGCGCCGATAGCAGTGCCAGAAAAGCGGTACCAGCACATCTTGATCGAATCTGCCACGTTAATCTGCATAACGATGACAGCCGAAAGAGCGGCCCAGTATGCAAACTTAAGTTCAAGAAGTTCGGCGGAGTAGTAAGCCAGTACCGCGGATGC